>CAWFJA010000001.1:0-137001 GCA_963816025.1 Terriglobia bacterium
AGGATGCGACGCAGCTTGCCGGAGACAGTCGCTTCGAGCGGGCTGAGGATCTTGTCGGTTTCGACCGCCACCAGCTCTACGCCCGGCTTGATTTCCATTCCCTCCCGGACGAGCCAGTCACCAATCCTGCCCTCCGCCATGGAAAGGCCCCACTTCGGCATGGTCAGGGGATGAATCACGGTCATGCCTTGTACGCCATGGTTTCCCGGACCGCGCCGGTAACTTTGCCGGCATCAGGAACGTACAGGTTCTCCAGCACGTCACTGAAAGGTACGGGCGTGTGTGGCGGTGTGACCATCGATCGGCGCCTTGAGGTAGGAGAAGGCGCGTTGCGCCACCAGTGCCGATATGTCAGTAGCCATGTTGCAGCGCGGATACGCCTCGTCCACAACCACCAGTCGTCCTGTTTTCTCGACGCTGTCGAGAATACTGTCCTCGTCCAGGGGCGACGTGGTTCGCAGATCAATCACGTCACACGCGCACCCTTCCGCGGCCAGTGCCTTCGCCGCGTCTGAGACGATGTGGACCATTCGGCCCAGAGTCACGATGGTCACGTCAGAACCCTCGCGGATGATACGCGCCTCTCCGAAGGGGATCGCGTACGGTTCTTCGGGGACCTCGCCCTGCATCGAGTAGAGCAGCTTGTGCTCGAAAAAAATGACCGGATCGTTGTCGCGGATTGCCTGGATCAGCAGGCCCTTGGCGTCGTAGGGAGTTGATGGAATCACGCATTTCAATCCCGGGATATGAGTGAACACGGGATACAGGCACTGTGAATGTTGCGCGGCAGCGCGGAGACCGGCGCCATACATCGTACGCACTACCAGCGCGTCACCGCCTTTCCGCCAAACATGTACCGAAACTTGGCGGCCTGGTTGAAAATCTGGTCGAAACAAACTCCCATGAAATCGACGAACATCAGCTCCACGACCGGCCGCAAACCGGTGGTCGCGGCACCGATAGCAGCCCCCACGAAAGCCGATTCTGTAATCGGGGTATCCATCACGCGGTCACCGAACTTATCCCAAAGTCCCTTGGTGACTCCGAGCACGCCTCCCCAAGCATCCATCGGACCGTCGGTGCCGCTTCCGCCAGCGACGTCCTCGCCCATCACGATGACGGTAGGATCGCGTTCCATCTCCTGTGCCATGGCTTCGTTGATGGCCTGCTGAAAGCTGATTTTCCGGTCCATGGTTTTCGCCTTCGAAGTCTCAGTACGAAACGTAGACATCAGTGAGGAGGTCCGCCGCGGAAGGCTTCGATGCGGCCTTGGCCATCACAACGGAATCCTCGATCACGGCCAGCACCTGTGCGTCGATCTGATCAAGCTCGCACCGTTTCAGCAAGCCTGCCAAAGTTACCCTCTGAGAGAAGTTGGTGAGGCAGTCGCGTCCTTCGCGGATTTTCTTAACTTCGTCGGCGCCCGGTAGCTTTGCGCGTCGCCCTCGAAGTGGCCGTAATATCGGCTCACCTTGCACTCGACCAGCGTGGGGCCGCCTCCGATTCGGGCCCGCTGCACCGCCTCGGCCGCAGCCTCATAGACCGCGAAAAAATCGTGCCCGTCGACAATGACTCCCGGCATGTTGAAGCCATGCGCCCGGTCGGCGAAGTCGTGGCACGCTCCGGAATACTTGCAGGACGTGGCTTCCGCGTAGCCGTTGTTCTCGATGACGAAGATGCAGGGCAGCTTCCAGATCGACGCGAGATTGAGACTCTCGAGCGTGGTTCCCTGGTTCGCCCCGCCGTCGCCAACAAACGTCACCGCAACTCCCCCGGTCCCCAACTTCTTGGCGGACAGCGCAGCCCCGCACGCTAACGGCGGGCCACCGCCTACGATGCCGTTAGCACCCAGCATTCCTTTTGCAAGATCGGCGATATGCATGGAGCCTCCCTTGCCCGCGCACAAGCCGCTTTTTCTCCCGTAGATCTCTGCCATCATGCCGCGCACCTCGCATCCCTTGGCGAGACAATGGCCGTGGCCCCGATGCGTGCTGGTGATCTTGTCACGCTGGTCGAGATTCATGCAGAAGGCCGTGGCGATGGCTTCCTCTCCGGCATAAAGGTGGACGAAGCCTGGTATCTCGCCAGTGGCAAATTCGCGGTGAAGCCGTTCCTCGAATTCCCGAATTGTTCTCATGATTCCGTAGGCCCGCCGTAGCTCCGGCCCTTCCAACTGCGTATATGATTTCTTGCTGTCCGAACCCGAGCTCTCGGAGAGAACTTCGTCGCGAACAGGGAGGCTCTTGGCCTTACGGGGTCGATCGTGAGCGATATTCATTCTTTTCTCCTAAGCCAGGCGCGCCACTAAGAGAGAAAGTTGAAATTATTGGTTGCGACGGGGCGAGGACGCTCCGGCCGAGATTTCCATGAGGGCCCTGGCCACGACATGAGAAATTGGCAAGCCGAGACTAGCAGAACGATCTACAGGGGTGTCAAGCGATTTGTTTTATGATAGAAATAAATAATATGAGTATTTAGGAACATAGCCTAGTATTCATTCATTAATAAACTAATTAGCCCCGTCTACCCTACCGAGCCGGATGGCAGAAAGAGGCCCAATGAATAGGTCGGGAATTTCGTTCCTGGAGCGTCTCGCCGACCCAAGGCCGCTGATTGGCTGCTTGGTGAGCACAAGTTCGACTGAGGTCGCGGAGGCCTTGTCACTCTGCGGATTCGAGTGGCTTTTTATCGATGGTGAACATTCTGTGGTGGATATGGCGGCGGCGCAGCACATCATTCAAGCCGTAGCACCTGCAACCTATGGCGTGATTCGCCTGCCGGACAACAGCGCCGAGCACTTCAAAAAAGCCCTCGACACAGGATGTGATGGCGTCGTCGTGCCCCTGATCAAATCAGTTTCAGATGCGAAGCGCGCGGTTAGTTTTGCGAAGTACACTCCCATGGGACAACGCAGCGTGGGCCTGGCGAGGGCCCAGGCCTATGGATTGAACTTCGACAACTACCTCAGGACTGCGAATACAGAGATCGCTCTGATCTTGCAGATCGAGCACAAGGACGCGGTCGAGTGCGTCGAGGAGATCATCGCAATTACCGGAGTCGATGGCATCCTGATTGGCCCCTACGATCTCTCGGCAAGCCTGGGGCTGCTGGGTCAGACTTCCGCACCGGACGTCGTCCAGGCGGTGGAGCGAGTTCGCCGGGCTTGCCTGAAGGCAAAGGTGGCGCATGGCGCTTTCTGCATGACCGCCGACTACGCCAGGAATGAAATTGCCGGCGGAGGGCGCCTTATCGTGCTCGGAACCGACTTATTGTTCATGACAAGGAGCGCTAAGTCGGAGTTAGAAAGTCTGTGCTGAAGGTTTTCGAGCCAAAGCGTTGGAAGGCGCCAAGGGATGTCAGCGCGTCCCGTCGCACATTCGTGGGCTCAAGAACGTTGCGGTACTTTGAATCTGTGCCAAATCAACAATTGATGAAGACTCTTAATTCTCGAGGCAACAGCTCAATCAATGAACATTGAATCAGTGGATCTTTTCTATCTTGCAATGCCAGAGATTACGACTGAGGCCGATGGCAGCCAGGACGCTCTGCTGGTCCGAGTGCGGTCCGGCAATCATGAGGGCTGGGGAGAATGCGAAGCGGCTCCTCTGGCATCCATCGCCGCATTTCTTGGGCCCATGTCACACGGCATTTGCCGACCTGTGCAGGATTCGGTGCTGGGGCGCGAGCTGAATGGACCGAAAGACATTGCGCGCATCGGCCTCGATGTCGAATACAACAGCATGGACTTACTCCAGGCGCCGCATGTTTTTTCGGGTGTCGAGATGGCGCTGTGGGATCTTCTGGGCAAAGAGCGCGGACAGCCGGTGTGGCAACTGCTGGGCTACAGCCGCACCTATCCCAAGCTGCCTTATGCGTCCATGCTGTTTGGCGATACGGCCCAGGCTACGTTGGAAAAGAGCAGATTCGCGCGAGCTCAACGATTCCGGGCCGTTAAATTCGGATGGGGACCGTTTGGCCGGGAGTCTGTCGAAAAAGATGCCGACCAGTTGAGGGCAGCGCGCGAGGGGCTCGGCCCCGAAGGATTAGTGTGCATCGACGCGGGCCAGATATGGGGCGATGATGTGGAAGCCGCCGCCACCCGGTTGCCTGCGCTGGAGGGCATCCACGCTCATTGGCTGGAGGAACCGTTCCAAACAAGTGCTCTGGAGTCCTACAGACTGCTATCCACGCGCAGCCCTAACATTAGACTTGCTGGAGGCGAAGGCGCACACAACTATCATATGGCGCGTCATCTGATCGACTACGGAAAGGTGGGATTCATTCAGATCGACTGCGGTCGTATCGGTGGCATCGGCCCATCAAAACGAGTGGCGGACTATGCGGCGGCGCGTGGGGTTACTTATGTGAACCACACCTTCACTTCGCATCTCGCTCTTAGCGCCTCCCTGCAACCCTTCGCCGGGCTGGCAGAGCACAGGATATGCGAGTACCCGGCGGCGCTAAAACAGCTGGCTGTGGACCTGACCACGAATCACTTGCAACCTGACCAGAACGGCGAGATCCACGTCCCAGATGCACCCGGCCTTGGAATGACAGTTAATATCGTCGAGCTCTCTCGATATCTAGTTAACGTGGAGATCTCAGTCGAGGGAACCACAATCTATAAGACACCAAAACTGGAATAGAAATATTCCGTTTCGTACGTAACGTGGCGTCGACTCGCCTGTAGGGCACCCCTGTAGAACTGGACACGGAAGTTAGTTAGGCTGGGGGCCTCCGCCAGGAGGCGGGAATGTCGAGAGTCCAAAGAACCCCGGAAGAGAAGTGGCAGATTGTGGTGGAAGTTCTGCAGAGCGGCAACGTGGCGGAGACGTGCCGCAAGTATGAGATCGCACCCAATCTCTTCCGGGGATTACACCCACTTGGGATCTAAATGGCACGCGGTCAGGCTTTGCTCCAGCCCTTGTTCGCGACCTGACCTGCACCCTCGCGAAGCGTTACCAGTTGATTCGCGGGCAAGCTCTTGTGAATTTCATGCAGACCGGCAGGCCAGAATACTTCTATATCAACCGTGGTGACCGGTCCCAGGCCAAAATGTAACCGGGGATCGTTGCACGAGTAATAGCTGGACTGACTGACGACGGCTTGCGCCTGTTTCTTGCCACCATAATGCGCAATCACGCGGGCACCGATCGCGCTTCGGTTGGATTTCACTCCCTCCAGTTTCACTTTAATCCAATGCTGCCTGGGGTCAACGTCATTTCGCAGCAGCGACGGCGACTCATTCATATTGGCGATCAGCACGTCAATGTCGCCATCGTTGTCGAAGTCGCCGAAGGCACATCCGCGGCTGCTATGCGGAGTCGTGACTCCCGGTCCGGCCTGCGTGGTCAGTTCTTCAAAAGTTCCATCCCCAAGATTGCGAAACAAGACTCGTGGTGTCTTGTAGGGATATTGCGGGAACCTTTTCTCAACCTCCGGATAGACGTTCCCAGTCACGATGAAAATGTCGGGGCAGCCATCGTTGTCTATATCCACAACGCCTGTGCCCCAACTCGTGTAACGAGTCTCTACGCCAACCCGCGCCGAGCGCGTGACCTCCTCGAAAGTGCCCTTCCCATCGTTTCGATAGAATCCCGGAGTGTCGCCGATGAAGTGCGTCTTGAAAAGGTCGAGATGGCCGTCCAGGTTGTAATCGCCGATGCCGACCCCCATCCCGGCTTGTTCCATGCCATCGTCGCTGAGGGCTACACCCCGCATCACTCCTTCTTCGCGAAAGGTCCCGTCACGATTGTTTATAAACAGCAGGCTGGGCGTGGAATCACAAGCGACGAAAATGTCGATCCACCCGTCTTCGTCGAAGTCGGCCGTGACCACGGTCATGCCGTAAGTTTCAGCAGCCGCGGCAATTCCTGATTGCCGGGTGACATCCGTAAAGGTCCCATCACCGTTGTTGTGATACAGAACGTTTTTGCCAGTGGGCAATCCGCGGGGTCCGCAGTTGACCGGAACGCCCTTCCAGGTGCAGGTGGCGTTCTGCCCGGGTACCGGGGCGTGCTCCAAGTCGAAACGGATGTAGTTGGAGACGAACAGATCGAGATGGCCGTCCCGGTCGTAGTCGAAAAAAGCACAGCCGGCGCCCCAGCGGGGTGGACCTTCCTGCCACAGCCCGGCCTTCCGGGTCACGTCGGTGAACGTCCCATCTCCGTTGTTGCGATAGAGCCGATTCTCTCCGAAGTAGGTGCAGAAGATGTCGTCGAAACCGTCGTTGTTGTAGTCGGCGATGCAAACTCCGCAGGCCCAACCTACCGCTCTCAGGCCGGCCTTGTCGGTAACGTCGGTGAACGTGCCATCGCGGTTGTTCTTATAGAGCCGATTTGTCGCTTCGGGCGGGTCTCCCTCCAGGCGGGTTCCTGAAAGCAGGAAGATGTCCATCCAGCCATCGTTGTCGTAATCAATGAAGGCGCAACCGCAACCGTTGGCCTCCAGAATGTATTTCTTGCGTTCAACCCCGCCATAGATGACCGGGGAACGCAGGCCAGCGGCTTCCGCGACGTCCGCCAAGTGCGCCCGGAACGGGCGTTGCGAGGGCGCCGGAGCCGCTTGCGGCTTCACATCGCGTGACGCCACGCCTTGTTGAGAACTCGCCGTTTGAGCAGCTGCACAAAGCGAGAAAGGACAAACGAGCGACGAGTGATCGTCATTACGAGCAGTCACTCCTGACGCCCGACTGCCTCGAAGCGCGGCACAACTCCGCAATGAAACCGGAAGAGAGGTCCCCGGCACTATTCCGTTTGCCGCCCATATTCGAGAAGACCGACATACCCGCCAGCCGAACGGGAATCCTAATGTTCGCCCTCCATCGCTCCTGTCTATCACATCTTCTCACGTGTGGGCGGAAGCGGGACGCGGATCGAAACAGCTTTGCCTTCAAACTCGATGGTGGCATCGGCCTTCGGGGCGGATGTGATCCCGACTCCATGCGCGTCGGTAACGCGCACGATGTGAAAAGTCCTGCGCTCCAGCATTCCAGGGAAACTCCCGCGACGATCGCCGATCGTTAGTGTCTCAGACTTGTCATCCCAATGCATGGGAATGATGGAATGGGCTCCATGCTCATAGTCGTAATTGTCGCCTTCATCGTCATACAGGCTGAAGTCGCCGTTGGCTCCGGCATAGACCCGCAGTTCGACGGGATCCGCTTTGGCTGACGCCGATTCCACTCGCGGACCGAAAGCAACAATTGAGCCGGCCTTGGCGAAAATAGGAATTCGGTCGAGTGGAGCTTCTGCGGTGACGGTCTGCCCGCCCTGCGTGCGTTTGCCCGTCCAGAAGTCTATCCAGTCGCTGCCGGCTGGAAGATAAAGGGTTCGCTGTGTCGCCCCTTTAGTGGTTACAGGGTTGATCAGCAACGAGGGGCCAAACATAAACTGGTCCGAGATGCCTCGTGCGCCCGCATCGGAGGAAAACTCCAGCGGCAGCGCCCGCATGAGCGTATCGCCGTTGCTGGTGACGCCCCAAGCGGCAGAATAAATGTACGGCAGCAAACGATATCGCAACTCATCGTATTGCGTGAGGATGTTTTCTACTTGTGGGCCGTAGTTCCAAATCTCAGCATTAGAAACATATCCATGGACGCGGAAAATCGGACAGAACGCGCCATATTGAAACCAGCGAATCAGCACTTCGTGGTATGCGTCGGATGTGTATTGATCCTTTGGCCGAAAGAAACCGCCGATATCGGTCGTCCAATACGGCATTCCGGACATGCTGAAACTCAGGCCCGCGGGAATCTGGCGCTGAAGTGTAATCCAGTCGCCGGTGATGTCACCTGACCACGAACTGGCCGCATTCCTCTGTTGTCCAGCAAAGGCCGAACGCGTCAGAATCACCACGCGCTTCCGATCTGTAGTTGCGCGCTGGCCTTCGTAGATGGCCTTGGTGACGTATAGCGGATAGGCATTACGCACCGACTCTCCGCTTCCCAGAAACGTCTGTCTGCCCTTGAGCACGTCAAACTCCGGCTCTGACGCGTCCATCCACCAGCCATCCATCCCGACCTGGAAAATTCCTTTATTGAGTTCCGACCAGTACGCGGTTTGAGCCGCGGGATTAAAGAAGTCCGTCCAGACTTCCCCCGGAATGAGAAAACCTTGAGCTTTCATCCGCTTATAAACGTCAGTATCTTCCCCAAATCTTGACCATACCGAGATCAGCATGTGCAGGTCCTCGGAATGCAGCTGATCCATCATTTCTTTGGGTTGCGGATAATACTGCTCGTCGAACTTCATGGCGCTCCAGCCGTATTTGCCCCAGTATTGCCAGTCCTGCACCAATGCGTCGACCGGAATTTTTCGTTTCCGGAATTCGGCGGCGATATCGAGAATTTCCTGCTGGCTGTGATACCGCTCCCGACACTGCCAGTAACCGTAGGCCCACTTTGGAAACAGTGGCGCTTCACCGCTTAGCTGACGGTAGTCAGCGATGACCCGATTCAACTCAGGGCCATAGAAGAAGTAGTAGTCCACCGCCTGCCCCACTTCGGAACGGAATGTCGTGGTGTCCTGGGGAGGCCTGACTGCCAGTTGAACGCCACCAGGGCCGCCTTTCGCGGAGACTTCGTATTCCTTGTTGGCTTCCAATTCCACGTAACCCGAAGCCGATGTTGGAAGCCACATGTTGTGCAAATCGATGACGTGCTGCCCGTTGACTTCGACCACGAGGTGGTCTCTGTTATCGCTACTGAGGAGGAAGCCGTAAACGCCTTTTGCGCCGGTGGTGAATTTGCCCTTCCCGGTGGTTGGATCGATGGCTACGGTTTGGTCGGCCGGATTGAAGTCAGTCAGGGAAGGATTGTTCCACAGGATTCCATATCCCTTGCTGGACAGAAGAAAAGGAATCGAAATGTTCGTGTTCGCCTGGTGAAGGCGAATCGGGACTCCACGAACATTGAAAATGCCTTCCTGGTGCTGTCCTAAACCGTACTGGGCCTCGTCGGAGGGCGAAAGAAAACTCTGCTGCACTTGCCACGTCTTCATTTCCGCCACGGACGGTACGTCGAAGGTTTTGCCTCCCTGCGTTGGTTCGGCCAACAAGGCCTTTCCGTCTCTGGAGAAGAAACTCACGGCGCCCGTCGCGGCATTGACGGAGATTGTGATTGCCGCAGTGGAGAGCTTGGTCTCCTTCTTCCCGACTTTGACCTGAAGGTTGTTAGCCCGACACGTTTGCGTGACGATAGGGACCTTGGGGCTGGGAATTTCCGAGCTGGGGCTGGCCACAACGTGTATGACGCGATCGCCACAGGCCTCAATCCGCATGGTGCCGGCCGCGGTTTGGAAGGTGACGCCGTTCGCATCTGTGTGCGATGCCTTAATGGCGAATTGAGGCTCATTCGCGGCCCATGCTGCTGGAAATGACGAACAATAGAACAATGCCGCGCTTATGACTCATTTTGACTGGCTCCATTGACGTATTTTCGTCCTCAATGCAGAAACTGTCGGCAAACGCTGTCTCAGTCCTCAAGATGCGTATGCAAGCCCGTGTTCAGAATCGCCTTTATTGAGAATCGCCGTTGTTCTCGCCTTGCTGCATTGCGACCGCTGCCCGGGTTAAACCTTCCCGTCGCAATCGCTCTGACTCTGCAAAGGCTTGCTTGGCTGAATCGCGATCCCCGACCTTCAAATAGAGCCGGGCAATCTGAAAATGGAGACGTCCATCCTTGTCGTCGGCGAGCCCGAGCTTTGACTCCGCGATCGCTTCCTGCGTTCGGTTTGTCTCGGCGTACACCCTTCCGAGCAGAGCATGCACGTGCGGAACCAACTCCGGTTTCGTGCTCAGGCCTTTCTTCAGGTATGGCTCTGCCCGCGCAAAATCGTGCTGAATGGAAAGAATTTCCCCCATGACTGCGTTGAACTCTGGATCGTCGGGATTCTTCGCCAAGGCAGCTTGCGTCACACGCAACGCCTCATCCAGATCTGAATTGGCAAGCAGCGTCAAAGACAAACCGAACTGGGCACCTGTATCTTCCGCGTTCAGAGCCAGCGCCTTTCGGTATTCCTGCTCTGCGTCCGGGAGATACTTCCGTTGGCGGTATACGTCCCCAAGCAAGACGTGAAACTTCGGCGAATTGGAATCGAGCTGGCTCGCCCACGCCAGGGCGTTGGTCGCGAGCTTCTGGGCGGATCTTGTTTCCCAGTACAAGCCCTCGGCCTCTGTCGCGGCATCCGCCGCCAGCTTCTGCGCCGCTCCGGCCGCGGTTTGAAAGTTGGCACTTGAGTACGCGCAGAACACCAGCCGTTGCAGGTCCTTGGTGGAAAGGAATGATAGTCGAGAAGCAAGCAGATTGGTGCAGTCCTCGTACCTTCCGCTGTTGTAGAACTCTGCGGCGTTGCCGGTCGGTGCCTTGCCGTGTGAGACCGGACTCACAACATCCGCGCTCAGGTCCTGCGACATGTTCGCTAATCTTTCAGTCGCGGCATCGTTCCGAAATAGTTCCAAGAGTTCTTGAGAAACATCACTCATGGCTTGCCGTTCTTCCAAAGCGCGCTGCAAGTCGGCGCGTTTCTGCAGAGGCAATCCGGCGGTGAACAATGGGGTGTTCACTCGAAGAAAGTCGGCGTCAGCCCTCCAAACCTCTGCAATTTCCTTCGCGCCCTCAGGAACGGCGCCTTGTTCAACGTGCAATCGGGCCATACCCAGTTTCGCCATCAACGAACCGGGGTTCGACGCCAGTTCAGCACTTAGTTCCCGTTGCGCGCCCGGAAGGTCATGCTGCCTGAGCAGGACAAAACCGTAAGCGGCATGTGCGCCTGCAGGAACTGACGGAAACGTCAGCGCTTTTTTGTATGCATCGGCGGCTTGAATAAACGCCCTCTGCTCCGCGAAAGTGTCAGCCACAAGCGCCTGGAAATATGCTGAATCCTTATGCCGAGCCAGAAGAATACGGGAATCGGCTTCGACCTGCTCCAGATGGCTCACTCCAAGGTGGAACCAGCCGTCTGCGTTTTTCGGATCGAGTTGGACTACGCGCGAATATGACTCTGTGGCCTGGCGCGTCTTACCGACTCCTGTGTAAGCATGCCCCAGAGCTAAGCGTGCTTGAATATCTGTGGGGTTAAGAAGAACAGCTCGTTTGAGGTACGGAATCGCGTCCTTGAACCGTTTCAATCTCACATAATCCAGGCCGAGGAACAGGTTGGGAACAAACAAGCCGGGCTTCAGACGAATCGCCTGGTTGAAAGCCTCGATGGCTTGTTGGTCTTTCCCGAGCTGGTAGTACATCAAGCCGAGATTGGCCTTGAGTTCGGGGATTTCAGGATGAATCCCCACAGCTTTCCGGTAGAATTCGGCGGCCGATTCAAAATCCCCCCCGGCCTGGGCTTGTTGCGCCGAGGCCAGGAGAGATTCAAACGGATCAGATTGTTGCGGGGATGCAACCCCCGGTAATACAGACACCAGCCAGTAGCAGACTACAGTAACAACCCTGATTGTTCGACCCACGTATCACCAGTAAAGCTTGAGAGCTGCCTGCATCAGCCTTGGCGTCCATGCTTGATTAATGGTCCCGAATCCACCTCCGATGAATGTGTTCGGGCTGTAGAAGTTGGTGTGATTGAAAGCGTTAAACATATCCAGCCGGAACTGGAGTCGTACGCTTTCTTTAATGGGAAAGTACTTTTGAATACTTAAGTCAAAGTTTTTGTAGTTGGGTGCGCGTAGATCGGAAAAATATCGCGGAGCATCCCCCAGAGTCCAGGCCGGGGCCGTCTTGAAGGCCGCCGTGTTGAACCAGGCATTGGGGCCCGGGTTTGCGATGTGGTAGTCACCAACAACATTCACGTGCTGGCCTACGCCAAAATTGTTGTTATTACTTCCCGCAATCGTGAGAGGAAAGCCCTCTTTCAAGGTCAGTGTACCAGAGGTCTGCCAGTTGCCGATCACTTGATTCAACACACCATTCACCCCAGGAGCGAACTTCCTGCCTCTGCCCACCGGAAGCTCGTACACATAACTGAGAACGAAGCTATGAGGAGTGTCGGTTGCATCGACCGATTTCTCCGCGGCCAGATTATAGACGTTGCGAATATTTTCCGAGAAGTTGGCGGAAGCGGACGCCCAGTTTTCGGGTCCGCCCACGTTGTCGAGGAACTTCGAGAATGTGTAGGACGCCAACAGCGTGAGGCCCTGTGACACCCGGTGCGTGTAGTTTACGTCCAAGGCATTGTAATTCGAACCGCCTGCCGGATCCTGGTTTTCGGTAATGTCGCAGAATTCCGGATAAGGCCGAAGCAGCTGCCCCTGAGCGACGGTCGCCTGATCAAGGCTGCAACCGCTCGCAGTGATGTGGCCAAAAAATGGGTTGGGGACTTGGTTCAGCAAGGCGTTACCCATCGAAAAATACTTGGGATCCAGCTGATTCAAGTTGAGGCCGCTCGCAACCACGTGCACCCCGTGGTTGCCTACGTAGGTCACGTCGATTACGTCGTTCGACGTCGGCGCATACTGGATTCCGTACGTCCATTGTTGGTGAATAATAGGTCTTGCGGTCGCGTGACGACAGCGGTTACGGATTGTCCCACATTGGTTAAACCGCCCAGTGAATTTCCACTGACGGGAACGAGCCCACCCGAAAACGCGGTGCTCAACGTGCTAGCCGGAGTCAAGCCGCCGTCGTTCGAAGCTACGTAAGGAGTATCAGAACTGAATCCGGGCGCCGGACCAGTCCCGCGATAGCTGGGTGGATAGAAAATGCCATAGCCGCCCCGCATCACGAGCTTCGGCATTACTTGATAAGCGAATCCGATTCGGGGGGCGAAGTTCTTGTAGTTTGTATTGGTCAGCCCTCGGCTATCTGACGAGGCGAATACGAGTTCGCCGAGATAATTTTGGCCGACCGCGGCGCTGATGGGATTGACTGCGCCGTAGTTAAAGGATGCCTGCCGGTTGTAGCGGTCAGTTACCGGGCGCTGGACTTCCCAGCGAATGCCGAGATTCACCGTGAGTTTTCGCGTCGCCTTCCAGTCGTCCTGCAGATACACGCCGTGGAACCAGGTGCGGCTTACGTTTGAAATGGCAATACCAGTGTTTCCGTTGGCCGGCACCCCCACCAGCATGGAGGCGGCCGCGTCGCCGGTTCCCGAGGTGGGAGCTTTAGGATCCGGCCCGGCAGTGAACAGCGTGTTGAAGTTAAACGGCGTGAAATGAAAGCGCCCGCCGTTTTCGTCCGTTGCCACCGCCATATATCCGAAGGAGAGTTGGTGCGCCCCCCGCACCTTGACAAAATCGATCGATCCGCTGGCGGCGGATCGCGGAAATGCACCCTGTCCCGCTCCTGCCACCGGCCCTTCTGGCAGGTAGTTGGTCACGCCAATAATTGGGAATTGCGGTGAGAATGTGTCTATGAAACCCGGCAACCCAAGCGACGAGGCCTTGAAGCCGTTGCTTTGAACGTCGTTGCCCTCCACCCACTTCATCCCGCCCAGATTTACGCTCATGGTGAAAGTGGGAGAGAAGACCTGGCTTACGCCAACAGCGACATTCCAGCGATTATTGGGGTTTCTCTGTCCCGGACCAGCAGGATTGTCGGCGCCGAAGAAAGTAGCCTCTTCGTCCTTGTATTCTTTCTTGTAGGAATATCGTCCGTAGAGCCGGGTCTTGTCGCTGAAGTTATGGTCAACGCGGCCGCTGTACTCGTCCGAATAGTCCGCCAGAAGGCCAATGGCACTCCAGTTGTTCGTCAACGCACTGTTGAGCGGGGTGGGATAAAAATTAATCAGCTTTTGGCCAATAGAATTGATGAGCGACGCACCCGTAAAGGGGGAGATGTATGTCGCCAGATTGTTTCCCGGGATAGGGTCGCGAATGAAGCCACCGCCTAAGGGGCGAGTGCTGAACGGGTCATAAATCTGGCCGCTCAGAATGGGCCTGCCTAAAGCATCGGTCCCAATTTGCGGCCCCAATAGCGCGGAGAAATCTCCCGTTCGAAAAGCCGGAGTGGGCACGGTACCGGCATAGTTCCCGGCATTGTGGTCTCTGTGACCCTCGTAATTGAAGAAGAAGAATGTCTTGTCGCGCTGCTTGTAGATGCCCGGGATGTACACCGGGCCTCCCAAGGCAACACCAAACTGATTGCGATGCGAGACCGGTTTCGGGAGCCCGTTCAGGTTATTGAAATAATTGTTCGCGTCGAGGGCCGCATTGCGCAAATAATCGTACGCGTCTCCGTGCAACTGGCTGCCTCCGGACTTGGTCACAACGTTGATCACGTTTCCCGTGCTCCAGCCATATTGTGCCGAGAACGTATTCTGCTGAACCTTGAACTCCTGCACATTGTCAGGTGAGGGAACGTAGATAACGCCACCCCAACCCTCACTGGCGTCCCAAGCGCCGTCCAGGAGGAATGCCGTCGTTCCAAAGTATCCGCCGCCAAAGTTAAAGAACGAGACGTCCTGGTCGGCGGAGCCTTGCTGTCCGCCCGAGGAAATGGTTTGCCTTTGCGACAAATTGTTGACCGACGAGTTCAACTCCACAAAGTTAAAAACGTTCCGCAAATTGAGCGGCAACTCCGTCACTTGTTTTTGAGAAATTTCGGCGCCGACGTTGGCGTTATCCACCTGCAGAAGAGGAATCGTCGAGACTACCTCAATTTGCTCCACCGAACCTATCGTCAGAGTAATGCTCTGATTGGCAGACTGGCCAACTTCCAGTGTGATTCCGGTTTGCTTGGAGGTCTTGAAACCTGCCGCCTCCACCGTCAGGGTATAGGTTCCAGCCGGCAGCAGCGCGAAGGAGAAATTGCCTTCGGGATCGGTCGTAAATGCCCGCGTGATTCCCTTCTCCGGGTTGCTCAACGTGACTTTGGCGTTGGGTATCCGTGCTCCGGTGGCGTCCGAAACCGAACCTGAAAATGAGGCCGTGGAAGCGAGCGTCTGGCCATGCACAACTGGCAGGGCAACGGTGATCGAAAGGCTGACTACGGCCAGGAACAGAAGAACAGAGAATCTCCGGACTTTGGGCATCGACGAGGCCCTCCTTGGATCGCCAACCTCTCAGTTAGCGATACCTGTATCGAATTCTGCGCATTTTAGTATCATTGCACTAGTGCTTGTCAAGGAGTTTTTTGGCAGTGCCGATCACCTCGCGGTGTAATCGATAACTTAAGCGCCCTTCAAGGCAGTCTTCAGCCAGTGGGCAGGCTCGCTTCTTTTCCCTTGAGTCGGTCGGCGCCACAGTCCGCGCGTGGCGAGCCTGGCTGAGCTTGATGAATGGTTGGCGGTTCGTCCTGCAGCTGTGTGGAAATCGCTGCTCCATCTTGTCCGCTATCGCCAAAAAATATATCGGGAGAGCAGGTTTTCACTTCGGAAGAACCGCACTGCCCTGGATGGTGACCGATCCAGCAACTCCCGCAGCCTTGGCTAAGCCCGCGCGAGTGACCGGCTGACCGTCGCCGACCCAGATCTGCAACTCGCCAGGAACCATCTTCCGGGTCCCGTCTGAGGTGACCACACTCAGGTTGCGATTCGGAACCTCAATCGACACGGATTTGTTTTCGCCCGGATTCAAGCTCACACGGTGCATTCCCACCAACGATCGAACGGACGCGCCGTCCACTCCGGGACGCGAAAGATAAAGCTGCACAATTACGTCACCCGCAGTCCTCCCCGTGTTCGTCACTTCAACGCTTGCAACCAGATCATCGTTCGCGCCGAGCACGTCCTTGGCAAACCTCAAATTGTTGAAAGCGAAAGTGGTGTAGCTCAGGCCATAGCCAAACGGGTAAAGCGGCTCGCCGGAAAAGTAGCGATACGTGCGGCCCTTCATGTCGTAATTTTCGAATGGCGGTAACTGGTCGACGGACTTATAGAACGTGACAGGCAGCTTTCCGCTGGGAGAAAAATCTCCGGCTAGCGCTTCAGCAATCGCAGTTCCGCCTTCCTCACCCGGATACCAGGCCTCCAGGATGGCCGGAACGTGCTCGTCGGGCCAATTGACGGCGAGAGCGCTGCCATTCATCAGCACCAGGACGACCGGTTTGCCGCTGGCGACAAGATCTTTCAGCAAATCTTCCTGGGCCTGTGGAAGATCGATACTCGTGCGGTCCCCGCCAGCGAAGCCTGGGATGCTGATCGGCATCTCTTCGCCTTCGAGGCCGCTCGTCAACCCGAGCACAGCAATAATCAGGTCCGCTTTACTCACAACTTCGGAATAGTCTTTCTTGGTTCCCGGCTCATGCCACACAAACTTGGCGTGACCTACGCTACCTTCTTGCGAATATTCGATCTTTACGGGATACGCATGGCCCCCTTTGAGATGAAACTCCCTGGTCTGGGTTCTTCCTTCGCCCGCGAAAAAGGCTTGACCGATGAGTTGATTGTCAAACCAGACACGAAAGCTATCAGTGCCGTTGAATCCGACCTCATAGTCCCCTGTCGTTGGGGGCACCAGGTTGCCCGTCCAACGCACCGAAAAATTCGACTTTAGCTGCGGGGCCGCGCCATTTTGCCAGGCAAAATTCACATCTTCGTCGGTGCGGCTGATAACGGGAGCGCCTTGCATCTCGCGAGTCTGGAAATATTCGGCGGAAAATCCCTGAGCGCCGGAAGTGGTTTTCAGAAATTTCGCCGGCACTGAGATAACCGGCGGACCAGTGAGCGACGAACCTTCCGCATACATAACATTCGATGCGGCGAAGCGCTTGCGAAGCCCGGTCAGCACGGTGACAGGCTGTGAAGGAGTTCCATTGTAGTTGCCCACCAGCGGATTCACGCTGTCAGCATTCGGTCCGATGACAGCGATGTTCTTGTACCTTGAACCCAGAGGAAGGAGATTGTCTTTGTTCCTGAGCAATACGAGCGTTTCGCGGGCTGCCTTTAACGCCAGTTCGCGATGCGCTTCGGTGTCACTTTGCGCAATGGTGATGCCGGAGTACGGGACTACGGTGGGCGGATCAAACATGCCCAACTTCATGCGAGCCGTAAAGAGACGGCGCACGGAGCGGTCAACATCTGCTTCAGGAAGCAAGCCTTGCTGGACCGCGGCCAGGAGGGCGGCGCTCTCAAGCTTGACTTCCGGTACCGGCCAGGTACAGATGATGTCCATTCCGGATTGCACGGCATCGGCCATGCCCTGCGGCATTGTTTCCGCATAGTGATGATTGCGGAAGATGTCACTGGCAGCCCCACAATCGGAAACTACATAGCCCTGAAAATCCCAATCGTCGCGAAGGTGTTCCTGCAGCAGCATGGGTTGGGCGCAGGCTGGCTTGCCATCAATCGAGTTGTAGGCGCACATCACTGACCCCGCGCCAGCCAGCACTGTGGCGCGAAACGCCGGCAAATAGGTATCTTCCAGATCGTGATTGGAAACCTGCACATCGGCGCTGTGCCGGGTAGATTCCGGGCCGCTATGCACTGCGAAATGCTTAGGCGTGGAAAGTGCTTCAAGATACTTCGGATTGTCACCTTGCAATCCGGTGACGAAAGCAACCCCCATTTTCGCAGACAGGAACGGGTCTTCGCCGTATGTTTCCTGACCGCGGCCCCAACGGGGGTCGCGAAAGATATTGATGTTAGGAGACCAGACCGTAAGGCCGTGAAACCAGCCGCTATCACCCTTCGTGCGCAATTCTTCGTTGTATTTCGCGCGAAACTCGGTAGCGATGACCCCAGCCTCGGTGTGAAGCAAGTCAGGATCGAAGCTGGCTGCCATGCCAATGGCTTGCGGAAAGACCGTCGCGTAGCCAGTGTTAGCGACGCCGTGGAGCCCCTCGCTCCACCAGTTGTACGCAGGAATGCCAAGCCGAGGGATGGCTGGGGCGGCATGCATCATTTGCTGCACTTTTTCTTCCAGCGTCATGCGCGAAACCAGATCGTCAACTCTTTCCGTAATCGGCAATGATGGATCGCGAAATGGTGCGCTCGCAAAAGCAGCCGAGAAATTAACGGGAGGCGCCGACTGACTGACTGTTGGCCCTTGAGCAGAAGTCCGAACTGCAATCAGTAAGTTCGAGAGCACAGCCAGAAGCAGAATCTTCTTCACCGCATCTCCTCTGAAATAAAGCAATCAATCTTGGACCGGAACGTTAGGACACGACGCACACCCGTTAAAGCCACTTGATGACCGGCTCTGCGACTCGGTGTGGACTTTCGTCGGCAACCCGCTATCGGCGCGTTTGCCAGCAGCACCTTCTCTAGCCGATCAGCGCGAAGCACGGTCAAACGTCACACGGAGCGCGTAAGCATACTTCGCCGAGCTTTCGGCGGGTAGTTGCACGTGCAGGCCGTCGGCACTCTGTTCGAATCGTAGTTTTGCATTGCTGCCCACCAAGGCGACGGATTGGACCAGTTCACTGCCCACCGTCCTGGCGAGCGACCGAATCACCGCTTCCCCGCTGGTTGGCCAAGCCAGTCCGATCGCATAAATCCCATCACTCTTGGTTGTAAAACGAAAATCTTCGGCAGTGTACTTTGCGGTATCAGTGTCGTGAAACGACCCAGCCGCCACTTTCGTGGGTCCTTCGCCGTAAGTCCGCCATGGGCGAGTACCGTAGATGGCTTCTCCATTGATACTCAGCCAGGCACCGACGTCAAGCAGCACTCGCTGCACCTCGTCCGGTATCGTGCCGTCAGATCGCGGGCCAATGTTCAAAAGCAAATTGCCGTTCTTGCTGACGATATCAATGAGCTGATCAATCACAAATTCCGGCGATTTGAAAGTATCGTCCTTGATGTAGCCCCAGGACTTATTGCTCACGGACGTATCGGTCTGCCAATACAGAGGGCGTATGTCGCCGAGTTGGCCACGCTCCAAGTCGAGGACGGCGGAATGTTCCTGCATGGCGTAGTCCTTGTAGTTGATGACGCCGACATGATCGCCGTATTTCTGAGAGCGGTTGTAATAGAAGGCGGCAAAACGTGTGAGATTCGGACGGATCGACGCCTGGCCGATCCACCAGTCGAAGTACACGATGTCGGGGTGGTATTTTTCGACCAGTTCCACCCCTCGCGCGAGCCAATCGTTGGCCCATGCCGACGAAACATACGTGAAGTCGCCATCGAGAGGAGTCCCCCACTTATTATTCAACCATGTATGCGCCGGACCGTAGAAGGCGGCATATTGCGGGTCGTTCACGTCAGACGGAATCGCACGGCCCACGCCAAGAAAAAAATTGTGCTCCACCCGGTGCGACGATACGCCAAAATGCAGGCCTTGCGATCGTACTGCCTTGGCCAGGTCCCCAATGACATCGCGATGCGGCCCCATCTTGGCCGCTGTCCAGTCGCTCAACCCACTGTCATACATGGCAAAACCATCATGATGTTCCGCCACTGGCACCACGTACTTTGCACCGGATTTCTTGAACAACTCGGCCCAGGCTGCCGGATCGAAATGTTCGGCCTTGAACATCGGGACGAAGTCTTTATAGCCGAATTTGTCCTGTGGCCCGTATGTAGCGACGTGGTGCTTGTATTCCTCGGATCCCTCGCGATACATATTTCGTGGATACCATTCGTTGCCGAAGGCAGGGACCGAATAGACGCCCCAGTGAATAAAAATGCCAAACTTCGCATCCTTGTACCACTCGGGCACCTCATACTTCTGAAGTGATTCCCAGTCAGGCCGGAACGGCCCTTGATGATTGACCTCATCGACCTGTTTCAGGAGCGCGGCGCGTTCAGTGTCGTACTTGCTGCTGGCCTTCTGCCAAGCCTGGTCAATGCTGTTCGGATCCTCTGAGGCGGTCGGAGCCGTGACGCTTTGGGCATGCAGATGGGAAAATGCGGACAGCGCCAGTACAACAATGCCGACCTTAAGAGCTGATGACAGCGAACGATCCGAGAACATCCTGTCCCTCCGTCAACCGCAAGATTCGTTCCACCCAACGATCATGCACCGTCTCCCGTTGGCTGTTAATCGCGTGAGAGCCGCCTGCAGCACGTGCAAGTTCCAGCTTGTCGTCCACATCAATGCAGATCGTACGCGCACCGCGAGAACTCGAAGCAGCTACGGCACCCAGACCCACTCGATCGATCCATGTCGGCTTGTGAAGTACAAGTGCCTTCATGTTGAACGGGCCCTCGAGACAAGCGATCAAGGCCGGTGTTTTTGAGTCTTCCGGCGTCGACCTCCGGACTTCATCGCCGCCCGAAGCTGCTTTTCGGCTTGAGCATTCCAATATCCACAGTCCAGTTCGAAAAACACGGATGTGTAAGGAATTCGCATGTTGGTCTTGACTACCAGCACTCGAAACAACTCGCCAGCGCGGTCGAGCTTCGCGATGATCTCTTCGTGTGGGAGGACGCGTATCTCGGATCCCGTGAGCAGGCTGCCGAGCTTTTCCCGGTAGGAACTGATGCCCGGGGCGTCCTCCTCACGGACGAAGGTCAGTTCCTCGTCGGCATAAATGTTGGGTTTGATGTGCTTGCATCCGCCGAGAATGGCGGACGTGCGTTCCAACACCGTGGTTTGTTCCTCATCGGCCACAATGGTTTCGATTGCTTGTTTGGACTGTGCCGGATACGCCGAGTCGGCGATGACGAGCCAGTTGCGATGACCGTAGAGTTGCAGGCGATCCTTAAGAATCTCTTCCCAGTTTGGCTTCATTTCGGGATCAATTCCTCATCTGAGCACACGGCAACTTTGCCACATTTGCCGGAAGCCATGAGGGCATACGCGTCTGCAGCATCCTCAAGGCCAAAGCGGTGAGTGATGATATCGGCGGGATGCAGATTCCACCGTACGAGTCGTTCGACCAATTCCTCCATCAGCCAGGTCGAGGTTACCCACGACCCATAAATGGTCTTTTGATCGTGAATGATATCGGGGGAGGGATTGAACTCTACGGTCCCGCCTTCGCCCACGAAAGCAATTTTTCCCCATTTGCGGGTGGCTCGAATCGCTGTGGCACGCGCTGCTGGGTTGGCCGAACAGTCGACCGCGCGTTCAACGCCGGCCCCCCGGGTCAGTTGCTTGATCTGGGTGACGTTATCTGGGCCAGCGGTTCGAACGAAGTCACATAGTCTTAGAGACTCTGCCAGCTCCAGGCGCTCCTGGACAACGTCAATTCCAATAATCATCTGAGCGCCGAGTTTGCGGCACAAGGCAGCAGCTGCCAGCCCTACTGGCCCGAGTCCGGTGATGAGCACAGAATGGTTGCCATTCACTCCCACCTTTTCAATGGCTTCGTACACTGTTCCGAAGCCGCACGCGACCTGGGCGCCGTCTGCGTACGAAAGCTCATCGGGAAGCGCAATGAGGTCTTTCTCTTCCGCAATCATGTAGTCGGCCATTCCGCCGTCGCGCTGCCAACCGTAGGCACGCCGGTATTTCTCGTTGGTGCAGGAGATCATGTATCCACGACGACAATCGTTACAAACTCCGCAGCCGGAAATGTGATAAACGATCACCCGGTCGTCCACACCAAAGCGCCGACAACCTGGGCCAACTTCTACGATTTGACCACTGGGCTCGTGGCCGGCAATCACTCCTTGATAACCTTCAGGCCCTTTCCCGAGGTGCTCGTGGTAGATGCAACGGATATCGGAACCGCAGATAGTTGAAGCCTTCACCCTGAGCAGAACCTCGCTGTGCCCGGGACGAGGCATCGGCAGCGTGCGGAGATCGACCCTACGGTTGCCGGGAAGAAACGCGGCTCGCATGCTCTGTTCCATAGGTCTTGCCGCTCGAGTTCACGGCGGGGTTATCTCACCATTCAAGTCCCAGAGGTCCTCCCAGGACTGTCCATCCTTCCAGAGAAACACCTGACCTTTGATCAGCCGACAATTGCGGTCGATTGTGCTGATTTCATGCATTTCGCCTTCGGTTAATGGCTCGCTCACGACGCCTTCGAGATTGGCGAGATAGTGGCTTCGGTTGGTCGAAAATGGAATGGGCACTTGTCCGCGCTGGAGCGCCCACTTAATGCAGACGACAGCCGGATGCACTCCCAGGCGATTGGCAATCTTGACAATCACCGGGTCCTGAGTTGGCACAGTATCCCCGGCTGTACGATCTCGCTCGGGCCGTCCGGGCGACCCGACGGGGCAATATCCGACCGGCACCATGCCGTTGGATCGGACAAAATCAAATAGCTGGGGTTGCTGAAAATGCGGGTGCAGTTCCATCTCGTTTACCGCGGGCTTGATGCGAGCGTCGCGCAAGAGAAGCTTGAGTTTGGGGATCGTCATGTTCGAAGTCCCTATGTGACGAACCAGCCCCAGGTCGACTAATTCCTCCATCTTTCGCCAGGTCTTCATGAATTCAGCGTGGATATAAGGTTTCGCGTCCTTGCTGCGCGACGTTACATCGCACCCCGGTGGATGGAAGTTCGGGAAGGGCCAATGCACCAGATAGAGATCCAAATAACTGAGTCTGAGGTCCGTGAGCGACTTTCGACAGGCAGCGATTACGTCATTTTCGCCATGTTTGTCATTCCACAACTTCGAAGTGATCCACAGTTCCCCGCGTTCAAGATGTCTTCTCACTACCTGCTCGAGTGCATATCCAATCTCGTGTTCGTTGGCGTAGACAGATGCACAATCGAAGTGCCGATACCCAGCCGCCGCCGCATCTTCCACCGCCGCCGCAACTTGACCTGCCGTGACATGGTCCGAGCCGAAGGTTCCCAAACCGATTCCTGGCATCCGGGCACCGGTGTACAGAGTCCGCTGGGGTATAAGTGCTGGATTGACATACCCATTAGTCAATGGTCCTAATGCGCCTGGAACTTTCATCCCGAACTCCTCATGATTCCGTGATCGGAATCTCGAGTCTTCCGACAGCGGGGTCACCGAGTTCCCCGAGGCACGGAGCACGGGGATCGGTACTCGAAAAAGGACAATAATCGGTAAAGTTATCGATGTCAACAGGGAGACGGGGCTGTGTTAAAGGAATGCCTGGCATCCAAGGACCTCGCAGTTCAGGGAAAGGCGGCTGGCCCTTTCGCTAAAGTCATCGTAAACAGGCATCGCTGCCTGAGGGTTCGATATACTGAATAACGATCATGAGCACGCGAATGAAGGACATTGCCAGAGACCTTGGGGTATCGGTGATCACCATTTCCAAGGTGCTCCGCAATCATCCTGATGTAGGAGACGAGACCCGCGAGCGAGTTCTAGCCCGCGTTAAAGAGCTCGATTATCGCCCAAACCTAGCAGCGCGCAGCCTGGTTACGGGGCGCACGTATCTGGTCGGGCTGGTTGTTCCGGACCTGCTTCATCCGTTCTTTGCAGAAATCGCCAAGTCTCTTTCCGATGTCTTGCGGGAGAGCGGCTACTATCTGATCATCTCTTCCTCCGAGGAAGACCCGAATCTTGAGGAGCAGGAGATCAATCATCTGCTGGCACGTAGGCTGGATACGTTGATCATTGCTTCGTGCCGTTCGACCGTCGATCTCTTCTTCCGAATTGAGAAGCAACAAACGCCTTACGTCTTGATCGATCGAAGTCTGCCCGGACTTTCGGCAAACTTCGTAGGAGTGGATGACGAAGCGGTCGGAATGCTTGCCACAGGGCATTTGATCGACGTCGGCTGCAAAAACATCGCGCACATTCGTGGGCCGGAAACCAGTCCCGGTATTCGTCGCATGGACGGATACAAACGCGCTTTGGTAGGAGCAGGTCTCAAAGTCACTGATAACTACATCATCCCCGAACGGAAGGGGGATGTGGGAACGAAACAGCGCGGTGCCGAGGCGATGGGCCAGCTCTTGAGTTTGAAACAGAGACCTGACGGGGTGTTCTGCTTCAATGACCCGTTGGCGATGGGCGCTATGAATTATGCGCTTGATCACGGACTACGCATCCCAGAAGATATTGCGGTCATTGGGTGCGGTAATCTTCACTATGACGATTCTCTCCGCGTTCCACTTTCAAGCATCGACCAACATAGCCGACATATCGGGGAGGAAGCTGCGCGTCTTGCACTCAGAATTCTGAACGCAAAAGTACCCCCCAAGCCTGAAACGGTCGTGCTGCGGCCAGAATTGATAGTGCGCAGGTCGACTCAACGCCGCGCAGCGAAACAAGCGTCTTCTAAAGCAAAGCGACGGGCTTAGCGTGCCTCCTACCGTCAAGCTGAGAACAATGCGCTCTCCCTGCCAGCATATAGCGCCAGGAAATTCTTGTCGGTCGGCTTCCTCCAAGTTGCTCCGTCGCGGACGACTACCTCGAGTCCAACTGCTGAACCGAACAATCATTCGCTCTGGTGGGCGCGGTTTCCAGGTACGCAAAATTGTTGCTGGGCTACCTAGCATTTTGCGACTGACTTTCGGTACAGTTAGCGATAATTGGCGCTCCGGTCGTTAACTAAAAAGGCGGATTCCAGGCAATTACCATATGTGCCGGACATTTTCTTTCGCCTTTCGGCTGGTAAGTGAAAGCCGCCGATTATCTCCATGGATCGTAGAACCTTCCTGACGTCCAGCGGGGCCGCGGCATTCGGCACTCTCGTGCCGCGCATCTCCCGTTTTTTCCCCGCCTCAAATACCTCCGAGCCGTTCGCATGGGAAGTGAATGATCTCATCTTCTCGTTCGAAGTAACGGCTGGAAAATTGCGCGCAAAGCGTGTTGCTCCGGCAGGCATTGTGGCGTCGGGACCTGACAATTCCTCCGGTGTCGAAATCGCACTGCAATGCAGCGGAGAAAATTCTCCCGATCAAGGCATGAAATCCGGCATGGGTCAGCCAGGCTCCCGGTTGCTTTTTGCTGGAAGGCGGGAGGAGGCCACGCACACAGGCAGGCGTTTGGTCTCTATGCATACGGACCCGGTCTTGAAGTTGACTGTGGAATCCGTCTATGAGGCCTTTGACGGGGTTCCAGTAGTCCGGCGCTATTCGCGAGTCACCAATAAGGGGGCTTCCCCTGTCGGTCTCGAGTTCTTGAGTTCAGCGATGCTACACGGGCTTGCTGCTCCTCAGGAATACGACCGTGAACTTCGCATCCATGTTGCTTTGAACAGTTGGATGGCTGAGGGACAGTGGCATACGTTCCGGCCTTCAGAAATGGGCTTTGTCGAAAATGAGCGGACAAGCTGGTCGCAGGCACAGGCAGGAAGCGTCGGCAGTTGGTCCACGGAGCGGTATTTGCCCATGGCCATGGCAGAAAACACCAGGCTAGGGCTGACCTGGTTCTGGCAGATTGAACATAATGGATCATGGTATTGGGAAATCTCCAATGTCTCGGCTCGCGATAACTACGCCGACAACGTCTACGCGTATCTTGGGGGGCCCGACGATCTTCACGCCGCGGCGTGGAAGAGTTTGAAACCTGGCGAGACCTACGAGACCGTTCCTGTGGCCGTAGGATGTGTACGCGGCGGGTTCAGCGAGGCGGTCGAATCATTGACACATTACCGTCGTCGCGCGTGCCTGACGCCGCACAAGGATAATTCGCGATGCCCGGTGATTTTCAACGACTACATGAATTGCCTATGGGGCGACCCGACCGAAGCGAAGGAGTTACCCTTGGTCGCCGCCGCTGCCAAAGCGGGTTGCGAATACTTCGTAATCGATGCCGGATGGTATGCGGACCTGCATGAGGACTGGAGTCCAACCATCGGAGCATGGCAGCCGTCGTCAACACGATTCCCCCACGGACTGAAGTTTCTTCTAGATCAGATCAGGCAAGCTGGAATGGTTCCGGGACTGTGGCTCGAGCCCGAGGTTGCCGGAGCCAAGTCGCTGCTCGCGCAAAAGCCGGACCACTGGTTCTTCGTGCGTCACGGCAAACGAGTGTTGAAGAATTCGAGGTTTCTGCTCGATTTCCGCAATCCCGAAGTACGGGCTTACCTGGATGAGGTGATCGCAAGACTCGTCAACGATTATGGCGTCGGCTACATCAAGATGGACTACAACGTCGACTCGCTGCAAGGGACTGAGACCGGCGCTGATAGCTTTGGCCAGGGCTTGCTCGAGCATAACCGCGCGCACCTGGCCTGGTTGGAGGCGACCCTCAAGCGTTACCCTGACCTGGTGATTGAAAACTGCGGCAGCGGAGGTGGACGCATGGACTACGCGATGCTCAGCCGTCTCCAGATACAGTCCATGACCGACCAGGAAGATTATCTGAAGCTTCCGATGATCCTGGTCGGTGCGTCAGCCGCCGTTTTGCCCGAACAACTCGCAATATGGTCTTACCCGCTGGCGAAGGCGGATGGCGATCAAGCCAGCTTCAACATGGTCACAAGCATGATGTGCCGCATTCACCAGAGCGGCCGCCTCGATTCGCTTACCCCGGACGCATACGCTCAGGTAGTCGAAGGTATCCGGGTTTACAAAGAGTCTCTGCGTAAGCACATTCCCACGGCAGTGCCATTTTATCCGCTCGGCACTTCTGATGTTACCGATTTCAGGAGGCCGGTTGCTTTGGGCATGCGCTCTCCCCAGCAAACCTTACTCGCAGTCTGGAGGATCGACGGTCCCGCCATAACCAAAATGCCTTGGGCGAGCCGGGAAGCCAAACTCCTCTATCCCAGTGATCTCGGCATCAAAATTAGCGCTCATGATGGAACTCTGCATGTCGAGTTCCCGAGAACACGCATGGCGTGCTTGGTCTCCGGATAGAATCATGTTGCATTCTTAGACCTCGAATGACTGGAAATTCGATGTCCACGTTCGATGTCAATGCACTTTCGATGTCAAGGAAGGCGAGAACATATGCGGCAACTCGCAATATTGATCTTCTTACTATCGAGTTTTTGCTGGGCACAAGGGTCGGGAGATTTCCAACCCTCTTCGACGAACGTTTGGGGAGCAGAGTACCCTCGCGTTGACAGCAATGGGCGGGTCCAGATTCGCGTGAAAGCCCCCGATGCAACCAAGGTCAAGCTGAATTTCTGGAGCGGGCCTAAAGTGGACATGGAGAAGCAGGCGGACGGATTTTGGACCATCACTACCGTCCCCCTTGTTCCAGGCTTTCACTATTACACTTTGAACATTGACGGTGCAGATGTCAGCGACCCCAACACGCAGGCGTACTTTGGTGGAGGCCGGCCGGCAAGCGCCGTGGAAGTCCCCGAGCCGGGCTCCACGTATTATTCTCCGCAGGATGTGCCCCACGGCCAGGTTCGTGAGGTTTGGTATAACTCGAAGGTGACGGGAACCTGGCGTCACGCGCTGGTCTATCTGCCTCCGAATTACGATACCCAAACCAAGGTTCGCTATCCGGTGCTCTATCTCCAGCATGGCGGAGGCGAGGATGAGACGGGATGGATTCGGCAGGCGCATGCAAACTTCATCCTCGACAATCTGATTGCCGCCGGAAGCTGCAAGCCCATGATCGTCGTCATGGCGTATGGCTACACCCGCCGCGCCGGTCAGACCGCTCCCGATCTCACCGGGAAACCCTTTGGCTCTCCCGAGATGCTGAAGGCGATGCAGGACATGACTTCGGCGTTCGAAGACGATGTGACGCAAGCCCTGATCCCCTTCATTGATTCGACCTTCAGAACGCTTTCGGACCGCGATCACCGTGCCATGGCCGGCCTTTCCATGGGAGGCATGCAGACCTTCCAGGTCACACTGGATCATCTCGACCTTTTTTCCTACATCGGAGGATTCAGCGGAGCGGGCGGGATGCTGGTGCTGGGGGACCGGAAACTGGATCCTAAGAACGATTACAACGGTGTATTTGCCGATCCGGCCGCGTTCGCCAAGAAGGTGCATTTACTCTGGATTGGCGTCGGAACCAATGAACCCGAGAGAATGCGCGCAGGACTTCAGAGACTGCATGCCTCACTCGACGAAGCGAAGATTCAGCATGTCTTTTACGAATCGCCTGGGACAGATCACGAGTGGCAGACGTGGCGCCGCGACCTAAAGGATTTCGCGCCGAGATTATTTCAATAGCGATTGCAAGCGCCGACAAACCCTAAATAATAAGGAGAGCTTCTCATGGAGAAAGTCAGCCGTCGTAAGTTTGTCGCAACTGCCGCCGTGGCCGGGGCCGCTGCTGTTCTTCGTCCGCCTGCGTTCGCCTTTGAGAACCAAGGCCCCGGCGCCGGTACCGCTGGCGCGGGACGGCTTGGCCACGAAGTAATCGCGCCACAAGCGACTCCATTTCCCATGAAGAATGTGCAACTCCGGGCTGGAGCTTTTAGCGCGGCGGCCGAGGCCAATCGGAAATATTTGAAGACTCTTCCTCCCGACCGGCTGCTTCATACGTTCCGTCTGACCGCCGGCCTGCCATCTTCTGCCGAACCGCTCGGGGAGTGGGAAAAGCCCGATTGCGAACTGCGGGGCCACTTCACTGGCGGACACTACCTTTCAGCTTGTGCGCTGGCCTTTGCCGGTTCAGGAGACGAAGAACTCAAGCGCAACGGCGATCTTATGGTCGTTGAGCTGGCGAAGTGCCAGGCGCAGCACAGGAATGGCTATCTCAGTGCGTTCCCGCCGGAGTTGTTTGACCGCCTGCGCGATGGAGTGAAGGTTTGGGCTCCGTTCTACACCTATCACAAAATCATGGCTGGGCATCTTGACATGTACACGCTGGCCGGCAACGAGCAGGCGCTGGAGACAGCGGAGAAAATGGCGCGATGGGTATGGAACTGGTCCGAACCGCTCAGCGACACACAAATGCAGCGCGTGCTTCAGGAGGAATACGGCGGGATGGGCGAAGTGCTCGCCAACCTCTACGGCATCACGGGCAAGGAACAGTATCTTGGACTGGCGCAACGCTTCGACAAGAAGGGGTTCTTCGATCCGCTCGCCGCGCACCGCGATGAACTCAAAGGGCTGCACGTGAACACGCACGTGCCGCAAGTGATTGCCGCTGCCCGGCTATACGAACTCACGGGAGACAAGCGTTACTGGAATATCGCCAACTATTTCTGGAACGAAGTGACGAGCGAGCGCTCCTATTGCACCGGCGGCACCAGCAATTTCGAGCATTGGAGATCGGAGCCGGGTGTGCTCTCGACCGAGCTCAGCCCGCTGACAGCAGAGGATTGTTGCGTCTATAACATGCTGAAGCTGACACGGCACGTGTTCGCGTGGTCGCCGCAAGCCAGCCATATGGACTATTACGAACGCGTGCTGTTCAACCACCGCATGGGAACGATCGATCCGGAGACAGGCACGACCGTGTACCACCTGCCGCACGGGAACGGATACTCCAAGATCTATGCCAAGCCCTTCGACTCCTTCTGGTGCTGCAGCGGTACGGGCGCGGAGGAATTTGCCAAACTGCCGGATACGATCTACTTCCATGATGACAATTCCATATTCGTCAACCTTTACATCGCTTCGGATGTGAACTGGACCGAGAAGGGCATACGCATTACACAGCAGACCTCCTTCCCCGAAGAGCAAGGGACGACTCTCACGATCTCTGCGGCGAAACCTGTTGATGTTGATCTGAAACTGCGGGTTCCGTACTGGGCAAAAAACGGCAGCGTTAAAGTAAATGGACGCCCTATTCCCGCCTTCGCGGACCCCAGCAGCTATCTCGTGCTGCGTGGACCCTGGAAAAACGGGGATCGCATCGAGCTGAGCCTTCCCATGCACTTGCACGCGGCCCCCATGCCCGATAAGGAAACTCTTCAGGCGGCAATGTACGGCCCCCTGGTATTGGCCGCACGCTTCGAAGAAGAACCGCGGGAGAGGTGGTACCGGCACTTTACCGCGGCAAAGGAAGAAAAACCTTTGCCCACACTGCAATTCAAGGGCAAGCTCAACGACCCGGCGAGTTGGCTCGAACCGGCGGGCGGAAAGCTGGCATTCCGGACGGTTTCACAAAATCAAACCGTGGCGTTTGTTCCTTTGTCGAGCATTTTGCATGAACGGTACTCCATGTACCACGAGATCAATGAGAGCAATTCCTGATGGAGACAACACGCCGGAAAGGGGACATCCATGAGCAATGCGAAATTCTCATGCCTGATGACGTTGGCGATATTCGTTGCGCTGGGACCTGAGCTCGTGGCACAAGTGCAAACCGACGTGCCTGCGGTCATTCCGAGTGCGAAGGCAGTGACCGTAGAACACATCAAGGTCCACGGGACTGCGCTCGAAGGCAACTTGGAAGGGGATGCCGTGGACCGCGACGTACTGGTGTTTTTGCCACCCAGTTACGCCCAGGAGAACTCCCGGCGCTATGCCGTCGTATATGCGTTGCACGGTTATTCCATTGGCGCCGAGCAGTGGAGCCACGAGATACACGTACCGCAGACCATCGAAGGAGCTTTCGCTCAGGGCGCCAAAGAGATGATCGTGGTGCTGCCTGACTCGAAGACGCTGCACAATGGTTCCATGTATTCGAGTTCGGTCACCACGGGAGATTTCGAGCAGTTCATTGCGCACGATCTGGTCGCCTACATCGATGCGCATTACCGGACCATCCCAAATCGGCTGAGCCGCGGCCTGGTAGGCCACTCGATGGGAGGCTATGGCGCGACCCGCATCGGCATGAAGCATTCCGATGTGTTTGGCAGCTTGTACATCATGAGTCCGTGTTGCTTGTCGCCACGGCTACCTGGACCGGTGAACCCGGAAATCGAGAAGGCTCTGGAGGCCGTGAAAACGCCCGAGGATTCGGCCAAGCTATCATTCTTCCCCCGAGCACAGCTTGCGACGGCCGCGGCATGGTCACCGGATCCGAAGAATCCTCCACTCTATCTGGACCTGCCCACGAAGGACGGCGTGCCCCAACCGGATGTCCTTGCCAAATGGACTGCGAATGCGCCGCTGGCATTCATCGATCAGTACATCGGAAATCTGCGCAGCTATCGGGGAATCGCGATCGACGTCGGGGACCAGGACGGTTTGCGAGTTGATACCGGCAAACTGCACGATGCACTTGATAAGTACGGAATCGCGAACAGGTTCGAAGTTTATGCGGGCACTCACACGAGTAAGGTAGCGGATCGTTTCCAGAATCATGTGATGCCGTTTTTCAGCCAGAATCTTTGCTTTCAGGCAAGGTGCCAGTAATTGGGGTCCGTTCCCAGATGATTCACAGGCACGCTCTCATCGCTATCACTGCGGTTGCATTTCTGCTTGCACCGCAATCGGGCGCCTCGGCCCGAAGTACTCCTGAAGCGCCAGTGAAGCGCAGTAAGAGCACCGTTGGAGTCAAGGTTGACCTTGCTCAAGTTGAGCAGCCTTCTGCCTTTCCGCTTCGGCTTCTGCTGTCCGGCCTGCCCGTTCCAGAGCAGTGGCGAGTCCTCGGTGAGCTTCGACGTACGTCGGATCGCTCGAAACCGCTTCCTGGTAACGCTCGATGGCGTCTGTGATCTGATTTTTTAGAAGAAGCATGCTGCCCGTGTTGGCTGCAAAATTGGCACGCTGCCGGTTGACGGCGATGCGAGTGAGATCGGCTGCCTTCTTGCGCTCCGCCGCAGCTTCTGCAGTTCGGCCTTGCTGAGCAAGAATGCCAGCGAGCGTGCTGTGCGGTCCAGGCTGATCGGGCATAGCCACAATGGCCTTTTGGACCGCCTCGGACGCTTCTACCAGCCGGTTCTGCTGTTTGTAGATACTGCCTAGGATGGCCCAGGCATCGCCGTTTTGCGGGCGCAATCTTACAGCGATCTTGAGCTGTTCTACCGCATCGTCGAAGTGGCCCGTCTGCATTTCTAAGACGCCGAGAGTGTAAGGCGGATCAGGCGAACTCGGGTTGAGGCGCGCAGCCGCCTCGAGTTCTGCCGTCGCTGCGGCGAAATCGTCTTTTAGCTTTAGTGCGAGGCCGAGATCGTAATGCAGTTCATAGGCGTCGGGGGCAAGTTTCAAACCCGCGCGGAACTCCCCGATTGCGTCTTCCATGTCGCTCACTTGAAGGTAGGCAACGCCCAGATCCTGATGCACCAAAGGATCGGCGGGAGCTTCCTTGATCGCGCGCTGGTAGAGCGGGATCGCTTCCTTGGATTTCCCTATCTGGACAAGCGCGAGGCCGAGATTGGTCAGGGCTGGCGCATTCCGCGGATCCGCGGCGACGACCTCCTGAAACAATGGTATTGCCTTCTGCTCCTGTCCGCTGGCCTGGAGAGCGAGAGCCAGTTGATACTTGGCTTCGAGGTAGGTTGGAGCGAGATCGAGAGCGTGCTGCAGAACCCGCACCGCCTTCTCGTTCTCCTCGTTGGCGATCAGCGCCTTAGCAAACTCAAACTGGGCGAGAGCGTTTTGGGGCGCAAGCTCGGCGGCTGTCGTCAGCTCCGGCAAGGCTTCCGATGTTCGCCGCTGCATCATGAGCGTGACGCCGAGGTGCAAGTGCGCTTCGCCAAAGTTTGGATCAAGGCGCACCGCCTCCTCGAACTGCCCCACGGAGTCCTTCCAGTCTTGTCGCTGAGCTTCGAGTGAGCCAAGAGTATCGTGCAAGGCCGGATTTTCGGGGGCAGCGGCAACAGCAGCACGAGTCTTTTCCAGGGCAAGGTCGAGTTGCTGAGTGGCGGCAAGGGCGCGTACGTAGAAAATCACCACGGTCGGCGGCAGGGGACTGGAGACATTCCGATCGAGAGATCGAAACAGGGCTAACGATTTCTCGTGATCATTCGATTGTTCATACGCGACCGCCAGGTTGATCTGAGCGCTACGATCATCGGCCTTGAGTTTGAGTGCGCGTGTGAGTTCGCGAATTGCCTGGGTATATTGGCCGAGTTGCAGCAGCACCGAGCCCAGCGCACTATGTCCCTCCGCTATATCGGGTGCGAGCTGGACTACTTTTTCAAACTGTTGTCTGGCAGTAGGAAGGTCGCCGTTCGTTTCTGCGGCGTAGCCAGCGTGAAAGGCTGCATCGGCTGATCTAAGGTGCTCTTGCCGGCTGTCATCGGCCGCCAGACTCGCGGCAAAGGTACAAGCTATAAGAAGGACGCGAGCGAACCGGTATACGCGACGACAGCGCAAGAGTCCCATAGTTAAAGGATGTTACGGAGATTCAAAATGCGGCTCACTGGCTGTCTGAATCTGTTCCGCCGCATGGTATTCACGCGCGGCGTCCTCGGTTCGCCCCAGAGCGCGATAAGCCTGCCCTAGCAGGTAATGCGCCATATAATTCTTCGGGTCCATTTCCAATGCATGTTCAAGATACATCTTGGCCATCAACCCGTTCTGCTGCTTGAGCAGAACTTTGCCGAGCAAAATAAAAGGTATGTTCACGGTCGGTTCGAGGAGCACCGCCCGGTCCAGTGCCTGCTGCGCACGGTCGAAGTCGCCGGCACGGATGTAAGTGTCTCCCAGCCGTTCATACACGGCGCCGTTAAGCGGATCGAGGTCGCGTTCGTGTTCGAACTCGCCAATGGCATCGGGCCATTGCCCGCGGGCGAGTGCGATCTCGCCAAGCAGAAGATGCGCCCGCGGAAGACCGGGATTGAGCGCGAGCGCTTTTCGTGCCGACGCCTCCGCGACAGGAAGATATTCGCGGCGCAGTTCCATGCGGGCTGCGAGTAGATACGCCGGCGCGGAGTCGGGAGTGAAACCATACTGACCCGCAAATGCCCTGCGAGCATCATCGTAGCGGCCCGTGTCCAGGTAGCAAAGCCCCAGTACATAGTCTGGGTCGACATTGGCATTTGAAACAGAGCTGCGTGCCTGCTCGAGCAGTGGAAGCGCTGCGGCGGGCTTGCCCGCACGAAAAAGGCTCACTCCCTGCATCTGCATTGCTTCCAGGTTCTTTGGGTCCTGGGCAACAGCCTTCCCGAAGGCGGCAGCGGCTTCGACCATCTTGCCTTGCTGGTAGAAGACCATGCCTCGGAGATATTCGACACCCACAGGCTCCGGCTGTTCCGCAGCCAGGGTATCCAGTTTCCGTAATGCTTCATCGAAGTGGCCGCTGTTAACCTGATCTTGCGCTTGACGTAAAGGCGCCACGGGGCTTGGAGATTGCCCCCACGCTGACAGAGCCAGCCCTCCCACCGCGCAGAAAAGGCAAACCAAGCGCATAGAAACAAGATGAGAACCCAAGACTGACTATGAGTCTCGGCGCTCGCTATTATCCGAAACTGTAATCATAAACGCTCGGTTGCCGACGACGCCTATGGCACACGTGGACTATTGCGCACACCCAGAAGCTGATCTAGGGTTCTGCAGCGTCAGTAGAACGCGTGGAGTTCTTCAACAGGTAAACGTTTGCTCCGCTGGCTACGGCTGGCTTCAGATGTTCCCGCTCCGGCGGGGCCGAGACTTGTATGCGGCGAGCGTTCTGCAATCGAAGTCTGGAGGATGGCCAATGTACTCGACAAAGCGGACGAATTCCAGGTGCTTGATCGCTGTCCTCATCGTGGCCATCGCTGCCTGGTCGGCGACAAGCCTTTGGGGACAAGCCATCTACGGATCAATCTATGGGCAGATCACCGATAGCTCGGGAGCGGCGATTGTAAACGCGACTGTTACGGTCAAGAACGTCGCGAAGGGCACCTCGGTCCAGACGACCACTAACGCCATCGGCGAGTACTCGGTCGAGCACCTGATTCCGGACGTTTATGACGTGGCGGTCGCTGCCACAGGGTTTCGTGGAACTGAGAGCCAGGGCATTCGAGTCTCCGCGGACACGTCTCCCAAACTGGACCTGAAACTCGATGTGGGCTCGGCCACAGAGACTGTGACCGTTACAACCGAGGTTCCCCAGTTGAAGACCGATCGGGCCGACGTAGGCCTCGTCCTGAACGAAAAGACGGTTTCGGATTTGCCAAATTCCGGTCGCAACTTCGCCAGCCTCGAATTGTTGATTCCCGGAACGCAAGTGATGGGCTGGTCGCAAAACACTGCGGAAAATCCCCAAGGCAGCCCCACCGTCCAGATTAACGGACAGCACTTCTCGGGAGTTGCGTACGAACTGGACGGCGCAGCCAATCAAGACCCTATCCTTGGGCAGATCGTCATCAATCCACCGCTCGATGCCGTCACGGAAGCCAAGATCACGACGCAAAACTACGATGCGCAGTTCGGTCAGGCGGTGGCGGCTGTGGTTACGGCCCAGACCAAGTCTGGAACGAACAGCTTTCACGGCGACCTTTTCGACTACCGCCGAACCGATGCCACCCAGGCCCGAAATCCGTACAACCAATTTGCGCCGGACCCAGTTACTGGCCGCCTGCTTCCCCCAGCGAAGTACAACCAGTTCGGCGCTTCGGTCGGCGGCCCGATTCGCAAGAATAAGGCCTTCTTCTTCGCGGACTATCAGGGTACCCGGCAAATTCTGGGCTCTTCTGCAATCGTGACCGTGCCGACTGCGTTGACCCGTAGCTCCTGTCTTTCCGGTAACGGGTGCGACCTCAGCGACTACCTGACGGCGAACGGAGCAGCGAAAGGCCAAATCTACAACCCTCGGGTGATAACCGGAACGGGTCCCGCGCCTTTTGCGAACGACTTCATTCCCACGCAGTTCCTTTCGCCGCAGGCGCTGGCGCTTCTGGCATTGATACCGGCGCCGAATGCGCCAGGAACGACCAATAACTACGCGGCCAGCGGCAGTGGAAGCCTGCACAACGATTCGGTTGACGTCAAAATCGACGACCAACTCAGCGAGCGTACCCATGCCTTTGGCCGTTACAGCTACTTCGGCAACGGAACCTCATCTTCCACCATTTTCGGCAAAGGCGGCGGACAAGGCTTTTCGGCTCCTGGCAACACTTTCGGCGGAACCGCTTCCGGCCGCAGCCAGAGTGCTGTCCTCGGTATGGACATTGCGTTGAGCCCGAAACTACTCACCGACTTCCGGCTGGGCTACCTCCGGTATCACGTCAAAACCCAGAAGTATGATGGCGAAGAGGCTCTTGCCACCCAGGTGGGAATTCCTGGGCTCAATCTGGGCGATTCGTTCACCGCGGGCGCTCCCGCATTCTTTGTCGAAAATTCGAGTGGCGGTGGCGGCGACGGGTTGTCAAACTTCGGCTCCGCGCTGGGCGTAAATGCATGCAACTGCCCGCTGCTCGAGACTGAAGACCAGTATCAGATCGTGAACAATTGGACGAAAATCATGGGGACGCATAGTTTGAAGTTTGGCGTAGATGTGCGTTACGCCAGGAACCTGCGCGTACCCAGCGACAGCAATCGGGCAGGCGAACTGCATTTCAGTGCGACTGACACCGAAAACACTACCGACACAACTCTGGCGGCTCCCGGAGGTATGGGTCTCGCCAGCTTCCTTATCGGGGATGTCACCAATATGTCCCGGTATGTGTCGGTTTCGACCAATGCCAAGGAAAGTCAGAAGAGGATGTTTACTTACATCCAGGATAGCTGGCGCGTCACTCCCAAGCTCACCGTAAATTACGGTCTGCGCTGGGAGCTCTACTTCCCGGAAACCGTCAACGGTAAGGGGCAGGGTGGCTTTCCTGATCTAAACACGGGCGAGATCAGAGTCGCTGGTTATGGACCGTTCGATACCGCTATGAATGTTTCCAAGACCTGGAAGACGCTGGCGCCGCGTTTGGGAATTGCCTACCAACTGAATGACAAGACGGTCATTCGGACGGGCTATGGCCGGAGCTTCGATATCGGAGTCTTCGGGTCAATTTTCGGGCATATGTTGACCCAGAACCTTCCTGTCCTGGTCAACCAGAACCTGACTAATAGCGGCGCCAACACGGCCGCATTCAACCTGGCCGTTGGTCCAACCGCGTTTGTCTTTCCTACCGTCCCATCCAGCGGCGTGATTCCAATTGGCGTCGGAAACAATGCAAAGATCCGCAGCGATCCCAACGTCTTTCCTACCATCGATGCCTGGAACTTTGCGGTTCAGCGGCAGCTTACCAATACCTCTTCCGTGACGGTTGCGTATGTAGGGAACAAGGGAACTCACACCTTCATGGGCGACGACAAGTCGACCAACCCGAATGAGGCAGCCCCGTGCTTACCCGCGTCGCAAAGCATCACGGGCCAGGCACTTTGCTACAACCCGGCAGCCCCCGCGGGAAGCCTGACCGAGACCAGCGATACCAGTCAGCTGCGTCCGTATTTCTCGAAATTCGGATTCACCCAGGACCTCACCTTCTACCACAATGGCTTTGACACAAATTACAACGCCCTTCAGGTGAGCTACGAAAAGCGCTTTTCTCAGGGGTTGCAGCTGAATGCGAACTTCGCCTTTCAGCGTGGCTACAACTATGGCAGCGATGAAGAGGTCTACAAGAAGTCTCTCTGGGGACGCCTTGACGACCTCCGCGAGAAACAGCTCACGGTGTTCGGCAACTACGAGCTACCCTTCGGCAAGGGCAAGGCCTTTGGAGGTGGCGTGCCGACCTGGCTCAACTACGTCATCGGAGGGTATGAACTAAGCACGTCGATTAACTGGGCCAGTGGTTTGCCGTTCTCCGCCGGCTTGAGCAATTGCAGCCCCTTCACTCCAGCCGGCCCCTGCAGACCTAACGAAGGAAGCGGGAGTTTTCCTTTGAAGCTCACCGCTTTCGACCCGACCACCCATTCGCGGACTTATTTTGTCCCGCCTGGTTTGGGCGGCGCTTTCACGAGCCCGAGCCTCGACCAGACTGGTACTTCTCCGAGAAATGCTTTTACCGGCCCTGGTCTTTTCAATGCCGATCTCTCATTGATGAAGAATTTCCCGATCCGCGAAAGCATATCGCTCGAATTCCGGATCGACGCATTCAATGTGTTCAACATCATCAACCCCGCGAATCCGGGCAACACCTGTATCGACTGCACGGCCGCGAGCGGCGCCGGCACGATTCACGGTATGGCATTAGGCACTGCACCGAGGCAACTGGATTTCGCACTCACGTTAAAGTTCTAGACGGCCGGACCGGATGGCGTCCTTACGCGCCATCCAGCCCGCTCCTTGTCCTCTTTTCGGAATCATTCAGCACTGTCCGATTCGCTGGTTTGCGTATGCATGCCAAGGGACGATGCGTGTCATTCAATGCCGGGTTTCAGGAAACCGACAAAGGATTCAGCCGGTGAAATCAGGAATCTCGATGATCAGGCAGTCTGCGCGGGCGAGCCGGATCAGGTTCGCGGTGCCCCTGGCGCTTTTATTGTTCGTCACGTATTGCACGCCGCTGGCCGCTCAACTTCTCGGAGCGATACCGCCGTTGCCACCAGTAGTCGTCACCCGGACCTCGGATGGCCTGACGGCAACAATCGGCGATGAGACCCTGCGCGTCTCCGTATGCAACGCGTCGATAATCCATGTGATGGCCACCCCGAAGCCGCCAGAGTCGATCAGACATGATCAACCCTGGATACTCGATCCCACGCAGTCCTGCCCCGGAGCACCGTTCCAATTCTCACAGGCCGATGACGCCGCTGTCCTGACTACCGCCAGCCTGAAGGTGGAGCTTTCTCTGAAGCGCGGGAACTTGAAATACAGCAGCGTTGGAGGACAGGTATTGCTGCGCGAAAGTGATGCGATCCCGCGTACCTATGAACCTGCTCAAGTAAACGGGGAGAGCGTCTATCACGTAGCGGACCGTTTCTCGCCGGATGCCACGGAGGGCTTTTACGGTCTGGGCCAGCACCAGAGCGGGATGTTCAACTATCGTGGCGGCACGGTCGAACTGGGACAGAACAACACCGACGTTGCCATCCCGCTTTTGGTTTCCAGTAAAGGCTACGCGCTGCTGTGGAACACCGCCTCATTCACCTATGCGGACAACCGGTTTCCGCTGGCCTTTGAGTTCAGCTCGTTGGCCGCGGATTCGGTCGATTACTACCTCATCTACGGGCCCGAAATGGATGAGGTTGTGCACCAATATCGCAACCTGAGCGGTCACACGCCCATGCTGCCTAAGTGGGCGTACGGTTTCTTCCAATCGAAAGACCGTTATATCTCCCAGGACGAGCTCCTTGGGATTGCGCATCGTTATCGTGAACAGCACATTCCGCTTGATGCGATCGTGCAGGACTGGTTTTGGTGGAAGACAGAGGGCGATCCCGTCTTCAATTCCAATTTTACCGACGTTCCCGGTGAACTCAAGACTCTGCATGACGAACACGTTCACGCGATGCTCTCCGTGTGGGGCCTGTTCAATTCAGAGTCCGAGAATTTCAAGAAGCTTGATGCCCAAAACCTCATGGTGCCGAACGCCCATGTCTACGACGCGACCAATGCACAGGCACGAGATTTTTATTGGGAGAATCTGGTAGGCAAGCTCTTTTCCCAGGGTTGGGACGCCTTCTGGCTCGATAGCGCGGAGCCCGAAGAGTACTGGCCCCACATGGGAGACGCGATCCTTCGCGATAAGCAACTCGCCATGGGCAGCGGGGCACGTTATACGAACATCTTTCCCTTCATGCACACCAGCGGCATTCAGCAGCATTGGAAGGCCACCACGGATCAGAAACGGGTCTTCCTCCTCACCCGGTCCGCTTTCCTGGGCCAGCAACGGGTTGGTGCGACCGTCTGGTCCGGCGATGTTTACAGCACATATTGGGGATTGAGCCACCAGGTAGCGGCCGGTCTGAACTTCGCCCTTTCCGGCTATCCGTATTGGACAACTGATATCGGAGGGTACTGGCAGCCCAACGATCGACCTCCCAATGACCCGGTATATCAGGAGCTTTATACGCGCTGGTTTGAGTTCGGAGTATTTTGCCCCATATTCCGCACCCATGGTCACCGTGCTCACAATGAGCTCTGGACTTACGACAAAGTCGAACCCATCCTTCTCAACTACGACAAGCTCCGTTACCGACTGATGCCCTACATCTATTCGCTCGCGTGGCGAGTGACCAATCAGGATTACACCATACAAAGGCCGCTGGTCATGGACTGGCGCGCTGATCCGACGACCTGGAATATCGGAGATCAGTTCATGTTCGGGCCTGCCATCCTGGTGAATCCCATATTGAAACAGGATGCGACACATCGCACGGTCTATTTGCCGGGTTCCCCTGCGTGGTATGACTTTTGGTCCGGAGCATCCGTGAAAGGCGGGCAGGAGGTCGAGGCGGAAGCTCCGCTAGAACGTATTCCTTTATACGTTCGAGCAGGTTCGATCATTCCATTCGGACCGGAGATCGAATATGCCGGCCAGGCGCCGGGCGGCCCCCTCGAGTTGCGCATTTTCCGCGGGGCGGATGGCAAGTTCGACTTATACGAAGATGAGGGAGACACTTACAACTACGAAAAAGGTGCGCACGCTCTTATTCCGTTGCGCTGGTCTGAGGCGCAGAAGACATTGACCGTAGGAGACCGCGAAGGCGAGTTCCCCGGGATGCCCAAGGAGTTCACTTTGAACATTGTCTGGGTATCTCCGGGCCACGGTGTCGGAGAAACCGTCGAGGCCAAACCCGACAAAGTGGTTCACTACCAGGGCAAGGCAATTTCAGTGCAGGCCCCTTGATCTAAATCATTCAGACCAATTCGATCTGCAACGCAGAGACAGACGCAGGCGGAAACTCGTGGACCAGCGTCGAGCCTTTTACGATCAGGCTGTCTGTCTTTGGAAGAAGCGTATTCGGCTGAGCGAAAGTGTTATGGGCATGAATGTCCGGACTGGTCAGGGCAGTGACGGTACCCGACTTCCCGGCGGCGCCGCGGATGGCTATTTCCGTGAGCCGTGGTTCACTCACATGCGGATTGACCACCGTGAGCACCAACTTCTTATCCGCTAGTGACGCCGAACCTTGCAGCCCCCAGAAGGTTGCGGGTTTCCCGTCGCGATCATAATGCACTTGCGGAGCAGAGATCACTGTCCTGACGGCCTGATTGCCCTGGTGGGTGGTATACATTTCAAACACGCGCCCCACCGGCGTGACTACAAACCGGTCTTCGTGCGCCAGGTAGAGACTATTGAGGCAGTTGATGAGTTGGGCGCAGTTGGCCATGGCAACTTTCTCAGGATGCCGGTTGAAAGTGTCGAGAGTCATGCCACCGAAGACAGCGTCGCGTAGAGTGGGAGTCTGCTCCAGAAGGTCACCCGGGGTAGCTTCGCTTCCCGCTCTGTACGACGGGCCCCATTCATCCACGATCAACTTGATATCGTGATTCTTGTCGAACTCTCCCATCACCTGCCAATGGCCTTCGATGAGACCTTCCATGAGATTGCCCTGCTGGAGGAGTTCATACCAGTCCACGGGTTCGAACTTGATGGCATCTCCATTTCCAGTGGTTCCAATCTGGGGGATGCCACGGCTGAGGTCCCAGGCATAGTGATGCAGTGCTAGGCCATGGATCCCGGAAAGGTGAGCAGGGCGCTTTCGAGTGATTTCTTCGAGAAACGCACGGGTCCAATTCCAGTCGTCGTCGTTCGGCCCGGAAGGGATGAGCTGCAGTTTCTGTCCATAGGTTGGCAGCCAGGCACTGTAACGGCGAAACTCCACCGCGTATTCCTGGGCGGTGAACTCGCCTCCACATCCCCAGGATTCGTTGCCGACGCCCCAGTAACGCACGTTAAAGGGCTGGGCGAGCCGTCGGCCTTGCGCAGGTCGGCCAGCGTAGTGCTTCCTTCGGGGGAATTGCAGTATTCAACCCAGCGATCGAACTCCTCCGCGGGGAGGCTGCGTAGATTGGCCGCCAGGTAGGGTTCCGCACCGGTCAGACGGCAGAAGCGCACAAAATCATCTGTGCCGAATTGATTGGAATCATATTTGTGGATGGCCGGCGATTGCGGAGATCCGTTCCAGAAGTTCGTCCGCCGGGGACGCTTCTCGCGCGGTCCAACTCCGTCGCGCCAGTCATAGCTATCGGCGAAACAGCCTCCGGGCCAACGAATGACCGGGGCCTTGATTCTTCGGAGTTGTTCGACCAGAGCGCTGCGAATGCCAAATTGATTGGGGATTTTTGAGTTTTCGCCCACCCACACTCCGTCGTAAATGACACCACCGAGATTTTCGGTGAAGTGTCCATAGATGTTGGGCGAAATTGTGCCCAGCGGCTCCGAGAGCAGAACATCAATGCGGGAGTCGGCTATGCGCGAAGGGGAGATTTGGGCGGAAAGTGACGGCCATTCAAGAAGGAGCCCTGCCAAGCCGGCAGTGCTTTCAATGAGGAACTCTCGTCGTCCCGGCATTTGTGCCTCTGATAATGCGGTTCAAGATTTTCGAAGCCGGTCTACAAATGCCTACAGGGCAGGTGGCAAGCCAATACAGCTCCGAATTGTGCTACTTGCGATTGTTTATACGACGTTCAACAACGAGTGCCTATGGGTCATGTGGACTCTTCTTTTAGCGCCATTCAGCTCATTTCTCCCAGGACAGGTGGCCGTTTCAGAGAGAACGTTTGCCAGGTCATTTGCTCGCATGCAAAGAGTTCAGTCTCGACCTCAGGTCCGCTTACCATGTGCATGTCGCTGATATAAGACTATTTACGTCACTGTCGCGATCGGCGTGCTTAACCTTCCAGCAGTTTCGGGTGGGGAAAGATGCTTGACAACTATTTTCGGTTAACGGTAACGTTGGTCGCTGATTCTACCGTCATTTCAATAGGGTAGTCCTTTCGTCTACGAAAGGCCCATGATCAGGGGGCGGCATCAAGGTTTAAGGCCATGGGAATAACAGCTGAACCGATTGTAAGCGGGCGCCACGAACGTACCTGCTTCACCGACACCGAAAAAGCGGCGATCCTTGCCGAACTTCGCGCCATCCTCCAAAGCCAGCCCTTCCGGAACAGTTCGCGCAGCAAGCAATTCCTCTCCTACGTTGTTCAGCACAAGCTTGAAGGACGCGAGGAACTCCTTAAAGAGAGAACGATTGGGATGGAGATTTTCCAGCGCCAGGCGGGCTATGCGACTGGTGACGATGCGGTCGTCCGCGTACAAGCCGGCGGGGTTCGAAGGAGGCTGGAACGCTACTATCACAACTCCCCAATTGCATCGCCGGTTCACATCGAACTGCCGCTCGGTTCCTATTCTCCTGAATTTCGCTGGGACGTAGTCGCGCCTCCGTTGGAAGCAAAGCTGCCGGCCGTACCCCGAAAGCGTTGGGTGCCATGGATCGTGGGCACGATCTGTCTAAGTTTGGCCTTAGCTGCGCTGCTTGTCACGCGATTGCCTGGGCGTCGGCCCGGGCCATCCGCCTTGGATCAATTTTGGTCTCCGATTTTTGCCACCTCGCAGCCGGTGCTGATTTGCCTGGCCAAGCCGATTTTGTACCGGCCTTCCTTGGATCTTTATCGCCGATATTCAAAGAACCACCCTGGCACCTTCCAGACCGAAGTGGAGCGATACGATCAAGCGCTTCCTCTGGATCCAAACGAAAAGCTGGTGTGGAGCGACATGCGTCCCTATGACGACTACGGTGTAGCCATGGGCGACGTGTATGTAGCGGCCAGGCTTTCTGCGCTGTTCGAGAACATGAACAAACCTAGCCAGGTGCGGATTGGCTCCAACTATTCGTTCGAGGATCTTCGTAATTCTCCCGCCGTGGTGGTGGGGGCCTTCAACAACCGGTGGACGATGCAAATGACGTCCAACCTCCGCTTCGTGTTTACTGAGCAGGATGGGCAGTTTAGGATCCAGGAACAAGGCTCGGCAGGAATGTCCCAGTCATGGGTACAGGGGCCCGGGGGGGAAATCGTTCAGGATTTTGCGATCGTCACCCGATTGCTCGATGCCAAGACCGGCCAGGTCGTGATTGCCGCCGCCGGACTGGGTGCAAGGGGAACCCAGGCTGCTGGGGAGTTTATTTCCAGGCCGGATTATCTGGAGCAGGCGTTCCGATCAGCTCCCCCAGACTGGCAGAAGAAAAACCTGCAGGTAGTCCTGCAAACCATTGTGACCGATTCAGTGCCGGGCCCCCCTCGCGTGGTTGCCACCTACTTCTGGTAACCTGCCGCGTGGTTTCAGGGACGCTGGTTCGCGCTCACGGTGGTTAGCTTGAGGAGATGGCATGGCAGCCCCTCGCGCAAAATCATAGAGGCGCCAGCGATTATGAGGACATCGAGCCTATGCCATGAGGATACCTTGTTGGATCGCAACTGTAGTCGCCTCTGTCCGGTCTCCCACTTCGAGCTTTGCGATGATGTGCCGGACGTGGTTGCGGACGGTGAAGTGGCTGACCTGGATGGCGCGGCCGATCTCCTTATTCGTCAATCCCTTTGCGACCATCTCCAGAATTTCAAGTTCGCGCGGACTAAGACTCGGCTGAAGCTTCCGCTCGGAGATCCGGTCCTTAATCCATTGCGGGAAGTAGCCACCACCTGAATGCACCGCGTGAACTGCTTCTATGATCTCGGTGCAGGAGATGTCTTTGCGCAAATAGCCCTTGGCTCCCGCCTCCACTGCCTTGCAAATTTCTTCATCGGGCTCAAAGCTGGACAGAACGACTACGTTGGGCGGAGCAGGAAGTCTTTGTAATACAAGCAGGGTTTCGACTCCGCTCATTCCCGGCATGTGGAGGTCCAGGAACAACACGTCGACCGGGCAACGTGCAAGAAATGTCAAGGCCTCCTCGCCGCTTTGCACCGAGCTTACGACACTCAGTCCCACCTGGCCGCGAAGAACGCTGCTGAAACCTGCACGCACCACAGCGTGGTCGTCCACAATGAGCAATCTGATAGACGCGCTTAACGATAAGTATCCCATCGGAATTCACTTCCACGGGGAAAGCCGTTGGCTCCTAGTCCGCACTCTTGACCTGGAGCGGGATTCAGAACCATCCCCCTCGCGCCGGAGTCTTACACTGGCAATAGTGCTTTTCAAGTAGTTCACGGTGTATTACAGGTAGCCAACAGGCCGGCAAAACCCTTGTGGGCCTCCTGCGAGAACAGAATTGCTTCACGGTGCCGGGGGCCCCCACGAGAAGACCCGGGAGTAATCCGGATAGGCACCGGACGGATCAGTACCGGGAAGTCCGCTTATAGGAAGTGATCTCCCCACTCGGCCTCGATTTTGGGCGGATTAAGGGGCAATTGTGCCATGGGGAACTCTTGGCAGTGGGGCGTTGTACACCAACAACCGATCCAATCCGAGCAGCCAAGTTCAACGGCCAAGTGAGTCGCACGGTGTAGCATGGGGGGAATGAAAACGGTCATACTCGCGCTGATAACTGGCTTGGGAGTTTTCGCCCTCGTTTGGTGGCGTGTCAGAATAGATGCCATCAAAGTATGGCGCGGCCTTCCAGCGACATTCACTCCGCCCGACTCTCATGGCAAACCGGTACTGAGAACCAAAACCCGAGCTGAAATGTCATACGGCGGAAACGATCGATATTCCGTGGCTTGATGATCGACTCGCAAAGCGGCCCAGCGAGGTAGCAGACGTTTGCAACCGCGACCATAAATAAGAATCCGAATCCCTGAAAGGCGGTTGTAAACAGCGTTATTTCAGCGCAGGGCATTGCGCCGGTGGAGATGCCTCTATCGACTACTGCCACATAGCCCACGAACGACAACAGGCCCCCCGTCACAAGCCCGATGTTGTATCGGAGCCGCCGATGTTCCCACCACGTTCGCGCTTCAGAAGTGAGCACTAGGCGAATTTTACTTGATGGTTGACGCAATCAGGCGGTAGCACAAGCTTGCATCCGATTACGTCTTCCCCAGCTTTCGGCTCAAGGGCAAGAAACCACTGTCGGCTTCTATCATGGCGCAGAAGTATCTGCGTCCTGCTGCCGTCAAGGCCGGCGTCATCAAGGAAGACGAACGAGTCCGCTTCGGTTTTCACAACTTCCGTCATTCCCTCGCTTCGGCGCTGGTGAAGCTGAAGTGTGACCCAAAGACGGTGCAGGGCATCCTTCGTCATGAAGACGTGAGGACAACCATGCAACTCTACGCGCAGTCCGACCAGGAATCGAAGCTCGAAGCACAAGGCAAGTTCCTTGAGCTACTGCTCGGAGACAAGGCTCACCTGCTCAGAGAGACGATTCAGTGACCTATCTTGGGCTAAACCTTGGGCTGAATAAAACCGGCGAAAGCGGACAAGTTCTTTGGAATGATGGTGGCCAGGGACGGAGTTGAACCGCCGACGCCAGCCTTTTCAGGGCTGCGCTCTACCACCTGAGCTACCTGGCCACGTTTGGGCTCACAGCTTGTCTGCCGGCGCCGGGCGCGTCGTGGGGCACGCGAGGACTTGGACGGAGTTGCCAGTCAGTGCAGGCAGTCAAGAAGCCGGAAGCGTTTGGAACAGCCCCGATTATAGCAACGGAGTCGGGTTCGCTCAAATCGAGGCCGCCGGCTTGGCGCGTCTTGGCCGCGCGTCCGCCATGGCGCCATTGAGAACTGAAAACGCGCATCGGTTCGACGCCACCCAGTAGGCGATTTCTCGATAGTCCAGCACATCAAACACGGCTAGGTCGGCGTCTTTTCCGGACTCGATGGATCCCTTTCGCTCTTGCAGGCGCAAGGCCCAGGCTCCATTGAACGTGGCGGCGGCAATCGCCTCAGCGGGCGACATCTTCAGATGGGTGCAAGCCAGCGATAGCACGAACGGCATGCTGAGGGTCGGCGATGAGCCCGGATTGTAGTCCGTGGCCAGCGCCACCGCCGCGCCGCCCTCGATCAGCTTGCGGGCCGGCGGAAATTTCTCCAGGCCGAGAAAATAATTCGCGCCCGGCACCAGCGTCGCAACCGTTTCGGTCCTGGCGATAAGCCTTATATCCGCTTCACTGACGTGGTCCAGGTGGTCGAGAGAGGCAACGTGGAAGCGCAACAGCGGCCGCAACGCGGTCTCGCTCAACTGGCAGACGTGGGCCCGCACTCCCAGGCCGTGTTGCTTGGCGGCATCAAATATTCTTTCTGTGTCTTCCGCGTTGAAGGCGCCGCGGTCGGTGAATACGTCCACGAACTGCGCTAGCTTGCGCTCCGCGACCAGCGGAATCATCTGTTGGCAGACGAGGTCAACGTACGCCTGCGCCCGGCCGTGAAATTCTTTCGGGACAACGTGCGCGCCCAGCAGGGTTGCGATCACCGTTCCCGGCCATTTGGCGGCAGCGCTTCGGATGGACTCGAGCGACTTGATCTCAGCGTCGAGAGTCAGCCCGTAGCCCGACTTGGCTTCGACCGTGGTCGTGCCCTGCTCTGCCATTTCGCGCAGCGCGTCCAGCACTTTATCGGTCAGCAGTTTCTTGCCGGCCTTGCGCACACTTTCCAGGCTTGAACGAATTCCGCCGCCGGCTTCCGCGATCTGCTCATAGGTTGCACCCGCGATGCGCTTCTCAAAATCCAGCAGCCGCGGCGTGACGAACGCGGGATGCGTGTGCGAGTCCACAAATCCGGGAAGCATAACTTGTCCCGCGCAATCGATCTCGACAATCTTCTTGCGATTTCGTTTTATCCAGGGATCGCGCAGCGCGTCTTTGCTTTTGCAGGCCGAGACAATCTTCTTGCCCACGCACAGAACCGCGCCATCTTTAATAATGCCCAGTTCGCGGAGCTCCGCCCCGCGACGCGGGCCGGAATGTCTGGAAGAAGAACGCAGGGTCAGCAGTTGACTGATGTTTATCAGCAGCAATGCACGATCGGTGGTCCCGCTTTTGATTGGAGGCGTCACGCGATGGTTAGTTTAGCAGTGACCGTGCAGGGACGGGTTGTGTGGCGGACTGGTCTCTGACCCGTCCCTACATGGTCTGTGGCGGCCTACTTCGCCATCGGCACTTTCACGTCCTTCTTCTTCGCAAAGTCTTTCGCTTCTTCGTAGCCTGCGTCCACGTGGCGGATCACGCCCATGCCGGGGTCGGTGGTCAGCACACGCTCGATCCGTTTGGCCATCATCTCCTGCCATCGGCGACCGTGACTTGCCCGGCGTGCAGGGAATAACCGATGCCGACGCCGCCGCCATTGTGGATCGAAACCCACGACGCTCCCGCCGCGGTGTTGAGCAAAGCGTTGAGCAGCGGCCAGTCGGCCACCGCGTCGCTGCCGTCTTTCATGCTTTCGGTTTCGCGGAACGGGGACGCGACCGAGCCGCAATCCAGATGGTCGCGGCCAATCACAATCGGCGCCTTGAGCTTGCCTTTCTTGACCAGATCGTTCATGGCCAGGCCGAATTGTGCCCGCTCGCCGTAGCCCAGCCAGCAGATACGCGCCGGCAGGCCCTGAAACTTGATGCGCTTGCGCGCCAGGTCAATCCAGCGGCGCAGAATCCGGTTGTCGGGAAACAACTCCAGCACCAGGTCATCGGTCACTGCAATGTCCGAGGGATCGCCCGACAGCGCGACCCAGCGAAACGGTCCGCGGCCTTCGCAGAACAGAGGACGAATGTACTCCGGAACAAAACCGGGAAAGTCGTACGCGTTCTTCACGCCGCGCTGAAAAGCAAATGTCCGGATGTTATTTCCATAATCAAAAGTCACCGCACCCATTTTCTGCAGGCGCAGCATGCCTTCGACGTGACGGGCCATCGCATCGAGGGAGCGTTCCTGATACGCCTTCGGATCGCGCTGCCGCAACTCGACCGCCTCCAGCAAAGTCATTCCGTTCGGGACATAACCATTCAGCGGATCGTGCGCCGAGGTCTGATCGGTCAGGATGTCCGGCAGCACACCGCGTTCGGCCAGCTCCGGAATAATATCGGCGCAATTCCCCACCAGCCCGACGGAAACATTTTCTTTCTTTCGCACCGCGTTTTTCAGGATGCGCAATGCTTCGTCGAGCGTCGTAACCATGAAGTCGCAGTAGCCCGTCTTGAGCCTCTTCTTGATGCGCTCGGCGTCAACGTCGATCCCCAGAAATGCCGCGCCCGTCATGGTCGCGGCCAGTGGCTGCGCGCCACCCATGCCGCCCATGCCGCCGCTGACGATGAGCCGGCCCGCGAGATCGCCGCCGAAATGCTTTTCCCCAGCCGCCGAGAAGGTCTCGAACGTCCCTTGCACGATTCCCTGCGAGCCGATATAGATCCACGAGCCCGCGGTCATCTGCCCATACATCATCAGGCCGGCGCGTTCCAGTTCGTTGAATTTTTCCCAATTGGACCAGTGCCCGACCAGGTTGGAATTCGCGATCAGCACTCGCGGCGCATGTTCGTGGGTCTTGAACACGCCGACCGGCTTGCCCGACTGGACCAGCAGGGTTTCGTCATTTTCAAGATTCTTCAACGACGCCACGATGGCGTGATACGCCTCCCAACTCCGCGCCGCCCGTCCCGTGCCGCCGTAGACCACCAGATCCTTCGGCCGTTCCGCGACTTCCTCGTCAAGATTATTCATCAACATGCGCATCGCGGCTTCCTGCTGCCAGCCTTTGCATGTGATCTGGGTCCCGCGCGGCGCGCGGACCGGAGTGTAGGTCGAGGCGGTGATTTCGGTTTCAACCGGCATGGCTAGATGTTAGTGCTTTGACTAGAAGTGTTCAAATGGTGTGGAAGCGTGGAGGTTTGGATTGGTTGGATTGTGTGGATGGTGTGGATTGTGGGGTCGCGGGCGACTCGCCCGCGAGATTCTAAACTCAACTGCAAAAGCCGCGGGCGGGTCGCCCGCGACCACATCAAACCTAACCAGGGCTTACCAGCTGCTATAGGCGGTGCCGTCGCTGGACGTGCCTCCGGCGCCGCTATGCACATCGCTGATGCCGGGGTCCTGCTGGTCGACCGACATCACCGTATCTTCCTGATCGACTGTCCAACTGCTATTGCTGCCCGTCATGGGATCGGTCGGAATCTGCTTGATGTATCCCGCCTGCACCAGGTCGTCGAGCGACTGCGGCGCTTTCTGCTTGTCCAGCGTGTATTGCGAAATGAGCGAGCGCAGTTCGAACAAATCCTGCCGCAGCACCGATTCCTTGGCCCGCAGGATGGACTGGTTGTAAGCCGGAATCGAAATCGACACCAGGATCAGAATCATGCTGATGACGATCATCAGCTCGATCAGGGTAAAGCCGCGTTCCCGCCTGTGTCTTGGTTTAGCCATTACCAGGTTTTGCCATTACCAGGTCTTGTAATCCGTTCCGTCGAGCCCAGTGCCCTGCGCCTTGGTGAACACGTCAAAAACGTTTTGTCCGCCCCAGGAATCTGAATCGGGATCGTCCTGCATGGAACGCATACCCCATTCCGTGCTGTTGGTCATCGGGTCCACCGGAATCCGGCGCAGGAAGCGCACTTTCTTTCCGCCCACGTCCACACCCTTGACCAGCGTGTCCAGATCCGGCGGATATCCTTCCGTGCCCACCTTGATCTGGAATGCGCCACGATCGGCAGCGTCCTTGTAGCGATCGATGGCATCGCGCAACTCCCAGAGATCGTTGCGCAGCTCGCGTTCTTTCTCGCGCTTGATGGCCACCCGCGCCAGCGGCAGTGCGAGCCCGGTCAGGATCACCAGGATGGCGGTGGCCACGATCAACTCGATGAGCGTGAACCCAAGCGGGCCGCGCGCGGAAGCGGGTTTCAAGGCGGCGGACTTCATCAGGTTATTATCGTCGAAAACGGCCCGGACTTTAAGCCACGCGCCCTATTGCACCGTGACCGTCGCCACGGCTCCGGCCACCGGCAGGGCTTGCATCGCGGGATCGCGCGCGCCGCCTTTCGAGATCGCCAGGGTGGACTGTCCGCTTCCCTTCGCCATGAAGGTCAGAGTGACCACGACGCCTTGCCCGGAAATGCCAGTCGCTCCCGGCGGCCGCGTTGCTGTGACCTGCAAGGCCCCGGTTGAATCGTCATCGCGGTGCACCAGCGTCACGATTTGCCCGTCCTGGGAGAGCAGGCCTCCGTTGGAAATGTTCACCACCTGCAAAATTTTAGGATCGTAGCTCACCTGCAAGGGCACGGAATATACGTTCTGCGCGCCCTTGAGCAACACATTGATCGCGAAAGTGGATCCCGGCGCCTGGGTCACGCTGGCCGGATCAAACACGAAACTGGCTGCGCCGGCGACCATCGGGGGCGCGGGTTGCGCCGGCGGCACCGGCATCGGGGCCTGCGCGGCCGCCGGGGTTGCTTCGTTGCCCGCCGCCGCCGGCGGCGCCTGGCTGGCGCGCCGCAACTCGATGGCCGATGCTGTCCCCACTTCCAGGGCCTTCTCATTCAGGTCGGTTACATCTCGCGACCGGATAATGTGCGGAATGAGGGCAAACACAATTTCGTTTTCCTTGTGCTCAACGTTGGTCTGCGAGAACAGGTACTTCAGAATCGGAATCTGCGACAGTCCCGGAATCCCGTTCAGCGACCGGATGTCCTGGTCCTCCAGAATTCCGCCCATGATATTTACTTCGCCTTCCTTCAATCGGATTTCGTGTTCGATCTTGCGCTGGCCGATCACCGGCTGGCTGATGCCCCCAATGTTCGATTGCCCGGTCACCGAGGAAATGTCCATCGCAACTTTCAAGGTGACCTCGCGCCCGGCATGCACCTTGGGGGTGATGTCAATGTTCACGCCGACATCCAGATATTGAAACTGCGTGTTGACCAGCGGATTGATGCCCACGCCGCCGATGCCGGGCTGGAACGAACCGGTGGCGATGGGGACCCGGTCGCCAATCTTGAGGGAAGCCTTTTGCCCATCCACGGCGCGAATCTGCGGGTTCTGAATGAGTTTGGTGCTGCTGTCACTAAACAGAGCGGTGGCCGTAGCCGAAGGAATGGTGACCGTAAAGTCGGTTGCCTTCAGGTTCCCCAGCCGGTTCAGGTTGACCTGGTTCGGGGTCCCCGTAGTGGTCGTGCCGGTGCCGCTCGTCGTCCCAGTGCTGGTGGTCGTATTGAAGTTGTCCTGCAAGGCGACGGTAGCGCTGGTGGGAGGACTGATACCCAGGTTCCGCGTCTGGTCGCGGCTGACCTGCATAATGGCCACTTCCACGATGACTTCGGGACGCGCCTTGTCCAGGTCGCTCACTAATTTTTCCGCCAGCGCAATCTGGTCAGGGGTGCCGCGCACCACCAGCGCGCCCTGCGAAGGCAGGGGCTGGATGCGGGAAATTTCCAGGATTTGCCGCAGCGCATTGACCACGTCCTGCAATTCCGTCGGCTGCGACAGGTTCGCCAGATAGAACGTCTTGATGACGCTCTGTTCAATTTCCTTGCGCTTGGCCGGGTTATCCGAAGCGACAAAGATGGTGTTCGGCGTCACCGGCCGCCAGAACGTCTTTGATTCGAGCGCGATGATCTCCAGCGCTTCCTGCAACGTGACCCCGTTCAACTCGATCTTGATTCGCCGCGAGGTGTAGTCCGGGTCGAACAGCACGTTGATTCCGGCCAGCTTGCCCACGGTTTCGTAAATGATTTTGGTATCTTCCGGGCCGATCCTCAGAGTGATCGGGATATTCGCGATGGCGGCCAGATCGACCGGCCCCTGCGCTTCCTGCACCCGCTTTTGCAGGCCGGTCGGCGGCCGCTCCACGGAAGTCGGCGGAATCGCGCTGCTCGCGTCAATGATCAGTTTCTGGGTACGACGGATTTCCTGTTGCGCGATGAAGCTCGAGGAATCGATTTCCCCCGCTTTCTGGAACTCGGCCAGGGCTTCCTGCAGTTTGCCGGCATCCCGCAACAATTGGCCGCGATGCACATGCGAGGCTGCGGCCAGGAACCGGGTCCGCTCGTAGGAGGTTCGATAGGCTAAATCTCTGGGCTTTTGCTCATAGGCCTGGCGATAAAAATCGAACGCCGCTTCATAGTTCTGGCGCGCTTCGGCGTCCTTGCCTTTGTTGTATAGCGACTTGGCGCTATCGGCGGCGCCGATCGGCAGGGTCACCGCCACCACGAGCAACGCGATGGCTGCCGGGCGAATCAGGCGTGTCTTCACTGGGTCCCTCGCAGGCAGTCTTCCCTCGGGGATCGGCCAAAACCCCGGGCTAGGCCGCTGAAAATGCGCTGATTTTAGAAGTTAGCTGGCTGATTATAGCATCGGCCCTCAGCCATGGAAGTGACTGCTCTGGTAGCAGTTACTCATTAGGCTTAGTCCCAACGGCGTTACCGCCAAAAACCATTTCGGGAGAGTGTACGTTTGCGCTTTCGGATCACCCCTCCCAAGGGTTGGGATGCAGAATCTGGTTCAGGAGCAAGGGTGGAGCGTAAGTGACCATTCGCGGCCGCGTGGGGACAGCCGCCCCCGGCTGTGCGGCGGAAGCAGCGCTTCCGCTTGTTTTGATTGCGGCAAAGACTGTCGAACTGCGTTCGACCGGACAGCCGCGGGCCGCTGTCCCCACATGGCCGCGGATACGATAAGCTAGTTATCCCCCATGGCGCGCGCGACCGCTCATCCGACCAAGCCGAATCCGGAGAAGAACCCCCGCCGCGATCCCACGGCCGCCGGCCAGCGCGATGCCGCGGTTAACCGGGTGGCTTCCCACAACTATTTCCTGCTGGAGAAATTCGAGACCGGGGTGGCCCTGACCGGCACCGAGGTCAAGTCCGTCCGCGCCGGACAAGCCAACCTCAAAGACTCCTACGGGCTGCTGAAAGATGGCGAACTCTGGCTGCTCAACTGCCACATCGGCCCCTACGACCATGGCAACATCTTCAACCACGCGCCCTTGCGCACCCGCAAGCTGCTGGTGCACAAGGAAGAAATCCGCAAGCTCATCGGCAAGACCCAGCAGAAGGGCCTGACCCTCATACCCACGCGGATGTACTTCAAGAATGGCAGGGTAAAAGTTGAACTCGCCCTGGCCAAAGGCAAGCAACTGTGGGACAAGCGCGAAACCGAACGCCGCCGCACCGCCGACAAAGAAGCCAGAGAAGCCGTCAACCGGTCGCGTAAAGGGCGTTAGACGAGGGCGAGTGAACTGGGGGAGTGAAATTAGAAAAGCTCGTGGCTATTGCTTTTCGCTGAGGCGGAAGCGGCAGGGTGCGTGGTTGCGGCGAGTTTCTTATATTCAGCTTTGGCTTGACGGAGTATCGGGATATCCGGGTCCGCGTCTTTCCAGGTGGTGAAGAAATCATCATAGGCTTTGCGGCTTTTCTCCCGATCCCCTTGCATGGCGTAGGCTCGCGCGAGCCCGAGTTGCGCCAACGGGGAAAAGATTTCCCACTCGTCCCATCCGCGATATCCAATGATCTTTTCGAACTCGGCCGCGGCCTTCGTGGATTCTCCTGCGGCCAGGTAAGCTGTGGCACGGTTGTAAGGAATCTCCGATGCACCTTGTTCGTATTGCACAACCGGCGCGAGCAACTCCAACGCCTTAACGGCGTTTCCTCGCTTGCGCTCGACGATCGAACGCATCTCCGGCAGACACATTTTCAAGTTCCGTGTGTCTTCAGGATGCAGCCGGTCCTTTTTCGCTGCCAGCACCTCAGCCCCCGTTGCTTCGCCAGCTTCCCCTAACGCCTTGGCACAGTAATCGAGGGCATCGGGGCTATCTGCACTCGCCTGTCCAGCTTGGCGGCAGAGCTTGCGCGCGAGGGCATAGTTTCCTACGTAGGATTCAACCCGGGCATGCCAGGCAAGCAGGTCGGCAACGTTTTCCATCCGTTTGGTGCTTGCCTGCTGTTTCACCAGCGTTTCGCTGAGAGAACGAAGTTTGCCGAAGTCACCGTGAAGGACTGCGAGCCGCACCTGTAAGCTGAGCCAACGCGCATCATCCGCTGGGGTTTCACGGGCAAGCCGTCCCATAACTGCGGAGTCGTTCTCGAAGAGGGCGAGTTCGTACCGCATTACTGCTAGATTTGCGAGCAGCGCTCCTTTTTGCCACCATTGGTCAAGCAGCTTTTTAGCCTCGTCAAAACGGCCCATGATCATCAGCGCGTGGCTTGTATTGCTGTAGAGCGAGGCAGAGGGCATCGGCGAATCGCCCATTGCCCAATAGAACTCTTGCACAGCCTCTTCGATTCTCCCCTGCAGCGCGTAATCTCTTCCCAACAGGTTGTGAGCAAACGCACTGCGCGGATACGCTTGCTTATACAAAACCAGCACAGCAGTTTCCTTTTCTAGGTTGCCGGTTATAGCCGAATGATAAAAGGCGGTGGTCTGAAAATTCTCTTCCTGCGTGAGGCGCCGGTCCTTGAGCTCGAAGGCCTTGGCAAAGCTCTTTCTGGAAGCTTGCCCGTCGTCTGTGTTGTAGTAGGCGCTCCCCAGCATGCTGTAAGCGGAACAAAACTCAGGATCCAATTCGACCGCTCTTTCAAAGAGAGGAATGGACTCGCGTTGCTTTCCAGAGCGATACAACGTCTGGCCGGCCCTATAAGCTTGCAACGCCTCAAGTGAACTGGTGGTCGCAAGGTCAAGAGGAGCATCGTACTTCTCGAGAGAGCTCAGGCTTTCGCCCAATTGCCGGCGCAACCGTGAACCGGCTCTGCCCAGAGCGGCGATCACCTTGTCCTTGGTCTCCGCTTCCTCCTCTCGTCGCGCAACGGACTTTTGGGTCCGCGCGTCGAGCGCTTCCAGGATGATCAGGTATCGGCTCCCGAAGACGGAGATCTCCGGCACCACCAGGGCCTTTAGCCCCTGTCGTTTGCAAATCTCGACACCCAGTTCCCGGGTCACCCGCTGGTTCGGATCTTTACGCATGGTGCGGATCGTCTCGCGGACGTCCGCTTCCGGAAAAAGGCTTAAAAAGGGGGATTCGGTAAGCTTAACTTCGAGGGCTTTGTCCAGGGAGTTGTCGAAGATAGGATCGCCTGTGTTGTTGACGAAGCTTGTTAGAAGGATGACGTCGCTCTCGGTCAGCGCGGGCCGAGAAAACCAGACACGCCAGGCGGCCAGGGCGGCAACAACCAGGATGGCTGCGACGCAAGCCACAACGATAAAACGCTTGTGGTAGCCTCGGCGCGGCAGGGGCGACATTGCCGTGCCGGGCGGCTCGGCAACGGGATCTGACGAGGGGGCATCGTTTCCGGTCTCCTGCGACGCCGGATTCCGACTCTGCGTCCACGCGTCCAGTTCCGCCCGCGACGCGTAGACCGAACCCATCCGGTCATGCAGGTGCCGGTGAACCGGCATACCCTCCCGCTTCTCCCAGCGCTGGACCGTGGTCACGTCGCGGTTAAGGTAGGCCGCGATTTCCTTCCACGAATCCAGGCGGTCTTGGGGTGGTCTCACGGATGGCGGCGTGCCCTGGGATGGTTCGCCCATCGCGCTCTCCTGAATTGGCCAGCGGTTATCACGAGCCTTAGGAACTGGAGCCTTGGGAGCTGGAATTGTAGCTTGCTCGGCACGCAAAAGACACGGCAAAACACAGCATTCGACGGTACAGCACGTTGCAGCTTGACCAGAGCTGCCAAGGTGCCCGAGGGTGTCCCCAGGAGAACCGTCCATGAAACGCTGGGCCAGCATATTGCGGCTTTCGGCTCTGCTTCTGCTGTGCGGCTGCGGAGGGGGGTACAAAGCAGCCTCCGGAGGATCAGGAGGGCAAAATTTACCTCCGTCCTCCGGCTCGAACATTGCAGGTAATTGGCAATTCAGCACGACCTCCAAGGTCCAGGGCGCGCCGCCACCCCTGACCTTTGCTGGCAGCATCAGTCTATCCGGCAGTTCGGCAAGCGGCGCAGTACATGTTAACGGTTCGAATTGCTTTGATCCGCTCAGCACGGTGACTCTGACTGGCACGCTGACGGGCAGCAACCTCTCCCTGACCTCGACGCCGTTTGCTGGACAGGTCGCCACTTTGACCGGCAATATCAGCCACAACCCCCTTACCGCGTCGGGACAATTCACCGGGACCTACGCCATCCAGGGTGGCTGTGCCGCCGGCGACACCGGTAGCGTGACGGGTACGGAGATATCTTCGCTGGCCGGCAACTGGGCCGGCGACCTGACCAGCGAGACGGGAGATATTAACCGCCTCGTAGTCACACTGGCTCAGGGCGCCCCCACTTCTGAGGGCAGCTTTCGGCTTACCGGACAGGCGTTTTTTGAGGTCGGTACCTGTTTCAAGTCGGCGCAGATTGTGTCCGGGACATTTCCCTCCGGCAGTTACGTCATGGGCGAGTCTGTGTCTCTTGAAATTGAGACTGACAACGGCGTTATTGGGTTTCTTGGGAAAGCAGAGGGGGATGGATTGATTCGCGGGAACTATACACTCGCTGACAGCAGCTGCGAACCTGCGGGCACGGCCTACCTGTCGCCTTGGGAATATTGAGGCCGGAAGTCACTCCGGGGAGGCAAACGGGCGGCATCCGTCACTATGCCGCACGAGCGAGAAGGCTCACGCCTTCACTCCCAACTCAACGGAACTTATACCCGGGCTTGAGCTCGCAGCGATACACCTTGGTCTGATCCTTATTGACGCGCGCATTGCAATCCGCCCAACTCAAATAAAGATTCGGTCCGAAGGGGAACGTGATGGTGTCGCCGTTGATTTCGGCCAGAATGCTGACCCCTTCCGCCGATCCGGGCACGGTAAAGTTCAGCGCCTGGCCGAAGATGACTGGATGGGACGTCCGAACCATGTCGCTGACCATGGGCCGGAACACTTCAGCCTCCAGCAGGAACGTGGCCGTGTCCGACCAGTTCCGGGCCGATACTTTGACTTCGCGGCCGCCTTTCAGAAAATCTTCCTCTTCGATCTTGGTAAACGGACACGGCCCGGCGATGCATGAAGTTCGGGCATTGCGGAATTCATTTCCTTCGCCGGCATCGAGCGATGCCGAGCCTATCGCCGCCTTCCATTTTCCGTCGGGGGAGCAGGGAGGCTGTTTACGGCAAGGGACGTTTCCGGTGTTCGCCACTTCGAAGGTTTTTACCGCGCTGCCCACGTTGGCGGTGTTGGTGGTCTTGATCGAATATCGCGCCAGGACGTTCGACACCACAATCGGGGGATGGTTGGCGGCGTTTACTTGGTGCGGCAGGGGAACCATGCGGGCCACGTATAGCTTGTCGCCCACGAACTCTTTCAGGTCCAGCGGCGTGTAGTCGGAATGCCGAAATTGGAGCAGGACCGGACGTCCGATCCAGATCCGGTTGCGCAATAGAACGGTGTAGGCGCCAGAGGAATCCGACTTGCCCTCGCCGATGACCGCGCCGTTGTAGAGGGCCGCGATCTCAACATCGGCCAGCGGCAGTTCCTTGGTGGGGTCGGCATCCTGCTTGACCACGGCGCCGCGCAACATCATGGGCCGGGTGCGCGGACGGGTCAGCAGGATGGCCGCGGCAATCAAGCCCGCGACCACAATCGTGGCCGTCCACATGACCAGCCTGCGCTTTCGCGTCATCCTGCGACCTTCATCGGAATATTCTACGACGCCCGCTCCCCGACCAGGATTTTTAGTGTCGCACTGTCTTTCGTCAAGGCCTTTAGTCTCAGCCGGTGTAACCATCCCTGTTACCTTCGTGCGGGCTCCGCCCATCGTTCCTCAGGGCAGGATCGTTTAGGCTTGTCAGGTGGATGAGAGGAAGTTTGGCCCCATAGTCCGATCCCGCCGGGATTTTCTCAGACGGATGGCCAGCCTGGGGATTTGCCTGCCCTTCGCCGAACCAGGATTCGCTTCTTTCCTGTCACCATCGCCCCTGGCGCCATCGCCCGAGCAGCACGCCCGGCCAGCCCCTCCGCCGGCCAAGACTTACCTTTCGCCGGATGATCACCTCTTTCTTGACGAGCTCGAAAGAATCAATGTCTGCTACTTCTGGGAACAGGCTAACCCCCAGACCGGCCTGGTCAAGGACCGTTGCAATGCGCGGAAAGCAACCACCGACAATGCCGTGGTCGCCAGCATCGCCGCCACCGGCTTCGGTCTCTCGGCCCTGTGCATTGGAGAGAAGCGAGGTTTTATTTCCCCTTCCGAAGCCCGCACCCGGGTGCTGAACTCATTGCGATTTCTTTGGAAGACCCTGCCCCAGCATCGCGGATTTTTCTACCACTTCGCCAACGTCAATACCGGCGAGAGGCTGTGGGATTCGGAAATCTCTTCGGTGGATACCGCCATTCTGCTCTGCGGCATTCTGTGCTGCCGGCAGCACTTCGACAATCCTGAAATTCGCCAGCTCGCGCTCGACATCTTCGATCGCGTGGACTGGACGTGGCTCTCGGAAGACACCACCCTGCTGCCCCATGGATGGCTGCCCGAAGCCGGGTTCCTGCCCTATCGCTGGGATTACTACAGCGAACTGATGATGATGTATCTCCTGGGCATGGGCTCGTCCTCGCATCCCCTGAAACCGGAAGCCTGGGATGCGTGGAAGCGCAACATATTTGAATATGATGGCCTGCGTTACATCGGGTCGTTCGCTCCCCTGTTTGTTCACCAGTATTCACAGGCCTGGTTCGATTTCCGCGGCAAGCGCGACCGTTACGCGGATTACTTTCAGAACTCCGCCATCGCCACCGACGTGCATCGCCGCTTCTGCCTGGAGCTGGGAAAACAGTTTCCCGACTACAGCGATGATCTCTGGGGCATTACCGCGTCGGATTCGGAATCCGGCTACGTGGTTTGGGGCGGTCCCCCCGCCATGGGCCCCATCGACGGCACCGTGGTCCCCAGCGCGGCCGGCGGTTCGCTGCCTTTCCTGCCTCAACCGGTCATGCGCGTCCTGCGCAATATCAGGAATCGCTATCCCGATGCCTGGTGCGCCTATGGATTCGTGAACGCTTTTAACCCGTTGAAGACCTGGTATGACAACGACGTAATCGCCATCGATACCGGAATCACGCTGCTCATGGCGGAAAACGCCCGGACCGGCTTTGTCTGGGAAACCTTCATGAAAAACCCGGAGGCGATCCGGGGCATGCAACGCGCCGGATTCAAGACCTATCAGCCTCAGGGCAATCAAAAACCTGGACCGCCGTCCACCGCCGGCAGTCCAGGCAACTCCGTCGCAGGTTCACCAACCGGCTAGAAGTTTGGCGCAGCCACCTCGGGCTGGGCCGTGTTTGAAGAGTCCGCCGGGGCGGTAGCGGCTACCGCCGGGACCGGTGCCGGGGTTTCCGGCATCACCGAGGGCCGAAGTTTTACCGTAGCCAGAATCCTTTCCAGCCGGGCAAACACCGCCTGGCGATCTACGGGCGCGATTTCCCCGCCTTCGCTGTTACCCGCATCGTGGGTCGCGATTCCCAACCCAAATTCATAGCAACCTCCGTTGCCGAACACGTGATAGTACTTTGTGTCGGCCGGTTTCATCGTGGCATCGCTGGGACTCTCAACCTGCTGGAATTCGAGAGCGCCAATTTTTACCGGCACGATTTTCGCGGAGGACGAAGCATCGTTCGTCTCCGTAGGCGGAAATTGAGCGCAAGCTTCAGCGGTCATGCCGGGATTCACGCTGACGTTGATGAATCCAGACTGGAAATCCGTTCCGGGATACGAGTTGGCGGGCATCTCCACGGCTGCCAGCGCCATTCCGCCGGGATGGACAAAATTCATGGGCAAGGGCTCGGTGGTGGTAGAAGTGGCCTGCGTTTCATTGCCATTGGTCGTCGCATTGACCTGGGTCGCGGGTTGAGTCTTCAGCTTGTAGTTGCGGGGAAAGCTGAACGAGAGTCCGTACTCCCGGTTGACGTAGGAGAGAGTTGCCGCCCGGCGCTTTTTCGCCTTCGCCACGACCGGCGTGGGAGTCGGTGTCGGAACTGGAACCGTGGGGGCCGGCGTCGCTGCCGGCGTAGTTGATTGCACGGGTTGCTGCACCACCACCGGCTGGCTGCTTCGAGAGCAGCTGCCGATCACGATCACGGCGGCAAACATTGCCAGCGCGCCCAACGCGCCCACAGTTTGATTCTTGATCGATCCCTCTTCGTGTTCTGCCGCCGGCTTCTGCTGCGAATTGTTTGACTGCCTTCCGGACAAATTGAGTTGCGTCATATTTTCCTCCAGGGTCGTTGCCCGATAGAGGGATCGCACGAGAGCAGCCACTGCTGGAAACACTGATTCGGCGCGGTTTATCAGAAGGCCAGGGTTCGTAAAATGTGGGTCGCGAAACACATTGTGGATACGCACCCACAACCTGAACCGGCAGCCTCGCCGCAATAGTGGGCGACGATAGTGGGGCCAGGATTCGGGTGGAGCAGCGCTTCAGCGCTGCCTTACGGGCAAATTCTTGCTGGCGGCTTCAGCCGCTGAGGTACCTTAGTCAGCAGAGGGAGCGCCATCAAAACCATAAACCTCAAGGCTGGGATGCCCACGGTCCCTGAAGCCTTGCAACATCTGGAACGCGAACTCGCGCGCGCCCGGCAAAGCGGATGCGGAGTCTTGAAGCTGATCCACGGATATGGATCGAGCGGGGCCGGCGGCGAAATTCGCATCGCCGCCCAAAGACGCCTGGCCGAGATGGCCAGTCGAGGCGACATTCGCGCCTGCATTTTCGGCGAGGACTGGGCCAAATCGGACGAGCGGGCGTGGGCCCTGATCAACGCCCGACCCGAACTGAAACAAGACACAGATCTGGGGCGGCGCAACCTGGGGATCAGCATTGTCGTGCTCTAATGGCCGCCAGCCTCTTGCGTAATTCCCTTCCCGCCGACGATACTGGAGCTACACACAATCATGAAGCCTAACCTTTCTCTCTCCCCTCCCTCCGAAGTAGAAACCGAATGCCTGGTCGCCATCGTGCTCGACAAAACAGAAAAGGGCCGTGGCGAAAAAGACAAAATCCAGGTCTCGATCGAGACTCCCGACGCCGCGGTTAAAGACGCAGCCGCCGATGTGATCGCGGGCGGTGAAGTCACGGGCAAGCCTTTTGAAACCACGCTCGTCCATCGGCCAGCAAAGCTGAAGGCCAAGCGGCTGTTGCTTCTGGGCGGTGGCAAAGCCAAGACCTTTTCGGCCTTCGATCTGCGCCGCCTCGCCGGCGCAGCTGTGCGCACGCTCAAAGCGAAAGGAATGCGCAGCTTCGCCATCCTCGCGCCGGAAGCCGGGCTGAAGATGGAGGACTCGGTCAAAGCCATCGTGGAAGGCGCGTTTGTCGGCAACTTCGATCCTGACTACTACAAGAGCGATCGCAAGGACCAGAAAATTGACACGCTGACGGTCGTGGCTCGCGGCGATCAAGCCAGGCTGCAGGCGGCCGTGGACGTTGCTCGCATCGTCGGCGAGTCGCAGAATTTCACTCGCGACCTGGTCAACGAGCCATCCAATCGCATGACGCCCACCATCCTCGCCGACCGGGCGAAGAAGATGGCAGCCGAAGTCGGCTTGAAGTGCGAAGTTTATGGCGCGGACAAGATCAAGGAACTCAAGATGGGTGCTTTCTGGAGCGTTGCCCAGGGCTCAGACGAACCACCCGCGCTGATTGTCCTGCGCTATGAACCCGCAGGTGCTCCGGAAAAACCGGTGCTCGGACTGGTCGGCAAAGGCATCACCTTCGACACCGGCGGGATTTCCATCAAGCCCAGCGACGGCATGGAAAAGATGAAATACGACATGGCCGGAGGCGCAACCATGATCGGCGCCATGCGCGCCATCGCTCTGCTCAAGCCCAAACTGAAAATCACCGCCATTATTTTGGCCACCGAAAACATGCCCTCGGGCAAGGCGCAGAAGCCGGGAGACGTGCAGATTGCCATGTCCGGCAAATCAATCGAGATCATCAACACCGATGCCGAAGGACGCCTGGTGCTGGCCGACGGCCTCTTCTATGCGCGCCAACTGGGCTGCACCCACCTGATTGACGCCGCCACGCTCACCGGCGCGGTCGTGGTCGCGCTGGGCTCCATCAATGCCGGCATCTTCGCCAACGATGACGCCATGTACGACCGTTTCAGCAGGGCTCTCGACGCGGCGGGAGAGAAGATGTGGCGGCTTCCGCTCGACGAGGAATACAAGGAGATCATCCGCTCCAACATTGCCGACATCGTCAACTCCGGCGGCCGCTATGGCGGCGCCATCACTGCTGCCATGTTTCTAAAGGAGTTCGCCGAGGACACGCCCTGGCTGCACCTCGATATCGCCGGCACCGCCTGGACCGAGGAGCAGAAGCCTTGGATCGCCAAAGGCCCCTCTGGAATCGCGCTCCGCAGCCTGGTGGAATTTGTGCGGGACTTTGCCGATAGCAAAGGGTGAGGAGCATCCCGCTCGTCCTCGGCCGCATCTTAAGCCGCCGGTGGACGCTCGGGTCCATGCACTCAACTCTCAAGCTGGAGGCTTCTAATGAAGGCTCTATTTTTAGTGGGGCTGGCGGTTGTGATCCTGGGAATCCTTTCGTTTTTCATCGCGATTCCTCATTCGGAAAATCACGGCATCAAAGCGGGTGACGTCAACATCGGCGTCCAAACTCATGACAGCGAGAAAGTCTCGCCCGCCATCAGCGCGGTGCTGCTGGTGGTCGGAGCCGGACTCATGATCGCCGGCCGTAGGAGTTAGCAGCAGCGGTGCCGTTCTGCCGCCTCGCTCGTCTGTGATCTTGTCACAGGAGGCGGCATGCGAATCTGGGACGTCGTCTCGGTCCCTGCTGTTTTCTTTCACCCTCCTCACGGGTCTTTGCACTCAATCAAACGCGGCCAAGGCCGCCTCGCCTGCGCTTCATCTACGCAAAGCCGATCCCGACTACCACAAGCTCGACTTCTGGGTTTGTACCTGGGATGTTCAACAGAATCAGCGGCAAAAGAAGAATTGACGTATCTATCGGCTCGCTTGGAAGGCCCCGGACTAGCCGGAGCCCATCAAGCAACTCGGGAATCATCACACCGTCTAGCGATGGTCGTCACGATCATGATCGCGGTCCCAGTCACGATCCGTGTGCCACTGGTGGTCATGACCGTTCCACCATCCGTGATAGGCGTTCCAGCAGCGTTCGCGCTCGGCATTCAAATCACGGCGCCGCTGGTCAGCCTGGTGGCTGCGTTCGCCGTGCTTGCGAATCGCCTGGTCAAGCTTTGCTTCCCTGTGTTCGATTTCACGCTGACACTTCGCGTTTGGCGAATCGGCATATGCCGGTGGTACGGCCACTATCGCCGCGCCCAGGGTCACCGTCATAACTGCTGTTATTGCGAGCCCTTTCAGTCGTTGTAGTTTCAAGCTTCCCTCCTGTTGAGTCGAGTAGCATCATTTTGATCGAAAATCGGGCTTTGAAGTTGCCCGGTCGCCGATTATGTGCTTCGCGACCTATTCCGGGAGCTGCGATCCAAGATGGTCGATCCCCTGTCAAAAGGAACGCCCTAGGACGCCCGTTCGTCGCTCGGAACCTCCTAGCGCACATCTGGAAGCGGCCTGGCCGCACCGGGCACATCGTGAGGGTAGTCCTTGCCTAAGAACGCTGCGACTGTGGCGGCAATCTGCGACTGCGTGACCGGCCCAGCGTTTTCGCGTTCGCCTCGCGCCGGGGTATCGGGGCCCATGATCGCAATCCAAATATTTTCCGATCCCTTTTCATCCACCCCGTGCTCCTTCCATTCGACCAGCCCGCTCCCCCGTCCGTGATCGGTGGTCAGGATGAAGGTGGTTTGGCCCCGATATTCCGGCATCGCCTGCATGGTTTCCCAAAGCTGCTGCACGAAGTGGTCGAAGCCGTGAGCGCTCTTCAGCACCAGGTCGTAGCGGCCCTGGTGCGCCCAGTTATCAGTCTCGCCATAACCCACGAACAGCACTCGCGGATGATCTGACTTCACGTAATCCAGCAGCGGTATTTGGATAAAAGAATTGTAGGCATCTTCGTCATCCAGCGGTGTGGTCGTGCGGTAAAGTTCGTTGATCAGTTCCTGACGCGGGGTCAGCTTCCCTTTCTCCGGCAAATTCCATCCGGTTTGCATGACCAGGCCGCTGCGCTTTTCATTGAAAATGTCCTGAAAAACATTCCACGTTCCGTAGACTGCAACCTTGCCGCGAAATTCCGGCATGTGGTCAAGCCACTCAAAAACGGTGACATTGGGATTGGGGCCGAACTCGTTGCGATCAATTTTCGGGTCAGGATGCCCGGTCAGCATCTCGTTGTAGCCCGGGTAGGAAAACGCCATCCCATTGGTGACACGGCCCACGCTGCCCTTGGTTTGATTGCCGAAGATTTGTCCCTGCTTCGCGATCACGCTCCACAGAAAAGGAAACAGCGCCTCGCGCCGTTCGGCAACATCATTGCGCCAGAACTTGCGTTTGAGTTCGTTTGGGTCCGCCCAGATGCCGCCGTGTTCGCTGTCCATCAAGGTTGGATCGGCGCCGGTGAAGATCTCCTGCCAGCGCAATCCGTCGCTGACGATCAGGACGACGGTGCGGGTTTTCAGGTGCGCGGGGGCTTGCGCGAAGGCTGACGAGATGCCCAGCATGAATAACAGGCAAGGGATTGCAACTACAAGAACGGATCGGATGAGTTTGTTCACGATTTTCTCCGGTTGCTCGGAGTGCCATTGTGCAACGCAAACGGTTCTCAGGCAATCACGTCCGAAAATCGGTGACCGTGGGAATTGGTCGACTGCCATTGGCTGGACTCGAAGAGGAGAAGGTCTCACCTAGAAGAATATCCACCGAATTAGGCAAATGACTCTCGTCAATCCAAGGAATCGCCAACGCGATGAGCAACAGGAAGGTTAATAGACCGTCGAAACTTCCCCCGGGATGACTGACAAGGTCGTCCCCGTTTATCTGGAGATGAGTGACTCTTTTGGCTGATCTGCAACCACGGGCGATTCATGAAGGTTAGGATATCGCAGAGGCCTTTGGCCACGTATGTATTCGCGAGATACGCGTTAGCCAAAGAAAACGGGCGGGGACGCCCGTTCTCCATCTCTAGTTGAGGGACTAGCTAGAAGCTAGGAGCCAGAAGCTAGAAGCTGCTTTTCAGTTGATATCAAATTGCTCCTGGTGCAGCGCCGGATCGCTCTTCACGATGACCGTCTTCTTTGTCATCTCTTCCATCTCGATCAGGGCTTTGCCGTTGTTGAGCTTGAGCGCCTTGGCGACATCGGGATTGACCCGCAGCATCACGTCGGCATGCTCCAGATGTTTCGCGATTTTGCGCATCTCAAGGTAGATCTCGTTGCAAACCGTGGTCACCGACTTCACGAAGCCGGTGGATTGGCAGTAGGGACACGGCGAACCGATGGTGCGCTCGAGCGACTGCTTCACTCGTTTGCGCGTGATGGCCACCAGTCCGAAGTCGTTAAACTGAAGGACCTTGGACGGCGCACGATCGCTGCGCAGGGCTTCTTCCAGCGCCTGCATGACCTTCTGCCGGTTGCGGCGTTCATCCATGTCGATGAAATCGATGATGATGATACCGCCCAGGTCTCGCAGCCGGATCTGGCGCACGATTTCCTTGATCGCATCCACGTTGGTTTTGACGATGGTGTCTTCGAGACGCGTGGTCTTGCCGACGTATTTGCCGGTGTTCACGTCGATCGCGACCAGCGCCTCGGTCTGGTTGATGACGATGTAGCCGCCGCTCTTCAGCCAGACTTTCGACTTGAGCGCTTTGTTGATTTCTTCGCTCAGGCCGAATTGCTCGTAGAGCGGCGTCTCTTTGGTGTAGAGCTTGACTCGCTTGACCAGCGCGGGCTGGAAGCGGTTGGCGAAGCGCAGGATGCGTTCGTACTCTTCGTCGCTGTCCACCCAGATGGCCGAGAAGTCAGAGGTGACCTGGTCGCGCAGCACGCGCTCCACCACGTTGAGATCGTGATAAATCAGCGTGGGTCCCTTGCCGGCATCGGCGCGGGATTTGATCTCAGTCCACAGACCTTTGAGGAAGCGGATATCGGCGCGCAGGTCTTCTTCCGCGGCATTCATGGCCGCGGTGCGCACGATGAATCCACCGTGCCCGTTTTCGCGCTCGCTCTGAATGATGCGCTTCAGCCGCTGGCGCTCTTCTTCGGAAGCAATCTTGCGCGACACGCCGGTGTGATTCACCGTCGGCATGTAAACCAGGAAGCGGCCGGGCAGCGCAATGTGGCTGGTGATGCGCGCACCCTTCTTGCCGATGGGCTCTTTCGCGATCTGGACCAGAATCTCCTGCCCTTCCTTGAGCAGGTCCGTGATCAGCGGCATGTTCTGCTGCTGATTGCTGCGCGACCGGCGTCCACCACCACCACCGCGGCGGCCTCCACGCTGCGGCCGGCGATCGTATCCCGGACGCGGCGCGCGCTGGGTGTAACCAGCCGTCCCGGCCGGAGCGCGAACTTCGGCGCGAGCTTCGGTCATGCCCGCGCCTCCGGCTTCGGCGGCCAAAGCTGCTTCCGCTTCCGCCTGGGCCTCGTCGAGTTCGGCTTCGTCTTCCGCTTCTTCGTCAACTTCGTCGGCCGCCGCGACGTCGATTTCTTCCGAAGAAACCGGTTCTGCGGAGAACGGTACAGCGTCCGCCGATGAGGGCTCCGCGGAAGCTGCGATTTCCCGCGCCGGCTGCTGGTGTGCGTGTTCGTGCTCACCGGCGGCGTGGGTTTCCTCTTCGAGTTCTTCGAAGGCGGCATCTTCTTCGAGTTCCTCGACGTAGTGGGCCAGGTCCGCTTCTTCCTCTTCGATCTCTTCTTCTTCCACCGTACCCGCTGTGGCAGCGGACAGGCCGGAACGCTCGGCGACGACTGTCAGGTCGCTGTCGGTTTCGTCGGCGTCGCTTTCATTGCCTGCTTCCGCCGCTTCACCGCCGAACACTGCGGCCACGTTCATCTGGTGCAGGCGTTGCTGTTCGCGGTCCCAGTCGCTCGGCGTGTCGTCATTCGGGTCTTGGTGAAGCTGCGCCGGGACTTCTTGGTGAGATTGAGGCTGCGGTTCGACCGGAGGAGCGGAGGCCGGTGCTGAAGACGCCACGGCAAAGATGGGCTCATCGTCCGCGAAAATCTCCGCGATGGGCCGCGCCGGCTGGTCCTGAACCGGCGCCGCGGCTGTTTCGCTCGCGCTCGGGCGGGTCGGCCGGTTCTGGTTCATCCCTCGATATTTTGAGATGGATTCTCCAGGCAGAATAATCGGCTGATATCCCGGCGGCGGCCCGTATTCGGAGCGCTCGGGGCGTTCCGTTCTCGCCGGACGTTCGGATCGTCCACCGCGATCGGAAAATTCCGGCCGCTGGGGTCGATCATTCCGCTCGGGGCGTTCGGTCCGTTCGGGGCGTTCGGCACGTGGAGCCTCCCGCGGCGTTTCCGCTGCCGGGCTGGCAAACTTCGATTCTGGCATGCGCTCTCCGCGGCGTCCGCGGCGGCGGCGACGGCCGCGAAAGCCGCCACGATTGTCGCGGGACTCACCGGGCGCAACCGGCTCCGGACTCTCCGCTCCCGCCTCCACATGTTCCTGAGGTTGCGATTCGGTCTCAATCGGTGCGGCAGAGGTTTCGCCGGCATGCGTTTCGCCTTGCGGCTGGGGCTGATAGCGTTCCGCCACGGGCCGGTTGGTGGGAACCTCGTCGAGGTCCTCGGAATCTTCCAACTCCATGAAGTCGGAGACATAAAGGAACGCATCGCGCTCCAGGCCGATGTCAACGAAGGCGGATTGCATTCCGGGAAGGACGCGAGTCACGCGCCCTTTGTAGATGGAACCTGCCAGGGTGTATTCGTTCTCGCGTTCCAGGTAGATTTCCGCGAGCAGATCGTCTTCGACCAGGCCCACTTTGGTTTCGTGAGGCGTGGAAGACACAAATAATTCTCTAGTCATGCGAACTCCGGTCCCGAGCCGTCAGGCGGCCCCGGGATCACCGGATCGAAGGCAGGAAAAGTCTGGGAGGATCAAGCGCTGCGATGGCCGCCCTGCACAAGGGACAGCCTGGGCCCCGGAGTTCTCTCCGTGGCCGAATCCGTTGCGTAAGCTTAGGAATCTTTTGCACTTATCGCATTGCACTTCGCCAGGTTTGTGACCGCTCTCTCAACTCTGAGGGGGCCGTTACCGGCCTGGCAGCGCCTTTGCCTGATCCTGCCCGGCTTTAACTGCTTTTCTAGCCGGCGTGTGCCCTCTTTACGCGAGGGCGATCGTAATTAATCTTGTTTTCCGCGCGGATGGCAAGCGCGGGCTTACCCCCTGCCATTCCTCATTCCTGCTTCAGTTTACAAACCGGCGCATGCGGACATTCATTACGATGCCCAACGCCAGAAACATAAACAGGACAGAAGACCCGCCATAACTCATCAGCGGCAGGGGTATTCCGGTGACCGGCATAAAGCCGACCACCATGCCGACATTGACCAGGATATGGAAGCTAAGCACCGCCACCACACCCATAATCACGAACGTGCCAGCGCGGTCGGGCGCCGTTTGCGCGTTCTGGGTCAATCGCATCAGCACTATAAAGTATAACAGCATTACCGCCAGGGCACCTACAAAACCATGTTCCTCAGCGAAGGCGGCGAAGATAAAGTCCGTTTGTGGAACCGGCAGAAACGCCAAATGGGTCTGGGAACCCTCCGAATTCCCCCAAATGCCGCCTGATCCGACGGCAATCAAAGACTGGTTGACCTGGTAGCCGGAACCCTGACTATCTGCCTCCGGGTGCATAAAGCTGGTCAGACGATCCCGCTGGTAAGGCTTTAATGCGTGCCACGCCAGCGGCAAGAGCAGGGCCACCGCCAGGGTCACAATCGCCGCCTGCTTGAAGCGGACCCCACCCAGAAACAAGCCGATGACGGCGATCGGCAAGTACGTGAGACTGGTGCCCAGGTCAGGCTGCCGCAGCACCATGAGCATCGGCACCAGCACAATGGCGCCCGCCTTCATGAAGTCCGGCCAGGAAAGCTCTCTCTGGTGCAGATCGGCGAAGTATTTGGCCACCGCCAGAATCAGGATCAGCTTCACCCACTCCGAAGGCTGAAAGTGCGCCCCTCCCGGCAATTTCACCCAGCGCCGCGCCCCCAGATACTTCTGCCCGAACAGCATCACGCTCATCAGGGAAACAATGGCGGCAATATAGAGCCAGTGCACCCGGTCGAGCAGCTTCTGATAGTTGATCAGGCTGACCAGGAACATGCCGGCCACGCCGCCCAGGATCCAATAAATCTGCCGGATGTGTGCCCCGGCAAACTTGGTATGCGAGGTGGCGCTGCGAATCTCCATCACGCCCAGCCCGCAAATCAGCAGGACGAAAGTGAAGAGGAGCCAGTCGAAATCGCGAAATGAAATATAGCGGGACATGGGTCAGTCGTCAGTCGTCAGTCGTCAGCCACTCGTCGCTAGTTTCGAAAATGTTTACCAGTTTGATTCCTGCCCAGCATTCGGCGGGTCGTGCCGGCTTTCCCCAAGTGCGAAGGGTGCCCCGCCCAAGCTCCGCTTGGGCGAGGTTTTTAGCGGATGCCAAACTCACCCTGAACACCCTATCTCCCAACTCTTTTGGCACTCTGCGCTACCCGATTTCCACCGCTTCGAATGGTCACAAAACCCCCGCCCACGCGGAGCTTGGACGGGGCACCCCCTCGTGCTCGGCTACTCTAAACCTGGCGCTGCGACCGCCAGCGGCGCGCGAGACTTCGGCAACTCTACCTCGAAATGCCCACCCTTAAGTTCATCTTCTGCGTCCGAACCCGTGTTCCACACTGCCCCTACGTCCACGTTTCCAGAACTCGCGACCTTGGTCGGTTGCCGGCGTTGCTTGTCGACATAAGCCTTGATCACCTGGGTCGCCAGGCGTGCCGCTAGTTTGCCGTGCTCGCCACCTTCGAACAGCACCGCAACAATGATGTCCGGATTGCGCCGCGGGGTGAATCCCACGAACCAACCATTCTGATTGAGGGCTTCGTTGTTCTGGTGCAACGCGCGCACCGCCAGCGATACCACCTGAGCCGATCCCGTCTTGCCCGCGATATCGACCCCCGGGACATGCGCCGACGGCGCTGTGCCTTCCGGCAGCAGCACCCGCGCCATCGCATCCGTAATGAGGTTGAATCCTTCCGGGCTGATTGGAATATTGGTCACATCCAGATAGTGATGGGTCTCGAGGTACTCGGAGGGCAGGCCGGTGGGGCTGGCGACATGGGGCACGACCATGCGGCCGTCCATTGAGATGGCCGCAATGGCTCGCATCAATTGCACCGGCGTGGTGGCTACCGCGCCCTGTCCGATGCCCACTGAAATGGTCTCGCCCGCGTACCACTTTTGCTTGAAGTTGCGGATCTTCCACTCTTCCGACGGCATGACCCCGCTGGCCTCTTCCGGAAGATCAATGCCGGTCTTCTGGCCCAGCCCCAACGCAGTGGCATACTTGGCAATGCGGTCAATGCCCAGCTTTTCCGCCAGGGTGTAGAAGAAAACGTCGCAGGACTGGTAAATCGCCTTGGTCAGATCGACGGCGCCGTGGCCGGTCTTCACCCAGCAGCCGAACCGCCGGCCATAAAATGTGGCGCCGCCATTGCAGTGGACGTTCAGAGTCTGGGCGATACCCTCTTGCCAACCCGCCACCGACATGAGGATCTTGAAGGTCGAGCCGGGCGCGAGCTGGGCCTGAATCGCTTTATTCAGCAGCGGTTTGTCGGGGTCGGTGACCAGTTTGTTCCACTCGCCGCGTGAGATGCGAACCGCGAAATCGTTGGGATCGAAAGTCGGCCGGCTCACCATCGCGAGGATTTCTCCGGTGTGCGGATCCATGGCAATCATGGCCCCGTTTTTGTCTCCCATGGCTTCCTCGGCCGCAATCTGCAGATCGATATCCAGGGTCAGTTTCAGGTTATGCCCGGGTACCGCCGGCTTCTGGTCCAGTTCCCCGACTTCCTTCCCTTTGCTGTTTACCAGCACCTGCCGTGAGCCGTTCTTCCCCATCAAGAGCTGGTTGTACTGCAACTCGACACCCGATTTGCCCACCACGTCGCCGGGGTTGTAGAGCTCCCAGCGAGCCTGGTTCAGCATCTGCTCGCTGACTTCGCCTACGTAGCCGACCAGATGCGCCATGAAGCCATTGCGCGGATACAACCGGCGGTGGGCCATGATGGTATCCAGCTCGGGCAATTCGTTGCGGTGAGACTCGATAAAAGCCAGTTCATCCGGGGTGATGTCTTCCTTGAGATAGATCGGCTGGTACTGCGGGGTGCCGCCGAATTTCTTCAGGCGCTCCCGAACTTCCTTGGGATCAAGATGCAGTCCCTGCGCAATCAGGTCCGCGTCCCCCGAAAGATCGCGGGTGGAATCGCGCAGCAGCAAAGCGGTGAACGAAGGATAGTTGTCGACGATGACCCGCCCCTCGCGGTCAAGGATCTTGCCCCGGGGGGCGAGAATAGGCACTTCGCGAGTCTTGTTTTTCTCCGCCAGCGCCGCGTAAAACTCGCTTTGTACCACCTGCAGCCGCCACAATCCGTAGGCCAGCACCAGAAAAACGACGAGGATAATGTATTGCACCGCAGTCAGGCGGGAACCCGATACTTTTTCGTCGCGGCCAAACATGGGAATAGTCGTCGGTCGTCAGTCTTCAGTCGTCAGCCATTCCATCGCGCCATAAGTCGGCGGTCGAAGGGGTGCCGTATCTCAAACTAAGTCGAGATTAAGTTCATTGTAATCCGGGCATGTCGACAAAAGATTGGTGACGCGGGTAACCCAAGGCCATAGGCGATTGGGATTTTCGTCTCGAACCCGGCCGGAGTTGTGATCGGCTGAAGACTGACGACTGAAGACCGACGACTCTTCACGCTCTTTGCTTAAACCTGTCCAGCAGCGTAAACAGTATGGCCGCCGTGGCCGCGTTGAGCAGAGCGCCTCCGATCTCGTGTCCCCAACTCCATTGCAAGGTCAGTTTCACCAGGCCGCGCGCCACCGTGAAGTACACCACTTCGTGGACGGCGTAGAAAAACAGGGTCACCAGGAAGCGCGCTCCCACATTATCGACGTCCAGCTTCGCGCCCAGCGACGAGGCGCCGAATCCGACCACGGTCTTGGCGATCCCGTAGATCCCAATCGGCTGATGGGTAAGCGAATCCTGCAACAGGCCGATCAGCGCCCCGGTCAGCAATCCGGACACCGGGCTGCGCCGCGCCACGGCGAAGAAAATCACCACCAGCAAGGGCAGGTCGAAGAGCGAAAAAAAGTGCAGCCGCAGGGGCAGAAAAGCCTGCAGAAACAGCGCCACCAGCGGAATGATGATGGCCGCCGGAGCGCTGAAGCGGTAAACCTCTACCTGTTCCTGGGATGTGTAAGTGATGGGCACTAGTGCGGCTTGTCCTCCGTGGTCCCGGCTTCCGCAGCCGCGGGTTCGGTCGCCGGCGTGGTCGTTAGCGGCCTGGAGGTCTGCTGCGACGCCTTTTTGGCGGCCGGCACCGGCTTTTGCAGCGCGGCCGGCTTGATCCCGGCCGGGCCCGCAGAGTCGCCCGCCCGGTTGTTCAAAGCCGCGTTCCCTTGTGGTTTGGTGGCAGCGTTTGAGGGTTTTGCGGCACTCGCCGGCGGCTCCGCCGCAGGCTGGTTCGCATCCGCCGCCGGCTTATCGGGAACCGAAGGTAGCCGCTGGGTCAGGATGTCCACCGCACGCACGGAGTTGGTTTCGGCCAGCGAGGGCGCCCGATCCTCTTTTTTCGTGATCACGAGAACTTCTTCCAGCCGGCTCAGGTTGGCGGAGGGCTTTACCCGAATATTGAGAAAAAGATCGGCACCAGGCGAAACCTTCATCACGGTGCCGACCGTAATGCCCTTGGGGAAGATCTGGTCGCCGCCGCTAGTCACGATAAGGTCTCCGGGCGAAACCTGCTCATCGGTCATGACTTTTTCGAGAACGACCTCACCCGCCGCCGTGCCTTTGATCACTCCCTGCAGCCGCGACTTGTCCAGGATGACGCCCACTCCGCTGCTCTGGTCGTTGATCAGCAGCACTTGCGCGGAGGATCCATATGCTCGCAAGACCTTGCCCACCAGTCCATCGGCGGTAATCACCGCCATGTCCTTTTCGACTCCGTCCGACGTGCCCTTATCGATATAGACGGACCGCGATTGCTCGCTGCCACTCGAACCGATGACCTGCGCGGCTACGGTTTTCGCGATGTACTGTTCCTTGAAACCCAATAAGGCCTGCAGCCGGCGGGCCTGCTGGGCATCGTCCGACAGGCGCACCCGCTCCAGTCGGAGTTGCTCGATTTCGAATTTCAGGTCGCGATTCTCCTGCCGCACCCCGCGCAGATAGACGTAGTTGTTCCACATACCGCCCAGGCCGTTCTGGCACCAGACGATGGCTTTTTCGAAAGGAGTGATCGCGCTAACCGTCCACAACCGGATGATGCGAGTAGATTCGTCGGCGCCGGACCGGCGCTTGACCTGTACCGCCAGCCCCAATACCTGGGCAAACAGGATCGCCACCAGAATGGTGACGTTGCGGTAGCGGCTCATCAGATTTTCCATGACGCCAGGACCCAGATGCCAGTTTCAGGTTTCCAGTTTCCAGTTTCCCGTCTCAAAGGGCGCGATGGCGGTGCATTCGTTATTGTTTGGGCAGCACTCCTGCGGAGAAGCCGAGAACTGGAAACCGGAAACTAGAAACCGGTTCACGATTACTCGATCGAAATCTTGCGCAGCAACTTGAAATCGCTGAGCATCTTGCCCGTGCCCAGCACCACGCTGCACAGCGGATCGTCGGCGATCGAAACCGGCAAACCGGTTTCCTCGCGAATACGTTTATCAAGATTCTTCAGCAGCGCTCCACCGCCGGTCAGCACAATGCCGCGGTCGCTGATGTCGGCAGAAAGCTCGGGCGGGGTGCGTTCAAGCGCGACGCGAATCGCGTTCATGATGGTCGAAACGCATTCGCTCAGGGCCTCGCGGATTTCGCTGTCGTCCACGGTGATGGTCTTGGGCACGCCTTCGATCAGGTTGCGGCCCTTGATTTCCATGGTCAGCGGCTTTTCCAGCGGATAGGCGGAGCCAATCTCCATCTTGATCTGCTCGGCGGTACGTTCGCCCACTAGCAAGTTATATTTCCGCTTGAGATAGTTCATCACCGCTTCGTCCATCTGGTTGCCGGCCATGCGCACGGAACGGGAATAAACGATGCCGCTGAGAGAGATCACTGCGATATCTGTGGTGCCACCGCCGATATCCACCACCATGTTGCCGCTGGGTTCGGTGATGGGAAGTCCGGCGCCGATGGCCGCCACCATGGCCTGCTCCACCAGGTACACTTCGCTGGCCTTGGCGCGATAGGCGGAATCCATGACCGCGCGCTTTTCCACCTGGGTAATTTCCGAAGGCACGCCGATCACGATGCGGGGATGCACCAGCATCTTGCGGTTGTGCGCCTTCTGGATGAAATAGTTGAGCATCTTCTCGGTAACTTTGAAGTCGGCAATGACGCCGTCTTTCATGGGCTTGATGGCCACGATGTTGCCAGGCGTTCGGCCCAGCATCTCTTTGGCTTCCTTACCCACGGCCTCGACTTCGCCGGTGTTTTTGTTGATGGCCACAATGGAAGGCTCGTTGACCACGATGCCCTTGCCGCGCGCGTACACCAGCGTGTTAGCCGTCCCCAGGTCGATGGCAAGATCGCTGGAAAAAATGCTGAACAGCGATCTCAGGTTGTGCAGGCGCGTCGAAGAATGGAATCCGTTAGATGACATACGCGATTTAGCTCTCTCGAACCGCTGTCATTACCGGGCGTACCCGGTTGCTTCTGCGCGGATGGGGGGCCGTGTCCATAATTCTATGGGAAGAACCCCGTTTTGCCGTCAAACCAAAGTCCCAGTACCTCGGGAATTCGTCCCCGAGGAGGCGCTGGCCCTACTGGATCACGATCTTTTTCTGGACTGTATTGACCCCACCCTTGGCATTCTGCGCCGTAATGGTGATCACGCTCTCGCCCGGTGGAAGCGGCGGCATAAAGTAGTGAAAGCTGCCATCCACGCCAATCACCGGCACTTCCCGCCCATTGACCATGACCCGCGCCCCAGTCTCGGTCTTTCCGGTCAACTCGATCACGTTTCCGTGCTGCATGAACGGATCGAGCTCCAGGTTGATGGCGGTGGTGTTCTGGCCCTTGGGAATGATGGTAAACCGGTTCTTCTGGCTTTCCACCGACTCCTTGTCCTCGGCATCGTAAGACTGCACCAGCCAGTAGTACGCCCCTTCCCCTAAACCGGAGACGATCACGTCGGCCGTGTTCACCCGACGATCCACAATGGTCGAAGAAAAATACGGATTATGCGAAATGCGCAGCCGGTATCCCACCGCATTGGTCATCGGAGTCCAGGAAAACTCCACCGGCTTGGACGCTCCCGAAGTGAAGATCGGCATCATGTTGGCCGGCGAAATCGGCGTTGGTGGCCCAATTTCCTTCACCTTGGCCATGCGCGGCGACTGCGCCTGGAAGCCGACTTTCTCCCATTCCGCCAGGTGCACAACCTCGCCGTTACGGCTGATTTCTCCCGAGCCTTTCTTCAGCAGAATCTCGTGCTGGTCGCCCTTGGGGTCATTGTGCACCATGGCCGCGCTGTCCGGCGCCAAAGAGGCCGTGGCTCCGGCCACGATGACCTGCGACTTCGATCCCTGGACGTAGGTGGCCGTCGTCAGGTCCACCGTGCCCGTGCTCACCGCGACTGACACGTTGGTCTGCTGCTGGTCATTGGCTGAATTTTCTTCAATCACAATCAGCGAATCCTGTTTCACCGTGTAATTGGTGCCATCGCTGAAAACGATCTTGGCCATGCCTTCCGAGCCGGTCTGCACCACGTCGCCTTTTTCCAGCGGGACGTTATAGTCAGCCGTCACCCAGCTGTTGCTGCTGGCTTTCTTGACCCGAACCGTTCCGTCGAGAGCCGTAATATGGGCTTGCTGCGAACTTACGTTGCCGGATTTGACCTTCCCCCCGGCTCCCGCGATCGCTTCCAGCAGACTGCCACCCAGGTTGCTGACCGACTTCATGCCCTTTTGCGTGAACTGCGGGAAGGCGAAATTCATGCCTACTCCGAGCACAATTACCGCGAAAAGCACCGCCAAAGCCACGCTGCGGTAGGTGACCGTCTTCCAGGCTACATGGATCCCAGGTTTGCTACTTGAAGAAGACACAAAGGCCACCGGACGCCAGTCAAACCCTAAGAATATGGGGTATTTGCGAGAGTATCACAAGGATAACTGGCAGGGCATGGTTGATTACCTTGGGTCGCACCCCCGGCGGTCATGTCCGATAGTGTAGGGGAAGGGGAGCAGAAGAACGGGTAGACGGAACGCGCCCTCGGCTACTCCGGAGGGTGCCCTGTCCAAGCTCTGCTTGGGCGAGGGCATCGCTTGCCGCCGAGTCTCGCCTAAGAAGAAGGCAACCGATCGGGACTTGCGAGCCGGCAGAAACCTTCAAGCGACTCCCCTAAATGAGAGTTAGCGAGAAATAACGCTGTTTGGCGACCGCGATATAATGCCCGCGATTGATCTCAGGAGAGGTCCTCATGTGGAAGAGAGTATTAAACGGGCCTTCTGCTTTCCTTTTCGGCTTACTCCTGATTTTGTCCATCGGGTTCATTCGTTGCGGTGGAGGAGGGATGATCCAATCCGTCGGCGGTGGCGGGAGACCCTCGATGCTGCCCTCGGTTACTTATGCCACTCCACTGAATATTTCGTCGGCAGGGGCGCACGCCGGATCTGTAGTCGTCGCAGACTTCAACGGGGACGGCAAGATGGACATCGCTGTTTCGAACTTCGATTCAAATACGATTGCGGTCTTTCTGAACCAGGGTGGGGGCACGTTCGGGGCCCCGACTATTAACGCGATCCAGATTCCGAACGGCCTCGGCCCCTTGATCCTCGGCGATTTCAATGAAGATGGCAAACCGGACTTGCTTGCTTCCACGATTTCTGGTCCTGAGGTCGCACTTACCCTCTTGGGAAACGGTGATGGCACTTTTACTCAGTCGGCTGCCATACCGAATTCCACCGGATTTCTTCACGGCCGCGTCGCGGATCTAAACGGCGACAAGCACCTTGATTACGTCGGTTGCGGCAATGGGAACATGCAGGTCGCGCTGGGTAATGGCGACGGCACGTTCCAGATGGTCGTGTATCTGCCAACGGGGCCGTTCCCAAACACGTATTCAGGGTGTGATATCGGCGACTTTACCGGCGACAAGAAACTCGACATCCTCGGCGCTGACCTTACCAATGACACCGTCAACCTGGCCTTGTTCATGGGGAACGGAGACGGCACGTTCCAGACACCCGCTGCCAGATCTTCGGGGAGGTCCGATCCTGTCTCGGTGTCCGCCGCGGATTTCAATGGCGACGGCAAATTGGACGCCCTCCTGGGATTTGATGCCGGCAGCCCATCCTTCATTACGGGTAACGGAGACGGAAGTTTCGGGTCGCAAGTCGGGGTATCCACCGTGAATAGCGCAAACGGTTCAACTGTCCTCGCCGCTGATCTCAACAATGATGGGAAGCCGGACGCGCTGGTTGCTGACTTTAGTGAGGGTACCTTCGCTATCGAACTGAGTCCTGGCGCCCCCCAACAGTCAAAGACTTATACCTTTAGTCTCGCTCCCGGCTTGAGTGACATCGCGGTCGGCGATCTGAACGGAGACGGGCTGCCCGATATCGTTCTAGCCAATAACCAGACCAATCAGATCACGATTTTTCTCTCACAGAAATAGTCTCAAGGTCTCCGCTCTACGGCTGAACCGTAACCTGGACCATATTGTCGTCAGGCACGCGATCGATCAGCAATAGCAGAGGGTCGATTCCGGCTTTGTCCGGCTTTTCGTCCGTCGTAAAACTGTAGCTGGCTTTGCCGCTGGTCATATGCACGCGCTCGCGGTGCAGCACCTTGCCAAAGCGTTTGCCCTTCTCCGGAGCTGCGAGCGCTCCTACTTCGATCCAGTCGTCCACCGGCACTTCGGTTTCGTTGCCTTTTTCGTCGGCTTTGAATTTGCGCGCTTCGGTTTCAACCGTGACCTGGTATTTGCCGTCGGGGCCCTTGTGAGCAGTCGCGGTCACCGCCCGGTTGGAAAATAGCGTGATGTCATAGAACAGGTCCTGGATCAGGTATTGCAGTTGTGGCGGCGTTTCCTCGCGCAGGGCATCCACCAGCGCATACGACGTGGGATACGGAGGCGGCTGGTATCCATACTGGTTCAGCACCTTACGCACCGCCCGGTTCACGGCTTCCTCGCCGATCATTTCGCGCAGGTAATACATCACCACGCTGCCCTTGCGATAGTGGATGTATCCCTGCGACGCCTCCACCCGCAGCAACGGACGCTCTTTCAGCAGCTCGGCGCCGCGCGAGCGCAGATAGTTGTCCATTTCGTACTGCATGAACTTGCGCATGGTGTCGCGGCCGTATTCTTTTTCCATGGTCATCAGGGCGGAGTACTGGGCCAGGGTCTCTACCAGCAGCGTGGCCCCTTGCATGTTTGCTCCCACTTCCTGGTGGCCCCACCATTGGTGCGCCATCTCGTGCGCCACTACGTAAAACACCATGTCGATGTCGTCCGGTTTCTGGATGCTGGCGATGAAGCCGATGGACTCGGAGTACGGCATGGTCCCGGGAAAGGCCTCGGCGAAGGCGGCCAGGCGCGGAAATTCGATGATGCGCGCTTCCTTCTGCGGATAGGGACCGAAGTTTTTGGTGTAGTACTCGAAAGACTTCTTCACCGAGTTCAGCATCTTGGGAACGTTCCAGGGCTGCTCTTTCAGGTAATACACCTCGATGTTGATGCCATTCCACTCGGTGCGGGCGACCTCGTAGCGGGCGGACAGAAACGAGTAATAGTTCAGTCCGATGTGGTCGAGCTTGTACTGGAAGTAGCGGCGTCCATTTTCGCTCCACTCCCGCTGCAGCGAACCCGGCGCAATCGCGATCTGGTCGGGCGATGTGCTGATGACAGTTTCAACATTCACCCAGTCGGAGTTATTGCTGATGTAGCTGTCGTGACAGTCGGCAGTGCAGTTCGGCTCGAGCGCCGGCATCAGATCTTTTTCCTTGAGCCCGAAGCGCCTGCGTTTGTTCTTGTCGTCCAATTCGTTGCCGGGCTGATACCCGATCTGAGGAACGATCTGGCTATGAATAAATGTGCCGTTCGGCAGCACGGCGCGGTTGGTCAGCGTGTTCTCGAATCCCCGCACCCGGGTCTTCATGGTGAACTGCAGCACGCGAGACTCGCCGGGCTGCATGGGCGTGGTCAAAGCGTAAATCTGGTAGTGCAGGCGCTGGTCATCCTGGGACAACTTCGCTCCCGGTATCTCGATGGTGGTGTCGTAATCCTTGTCCAGCGTGAAATGAATCTCGGTCAGCGGTTTGGAGGTCTGGTTGACGATGGTTTGCAGGCCGCGCATGGTCATGTTCCGCGATTCGGGATACAGATCAATCGCATACTTCACATCGGTGACTCGCGGCTCGGGCTGCTTTTCGAATTTCTTGTAGGTCTTCTCGTAGTCTGCCTGCAGGCGATCCCGGTCATTTTCGCTTCGTACCGTATTCAGCACTTTGGTGTTGTAAAAAATCCAGGCGCCGCTGGCCACAAACCCAATCGCGGCCGCGACGGCGACAAAGCGCACGGCTCCGTGATAACGCAAACGCGCGTTCCGGATTCTGCTGCGCCAACTGGTTTCACGTCCCCGCTGCCACAACAGAATCGTGATCGCCGCCAGAAAGATGCAAAACGCCGTCCAATAAAACATGAACCATAACCAGCTCTCGAGAAACGGACCGTATCCATAGAAATCCGAATAGGTCATGGTCTGGGCTTGTCCGAACTGGACCAGGTAAGTCGCGATATGCAGCGGCGACCAGATAAAAGTCGTCAGGAGGAGGAAAGCGATATATCCGAAATAGCCTACGTATTTATTGGGCGAGATGACATGAATAAAAAACGCGAGAATAGCCAGGAAGACGAAGCCGAGCAGATCCATTCCAAACAGATTCACGACGAAAAGGCCGATCTGATAGCGGTGATATCCGTGAAAGAACTGAACCAAGAGGGCCGCGCACATGACGACGGCCAGAATGATTACGATGCTGCTCATTAGCGCCGTGAGCTTGGCCAGATACGTGGGCCACTCCGGGTTGGGCAGCGCGTCATGCACTTCGTCGGTGCCGCTGTCCCGCTCCTCCCACGCCAGGACGCCCGCGAAGTAGGTGATCATCGCAATGAGGAACAGGTAGAGTGTGCCCGCAATCACCTCCAGCAGTCGGTAGGTGACCGGAAGGAACGTGTTTCCGAAGCCCTCCGTGTTGCTGTAAATCAGCGCAGGCACGCAGTTCAGCAAGGCGAATGCAGTGATGACGATGAAGGTCGTGGTCTTGACCAGGCGCCTGAACTCGATCTTGACCGTGCCCCAGAATTGCAGCCACTCGGCGCCGGCGCCGAAATTCCTGTCAGCCGCTGGAATTGCCGTCGAGGTGATCGAAACGCTCTCCTGAGCTTTGACTTTCTTCTTCCTCGGACTTCTCTCCGCAAAGCTGAATCGCCAGTAAGCGAAGGCGAAGATCAGGGCCCCGACCCCGAGCCAGATCAGCCGGTTCCACAACATGTACCCCGAGTAGCCGATGGAGAGCGTGTTCTTCTCGGCCACCGTCCAGTACTTGGTCGCGTAGAGAAACGGATCGATGCCGAAGGGATCGATCAGCGCCGCCAGTTTCTGGTTTTTCAGGTCGCTGGTGAGCACGCGGGAAACTCCGTAGCCCGCCAGCAACGCCAGGCTGCCGAGAAACGAAACCACGGTGCTCCGGGTCAGGACCGCAATGGCGAAGATCACCGCCGCAATGAACAGCGTGTTAGGAACGGCAAAAACCAGAATCGCTTTCCAGTGCGCCGCCCACACCACCGGGCCCCAGCGTTCCGCGTCCACCCAGGGCATGTACTTCGCGGCCAGAACTCCCACCGATACGCCCAGCAGCGGAATCACCGCCACCAGCGCTGAACCCAGAAAACGTCCGGCCAGGTAATCCAGTTTGCGAATCGGCGTGGTGAAGATGATTTGGTGAGTATTGTGGGCAAAATCACGGGATGCGGCCGAGTTCACGAACGCCGTCGTCATCAACAGGGTCAGCAGACTGCAAACCGCGTAGAAGTTCTGCACCACCCAGGGAGCGTTGCGGTAAGTATTGTTGAGCGAGTTGCCAACGATGATCTGGTCACTGCTGGCCGCCCCGAAGAACATCAGGGCCACGATCAGGAAAAATACCCAGAGCATCCAGGAACGCAGCCAGAACCGGACTTCGAAGGTGAAGAACTGTTTGAACATGGCCGGCCTCACGCGATCCCGGAAATGCGGCTGAAGAATACGTCTTCGAGATCGGCGCTCACCGGGGTGAAGCCGTCGCCCGGATTCTCGGCGGAGTAGATGTGAACGAGCGGCTTGCCCGCAATCAGCTTGCTGGAGATGACGCGGTAGCGCTGTTCGTAGTCTTTCATATCGGCCTTGGCGACCGATTTCTGCCAGATGCGTCCCTCGAGCGATTTGACGGCCTCATTGGGAGCGCCGGCAAACAGCACCTTCCCCTGATGGATGATGGCCATGTTGGTGCACAACTCCATCACGTCTTCGACGATATGGGTGGAGAGAATCACGATGACGTCCTCGCCGATCTCCGAAAGCAGACTGTAGAAGCGATTGCGTTCTCCCGGATCGAGGCCTGCGGTGGGTTCATCCACGATCAGCAGGCGGGGGTTGCCGAGAAGCGCCTGCGCGATGCCAAAGCGCTGCCGCATGCCGCCCGAAAATCCGGACAAAGCCTTCTTGCGATGTTCGTAGAGATTAGTGCGGTGCAGCAGCGCCTCAACCGTATCCTTCCGCTGCTTCGCGTCAGTAATGCCCTTCAGCAATGCCAGGTGACTAAGCATTTCCTGCGCCGAAGTGCGCGGGTACACGCCAAATTCCTGGGGAAGATAGCCCAGCGTCTTGCGCAGTTCCTGCTTCTGGCGTAACACGTCCAGCGTTCCCAGATGGATCTGACCGCTGTCCGGCTCCTGGAGCGTGGCGATGGTGCGCATCAGAGTGGACTTGCCCGCTCCATTGGGACCGAGCAATCCATACATGCCCACGGGGATGGTCAGAGAGACGTTGTCCAGCGCGCGCACGCCGTTTTTATAGACCTTGGATAGATTCTCGAATCTGCAATTCCACGAAGATTCGCTCCCTGGGGAGCGTCATAGCGCCCTCGAACTCAATACGTTACCGTTGGCTGAATGGTTCCCTTGGCCCTGGGGAAGTTCGCGATTCTGTACTCTCGTCGGGGCCTTGTCAAGCGGTCGCGCGGAGACAAACCCGCTAACCACGGAGGACAGCAGAGGCTTTGCTCCAGGGGTGTACCTTCGTGTCCTCAGTCTCCTCTGTGGTTATTGATTTTGCGGTCATCGCCGCCGCTTGCTCGACCCTCAATCCCACCTGTAGCATAGAGATTCACGCATTCTTCCCTGCAACTCAGGAGACTCTTATGGCAACCGAAACTTTGACCCGCCCCGCCACGCTCGGCAGCAATACCACCAAGGTTTACAAGAACTTCATCGACGGCGAGTGGGTGGAATCCTCGACCGGAGAGACTTTCGAGAATCGCAACCCGCCGACACGCGCGACGTAGTCGGCATCTTCCAGAAGTCCGCAAAAGCAGACGTGGACGCCGCGGTCGAAGCCGCCCGCAACGCCTTTGCCAAGTGGCGTCTGGTGCCGGCCCCGCGCCGCGCCGAAATCGTCTTCCGCGCCGCCGAAATGCTGCTCGAACGCAAGGAAGAATATTCTCGCGACATGACCCGCGAGATGGGCAAGATTCTCAAGGAAACTCGCGGCGATACCCAGGAAGCCATCGACACGGCTTACTACTTCGCCGGCGAAGGCCGCCGCATGTTCGGGCCCACTACGCCTTCGGAGCTGCCTAACAAGTTCGCCATGGCGGTGCGGACTCCGATCGGAGTTTGCGGCATGATTACGCCGTGGAATTTCCCTATGGCGATTCCGTCGTGGAAGCTGCTTCCCGCCATCGTCTGCGGCAATACTTGCGTGATCAAGCCGGCGCAGGACACGCCGCTCTCCACTTACAACCTGGTGCGCACCCTGTCCGATGCTGGCGTGCCCAAGGGCGTGATTAATATTGTCAGTGGATTCGGCCCGCAGGTGGGTGGACCGCTGATGGAGCATTCCGAAGTCCGCGCCATCTCGCTCACCGGTTCGACCGCTGTGGGACGCATCGTCGGTACCACCGCCGCCAAAAGTTTCAAGCACTGCTCGCTGGAGCTGGGCGGCAAAAATCCCATGATCGTGCTGGATGACGCCAACCTCGACCTCGCCATCGAAGGCGGCATATGGGGCGGCTTTGGAACCACCGGCCAGCGCTGCACTGCTACCAGCCGTATCATCGTGCAGAAAGGCGTCTACGCGGAGTTCGTGGAGCGTTACGTCGATCGCGCCAAGCGCCTGAGAGTGGGCAATGGCATCGACGAAAGCACCGAGATGGGTCCGGCCATCAACGAAGCCCAGCTCAAGACCGATCTCAGCTACGTGGAAATCGGCAAATCCGAAGGCGCGAAGTTGAAGTGCGGAGGCAACCGTCTCGACCAGGGCGAATATCAGTACGGCTACTTTATGGAGCCGACGGTTTTCGTCGATGTTGATCCCAAGATGCGCATCGCCCAGGAGGAAATTTTTGGACCAGTCGTGTCCATCATCCCCTGCGAAGACCTGGAAGATGCAATCGCCATCGCCAATGGCATCGAGTACGGATTATCGTCCGCGCTCTACACTAAAGACGTGAACAAAGCGTTCGTCGCCATGCGCGATCTCCATGCCGGAATTACTTACATCAACGCGCCCACCATCGGCGCAGAAGTCCACCTGCCCTTCGGCGGCGTGAAAGCCACAGGCAACGGCCATCGCGAAGGCGGCATGGGCGCGATCGATTTCTACACCGAGTGGAAGGCGGTGTACGTGGATTACTCCGACCGCCTGCAGAAAGCACAGATCGATCGCGTAGACTAAGGCCAGTCGTCGGTCGTCGGTCATTGGCCATTGGCCTTTGGTCGTTGGCTACCCATTGAAGCAAAGGGATTCCTTTGCGAGCTTTGCGGCGGTCTTTGCGACCTTTGCGGTTTAGAGCTTTGCTTTAGATTAGACGGAACTCCATGCCGAGCACGCAAATCCGCGAAATTGCCGCCGCCCAGCGTCTTGACAACGTCCGCTACGCCATTCGCGACCTGGCGTCAGTTGCCGACGAAGTCACGAAGCAAGGCCACAAGGTCCTCGCTCTCAACGTCGGCGACCCTAACATTTTCGATTTCAAAACTCCACCTCACCTGATCGAAGCGGTCCACAAGGCGATGCGGGATGGCAAGAACGGCTACGCGCCGTCCCCCGGCATCCCGGAAGCCCTCGAAGCCATTCGCGGCGAAGCCGCCCGCAAGGGTATTTCCACCATCCAGGACGTATTCGTGACTTCGGGCGCCAGCGAAGCCGTGGATGTCTCTCTTACCGCGCTGGTCAATCCCGGCGAGCACATTCTCACGCCCAGCCCGGATTATCCGCTCTATTCAGCCGTCTTGTGCAAACTGGGCATTGCGGTCACACCGTACAACTTGAACGAAGACGACGGCTGGCAGCCTGACCTGATCGACATCCAGCACAAGATCAACACCCGCACCCGCGCCATCGTTCTGATCAATCCCAATAATCCCACCGGCGCGATGTGCTCCCGGCGAATGCTGGAGCAATTGGCCGAACTGGCGCGGCGCAACAATCTGGTGATCTTTGCCGATGAGATTTACGACAAGCTGATACTGGACGACAAACATCAGCACCTTTCGATCGCAGCCATCGCGCCCGATGTGCCGGTGGTGACTTTCGGTGGACTCTCCAAAAACTATCTGGCGCCGGGCTGGCGCATCGGATGGGGAGTGGTCAGCGGCGACGCGGCCGCGGTGAAGCCGTATATCGAAGGCATTCATCGTTTGCTGCGGGCGCGCTTGTGCGCCAACCATCCCGAACAGTACGCCATCAAGCCCGCGCTGGACGGGCCCCAGGACCACCTGGTGGAAGTCCGCAACAAGCTTCGCGCCCGGCGCGATCTCACGGTCGAGTGGTGCAATGCGACACCGCGCCTGAGTTGTGTGTCTCCGCGCGGCGCGTTCTATGCCTTTCCTCGCATCGACATCAAGGAAGGTGACGACGTCTTCGTCAAGGAATTGTGCCGGGCTAAGCACGTACTCGTTGTCCACGGTTCCGGCTTTGGCCAGAAGGCCGGCACCCGCCACTTCCGCATCGTGTTTCTGCCCGACGAGCCCACGCTGACCAAGGCCTACCAATCAATCGGCGAGTTCATCGCGGAGAGATACAAGTAAGAAATGTGGGCGCGAGCGCCCTCGTTGGTGCGGAAGCGCCACTGGTTCATGCCAACTTCCCCGCCCGGTCTCTCCAAAAGACGGAGAGACGAGGAAGGGGCACCCGGATAATTACAGCCAGGATTTCTGCATCTTCGCCGTCGTCTCTCCCATCTATAAAACCGGTAATCCGAAAATCAACTTCTGAACCCAATCTCATGCGCCGCATTCCTGGGGAAAAATATGAAAGCCGTACAAGTCAGCAAACCCGGCGGAAACTTCGAAATCGTCGAGCGCCCGATTCCCGAGCCTGATCGTGCCCAGGTCCGGATCAAGATTGAAGCCTGCGGCGTCTGCCACAGCGATGCCATCGTTAAGCAGTCGGGCTTTCCCGGATTGCGATACCCGCGCGTTCCGGGCCACGAGATTGCCGGTCGCATCGATGCGGTTGGAGCGGACGTCACCCAATGGAAGCCCGGCCAGCGGGTGGGCGCAGGGTGGCATGGCGGACACTGCTTCAACTGCGATCCCTGCCGGCGCGGTCACTTCATTCTTTGCCAGTTTGAAAAAATAACCGGAATCAGTTTCGACGGCGGATACGCGGAATACGTGGTGGTCCCGGCCGAGGCGGTCGCCGCCATGCCTGACGATCTGCCGGCGGACGAAGCCGCGCCGCTTCTCTGCGCCGGCATTACGGTGTTCAATTCGCTGCGGCACGCTGGAGCATGGGCCGGCGATCTGGTCGCGGTACAGGGCATCGGCGGACTGGGTCACCTGGGCATCCAATACGCGCGTCAGATGGGTTTCCGCACCGTCGCCATTGGGCGCGGTGGCGACAAAGAGGCGCTGGCCAGGAAACTGGGCGCTCATCACTACATTGACACTGATGCGAGCGCGCCGGCCGGGGCGCTTCAGGCTCTGGGCGGAGCCCGCGTGATTCTCGCTACCGCGCCCGATTCGAAAGCAATTTCTGCCCTGGTGGATGGGCTGGGCCCGGATGGAAAACTGGTTGTCGTCGGGGCCACCACGGAGCCTCTTACCATCACTCCCCTGCAACTCATTTTTGGCCGCCGAACGGTTCGCGGATGGCCTTCCGGCACGGCCAAAGACTCCGAGGACACGTTACAGTTCAGTTTGCAGAGCGGGGTTCGCCCCATGATCGAACGCTATCCCCTGGAAAAAGTCGCGGAAGCCTACGATCAGATGATCAGCGGACGGTCCCGCTTCCGGGTCGTGCTGACCATGGGCAAGTAGCTTTCATGCTGAGAGCTGAGCAGCTGTCAGCTCTCAGCTCACCGGGAATTCCGACTTCACTGATAGCTGAAAGCTGAAGGCTGAGAGCTATGCTTCTGGTTACCCTGATGACGAAAGTTTAGGAAGATAAACGGGGCGCATCCCAATCCCTTGGTCTTTCGCTCAAAATCTGCTTAAATCACCTGACAGCTCTTCCCCGCGGAAATCCACGTGATCGACATCCATTGTCACATTCTGCCTAAGGTGGACGACGGTCCCACGTCATGGGACATATCGCTCGAAATGTGTCGCATGGCTGCGGCCGACGGCATCGAGCACATCGTGGCCACTCCCCATGCCAACGAGCGCTTTCACTACAACCGGCACGATCTGGCCAGCAACCTCGAGTATCTCAAGGGCCTGGTGGGCCAGACTCCGCGGCTAAGTCTGGGCTGCGATTTCCATCTTTCTTATGACAACCTGCAGGATGTCCTGGTTTCGCCGCAGCGCTACACCATCGAGGACAGCCATTACCTGCTGGTGGAGTTGAGCAACTACAGCATCCCGTCGCAAATCAACGAGTGCTTCACTCGGATGGCCGATGTCGGCATCACGCCGGTCATCACTCATCCCGAACGCAATCCCATCCTGCAGCAGACGCAGGAGCGGGTCCTCGAGTGGGTGGATCAGGGCTGCGCGGTGCAGGTGACCGCCTCAGCGGTGACTGGAATGTGGGGACAAAAGGTCGGGCGCGCCGCCGAGTGGCTGCTCGAACGAGACGCAGTGCATGTGCTGGCCACCGACGCCCATGACACCAAGCACCGTGTCCCGTCGCTCTCGGCGGCCAGAGAAAAAGTCGCCAAACTCTGTGGCGAAGAAGTCGCCCGGGCCCTGGTCGAGGACAATCCTCGCGCCATCATCAGTGACAAGCCCCTGCCCTATTTTCCGAATCCAGTAATGAAGAAGGGGCGGTAGCCCGGAAGTCGGACGTTGGACGTCCGACGTCTGCTTTTACCTCTGATGTGGAAGTGCCATGGCCGGGGACTGGTCAAGCATCGGCGAGGCATGGGGTGGTTCGGGCTGCGAGGTCATGGCGCTTTCCGGATTCAGCAAATGCTCGTGGTCGGGGCCCAGCCCCATCTTGATCAAAGCCCGGGAATCGGGAACCGATTTGCTTTGCCAGCCATTGTCGGCCTGGTAGCGCTGCATCGCGCTCTGCGATTTCGCGTCCCAGGTTCCGGACGCGGTGCCGTCGAGATAGTGCTCGCGAATCAGCGCTTCCTGGATTTCACGGGCGCGCGTGGGATCGATCTTCTGCTGCCCGCGGCGCGAGCTTGCTCTCTTGCGTGATTTCTTGTTCTTGCCGGAAGTTGAGTGCGCAGACACCTTCTGCAATTTCGCCGCCGACTTGTTTTTGGTCCAGGCTGACGATTTGCCGTTCGTCTGGGCCGAGAGCGTGCCCCAGGCCAGGAGCACGACGCATCCCGCGCTCAAACATGTCGTCGAAATGGAGCTGCTCAGTCTCAAGGTTGTGGTTCGGAGGTAACCCTGCGCCCGGTTACCCTAGCCATTCCTGACCGAGCAGGCAGGGTAAACCATTCCCGCCTTCTCTGCCAGCCCTCATTGTGCCAGCTTCGGGTTACGGAAGTGTACCGGCCAGAAAGATGGTTCCGCCCTCGCGGCCGGCGCCCCGCTGGCGTACCAGGAATACGACATCCTGTCCGCTCTTTAAGGTGCCGGAAATGCGGTTGAACTGGTCTTCGCTGTCCACCGCCTGCTTGTTGATTTCAAGGATAATATCGCCGCGGCTCAAGCCGACATCCTCGGCAAACGACCCGGTCTTCACGTCCTTCACGATCACACCCTTGCCGGCGGGAACATCGAGGCGGTCTGCCATGCTCCTGGGTCAGGGCCTGGACCGTAATGCCGAGTTTGCTTTCTTTCGGCCCGCTCTCCGGGCCGCCTTCATCTTCGTCGCCCAGGCGCGCGGCAAACAGCTTGGCCCGATCGGCCACAACCGCGGTGGCTTCCTGCTTCTTGCCGTCGCGGATGAATCCGACCGCGATTTTCGAGCCCGGCTTGCGGGTGGCAATATCCGCCACCAGTTCGTCGCCGTTCTTTACCGATTTGCCGTCTACCGCGACGATGGTGTCGCCCACCTTCAGGCCGGCCTGTTCCGCCGGACTGCCCGGGGTCACGTCCGAAATAGTCACGCCCGAGCCGGTTCCATAGACTCTCGCGATGGCCGGGTTGTCCAGCGCGTTAAACATGATTCCAATCGATCCGCGCGACACCCGGTGCTCGGGACCAACCAGCTGGTTGTAAACCTGCGCCACGGTGTTCGAGGGCAAGGCAAAACCCACCCCAGCGTAGGCGTTGGTGTCGGTGAGGATCGCGGTGTTGATGCCGATCACTTCGCCCGCCATGTTGACCAGCGGACCTCCGGAGTTGCCCGGATTGATCGCCGCGTCGGTCTGAATAAATGACTGGAACTGGCGTTGCGGGACGATGTTGCGGCCCTTGGCCGAGACGATGCCGGCGGTCACGGTTTCCTGCAAGCCAAACGGACTGCCAATAGCCAGCACCCAGTCGCCCACCTGCATGCTGTCAGAATTGCCCAGCTTTGCCACTGGCAGCGGCTTGTCGCTTTCAATCTTGATGACGGCCAGGTCGGTTTCCTGGTCCGATCCGACCACTTTGGCGTCATGCAGCATGCCCGGCGGATCGTCCTGCAGCTTCACCCGAATCCGGTCGGCCTTCTCCACCACGTGCCGGTTGGTGACGATATAACCCTTGGGGTCCACGATCACGCCCGAACCCAGCGAGCGCTCGCGAATGGCACCGCCGCCCGAACCGCCCTGGCCGCCCTGGCCCCCCTGCCGCCGAAAAAGCGGTCAAAGAAGTCGTCAAACGGATTGGCGTCATCGTCCCCATTCGGGGACGCCGCGGCGCCGGCGGGGCGTCTTGATCGTCGATTCCGTGTTGATGTTGACCACGCTGGGCTCGAGCTGCTTGGAGATCTGTGAGAACTGGTTGGAGAGCACCTGCGGCGAAGGCACGGTCAGCGGGGTCACGTCGGAGGATGATTTCTTGTCTTGGCCCTTCACGCCCGAGGAGATCATCGTCCCGATCAGGATACCCACGGTCAACGTGATCAGGATAGTAATGCTGTACGCGAGACGATTCGCCTTCAAACGTCCCCAAAAAGCGCTTGCGCGCTGATTCATAATGACTTCCTCCGAAGATGATCTGCCCTGCTGATTATACCTTCCCGCCAACAGCAGTCAGCAACCTACTTCCAGTGAGTTAGACGCAAATTCCTGGAAAAGTGTTGTGGTACAAGCCCAGGGGTGCTAGCCGTGCTGGCTGGGGACAGCAGCATGGTCTGGAGAAACCCCCATCGACTCGGTGCTCGCCTTCTCTTCCGAGATCAGCAGTCCTACTAGAATGCAGGCCGCCCCCATCCCGCCACGGGCGCCCAGACGTTCCCCCAGAAAGATGAACGAAGTGAGCCAGGCAAAGACGGGCTCCAGGGTAAAGATCAGCGCGGTATGGGTCGCGGGGGTGAATTGCTGCGCCCAGGCCTGAATGGCAAAGGCCAGCGCCAGGCTTAGAAAGCCCGTGATCCCGATTCCCCAGAGCACCCGCGGAGTCCAGACCACATAAACCTTCTCCGCCAGCGGGACGGTCAGAATCATCAGGAGCGCAGTCACGGCAACCTGCACCACAGTAATCTGCTGCCATCCCTGGCTCCGGGTTGCGTGCTCGATAAAAATGATGTGGAAGGCAAACACCAGCGCGGCTCCCAGGGTAAAGAGGTCGCCTTGATTCATGCTGCGCAGATTGAGCCCGCCTCCGGCGGAAGCCGGTACCGTTAACAGATACAAGCCGACAAATGCCAGAACCACGCCGGCCGAGGTCCAGCGATTGAGCCCGCGCTTCCAGAACAAAGCGAGCAGTACTGGAACCAGAACGACCGAAACGCCGGTCAGGAAAGCTGATTTCGAGGGCGTCGTATATTTCAGGCCCACGGTCTGCAATTCGTTCCCAATAAAGAGGAAGACGCCTACGAGTAATCCTGAACGCAGCGAGCTGGCCGTGATCCGGCCGAGCTCGCGATAGAAAACCGCGGCCAGCACCACCGCCGCCAGGCTCATGCGGAGCGCGTTGAAAAACAGGGGAGAAATATCCGCCAAGGCATTCTTGATGACGACAAAATTCGAGCCCCAGATCAGCGTGATCAGAACCAGAAGAATGTGGGCTTTGAGGGAGCGGGACACATGGCTAGAGTAACAAACGAGAAAGGGCCGGCATGGATTGCCGAATTTCAGGATTGACGGATTGACGAATTGACGAATTGAAAACCCGGCTAAATGGTGGATGGTGAGATTTTCAATTCGAAAATCCGGAAATCCGAAAATTCGTCAATTTTTCTATTTGGCCTGGTACACCGTCTTCCCTCCCAGCACTGTGCGCAGCACTTTGGTCGCGAGAACCTTTTCCGGCGACACGGAAGTGATGTCTGTATCCAGAACGACCAAGTCGGCCAGCATGCCGGGAGCCAGCTTGCCCTTTTCTTTTTCCGCGAACTCGGCGAAGGCCGAGCCGGTGGTGTAGGCGGCGATGGCCTGCTCGATGGTCAGTTTCTGCTCGGGATAGTATTCCTTCTTGCCGTCTTCACTCTTGCGGGTGACGGCGGCGTAGAGGCCGCGGAAAGGCGTAACCGGTTCGACCGGGTAGTCCGTGCCGAAGGCCAGCACCACTCCCTTCTTCAGGAATGCCGCCCAGGCATAGGAGTACGCCGCCCGCTTCGGGCCCAGGCGGGCCTCGGCCCAGTTCATATCGGTGAGCAGATGGCTGGGCTGCATGGAGGCGATCACCTTCAGCTCTTTGAACTGCGCGATCTGCTGCGGGGTGGTGACCTGGGCGTGCTCGATGCGGAAGCGGAAGTCCGGGAAGTTACCGGCATCGCCGAGCTGCGCTCGGCCTGGACGGTCGAGCCTGTCCCCATATGGTCCGTCGTTTCCGCGGCCTTCTCGGCCTCGGCGAAGGCGTCGAGCGCCATCTGCACGCCCTTGTCGCCGATGGCGTGGAAGCCGATCTGGAATCCGGCGAGCACCCGTTCCTTCGTCATCGCGTTCAGCTTCGTCCGGCTCGATATTGCGGCAGTCCGAAGTTCCGGGATCATCGCCGTAGGGCTCGAGCAGCGCGGCGGTCTGTGAGCCCAGCGAGCCATCCATGAAGCCCTTCAGCATGCCGGTGTGCAGCATGTTGTCGGACTGCGGGATGCGCCGAATCGCGTGCTCCTGCAACACTTCGCACGGGATCGTCGAAGGGCAGCCACTCGGTGATCCGTGCGGTCAGTTTGCCTTCATGTTCGAGTTCCTCGTAGATCTGGAAATCGTCCCAGGCCAGCTTCGAGTTGGTAATCGGAATTGTCCTGCACGGAGGTGACGCCGTGCTGGCCAGATCGGCCAGCGCCGACTTCGATGGCCTGCCGGCGCTGGTCATGGTTCGGCTTGGGAATGACCGCGGTCACCGCCTCTTGCGCGGTCTCGCGCAAAATGCCGGTGGGCGTGCCCGCTGGTATCGCGATCGATTTGTCCGCCGTCGGGATCGCGGCTGGCAACAGTAATGCTGCGCCAGTTGCAGGGCGCGCGTATTGGCCACCGCAATGTGGCCGTCCACGCGTTCGAGGAACACCGGATGATCGCCGGTGACTTCATCCAGATCCCAGCGGTGGGAAGAACTTTGACCGGCCAGAGAGTCTCGTCCCAGCCGCCGCCCACGATCCATTCCCGGGCGCGGCGTTCTCGACTCGCGCGCGCAACGCTCGCGAAACTCGTCAGCGACTTCACTCCCAGCAGGTCAACAGTGAGCTTGCTGAAACCCGCGCTGGCCAGATGCAGGTGGGCATCATTGAATCCCGGCATGACGAAATGCCCGGCCAGATCGATGACTTCAGTCTGCGGGCCCTTTCAACTTCATCGATTTCGTCGTGCGTGCCCACGGCGAGGATCCGTCGCCGCGGACGGCCATCGCCTCCGCGCGCTTGACGGAGGCAAAGAAGACGTATCCACCACGCCGGTGTAAATGTTGCCATGGATAAAGATGACGTCGGCCTTGGGTTGCGTAGGCAGAGTTCTGCGCCCCCACGCAGTGCCAGGGTCGCGGCCAGCAAGCATAGCCACGCAGGAACATGCTTGGTTCCCAGATTCATATCTCCGACTCCGGCGAGACGCCAGCATTGTCAGCAGAATGCGCTTGAGGCCAAGCTCGCGTCCGTTGCAGTCGAACCACTCTTGCAAAGTGTGCGCGCCGCCGCCGGAGCCGCCGCCGCCGATGGCGATGGCCTCGCGGCCGAGCGACAGCGGAATGTTCGCGTCGGTCGAAGCGCGCTGCACTTGCGCCGCGTTGCCCAGTTGCGCATCCACGGCGCGAATTACTTGCAGGATGCGGGCGTTCGGATCCAGCTCGCCCGCCGGACGGTTTCCGATCACGACCACTTCGCAACTGAGCCCGACGGCCGCCGCCGCGAAGCCGTGCGCGCTTCCGTGGCCCGCGTTTCCTCTTCCACCGCCTGGTCCAGCGCCTGCCGCAGGGCCCGCTCCAGGCGTTCGATTTCCGCCATGGAGGTGGAGCGGATATCGACCCGCATGCTGGCCGATTCGGGAATCGAATTCACCGAAGTCCCGCCGCGAATCACGCCGACGTTGAAAGTGGTCTTCGGCGAAGCCGGCACCGGAGTTTGCGCTGAAGACCTCGAATGGCGCGCGCCAGCACCACGATGGGATTGGGCGCGCCGAAATCGCTCCAGGAATGTCCGCCCGGACCGCGCACGATCACTTCAAAACGGCGGCTGCCCAGGGCCTCGGCCACGATCGTGTCGGCGCCGGCGCCATCGAGCACCAGGCTGTAGTGCGATGTGATCCTTCCAGCGGGGCTGGGAGAAAATGTGGCGCATGCCGCGCAGGTCGCCTTCGCCTTCTTCCCCCACGTTGCCGATGAAACAGAAGAGGCAATGCGTGCGCGATATGCGCTGCGCGCGCAAGGCCGCCGCCATGGCCAGCATCGCCGCAATGCCCGCGCCATTGTCGGAGACTCCCGGGCCATACAAGCGGCTGCCCTGTTGCCGGACGTTCAGCGGCGTGCCTGCGGGAAACACGGTATCCAATGTGCGCGCTGAGCGAGACGTAACGCGTGTCCGTAGCCGGGATGCGTGCCGAAAACATTGCCGACCTCGTCGATGTGGACCGATTCCAGACCGAGTTCGCGAAAACTGTCCGCCAGCCATGTCCCCGGGCGCTTTCGCCGAACGGAGGCGCGGGGATGCGCGCCATCTCCATCTGCCACTGCGCGAACTGCGGCTCCTGGGCGCGAAACCAGGTGAATGCGGAACGAATCTCGGGCAACGAACAAAGATGGCTCACTTCCTGTTGCACGCCAGGAAAAAGCTCCGACACTTCAGGTTGCGAGCTAGGCATGGATCAGTGGTCGGTCGTCAGTCGCCGGTCGTTGGTCAGCATCGTCCGTGTTCCTGATGATCATGTGCAGGAAGTCGCTGCACTTCCCTGAGACCTGATAACTGATAACTGATGACTGACGACTGAGTTTCCCATCTTACAACGCTCTGCCGGGAGTTGGAGATAGCGTGCTCGACGCCCATTGATTACGGCGGGCCAGTAATCGTTACGCGGCATTGCACTGGCCGGTGGTTATGTCGTCTTCCGCACCTTCTCGATGTGGACCGTCGGCTCGGCAAAGGCATCGGCAAACTCCAGCTCGACGATCCAACCTTTCGGAACGTTGATCACGCTAAGATTTTGACTTGAATCGTTCGGAGAGCTGCCGCACGGGCGAGACGCCCGCGCCTACATTTGGTTGAGGCACTCGCGGATTTCTGTCTCGGTGAGGGTGTGATTTGAGGCTTTGGCGCGCTTGTAGATTCTCTCCACGACTTCGTCCGTTGCCGGCACGCCGTGGCGTTCCAGCCAGAACAGCACATTCGACTTGCCGCTCATGGGGCCAATGTCAATGATCTGCTCCAGTCCAAACATCTGAGAAGGCACGCCGGAGTAGACAGCGTTTGCCAGCTCGATATCTTTCTTCTTATAGGCCTTGATCACCGCCGCGGCATGCACCCCAGTGGCGGTGCGGAACGCGTCTTCCCCCACCACTGGATAGTTTGCGGGAATGGGCACGCCCGTGGCCTTGGAGACCGCCTGGCAATATTCCTTAAGCTTGGTCAGGTCCTGCTCGGCCCAGGGAGGGATGCCCATGAGTTTGAGATTGACCAGCATCTGGTCCATCTGCGTGTTGCCGACGCGTTCGCCAATTCCCAGGGCGCAGGCGTGAACACATTCCGCGCCCGCCATCAGTGCCGCCATGGAGTTCGCGACCGCGAGGCCGCGGTCGCAGTGCCCGTGCCAGTCGACGCGAATTTTTTCTCCCGAGGGCTTTACCACTTCTTCGAGCACGAAGCGAACCAGGGCGAACGCTCCCATCGGAGTCGCGTGCCCGGCGGTGTCGCAAATCACGATGGCCCGCGCCCCGCAGCTGATCGCGGTCGAATAGAGGCGCTTGACCATGGCCGGATCGCAGCGGCTGGTGTCCTCGGTCACATACATCGAGTCGAGGCCCAGCGACACGGCGTACTTCACCGCCTTTTCCGTGGTCTCAAGCAGGAAGTCGTCGGTCCAGCCTTCGGTGTAGCGGCGGATCGGGCTGGAGCCAATAAAAGTCGCGGCCTGGATGTTCAGCCCGGTACGCTGCACGATGTCGGCAATCGGCCGGATGTCATTTTCGTGAGTGCGGGCGGCGCAGTTGGCGCGAATCTTCATCTTGTGCCGGACGATTTCGTGGGCCAGCGCTTCGCAATCGGCCAGCGCGCGCGGTCCCGCGCCCGGCAACCCGAGGTCGAGCGAGTTGATGCCCAGGGCTTCCATCCAATGCAGGATCTGAATTTTCTCGGCAATCGAGGGATCGCGCACCGACGGCGACTGCAAGCCATCGCGCAGGGTCTCATCGTTGAGCAGCACCGGGCCGGCCAGCCGCAGCGTGGCGGCACCTTTCTGGTTCCAGTCGTAGATGAGTTCGGAGGTATTCACAGTGAATTGTCAGCGACAGCGTAAGCATCTGGACCACGCGCGGGAAGCCGCCGCGCCCTGGCTTTCGCCGATACTGCGCGCTTTGCAGCTAGGCTGCGTGGCCGGTCCACTGCGGGTCCTTGTCGGGAGCCACAATCTCCCCGTCGCGCATATGAATGATGCGGTCGCCATAGGCTGCGGCTTCCGGGTTGTGCGTAATCATGAGTACGGTCTGGCCCAGTTCCCGGTTGGAATGCCGCAGCATGGCCAAAACGATTTCGGAATTTTTGGAATCCAGATTGCCCGTGGGTTCGTCGGCCAGAACAATCGCCGGCTTGTTGATCAAGGCCCGGGCCAGCGCTACCCGCTGTTGTTCACCGCCAGAAAGTTCGGAGGGCCGATGATGCAGGCGCTTGTCCAGACCCAACAGGCCCACAATCTTGTCGAAGTAAGTGGCGTCGCGGGTGCCGTTCGCACCAGCAATGTCCAGCGCAATATCAATGTTCGATTGGGCATCGAGCGTGGGCAACAGGTTGAATTTCTGGAAAACAAATCCGATCTTGCGCTTGCGCAGCCGGGTACGCTCGGCGTCGGAGAGTTGCGCGAAGTCGTCTCCATCAATGATCACGTGGCCGGAATCGGCGCGCGTGAGGCCACCCAGCAGGTAAAAGAGCGTCGATTTGCCGCTGCCTGAAGGGCCTACAACACTGACGAATTCTCCCTTTTGCACATTAAAAGAGATACCCCGAAGGGCAGGAACATCAATTTTGCCCACGCGGTAGGTCTTACGCAGTTCCACGGCTTCGATGAAGGCAGGCATCCAGCAGATCGATATTACACGAAGCCTGCGTGACTCGGGACGGGTTTGAGTTTACAGAAGTTGCCAGGCTCAGCGCCTCAGGCAGCGCCCAACCGTCCGGCGGCTTGCGCCTTGGAGTGGGCGCGATGGGGACCGCGCCTGCGCACCAGCAACAAGCGGATGCGCTCCAGCAATTCCACCGGCGCGTACATGCCTTTGGGCAGAAATACGTCCGCGCGGGTATCGCGATCGTAGATTCTCACTTTCCCGGAGAACAGAATCGCGGGGGTTTGCGGCGAGAGGGTCTTGATGGCGTCGATAAGCTTGCTTCCATCCACGCCCGGCATGATCAGGTCGGTGAGCACCAGATCCACACCGCCCTTTTTAAACCGCTCCAGCGCCTCTTCGCCGCTGCCGCAGGCGATCACGCGATAGCCGCGCGTTTCCAGCATGACCTTGCGGATGGAAAGGGACTGTTCGTTATCGTCTACGCAAAGAATGGTTCGTTTCGGCTTCATTCCGGTTTTAGTCCTGCTTCCGAGATGGCAACCCGAACCTGATGAAGGCGCCAGAGGTCATATGCTTTTCTGTTTGATGTAGAGAACTTGAGAGCGAGACAAAATGCTAAAGGCAGACGAGCCAGCTGTAAAGTGCCGCCGATGCTAATGGTCAATTAGCCCCATTGAAAAAAAATCGCGCTTGTGCTGGTGGTAATTTTTCGCGGCAATCGAGCTCCGCGGTTCAGAAAAAAACTTCTCCGCGGAGGACTTCCACAGCATTTCCTCCCACGCGAACGTTAACCACTCTGTTATCCAAGCGCGAGGCCCGCACAAAGATCCGGCTGGGCCGAAGCATTTCGATCCCCTGCTCAATGAGCACGCGTTCGTCAGGCTGGGCCACACCATGCGCGACCATCCAGGCGGTGGCACAGCCCGCGGCGGAACCGGTGGCCGGGTCTTCACCGCCGTAAAACAGCATGCGGGCATGCAACCGGGCAGCGGGATCGACGGTCTCGCGGGTCACGAAATAAAAAAACTTGCCGCCGCCCGACTGCTGCAGATACTCGCTCGAACTGTTGAGGTTCACCTGCAGCCGGCGAATAACGTCCAGACCTCGCAGCGGAACAATGGTAAAGGGCATGCCAGTCGAAATCGTCTGGATGGGAAGTGAGGGATCGATGTCGCCGTCGCGCAGGCCGGCGGCGCGGACCACGGTTTCGCGATCGTGAATCAACCCGAACTCGGGTTCCACCTGGGTCATCTCACCGAAAACGGGCTGACCAGGCTCCTGCTCAAAACGGACCGGCACTCTGCCTACGTTCAATTCGAGAACCACTTGGCCGGCGCCGCTCGAACCGCGTAGCGCGAAAGCCGTGCCCAGCGTGGGGTGGCCGGCAAAGGGCAATTCTTCCTGCACGGTAAAAATGCGGACCCGTACGCCGCGTTCCCGCTGGGTGGCCGGGTCGCGCGGCAGCACGAACGTGGTCTCGGAAAGATTCATCTCCCGCGCTAGGGCTTGCATGTGCTGGTCGCTGAGCCCGCGTCCATCGGGAAACACGGCCAGGGAGTTGCCCTCGAACGGGTGCGAGGAAAAAACGTCGAGTTGCACGAAAGGAAAGCGGCGAAGTTCCGCGGTCATGACGGTTTTATTGTAGCGTCGAACAGGTCCCGGAAAGGTGTTTCAATTTCAAGATTCCGGGCGCCCGAATACATAACAGTGTCCCCAATGTTTCGCGCGATTCGCCACGAACCACGCAGGGACACCCGCCCCCGGCTGTGTGGTCGCGGGCGACTCGCCCGCGGCTGTTGCCGAAAGCGAAATCAGCGGCGCGTTGCTCCTCGTGGACAGCCGGGGGCGGCGGTCCCCACGTGGTCCTTGGCTTGCCTTCCGGTAGGGACCAGCTCGCCGGCGCGGGTTTGACTGAATTTCCCCAGCCGCGTATCCTAATGCTGGAATGCGAATCAACTTCACTCCGTGCGTCCTGTGTTGTTGTCGGCGGACGCCGGGGTGTGGGTAGCGCAGCAAGGTTTTCCGACACCCACCCGGCCGAAATCGGGTGGGTTTCTTTTTTGCTTGATTCTCACCCGTTTATGAAGGCCCGGGCGGGAGCCATCGAAATCCCGGCATTCCGAGATTATCCAAATCAGTAATTGAGGAGAACAACCATGAGTACCGCAACCGAAACCCCCAGTATCCCGCGCATCAATGACGTAGCTCCGGACTTCACCGCCGAGACCACGCAAGGCCCGATTCGCTTTCATGAGTGGATCGGCGACGGCTGGGCGATTCTGTTCTCACATCCCAAAGACTTCACCCCGGTGTGCACCACCGAACTCGGTTACATGGCCGGGCTGCAGCCGGAATTCGCCAAGCGCAACACAAAAATCATCGGGCTCAGCGTTGACCCGGTGAGCAGTCATGGCAAGTGGGCGGCGGACATCGAGGAGACACAGGGTCACAAGGTCAACTACCCCATGATCGGCGACCCGCAGCTCAAGATCGCAAAACTTTACGGCATGCTACCCGCCGAGGCTGGCGAAACCTGTGACGGTCGCACCGCCGCGGACAACGCCACCGTGCGCACCGTCTTCGTGGTGGGCCCGGACAAGAAGATCAAGCTGCAGCTCAGCTATCCCATGAGTACCGGCCGTAACTTCGACGAGGTGCTGCGCGTGCTCGATTCCATGCAGCTTACCGCCAGGCACAAGGTGGCCACGCCGGTGAACTGGAAGCCGGGCGACGATGTCATCATCCTGCCGGCGGTTTCGAACGAAGAGGCGCAGCAGAAATATCCCGGCGGCTGGAAATCACCCAAGCCGTATCTGCGCATCGTCCCCCAGCCGAAATAGCGGGGCCAAACAGCATCGGCCGCGGATTTTAACGGATTGACACGGATCTGCTTTTTGGGGTCTTCGTTTTCGAAGTTCTGATCCGTGAAAATCCGCGAGAATCCGTGGCAGGTTTTTCTTACAATCGGTAACCAGACGCTGCTTTTGGAAGCGCACGGGGCCCATGATCCTCCCGGTTCAAATCGTGGCGAGTTTGGTGACTGGACCGTTATGGACCGACAATGGACAAGATCATGCGCCTGCATTCGGTTACTAGAACGATAGAAAACGGCTTTGTGTACTTACCGACCGAGTCCTAATGTGTGCGCGGCATTGTACGACTAGGACCTAACTTTCACATCCTCGTGCTCTTCCGCCAGCCCGCGCCTTCCACACCCCTCGTGTTAGAAATCCAGGTGTAAATAGACTTGTACTGGCCGAGCTCGAGCTCTCGCTTACGTTGAACACTCTTTGCACGCGAACGTCCGCGGTGTACGAGGAATCTCCCCGGTAGGTATTGCGCCCAATATTTCCGGCGCGATCCGAAAATGGAGACTGATCGCCGATCCAATCGAGAGCGCCAGCGCGGGATAGATCGGCATCGAGTAGTACTCCTGGGTGGTCGAGAAAGTGAAAAACAACATCGCCACGCCCCACGGGAAGACCCAGACCAGGTTAATCGGCCAGAACATCTTCGGGCAACCCGCGACCCCATTTCGGGATCTCTATGTGTTCTGCAGTATAAGGAGTCCTTATGAAAGAGATTGCGGTTGCTTTGGTCTTTGCGCTGGGATTGACGCTCGGCGCTTGTGGTGGGGGAGCAGGAGCTACTTCGGGCAACGTGAATGGAAATTGGACGGCCACGCTGACAAATCCGGACGGGACGCCCGCCTTTGCCTTCACAACTTCGCTGAATCAGAACAGCGGCAGTTCCACCGTGAACGTCACGAACCTCAATTTCACCACAGCTACGCCCTGCTTCGGTTCGCAGACAAGCGAGACCGGCTCGTTCATGCTCAGCGGAAATTTCAATGGAAATATGACGGGCGCGTTCGGTATGACAATTTCGACAATGTTCCCGGGAACCCAGAACATGCTTGCACTTCAGGGCAGTGTGAACAACAACACTATTTCAGGCACGTGGACTCTGACTGGAGCGCAGTCGGGGTGCACTGGCTCCGGGAACTTTACGCTGACAAAGATGTAAAAGAGTCCCTTGCGTCCCTCCTCCGTGATCCATATGCGACTCCGAGAGGCAGCCTTCACGCGGTGATGCGCCAGAGCGGTGCATATATTTTTCCAGTCGATCCCGCGTGGCGTTCAAGCAGAAGCACCCCCAGTACATCGCTAAGCCGGCCAGCCGGCATCGACTAGGAAAGGGGGGCCGCCTCGCCAGATACCACTTAACGCAATGATAATAAACGGCCTTTACTCGCCAGGCTCAATGCGACAGGTGTGTTGTCCGCTTCTTGCCATTCTCCAGCAGACCTTCCACCGAGAGTTTTCTTACCCAGTTTTCTGCATCCAAGTGCGTGCTCGCGAATTCTCAGCGATCGAAGCGAGGTAAGATTTACCACGAGGTTGGAAAGCGCAGAACGGCGACGCGTGGAGGCATTTCTATGAGGGCCTTCGTCATCTTGGCACTGGTCATGTCTGTGTGCTGGCCCACTGAGACCGCGGCCTACGCCGTTCTTTCCCATGAAGCCATTGTCGATAGCGTATGGGGCACCAACATCCGCCCCTTGCTGTTGCAACGTTTTCCCGGCGCGACCAGCGACGAAATCAAAGAAGCGCACGGCTACGCCTACGGTGGGGCCATCATCCAGGACCTGGGCTATTACCCGCACGGAAGTTTTTTCTTCAGCGACTTGACGCATTATGTGCGCAGCGGAGACTTTGTGCTGGCCCTGCTCCGCGATTCCAGGGACATAAACGGCTATGCGTTCGCGCTGGGGGCTCTCGCCCACTATGCCGCGGACAACGACGGTCATCCCATCGGCACGAATCGCGCTGTCCCTGTGCTGTATCCCAAGTTGAAGAAGAAATATGGTGACTCGGTCACGTATGAAGAAGACAAGCTGGCGCACGTAAAAACGGAATTCGGTTTCGACATTCTGGAAGTCGCGCGTGGGCGTTACGCTCCGGATAATTATCACGACTTCATCGGCTTCGGAGTCTCCGCTCCTTTGCTGGAGCAGGCCTTCCAGGAAACGTATGGCCTGGATCTGAAAGCCGTGCTTTCCGACGAAGACCAGGTAATCGCTTCCTACCGTCACGACGTCAGCCAACTTCTTCCCAAGGCGACGCGCATTGCCTGGAGCCTGAAGAAAGACGAGATCATGAAGGACCAGCCCGGCATGACGAAAAGGAAGTTTCTTTACAATCTTTCTCGCGCCAGTTACCAGAAGAACTGGGGAAAGCAATACCAGCCGCCTACCCTTGGCGAACGAATCCTTGCGTTCCTGGTTCGGATTCTCCCCAAAATAGGCCCGCTAAAGGTGCTGCAACTCAGAACACCGACACCCGACACGGAACGAATGTTCGAAGCCAGCTTCAACGCGACCCTGGATCGCTACCGGCAGTTGCTCAGCCAGGTTGGCGCCGGCCGGCTGGACTTGCCCAATGACAACTTTGACACCGGAAAAGTAAGTGGGCCCGGGCAATATCGCCTCAACGATGTGACCCACGCCAAGTTACTCGGCTTGCTGGCGAAACGGAATTTCAGTGGCGCTGGGCCAGAAGTTCGGGCCGAGCTTATGGAATTCTTTAGCCATCCTGATGCTCCCTATGCCACCAAGCGAAAGCCAAAAGACTGGGCGAAGGTTCAGTCCAACCTGGAACAATTGAGAAACGCGGCGCCGGTAAGCAGGACGGCCGCGGACGACCCCTCCATCCTCGGAGTGGGATCGAGTGCAATGGCGCATCCCGCTACTGTTCAATAGGGCGCCCTGACTATCTTGTCTGCGGTTACAACCCGAACCTGACTCTTCGCCTCCAACACCCAGCAGATTGCACGCCAACCAATGTCGGCAGTGGTCACACCAGCGCCGCTCCAGAAGTCACGCAAACTTGCAGTGTCCGCATTCGCTGCCCTGGTCATCGTGTTTTTTGCGGCCTTCATTTTCCTGGCATCACACTGGCCATTCAGCCGGGACGTGGTGGTGAAGGACCTGGAGGACGAGAGCTTCAGCAAGGTGGAAGTCGGCGCTTTTCATGGAAGGTATTTTCCGCGCCCCGGCTGCGTTCTCGAACACGTCGTCTTCCAGCACAATCCCAAAGCCGGAACGCCGCCGCTGCTGACCATTGAAAAGATAAGGATTGAAGGCAGCTTTGCCGGGCTGTTCCGGCAGCACGTCACGCGCATTGTGGCGGAGGGCATGCACATCCTCATACCGTCCAAGGAAGCGGGTGAGCACTTCGAAACGCCACAGCGGCCGACCGTGGCAATCGACGATCTGGTTGCAGACGGAGCCATCCTCGAGGTGGCCCGGGCCCAGGCAGACCAGCCACCGCTCAAGTTTGTTTTCTCCACATTCAGCCTCAGTCACGTCGGCGGCGACGGTCCGGCATCCTTTAATGCAAGGCTCTCCAATCCGGAACCACCCGGTGAAATATCCACCACCGGGAAGTTTGGCCCGTGGAACGCTGACCAGGTGGGCAAGACACCCGTTTCCGGGGAATACCTGTTCCAACATGCCGATTTGGGGGTGTTCCACGGCATCAGCGGTCTGCTTTCTTCCTCGGGAAAGTTCAGTGGCGAGGTCGACCAGATTCAGGTTGACGGCGCCACCGACGTTCCTCTTTTTGCCGTCACCGTCTCTCACCCAGTGCACTTACGAACCCAGTTCCATGCGGTGGTAAACGGCGAGAACGGGGATACCTTCCTGAAACCGGTGACTGCAACTTTCGGGAAGACGACGGTATGGGCGGAAGGCAGTGTAGCGGGAGAAAGTGGCCAGACAGGAAAAACGGCCTCACTGGAATTAGCGGCCAAAGACGGGCGGATTCAAGACATCCTGCGATTTTTCACCAAGTCGCCGCGGGCTCCGATGTCCGGCATCGTCAGCCTGCGGGCAAAAGTTTCTGTCCCGCCGGGGCCGCGACCATTTCTTGAGAAACTGGAATTGCAGGGCAACTTTGGCATCGACGCCGGGAGCTTCACAAAATCCGAAACGCAAGCCGGAGTCAACAGTCTCAGCAAAGGCGCCCAGGGGATAGACGACCATAGTAAGAGCGATAAGGACGAAGCCGATCCTGAAACGGTGCTTTCCGACCTTAAAGGGCACGCGGTCGTGAAAGACGGCGCGGCCAGATTGTCGAACCTTTCATTTAGAATTCCCGGAGCCCTGGCTCAAATGCAGGGAACCTACAACTTGATCAGCGAGAAAATTGATTTGCGGGGAACCCTGAAAACGGATGCTGAAGTGTCCAAGACGACACACGGGATAAAGTCCTTAATACTGAAAGTACTGGATCCCTTTTTCAAGAACAAGCGTGGCGGCTATGTGGCGCCGGTCAAGATTACAGGCACCTACCAACATCCGTTGTTCGGCCTGGACTTCGGTGACCGGGACGACCCTCCGAAACACAAAGCAAAGCTGTAGGCGCCTGCCTGGCCGAACCCACCGCAACCCACGAAGAATCTTCCGGAAATGCGCCGTCTGGGGCGATGCGCACGCGCAGGATGTCGTCCCGCAGAGCGGTGATACGCAAACTCGCCGCGCCCGCCTTAATCTCAATACCGTCACAGAGTGGTCGCGAGCTGGTTACTGCTTCCAGGGTAGTGCTGCGCTGCGAAATTGGGGCGGCCTGTGCGGACGCGGAACCAGATGCGGCGATAATCGCCCCGAAAAGAAAAACATAGAATCTTGCGAGATGAGTGCATCACATCTTTCTCCGCAAAAATAGCGTTCGCCAACGGACTCTATTGCACCTTGCTCATGAAATGAATGACGATTCTCTCCCGAGGGTAAGGGTCGGACTCATTTCCTGGAATTGTGACGATGATTCTGGCGCTTTCGGAGCTAATTCTTAGCAGTTCTGCGCCCTCCACGGACGCCACTTGCGCCGGATTCCATATCCCAAGTTCATACTTCTTGCCTTGCGCCCCGGCAATTTGCAGTGTGAGAGCGTCGCGTGCGGGCGTCCACGACTCCGTTAGCACGCGCAAGCCCTGGCTCGTGCTCCCCAAAGGCGGTAACGCGGGCGAGAGGCTTAGCCCGAAGTCGTTCCTGAGGCGAATGCGCAAGGTGTTCTCCCCGGCGGAGACGGGAAATTGGGTAGCGACGTGTTGGTCCCCTTCGGTCTTCTTGATCTGGAACGGTACTCGTCGGCCGTTCATCTCGACCCCGATAATTTGGGCGCGCGGGCTCACCGCGGGAGAAAACTCCAGAGCGCAGTCGCCGCTGCCGCTGCGCGTGACCGTGAGGGAAATCTCGCCGGTGGTCTTGCGATAAGCCATGCGCAATGACGCCGCCCCCACGCGCACGTTATCGACCGTGAACCGGGTCCAGTCGGCGGGAATGTGCGGCGCCAGCGTAACCCGATGCGAACCGGCATCAGTCTGCAAACCAAACAATCCGCGCAGCAGCGGATTAACCACCATGGCCGCAGACCAGATCTGGTGCGGAGAACTGGTGGACAGAGGTTGGTAGTAATCGCCCGATAAAACTTCCGTGACATGCCCTAGCGATCCATCGAGTGCCAACTGGGAATTGGCCATAAGATTGGAAAAGCCAGGCAACGCGCGATGGTAGCGATATTCGCCGACCGATGCCCATCCGGTAAACAGCGGCCACACCGATCCAAAGTGGTAGCCGTCGGCGCTGTACCGGGCGGCGCGCGGAGGAAATGATCCTCATGCCCCAGTCGGCTTCGTGCTCGGGTGCCGCGAGTTCGGCGATCATCGCAGCCGCCTTCTCCTCGTCCAGCAGGCCGAACCACATGGGCACGGTGGCCAGGACGCTGGGTTCGTCCACCTGCTGACTCTTCTGGTCGAGAGCAAAGGCAAACCGCTTCTTCTCCGCGGACCAGAAAGTTTTGTTCAACAAGGTTTGCTGGCGTGAGAAGTCTTCGCCAAGCTTCTTGCTGAGGTCTTCCTTTCCTGTCAGATGGGCCAGGCTGGATAGCGCCCGCAAGGCCTGCGCCCCCAGCGCGCTCTGGTAAAGCTCAGTATGGACTGGAAGCAGCGGGCCACCTTCCACCCACCCGTGACCGATGCCAAAATTCCGTGGCAGCCCCTGCGAATCATAGGTGGAAATCAAAAACTGATACGCCTTCCACAGGCTGTCCCACTTCTCCCGGGCAAACCCCACATCGCCGCTCGAAACCACGTAATCGTTCATGGTGATGATGTACAGCGGCGTCGCGTCGGCAGAAGCGTACGCATAGGGATAGTCGGTGAACCACGGAACGAAGGTTGCGCCCTGGGAAACTTCGTGCGGGATTTTGCCGTCGGCGCGCTCATACTTGCTCAGAAATTCCAGCGCGACGCGGGTATCGGCAAAGTCGCCCTCGGCATCGAGCGCCAGCGATGTCCAGAGCGCGTCCCGGCCGAAAAACCAGGCGAAACCCGGGCGCTGGCTTCCCCCCGAAGTTCGATATCCGGCAATCAGCCCGGTGCCCAGGAAGGGATTGGTGGCCAGGCCTTGCAACATGCTCACCCGCGCCCAGTCATAAGAGCGCTGCAACTGACGATCGGGCAGGTCAACGCTGACGGTGTTATCCAGATACGCCCGGTAGTACTCCGCAGACTCTTTCAACAGCGCCGCATAGTCGGAGGTGAGATGGCGATATGCGGCCTGCGCTTCTGCCTGGCCTTTCACCGAGGCTGCGATGACCACGACCTTGGTCTCTTTACCTTTGCTGGTCACGCCCAGATGGAAGGAGTTCTCTTTCGCGCTGGAATAGTTGGTGTCGTATTCAGAGTGGACCTCGCTGGGGGTGGGCGAGCCTACCAAAGCGGAAAACTTCTTTTGCTCCTCGCCGAAGTAGAAAGCGCCCAGCTTCGGGTCCCAAAAAGAATATGTTCCACCCAACCCAGCCGGCCACTCCAGTTGGAAATCTCGCTCAAAGGCAACCTGCACATCGAGGGGCTGCGCCGTTTCAACGTCAATGATGATCACGGCCCCGGGTTCGTGGACCGGGACAAAGAAGGTCTCGCGCACCGAGAACGTGTCCCCGCTATAAAGAATCGTGCAGGATTCCGGCCGCACCGTCAACGTGCGAGCCAGCGCCTCCGCTGGAATCACGCGGCCATCCATCAGGAATCGAAGATGAAAGTCGCGCAGAATTTTCAGCGGATAAACCCAGGCTTCGAAGTTTCCTGTCTCGTTTCCAAATAGTCCCGCACGCTGACCCACGGACGACAGAAACTCCCAGGGACGGTCGGTCCGCGAGAGTTCCATGGGGCGCGGCGGCTCGTCCGCGTGTGTCGGAAAGGCCAAACCCGTCAACAGGGCGATCACGAGGGTTAACCGGAACGCAACCGGAGAGAACCTTGGGCGTTTCATGTTATGGACCGACTCTGAACCGTCGCATACAGCTCGATGCGTTGGAGTTGCGCCCGTGTCTGAACTCCAAGTTAGCACTGCACTCAATGAAGCAGGGGCGAATTCTAGCACGAGGTTACTTCGGGAACGTACCAACCTTTTGAACTCTTCTAGGCTTTCAGCAGGACCGGCTCGGCTGGCGGCCTCGACTCGCTCCCCGCTGGCATCCGGCTGGAGAGTTCAACTTGAGGGAGGCTTCGCGGCGGTCGCGACTGCCGCTCCGGAACCCTCTTTCAGCGTGAGAATTGTGTCCACGGCAATGTTTTCGAATCGTTCGGTTAGCCCGCTGGGCCAGCGCACCTGGATCCAGTCTATTTTCGTCGCGGCTGCGAGGCCGAAGTGCATGCGCATGTCGCTGTTCGAGTCGAAGCTGGAGCCGCTGCGGATTTCGTTAACTAACGACCGGGCTCCCACTTTCAGCGTGACCCGCGCGCCAATTCCGTCCCGATTGGATTTCGTTCCGACGGTTTTAAGTCCGATCCAATGGTTGGGCGAGCGCACCTGGTTCACCAGCAGGCTGGGATGTGCATTCATGTTACTGATCACGGCTGAAATGCGACCGTCGTTCCACAGATCGCCGACCGCCAGCCCTCGTCCGGCACGTACCGCCGTGATTCCTGGCCCAGCCTGGGCGGAGATGTCGCTGAAGGTCTTGTCCCCATTATTGTGATAGAGGATGCGCGGCTCTTGGTAGCTGCTGCCCAGGTTCTGTTTATCCACTTCGGGATAGACGTGTCCGTTGACCAGCAACAGGTCGGGCCAGCCATCGTTGTCAAAATCCAGGAACATCGTTCCCCAGCCCAGATAGCGGGTGTAGAGCCCCAAGCCGGCGGCGAAGGTTACATCATCGAAGGTGCCGTCGCCGTTGTTGCGATAGAGGGTGGAGGTGTCATCGGAAAAATTTGTCTTGAAAATATCCAGCCGTCCGTCGGCGTCATAATCGGCTATCGTTGACCCCATTCCAGCCTGCTCGCGGCCATCCTCGTTGTACGCGGCTCCTGCCACCACCGCCACGTCGGTAAATGTTCCATCGCGGTTATTGTGGTAAAGAATGCTGGCAGTGCTGTCGCAGGCGACATAAATGTCAGGCCAGCCGTCGTCGTCGAAGTCGAAAGTGGAGACGCTGAAAGCGTAGTGTCCGCTGGTCTGATCGATTTTCGCTTTCGAAGTAACGTCCTCAAACTTGCCGTTGCCCAGGTTGCGGTAAAGAATATTCTTGGCAGGCGGCAGCCCGCGAGGGCCACACATCACCGGAACTCCCTTCCACACGCATGACACTCTTTCCCCGGGCGCCGGAGCGGTAGACAGGTCAAAGTCCACGTAATTCGCCACCATCAAGTCGAGCAGGCCGTCGCGATCGTAATCGACGAAGGCGCATCCGGTACCCCAGGATTTCCCGGTCCCTGCAACGCCGGACTGGTCAGCCACCTCCGTGAAGACGCCACTCTGATTGTGATAGAGACGATTCCTCCCGTAGTAGGTTACGTAGAGGTCTTCCCATCCGTCGTTGTCGTAGTCTCCCACGCAGACGCCCTGCCCCCAGCCGGTGGCCATCAAACCGGCCTTTGCAGTCACGTCGGTAAAGGTTCCATCGTGATTGTTGCGGTAGAGATGATTGCTGGGCGCCCGCCCCTTTCCCGAAGGAAAGCCCTCGAGAGTGGTTCCATTCACCAGAAAAATGTCGGGCCAACCATCGTTGTCATAATCGAAAATTGCAACGCCGGTTCCAGTGGTCTCGATGATGTATTTCTTTGTGTCCTTCCCCCGAAGACATTGGACATGGTCAGACCGGCTTTTTCCGCGATATCGGTGAAGTTGGCGATGGGGACGGTATTTCGGGGGTCGGCGGCGGAAGCCGGAAAAGCGAGAATGACGAGAAACGCAGCCAGTCTGCCGGCAGTGATGAGGGCACGCGACGGCTGCAAGAAAAAGTTCATGACTGCCTGAATACTAGGGGGCGGACAGGAGAGGGTCAAGGCGCGCCGGCTTCGATGGTGATCGGGCATGCTGCTGCTCCGAAAAATCAGCCCTGCATGGCTGCGCATAGTAGTATTTTTTGGTGGCCTTCGAACCAGATCAGCCGTCCAGTCTTGACCACCGGCGCGACATAAGTCCCTTCGTTCTTGTTTCACTGGAACTGGTAATGTTGGCGGCGATCGTTGTCCTGTTGGCAGATTTCGCGCTGGCTCAGCCCCAAAAAAGTCTCCCCCAAGGCGAGTCGCCTTATCGCCGTGGTTTGGCGGCCTTGCGAAGCGGGGACTTGGTCAAGGCACGGGCCGCGTTCGAACAATTTGTAGAGCTCGCACCCGGTAACGCCGAGGGGCACAACCTCCTCGGCTGGGTGCTCTTGGCGCAAGAACACGTCCCCGAAAGCATTTCGCAGTTTCGGATCGCCCTGCGCCTGCAACCGGAATTCGCTCAGGCGCATATGAACCTGGCCAGTGCATTAGTCAAAAATGGAGCATTGACCGAAGCAGAATCCCAGGCTCGCGCCGCCGTCCGACTGGCTCCAAAAGACCCTGATGCACACCGGACCATGGGAAGAATCGCCAGCTTTCGCGCCGATCTGGAAACCGCAACTGCCGAACTGGGGAAGGCTGTGGAGCTGCAACCGGAAAGAGCCGACTTGCGCGACGAACTGGGGTCTATCCTGGCGCAGCACTCACAACTGGATGAGGCGGCCAAGCAATTCTCCGAGGCGTTGCGGCTTCAGCCCGGTTACGCTCAAGCCGCCTTGCATCTCGGCGTGGTGCGTTGGCAGCAGAAAAAGATGGACGAAGCTCTCCCATTGCTGCAACGTGCGGTTCAAACCTTACCCCAAAGCGCTCAGGCCCACTATTATCTGGGACGCGTGCTGGAAGGCACCTCTCAACCCGACCAGGCCATTGAAGAGTTTCGCACCGCAGTAAAGCTGCAACCGAATCTCGCCGACGGGCAAACCCAGCTCGGCCTGTTGCTGCAACGCACCGGTGACGCGCAGGCGGCCGTCACGGCGTTCCGCCAGGTCGTGGACCTGCAGCCTGACGATCCCGACGCCCACAACAATCTGGGGCTGGCGCTACTCCAGGTTGGCGACGCGACCAGTTCCATTCCCGCGTTCGAAGCCGCCCTTCGTCTGCGGCCGGATGACACCGGTTACCGCACAAACCTGGGAACCGCATACTTGCAGAAGAGCGATTTCGATGCCGCGGCTGCTCAATTTCAGACCGCCCTGAAAGTGGCCCCTGAAGATGCGACTTTGCACTATGACTTGGGGCTGGCGCTAAAACTAAAAGATCAGTTGCCGGATGCTGTGGCCGAATTCAAGAAAGCCGCTGCCTTAGACCCGAATCAGGCCGACATTCACTACACCCTCGGCGTCACGTTGTGGCAGCAAGGCGATTTCGACCAGGCCGCGAATGCTCTCCGTGCTGCCATCCAAACCAAGCCCGATTACGCCGAGGCGCACTATACCCTGGGCACCGTCTTAAAGCAGCAAGGCAAACTGCAGGAGGCAGCGGCTTCCCTCAAGGAGGCGATTCGTCTGCAACCTGATTTCGCCGGCGCCCACACTACGCTCGCGGCCATATTGCGGCAGATGGGCGATACCCAGGGCGCAGCCCGGGAAGGGCGTTTGGGAGCACAGATCAGCGCGGATAAAACCAACCTGCAGGCGGCGACTTTCGATACTAACTCGGGAATGAGGCTGCTGAAGGTGGGGGATCTTGAAGGAGCCATCTCGCAGTTCCGCGCCGCCATCGCTCTGGCACCAAGCTATGCGCAGGCCCACTTTCATCTGGCGGAAGCCTTGCAAAGAAAGGGCGCCGCGGCCGAGGCGGGCCAGGAATTTCAACGAGCGGCGGAACTCGATCCGCAGTTGAAGCCATGACGGTGCAGCTGTCAGCTCTCAGCCTTCAGTAAAGACCTGGACCCTTGGCGCTCAGTTCCCTTGCCGTGAGAGTTCACATCCGTGCGCGCTAGATGCTTCGCAAGCTCAGGACGACCCCATCATGAGAGGGAGGAAAAACTGGAGGCGGAGAGCTGAAAGCTGAAAGCTGCTTCTACGGTTTTCCGCCGCGAAGCGCCACGATGTCCGATTCCACAGGTACGCCGCGCGTTACCTTTACCCGCAGCACAGCTTCAAATGGTTTGAGTTCGCCGCCATTGGGAACTTGTAGTCGTCGCAGAAGCTCCTCGAGAGAGTCCTGCTGGCATACAAACTCGACCGCGGCTTGTGTGCCCAGCGTAGTGGTTCCGGCCAGAATCAACACCGACTTGGCGGGGTTCAGCCCGTGCACCAGAGCCACAATCGAGTAATCTTCGATCAGGTTGGTGTGGGAAGGAGTGCCGATCCAGTAATGCGGCTCTCCCGACCCCGGATTGACGTTGACGATGGCCAGGTCGCCTTTGCGCGGTCCAGCATCCAGGTTGTGGAAGACGAAATCCTGTGTGCTGGGAATTTCGCGCAGGGTAAGGTTCTCCGCCGGCGAACCCACGAAGATCATGTCGTTGTTCTTAACGTCGTCCAGCGAAAGCAGGCTGCCGCGCTTCACGCGAATCTGCCGGCGCAGTAGACTGAAGGTGTGGTCAAGAGCGTGTACCGCCAGCACTTCCCCGACGCCGGTGTAGTGCTCGAGAATTTGATCGCGCGAATCCCGCGCGGGATCGAAGTAACGCATGCCGGTCTCTGGCCGGCCCACGAAGGCGCCGTTGCTGAAGATCACCCAGGGCTCTTCCGGCCCGTCGGCGAAGGCTTTCCAGAATGTTGCGAATGCGGCCGGAACCGGCTCCGACGCCTGAACTGCCGGTCGTGGATTGCGCCCGAGCAGCAACGCAATGGTTGTCGCCGCTACGACCAGTAAGGCCAGGAGAACGAGCGACGCAAGCTTCCATTTCGCGCCCGTCCTGCCTTCGGCTGCCATGCCGCCGGGACGGGCTGCCTGCGACAGTGCCTGTTGCCGGGCATGGCTGGTTTCCCGGGGGTGAAACGAGACCACGTAGGTCCCCTTCGGAATTTCTACCTGGATAGGTTCATCGGCTCCTTCAGAAGCGTAATACTCGGCAATCTTGAGGCGCAGTCGCCCCGCTTGAACTCGGATTGTGGAATCCGAGTGAGGATCGAAGTTCGGCGAGCGTCCGAAGACCTCAGTCGCAATTTGGTATTCCTTCAGCGGGAGGCCGGGATGATCCAGCGCATGTTCAGCCAGGTAACGCAGCATTTTGCACAGGGATTCCGAGCCATGTAAGACGTGGCTGTTCAGCAGCCGATCGATTTGTGCCAGGTACTGTTCCCTTTGCGGCACCTGTACGCGTGTAACGTTCATTGTCACGTAGGGTAACAAGCTCGGATATCAACTGCAATCCCAAGACGTTGTCGGGTGTAACCGTATCAAACTTCATGAAACCTGCGAGCAACAGTCAGAAAACCGCAGGTTTTGATCGCCAAAAAATTCTGTGGAATTCCCGGCAGGATCTCTAGACTTGCCAATCGAGGGTGGCCTTGGATTAGTTTTACTTGTTTTTAATCAACAAGTTAGGGTGATTAAACCAAGATCACTAGGGCAAATACAGATTTGGTAGATTCTATTTTTTCATAGGGCGACAACGCCATGTTTCCAAATGTCATAGTGTCTGACGACCATCAATTTGCCGCTCTCACAACAATATCAATACTCTACAGCCAATTCTGATTGGGAGCCCTACCTGCACGTGGTGGTGGAAAGATAGTGCTTTTGTACTAACTGGCTGATTTCCAAATAGGCCAGGAGAATTCCGGGCGAAGTCCCAAAACTCTTAGTCACAAAATGGACTCCGATCCCAGGGCGTGCGTCTCGTTTTTCCAAAGAGATCGTGAAGGGCACCAGAAAAATCAGGTGGGAGGCGGTAATGAAGACAAAAGTTATTGTGCTGCTAGGTACTCTGGCTGTGTTCGTTGTTCTGGGCACATTGGGGGCGCCCCAGGCGTCTGCGCAGGCGGTCTACGGCAGTATCTTCGGGACCATTACCGATCCTTCCGGCGCAGCCGTAGCAGGCGCCAAGGTTACGGTGACGTCGGCGTCCAAAGGCACGACGTTCGAAACCACCACCAATAGCGACGGCAACTATAGCGTCACTCACCTGATTCCCGATATCTACAACATCAGAGCATCAGGCAGCGGGTTCAAAGCATTTGAGGCCAAGAATATCAGTGTCTCAGCAGATGCCGGCTCACGAGTAGACGGACAGTTCGAGGTAGGTGGATCGACCGAAACCGTGGAAGTCACCTCGGAGACCCCGCAACTCACGACGGACCGAGCCGATGTCGCCACGACCTTTAATGACAAGTACGTCCAGGATATCCCCATTCTGAACCGGAATTTTACCAACCTGCAATTGATGGCGCCGGGTTCGCAAAAGATGGTGGGTTGGAGCCATGCTGCCACCGAGAATCCGCAGGGCAGCCTGCAGATCTTCACCCAGGGCCAGCATTTCAGCGGCACCGCCTTCGAACTGGACGGAACTGACAACCAGGATCCGATCCTTGGGATCATCGTAGTGAATCCCAACCTGGATGCCGTGACCGAAGCCAAAGTCTCGTTGCAGAACTACGACGCGGAATTCGGCAAGGCAGTCTCCAGCGTCGTGACCGCGCAAACCAAGTCGGGTTCCAATTCGCTTCACGGCAGCGGGTTCCTCTTCCGTCGCTCGGATGCGCAGCAGGCCCGCGATCCCTTTACGCAATTCGCCCCCGATCCCATCAGCCACCGCTTCATTCCGCCGTCCCGCTGGGCGCAATTCGGCGGCACGATTGGCGGCGCCATCATCAAAGATAAGTTGTTCTTCTTCGGCGACTACCAGGGCACCCGTCAGACCAACGGTGTAAGTGGCACATTTACCGTTCCCACCAGCCGGGCGGCAAAAAGTTGTAATCCGGTCACGAATCCCACCAGCTTGACTCCCGGATTTTGCGATTTGAGCGAGTATTCGGCACCCGCGGCTGGCGTTACCGGTGGCGGCGTGGTTTTCGATCCCAAGACCGGCGATCCCAATACCGGCGCCGGCCGTACAGCGTTTGCTGGAAACCTGATTCCGATTGATCGAATTTCGCCGGCGGCAGGAAAAATTCTGGCGGCGTTCCCTGCTCCGCAAAGCGGCGGTGTACTCAATAACCTGATCGGGTCGGGTTCGGGCCCGTTCACCCAGAACAGCTTTGACACGCGGATTGACTATACCGCGAGCTCGACCATCAATGTTTTCGGACGGTTCAGTCTCGACTACTTCAAGCTATCGGGCCAGGGCCTGTTGGGCGCGGTGGGCGGGCCGGGCAATGGTTTGCTCGGTTTGGCGGGAAGTTCCATCACCCACAACTACAGCCTGGCGAGCGGCTTTACCAAGACGATCAGCACGTCGCTGTTGACCGACTTCCGCTTCGGCTACTTCAAATACAATCCCCAGACCCAGAAGCCCGATGGTGGCACTCCGATGAGCGACTTCGGGATTCCGAACGCCAACACGTCGGATCCCAAGACGGCGGGTCTGGGGGCGTTCCTGCTCGGTCCTGATCCGATCAGCGGTCAAGGTTGCACGACCAATAATGGCGGCCAGGGCTGCGTCATCTCCAGCTTTGGAGATGGATTGGGTGTGGCCCGCTGCAATTGCCCACTCACCGAGAGTGAGCAGCAGTTCCAGTTTGTCAACAACTGGACCAAGCTGACGGGGAATCATCAGATCAAGTTCGGCGGCGACATCCGCTACGCCATGAACTTGCGCATCCCCAGCGACAACAATCGAACGGGAGAATACAACTTCAGTCCTGAAGCCACATCGAACGGCGGCACGGGCGGCCTAGACCTGGCGTCTCTCCTCCTGGGGCAGGTCACCTCCTTTGCACGCTACGTCAACAATCCGGATCTTCCTTCCGCGAATAACGCAGCCGAACGCCAGAAGCGCTGGTTCTTTTATGGCCAGGACACCTGGCGCGTAACTCCAAAGCTCACCCTGAATTATGGGCTACGCTGGGAAATCTACTTCCCTGAGACCGTCAATGCCAAAGGCAACGGTGGATTCGCCAACATCATTGACCTGGGCGGTACAGGTGCCATCCGCGTCGCCGGCTTCGGCAAGGTCGGCCTAAATGGCAACGTTGACAACACCTATAAAGCGTTCGCTCCGCGCCTGGGTGTCGCTTACCAGTTGACGCAGAAGACGGTAGTGCGGATGGGTTACGGACGGAGTTATGACATCGGAGTGTTCGGCTCGAACTTCGGACATACCGTGACTCAGAACCTGCCCGTGCTGTTGAAGCAGAACGTGGATGCAACCGCATTCAATCCTTTGGCAGCTGGGAGCAAGGTTCCCGTCTTCCTGCTGGATAACGGACCGATCGCGGCCACCTTCCCCGCCGTGCCTGCCGACGGCATCATTCCCTTCTCCGATCTTGGCGGTCAGGTTTCAGGCACCCACATCCGCCCCACCAAGCAAGTCCTGCCCATGGTGGATTCGTGGAACGCGACGGTGCAACACCAACTCACGAACACGGTGAGTGTGGAAGTCGCCTATGTCGGAAGCAAGGGGACGCACGGTTTCGCCGGAGACGGACCCAACTACGACGTGAACCCGGCCGCGGTCGGCGCTGGAACCGACCTGGTCGTGGCGGATCCCGCCAATCCCGGACATAACAAGTATGCTGGATTCACTCCTCTCGTTCCGCAGAATCAACGTCGCCCGTTGTTCCCCCAGATCCCATTCGACCTGGGCAACTTCTACGGAAACGACGCCTCGAGTTCGTATAACGCGTTCGAAGCCAAGGTGGAAAAGCGCTTCGCCAGTGGTCTGCAGTTCATCTCTCACTACACCTTCTCGCACGCCAACGGCTATGACAGTAACTACTATGCGATCAGCCATCCCGTTGCGTATGGGCCGGTTGATTTCAATCGAAATCACGTGTTCGTGTTCAATACGGTGTACGAGCTGCCGTTCGGAAAAGGCAAGAAATATATGGGCGGCTCAAGCCGGGCCATGGACTACGTGGTGGGCGGATGGCAACTGAGCAACACCACCAACTGGAGCAGTGGCTTGCCCTGGACCCCCAGCTTCGGCGAATGCGGAAATGAACAGGATGCGGGCGTCTGCCGTCCGGACACGGCGGCGGGCTCCTTCAAGGTCGGCACCGGTTCGTTGGACAAGGTCAAGCACACGATTACTTACTTCACTCCTCTGCCGCCGATGGCTTACCCCAATCCGGACACTCTGGCGATTGGGACCGACGCGTGTACCCTGGCGAGACCGGCATCCGGACCATTCGTCACCAACGCTTGCGGAACCGTCGGAAACCTGCAACGGAATGGTTTCCATGGCCCGGGGGGGTTCTACTCCGATCTGTCGGTGGTGAAGAAGTTCCGGGTTACGGAGAGGCTCAGCGCGCAGTTCCGCATGGATGCCTTCAACGTGTTCAACCACCCCGTTTATGCTTTCAGTCAGAACAATGGGGCTAACGGCTGTATTGACTGCCAGGGCGGCAACAACGGCAAGATTACTGCCCTGGAGAGTGGCACGACAATGCGGCAATTACAGTTCGCCATCCGCTTCGACTTCTGAGAGTAGAAGCGGGCGATGCTCTATAAGGAGGGAGTCCTAGACTCCCTCCTTTTTTCTGGATTTCTAGATTCCACCCGAATGATGCGGAGGTCTTGAGCGCCCTGGCCTACATCGAACAAGGCAGCGCGCGACCCGCCGGGCCAGCGAACTGTACCGGCGGGCGCTCAGTCTCGACCCGGACCTGATTGATGCCGGTACCAACCTGGGTGTCATCGAGGCCAAGGGTGGCCAGCTGCGCCAGGCGCTTGAACTGTGGCCGGGGCGATTTTCGGCATGCCCCCGCCAGAAGCAAGCTGGGAATGAACCTGGTGGTAACGTTCTGCAAACGGAGACGGTTCGACGACGCACGCGCCACGGCGTTACGGGTGCTGGAGTTCAATCCCGACATGGCTGCGGTGAAGGATGCCTTACGGAGATTGAATTGCACCCCGCCTGATTGTGGGAACTGATGCCACCGCCTCGACGCATTGAGGTTCCCCGGGCCGTATCGCGTCCTCTTTCGTCTTTGTGTTCTAATTTCAGGAATTCAATTTAATGTCTTCTGTCATGAGCCTCCCTGTCCGAACGATTTCGATGAGATGGTTCAGATGGACGGTCGCTTTCCTGTGCGCCAACTGCTTCGTGGCATGGGCACAGTCTCCGGCCCTTCCTCCTCCCCAGGCTCCCGGCACGACCTCGCAGTCCGCACGCGCAGATACGGACTTCGCCGAGGCGCGAAGGCTGCTGCAGCAGGGACGATATGACGAGGCGGTGTCGCAGCTTTCGGATTTAGCCGTCAAGTACCCGGCCCTCAAAGGCTTGTCTTTCGAATTGGGCAGTGCTTACTACCAGAAGGGGGACTACATTAAGGCGATTGACCCGCTCAAGAGGGCGCTGACCGAAGATCCAGAAAACAAGGAAGCCATCCAACTATTGGGCCTTTCGTACTATCTTTCCGGACGGCCGGCGGAGGCAATTCCGCAACTGGAGAAGGCGCAGGCATGGTATCCCAAGGCCAATGTGGATGCGTCCTATATTCTGGGTTTGTGTTACATCCAAACCAAGGATTACCCGCAAGCGCGAAAGTCCTTCGCCCGCATGTTTGAAGTCCCGCCTGACTCGGCTGCCAGCTACCTCTTCACCGCGCGCATGCTCTTGCGCCAGGAATTCGATCCCATCGCCGAGGAATACGCTCAGAAGGCCATTGCCCTTGATCCCAAATTGCCGCTGGCCCATTTCTTTTTGGGAGAGCTGCACCTTTACAAGTCCCGTATCCCCGAAGCCATTACCGACTTCCAGCAGGAGCTGGCCATCAACCCGGGCCATGCGCCAACCTATTACAAGCTGGCGGACGCCTACTCCCGCGTCCAGAAATTCGACGAGGCCGAAAGGCTCCTGCAGCGCTCCATCTGGCTGGATGCAACTTCAACCGGACCGTACATCCTGATGGGAAAGGTTCTGGAAAAAAAGGGAGAAGCCGAGCTCGCGGTAAGAGCTCTGCAACATGCTTTGGGGATGGACCCAAACAATTCTGTGGCCCACCACCTTCTGGGTCAGGCCTATCGTGATATGGGCAGGAATGAAGACGCCGAGCGCGAACTGCAAATCGCCCAGCAGTTACAGGAAGGCAGCGGCAAGCAGTAGGCACGACTGAAGTCGAATCCTTCCCGTTGCGTCGCATGGACCTCAACGCTCCCCAAGCCTATTACTCTCTCTGTTTTCGCCCAACGGCAGTGAGCAAGGACTCTCCGAACCGATACGAATGCCGCTATCTGCGTATCTCGGCGGAGGAGGTAACAACCGCAGGGCAGAAGCAAGTGCTGCCAGCATCCATCACTCAAATGTTGGACAGAGAACTCCACGCGCTACCGCAGTCGTAGTTGGTGTATTGGCGATTTTTCGCCAACTTCCGCGCAATCGCCTCTATGCGATCTGCCGTCCTACTTGTGAGGAGCGCGCATCCACACGACCCGACACAAACCATTGCACGAGGTGGAGGATTAGGAAAACCAAGAAAACATTAGCGGCAAAAGCAAAATAGATCACGAAGTTCTGGAGAACGACCCATGCCGCGGGAGTACGACTGGAATCAATCGTGAAATACGCCGATTGGAGGCCCACGAAGAGCACCAAACCGAAGAGATAAAAGACGGCCCCAACGAAACGCTGCATGTTAGTCGCCCGTTTACGAAGTGCAGCCAAAGCCCGGTGAATGGAAGCAAAATCTTCGTTTTTCTGAAGCAGCCTTGGGATGGTGCGAAGGCGAGTGATAGTGATTGCCGCAGAGAACAGGCAATAGAGGCCGAGGACGCACAGCACAAGAAAAAGCAACTTCTGCAGAGCGGGTAGATACAGCCAGATTGACCATATCGCATAGGGCGGATTGGATTTGAACATATCGTCTCCCATGATGTAGCGCCATGTAGCCGGTAGCTGCCTCGACTTCAGGACCCAGCCACGTCGGATTTGCCAGAAACGCGCGCGAAGATCTCACGGTAGAATTGCGGATGTGACCGCCAAGTCTGTGCCGTCACGATGCGCCCGTCGCACACCGCTTCGTCGGCGACATACATCGCTCCGGCCTGCTCCGCTTCGAGGCGCACATGTTCGTAGCAGGTCACACGTCTACCCCTGATTAGCCCCGCAGCAGCCAGCACTTGAATGCCATGGCAGATGGCGAAGATCCATTTCCCCGCTCGATCGAAAGCCCGGACAATATCCAACAGGCAGACATTGTTCCGCAAGTACTCGGGCGCCCTGCCGCCAAGAATGAGCGCTGCGTCATAGTCCTCGGCTCTTACTTGAGCGAATGCTAGATCTGCCTCGATCCCATATCCCTCTCCTTCGATGTAGGTGTCCCATCCCGGCTTGAAGTCGTGCATCACAAGATGCAGCCTCCGGCGTGTCGGAGCCGCAACCACGGCCTCCCAGCCCTCCTCCCGAAACCGGTGAATCGCATAAAGCGCTTCATACGACTCACCGCCATCACCCGTGATTACAAGAACTCTGGCCATGCTTTCCAACCTCATCAGGATTTTCGTTTTGCTGTGCTGGCGGCTAGCTATTATACGCACAACCGATCCAGGAGGAGCCGTTTGTCATTCGATCCAGTTCACAACCTAAAGTTGAATGCGGCTGAGACAGTCCGTCATCAGAGAACGATGTGTCCCTGAATGTGCGATCTGGTGAGCTTGCTTTGGTTCCATGCGAAAATTTGTGGATGCCAAGGCCAACGTTGCTACTTGATTTCTTCGAAGTGCAGAGAGGCGGGAGTCCAGCGGTAGCGCAGCGTGCCGGAGCGCAGGCTCACGTTTGTTCGCCAAAATCCGGGCGAGGCATGCTTTGAAGGTTGCTCGGCTGCGGAGAGTCTTCGTCGAAGCGTCCGTAGTTCACGCCGGAAAAGAAAACCTCAGCGGCTGAAGCCGAACCCGGTTAGCGGAAGTGTGGCACGACTGAGGTCGTGCCCTTCCCGTTGCGTTTCGTCCGTCCCTCGCGTCGTGTCCGTCGCCCGCATCGCGTCCATGAAAGACGATCCGAATCACTTCGTAGCGGCGGATGCCGCGCCCGTCTGCTCTTTGGCCAGACGGTCTACCCAATCCTTCGGGAGTTCGTGCAGAAAAACCAGGAACGCCCCATTGGTCCAGCCAAAGCCGATTACGTTCTGCTGATATCCCGCGTGGACACCGGATTCCGAGGAGCGAGTGACCACGTTGTATTTTTCCCGGATGGTTCCGTCGCGGCGGAAGTTCTCCGCGATGGTGCTCAGGAACTTGTAGGAAATCCGGTTGGCATCGTCGTTGAACCCGTACCGTCGCAGACCCTCAATGGCGATAATCTGGGTGGGCGCCCAGCCGTAAGGATAGTCCCATTGCACGTCCGCATCCGTGGTGCTCATGGCCAGCCCCCCGGCCTGCTCGAACAGGCCTAGGTTGTGCGCCAGCTCACGGGCTTGCTCGGGTGTGGCGAGCCCAGCCCACAGCGGATAGAAAGTCGTAACGTATTCGTAGGAAGAACGCACGCCGGTATAAAAGTTGTAGTCGAAAAACAGCCGGCGAGCTGGATCCCAAAGGTACTTCTGTATCCGGTCCTTTCTCTCCTCGGCACGCTGTTGGAACTTTTGCGCGTTTTCCGTGTGACCGAGAATCTGACTCATCTCCTGCAAGTCCTTCTCCGTCTTGTAAAGCAGGCTGTTGAGGCAAATCGGCGCATAGTGGTGGGTGGCGGCCCCGTAGGGTCCGAATCGAAAGGAAATATCGAAGCCGGATTCGCGCATGGACCGATCGCCTTTGTAGTAGTCCGGGCTAAGATAAATTTCGCTGGCCTTCTCGCACTCCGGCCGGGCCATGGTGGTGGCCGCATCGCACAGTCGCACGGAGAATTGAAATCCCACCGGCGGAGGTGAACCCGGCGCGTTCTCTACCAGGTAGTCGCGGCCGACTTCGGGATGCGTCAGAAAGTAGTTGGCCACCTTGCGATGGATTCCGGCTTCGTCCTTCAAGCTCTCGGGGGCCGGACCGTTTCCAAAATCGTAGTAGCGGGCAAGGCCGGTGGTCCCGGCGGTATGGGGTTCCCGGTTCCAGGTTTCATAGTCCTTGCTGGCGTAGCCGTACGCTTTTTCCAGCCAACCGCGGTTTTCATGTCCAGCCGCCTTGTCGGCCTCATACACCGCCATGATCATTGACGTAAGAAACGGAGGCTGGGAGCGAGTGAGGTAGTAGGCGCGATTCGCATTCAGGATGGTGCCGTAATGTTCGATTTCGAAGAAGAAATTTTCCACCATGCCGCGGGCCAGATCGATGCGTCCGTCACGCAGCAGCCCGAGAATGATGAAGTAGCTGTCCCAGCCGTACATTTCGTTGAATCGCCCACCCGGGACTACATACTTGTTCTCTAGGTAGAGCAGGCCGGGAGCGATTTTTCCAGGATCGACCTGCCCCGGCGCGGTGACCACCGCGGGCAGCGGCCGCACTTGAATCTTGCAGCGCTTCTGCAGGTCCTGCACCGCGGCGGGAGCGGGAAAATCAGCGGGCAAATACAGGACGGAAGCCTCGGTCAGCTTGGAATCAATCACCGTCTGGCAGTCCATCATCGAGCGTGTCAGGGTGTCCCAACCAGACGATATGTAGGCGAGTATCGGGGCCAGGCCTTTCTCAGGTGTGGGAGGGTTGGCTTCAGCCGCATAGCCCCTGGCGCTCGCCAAGACAAACCACGCACTGACAAGAACAACAGCGACAATCCGGTTGAACCGCTTAGTGGACGATCGTGCTGCTGAGTTGTTCATGAAGTCATTGACTGGGCACGATTGATTAACTTATTACGTAGCTGGAACTGCACACTCTTAGTAGCGGATTACAAGACTGTTCGACTACCAAATCCTTCTCTGCCGCTCGCGCCACGCCCATCGGGAATTCTTCGCTGGATCAGCTGACAAGCTCGAAAGCCTTACGAAACCAGGTTACCTTTTAGGGCCACGTTCGGTTATCAAGTTGACCACTTTACCACGTACGACGTCCCTTACAGCTACATCTTTGGCGCTTAAATTGCTTGCTCGCCTCGGGCCGACATCGAGGGACATTTTCTCTCGTTACCGCACACCGCCGAAGGCTGCCTTGCTTTAGGGGCGCTTTCACCGGTGCCATGATGAGTTGGCATTGGGCATGATCCGCCAGGGCAGAAATAATGTCTTCAATTTCTTCGAGAGTGTGAAAAGGCGTGCCGCCTGGAGCTCTTGCTTTTCCCAGAATTTTTACATCGTGCCAGGGATTGGATTCCAGCAATCCGGTATTGACGGCATGGCTGAAGATCCCGGACGCCAGGCTTCGGATGTGCGCGCGTGTGCGTCTGCCCTGAGTTTTCGTGAGACCGGTCAAAGACCGACTGCCGACATGGGTCCGGTGATAAAGTGTATTACCGTAAACTATTGATAATAATAAACGGGGAAGCGCATGTAGTCCGGTGACTGCCCCGGTCTTCAAAACCGGCGGGCGGCGGGTCACCCCGTCGCCGGTGCGTTCGACTCGCACACGCTTCCGCCAATCTTCTTCCTCAAGTGGTATAAAATCTTCCTGCTCGTAAATCACGTCACCGATCACGGCGTCACTATCGTTGCATAAGATTTTTCCTGCGCTCCGAACGTCAAAGACGAGGACCTGTGAACCAACGAGTGTCACAACGGACGCGAACCCAACTGGCATTTGGCGCGGCTGTCGTTCTACTTCTTTTTAGTGGAATGGCCGCGTATGTCACTGCGGTCCGGCTCCGCACCGCGGAGCGCTGGGTCAGCCATACCCGCGACGTTCAATCCTCTTTGGCCGATATCAACAACATCAGCGCTCGGGCGGGACGGGCACGCACCCGGTATATCGATACCGGTGACGATGCTTTTTTCGAAGAATATCGAGCGGCGGCGGGCGAAATTCCCGCAAAATTGAAGCTGATCGAACAACAAACGTCGGACAATCCCGAGCAGGCCGATCTTTGGAAGAATCTCGAAAGCATAACCCACCGCCGCCTGGATCTGCTCGACCGGTCGGTCCAGTTGAAGCACAGCAAGTCTCCCAACACTGAGGAGCAGGTGCGGCTGCGGCAGGAAATTATCGATGTGTCCGCGGAAGCGGATGGGCTGCTGCAGAAAATGCAGGACGAGGAACAGCAGCTTCTGGACGTCCGCAGAGCGCGGTCGGAGCGGCTGTTTCGCATCACTGCGTACATTCTGTGCGCTGCGTTCATCGTGACCCTGGCGCTGTTCTTCCTGCACTACCGCATGCTCAACGCGGAATTGAAAGCCAGAGAACAGGCCGAAGCGTCCTTGCGCACTCTCAGCGTGCGCTTGCTGGAGCTGCAGGACCAGGAACGCCGAAGATTCTCCCGCGAGCTTCACGACAGTCTGGGGCAATACCTGGTGGGCACGAAGATGAACCTGGCCATGCTGGCCAAGTCGGTGCCGGACAATGCGCTGATTGCGGAATGCATAAAACTTCTCGATCAGGCCATGACCGAGACCCGCACCATCTCCCATCTATTGCATCCGCCGTTGTTGGATGAAACCGGTTTTGCGTCGGCCGCAAGATGGTATGTGGAGGGTTTTGCGAAACGCAGCGGCATTCAAACCAGTCTCGACATGCCCGAGGATCTCGGCCGCCTGCCCAGTTCCCTGGAGCTGGCCCTTTTCCGCGTTCTGCAGGAAAGCCTGACCAATGTGCATCGCCATTCCAGGAGCCGGAGGGCGGACGTCTCCTTGAGACTGACCGAGCACAAGGTTGTGCTGCGGGTCAGAGACTACGGAAAGGGCATCCCCGCAGACGTTCTGGTCCGCTTTCGCCGCAATGGAGCTCACGGCGGGGTGGGCTTGGCCGGGATGCGCGAACGCCTTCACGAACTGGGCGGTCAACTGGAAATGGATTCGGACAGCCACGGCACCCAGGTATTGGCTACTCTGCCGCGCTCCGAACGAAGAAATTCCCCCGACGAAGTATTCGCCGCCGATTGATCCTGCGGTGGGGCGGACACTCCTGTCCGCCCCACACGTTCAGCGGGTATGCCCGGATCACAGTTTCTTGCTGAGATCGCTGGACATGCCTCCCGCCGCGGGCACGTAGCACTTCAAGGTGTAATCCATCACCATGCGGTTGGCATTGAAGCGCCAGCCCAGGGTGCGGATGGTGCGCTTCATGCGCTTGATCCAGCCGCGCGGCAGGCCGTCGCGGTCGCGGTCGTAGTAGAGCGGAATCACTTCTTCTTTCAGCACCCGATAAAGATCTTCTCCGTCGCGATTATCGTGAATGCTCATGTCGGAATGAGTTCTGCCGGTTCCGATGGCGAATCCGTTCAATCCGTCATAAGCCTCGGCCCACCAGCCGTCGAGCACCGACAGATTGAGGCCTCCGTTCAACACCACTTTCTGGCCGCTGGTGCCTGACGCCTCCAGCGGCCGGCGGGGATTGTTCAGCCAGACATCGACTCCCTGCACGAAATGGCGGCCTACATTGATGTCGTAGTCTTCCACGAAGACGAACTTGTCGGCAAACTCCATGTGCCGCATCAGTTTGGCAATCTGCTGCAGCACTTTCTTCCCGGGTTCGTCGCGGGGATGCGCCTTGCCGGCGAAGATAAACTGCACCGGCCGTTTGGGATCGTTCACCATGGAGGTTAGTTTTTCGATGTCGGCCAGAATCAGGTCGGCCCGCTTGTAAGTGGCGAAGCGGCGCGCAAACCCGATGGTCAGCGCATCCGGACTGAGTACCCGGCTGAGGCGCGCCAGCATTTCGGAAGATTCGTCGCGGCGCTCGGCCTGTTCGACCACCCGGTGCCGCACAAAATCCAGCAGGCGGGATTTCAAGTGGAGATGGGTTTCCCAAAGTTCCCCATCGTCCACGTTCTCGATGCCTTCCCAGATCGCCGGGTCGGCGTTATTCTCCTGCCAGCCCGTCCCCAGATGGCGGTCATAAAGGCGGAACATTTGCGGCGCCAGCCAGGAAGGGACATGCACGCCGTTGGTAATGTGTCCGATGGGAACCTCGTCTTCGGGCTTGCCGGGATAGAGTCCGGTCCACATGTGCCGGGAAACTTCTCCATGCAGAGCGGAGACCGCGTTGGCGCGGCGCGCCAGCCTCAAGCCGAGGACGGTCATGCAGAAGTCCTCGTTCTGGTCCCCGGGATTCTCGCGCCCCAACTCCATCAGCTTCTGCTGCGAGATGCCCAACGCATCGCGCATGGGACCGAGATGCTCCTCCATCAGTTCGGCGTAAAACCTGTCGTGGCCGGCGGGCACCGGGGTGTGGGTGGTGAAAACCGTTTCGCGGGAAACCCGGCGGACAGCATGATCAAAGCCAATCCCCTCGGTTTGCAGCCGGTCACGAATCGCTTCCAGAACAGCGAATCCACTATGGCCCTCATTCAGATGCAGGACCCCGGGGGTGATGCCCATGGCCTTGAGGGCGCGGAAACCTCCCACCCCCAACAGCAATTCCTGGCGGATGCGGATGCGCGAGTCGCCGCCATACAGCCGCGAGGTGAGCTCACGGTCTTCGGGATGGTTGCCCTCAATGTTGGAGTCGAGCAGAAGCAGATCGCAGCGTCCCACCTTCATGCGCCAGACTTTTGCCCGGATGGTCCCGCCGCGAGTTTCCACCTGCACGGTGAGGGGCTCGCCGTTCGGACCGATGGCGGCTTCCATGGGCAGCTGATTGATGTCCGTCTGGATGTACTCTTCCTGCTGCCAGCCTGACCGGTCGAGCCGTTGGCGAAAATATCCCTGTCCATAAAACAATCCGACGCCCACCAGGGGAATGCCCAGGTCGGATGCGCTCTTGATGTGGTCGCCGGCGAGAACTCCGAGTCCCCCGGAATATTCGGGGATCGAAACGTGCAAACCGAACTCCGCCGAGAAATACGCCACCGGACGAGGCCGCAGAATGCCGGCGTGGCGTGCTCCCCAGGTGCGGTCGGCGTCGAGATACTCGCGCTGCCGGCGATAGGCGTAGTTGATGCGGCTGTGCAGCACCAGTTCCTGGGCGCGGCGTTCCATCACGGGCAGGGGAATCTCCGAGAGCAGGGCGACAGGATTGTGATTGAGCTGGCGCCAGCGTACGGGATCGAGGTCGCGAAACAAACTGCTGGTGTCGTGGTCCCAACACCACCACAGGTTGCGCGCCAGAGCCCACAGCCGCTCTTGGGCAGGCGCGATAAAGCGGTCGAGGGTGCGCGCCTCGCTCACCACCGATCCAACCTGGGCCGCCGCCTCGGTCAGCATCCGCACTTCATCCTCGCGAAAGACCCGGGGCGCGATAGTTTGGACCACTAAAACGCCCTGCAGAACGCCCCGATCGATCAGGGGCACGCCCAGGAAGGATTGGTAAGCGTCTTCGCCGGCTTCACTGAAGTATTTGAAGCGAGGATGGTTCTTTACCTGTTCCACCGCGACCGGGCCCACTCGCTCGGCCACCAGACCCGCGAGACCCTCATGGATTCCCATGCGGAGGGTGCCAATACATTGGGGGCGAAGCCCCAGAGTCGCAGCCAAAACCAGATTGGCCCGGTCCGGCTCCAATAGATATGCAGAGCAGACATCGGTCTGAAAGCGCTTGGCAATCAAGGCGACTACGTTCATCAGAGTCTCAGCCGACTTGCCACCGTCAGCCGCCAGATTGGCGATTTCCTCGAGGGTCAGGACGTAATTTTCATCTTGCGCGGGAGCGGGTTGGCTCATGTTCTGAATGATCTCGTTGTTGGAATTCACGTTAAGACGTATGGCGTTATTGCTCGCCCCCACTAGTGTAACTGCTGGAACATGAAGCGACTAGTTTACGACTGGGCTCCCTTGTCCGCCGCGCGCGGGTTTCAGATGAAAGCCTCCGGTTCAAGGGCAGGGAGAACGCATAGGTCGTTGCGTAAGCGCAGCAAAATATTGCGGTTCTGGTTTGACTGCGCCGCCCACGGCTGGCCAGGTTCCAAATCGGTTAGGAATTCCGTTCTGGGTTCGCCTCCCCGGGGAAACCTTAGACGGGTGTACAAACCGAGTCCAATCCAATTTCTCTATGGGATGAATACAAGCCGCAGTCTGAGGCGGAACGTCAACGTCTTACCGGAGAGGCGCTCTTGTGCGCATGGACAGCTGGTTTGGCCCGGCATCAGGTAAACCCTTACAGTCAATCGAGTAGGTACGAATTGCGCGATTCAGCGAAAGCGGATCTTTGCGATTTCCATAAATCACAGAAAATACATGCCCTGGCACTTTGGCACATCAACTGCAATCGAGTTGTTTGCTCAAATCTTCCAGGAGGACACACGCATGACTGAACTGGATTGTCATGATTGGAAACAACTGGCCGAGGCGGCACGCGACGAAGAAGACCCCGTGAAGCTGATGGAACTTGATCCACCGGCTGAATCGCGCGCTGGATGAGCATATGAAGAACCCCTGTCCGCACTCGAGCGAGGCGGCGGACTGAGCTGGGCTGCATTTTCCCGTCACCGCTCAAATCAAACTGCAATCACAGGTCCCCAAGCGAAGTCGCTGGCGAACCCTCGGCTCCCGATGATTCGCCTTGGTTGAATCATCTCCCGCTATCTCTTCGCATGTAGAATCATTCCCGTAACCCCGGGAAGCTGCGAAAGCAGGGAGATAACGATGGCGGAGTGTGAGGGCAAGGTAGCGCTGGTGACGGGCGGAACCTCAGGCATCGGACGCGAGACCGCGGTCCTGTTCGCGAAGAAGGGCTCCCGGGTCGTGGTCGCCGGCAGGCGTGAAATTGACGGGCAAACTACGGTCGACCTGATCCGCCGCGCCGGAGGCGAAGGAATATTCGTCAAAACGGATGTGTCTCGCGCGTCCGATGTCGAGCTTCTGGTCAAACGAACCGTCGAGGCCTTCGGCGGACTGGATTATGCCTTCAACAACGCCGGGATTGAGGGTAACTGGGTGCCCATCGTCGAGCAGAGCGAGGCAGACTGGGACCGAACCATTGACATCAACCTCAAAGGCACATGGCTCTGCCTGAAATACGAACTTCAGCAAATGCTGAAGCAAGGCCGCGGCGGCGCGATTGTCAACAATGCTTCCATTTCCGGTTTCATTGGCAGCTATGGATCCACGACCTACGCGGCCAGCAAACACGGGGTGCTGGGGCTGACCAAAGGTGCGGCCCTTGAGGTTGCGAGAAATAAAATCAGAGTCAACGCCGTTTGCCCCGCGGCGATCGAGACACCCATGGCTGAACGCTTGTTTGGAGAGCCCGGAGTGCGCAAGAAGGTGCTCGGGTTCTACCCGCTAGGCCGGTTTGGCGAACCTTTCGAGGTGGCGGAGGCGGTCGTGTGGATGTGTTCCAGCGCGGCCGGCTTCATGACCGGCCAAAGCCTGGTTCTGGATGGCGGATTCCTCGCCGGCCCGAATGTGGCGCCGGGAAATTAGACCCACTAAGAGTAAGGAGCAAAATTTTGATTAAGCGCTACCGCAATCCGCTAGGTTTGGTTCTGTCGGTGCTGCTAACGTTTTCTCTCGCCGCGATTGCGCAGCCGGCAGCGAGCAAGCCCGAAATACTGGTGATCGACGGGACTGCGCCCGCTCATCCCTTTCCGCATTTCTGGGAGCACATGTTTGGATCGGGCCGGGCCAGCCTGACGCTGCGGGAAAGCTATCGCCAGGACCTGCGTCAGGTGAAAGCGGCCACGGATGTGGGCTACATCCGCTTTCACGCGATTTTTCTGGACGATATGGGTGTCTACGACGAGGACGGTGCGGGCCGCCCGGTCTACAACTTCTCCTATGTGGACCAGGTGTACGACGGTCTTTTGCAGAACGGCGTGCGTCCCTTTGTCGAACTGAGTTTCATGCCGAAGAAGCTGGCGTCCAGGGATGCGCTCCATGCTTTCTGGTACAAGCAGAACGTTGCGCCTCCGAAAGATTGGGCCAAATGGGATGACCTGATCTACCAGTTTACGAAGCACCTGGTGGATCGCTACGGCGTTGACGAGGTTTCGCAGTGGTACTTCGAAGTCTGGAACGAACCTAACATCGATTTCTGGGTTGGCGAACCGAAGCAGGCAAGTTACTTCGAGCTTTACGATCACAGCGCGGCCGCGGTCAAGCGCGTGAGCGGGCGTTTACGGATTGGCGGTCCGGCGACGGCGCAGGCCGCGTGGGCCGACGCCTTCATCCAGCACTGCGTCGAAAAGCATATCCCGGTTGATTTTGTTTCCACCCACGTCTACGGAAATGACAGCGCAAAGGATGTGTTTGGCACCAGCGAAAACATCCCGCGCGAGCGCATGGTCTGCCGGGCAGTCAAGAAAGTACATGACCAGATCAAGGCCTCGGCCCTCCCCAGCCTTCCGTTGATCTGGAGCGAGTTCAACGCCAGTTACAAGAATGAGCCCGACATCACCGACTCCATCTATATGGGGCCGTGGATGGCCGACACCATCCGCCAGTGCGACGGCCTGGTGGATGAAATGTCGTATTGGACCTTCTCGGATGTTTTTGAGGAGCAGGGCGTGGTGAAACAGCCGTTCTATGGAGGCTATGGCCTGATTGCCGCCGGAGGAATTCCCAAGCCGGCCTTCGCGGCGTTCAAAGTCCTGCACCAGCTTGGTAAGGAACGCCTGGCGCTGGATTCCGATTCCGCGCTGGTGACTCGCGCCCCGGATGGTTCGCTGGTGGTCGCGGTGTGGAACCTCATCCCATCCGGTCAAACCGGCGGTGCCAGGTCGGTTGTCCTGCGATTCACGAATGTTCGCGGCGCGCGCCAAGCATCGATCTCGCGCGTCGACGGCGAGCACGGTGACCCGCACCCGGCTTACGAAAAGATGGGCTCGCCGGTCTATCCGACGCAGGCGCAACTGCAGAAGCTGCGCGAATCGGTCAAACTTGCCGCGCCGGAGATTGAGGAGCTAAAAAGCGGAGAGTTGAATCTGACGCTTCCGCCGAATGGCCTCGCGGTGATCGAAGTCAGATAGTCCGGTCAGCGAGAAGCAGGGTTCGTGAGCACAACTTTGAGGGCTCCCTCCTTGGCCGCGTTGGCAAACGTGTCGTACGCCTTCATGATGTCGTTCATGGCGAAGCGATGGGTTACGAGCTTGCTGGGCTGCAGCTTGCCCGAGCGCACGACCTTCAACAGCATCGGGGTGGTCACCGTGTCCACCAGCCGCGTGGTGAGCGAGATGTTACGGTCCCAGAGCTTTTCCATGTGCAGTTCGACCGGCTTACCGTGGACGCCCACGTTGGCAATGTGCCCGCCGGCGGCGACCATGGCCTGACAGATGGCGAAAGTAGCGGGCAGCCCGACTGCCTCGATGGCCACGTCGACGCCGGCGCCCTCGGTCAGTTCCATCACGTGATCGGCCGCGTGTCCGTCCGCGCTGTTGATCAGAGTGGTTGCGCCAAACGTTTTGGCGACCGCAAGGCGCTTGTCGTCCAGGTCGATCATGAAGATCGCCGCCGGCGAATAGAATTGGGCCGTCAGCAGAACGGCGAGACCGACCGGCCCCGCGCCCACGATGGCGACTGTGTCCCCCGGCTTCACCTGCCCGTTCAGAACACCGCACTCAAAACCTGTCGGCAGAATGTCGCTCAGCATCACCATGGCGTTTTCATCGCCATCGATCGGAAACTTGTAGAGACTTCCGTCCGCCTGCGGAATGCGGACATACTCCGCCTGGGTTCCGTCGATGGTGTAGCCGAGGATCCAACCGCCGTGCCGGCAGTGGGAATACATGCCTTTTCTACAGAAGTCGCATTTCAGGCAGGCGGTGACGCACGAGATGATGACCTTCTCTCCCACCTGAAACTCGGAGACGCCGGTTCCGACTTGCTCGATGACACCAATTCCCTCATGGCCAAGAATGCGTCCATTAACCACCGCCGGCAGATCTCCCTTCAGAATATGGAGATCGGTGCCGCAAATTGTAGAAGTGGTAATCCGCACGATGGCGTCCGACGGCTCCTGAATGGTGGGGCGCGGTTTGTCCTCCCAGGCCCGCTTGCCCGGACCGTGATAGACCAGCGCTTTCATCGTGGGGCTGGCGTTTGGAGACGAGGCAGTCTTGGTCAGGTCGAGTTCAGCGGTTGTCATTGAAATTTCCTCCGTAAATTATTGTTTCTGGTGGGTCACGCCTTTCAGCTTAAGCATTGCGTTCCCATTCTTCTGAGCAAGAGTGCTCGCTCTTACTGAGCGATCGGATGTACCCTGAGAGGAGGCGCGCCGGGCTCTGCTCCGGTAAGCCTGAACGCTATAAGTCTTTGGCCCATCGAACCTTACAGCCTTCTCGAGCATCTATTCCCGGTGCAATTCGGGTCCTCCCGAGTCTGCTCCCGGCTTTCCTGGCGGGCGATTCATGTTCTAATTTTTCGGTATAGCTTCAAGAAACCAAGGAACTTGGTTAGGATTCATGCATGGCGAAGCAGCAGAGTTTCCTGAGCAGCTGGCAGGAGCGTCTAGCGGCGCTGCGTAATACTCCGCCGGTGCTCAAGATCGTGTGGCAATCCGGACCCGGGGTCGTGGTTTTCGGGCTGGTGGCTCGCCTGTTTGCCGCGCTGCTTCCACTGGCACTGCTGTGGATTCCCAAGCTGATTGTTGACGCCATTGTGCACGCGAAGGTTTCACAACAAGCTGTGTCTCCCAGATTGTGGTGGCTGGTGGCCGCGGAATTCGGCACCGCAGTGCTGGGCGGCGTGCTGGCGCGCGCCATTGACTACTCGGACTCGTTGCTCGCGGATAAATACACCCGCCACGTAAGCATCCAGGTGATGAAGCACGCGGCCGAACTGGACCTGATCGCCTACGAAGACCCGGTGTTTTACGATCGGCTGGAACGGGCGCGAGTGCAGGCGACCGATCGCCTGGGCATGATTCAGCAAATCGGGCGGCTGATCCAGTTGGTGATTACGACTATCACCCTGTCGGTCACGATTGTGGTTTACTCGCCCTGGTTGATGTTGTTGCTGATTGCGGGAGTGCTTCCCGCGTTTCTGGGCGAGAGTCATTTCGCTTTTCTGGGATACGCCAAGAATTTCCGCCAGACTCCAATCCGGCGGCAATTGGACTATCTGCGCCAGGTGGGGGGCAGCAAGGAGGCGGCGAAGGAACTCAAGCTATTTGGCCTAAGCAAGTTCCTGACGGAACGCTTCACTAAACTTTCCGACGGAATCTACGAAGAGAACGTTGCGTTGTCGCGGCGGAAATTGATTGCCGGCGCGTTCCTCTCAGTGATCGCCTTCATCGGCTACTACTCCGCCTATGCGTTCGTGATCTGGCGGACGGTCACGGGCGCGTACAGCCTCGGGTTGTGGTACCTGCTGTCGGGCGCAATTTTGCAGGCCAGCAGTAACATCCAGCAGATTTTCTCGACGGTGTCGGGCATTGCCGACCAGGCCCTTTTCCTGACTGATCTGTTGGCCTTCTTCGACATGCAACCCACCATCCAGTCGAAACCCGACGCTTTGCCCGCGCCGCGGCCGATTGTCCGCGGATTTGAATTCCGCAATGTCTCCTTTCGCTATCCGGGAAGCTCGCGCCTGGTGCTCAATGGGTTGAATTTCCATCTTCATCCGGGAGAGCGGGTTGCCTTGATCGGAGAAAACGGCGAAGGCAAGACCACGATCGTCAAGTTGATCACGCGGCTTTACGATCCCACCGAAGGCCAGGTCCTGCTCGACGGAGTGGACCTGAAAGAGTATCGTCTGGAGGACCTGTACCGCGAGATTGGCGTTATCTTTCAAGACTTTATGCGCTATGAGATGACGGCGCGGGAAAATATCGCGGTGGGACGAATTGAGGAAATCGACGACCTGGCGCTGCTTGAAACCGCCGCGCGGAAGAGCCTGGCGGACGCGGTCATTGCGAAAATTGGTGGTTACGATCAGATGCTGGGCCGCCGCTTCGAGACCGGCGTCGATCTTTCCGGCGGAGAGTGGCAGAAAGTCGCGCTGGCGCGGGCCTATCTGCGCGATGCGCAACTGCTGGTCCTCGACGAGCCCACGGCGGCGCTCGATGCGCGCAGCGAGTTCGAGGTGTTTCAGCGCTTCGCCGAACTCACGGCGGGCAAAATGGCGCTCTTTATTTCGCATCGCTTTTCCACCGTGCGCATGGCCGACCGCATCGTAGTCCTCGAAAATGGAAAGATCGCGGAAGAAGGCAGTCACGAACAACTGGCACGCCTGGGCGGACGGTACAAGGAAATGTTCGAAATGCAGGCCGCCAGCTATCGTTAGGCAACAGCCGTAATATTCGCAGCGAATGCCGCCAGATACCCATATCGAGACGTTGAACGCAGACGCCGAGCATCTGCCTGAGCCTCCAAAAGAAACCGGGCCCAGCCCGGAAGCCCTGGGCCTGGCCGCGGCCGATCTGGGCCGAAGGCTGGTGTGGCTGCCGGGTTCGCACTCTCCCCATTTTTTCTACGAGCGCTATCGCGCTCTCTGCCGCGCCCTAAAGCCGGTGCTGCGGGATTTTCATGGACCGCCGCCGAAAAGCGCCGTGGGCGACGATTTCCGCTGGCTGAACGACAACCTTCGCCTGTTACATGCTGATCTCCGGAGTACCAAGGACGGCTTCAAATTGGTGCGCAAGCTGCCGCATGTCCGCACTCCGGACGGCGCCGTGACTCCGCGGATGGTTGCCCTGGCGGCGGGATTTCTGGCCACCCGAGGCTACGATTTCAGCGAGAGCTCGCTGGTCGCCTACGTGCAGGCGTTTCAGCAGAGCACGGTGTTGAGGCTGGTCGAGCTGTGGGCGCTGGTTCCGGCACTGAAGCTGGTCCTGCTGGAAGAAATCGCGGCCCGAGGATCGAAAGTAGCGGCGGACCCTGGCGGCTCTTACGGGGCCGGAGTCTGCGTGCGCAGCCTGCGCGACATTGGCCACACGTCGTGGAAGGATGTCCTCGAGCCCATGGTCCTGTTTGATCGCGTTCTGCGCCAGGACCCCGCGGGCGCCTACGCGCGGATGGATTTTGAAAGCCGCGATCTTTACCGCAAGGAAATCGCCAACATTGCGGAGCACTCCGATTTGGCCGAGGGAGAAGTTGCCGCCGCCGCTCTCGCCCTGGCGCGGTCGGCGCACCAGGAGACGCATGCCAGTCCGCGCCTGGCGGCCCGTCGCGGGCACGTCGGATACTATCTTCTCGCCGAAGGGTCGACCGCGCTCCGCGAAAGAGTGGGCTTCCGGCCTCCGCTGGGGCAGCGCATCGCATCTTTCTTGCGGCGGCATCCCAACGAATTTTATTTACCGGGCACGGAAGTGCTGACGCTCGCCCTCATGTCGGCGATCGTATTGCTCTTGACCAACACTTATACCTCTCCCGAGCTGATCTTCTTTTCGATGGTGATGTTGCTTCTGCCGTGTTCGCAGAGCGCCATCCAGCTGGTGAACTATCTGATCACTTCCCTGCTGGAACCGAAGATTTTGCCCAAGCTAGATTTTTCGGAGGGCGTTCCCGACAACTGCACCACGCTGGTGGCCATTCCCAGCCTGCTGTTCAGCCACGAACAGGTTCGCCGGCTGGCGGAAGACCTGGAAGTGCGATTCCTGGGCAATCACGATCCCAACATTCATTTCGCGCTGCTCACCGACCTGCCGGATTCTTCGGTGCCCGCGCCTGAGAACGATCCGCTGATCGACTACTGCGCGCAACTGGTGCGCGAACTCAACGAGAAGTACGCCAGCCAGGCATCGGGATCGTTTCTTCTCTTTCACCGCCACCGGGTGTACAACCCGCGGGAAAGAGTGTGGATGGGATGGGAACGAAAACGCGGCAAGCTGATGGACCTGAACAATCTGCTCCGGGCCGAACATGACAGCTTCCCGGTCAAGGTCGGCGATCTCTCCATATTGCCGCAGATCCGTTTTGTGATCACGCTGGATTCGGACACGGAATTGCCCCGCGGATCCGCCGATCGCATGATCGGCGCGATGGCGCATCCCTTGAACCAGGCCATCATCGATCCCGACCCGGAAAAGAACATTGTGGTTGCCGGTTACGGCATCCTGCAGCCGCGGGTGGGAGTGAGTGTGCAAAGCGCCTCGCGTTCCCGGCTGGCCAGCCTCTATTCGGGAGAGACCGGTTTCGATATCTATACCCGCGCCATTTCCGACGTGTACCAGGATTTATATGGGGAAGGCATCTTTGCCGGCAAAGGAATCTATGAAGTGGATACGGTGCACCGCGTGCTGGACCGGCGCTTTCCGCGCAATGCCCTGCTCAGTCATGACCTGATCGAAGGCGCCTACGCGCGCGCCGGCCTGGCCAGCGACATCGAGATCATCGAAGACTATCCTTCGCACTACAGCGCCTACAACCGCCGTAAACACCGCTGGCTGCGAGGCGACTGGCAAATTACAGGTTGGCTGTTGTCGCGGGTACCGGATGAGTCGGGACGCAAGGTGCCGAATCCTATTTCGCTGGTTTCGCAGTGGAAGATTCTGGACAATCTGCGCCGCAGCCTGGTGGAGCCCGCAACTTTCCTGCTGCTGGTATTCGGCTGGCTGGTGCTGCCCGGCAATCCGCTCTATTGGACTCTCGCAACCCTGGCCATCCTGTTTGTTCCGGCCTGGTTCCAGTTCCTGTTTAACCTGGTGCGGGCGGCGGTCGAGCGCAAATCACAAGTGGTCAAAGACGCGCGATCCGCGCTGATCACGGCCAACGCCAGCATGTTTTTTACGCTGTCATTCCTGCCCCACCAGATGCTGCTCTCGCTCGATGCCGTGGTGCGAACTCTGGTCCGGCGGCTGGTGACGCGACGGCGGCTGCTGGAATGGGAGACCGCGGCGGAAACCGAACTGAGCACCCGCAAGCGGACGCCGGTGGACATTTATCTCGATTGGATGCCGGCGCTGGCACTGGCCTTGGGCGTCCTGGTGTTCTTCACCCGGCGCCGCGCTTTTTTCGCCGCGCTACCCATCCTGCTGCTCTGGGCGTGCAGCAAATGGTTTCGATGTGGCTCAACCTGCCGTCGCGAGCCATGCGCAGTGAGACATCCGACAAGGACGAACTGTTTCTTAGCGGAACCGCGCTCCGGACCTGGCGGTATTTCGCCGAGTTCAGCACGGAAGAACACAATTGGCTGATCCCGGACAATGTGCAGGAAGAACCGGCAGCCCTCGCGGGCCGCATGTCGCCCACCAACCTGGGATTTCTCCTGAACGCCCGCCAGGCGGCCTGTGAGTTTGGCTTCCTGACCGTGCCTGAATTCGCCGAACAGACTCTTCGTACTCTGGCCACGATGGCGAAGCTTCCGCGGTCGCGCGGCCACCTGCTCAACTGGTACGACACCCGCACTCTCGAACCGCTGGCCCCGGTTCGTTTCTTCCGTGGATAGCGGCAACCTGGTGGCATCGTTGTGGACCTTGCAGCAAGGCTGCCTGGACCTTTTGCAGCGTCCCTTGCTGGAGAAACAGCTGGCGGAAGGCCTGGCCGATCATCTCCGGATACTAGTCGACCGGCATGCCTTTCCGCAGAAGCGCTTCCGGAATTTTCTGGCGCAGGTAAGAAAAAGAAGCTGGCTGCAGCGGCTGCTGGCGCCTTCTGAAGAAGGATTGCTGGAGACCGACCTCGAGACCAAGAACCCCAAACACGAATCGGACGTTCCCTGGTTCGCGGCCGAGTCGCTTTCCCGAGTCAGAAATCTCAGGAAAGCAGTTCAGGTTTATGTTCCGTGGATGCTGCCGGAGTTTGTCCCGCTGTGGAAAGACGCCACGCTCGACTTTAAGTTCGATTCGCAAAGCCTGACCATCCAGCGCCTGCCGGACGTGGTGGACCGACTAACCGCCCGTTTGCAGTTCGCTCTCGACCATGCCAACGGCCCAGGCGACCGCAAGGCTCTCTACCAACGCCTGCTGGCGATGTTGCCCGACGCGCGTTCGCGGGCGCTGGCCCTGATAGAAGATCTCAAACAAATCGCGGACA
>CAWFJA010000002.1:0-101928 GCA_963816025.1 Terriglobia bacterium
CGCGGCGACGGCGAGGGCGACCTGCTCGGCGCGCTGTAGGGCCAGGGTTTTCGGTACCAGTTCTCCAAGGATCACGTGCATGTAGGTGATCAGGCTGAAAGCGATGACGATGGCGATGGTGTGCGCGTAAACCGCCGCATGCGGAACCTGGTGGACGAACTGCATTCCTTCGACCAAGCGGGCGACCATGGGCTCGCCAATCCAGCCCAGGGTGAGGCTAACCATGGTGATGCCCAACTGAACACCATTCACGACTTCATCGAGGTGCTGATGGAGGCGCTGCACGATGCGCGCGCCGATGCGTCCCGATGAAATGAGTTGCTGGATGCGGGTATCGCGCACGCTCACCAGGGAGAATTCGGCTGCCGCGAAAAAAGCATTGGCCGCCACCAGGAGAAGGATCAGAAAGATCCGGAGCAGCACAAAGGCGATCATGGAAGGGTAATTCTAACATTTTAAAGGCGGTTGTTAGGGGCTGGTGGCGATTCACATGTTACGCGGGGGAGAGTGGCCATGTGGGGACAGCCGCCCTCGGCTGTCCTCGGGCCGAAGCCCGATGCTGACATCTAATTGGGGGTCAGCTGGACGAGTCGGGCTGCGCTCGACGGACAGCCGAGGGCGGCTGTCCCCACATTGCTTTTTTGTATTTAATGTAACGGTGCGCGGGGTCACAAAATTCCAGTCTGTTATCCGCTATCCTTTTAAAAGGTCATGGGTCTAACTGGCAGGCGGCAGATGGGTTAGCGGGTGACGGCGGTCTTTTTGAATCCAGGTTGGCAATCATAGTTTATCGCAGGAACAAAAGCAACTCGGGCCGCGTACCAGAGAGTGAGGGCAGCGGAATGGCTCCCAATCTCCACTTGGCGGTATCTACAGGAGGCGTTGTGAACGGTAACGGGAATAATGGCAAGAAGAAGCGTCGCAGACTGATTATCTGGGGCAGCGTGGGACGTGGTCATCGTCCTGCTGATCGCGGGCGGAGTGTTCGCGGCGACGCGTGGCGGAACCAAGATTGATCCGTCGAAGCTCGCCAAAGTGGAAAAGGGCGACTTGGCCAAGAGCGTGGTGGCGACCGGCAAGGTCACGCCGATCACGAAGGTCGAAGTGAAGTCCAAGGCCAGCGGCATTGTGAAGAAGCTCATGGTGGACTACGGCGACCGCGTCAAAAAGGGCCAACTCCTGGCCCAACTCGACAAGATCGAGATCGAGGCGCAAGTGGAGCAGTCGCAGGCTGCACTGGAAGCGGCGCAGGCGAACCTGAAAAGCTCGCAGGCCGACTTCGAGCGCGCCAAAGTGGATGCGGAAGGTCCAGACGTGCCGCTGCTGAAGCGCGCCTATGACCGCGCCATCAACATGGCGAAGGATGGGGTGGTTTCCGCCTCCGCGCTGGAAGATGCGCAGAAGAACTATGAGATGGCGCTTGAACAAGCAGAACGTGTCGAAGGCGCAGGTCACAGTGCTGAAGGCAAAGATTGCGCAGGCCCAGGCGCAAGTGGCGCAGGACCAGGCAAACCTGAAGCAACTTGAAGAACAGCTCAGCTATACCGACATCATCTCGCCGATCGACGGCATCGTGCTCTCGCGCGATGTGCAGATGGGCGACGCGGTCAGCTCGATCCTGGTGCTGGGTTCGTCGGCCACGCTCGTCATGACGCTGGGCGATACCAGCGAAGTGTATGTCAAAGGCAAGGTCGACGAGAGCGATATCGGCAAGGTGTATCTGGGACAGCGGGCGCGCATCAAGGTGGAGTCGTTCAAGGACAAGACCTTTGACGGCAAGGTAACGAAGATTTCTCCCATGGGCGTGGAGAAAGATAACGTCACCACGTTTGAAGTGCGCGTGTCGATTCAGAATCCGGGCGGCGAACTGAAAGCCGAGATGACCGCCAACGCGGAAATCATCCTGGAAGAACACAAGAACGTGCTGCAGATTCCTGAAGGCGCGATCCTGTACGACAAGGACAAGAAGGCCTCGGTCGAGATTCCTGATCCGAAAGGCAAAGAGGGCAAGAACAAAGTTGCCGTCAATATCGGGATCTCGAACGGCGCGAAGACCGAAGTGCTGAGCGGGTCTGAAGGAAGGCGATCAGGTCGTACTGCAGTAAGCAACGGCTGTGTTGGGTCTTAGGCTTTGGGTATTAGGTGTTCGAGCCTAAGACCTACCCCCTAAGACCCAACGCCGTTTTCGGTGTCCGCCATGACTCTCTCCGAAATCCTGCGCCAGGCGTTCGCCACCTTCCGGGCCCACAAGATGCGAACGTTCCTCACCATGTTTGGAATCGTGTGGGGGATTGCGTCGGTGATCATCCTGGTGGGACTGGGGCGTGGCTTCAGCGTCGACCAGAAAAAGCACATGCAGAGCCTGGGCAAGGACCTGGTCATCATGTGGGGCGGGCGCACCAGTTCGCAGGTGGGCGGACGCGCAGCCGGAAGGGAGATCCATCTCAGTGTCGACGACGCCGACTTGATTCGCGACGAGTGCTACCTGGTCAAGAACGTCAGCCCGGAATTGCGGCGAACGATTCCGGAAGTCAGCCAGTACAACCTGGCCAACCGCGGCGTGGTCGGGATGTGGCCCTCCTACCAGGATTTTCGGTCGCTGCAAATTTCAGAGGGCCGGCTGATCACCGACGACGACGAGCGCGAGGGCCGGCGGGTGCTGGTGCTGGGGTCGAAGGCCTACCGGCAGCTGTTTCCCGGGCAGCCCGCCATTGGCGCCAGTGTGCTGGTGCAGAGCATTCCCTATCTGGTGGTAGGAGTTCTGCAGGAAAAAAAGCAGAACTCGAATTACAGTGGTCCGGACAACGACTACTTATTCGCGCCTTATTCGGCGGTATCGCGCGATTTTCCGCCACCGACCAAGCCCGGAGCCGGCATCACGCGCGGGTATCTGGATGACATCGTTTTCGAAGTGGCCGATCCCGAAGAACATGAAGCCTCTGTCCTGCAAGTGCGGCGATCACTGGCGCGGGTGCACCACTTTGATGCTCTCGACAAGGACGCTCTGTTCATCTGGGACACGATGGAAGGCGCCAAACTGCTGGACAAGATTTTCGGCGTGGTGACCATATTCTTCGGCTGCGTGGCCATTGTGACCCTGTGCCTGGGCGGCATCGGCGTGATGAACATCATGCTGGTATCGGTCACCGAGCGCACGCGCGAGATTGGGACGCGCAAGGCGATGGGCGCGACCAAGCGCGACATTCTGCGGCAGTTTTTCGCCGAATCGGCCATGTTGACGGTGGTCAGCGGCATTCTGGGCCTGGCCTTCGGAATGGGGACTTGCACGGCGCTGGAGGCGCTGCCCTTGCCCGACTTTGTCCCCCACCCCATCGTTTCCTGGATTTCGATTGTTGCTTCGATCCTCACACTTTCGTTGATTACCGTGACCGCGGGCATGTATCCGGCCCAGCGCGCCGCGGATATGACACCTGTGGAGTCACTTCGCTATGAATAACACTCGCATTCTCCGCTCAGCGTCCGTGTCCAGCCGGTCTTCGTTGGCGATGTTGGCGATCGCGCTGGTCGTGCTTTTCACTTCTACCGTTGTTTTTGCTTCCACCCCGCAGGGCAGCTTCGAGAAGACTGTTTCCGGTCAGCGGACCGGTCGATCTTGAAGTGCTCACCCGTTCCGGCGACGTCACCGTTCGCGCGGGTTCCTCGGGGTCCGTCTTCATCCGGGGAAAGATCTACGTGGGCGATCACTGGCTGATGGGCAATCGGGAGGCCGACGTGCACGAGATCGAGCAGCATCCTCCGATCCGGCAGGACGGCAACAGCATTCACATCGAGTATGTGAACATGCGCAACATCTCGGTGGACTACGAGATTACCGTTCCTGCGAACACTACCGTCCGCACCCGCAGCGGCTCGGGCGACCAGATGATCGAAGGCACGCATGGCAACGTGGACATCCAGACCGGATCTGGCGACGTGAAGCTGACCAAGCTTACCGGTGAGGCCCGTTTGCAGACTGGATCGGGCGACGTGCGGGCGCGTGAGATTTCGGGATCGGTAAAAGGCGGCACCGGGAGCGGCGACGTCGAGATCGAGGAAGCCGGACCGGGCGACATTGACCTGCACACCGGCTCGGGGAACATCACCGCGCGCGGCGTGCAAGGCGGCTTCCACGGGGAAACGGGCAGCGGCGATGTTACGGCCGAAGGTACGCAGAGCGGTTCCTGGGAGATTCATACCGGGTCGGGCAACGTGCATGTGCGACTGCCTGCGAATGCGGCTTTTGACGCGGACATCTCCACGAGTTCCGGGACGGTGGACGTCGGGGAACCCATCGAGATGACGGTGCAAGGACGCGTGGGCGATTCCCACAAGCAGATTCGAGGCAAAGTCCACGGCGGAGGCCCGCTGCTGCGGGTACGCACGGGATCGGGCGACATACATATTCAGTAGGTCGAACCGAAAATACAACTGCCACGGATTTACACGGATGAAACGGATAATGATTGGGTGCTCAATGATCCGCGGGTATCCGTGTTGATCCGTGGCCACGAAGTTGATCGAGCAGTGAAAAAGCGAAACCCATGTACCTGAAAGAGCTCATTTCGCAAGGCTGGCAGTCGCTGATGCGCGATCGCATGCGCTCAGCGCTCACCATGCTGGGCATCGTGTGGGGCCTGGCCTCGGTGGTGCTGCTGCTGGCCTACGGGCAGGGCCTGGGCGGGTGCGTGCTGCACGCCTTCCTGAACATGGGCAACAACGTCATCGTCATGTGGCCGGGACAGACCAGCATGCAGGCCGGCGGCCAACGGGCGGGCAAGAAGGTCACCTACGAACTGGAGGACGTGGAGGCGATTCGCGACGAAGTGCCGATCGTGCGGGCGGTGAGCGGCGAGATCGACCGCGACTTCGGATTCAAGATCGGCACGCGGGTGGTCTCCATTCAGGTGCGCGGCGTGGATATGCCGTACGGGCAGATGCGCAAGCTGGACCTTGCCGACGGCCGCTACTTCAACGAGAGCGACTTCGCCGATCACCGGCGCGTTGTGATTCTCGGCTACGAGGCCGCCAAGAAAGTATTTCAAGGCGCGCCCGGCGTGGGACAGCACGTTGAGATTGGCGGGCTGGATTTTGAAGTGATCGGCACCATGCGCAACAAGATTCAGGACTCGATGTACCAGGGTCCGGACAACGAGAATGGGTTCATTCCTTTCGCGCTGATGCGCGATCTGAAGAACATTCGCGATCCCGACGAGATCATCATTCAGCCGACTGCGCCGGAACTGAACAAGAAGGCGCTCATGGCGGTGCGCGAGGTGATCGCGCGGCGGCACCACTTCGATCCCAAGGACGAAAAGGCCACGCCGGAGTGGGACACCATCGAAGACCGCGCCATGATCAACGCGTTTTCCTACGGATTGCAGGCCGTGCTGGGACTGATTGGCGTGGTCACGCTGGCCGTGGGCGGCATCGGCGTGATGAACATCATGCTGGTGTCGGTGACCGAGCGGACGCGCGAAATCGGGCTGCGCAAGGCGATTGGCGCGCGGCCCGCGGCACATTCTGGTGCAGTTTCTGCTGGAGGCGCTGGTGCTGACGTTTGTCGGCGGGATGATCGGCATGGCGGTGGCCGAGTTTCTGACCTGGGTGATTCCGCCCATGCCGCTGTACGACGAGTTCTACAAGACCGCCGACCATGAAGGGCGCGATCTTCCTGCACGCTTCGATGAGCGTGATGATCATCTCGTTCGTGATTCTGTCGATGGTGGGAATCGTCTCAGGATTCTTCCCTGCCCTGAAGGCGTCGCGGATGAATCCGATTGAAGCGCTGAGATACGAGTAGGCAATGGCGCATTTCATGCCGATGAGTGCAACGGGGAAGAAGTTCTTTTCATTCGAGGATATATAGCCTATGACAGACTGGTTCGCGCGCCCCGTCCTGCACGTCAAGGACGTCGAGGCCTCGCTCCGCTTTTACGTTGACCGGCTCGGCTTCACGAGCCCCTGGCGCTACGACGAGGACGGCAGAGCGCGACGTCGCACAGGTCGACCGGCAGGGCTGCGCGCTTATCCTGGCCGACACGTGGCCGGAGAAGATTGGCAAGGGGCTGATGTTCATTTCCCTGAACGTCGAGCCGGAGACGCGCGAGGCTGCGGTCGCCGCGTTGGACGCGCTGCGCGCGGAACTCGAGGCCAAGGGCGTTCCGGTCAAGGAGGGTTCGTGGGGCTACCGGCTCCTGGTGGTCGATGATCCCGACGGCAATCAGCTCTTCTTCAACTATCCGAGCGAGCCTGCGTCCGGCAAGATTGCTAGAGATGAAGCATAATCGTCCAGCCGCGCAGGATGGCTGGTTCCAAGGCATCCACTCGGCTGGGACGCGCAGCAACGGCGGCGGAATGACGCTGCAATTCCTTCAGCAATTCGAACGGCTGGTGAAAATCGCTTTTCCCCTCACTGACCTCAATCGAATGTCCAGCGGGTAGCAGTTTTCGGAAAGCTCTTTTCGATGAGACCAAATATACGGGTTGGGCGCACGCGATAGAAGGGTTCAGAGCCGTCCCCGCCGCTCATTCCATACTTGCGGAGCGATGTTGGTTCCAGCCTCTTCCGAAGAGCTGCGTCGGTGATCCGTTCGGCGATACCTTCGAGAATTACCGCCTCAGCAGCATTCTGCGTGCCCACAATGCAGTTTGGGTTTTTCGCCAGGTTTCGCGCCTTTTGCGTCTTGCTGCCTGTGCCAAACCAAAATGCACCGTCGAACCACAAGCCCCAGATGATCATGGCGTGGGGCCGGGCATCGGGCCGTACGGTCACGATCCAGTACTCGCGAGATGCAGCGAGGTTCTTCACCGCCCACTTCCACGGCAACAAACCGATTTTGCTTTTGCTGATTCCGTAATCAGGAATCTGCGGTCGTTCGGTGCGCGGCACTGCCTTGCTCGGTCTCAGCTTGGGCATGGGAACCTCTGATGATGATCACTATGACGTCCGCGATGCGACCGGGAAACCCGATGGGCTCCTAGTGGGCGGATTGTATCGGATTTTCGGCAACGGCGGTAATTGTGGAAAGGATCCCCATTGCACTCATCTTTGCGAGCAGCTTCAAACGCTTTAGGCTGTGAAGTGAATCGAAAGCAGTCGAAATCTGAGCGAAATCGCCTGCTAGCGGAAATCAACCAAGACAGACCAGCATTGCCCCGCCTTTTTCGAGCCGTGGTGTCTACAATTTGAATGAAGTTCCGGCATGGTGAGGCGAAATGATCAAGATAGTATGCAGTCTCATAGCAGCTCTGTTACTGGGTTTCGTCGGCGGAATCATCGGCACCCTGACGATTCTGCTTCGTGAAAAAGCAAGCATTCAACAAGAGGTTCGGGCACGACGATTGGAACCGGGGTTTTGAGTGAAATCGCCTGTGGCTGTTGAAAAACTGACTTGCCAGAAAATGGTCGAAAAAACTTAGCAACAGGAAGCTCGACAAACGACGATCTCGGTTTTGGTAAGACATTTTCTATCTCAAGAAATCCGGCTGTTTTGACAAAACAGGAGTTTTTCAACAGCCACGCCTGTTAGCGGCAGTCATGGGCATCTTAGATGTTTTCAGTGCAACAGTTCGTTTGGCTGGTACATCTCCAGCCACACCCCATGTGTAACTTCCGGGGGTAGCAGAAAGCTCGCGCCATAGAACCCTTTGTAGGTTTCCAGCTTTCTTCCCGTGCTGGACTCAGCCAATTGGCGGGCCTTTCCCAGAAAGGCCACTTCGATGCTGAGGCCGATTAGTCCTTCGTCATGATCGGATAGATACTTTGTAAGCAGGCCGTTCTTGTCGCTCGATTCCAGAAGCAATAGCACTCCCTGACCAGCCTTTACTTCCCGTCCGTGGGCACCGAGAAACTTCGCCTCACGGGATTCACCGACTTCGAGTCCAGCATCTCGAAGTGTGCGCAGCTGTGCCTCAGCGTCGTGCACGGCAAACCATGCTGCGTGAATGCCCATAGCTGTGTTGGGATGATCCATCCGCCCCTCAGCGCGGGCCTTGTCCGTCCAATTGGTGGAAAGGTATTCGATCAAGAAAATAGGTATGGTGAATCCCTTCTTGCCCGTTGCTGGCTTGTCAGCAGTGCCCACGCTGTACCACATCGGGGGAGGCGGTGTGGTCTCACCCTCGTTCATGATGCTGCCGGGGTCGGGGCCAGTCACATCGAAGTTCTGAGCTTTCAGGTAGTCCACCGCTGCTTTGGCAGACGCAACGTTGATGCCCAGGAACATAGCGCCTTCGTGCCGCTTCAAGAAATCAGCAATCTCGGAATCATCACCTTGCTTGCTTGACGTGTTTGCGCTGACCGAGAGCAGTTCGAGATAGCTGTTATTTTGAAGAGCGACGATGGAATTGGAAAGCCCTCCCGGAAAGTGGCCACCCTTGCTGACTTTGAACCCAATCTGTTCGTAGTCGTGTTGTGCTTGGGCGAGGTCACGGACTCCAACACCGACGTGATCGACGCCCCTCCCTTGCCCAAGAAGGGTCTGGGCGGGCGTTTGGATGTGGTTCGCGTTTGGCGTAGGCGCAGGGGTGGTCTGAGCCGATAGCGTGACCGTCGCGAAAAGAAGCGACGCCGCAAGATGAACGCGAATCGCCATAAACCCTCTGTTTGGTCATGTGGGATTCTACGCGGGCGCAGGCTGCCTTACAATTTGGCAGTTGACTCAGCGAAAATGATGCGTCTCAATTGACGAAAAATCTCGATTACCTTCAGAACCTCACGGTCCGTGCTCCGTTCCCCCATTACCTCCGTGCCTTGACGCACAGGTTCCCTGCAAATTAACTTCGCTGTACCGAGAATCTTGTCTTCCAGCGAGGAAAAGTTGGCATATCGTCCGATCATCACTCTTACTACCGATTTTGGAACCAACGATCATTTTGTGGGCGCCATGAAGGGCGTCATTGTCGACATTGTTCCCGACGTCCAGATCGTAGATATCTCGCATGCCGTGCAGGCCTTCGACGTGCTCGATGGCGCTCTGGCCATTTCGCAGGCGTACTCCTATTTCCCGAATGGGACCATCCACATGGTTGTGGTGGATCCTGGTGTGGGCACAACGCGCCGGCCGATTCTGGCCTCGAGCGACGGATATCATTTTGTCGCGCCCGATAATGGCGTGCTCTCGATGGTCTATGCCCGGGAAGAACGCATTCACGTCCGGCACATCACGTCCGAGCATTATTTCCGTATGCCGGTGAGCAACACGTTTCACGCCCGCGATGTGTTTGCCCCGGTGGCAGCCTATTTGGCGAAGCAAGTTGATTCGCACAAGTTCGGAGATGAGATCGAAGATTACGTGCGCTTTGCCGCGCCTCGGCCCAAGGCCACTGGCGAAGGCCGCCTGCGCGGTGTGGTGCTAAAAGTCGACCGCTTCGGCAACCTGATCACCAACGTGACGCCGGAAGACGCTCCTGCGCTGTTTGCGGCCAAACCTGCGGCATTCAAGATTGTGGTGGGAAGCCGCGAGATCACGGACATCCGCAAGGCCTATGCGGAGGGCGCGCCGGGGGAAGTCTTCGGCATTGTCGGAAGCATGGGCTACCTTGAGATCGTGGCCAACCGCGCAGCGGCGGCGCAGGTGACGGGCGCCGGCAAGGGCAGCGAAGTCAGCATCCTTCTCGGGGAAGCCGCGGCAGCCGGCAAAGGGGCGTGCAGCAGTTCTCCCAGTTCTCAGTTCTCAGAAAAGACTACGACAACCGCCCTCGATTGCACGCTCAGGCGGCGCGCTTGATTGACGCAATCAGACCATTGAGAATTCGGCCCAACTCGGCTGCTTCGGCGAGCAGGGACTGATTCTGTCTTGGCAGCAGGTACCCGAGATTTTGCGCGATGATCAGTTGTGTCTCGATTTCTGCGAGGGATCCACGGGAGAGACTCAGAAAGTGATGGAACTCCTTCGGTGAGAATCGCGCTTGGCCTTCTGCAATGTTGCTCGGGATCGATACGGCGGCTCTTCGAAGTTGGTTGGTCAGCCCATACATCTCGTCTCGTGGAAACCGACGCGTTGCGTCATAGACTCCGGTAACCAGCCTCATCGCTCTTTGCCACGCGATCAAGTCCCTGTAAGATTCGCCCATTAGATCACCCCACAAAGAGTCGCACACAGACCGCGCCATCGCTGTGACGGCAAGACGACAAACTCCTAAAATTGTTGTTGAATTCCCGGAATGGTGCATCCGTAAAACCATCGTGGGCATCCACTCTGAGAACTGAGAACTGGAATGAGAGAGGAACTGAGAACTGAGAACTGAGAACTGAGAACTGAGAACTGAGAACTGAGAACTGAGAACTGAGAACTGAGAACTGAGAACTGAGAACTGAGAACTGAGAACTGAGAACTGAGAACTGAACTTACGAATTCTTCGGTCTGGGATGTACGTAGCGCTCCATGTCGCTCGTCCACCGCAGGAAGTGCCAAAGATCACGCCGCTCACGCCACATAAATTCCCAAAATTCCAGGAACCCGATCTGCGTCATCTTCACGCCGGTGTAGGTTTCGATCCGCCACAGGAGATAGGGGCTGCGCCATGGGGCCAGGCGATGGCCCTTGGTGGCATTCCAGAGAAAACGAAGCTTGTGGCGCATGCAGCCATGATACCTGCAGAGTCAATGGGCGCGGTGGGAGAGGAAGCAAGTGAACCACGGAGGGCACGAAGTGTCACGAAGGACTTGATCTGCAGCCGTTTCCTTCGTGTGACTTCGTGGCCTTCGTGGTAAAGATCTTCGAACTGCTTCTCCCGGCTCAACAGCCGTCGAATGTACTCGCTGCGCATGTTAGAATCCAGTCTCCGCTTGGGATTTCCACGAATGCCTGACCCGAACGCCCGCCAAAAAGCCGAAGACCACTACTACGCCGCGCTGGACCTGATGGCGGATGGACACCTGGACAAGGCCGTCGCTGCCTTTCAGGAATCGCTGGCCGCCGATCCGACCTTTACCGAGGCCATGCACGGCCTGGCGCGCGCTCTGCAGGACCTGCAGCGCTATGACGAGGCCATTGCGGTCGCACAGCGGTTGGCGGAAATCGATCCCGACGACGTGCTGGCGCACACCAGCCTGTCGGTGCTGTATCAGAAGAAAGGGATGATTCCCGAGGCGGAGGCGGAAGGGGCGAAGGCGCGGGTGCTGGGGTGGAAGCAGCAGTTGAAGAAAAGCTAGCTTCGAGCTATGAGCTGCTAGCTGCTAGCTGCTAGCTTCTAGCTTCTAGCTTCTAGCTTGTACCCCGCCTTGCTGGTCTCAGTTGGTGTCCACGACATTTGGCTCCGGGACGTCCATTCCAATGAAAGGGGCGAGGCTTTGTGCTGGGTTAGCTAGAAGCTAGGAGCTAGAAGCCAGAAGCTGCTTTTCTACAGCCCGTACTTCTTCATCAAATGCCGGAACGACCGGTAGGAGATGCCAAGCACGTCGGCGGCCTTGGTCTGCACGCCGCCGCTCTGGTTGAGCGCATTCTGCAGCAGGGAACGTTCGATACCCGCCACGTAGCTTTCCATGCCCATGCCTTCGGGAAGGGCCACGTCTCCACCGATTTCCGGCAGAGTTCCGCCGCCGGCTGAGGCTGCCGCGGCGCGCGCCTTGGGGCGTTCCGCGGGAAGCTCGACATGGAGTTCGTCGGTGGTTTCAAGAGCGACGGCCCGCTCGACCGTGTTCTCCAGCTGGCGCACGTTTCCCGGCCACTCGTAGCCGCACAGGGAATCGAGCGACGGAGCGTTGACCCGCAGGATGCTGCGGCCCGCGGCGCTGGCGTACTTTTTCAGGAAGTGGTTCACCAGCAGCGGAATGTCTTCCCGGCGCTCGCGCAGCGGAGGCACGCGAATGGGGATCACGTTCAAGCGGTAGTACAGGTCCTCGCGAAACAAGTTTTCGGCGACAGCTTTGTCGAGATCGCGGTTGGTGGCGGCGATCACGCGCACGTCGATGGAGATTTCGCTGGTGCTGCCCACCGGACGCACCGTGCGCTCCTGCAGGACGCGCAAGAGTTTGACCTGCATGGCCAGAGTCATTTCGCTGATTTCGTCGAGGAAGATGGTGCCGCCGTCGGCGACTTCGAACAGTCCGCGCTTGTTCTGGTTGGCCCCGGTGAAGGCGCCTTTCAGGTAGCCGAACAGTTCGCTTTCCAGCAGAGTTTCCGGGAAGGCGCCGCAGTTGACGGAAACGAAGGCATCGGTCGCCCGCGGCGAGCAGACGTGGACAGCGCGCGCGACGAGTTCTTTACCCGTCCCGCTTTCGCCGTGGATCAGAACCGTGCTGGCGGTGGAGGCGACGGTGCGCACCGTCTGCTTGAGCTTCTCCATGGCGGCACTGGAGCCAATGATGTTGTCGAGCGAATTGCGGGTGGCGGCATCGCGGCGCAGCGCGAAGTTCTGTTTGCTGAGGTTGAGTTTCTCGACCGCGCGATTGATGGCCAGCTTGATTTCGTCGACCAGTCCGGGACTTTTGCGGATGTAGTCGGTGGCGCCTCCCGCTTTGACCGCCTGCACCGCGGCCTCGTAGTCGTCGACCGCCGTGATCAGGATGACGGCGGAGTCGGGCGAAACCCGGTGGGCGTGGCGCAGCACTTCGATGCCGTCGATGTTCGGCATCTTGATATCGGTGATGATGACGTCGTAGAGCGCGCCGTCGATCTTGTTTTTCGCCGGCTGCCCCGCTTGCACCGTCTCCACCCGGTGTCCTTCGCGGCGCAGCGAGATGTCGAGCATTTCGCAGATGGAGCGTTCGTCGTCGCAAACCAGGATGTTAGCCACGCAAACCTCCTCCGGCCGAGGCCGCGACCAGCACCTTAGCCTTATCCGCCGCAGCGCCCGCACTGCCATTCGAGGAGGCTGACCGTTCGGCCTCGAGGCGGCGCAAGCGCAGAACGAACGTGGTTCCCTGCCCTGGCTTGGAACGCGCCCAAACCTTGCCTTCATGCGCCTGCACGATCTGGTAGACGATCGCCAGCCCCAGCCCGGTGCCGCCCTCGAAGTTGGACTGGAAAGGCTCGAAGATTTTTTCGATTTGCTGCGGGGTCATGCCCGCTCCGGTGTCGGTGAACCCAACCTGCCAATCCTCTCCCAGAGCTTCGATCGTGACCGTCAGGGTGCCTCCGCCTTTCATGGCGCGCACGGCATTCTCACAGAAATTCCAAAACACCTGCTTGAGCTTGTCGCCGTCGGCGAAGGTGAAGGCCTGGTGGACAGCGAACCGGCGCTCGATGGTGATGCCGGTTTTCTCCGCCGTCATGCGATGATCCATGAGCGTCAACGTGTCTTCGACGAGTTGGATCAGGTCCACGCTGTCGAAGTGATATTGCTTGGTGCGCGAGTAGGCCAGGAAGTCGGTGATGATGCCGTTCAGCCGCTGGGACTCGCGGGTTACGATGTCGAGCAGGCGGCGGTGATCCTCGTTCATCTCGGGAACGCCAGAAAGCATGCTGACCGAGCCGGCAATGGAAGTCAGCGGATTGCGGATTTCGTGGGCGATGGCCGCGGCCAGGCGGCCGACCGCGGCCAGCCGGTCCTGCATGCGCACTTCGCGCTCCAGGCGTCGAATCTCGGTGAGATCGTCGAGCACATAGACGTAGCCCAGTTCCCCACGCTCCGGCACGGTCAAGGCGGTTACCCGGACGCGCACGGTCTTGCGGAATTTTGTGGGCGCATCAAAGCGCACTTCCCCGTGGGTGTGCTGCGATTCCACGGTGGGCAAAGGATCCAGAAAAAGCGGCTGCACCGGCGTACCCACCAGTTCTGCCGGGGTGCGCTCCAGGAGCCGTTGGGCGGCGGCGTTGACCAGCGTAATCCGTCCGTCCAGACCGGTGGTGATCAGCCCGCTGCTGATGGAGTGAATGATGTTTTCGTGCAGCGCCTGCAGGCTTTCCAGCGCGCCGCTGGTGTCCTTCAGTTGTACGCCCACCTGCCGCAGTTTCGCGGTGAGCAGGCCCGCCAGGTACGCCACCGCCAGAAAAGCAAACAGGTTGACGAAGATGATGGCCTGCAGCGCCTTCAGGCCGGGATGAGTCGTGGTAGTAGGAAGGCACCACGCCATAGTAGTTCAGTTCCAGCACGGTGCCGTAAAGAATGAAGGCCAGAGCGGCCACCAGTTGCGCCCACACCCGCGGCAGCAGCACGCTGGCGACAATGATGACCAGCGGATAGAGGAAGTTGAGCGAACTGTCCCATCCTCCGGTTTCGTGGATGACCAGGCTGACCAGAATCAGATCGGTCAGAACCTGCAGGGAGGCCTGCAGCCGGTGCTCCTGCCAGAAGGAGAGCAGAAGCACGTAAAACAGCGAAAGGCTGAACCAGAAAAGGATGGTACTGACGAACAGCCGCATGGGCAGCGGCGCCGGACTGAACTGGGCGACCGCCAGCTCAATCGCCAGCAGCAGGGTCAGGATAAAAATGCGGACCCGAACCAGCCATACCAGCCAATTGCGCTCGTCGAACGTCGATTGCATCGCGGTCCCAGGTCTTCGAATCTCGGTCGTGGGTCTTGGGCAGGTTCCAGGTGTCAGGAGTTGCGCCAAAGACCTGACACCTATGACCCAAGACCAGTTTTCTCTAGCCCGCCAGCTTGGCGATCATGGCAAACAGCGGCATGTAGAGCGAAATCACGATGCCGCCGATCATGACGCCCAGGATTCCGATGATGACCGGCTCCAACATGGCCAGCATGTCTTTGGTGGCGGCGTCGACTTCCTCTTCGTAGAAGTCGGCAATCTTCTGCAGCATCGAGTCCATGGCGCCGGTCGCTTCGCCCACGCCGATCATCTGCGTCACCATGTTGGGAAACACGCCGCACTCGCGCAACGGATCGACGATGGTGCGGCCTTCTTCGATGGCCTTGCGCACCTTCATCAGCGCCTCTTCCAGCACGGCGTTGCCCGAGGTCTTGGCGGTAATGGTCAAGCCTTCCAGGATCGGTACACCGGAAGTGATCAGCGTGCCCAGAGTACGGGTGAAGCGGCCCACGGCAATCTTGCGCAGCAGCGACCCGATCACGGGGATATGGAGCAGCATCTTGTCGAAGTAGTAGCGGCCGCGCGGATGCTTGCGCATCTGCTTGATTCCGAAGAACAGGCCGAAGCCGCCCACGAAGACCATCCACCAGAACGTCTGCACGAACGCGCTCAGCCCCATGACGATCCGAGTCGGCAGACGGCAGGGTGACGCCCAGTCCGGCAAACAGGTTGGCGAAGATCGGCACCACCCATTTGAGCAGCGCGCCGACGATCAACACCGCCATGCTGACGACGGCGACGGGGTAGATCAGCGCGGATTTCACCGCCGACCTTCAGGCGCACGGCTTTTTCCACGTAGGTGGCCAGGCGTTGCAGAATGATGTCGAGAATACCGCCGGTTTCACCGGCCTCGATCATGTTGGTGGTGAGGTCGTCGAAGACCACGGGATACTGGCGCATGGCGTTGGCCAGCGTGGCGCCGCCTTCCACCGTGGTCCGCACGCCGGTCAGCGTCTTCTGGAATGCCTGGTTCTCCTGGTTGGCCGCCAGGATTTCCAGACACTGCACCAGCGGCAGGCCGGCATCGATCATGACCGAGAACTGGCGAAAGAAGATCGCGATGTCCTTGGTCGCGACCTTGCCCGAACCGAACGTGGGCATCGAGAATTCTTTGCCTTTTTCGCGAATCGCGCCCGGCGTGATGCGCTCGCGCCGCAACGCCTGCGCCAACGACTGCTTGTTCGCCGCCATTCGCTCCCCGGAAATCTTCTGTCCGGATGCGTCCTTGCCGGAAAATGTAAAGACTGGCATGGTTTAGCTTCTCCTCACTGACGTACCTGCTGCGTGAAACCTGTGCTCGTTCAAATGTTGAACGCTACCCTCTCAGCTAGTGCTTGGACGGAGCGGCTCCTCGGGCCAGAGTCGTTCCGGCCGTGGTCGGCCGGGTCAGCAAGCTGGCTCCGCGGTTGATCATTTCCTGCAACTCGTCCACATTGCTGGACCGCGCCATGGCCACTTCCAGGGAAATCTGCTTCTGGAAATAAGCGGTGGCCAGCGACTGGTTAAAGGTCTGCATCCCAAATTTTTCCTGTCCGGACTGCATGGAGGAATAAATCTGGTGAATCTTGTCTTCGCGGATCAGGTTGCGCACGGCCGCGTTGGGCACCAGAATCTCCATGATCATGGCGCGGCCTTTGCCGTTGATGTTCGGCAACAGGCTTTGACACATGATGCCTTCCAGCACCAGCGACAGCTGGGCGCGAATCTGCGGCTGCTGGTGCGCCGGGAAGACGTCGATGATACGGTTGATGGTCGAAGTCGCCGAGTTGGTGTGCAGCGTGCCGAAGGTCAAGTGACCGGTTTCGGCGATGCGCAGGGCCGACTCGATGGTTTCCAGATCGCGCATTTCGCCGATCAGCACGACGTCGGGATCTTCACGAAGCGCGGCGCGTAACGCGTCGGTGAAGCTCTTGGTATCGGCGTGCAGTTCGCGCTGGTTGACCACGCAGTTCTTGTTCATGTGCACGAACTCGATCGGGTCCTCGATGGTAAGAATGTGATCGTGGCGCTCGCTGTTGATCTTGTCGATCATGGCCGCGAGGGTGGTGGATTTGCCGGATCCGGTCGGTCCCGTGACCAGCACCAGGCCGCGCGGCTTGTCGCACATCTTGCTGACGACGGGTGCCAGACCGAGCTGGTTGAACGACTTGATCTCAAACGGAATCAGACGGAAGACCGCGGCGGTGGCTCCGCGCTGGTTGAAGACGTTGGCACGGAAGCGGGCCAGCCCCTTCAATCCGAAGGAGAAGTCCAGTTCCAGGCTTTCTTCAAAGCGGTGCTTCTGGGAATCGGTCATGACGCTGTAGGCCAGTTGCTTGGTCTCGGCCGGCGTCATCTGCGGCAGATCGAGCGGCACCAGGTGGCCATGCACACGAATCTGGGGCGGCGAGTTGGTGGTGATGTGCAGGTCGCTGCCGTTCATCTCCAGCATTCTCTTGAGCAGATCGCTTAACGACAAACCCATGGCAAGAATCCTTCCCTTTCAGGTTGCTGCTTCAAATCAATGAATGGTTTCGCGGGCCACTTCCTCGAGCGTGGTCATTCCCGCTGCAACCTTGATCAATCCACTCCGGCGCAGCGTAATCATGCCGCGCTCGATGGCCTTCTTTTTCAACTCCACGGCCGAAGCTCCGACCAGAACCAGTTCCCGAATCTCGTCGTCCACCTCCATGACTTCATACAGGCCGCAGCGGCCCTTGTATCCGGTGTTGTTGCAGACGCCGCAGCCCTTGCCCTTCTGAATCTTCACCGTCTTGGCTTCGTCGGGGGTGAAACCTGCATCAATCAGCGTCTGCACCGGCACATCCATCACCTCGGTGCAGTCCTTGCAAATGCGGCGCACCAGGCGCTGGGCGCAGATGAGGTGGACCGAAGTCGCCACCAGGAACGGTTCAATACCCATGTTCATCAGGCGGGTAATGGTTTCCGGCGCGCCGTTGGTGTGCAGCGTGGAGAGCACCAGGTGGCCCGTGAGCGCGGCCTTGATGGCAATTTCGGCGGTTTCAAAGTCTCGGATTTCGCCGACCAGAATGATGTTGGGGTCTTGCCGCAGGAAGGAGCGCAGAGCGGCGGCAAAGTTCAACCCGATCTGCTCCTTCATCTGCACCTGGTTGACGCCGCCCAACTGGAACTCGACCGGATCTTCCGCGGTCATGATGTTGGTGTCGGGCTGGTTGAGGCGCGAAATCGCGGAATAGAGCGTGTTGGTTTTGCCCGATCCCGTCGGTCCCGTGACCAGCACCATGCCGTACGGCTTCAGAATGGCCTTCTCGAATTTCACCAGCGACTCGGGCTCGAAGCCGAGCTTGGTCATGTCGAGGCGCAGGTTCTCTTTGTCGAGCAAGCGGAGCACGATCTTCTCGCCCCACAAGCGTGGGCAGCGTGCTGACGCGGAAATCGAGCTGCTTTTTGCGGCCGCCGATATTCATCTTCAGCATGATGCGGCCATCCTGCGGCAGGCGCTTCTCGCTGATGTCGAGCTTCGACATGATCTTCAGGCGGGAGGTGATGGCGTCCTTCAACTTCAGCGGCGGCGACATGATGGACTGCAGTACGCCGTCAATGCGGAACCGGACGCGGAATTCCTTTTCGTAAGGCTCGATGTGAATGTCGCTGGCGCCCCGCTTCACCGCATCGCCCAGAACCACGTTGACCAGCTTGACGACAGGAGCTTCGTCGGCCGCTTTCTCCAGTTCGGCCAGCTCCATCTGCTGCTCTTCGGACTGCAGTTCGACGTCGCTGTCGCCCATCTCCGACATCGACTGCATCACGGTCTCAAGATCTTCTTGATTGGTGCGAGCCGTAAGCCTTTTCGATCCCCGTCAGGATGGAGCTTTCCGAGGCCACGACCGGCTCGATATTGAAGCCGGTCATGAACTTGATGTCGTCCATCGCGAACACGTTCGTCGGGTCGACCATCGCGATGGTGAGCGACGCGCCCACGCGGCTCAGCGGAAGAATCTGGTAGCGCTTGGCGGTCTCGAAGGGAATCAGCTTGACGACGGCAGGGTCAATTTCAAAGTAGGAAAGGTTGATGGCGGGAACGCCATATTGGCGGGAGAGAAAATTGGTGACGTCTTCGTCCGTGAGGAAGCCGAGCTTCACCAGGGCGGACCCCAGGCGACAGCTCTGCTCCTTCTGGGCCTTCTTCGCTTGTTCCAACTGCTCTGGGGTAATGATCTTCTCTTTGACGAGAAGGTCACCCAGCCGTTGAGACATACGCAGATCTCCTATCCACGTGGGTGGAACGATGCCTCGCACTTGTGCAGGCATGGCGCAAACGGCTGCCCATCGTTGGGAGAGACGCAGCTCATTCGCGTTGACATAAATTGTCAACGCTAGCGGATTACTGCACCAGTAACTTTGGTACTTGGACCTGACGAGGAATTTCACCCGCAAAACCGGCGCGGCCGCTGAACTCCACGCCAAATGCCTGTTTTCTCGTGGCGGGTGGCTGGTCTGCCAGCCCAGGTACATGCACTTCAGTAAGCCTCAGACGGTGATCTCAGCGTGCGCGCAACCGCCGGCGAGCGCGCTCGATTACACTCGGATGAAGGAATTCTTAACTTGTCGCGCCTCGCGCACAGAGAAAGAAAATGAACTCGTGCAGTACTATCGCGCCCTCTATGCAGCGTGGGGAGCCCAGCACTGGTGGCCGGCCGAGACGCCCTTCGAAGTGATCGTCGGGGCATACCTGACGCAGAACACCGCGTGGACCAACGTGGAACGAGCGCTGGCCAATCTGCGCAACACGCCAACGAATCTATTGAGCGTCGAGGGAATCCGGGACGTGCGGCTGGCGCGGCTGGAACGATTGATTCGACCTTCCGGATATTTTCGCCAAAAAGCGAAGCGGCTCAAGACGTTCGTCGCCTTTCTCGACCAGAAATACGGCGGATCGCTGGACAAACTCTTCGCCCAGCCGACGGACAAACTTCGCGAACAGTTGCTCAGTTTGAACGGCGTGGGGCCGGAGACCGCCGACTCGATTCTTCTCTATGCGGGCAATCATCCGGTCTTCGTCGTGGACGCCTACACGCGGCGCATTCTCGACCGGCACGAGATTCTGCCCGAGAAAACGGATTACGAGGACATTCGACAGTTGTTCCAGCAGGCCTTGGCAGCGGCGGTTGGCCAGCCGCTACCCAGGCCTGCGAACCTGGCGCCGCCGGGCGAATCGGGCGTCCGCGGCGCCGCTCACCCTCCCTCGGCCATGAGCACGGCCCCGCGCACGGCGCTGGTACAGGTCTACAACGAGATGCACGGGCTTATCGTTGGAGTGGGCAAATCACTATTGTGGGAAATCACAGCCCCAATGTGACGAATGTCCTTTACAGCGTTTTCTGCCTGCGCGTTAAGTAGAGGGTACGACTCTACGCGCCCAGAGGCACACCCAATGCCAAGTTGGTGCCACCAGATTCGCTTCCTCCTCTTGTTTCTGACCGCAACCGCGGTGACGCCTGCCGGGCCGTTGCGGCAGGCGGCCGACCAGGCGCAATTGTTGGTGGGCGCGGCGGTTCGTCCCGGCCTTTTTTCCGAGGCCGCTTACGCGGCAACCTTGAGCTCGGGAATTCAACATGGTCGAGCCGGAAGATGCGATGAAGTGGTGGACGGTGCGCCAGAACGCAGGCACGTTCGACTTCCGCAAAGGCGATGAGGTCGTCCGCTTCGCGCAGGCTCATGGCATGAAAGTACGCGGGCATTGCCTGGTTTGGGATCACAACAATCCCGAATGGCTGGTGCAGGGCCACTTCACGCCCGCCCAGTTGTCTCACCTGCTGCAAGAGCACATCTCCACCGTGATGAAACACTACGCTGGCCAGGTGTTCGCCTGGGATGTGGTGAACGAGGCGCTGGATGAGAACGGCCGCTTCAAGGACTCCCCCTGGTACAACCAGCCCGGCATCGGGCTGTCAGAACAAGGGCTGCATATATTGAGCAGGCTTTCCGCTGGGCGCACGAGGCCGATCCGCAGGCGCTGCTTTTCTATAACGAGGCCGGGGGCGAAGGGCTGAACCGCAAGTCCGACGCGATCTACGCGATGGTGAAGGATTTCAAGCGCCGCGGCGTCCCCATCGATGGCGTCGGACTGCAGTTGCACATCTCGCACCTCGATCTCGACACTCGCAGACGATCGCCGCCAATATCGCGCGCCTGACGGCGTTGGGGGTTCAGGTTCACATCACGGAACTCGACGTATCCCTGCCCTTGGACGCCGAGTGGCCTGGTCCGGAACGACGACCTGATTCGCCAGGCAGAGGTCTATCGTGGCGTGGTCCGAGCGTGCCTGCAGAATCCAGGCTGCACCGCGATTCAAACCTGGGGATTCACCGACAAATACTCCTGGATCGGGTCCCACTCGCACGGCACGCGAGGTGCGGCCCTGCCCTTTGACCGCGCCTACAAGCCCAAACCCGCTTACGACGCCATGTTTGAGGAGATCTCCGGCAAACGAAATCGCGGAAACTGAGCGCAGGCCCGCTGGTCGTGTGTGGGGCCGGGTCTTTGACCCGGCCGCGGCCGAAGGGCCGCGCTTTTGTCGGTAGCGGCTCGCCTCTTTCCCAGCAACAAGCCCCCGGCGCTCCGCGCCTGACCGGGTCAAAGACCCGGTCCCACACGCTTCAACTCGATTACTGAACAGTAGCCTGGCCTGGCAAATGCAGCTTGCCCCTGTGCTTGTGCATCTATAATGACTTGCACATCCTGGCGGTTTAGAGTTACGAACCAGCCGGGAATTGGAATGCCAGTGGCGCAACCCGCCTCCAACCCGTCTCCGAAGACCTCGCACCGCAAGCAGGTCATCATCCTGCTGGCGATTTCTGTTTTTCTGTTGCTGGCCATTCTGGTTTCGCAAACTGCCTTTGACCTGACTTTCCTGCGTCCGGGAAACAATCAGGACATCGTTGTGTTTGCGGCTCTCTCGGCGCTGATCTTCCTGCTGTTCGTCGCGCTCACGTTTGTGCTGATGCGCAACCTGCTGAAACTTTTTGCCGAGCGGCGCCTGGGAGTGCTGGGCTCGAAGTTTCGCACGCGCATGGTGGCCGGCGCGCTTCTGCTGTCGTCCTTGCCGGTGATGGTGATGTACTGGTTTGCCTACGGATTGATGAACCGCTCGATCGACAAGTGGTTCTCGACCCCGGTCGAGGAGGTGCGGGCCGACACGCATGCCATGGCTACGCTGCTAGCCGGCTATGCCATGCAGAACGCGCGGGCCGAAGCCGATGCCATTGCGGCGTCTCCGGAGATCGACCGCGCGTTCTCCGGGCACGGATTCTCCGGCGTCGTCAGCGAGTTTCAGCATCATGAACTGACCCTGCAAGGCGGATTTGCGCTGGCGCTCCGGGATGACAACGCAGAAGCCAGTTTCAATGCACCCGCGCCCTGGCCAGTCCTGAAGTCGAAACTGCCTCTGGCCGAGGCGGCCACGGGACATCCTGCTCAGTTTACCTGGCAGCAGACTGACTACACTCTGGGCAGCGCTCCGGTTTCGGGGGGAGGGTTGATTCTGGTGGCGATTCCGCTTCCCCGGGAATTTTCGCAGACGGTGCACCAGGTCGAGGCCAGCCAGCAACGCTATTACGATCTGGCGCGCGAGCGGCGCCTGGTGCGCCGCACCTACATGGGCCTGCTGCTGCTGCTCACCATGATCGTGCTGTTCGTCACCACCTGGCTTGCCCTATTCCTCTCGAAGATTGTGACGCGCCCGCTTTCCGCGCTGGCCGAGGCGACCCAGGAGATCTCGCGCGGGCGGCTGGACTATCGCGTGGCCGTCAGCGCCGCCGACGAAATTGGCGACCTGGTGCGCTCCTTCAACCGCATGGCGGAGGACCTGGAAGGCAGCCGGCGGCAGATTGAGGCTTCCAGCCGCGACTTGAGCGCGGCCAACGCGGAACTCGACCAGCGCCGCCGCCAGATGGAAACCATCCTCGAGAGTATCCCTACCGGTGTGCTCTCGCTGGATGCCGCGCGGCGCGTGACCCACGTCAATCAGGCCCTGCTGCGCATGTTTCATCCCGATGCCGGACACGACCGCGCCACTCAGATTCTGCGGGGAGCGTCGCTGGCGGATGTCTTCCCGGCCGAGGTTCTGGAGGATTTCGAGCCTCTGCTGCGACGCGCCGACCGCATGGGCATGACCACCAGCCAGATGGAGATGCAGTTGCCCCGGGTATCGTTGAACGTCGCCGTCACCGTCGCCACCCTGCGACATCAAGGCGAGCGCTCCGGGTATGTGGTGGTCTTCGAAGATCTCTCCGACCTGCTGAAAGCGCAAAAGCAGGCCGCATGGCGGGAAGTGGCGCGCCGCGTCGCGCACGAAATCAAGAATCCGCTCACGCCCATCGCACTGTCGGCCGAGCGCATTCAACGCCATCTGGACCGGGCCACGCCGGCCGATCCCGCATCGCTCGGCGTGGTGCGTTCCTGCGCCGAAACCATTGCCGGCGCGGTCGAGACCGTGCGCCGGCTGGTGGACGAGTTCTCCACGCTCGCGCGCTTTCCCGTGGCCAAGCCGCAGCCCGCCGACATCAATGAAGTCATCGAAAACGCGCTCTCCATGTTCAACGGGAGGCTGGATGGAATTGAAGTGCACACGTCCCTGGCCTCCGATCTGCCCAAGGTGATGGCGGACAGCGAAGCGATCAAGCGCGCCGTGGCCAACCTCGTGGACAACGCTGCCGAGGCGTCGCAGGACTCCGTCGTGCGGGAGATTGAGATTTCGACCGCACTGGTGGCCAGCCGCGATGCGGTGGAGATTACCGTGGCCGACACCGGCCACGGCGTGACCCGCGAACTCAAGGAGAAGCTCTTCCTGCCTTATTTCTCCACCAAGAAACGCGGCACCGGCCTGGGCCTGGCCATCGTGAGCCGCATCGTGGAAGATCACCATGGTTCCATTCGCGTGGAGGAGAACCATCCCGTCGGCACCCGCTTCATCGTTGAACTTCCCGTTGTCCCGGAACCCACGCCAGCAGTGACCACCGTCCAGCATGCATAACATCCTCATCGTTGACGACGAAGCCGGAATTCGCGAATCCCTGGCCGGCATCCTGGCGGACGAAGGCTACTCCGCCTCGTCGGTCGAGAGTGGCGAGGCGTGCCTCGACCTGCTGCGCAAGACTCGCATTTGACGTGGTGCTGCTCGACATCTGGCTGCCGGGAATCGATGGCCTGGAGACCTTGGCGAGGATTCGCGAATTCGACAATCCTCCCGAAGTCATCATGATCTCCGGCCACGGCACCATTGAGACTGCGGTGCGCGCCACCAAACTCGGCGCCTACGACTTCCTGGAAAAGCCGCTCTCGCTCGAAAAGACATCTGATCCTGGTCAAGAACGCGATCGAGTCGAAGAAGCTGCACCGCGAGAACGTCGACCTGAAGAAGCAGTTGCAGGTCAAGAGCATCATCGTGGGCGACAGCATCCCGATGAAGGCTCTGCGCCAGCAGATCGGCCTGATGGCTCCGACCAACGGCCGCGTTTTGATCTACGGCGAATCCGGCACGGGCAAGGAACTGGTGGCCCACGCGATCCACGCCCAGAGCCTGCGCAAGGACGAAACCTTCGTCGAGGTGAACTGCGCCGCGATTCCGGAAGACCTGATCGAGAGCGAACTGTTTGGACACTGCAAGGGATCGTTTCCTGGGAGCGGCCACCGACAAAGAAGGCAAGTTCCAGAGGGCCCACGGGGGAACGCTCTTCCTCGACGAAGTCGGCGACATGAGCCTGAAGACGCAGTCGAAGGTGCTGCGCACGCTGGAGGAGCAGCGCTTTACGCCCGTGGGAAGCGACGAGACGATCACCGTGGACGTGCGCGTGATTGCTTCGACGAATAAGGATCTGGAAGAGGAGATATCGCGCGGCAACTTCCGGGAAGATCTTTTCTACCGGCTCAATGTGATTCCCTTCTTCGTCCCGCCACTGCGCGAGCGCAAGGAAGATATCCCGCTGTTTACGCGGCATTTTCTGAAAGAACTGGCCGCGACCTACGGACGCCGTCCGCGGGAAATCACCGACGATGCCATCGAAGTGCTCATGCGCTACTCCTGGCCGGGCAACGTGCGCGAGTTGCGCAACGTGATTGAGCGCATCGTGATCATGAATCCCACCACCACGCGCTTCGACAGCAAGCACCTGCCGCCGCTGGTCTATCGCGAAGGCAGCCGGCGCGCGCCCAAGAGCGAATTCTCCACCCTGCACCAGGCGCGCGACGCCTACGAGCGCGACTACATCCTCAAGACCCTCGACCAGAACCACGGCAACGTCACCCGCACCGCGGAGGTGCTGGGTCTGGAGCGCAGCCATCTTTACCGGAAGATGAAGGCGTTGGGGATTGCGGCGAAGGAGTAGAGTCGCGAACAAGTCTGACTCTTGTGGAATGGTTGTTGGTGTAATCGGGGGATGTTTCGCCAACTACTCCTTCCCCAGACAGACGTGTCATGCAACGAAATCCGCCATGCCACCCCAGTGCTTGCTGTCATCGCAGTGGGTCCTGTGATATTCGAGTCCCTCCAGCACTATGCTTAGCCCGTACAGAGCAAGCCAAGCAACAACAGACAACATGAAGATAGCTGTGATCGGGCATCACAGCAAACAGTACGGACCACGCGCGAACATCGGAGTAAATAGGAACTTTGTTGGTCTGAATGTTCGTAGCTTCGGTTATGAGGCGATTTGTCGACAGCTTCGGCGAGGTGTTGCGTGCCATGTGGACGCACAAACTTCGCTCCTTCCTCACCATGTTTGGCATTGCCTGGGGAGTGGGGTCGCTGCTGCTCCTGGTTGGATTAGGAGAGGGTTTTCGCGCGGGAACCGCGAAGAGTATGGCGAGCTTCGGCGAAGACTACATGCAGATTTTCAACGGACGGGTGCCGGCGGTTGGTGGCAGCCAGCTTTCGTCTCGCCAGTACTACCTGAACTACCAGGACTATCTGGATATTCGCAACTCGCCGTTTGTCCGTAATGCCACGCCGGTAATCTACCGCGGCGACCTTCGCCTGGTGAGCGAGTATGGCAGCAGCAACGGCTATGTGGATGGCGCCGAGCCGCAGTTCTCTGGCATTCGCTACCAGCCGATCGACCAGGGGCGCTCTTTGAATTGGAACGACGAACGCGAGCGCCACAATGTCTGCGTGATCGGAAGCGAATTTGTGCGCATATTGTTCCCCGGCCGGCCAGCCGTAGGCAGCACACTCCTTATCAATGGCGTGCCGTTCGAGGTGGTTGGGACGATGCAGAAGATCGGTCACGGGAACAACAACGACCAGAACATGCGCCTGATCATGCCTTATACCACCATGGCTATCTATTTCCCGATGCAGGGAGCAGGCAACGCAAAAGCGATCAAGTATGTAGCCTACCAGCCGATTACACGGGAGCAGCACGAGCAAGCCAAGAAAGCCGTGCGCGAGTATCGTTGCAAGAAACCATAACTTCGATCCCGAGACGCCCGACGCCTTTGACGATTGGGACTCGATCGCCAGCGCCGAGATGGTCGGCAAAATCTCCGATGCCATGGATACGTTCCTGGGAGCCGTCGGTCTGGTGACACTCGGTCTGGGCGCAATCGGAGTGATCAACATTATGCTGGTGTCGGTAACGGAGCGCACCCGCGAGATCGGCCTGCGCAAGGCTTTGGGCGCTACCAAACGCAACATCCTGTTCCAGTTCTTTCTGGAAGGGCTGATGCTTACCGGAATCAGCGGCGCCATTGGCGTGGGCGCAGCCTACGTGGCCACCAAGCTATTCGGACTTGTGCCGCCGATCGATGGATTCGAATTGCCTCACATCTATCCAGCGACTGCTGCGCTCGCCATGGGCAGCCTTGCCCTGGCTGGCATTATCGCCGGACTTTATCCCGCGCGGCGGGCGGCCTTGCTCCAGCCCGTGGAAGCCCTTCGTCAGGAGTAACGCAATGATCCAGGCGAAAGATGTGTTCTCGGAAGCGTATGGATCGCTCAGGCACAACCGTCAGCGAAGTGCGCTTACCATGCTGGGTATGGCCTGGGGAATCGCCACCGTAGTGCTGTTGCTGGCCTATGGCACGGGTTTCTCAACGGCCATCGTCAACATATTCAGGAGCTATGCCAGCATGGCAGGCGATGGGCATCGCGGGCGGGCGCACGTCGATGCAGGCCGGAGGAAACAAGGCCGGTACCAGTATCCGGTTGACCAGGGATGACATTGATCGCGTCGTGGTGAATGTGCCGGAAGTGACCCGCATCACTCCCGAATCGTTTTACGATGCGCCCGTCAGCTACGAGGGGCGTTCTTACACTTGGACCGTTCATGGCGGCAATCCCGCGCTCCAGGAAATTCAGAACCTGCAACTGGATCTCGGTCGTTTCTACAGTGCCGAAGATTTGCAACTGCGCGCGCGTGTCTGTGTGCTGGGCTCGGAATCCAAGGAAAAGCTATTTTCCGGCCGTTTCCCCCTGGGCGAGAAGATTCGTATCAGCGGCATTCCTTACGAAGTAATCGGTGTGCTTAAGCCCAGACCCCAGGAAGGCACCGAGAACAGTATCAACCGCGTCGTCTACATCCCTTTTCCACCATGAGCGACTTCCGCAATACGTACTACATCGACATGATCTGGTTGGATTTTCTCGGCTACGACTATGGAGGCGTCGAGAAGTCGGTTCGCAATACGCTGGCAGCACAACACAATTTCCGTTCCGACGATAAGCGGGCTCTGTTCGTTTTCAGCATGATGGAGCAGCTTTCGCAATTCCGCATCATTACGATGGCGCTGCAGGTGATGCTTGCCTTTATTGGGACTCTGACTCTTGGGATTGGCGGCGTCGGGCTCATGAACATCATGCTGGTGAGCGTAACCCAGCGAACGCGCGAGATCGGGGTGGAGAAGGCGTTGGGTGCCCGCCGCTTCGATATCCTCCTGCAGTTCTTGTCCGAAGCGCTCGCGATTACCTTTTTGGGCGGCCTTTTAGGCATTGTGCTCGCCTACATCATTTCCTTCTCTGTGGGGAATCTCACCTTTTACAGTGCGCTGGCCCAGCACGGAGAGGCGGGCGACATTCGACTCATCATTTCACCAGTCAGCGTATTGGTTTCTACCGCAATCCTGGCGCTGGTGGGATTGGTCAGCGGCATGATTCCAGCCATCCGCGCGTCACGTCTCGATCCGATTGAGGCATTGCGCTACGAATAGGGCGGTTCCTGTCAGGCCAATCTGGTCGACACGGTGTGCAATTCCGCAGAGTTCTCCTGGTCCTCCCTGTTCTCTGGCGGGCTGCTGAAAAATCGGACTTCGCATTACAGATCCGATCCGCAACGGTAGATTCGGCAGGTTATCTAGCTTCGGGCTTCGTTCCTTCCCGCCGCTCCGTGGAGAATCAGTGCGATCTCTCGATGGCCCGACTTTTCCGCGATCTCGCTCAGGGTCTCGCCTGTCGGGCGACTGTAACGTCTCAGCCGCGCCGCGCTCGATCAGCAGTCGAACGATCTCTTCACGACCGCGCGTAACGGCGTAGGCCAGCGGAGTGTGCCATGCTTCAGCGTCCCAGGGAAACAGCCCGTAGTCGCGGAAAGCCCGGTTCAAAGCTGCGGGGTCTTCTTCCAGGACGGCTTTGACGCGTGGCGCCATGTCGTATTGGATGGCCTCGATGATGTCGATCGACGCGCGCAGAATCAGGTCGCGGGCTTCTTTGTGACCGGAGTAGTCGGCCCATCCGGCCGGCGTGCCGTGATACTTCTCTTCGCGCGCGCGGACATCAGCGCCGTGCTTCATCAACACATCAATCGCGCTCACGTTCCCGTGCCACGCCGCCGCATGCAACGGTGTGTACCCGCTGGTCGAGTCGATCGAGGTCTTCGGATCGTCGTGCACATTCACCGACGCCCCGTTGCGGATCAGCGTCTCGATCACATCCCCCGGCGCGCGTTCGCTGGCGCGAAGGATCAAATTGGCCCCATCGTCCGCCGGGCTTCAGCGTGCCGGGATCTCTCCGCAGCAGGGTTTCGACGTCCGCGGTTCGATGCAGAGCCACCGCGGCCGGCAGTCGCACCTTCGCTCCACGCTCCAGCAGCACTTCTGCCAGGTCGTGCCTGCCGTTGAGCGCCGCCAGATCGAGCGCAGAAAAGCCGGCTTCGTCGAGCGACTCCGTATTAGCACCGAGGTCGAGCAGCGTCGTCACCGACACGGGTTGATTCTTGATGACGGCAAGATGCAGCGGCATGCGGCGCATCCTCGTTCCGTTCATCCGCCGCTCGAGATCGTTCGGCGTGCGCGCGACCAGCCCGCGAATCACCTCTGCTTCGCCCATAGCGACCGCGGAAAAGATATTGTGTCTCGCGCCGTGCGCCAGCAGATACGCAACGATCTCGGGATTGGGCTGGATGTAATCCCACGCCGTCGCCCACCCGATCACGCCCAGTTCGTGGTAGTCGCCGTCGCCGATCGTATCGGCCCCATGTTCCACCAGGAGACGAATGATGGGGAGGCGATGCTTCTCCACGGCGAAATGGAGCGGATACGCGTTGTCACCTTCGCAGCGGATGTTGGGATTGGCGCCGCGCTCGAGCAGCAGCTTGACTGCCGCCTCGCTGTTGCCGAAGACGGCCTGGTGCAGCGGCGTTCTCACGCCCTCGCCGCCCCGCTCGTCAATGAGCTCCGGATGCGCATCAAGCAGCGCATTGAGCCGTGCGAGGTCACCTCTTCCAGCGGCATCGCGCAGAGACGCGACCGCCTCTGCAGTCGAGCTGGCTGCTTCCAGCGTTTTGACATGAGACTGCAGCTTGGACCAGGACGCGAATCCATATTCGCTCGCAATCACCAGCTGCGCATCCGCAAGCGCGAACGGCGACGCGGCGACCTGTTTTTCCGACAGGTTTCTCCAGCGCGGATGGTTCTCGCGAATGCGAGTCAAAGCCGCGGAGTCCGCGGCCTGCTGACGCTTCAACAGGGACTTGGCTTGTTTCTTGAGTTGTTCGAGACTGGGACTCGGCGGGAGTTGCCTTGACATGGAAATCTCCTTTCCGTTCATGGCCTGTGTCCGCACCCCAGGCAGAAAGAAGATTTGTCAGATTGTAGCCGTGCAATTCCTGCTGGGTGGGCTTGGCCCTTTCCGCGGACTGGATGCGCCCCGTGCGCCGAAAAGCAACGATAATTCCTGGCTGATGGCCAAGTCAACAGCCGCCTGGCCACTCAACCCGTGGTGCCGGCTCCGCAACGCTCGCCGCACACATCGTTCCCGAGCAGAACCATGCGTCCGACGAGCAATTCATCAGCCGGTTCGAGCACCTGCCAGGGGGCTGCATCATCGGCTAACGAGAATGGCAACGATATGCATGTTTGCCGTCACTGAACGACGTTCTGGTTGGTTGACGGGCAATTCGGAAGTCGACTGTTGTAACCGCGCGATTTCGCGCATTGAGAATTTCTAGTGGGCCGTGCACACGAGCCAAGACCTTCCGTCAGTCAAACTCAATCTTCTCGAACCCCAGGCCCTGCAACAAGCTCCTAATCGTCGAAGCCGCATTCTGCTGGGCATTCCGCAAAATACCGTCGGCCATGGCAGCCTCTTGCAGTTGACGTTCCGCCTCCTGGCGCACTTGCGTTTCCAGATCTGGATCGGTGGGTACGAGCAGGCCGGTTTGCCGGGAATACACCCGGGTCTTCGCGCTGTCGATCCGAGTGCTGAACATCTGGGGAGCGGGAAGATGCAAACGTATCTGCTTGCCATCGACTCGCACGTCGCCCGACTTCAGATTCGAGAAGTCGATTCCAGCGACAACTTCTCCGTGAACCAACATCAGGAGGCGATCTCCAGCCAGAAAATTCGGCAGGACCGGATTCTCCTTCGCGCCGGTCACCAGCTTATCCATGGTGTAGACCACCGTCTCCAGCCGCTGCAGGCGCTGAATGCGATCGACGACTGTGGGCTGGCTTACATCGATGGTGAGGGTTCTGCCGGTCACCGCCGACCACAAGTGGCTCAGCAGCGTTCGTCCCGAACTCCGCGAGAGCATCAGCGATCCAATCGACCCGACAAACATCACCCCGAGGAACAGCCCGAGGACAAGGGCAGACACAACCGCCAAGCGGGATCGCGGAGGCCTGGGAGACGGGGCGGCCGCGTCAGAATCGTGAGGCATCCTGCAAGGGTATCACTCGGCGAGCAGCGGATCGGCTGCGAGCGTATCGAGATCGGAACACTCTACTGGTTGAGCGGCAGCAGCGCCTGGCAAGCGGCTTCGCTGGCGATCGCGGCGCCGGTCGGTTGCACCCGGATCACTGCATCTTCGAAAGAACAGAAGCTGCGGATGCCCGTCTGGTTGAGACTGACGGGCACCGCGGTCGCATAGTACTGCACTGCCGGAGGACCGCCTGCGCCGATCGCCGTGAAGTTATATCCGCTCTTGTTGCCCCCCGCCAGCACACTGTCGATCAGGCACGCGGCGGTGGAACTGGGCGTGCACGGAGCCGCTCCCCCGAGCGCGGCCAGCGTGGCCGCGTAGCCGACGGTCGGATAGGACGAGTTGTAGGTGATCTCCGCGGTATTGATGGTGCGGATGGAAGCTACCGCGGACGATTCGTTGGCGGCCATGCGGGCCCGTAGCAAGTTGGGAATTGCGATTGCGGCAATAATCAGAATAATAGCGACTACGATCAGGAGTTCGATCAGGGAAAAACCTTTTTGCTTACGCATGGAATGTTGTCCTCCGCCTGAGAATTCGCGTGCAGCACACCCGGCGCGCCGTCCGCGGAGAAACTACCGCTTCACCATATGGATCTCGGTGCCGTTCTTGTGGAACTTCACCTCATCCATGAGTTGATTGATGAGGAAAATTCCGCGGCCGTGACTGGAATAGAGATTCTCGCCCACCGTGCAACTGGGAATGGCCTGGGGATCAAAACCCGGCCCGGGATCGCGCACGATGATGAGGATGCCGCGTTGCTCGTCGCAAGCCACCAGGCACTCCACGATTTTGCTGGGATCTTCCTTGGCGCCGTGAACCACTGCATTGGCCAGCGCTTCCTGCAGGGCCAGTTCAATGGCGTCTTCCTTGCCATCCACGCATTTCATCTCGCGGACGAACTCCATGACCTGCTCCACGACCGGGTCCACGGACTTCCGGTCGGCTGCGAGCGTGACTCGCACTCGCAGGTTCAGCTTGTCTGGATCGAAGTCGTACTCCGGGATGTGTTCCTCGGAAGAAGCCCCAGATTCCATGATTGGATCGCTCGTTCCCTATCCGCCCTTGGAGCGCGGCCTATTGTGATTCTAGCCGCAAGGGCGCAAATCCGGCAATGGCCGCCTCATTTGGGGCGTTCGCTACCATAACACAACCTCAGTCTTCTGTGGGGTTACGGTCGCCGGCGATGCTGCGCGCGGGTGCGGCGCGATCTTCCGTCCTGGGTTCCAGCATTCTGTGCTCTAATTGCCGGCGCCAGTCGAGTTCTTCCACAAAGCGGCGCGAATCCCGCCATCCCGGTTCCGCTTTGACGTAGAGTTCGAGAAAAACTTTGGTCCCTAACATGCGCTCGATCTGCAAGCGGGCCGAGGTGCCAATCTTCTTGAGCATCTGGCCGCCCTTGCCCACCAGAATTCCCTTCTGTCCGTCGCGCTCGCAATAGATGGTCGCTGCGATACGGGTGAGCCTCGCGCCTTCCTCAAAGTTGTCGACGATCACCGTGGTCGCATAGGGAATCTCTTCACTGGTATTCAGCAGGAGTTGCTCGCGAATGATTTCGGCGGCCATGAACCGCGCCGGCTGGTCGGTGACTTGATCTTCAGGAAAATAGGCCGGCCCGGCGGGCAGAGCCGAGATCACCATGTCCAGCAGCGTGTCCAGGCCGTTGCGCTTGAGCGCAGAGATCGGGATCACTTCGGCGAAGTCATAGAGCTTGCGGTATTGCTCGATGAGCGGCAGCAGTTTCGACTTCTCGCGAATCAGGTCAACTTTGTTCAGAATCAGAAAGGCCTTGGTCTTGGGCCGCCGCAGCAAATCGAGCGCAAACTGGTCGCGGGGATCGAACTTGCGGGTAACGTCCATGATCACCAGCACCAGGTCGCAGCCCTCCAGCGCCTCGCGCACTTCGACCATCATTTTGCGGCCTAGAGAACTGTCAGGCTTGTGGACCCCGGGGGTGTCGATCAGCACGATTTGCCCGCCGCCCTTGCCCTTGCGCTTCGGGACGTGGACAACGCCTTGAATGCGGTTTCGCGTGGTTTGAGGCTTGGGCGAAATGATCGCCAGTTTTTCGCCCACCAGGGCGTTGAGCAAGGTGGACTTGCCCGCGTTGGGGCGGCCGAGAATGCAAACGAAACCGGAGCGAAATGGCATAGGAAATCAGCTTCTAGCTTCTAGCTACTAGCTGCTAGCTTGGAGCGATTGAGATTGGGTGCTCCTTCATCTTACGGGTATTTTCTAGTCAGGTGCAGACGAACCTGACTGCGAAGGGATTAGCTAGAGCAGCTAGAAGCTAGAAGCTTTCTAAATCAGTTTCAGCTGCCGCGGCTGCACGGCCGTGACTCTTACCCGCTCGACCTTGCGATCGGTGGACTCCAGGACTTCGAAACGCAGGCCGTCTTCTTCCACGACCTCGCCCTTGCGCGGAATACGTCCGGCGAGTTCACTGACCAGGCCCGCGATGGTGGCCGATTCCTTCCCTTCCGGCTTGCTGCCGAAAAGCTCATCGAGCCGGTCCACGTCCATGCCGCCGGAAACGATGAACGAGCGCTCGCCTTCCCGCACGATCTCCGGCTTATCGTGGTCGTCTCGGATTTCCCCCACGATCTCTTCCACCAGATCCTCGATGGTGACCAGTCCGGCTACGCCGCCGTATTCATCGACCACAATGGCCATGCGGATGTTCTGCTTCTGCATTTCGCGCAGCAGGTCGCTTCCCAGCTTGCTCTCGGGAACAAAATAGACATCGCGCCGCATGATCGTATCGAGAACGCGCACATGGGCTTCGCTGTCGGGCACCTGCAGCACGTCCTGCGTGTAGACAATCCCCTTAATGTTATGGATGTTGCCTTCATACACTGGCACGCGCGAGTAGTGCTTGGTGCGCAGCATTTCGATGAAGCGCTCGACCGTGGTGTCAGTGGGAACGACAAACATCTGGGGACGCGGCTTCATCGCCTCCCGCACCGTCTTGCCGCTGAATTCGACTACCGACTGGATCAGGTCGCGGTCACCCTCCTGAATAATGCCCTCTTCCTGGCCGGCTTCGATCAACGCATCCACTGCTTCGGCCGAGGTCTCCGGCTGTTCGCGGGTGTTCTGCTTGGTCAGCGAGGCCACCGACTGCAGGAAGCCCAGCACGATCGTCACCGGCATCACCAGGTAGATCAGGATCTTCAGGACCAGGGTCCAGTGAATCAGCCACTCCCCCTTGGTGCGCGAGAAGAATACGAACGGCAGGAAGCGGTTGCACACGATGACGATCAGAATCAGGCTGATGGCCGCTTGCAGAATCTCGTAGATGCCCCAGGACTGGTCGCTGAACACCAGGAAGCCAATCAGCAGCAGCAATCGTTGCCATGGTGAGTTGCGTGAGCACGGCCATCGACAGCGAGGCCCGGGTGCGGCTGACTCCCAGCTCGGGTTCGACCTTCTGCTCGAAGACGTCGATGTTGTCCTGGAATTCGCGGGAGAGGAATTTCCCGACTTCCTGATAGACGCGATCCACGTAGGAGACCAGGGTCAGCAGTCCCAGCAGGAGAAGAAGCGCGATGGCAATGGCGATGTCGAGATTCATGCCGTCCTCCGCGCTCCGGTCGGGACGCATCGCGCCGCGCCCCGGTTTCGAGGATGCCTTCTGCATGCGTTGGACCCGCGCCGCGTTGGGCTCGTTCGATCAAGGCAGCCGGCAGACCGAGCGCCCGGCGCAATATCGCCTCTTTGCGCGCCATTTCACCATTATCGCGCTCATGGTCAAAGCCTGCCAGATGAAGGATTCCGTGCAGCGCCAGGATCTTGATTTCCTGGGCCACGGGGTGACCGAGGCGGAGGGAGTTTTTGAGGGCGATATCGGCGGAGATCGCGATTTCGCCGGCCAGCTTCGGTCGTTTGCGAGACTCCGAGGCAGCTGACGTGGAAGGAAACGACAACACGTCGGTGGCCTTGTTCTGGCTGCGAAACTGGCGATTCAGGGCGCGCACGGCCGCGCTGCTGGTCACGAGGACGTTGACCGGGCCCCGCAGGCCGGCGGCCTTGCGCGCGCGCAACACGAAGCGATCGAGTGCCTCTTCGCTCAAGCCCGCGACTTTCTTTTGCAGAATAATCAAGTCCTTCTCTCTGGCCCGTGCACGGGTTTCTGCGGCGAGCCGGTCGGCGGCACAAAAGCAAACAGGAGGGCCCAGTCGCGGCCCTCCTGCTGAATCTGTAGGTCTATCCCTTGGCTTCGGCCGACGCCGCATTTTGCTTCTTCCGCAGCCGCTGCCGCCTGCTTTTCGGCGCTGGCTGCGTCCGCATGCCTCGGCTCCGCCAGCAAGAGCATCTGCTGCTCGGCGACGCGCGTCTTGTGCTCGTCGTAGGCGCGAACGATGCGCTGCACCAGATGATGGCGCACCACATCGGCTTCGTCGAAGTGCACGAAGGCCAGCCCTTCCACGTTCTTCAGCACTTCCATGGCCTCGAGCAACCCGCTGCGGCGGGCGTTGGGCAAGTCGATCTGCGTGACGTCGCCGGTAATCACCGCCTTCGAATTGAAGCCCAGGCGCGTGACGAACATCTTCATCTGCTCGGAGGTCGTGTTCTGCGCCTCGTCGAGAATGACGAACGAATCGTTCAGCGTGCGTCCGCGCATGAAGGCGATGGGCGCAATCTCGATGACGTTCTTCTCCAGATAGCGATCGACCTTCTCCGGATCGAGCATGTCATACAAGGCGTCGTAGAGCGGGCGCAGGTAAGGATCGATCTTGTCCTGCAGCGTGCCGGGCAAGAAATCCCAGGCGCTCGCCGGCTTCCACCGCGGGACGCGCCAGAATGATGCGGTTCACGCGCTTGGCCAGCAGCGCGGAAATCGCCATCGCCACAGCGAGGTAAGTCTTGCCGGTTCCGGCCGGGCCGATGCCGAACACCATGTCGTGCGTTCTCGATGGCTTCGAGATAGCGGCGCTGGTTGCTGCTCTTGGGCTGGACGGTGCGGCGGCCGAACGAACGCTGGCGCCCGGCATCGGCCAAGCCGCGCAGGGTCGAGTTGGGATCGGAAGTCAGCACGCGCAGCATGCTGTTCAGGTCGCCGTTGTTGAAGGTGTGGCCGGAGCGCTGCAGGCTCTCGTAGTCGGCGAAAACCTGCTCGGCGCGAGCCACGTCGTTGGCCGCGCCTTCGAGTTCGATGGCGTTCGACCGCAGATTGATGGTGATGTTGAGCCCGTCTTCCAGCAGGCGCACATTCTCGTCCCGCGTGCCGAACAGCGTCTCGATGTTGGGACTAACCCCGATGCTTTTCTTCATTCAATTTGTTTGACGAACCCATGTAGGGACATCCGCTCCGCGGCTGTCCGGCCAGGCAAAGCCCGGCAGTCGCGCATTTGAGGTACACCGGTACGGCTCGACTCAGGGACAAAGCAGGGTTTCGCTTGGAGACGGGACCGACCGAAATGCGCATGCCCAGAAGGCAAGTCACTACCATTAAGGTAAAGCGTACCCCGGGGCGAAGAGGGAGTCAATGGGAGCAAACTGGAGCTTACCTGTGGGAAACTGTCAGCATGAAGAAGCCGTCCTTGCATGTCACCCAATGGCTTGGGGACATTCCTGTAGAAATCGAATGCACATCCTGCCCGGCATGGAGGTTCCGCGTAACCTCGACGAGCCATCGACCAAGCCGGGAAGAATACACGAAGCAATTGCAGGTCGCGTTCGATCAACACTTCAAGGCCGTTCACAGCCGCGAAGACTCTGGCCCGATCACGCCGTGACCGCACCGTTTTCCCGAGCCGAGGCGGGCACGGCCCTGGTCCGGGCCCATTCGCGCAAGGCGGCGATCTCTTCGGCGCGCGTGGTGGAAAGCGGCACCGTCTGCTTCAGGGCGTCCAGCAGCGATTGGGTGGAGAGCGGCTTCTTCTCGGAATACGCGGCGTACAGCCCGCCCTGTACGGCGGCGTCGATTTCGGCTCCCGAGTATCCTTGCGCTGCGGCGGCGACTTTGTCGAGATCAAAGTCCGCGGGATTGCGTTTGCGTTTCGCGAGTTGAATCGAGAAGATCTGCTTGCGCTCGGCCTGGTTGGGCAGATCGACGAAGAACAGTTCATCGAAGCGGCCCTTGCGGATCAACTCCGGCGGCAGCACCGTCACATTGTTGCAGGTCGCGGCGACGAACACGGCGGCCTTGCGGTCCTGCATCCACGACAGAAACGAGGCCAGCAGGCGCGACGAAACGCCAGCGTCGGCCGAGGCGGAATCGGGGCCGCTGCCGGCGAAGACACTTTTCCAGTTCGTCGATCCAGAGCACGCAGGGAGCGAGTCCCTCGGCGACCTGGAAGACTTTGCGAATGCGCTTTTCGGTCTCGCCGATGTATTTGTCGTAGACGGCGGAGGTGTCGAACTTCACCAGCGGCAGCTTCCACTCGCCGGCCACGGCGCGCGCGCAAAGCGACTTGCCGCATCCCTGCACGCCGAGGATGATCATGCCGCGCGGCGGCTCCAGGCCAAATTCGCGCGCCGAGTCTTCCCACGCTCCGCGGCGCTGTCCGAGCCAGTGCTTCAGGTTCTCCAGGCCGCCGACGGCTGGCCATGTTGTCGGAGGCCTCGACGAACTCGAGCATGCCGGAATGCCGCAGCAGTTGCTTCTTGGCTTCGAGCACATCGGTGACGGTCTCGGGACACAGCGCATAGCGCGTGACCAGCGCCTGCGAAATGGCGCGCTCGGCTTCTTCTTCGGTCAGGCCGCGCAGGTTGGCCGACATGGCATCCACGCCGGCGGCATCGAGTTGCAGTTTCAACGTGTACGTCTTGGAGAGCCGGGTGAACATGTCGTGGATGATTTCGTGCAGGCGGTCGCGATCCGGCAGCGGGAGATCAAAATATTCCACCAGCGTGGTCAGTTCCGCGGGCACGGCGATTTCGGGAGCGGTGATGACCACGGTCTTCCGGTTGGCGGCGAATTTCTGGCCCACGTCGCGCAGCCGCCGCACCACGACCGGGTCGTCCATGTGACGGTGAAAATCTTTCAGGATGAAGACGGCTTCGACCGTCATCGATTCCATGTTGGCCAGCGCCTGCACCGGTTCGCGGGTGTTGTAGATGGCGGTACCGCTGGCGGCCGCGGCGCCGTCGGCTCCCATGGAGGATGCCATCGCGCGCGCCAGACGGTCGGCTTCGGCACTGCCGGGGCTGAGGGAGGTTCGGGTTTGCGCCGGGCTGCGTCCCGCTTGAGTCCAGATGGCGGCCTGGTCGATGCGGGCCTGCAGAGATATCTTTTGCCCCTCGGGCGGAGCGTTGGTTCCGGAGCGCAACAGGCCGTCGGCAATGCTCCACTCGAAGGTCGCCATGTTGAGTTCGCTGCAGGCGGCGCGCACCAGGTTGACGGCGTGCATCTCCTCCGACGTCTCCATCACAACGATGGGCGTCGAGGAGTTGATGAGTACTTTCAGGCGATCGAGTCCGTCTGTCATGGTTGGAACCACTGCACTCGAAAACTGGCCGGCGGTCGAGCTTCGCTCGACAGGACAGCCGGGGGCGGCTGTCCCCACATAACCTTCATCTTCCCACTGCGAGGTTTGACCGGTCGGGAGTGCTCCCCTATAATAAGGAATTCGGACCCACCCGAATATCTCTCTGTACACACAAAGGTAACGAACCAGCTATGGCAAATCATCTTTCGGCGCTGAAACGTGCGCGCCAGACCGAACGTCGCACCGTGCGCAACCGCGCCAACACTTCCACCCTGCGCACCCAGTTGCGCGTCCTGCGCGAGACCATCGAAAAGGGCGACAAGGCCGCCGCCGAGCAGGTATACCGCCAGACCGTCTCCGCGCTCGACAAGGCCATCCAGAAGGGGACGCTGCACGAGAATACGGCTTCGCGCTACAAGTCCCGCCTGGGCAAGCGCGTCACGGCGCTGAAGTAGGCTGTTGGTTTCAGCTATCAGAAAAGGACAGACCCTCACGGCGTCTGTCCTTTCTTCTTTGGAGTTCATCCCTGTGGGATATCCATATTTTTTTCACGCGCGATCAGTAAAATCCTTGTTTTCATACAGTTGCGCCCACAGATCGGTGCAGGGTATGGGTAAAATCTTGAGCCATAAGGACTTGCTCGTAAAATATTCCGGAATAAGGAGTTAGCTTAAGATGCGGAACGGCGGCGAAGGGTGAAGCTTCGGTTTTGTTTGGGGAGCAGTCAAACATGTTCCCAGTTTGGCTCGTTCTAGATCCTGGGTAAAGGTTGTTCGTCACAAGGTCGTGCTGTGGAAGGCTGTGGAAAAAACGAGAGTGCGGGTGCAGCGGAGAGGCCTCAACACACGCCCGAGGAGTTGGAGCAGCAGGCGCTTAGGGGGAGACATGCCGGGCGCACTGGTTTTAGAAACATCGCAGCCGATGATTTCCGTCAGTGTCCCCGCATGGCCCACGACCATAACAGAGGGTTGCTCGGGCCGTCGAGGTCTCCCGTCGTCGGCATAGTTGTCGCAAAACCCCCTCTCACTCATCGCAGTAGGAATCAGTGCTTGACGGCCGGCGATGCGTAGCCCTGCCAGAGGTATTCCAGCGCCTCGGGAAGCGTCTGTTGTTTGACCGCCCGGTCCACGTGTACGGCGTTGCGGGCGAATACGAATTGGTAGTGATAGCCCTTGGCCGCGAGCACCTTCGCCATCTGCTCGTTGGCGAGAACCCAGTCGTGCATGTTGTCACGCATCACGTTCGGATTGAATAGATCCCGGTCCCCCACTTCCATCCAGATTCGGATCGGCTTGGCCGGGCTTTCGGGGATGAGATGCTCGTGAAACTCCCAGGCGCCGTGCGGCGTTCGCGGATTGTAGGGCCACTGCTGGTTTACAAATGTTCCGGAGTAGGTAAGAACGCGGTGATAAAGCTCGGGGTGATACCAGGCCATGATCAAGGCGCACGAGCCTCCGGAGCTGCCGCCCATGGTTGCCCTGCCGTCGGGATCGTTGGTGAGTTTCACGTGAGCCTGGGATTCGACCAGCGGCAACACTTCCTTTTCCACAAACTCGGCGTAGGCGCCGGACATGGTGTCGTACTCAAGACCGCGTTCACTGCCCTGCGCGTCGCCACTTCCGTTGCCGATTGAAATGGCAATCATTACCGGGACTTTGTGTCTGGGCGATCAAGGTGTCGAGGACCGAAAAGAGCAGCGGGTCAGGTCCGTCCGCCCCGACGATGAAAGGGGCGACGCTGCCGGGGACGTACTGCTTGGGGACATAGACGGCCACCTTGCGCGTGTACGGAGCGGGATGGCTGGTCGTGACGACAAGCTTTGCGGGATCAGCAGGATCTGGGGTTCCGAAGGTGTTGGCGTCACGCGCGATGCCGGGGTAGATCTTGCTGTCGGACGAGTTCATGGTGAACTCAATCACGGTGCCTTTGGGAATCGTGGAGCCGCGGACGCCTTCGTCCGCCGGGACGGTGTGAGTGGGCCCGAGGATGAAGTTGCCGTCCGCATTCGCGGGAGGGATTGACGCCGTCGGGCAATTCCTTGGCCGCGACATAGCCGGGAGTGTTGGGGTCGCGCGTGGGCGGCGCGGGGCGTTCCGTGTGTTGCGGCGGCGGAGGAGACTGGCCTGAGAGTGTAGCCACGCCTAGGCAGACCAGAAGGCAAATGCTCAGAGAACGCGGGATGGGAGTCATGGTGTCATTCTGCAGCATTCGGATGACGGCCGCCTTTCTTACACCGGCAACTGTTCCTGCATCCAGCCCGGCGTTTCGAGCTTCGGCTCGGTGGTCAAGTCCATCACCAGGCGCTCCAGCACCATGCGTTTGCTGACGGGATTGGAGCGCAGGGCCAGGTCGGCTTTCGCCACCAGGCGGATGGCGCGCGTGAGTTCGCGGCGGGATTTGTAGCGGCGGGCCTGCTTGATGATGTCGTCGGCGGCGAACGGGGGCACGCGGAAGCCCTGCCACAGCGCGGCCCACAGCATGCGCTGGTCGCGGACGTTGCGCTCGAGAATCACCAGCATCTGGCGGAAGGTTTTCGCCAGCATGTAGATGTGTCCGATGGCGGCTTCTTCGCCTTCGCCAGACAGCAGAATCGCGTCCAGAACTTCCAGCGCGCGCACGCGCTCTTTGCGGAGATGGCGTCGGTCAGTTCATAGAGCGAGCGCTGCTTGGCGGCGAGCACCATGGTTTCGACGTCGCCCAGCGTGATGCGCTTCTTTTCGCCCACATAGAGAATCAGCTTCTCCAGTTCGTTGGAGATCATCATCATGTCGCCGCCGAGGGCGTCGACTAATTCGCGGGCGCCGTCGGCCTCGATCTTCACTCCGCGGCTGGTGCAGTAATCGGAAATCCAGCGGACGGCTTCGCCTTCTTCCACGCGCGCCAGTTCGACGATGCCGCAGTACTGGCCCATGGTTTCGCGGATGCGCTGGTAGCGTTCTTTGTCCTGCATCTCCATGCGGCGGACGTCGGCGGGAATGCTGATGTGGTCGGCGACGAACACCAGCAGCGCGTCGGGATTCGGATTCTTGCAGTAGTCCTCAATCGCGGCGAGCTTTTCTTCGTTGGAGCCGCGGCCAAAAAGATTCTTCACGCCACGCACGAAGAACACCTGAAAGGGGGCCATCAGCGAGGGAGTGCGGGCGCGGTCGAGAACCTCGGCCAGGTCGTTTTCTGCGAGATCGAATTCGAAGAAGCTGAAGTCGCGCAAGATCGGCGGGGACAAGGTGCTCGAGGATGGCGTCGCGAAAGCGCTTGCGGAAAAAGGCCTCATCGCCCACGAAGACGTAAGCCGCACGCAGCTTGCGCGATTCCAGTTCGCTGACAAAGCGCTCGGCTTGGGCGAAAGCCCGCATCAGATTTCCCCCGTCCTGGAGAGGTTCGTTGTTTCCGACTCTAGCATCGCCAATCGAATCCGCATAGTGGTCGAACGTTAAGCTGGTGGTACTGCTGGGATCGTGGGAACTTCCCGGGAGACACCGCCGGTAGAAGGGCCCCTTTTGCCCGGTCGAAAATCCCCACTTTTGCCGCAAAGGACGCGGCAGAAATGGGGCACCCGAGGATTGTTATCCTGACGCCACCACCAAAAGCAACGGTTACAACTTGCCCAGAAAGTCCATCACCTCGGGCGAGTTCCAGTCGACGGCGCCGACAAATTTCCGGCGCAGCACTCCCTGGCGGTCGATGATGTAGGTCTCGGGCCAGCCCGAGGTCCCGTACATGGTGGCGACTTTCTGTTCTGGATCGCGCACCGTGAGAAAGTTGACTTCGCGTTGTTTGAGAAACCGGTGATAGGCATCGCCATCGACATCAATGCTGACGCCGAGCACGACCACTCCCTTGCCTCGCATGCGCTCCTGCATGGTCACCAACGACGGCAGCTCTTCGATGCACGGGGGACACCAGGTGGCCCAGAAATTCAAAACCAGGACCTGGCCGCGAAACTGGTCGAGAGTCACTTTCCGATCGGAGTCCTGCACGCTGAAATCCCGGGCGGCGTCGCCAATGTGCGGCGGCCGCGACCCGCTATAACAGCCGGAAGCAAGCACGGTTGCAGCCAGCGTCAGAAATAGGAAAAATCGCTTCAAGCGTCTAAAAACCCTCCAGAATGTTAGAGACCAGGGTACGGGCGAAATCCTGCGAGAGGCGCCGGTAAGCGGGAGAATCTTCCTCGAAGAAGCTGGCCAGATCCTGCGAAACTTCGTACTGCTCGCGAAACAGGTACGCTGGATTCTGGTACAGCACCTTGCCATTGCGGTCGGTGAGCGTAACCTTCATGCTGACCACCACCAGCACGCTGGCCGCCTGCCCAGTGGCCGTGTCATAGGTAAGTGGAGAAGCCGTGGTGGAAAGCACCGTCCCATGCAGAGTGGCGTCAGCTGCTTCGCTGGGATCGTTGAGGATGTGGTAGTGCGTCCGGGAGGTAAATTCGCGAACCACGGCTGCGGTCAGCATCTGCTCGATGCGGTAGTTGAGCGTCTCATTCTTGAAGGCAGGAATGGCGATAGTTTTGACGTTTTCCGGAAGCTGCACCGCGTGCCCCGCAGTGTGGTACCCGCAGCCGGCATCGAGCAGCAGGAGCGCGAACAGGGGCAGCGCCAGCAGGGCCGCCGCACGTTTCTTCATTGAATCTTCCCCGTGGGGCGAGTAGCCGTCATGCTCTCGGCGCATTCCACCGCGGTCAGGGCGGCGATGCGGAGATTGTCCGCCGCTGCCCACAGCCAGACCCCATTGGGCAGCGCGGGATCCATCTTCAGCGACAGCTGGATATCGGCCTGTCCTGCGGAACTCACGTTGCTTGGGGGATCTTCCTCCGGGCCCGGAATGGCAACGTGATCCCCGGCCAAGGCCTGCGACAAGGACGGGCAGATCCACGGAGCTTTCCATTTCCAGAAAAACCGCCAGCGCATGGCCGTGAAAAATGGGCGCCTGCAGAAGCAGGATCGAAAGCTGCGGCGCATCGCCCCCGGCAATCTTCTGATAGTGGCGGAGGATTCGAGCCTCGACGGAATCGAGCGCGGGCTGCGACTTCTGCCCGTAGCGCGCCACCATATTGAAGGCGACCTGCGCGTCGAAGACGTCTTTGGGCAGAGGCTGGAACGACAGCAGGTTCACGGTCTGCTGGTGCAATTCGTCCATGCCACGCTGGCCATGCTCGGAAGCCGGTTCGAAAATCGTGGCCACCACACGGCGGATCGCTCCCGCCTTCTTGGCCCGCAGCAGGAGCAGCGCCAGCGTGACCGCGACCGGATGCGCCGTGACGCAGGGGCCGGGCTGCAGTTCCGGAGGCGGGAAGCTGTCCGCGTTCCCGCTCCACCCACAGAGAGCGCACGCTGGCCCCGGGTTCATTTTCCAACGACGCGGAGAGATCAATGATGGCGCTGCCGGCGTCGCGAGCGTCTTTCCAGTTCTTGCGAGTGCACTCTTCATCCGAGGAAAAAAAAGTGAAGTCCACGTTCTCAAACTGCTCGGCGCGCACCCTCTGGATAAAGCTGATCTCGTCGCCCATGGCCTCGAGCTGGCCCATGGATTCGTCGTCGTCGAGCAGGCGGATATCGGCAGCCGGGAAGTTGCGCTCGTTCAGCATCTCCGCGACTTCTTTCCCCTTGAGCGAGGCGGCGCCCACAATTGCGGCGCGGTACAGGTTGCCGCGAGCGACGACGGGATGCGCAGCAGACGGAGACTTCACGGAGTCGTTCATGACGTCTGCGAAGCCTCCTTGTAGGGCGGCGGCGGAGGGTCACTCTTGCGACGGAAGATCCACTGCACCCGCCAGAACACGCCGGAGACCATATAGAGCAGAGCGATGAAAAAAGCACCTGGCGGGAAAAGAACCAGATGGAGGCGAACAACGCGGCCAGAAAGAGAATCAGGCGGAAGGGATGGCGCGAGCGGAAATCGATATCTTTGAAGCTGTAAAAGCGCCAGGTGCTCACCATCAGGTAGCCCGACTGTGGTCACCATCGCGAGCCAGGTCAGCGCTGTGTACCACGACACCAGCGGATCCCCGGCAGTGAAGTGAACCACCGCGGCGATCACCCCTGCTCCAGCAGGAATCGGCATGCCGACAAAATATTTCTTGCCGGGACGGCCGGGATTCGAGGGCTGGGGATTGTTGGTGATGTTGAAACGCGCCAGTCGGCTCGCACCCGCCATCAGAAACAGGAAACTGGCGATCGCCCCCAACTGCGTCCAGCTTAATGTGCCAATCGGTCAGCAAGACCGTGGGCATCAGGTTAAAGCCCCAAGTCCAGGCGAGCATGGCCGGAGCCACGCCGAAGGTGATCACGTCGGCGAGGGAATCCAACTCTTTGCCGAAATCGCTGCTGGTGCCGGTCATGCGCGCAATGCGGCCGTCGAGTCCGTCAAACAGCACCGCGAATCCAATCGCCTTGGCTGCGTTGTCGAGGTGCCAGTACTCGCTGATGGTGGCGTGCATGACCTGCAGAATGGCGTAGTAACCCAGCGCCATGTTCGCCGTCGTAAACAGCGACGGGAGGATGTACATGCCTTTGCTGAGCCGGCGCCGCGGTTTGGGGAGAGCCTGGTCCATCAGTGCGCCCTCTCGCGGGCCGGAGCGCTTCCCGCGGCCGCCAGCGCTCCCTGCGGCTGCAAGTAGGCCAGCACGCTGGCTCCGCCTTTTACGTGGTCACCGATTTTCACGTTGATCTGTGCGGAAGCGTCGAGCAACACATCCACCCGCGATCCGAACTTGATCAAGCCCACGCGCTGGCCGCGTTCGAGGAGGTCTCCCGCCTTGGGATAAAACACGATGCGCCGCGCCAGCAGGCCCGCGATCTGTTTGAAGACAACCCTCTGGCCATCGCCTTCCACGGTGACGATATTCTGCTCGTTCAATTCGGCGGAAGCTTGGTTCATGGCGTTCAGATACTGGCCACGCTGGTAGCGCACGTCGCGAATCACGCCCGCAATCGGGGAACGGTTCACATGCACATTGAACACGCTGAGGAAAATGCTGAGCCGCATCCGCTTTTCGTTGCCCACCATCACCGTCGACACGTCGGTGACCTTGCCGTCGCCGGGAGAAACCACGGCCCCGGCCTCCTGGGGAATGATCCGCTCGGGATCACGAAAGAACCACAGAAAGAAAAATGCCAGCAGGCAGGGGAGGATCGCCCAGGCAGGACGAGTCAGCCAGCCGAGCAGAACAGCGGCGGCAATCAAAGGCAGCGCGTAGAAATAGCCGTCACGGACCATGAGAGATTTCAATTATAGAGCAGGCTGCCCGGGCCCGGACGATTTGGGCAGCCGGTCCGTTTCCAATCAGCGTAAGGCGGTTGAGATTCGGCCCGCTGGCAGCCATCGCCGATGGAAGGCCCGGTAAGTACAAATAAGAAAAGGCGCTGCATCGCGCCTTGTCACAGATAGGTTTTTCCTCCAGCGGCGACGCCGCGTCGAGGTTGGCCAGATAAATTACGCTACGTTAACGCCGTACTGCTGCCGATACTCGCGCTCGATGGACTCCATCTGGTCCTTCAGGCGGAGTTTCAGCTTCTTCAGCCGGACTTCTTCCAGCTTCTCGTCTTCGCTGAGATAACGTTTTTGGGTAAGTGAATCGAGGCGTTTCGAATACTGCGTATGCTCCTGAGCCAATCTGCGGAACTCCTCGTGATTGGTCAGGAGTTGGTCTCTCGAAGTCAGCATCCAGCAGACCTCCAACCGGGATATGGGGTCAGGCTAGCACAGCCCAAAAACGGGTTCAATGCCAAAAAAGTGGTGCAATCTCACTCTGAGAATGAGGCTAGCGGAGGTTCCGGCGGTATAAAACGGCGTCTTCCGGGGGATCTGTGTAGTAGAACTTCCTGCGTCCGGCGTGCTCGAAACCAGCTTTCTCGTAAAGAGTTCGCGCCGCGGCGTTCGATTCCCGGACTTCCAGAAACACGGAGTTGCTGTTTGTTTCCCGGGCAGCGGCGAGAAGGGCGTCCAGAAGCCGCTTCCCAAGCCCCTTCCGGCGTGCCGTGGGTGCGACCACGATATTTTCCAACTCCCAGTCGGGAGCGAGATGCTGGGCGACGAGAAAGCCCCAGATGCCGGGGGCTGCGCCGGCGCTGGTTTCGTCGCCTGATGCGATCGGCGCCGACGCGTCGGCCACGAGCGACAGCCTTTCTGGGCCACCACGCCGGAATGCCTGGCGATACTGCTCTTCAGTCCAGTGGCCGGCGGTGACACATTGCTGCTCCAAATCCATCATGGAGTGAATGTCAGCGAGAGTTGCGGGGCGGATACGCACAACGTTATTCAGCTAGAAGCTAGCAGTTAGGAGCTCTTCTTCGCAAAAAGTTCGGCGTCGGAACGGCGCATGTAATTTGCTTCCAGGCGCTCAGGCGAGACGGTTTCGCCTAGTTGGATTTTCTTCCAACCCAACCGGGTAATCATCGCGGGGCTGGGAGGCTCGACCTCGACCACCGGGAGGCCGGCGGCGCGTGCGATGGCAGCCAGAGCCGGGTCCGGCGTAGCTACGGTTGACTCTCGCGCCAGGGATACGAACTCAGCCCTCGACAACAGTTCCTCCTGCAGAACCTGCACAGACTCTCCCGCAACCTGGTACGCCCCGAAATAAACTTCGCCCCGCCCGCCATCCAATGCGGCGACCACCTTGCCGCGGCCGCGACTGGCGGTCGCCACCACTTCCAGCAGCGAGATAGCCACGATGGGCTTTTCCAGAATCTCGGCCAGCGCCTTGATGGCCGCCAGACCCACCCGCAGGCCGGTAAATGAACCTGGGCCGGAGACGACAACGAAGCCACCGATATCCACCTTGCTGAGCCGATGGGTGGCCAGCAACTCTGCGATCTGCGGCACCAATTGTGCGGAGAACGTGCCTCCTGCCAGGGACGCCACGTCGATCACCTCAGCGTCGTGCGGATCGCGCTCACCCGTGCGCGCCAAGGCAACCATGCCGTTCCTGCCAGAAGTGTCGGTGACGAGGAGGATCATCTGTGCGTTTTTTTATCCTTGGTAGTCCCGTGGCTTAGTCCAGTTCTTATCCCTGCACCAGTTCCAGCAGCACGCCGCCGGTGCTCGAGGGATGGACAAATACGTACTGGTGCCCGCCGGCGCCAACTTTGATCTCCTCCGACACCAGGCGCACGCCGTCTTTTTTCAGCCGCTCGACCGCCGCGGGCAAGTCTGGCACCTTGAGGCAGACATGGTGCAGGCCCTCGCCGCGCTTGGCAATAAACTTCGCGATCGTCGAATTCTCTGAGGTCGCCTCGAGCAGTTCCAGGCGGCTCTCGCCGACCGGCACCATAACCAGCCGGACCTGCTCCTGCTCGACGGTTTCTTCCGGCGAGACGTCGAGGCCCAGCTTTTCGTAAATCGCTTTGGCCGCCGCCAGCGACTTCACCGCGATGCCGAGATGATCGATCTGGAACATTAGACTCAATCCCCTCACGTAGCGGCGGACGCATTCGTCCGCCCGCCGTCCGACCTCAAATTCCGTCATACTTCAAAACCGCCCGGACGAATGCGTCCGGGTCTACGTGTCTTTGGCCTTCGCCGCGATCTCTTCCACCAGCGTATAGGGATCGCGCTTATGTTCGGCGACGTCCACCGCCAACCGTGCCAGGTTCCCGTCGCCAAGTTGTGCCCGCGCCTTTTCCAGCATCACATCGCGCAACATTTCCACCAGGCGCTCCTGCCAGTTCTGCGCGCTCTTTTTCAGCGCCAGGTTCTCCTTCTGCAGATAAGCTTCGTAACCGGCGATCGCCGCCGCCAGGTCGTCGACTCCGGTTCCGTCACTGGCCACCGTCTTCACAATCGGGGGAGTCCATCCATCGTGGCGCAGGGCCAGCGATTGCAGGGCGCGGATCTCGCGTTCCACGCGCTCTGCGCCTTCGCGATCGCTCTTGTTGATCACGAAAATGTCGGCGATCTCCATGATGCCCGCCTTGATGGTCTGCACATCGTCGCCCATGCCGGGTACAAGAATCACGACGGTGATGTCGGCCAGCCGCACGATATCGATTTCATCCTGGCCGACGCCGACGGTCTCAACCAGGATGATGTCGCGCCCCGAGGCATCGAGCACGGTGGTGACGTCGGCCGTGGTGCGCGCCAGCCCGCCGAGGGATCCGCGCGTCGCCATGCTGCGAATATAAATTCCCGGGTCGGCGAAATGTTCCTGCATGCGGATGCGGTCGCCCAGGATCGCGCCGCCGGTATAGGGACTGGTCGGGTCAACCGCGACAATGCCCACGGTGCGGTTCTGCTTGCGATAGAGCCGCGCCAGATGGTCGACCAGCGTGCTCTTGCCCGCACCCGGCGCACCCGTCAGCCCGATCACGCGGGCCCGCCCGCTGTGCGGGAATAAAGCCTTCAGCAGATCGGACCATCCCGGCCTGCGATTCTCGACCGTGGAAATGGCCCGCGCCAGCGTCCGCACATCTCCGGAGCGCAGCGAAGAAATCCATGACTGCATGTCGGGATTCAAACCAGCAGTGTCCAAGCGAACAGTGTAAAGCAGGAGCCGAGTCTGCGGAAGAAAGGCTGTCGAGCTTCGCTCGACGGACAGCCGAGGGCGGCTGTCCCCACATGAGTATGCCGGGGCTAATACCTGACGGCGTTGCAGGCTGGGCAAGACCACCGCGTGCCGGTACCGGCCACCAGCGGGGTTGCGCAAAATGGGCAGACCGCGTCCGCGGCGGGCGGGATCGCCGCCAGTCTCTCGCGTAAGGAGGACCCCTTCGCACTACGAACCAGATACACGAGAAGCAGAATCGCCGCCACCGGAGCGGCGATGCGGAGAATCCAACCACCGGCCCCAAGACCGGTGTCGAACGGGAACTCCCAGAGGATCACCGAAACCGCAACCAGGCAAAGCAGGCCAGCCCACAGGAAGGAACGCCGAGTCTTCGGGCCGTTGTGGGGATCGCGCCCGCACACGCTGCATTGCCAGTGCCTCCAATATCCCACCGGCAAAATCGGGATCCAGAAGATGTGTCCCACATCGAAGGTGCGGACCGCGATGGATCGGCACGGCGCCTGGCAGGCGAGGCAGTAGTCATTGCGAAACGCAACTCGCGTTGGCCGGAAGTGGTAGGCGCCATGAACAATGAGCATGCGAATCGTTTGAGGCTGTTCTGCTGTATATTAGCCCACTGCTTCAGCAACCAGTTATAACAAGGCATCGCCCAAGGAATACCCATTGGTCTCCACCTCCACGCCGCCGGGTGCCGCAGGAAAGAACAGACTCTGGATCGAGGCGTTTCCGCTGCTGGTCTTCCCTGCAGTCGCGATTACCCTGCGGAGCCGAATGCAGCCTTGGGTGTTCATGTGGGCACTGTCGTTTGCGATTTTTGCCGGCCTCAAATGGATGACCTGGCGAAGAGCTCGCACGCGAGTGGCACACAGCGCCGGACGCTCGTTCGCTTACCTCGCGGCCTGGCCGGGCATGGACGCGGAAAGTTTTCTCGACGCGGAAAAGCATGCGGTCACGCCGACCGCTCAGGACTGGCTTTGGGCAGGTCTGAAGACTGCTCTGGGAGTGGCGTTGCTGTGGATGGTTGCGCGCCGCATTCCGGAACAGCAAGATCTGCTTCGCGGATGGATCGGCCTTTTCGGATTGATCTTTCTGCTGCATTTCGGCAGCTTCCATCTGATTGCATTGTTCTGGCAGGCGATGGGCATCGACGCGCAGCCGATTATGTCGAAGCCGATCCGGTCGAGAACCTTGAGCGAGTTCTGGGGTAAGCGCTGGAACCTCGGCTTCCGCCAACTGGCTCACGATCTGATCTTCCGTCCGCTTTACAAGGGAACCGGCGTGGCCACGGCCGGGTTGCTGGTGTTTGTGGCTTCCGGGCTGATTCACGATTTAGTGATTTCACTGCCCGCTCAAGGTGGATACGGCCTGCCCACCGTGTACTTCATTCTGCAAGGCTTGGGCGTGACTTTGGAGCGCTCTACGCCAGGCAGGATGCTTGGCCTGCAGAAGGGCCCGGCCGCCTGGATCTTTATGCTGATTGTGACTGCGGCTCCAGCCTTCTGGCTTTTTCATCCGCCGTTCGTGTGGCGTGTAATCATTCCATTTATGCACGCTATCCATGCCCTATGACGAACTCTCTCGCAGAACGTTGCTTCGATCTGATTCTCTGGCTGGCCGGCGCCGGCCACTTCGTAATTCTGGTGGCCAGCGCTCAGGTGCCGTCCCGTTTGCGCTGGAAGCAGGACCTGGCACAGCTCATGCCCTTCAACCGCAAGCTGCTGTGGGTGCAGAGCGGATTCACGGTGCTGACCATCATTGCGTTTGGCACGCTCACGTTCGCGCTGCATACGGAAATGCTGCGCGGCGATCGTGCTGCAATGGGGCTGGCATGTTTTATCGGGAGCTACTGGACGGCGCGCATCCTGGTCGATGCGTTCTATTTTTCGCACGAAGACTGGCCCAAGGGAAAAGAGTTCGTGATCGGCCACATCCTGCTGACAGGCCTGTTCGCGGCGCTGGCCTGCAGTTACTGGGGATTGTTGGTGTGGCAGGTGTGGCTAAGGGCTCGCTAGAAGGTGCGACGGAGTCTACAACTGCTCATAATAATCCTCATACGTTTGTATGATACAATGGAGACCAAGGAGACGTGAGTCATGCCTCAATCCAGCGCGCGGAAAGCCAGGAAGACTTTCTCTCTGTCCCGGGAGTCAGTCCGTTATTTGGAGGCACTGCGAAAGGCGAGAAAAGGCAAGTCCATTTCCTCCGTCCTGGAGGACCTGATCCGCCAGCGGCGCGAGGCCGAAGAAATGAAACGCATCTCGGCATCGGTCACCCGCTACTACGATTCTCTTACGGCCGAGGAAGTGTCCGAAGATCGCGCCTGGGGTGACTTCGCGGCCACCCAATTTCCGAGCGAGGACTAGCCAATGAAGCGAATGCCCCTGCGCGGAGAAATCTGGTATGTCAAGCTGCCCACCGATCCGCCGGACAAAGCTCCAAGGCCGGTGATCGTGGTTTCGCTGGACGCCAGGAACAGGCATCCGGGCGCGAGCACCGTGCTGGTCGCACCTTTAACCGGCTCGGTCGAAAAGGACTTCGAAACCCACATCAAACTTTCGCCGGGCGAAACCGGACTTCATGCTTCCAGCATCCGGTGCGAAGACTTGACGGTGGTGAAAAAGGAATTCCTGATGGAACCGAACGTCCCATTGCGTACTCTGAGCAACACACGTGTGTGCCAGATTGCCGATGCGGTGCGGATCGCCATGGGCTGCCCGGCAAAGTACTAGCCTTTCATAAGCCGCCGGGCATGCCAGGTTGTGGCGAAGAACCAAAAGCTAAGAGCGTTAATCCTTCAGCAACTGCCTTGCGATCACCAGTCGCTGAATCTCGCTGGTGCCCTCGCCGATGGTGCACAGTTTCACGTCGCGGTAAAACTTCTCCGCGGGGTAGTCCTTGATGAACCCGTAGCCGCCGTGAATCTGCACGCCTTCGTTGGCGCACCTCACCGCGACCTCACTGGCATAGAGCTTCGCCATGGACGATTCCTGCGTGGTCTTCATGCCCGCGTCTTTCATGGAGGCCGCGCGCATGGTGAGCAGCAGGGCGGCGTCGATCTCGGTGGCCATGTCGGCCAGTTTCCACTGGATCGCCTGAAAATCGCTGATCGCCTTGCCAAACTGCCTGCGCTGTTTGGAATATTTCAGGGCCGCGTCGTAGGCGCCCTCGGCCATGCCCAGCGACAGAGCCGCAATCGAAATGCGGCCGCCATCGAGCACCCGCATGGCGTCGGGGAATCCCTGGCCCTCGCCGCCCAGCAGATTTTCCGCAGGAATCACGCAGTCTTCGAAGATCAGTTCAGCGGTATCGCTGGCGCGCAGTCCGAGCTTGTTTTCCTTCTTGCCGGGACGAAATCCCTTGGTGTCTTTCTCCACCACGAATGCGGAAATTCCATGCGTGTGTGCAGCGCGGTCGGTCACCGCCAGCACGACGACCACATCGGCGTAGTGCCCGTTGGTGCAGAACGTCTTGTTGCCGTTCAGCACCCAGCTATTTCCTCGGCGCACCGCCGTCATGCGCGCGCTGCCCGCGTCCGATCCCGACGACGGCTCGGTCAGCCCCCAGGCGCCGATGAATTCGCCAGTCGCCAGCTTGCTGACGTATTTCTTTTTCTGCGCCTCGTTGCCGGCAAGAAAAATATGGTTCGAACACAGCGAGGTGTGCGCCGCCACGATGATTCCGACCGACCCGTCCACCCGCGAGAGTTCCTCGATCGCGGTGACGTACTCGACATAGCCCATGCCCGCCCCGCCGTACTCGGGAGGGAAAACCATTCCCAGCAGTCCCAGCTTGCCCAGTTCCTTAATCGTCGCCATGGGAAACTCGCCGGCTTCGTCCCACTTCATGACGTTGGGCTTGATCTCGCGCTCGGCAAACTCGCGCACGCTTTTTTTCAACTGCAACTGCTCTTCGTTCAATTGGAAATCCAAGGTTCCTCCAGCACGCTCGGGCGCCGCAACTTGCGCAGTCCCGCTTAAGGGGCAGTCTGACCACCCCGAATTTTGAATTAGAACATAGCGCCGGAAGAGGAAGAAGTTACCCCCGGAGGGGAAAGGAGAAGGATGGGACGAAGCGCATGAACACTGGCGATTCTGCGAGTTTCGCTTTGCCACCCAACCGACCGGATGGTCTGGCAGTTGGTCTCACGACGCTCTTCTGGAGCCAGCGCTGACGATCCATCGCCATTATACGCCTCGTCTTCAGGCTCGGCTTCGGAAGGGAAAACCACGAAACCACGGAGGACACGAAGGATCACGAAGGTTTTCTTTTGGCAGCGTTTCCTTCGTGCGACTTCGTGTCCTTGGTGGTAGAGGTTGTCAGGTTGAGCTGCTTCCCATACGGGGCGCGAGGAAAGCTTGAAAGACCTCATTGGATAGCAAGCGCCCGCGCGGCGTAAGACGAATGCAGTCGCCGCCTTGCTGCAGCAGTCCGTCGGCGACTAGTTCGGCGATGGCGGGCCGCAAGTCGTCGAGAGCTTGCTGACCAGAGCTGGCGGCAATCTGGCGCAGGTCCACGCCCCGGTTCAGACGCAATCCGAGGAAGAAGCGCTCTTCCAGTGCGGCGGCAACGGGGACGGCAGTTCTCTGCACCGGCGAGCCGGCAACGTATTTTTCCAGCACGTCCGCGGTGGCAAAACGCACCGCCTCAGCCTCGGGCGTCGCCGACTTCAGCATCGAATGCGCATCGACGCCGAAACCCAGATACGGCTGCCGCGTCCAGTACTTGAGATTGTGGCGCGATTCTGATCCGGGCCGCGCGAAATTGGAAATCTCATACTGCGCGATGCCACCCGCTTCCAGTTGCTCGCAGGCGGCAAGGTAGAAGTCCGCGGTGGCATCCTCGTCCGGCACGAAGTGAGCGTGATAGCGCGTTCCGCCCGCGATCACTTCGCGGCCCAGGCGCGAATCTTCGTCCACCTCGAGCATGTAGACGCTTACGTGTGGAGCGCCGGTCGCGAGTGTCTCGGTCAGCGATTCCTGCCAGGTTGCGGCGGTCTGGTGGGGAAGGCCTGCGATGAGATCGATATTGATATTGGCGATGCCCGCCGCGCGCAGGCGGGCGATGTCATCGAGCACGGTGGCTCGCTTGTGCAGGCGTCCAACTGCCGCCGCCTCGGCGTCGACGAACGACTGCACGCCCAGGCTGACGCGATTCACGCCGCAGCGCAGCAGTCCTTGCAGCACCTCGGGCGTAAGCGTTCCCGGTGCGCACTCGACCGTGACCTCGGCATCTGGCCGCACCGAAAACTGCGCCTCCACCGCATCAAACACTCGCTGCAATTGCCCGGCCTCGAGCACCGTGGGCGTGCCTCCGCCGAGATAGATGGAGTCGATTTCGCGCTCGATCTCGGCATCCATTTGGCGTGCAAGTTGGGGCGCGTTGGCCAGGTCGGCGCACACGCGATCGACGTAGCGTTCGAAGACGGCGCGCGAAAATACGTCCGAGGCGAAGTTGCAGTAGCTGCACTTCGTCCGGCAGAACGGCACCGAAATGTAGATTCCCAAGGCCACTGCTCTGATTATCCCACTCGCGGGCGAGGGCGCCCGCGCCACACTCAACCTTTTCCATCCTGGCGGCAGCCTCAGCCATCTATCTTGAGGTACCCTGTTAACGGCGGCTTGGCGACTGCACACCCCGTTTTCTCTGAAAGATTTAGACCGGTAAACAATGGCCCAGGAAGAGGAAGTACTAGGCAAAGCGTATGACGGCCGCCTGATGCGGCGGCTGCTCACCTACCTGCGTCCCTACCGCTGGCAGGTGATGGTGGCCATCGCCTCGATCATCCTCAAATCGTTCTGCGACGTGCTGGGGCCTTACCTGGTGAAAGTCGCGGTCGACCGCTACCTCGCTCCCGTGAAAAGCGCGAGGTCGCGGCTGTGGGACTGGCTTAGCCCGCAGCCGCTGCACGGGATCGCACAGATTTCCGCAATTTACTTCAGCCTGCTGCTCCTGACCTTCGTATTCGAGTTTCTGCAAACCTACTTCATGCAGTGGACCGGACAGAAAGTGATGTTCGACCTGCGCAGCCAGATTTTCCGTCACCTGCAGCGCATGCACGTCGCCTTCTACGACAAGAATCCGGTTGGGCGCCTGGTCACGCGCGTCACCACCGACGTGGACGCGCTGAACGAAATGTTCACCTCCGGCGTCGTTTCCATTTTTGAAGACCTGTTCGTGCTGGTGGGAATCCTGGGCATCATGCTGTACATGAACTGGAAGCTGGCCCTGATCACGTTCGCGGTGCTGCCGTTCATCGTGGTGGCGACCAAGATTTTCCGCGACAAGGTGCGGGATTCTTACCGTCGCATTCGCACCGCCATCGCCCGCATCAACTCGTATTTGCAGGAACACGTCAGCGGCATGGTCGTGCTGCAGCTGTTCAACCGCGAACGCAAGGCCTACCAGCGTTTTTCGGAAATCAACCGCAGTCACATGGACGCATTCAAAGACGCGATCATGGCCTACGCGGTCTACTATCCCGTGGTCGATTTCTTTTCTGCGATTGCGATTGCCTGCGTCATCTGGTTCGGCGGCCAGGACGTGATGCGCGGCATGGCCGCCAGCGGGGTTTCCGTCGAGTTCAGCCGCCAGGTCGCAACCGCGGCTTCACTGGGCGTGCTGATCGCCTTCACGCAGTACGCCATGCGCTTCTTCCGCCCCATCATGGACTTCAGCGAGAAGTACAACATTCTCCAGTCCGCGATGGCGGCCAGCGAACGCATTTTCAAGCTGCTGGATACCCCGGTCGATATCGTTTCACCCGCCGTCACCAGGAAGCCCGAAGGCCCCGGGCGGATCGAGTTCGACCACGTCTGGTTCGCCTATCGGGACGTGCCGGCAAGAGAGTGTCGACGGCGGCAGCAGCCGAGCTTCGCTCGACCGGACGGCCGAGGGCGGCCGTCCCCACATGAGCATCGCTGAACATCCCCACATGAACATTCCTGCTACGCCCGACTGGGTGCTGCGCGACGTTACTTTCGCCATCGAACCCGGAGAAACCGTCGCGGTGGTAGGCCACACCGGCGCGGGAAAGACCACGCTCATCTCCCTGCTGCTGCGCTTCTACGACGTGCAGAAGGGCGCCGTTCGCATCGACGGCGTCGACGTCAAAGAAATGGACCTCGCGGACCTGCGCGCCCGCTTCGGCGTGGTGCTGCAGGACCCGTTCCTGTTCACCGGAACGATTGGCGGCAACATCCGCCTGGGCACCGAACGCATTCAGGACGAGGACGTCGCGCAGGCCGCCGAAGATGTGAATCTCGGCGATTTCATTCGCGCCCTGCCCAACGGCTTCAACGAAGAAGTCCGGGAGCGCGGCTCAACGCTTTCGACCGGACAGAAGCAACTCATCTCGTTCGCCCGCGCCCTGGCCCACGAGCCGCGAATTTTGATCCTCGACGAAGCCACCTCGAGCGTCGATACCGACACTGAGTTTAAAGTGCGCGATGCTCTTGGCCGCATGGTCGAAGGCCGCACCTCACTGATCATCGCGCATCGGTTGTCGACGGTGCAGCGCGCCGACAAGATCATCGTCATGCACAAGGGCCAGGTCCGCGAAATGGGTACGCACCAGGAACTGCTGGCGAACCGTGGCATTTACTTCAAGCTGTATCAACTGCAGTACAAGGACCAGGAGTTGAATCTGGCCCGGGCGCCCTCACCCACGAACGGGTCAGGATTCAGGGAGCCCGAAGTCACCGCCAGGGGCGACGACTAGGCTTGTCGGCAACGCCTTTCTAAGTCCCTCTGCTAACGCATTCGTCGATAGATCGTCCAATTTCGCGGGCGCCTCGTCAGCGGCTGTCGCAGCACCCCCTGCAATCGACATTTTCAAGGAGGTCTCGAATGCTTATGACTTCTCGTGCATCTCTCGCTTTGGTTGTGGTCGTCTCGCTCTTCCTGCTCCCCGCGCATGCGGCCTCGGCCGATGCCGCCGGGGAATATTCGAAGCACTTCTCCGCTCTGAGCAAGCTGTCGGTTGCGGTGGCACAGGCCATGCCGGGGGACCAGTATTCGTTCCGGCCGCATCCCGACTCCATGGATTTCGGACAGTTGATGTCCCACATCGCCACCACCAACTACCAATTCTGTGCCGGCCTGAAGGATGCCGCACCTCCGGCATTGCCTTCCCCCACCGACAAGGACGCGGTGGTCAAGTTCTTGAGCGATTCCTTTGAGTACTGCGCAACGGTGATTCCCGCTCTCACGGAAGAGCAACTCAGCAAGGCGCACGACTCTCCCGACGGACATCTTCCCGGGCGGGAGATCCTCCTTGCCATGTATATTCACGTGGCGCACCATCGTGGCCAGGCGGAAATCTATCTCCGCGACAAGGGCATCGCGCCGCCGGGTTACAGGATTTGACACTGTCCGGCGTGAGAGGCTGTGGCCTTACAATGCTCTCTTGCGAATCCTAATCTCAGCCGGCGAGGCCTCTGGGGAAATGTATGGGGCGCAGCTGATTCAAGCGCTGCGGCGAGCCGCCGAGCAAAACCCAGCGGAGCTTCGCTCCGCTGGACAGCCGGGGGCGGTTGTCCCGACACAAACCTTTCCTGTCCCTACACAAACCTCTCGCCCTGCTCAGTTGGAGACAGCGGCCCCTGGCCGTCCGGCGGACCTGAAAGGTCGGCTCGAATTTTTTGGCGTTGGTGGAGACCGCATGCGGGCTGCCGGGTGCGACACCGTGGTCGACGCGAAGGACCTGGCCGTCGTGGGCATCACCGAGATTCTCAGCCGCCTGCCAAAAATCCTCAGCCTTTACCGGCACTTGATCGCGGAAGCGGACCGGCGCAAGCCTGATCTCGCGATCGTCATCGATTCTCCGGCATTCAACTGGCGCGTCGCCCGGCAAATGAAGAAGCGCGGCATTCCCACGGTCTATTACGTTGCGCCCCAGTTCTGGGCATGGCGGCAGGGCCGCGTGCGCCTGATCCGCGACTACATCGACAAGGCCCTGGTGATCTTCCCCTTCGAGGAGCAGTTTTACCGTGAGCGCGGCGTGGACGCGACCTTCGTGGGCCATCCTCTGGCGGAACTGCCGCACCCGGCAATCGAGCGCAATGACTACGCGGCGCAATTTCATCTTGACCCGGCCAAACCGTGGATCACCCTCATGCCCGGCAGCCGGGTGAAAGAAGTCCGCATGAACCTGCCCACGATTCTGCAAGCGGCGGCACGGCTCGGACCTCACCTACGAATTTCTGCTGCCGGTCGCGCCCACGCTCGACCGCAACTTCTTGCAGAATCTGATCGGCGGGCAGGCTAAGTAACCCTGGTCCCTGATGCCCTGCCGGCGCTCTGGCACTCGCGCGCAGGGATCGTGGCCAGCGGCACGGCTACGGTCGAGGCTGCGATGATGAACACTCCGTTCGTCATGGTCTACCGCGTCTCGCTGCTCACCTATCTGCTGGGTAAGCCGCGAGTGAAGGTCCCACGATTTGCCATGGTCAACCTGATCGCCGGGGAGGAAGTCGTCCCCGAACTCGTGCAACACGATTTCACGGCAGAAAAGGTGGTCGCTCGGCTGAAGGAAATCCTTGCCGATGGCCCCGCTCGCGACCGCATGATCGAGGGCCTGGCCCGGGTGAAAGCCCGTCTTCGCGCTCCCGGGGCCGGTTCCGGGCCAGTCCCGCACCCGGCCGACCGCGCCGCCGACATTATCCTCGCGCTCGCTCCTAGCGTGCTAGACGCCGGCTGGGCTCCTTCCGGGAGCGAAAGCCGACCAGATGCCGCGCCTGCCACGAATTCTGCTCTCGCCGGCGCGAACAACTTGTGCTCCAACCATCTTTTACGTCAGAATCCTCATCATAGGAAATGGGTTATCATTTCCTGGAGACTCTCCTGAATGTTGATTCACCCGCGGCGCGCTCTGAGCGTCCTTACGAGTTCCCTGACTCTGTCGTTGCTGATGCTGCTCGCGATCCCCTCATGGGCCGCGGAAAAAGCGCGCCTGCGCGTGGACGACTACCAGATCGAGGCCGAACTCGAACCCCATCTTCACCAGATCAACGCCCGCGCCAAGGTTAAGTTCACCGCCCTGCAGGATCTGAGCCGTCGCTGTATTCGAACTGCACAATGACCTGCGCGTCACCCGGGTTCTCGACGAAAAAAACCAGCCCCTGTCCGCCGAGCGCGTAACCCAGGACTCAACCGTGCGCGTCCAGTTGCCTGCAGGCCTGTCCAAAGACGCCTCCACTACCCTGACTTTCGAGTATGAGGGACAGTTGGAGAACGCCGACAACAGCCCCGTCCCCGGCCTGAAGCTGGCTTATATCGGCGACGACACCACCTACTTGTTCTATGCCGGACGCTGGTTCCCGGTCAGCGGCTACGGCCTCAACCGTTTTACCTCGACCATCAGCGTAACTCTTCCGGCACATATGCTCGCGATCGGCAGCGGCCAGGTGACCGTGACCGACAAGCCGGCTTCGAAGAAGCCCAACGCCAGCGTTCTGCCCACCAAGACTTTCACGTTTGTGTCCACTAAGCCCAGCTTCCCCGGCACCATCGTGGCCGGAGTGTTTCAGGAGTACAAGAGCGACGAAGCCGGCATGGACCTGCACGTCTTCTTCAAGCCGACGCATCAAAGCCTGGCTCCGACCTACACCACGACCGCGGTGCAGGAGTTCACCTTCTTCCTCACGCTCTATGGCCTGCCGCCTTCGCAGAAGATGAACGTCGTGGAATTGCCGGGCGACACGCTGCCCTATCTGTGGGCGCCGGAAATCGCCGGCCTGGCCGGACCATCCATCACGGAGAAGACCAACTATCGCCTGCTGGCCAATGCGATTGCGCACCAGTGGTGGGGCGTGTCGGTGAGTCCGGCGAGCAAGGACGACTGGTGGCTGAGCGACGGCTTCTCCCGCTATTCGGAAGCGATGTACGTGGAAAACGCCGCCGGAGCCGCCGGCCTGGAAGAGGCGGTGAAGGATATGTCGGTCGGCGCCCTGGCCTATGACACGGTGCCGCTTTCCAGCGCCAGCAAACTCGACATCTTCTCCACCGAATTTCAGTCGCTGGCCACCGACAAGGGTGCGATGATCCTGCACATGTTGCGCTGGGTGCTGGGCGAGGACAAGTACAACAAAACGATGCGGGAGTTTGCCACGGAGTATGCCGGAAAATCGGCCAGCATGGACGACTTCCGCGCCATCGCCGAGAAAAACTATGGCGAGCAGCTGACGTGGTTCTTCTCCCAATGGCTCGATTCCACCGGCGCCCCGGAGTTCAAGGTGAAGTACACCACCTACCGTCTGGGCGGAAACTACGCTAAGGAATCACAAGCCAAGCAGGAAAAAGCACCTGGGTTCCGCGTGACCGGGGAAATTTCGCAGGATCTCGATCTGTTCCGCATGCCCGTGGACCTGCGCATTGATACCGACGGCAAAACCGAAAGCAAGCGCATCGAGGTAGTGGGCACGACTTCCCCGTTTTCCATCGAGACCTTCGGCCGCCCGCGGCGCATTGCGATCGATCCCGACCACCACGTGCTGACTAACTCCAGCGACGTGAAGTTGCGCGCCTCTATCCTGCGGGGTCAGGCCATGCAGCAACAGGGGGATCTGACAGGCGCGCTTCTGGAGTTCAACAAAGCTCTCGACCTCAACAAGAACAGTTCCCTGGCCCATTACCGCATCGCCGAAGTCTTTTTCTTCCAGCGGAACTATCAGTCCTCGGCCAACGCCTACCGCGCCTCCATCAACGGCAACGGCGAGCCGCGCTGGACCGAAGTCTGGAGCCGCATCCAGCTGGGCAAGATTTTCGACATCACCGGCCAGCGCGAACGCGCCGTCAACGAATACCGCCAGGCCCTCCAGACCAACGACAACACGTTCGGCGCATTAGAGGAAGCTCGTAAATACTTGCAGAAGGCCTACGAGCGGCCCAAGGAAAAGCAGTAACGAATCCTCTGTAAGATTCTTAAGATAGGGGCGCACTCGGCCACCGGAACGAAGGTGGCTCGAGGGTGTGCCCCGTCGTACGTCTTCATGGTGAACAACTATGACGCGAACCTCCCCACTGGCCAGAGTCGCGTTGGCCCTGGTTCTCAGTGCGACAACCCTGGCGCAAGAGAAGCCCTTTCCCGTGCTGTCTACCGTCGACGAGCCCTCCATTGCTGGCCGGCCCGTCGAACTGGACGCGCAGGGAAAACTCCTGCCCTGGCCGATGCCCGACAATATCGGCTATTCCTATTCGTCGCATTTTCTCGCGCAGTGGACCATCCTCTGGGATCAGTACAACCGGCAGCGACTCCATTACTTTCACTGTTGCTTTGATTTTGACCGCACAACCTATGAGCTGATTCCCGACCCAACCTGGGCCAACTCGACGGGATACCTTCGCGCCATGCTGCAGGGTTTCGTCGAGCGTCTCTACCCCTATACCGGAGATGCTCGGACCCTTATCTTCCTGGAGGACTTCGTCGATTACGAGTTGGAGAATGGCCGCACACCCGCGGACTACGTGTGGTCGCAGGTGCCGTACGCATCGGCCGATCCCGGCGCGCGTCACTACAGCGGGTGGAGTTCTCACGGGAAGGACTACATCGAACCTCACGTCGTGGGCGAAGACGGGTACGCCTATCTCCGCCTGTACGAAATGACGGGCAACACCAAGTACTTGCGGGCGGCCATCCTGTGCGCCGACGCGCTGGTCAAAAACTACAAGCGGGGCGACGAAACCCACTCTCCCTGGCCGGTCCGATGTTATGCGCGCGATGGCAGGACCGAAGGCCGTCCGATGGGTCCGTATTCAGCCAATGTCATTGAGCCCATCATGCTTTTCGACGAACTCATGCGGCTGCATCAAGGCGATGTTGCCGGTTACGCGCGCGTCCGGCAAGGCGCGTGGCTCTGGTTTCAAACTTATCCGCTGGCTAATAACGTCTGGGTCGGATATTTCGAGGACGTCGTGCCCAGCATGGGAAACATGAACCAGGTGATCCCTCTCGAATTCGCCCGCTATGTCCTGCTGCATCCAGAAAAGGATCCGCAGTGGAAGGAGCACGCGCGGCAGCTCATCGCGTGGGTAAAGACCACTCCGAAATGGCCGAAGTATGTTGTGCATGGGGCAACGGTGACCACGGAGCAGGGGAACGGCATCGAGTTCTGCTGTAATCTCCCCAATCAATGCTGCGACAGCCACACCGCACGACTGGCGGCCGTGGAGGCGCTGTACTTCGCCAAGACCGGAGATCCCGACTACCGCGAAGCGGCCTTCCGCTCGTTCAATTGGGTTACTTATTTCCAGGGTCTGCCCGGCGGAGCGCATGCCCCGTTCGGCGTGAACCAATGGTGGTTTACCGACCAGTTCGCCGATGGTCCGCGGCGGTTGATGGACGCTTTCTGGGCGGTTCCGGAGTGGGCTCCGGCGGACGAGTCGCATCTGGTCGGCTCGTCGTCGGTCGTCACCAAAATCAGTTACGGAAAAGGATCGGTGACTTACTCGACCTTTGATCCTGTTTCAACGGATGTGTTGCGCCTCGATTTCGTGCCCGAGTCGGTGACGTTGGACGGGCGGCCGCTCGGGCGAAAACAAATTCTGCCGTCTGCCGGATCGGGATTCGTCTTTGATGAATCGACGCGTGTGCTTCGTATTCGCCACGTCGCCGGACGCGACGTCGACATTCAGGGCAGCGGAGGCAGCACCCCGCCTCAGTATGTGACCTTTGACAACCCGCACCTCGGCGCCGGTACCCCCCTGGAGGGCGCCTATCCGTCCGGTGTGATGGACTGGTCTGGAGGCCAGTGGAAGATCGGAGTTCCCCAAGGAAAGTTTGGAACCTTCAACCTGATTCCCGCGGACTTGAAGTTGGGGTTGCTGGAACTTGGCCTTCCATTCACCTCGGGTTTTCGCCGGGATCGATGCGTACAACGGCGGCTCTTCCGAGGCAACCGTCACCATCCGCTCCGGGCTCGCGCCCCCCGTATCCACGACCTTGCGAGCGGGAGAATTGCGACGCATTCGAACCGCTTGGAAAGAACCTTCATCGCAAGTGGTGATGGAGTTGAAGACGGGCGATGGACTGAGGTTCGATAATCTGGCGTATGTCTACCCGTGAGAGCAGTCCTACCCGTGAGGCCGGGTGGCCGAGCCCGTCGCAAGCTAGGTCGCGATCCATCGCTCAGCCTCTTCGAGCGACTCGAATATCTCGATGTTTCTCTGCGTCCGCAGAACTTTATGCATGCGGGCAGCGTGTTTCTGCGTTGAAGTTCGCGCCACAAACGCCCGTTTGGCTTCAGGCGAGAAGGGATCGATCTCATCGGCTAATCGCAGGAATTCGTCGGCTTGCAGGTTAAGTTTCTGGACTCGGGTCAAGTCCACGATCTCGGAGTAGTCCGGCCGGAACGACGGGTTTGACTGCAATAGTGTCGCGTAGCGCTGAATGTCTTGAACCGTCAGTTCGTTTCCGAACTTTACGACAACCAGCCTCCTGGCAACGTCGACGTTATAGTCCGCAAACCGGCTCCGAGCCTGCGCCACCCTCCGGCTGGCTAGGAAGCCCCCGTTCAGCAAGTTCTCATCAGACAACTCGCACCTCCTCCATTTCTGTCGGATGTCCCCCCTCTAGATATCGGCAAGGGGCAGCGAAAACTTCATCCCTCCGTGGCCCTGGGGACCCAACCGAAATCCCCCTTCCCGGCTAACCTTTTTCCCCTCTGCGGGGTCTAACGGATACATGCCAGCAGGGAACTTTATCGAACCCGGCTGCGTATCTCTGATCAGATGTTGGGCGGGATTGAGACCCCTCGCCTGAACGTTACCCGGGTGCCCCCACGCTCCTCCCCGGAGGCGTGGGGGCATGATTCTGCGATCTATGCGAATGCTTCTCGACATCGTCCGGCAGTCGCTGTCCACCCTGTGGGCGCACAAGCTGCGCTCGTTCCTCACCATGTTCGGGATTGCCTGGGGCGTGGGCTCCTTGCTGCTCCTGGTGGGCTTGGGAGAAGGCTTCCGCAGCGGCCAGGAGAAGCAACTCGCCACCCTCGGACAAAACATCATGTTTATGTTTCCCGGACGCATTCCGGCGGTCGAGGGCAGCACGCAATCGGGGCAGCTTTATTACTTCACCTACAAGGACTATCTGGCGATCCGCAATGAGGCGCAGTTCGTGGGCGCGCTATCGCCGGTGCTCAACCGGGAGGACATCCGCGCCGTCAGCGACTACGGTTCCACCAACGGCCAGGTGTTTGGCGTGGCCGCTGACTACAACCAGATCCGCAACGTCCCGGTGGAACCGGGCCGCTGGTTCAACAACCAGGACAATAGCGAGCGCCGCCGCGTCGCCGTGGTGGGCTGGGAACTGCTCAAGAACATGTTTCCCGGACGTCCGGCCGTGGGCTCGACGATTCTGCTGAACGGCATCAGTTTCGACATCGTCGGCGTGGTCGCGAAAGTGGGGCGCGACGGCAATAACGGCACCAACTCGCGCATCTTCATTCCCGTCGAAACCATGCGCGACCTGTTTCCCATGATCAAGGCGAACTCCGAGGACGCGATCTCGTTCCTGAACTATCGCCCCATCACCAAGGATCTGCACGCCGAAGCGAAAGACGAGATTCATCGCATCATCGCGCGCCGCCACGGGTTCAATCCCAAGCTGCAAGACGCCTTCGAGGACTGGGACACGATTGAAAACATGAAGCGGGTAGGGAGGATTTTCGATGCCATGGACTGGTTCCTGGGCGTCGTCGGAGTGGTGACCCTGGGCCTGGGGGCCATCGGCATCATCAACATCATGCTGGTCTCGGTGACGGAGCGCACGAAAGAGATCGGCCTGCGCAAGGCGCTGGGCGCAACCTACCGCGCCATCCTGACGCAGTTCTTCATCGAGGGAGCGTTCCTGACGGCCTTCAGCGGCGGCATTGGTTTGGCCATCGCCACCGGTTTCGTGACCCTGCTGGCGATGCTGCCGTCGCCCGAGGGCTTTGACACTCCCCGCATCATTCCGGCGTCCGCCTTAGCCGCCATCGGTTCGCTGGCGATCGCCGGCATTGCGGCAGGTTTGTATCCCGCGCGGAAAGCGGCATTGTTGCCGCCAGTAGAAGCGCTGCGGCAGGAGTAATCACGTAGCGACGGACGCATTCGTCCGTCACGCCAGCGCGGAAGCGCGGCGGAACGAAGCGACAACAAGCTAGAAGCTAAGAGCTAAGACGCTAAGGGCTAGAAGCTAGGAGCTGTCTCTCATGATCATCGATCTCGCCACCCAGGCCTACAACGCGCTGCGCCACAACCGGCGCCGCAGTGTGCTCACCATGCTGGGCATGGCCTGGGGGATCGCGACGGTGGTCCTGCTGCTCGCGTACGGCACCGGCTTCGAGCGCGGACTGTGGTCCGCCTTCCGCTCGTTCGGCACCAATCTGGTCTTCATTTTTCCCGGCCGCACCGAGTTGCAGGCGGGAGGCACAAAGGCGGGTACGCAGGTGCGCCTCACCGTCAACGATCTGGACTCCATCCGCGCCGAGGTCCCGTTGCTGAAGCGCGTCTCGCCCGAAGCTTTCAAGAACTGCGCCGTCGCCTATGGCACGCGCAGTTCGAACTATGGCGTGAGCGGTGTTTATGCCTCGTATGGCCGCATGCGCAAAATGGATGTTGCGGAAGGCACCTTCTTCAGCGAGGCCGACGATTACACTCACACCCGGGTCGCGGTGATCGGCTCCGACGCCAAGAAGAAGCTGTTCTCCGGCCAGAACGCGCTCGGAGAAAACATCCGCCTCGACGGCATTTCCTACCAGATCGTGGGCGTGCTCAAACATCAGGTGCAGAACGGGGACGACAACATCAACGAACACGTCTACGTTCCCTTCAGCGCCATGAGCGATCTGATCAACACCTACTACCTGAGCGCCATCGTCATGGAGTACGAAGGAGACCACGCCAAAGTCGTGAAGGGCGTGCGCGATTCCATGGCGTTTCACCACAGCTTCAATCCCAAGGATCAGCGCGCCATCTTCGTCTTCGACGTCTTCGCCGACCTGATGGATTTGCAGGTCATCTCCACCGGAATCAAGATTCTCCTGGGCTTTATCGGCCTGCTCACGCTGGGCATCGGCGGCGTCGGCTTGATGAATATCATGCTGGTATCGGTCACCCAGAGGACGCGAGAGATCGGCGTAGAGAAGGCTCTGGGCGCGCACCGCTGGCACATCCTGTTCCAGTTCCTGGCAGAGGCCCTGGTGATCACCGCTCTGGGAGGCCTGTTGGGCGTGATCCTCGCCTACCTGGTCTCGTGGTCCGTGGGATCGCTTACCCTGTGGAGCGCGTTTGAAGAAAACGCCAGCGAAGGCGACATTCACCTCTACATCGACTCGGCAACGCTGATCTGGTCGACGGCTATTCTGAGTTTCGTGGGCATCGTCAGCGGCATGCTGCCTGCCATCAAAGCGGCGAGGCTCAATCCCATCGAAGCGTTGCGCTACGAGTAGATCATCAGTACCTCAATCGGCCGCTACTGGCTTGGGAACCGGACGCGCCGCGATGGCCTGCCAATCCAGCAGAATATTCGGCAGGATGGCGGCCAGGGCAATCACAGTCCAGACGACGGTTTCAATTCCAACCACACCGAGCCGCATCACGGGCGGAAGCGGAATGATCATCCGCGTGACGGTAAAGACCATGGCGAAGGGATAGCTGCGGATCATCCAGCGACGATGCTGCGTGACATTGCCGTGACGCACACAATAGAGTGCGATCGCGGTGGTCACCATCCATCCGAACGATTGCATGCTCGAGGCCGCCACCAGAGACGGACCGAATCTCGCCGTCATGGGAACGGCAAGAGGCGCGGCAATAAACACACTCACCACGTACACGTATCCCAACATCCGGTGCGTCTTCAGATATCGCGCCCGCAAGCGGTTGGAGAACTGGAATGCTCCCAACAGCATGGCGAGGGCGCCGAAAAACGCGTGGGGCACAAGGTACCATCTCACCGGCGCGAAGTGCTGCGCGATCTCCGAAGTGGGATCGAAGACGCGGGCGTTCTTCATGTAAGTAACAAAGACGGTGAGCAAACCGAATATCAGGAAGAATACAAGCTTAGACTGCGAGCGTGACCGCCGGATGGGCGGGACGACAGTGGCCATTGATTTTTCCCCAAGTCTGAGGAGATTCTCGGCTCCTCTTCCCTACGGCCTCAAGACAACCCCCGCAACCAGAGGCTCAAAGTGGCGCAATTGTAGCTTGCTTTCTCCTTTTTTCCAACGCCCAATGCTGGTCGGGCAACAGAGAGGCCCTGGCGAACGGCATCGGTGCCACCTCAACTGTCGAGCGTGTGCATGAAACGCCCTGTCACAGATGGCCCAGTATTCGCGATTGGCTATACTTTACGATTCAATGCCAAACCCTTCCCAGATTCGCCTCGGCCGTGTCCTCGATCAGCTACGCCTCTATGAGCATCCCCTGCTGAACTTTTCCGCGCGCGCCAAGGGCGAAGGGGTTGAGATCATCATCCAGTTCAAGGACGACTCCGTCGCGGTGCACACCTATTATTTCGACCTGCACCCGCGGGATCTCGATGACCCGCAGTTTGAATGGAGCTTCCAGCGCCAACTCTACGACGCGCTGCACGATTATTTCGTCGAGATGTTCATCCGCACCCCGCAGGATCGCGCCGATCGCCAGCGGAAGGGACTGTGAGCGCTCTCCGCCAAAAGATCGAGCAGGAGATTCGCGCCCACGGACCGATTCCCTTCTCGCGCTACATGGAGCTGTGTCTTTACGACGACGAACTCGGCTACTACTCGCGCCACGCGTTGCAGTTCGGCAAAGCTGGCGACTTTTACACTTCGAGCGATGTGCACGCCGTTTTCGGTCGCCTGCTGGCGCGGCAGTTCGACGAAATGTGGCGCGCGCTGGGCTCACCGGAACAGATCACCGTGAAGGAACTTGGTCCCGGGCGCGGCCTTTTCGCGCAGGATGTTCTCGACTGGTCAGAAAAAAAGTTTCCCGATTTCTTCCGCGCTCTGCACTATGCTCTGGACGAACGCTCACCCGCTCTGCGTCAGCGCATCGAGGTCACGCTGAGCCGCCACTTTGAATCGGGTAAGGCGGCCTTGGGGACGGGCAACCACGTGAATACTCCTACGGTCGTCTTTGCGAATGAGTTTTTCGACGCCTTGCCGGTCGAGGTTCTGAGTTCGCAGGGATCGCTTCGCATCGACACGCGCGACGGCCATTTCGTTGAAACTTGGGCTTCCCCTTCTCCCGAAGAACTCGAATTCCTCGACCGTTACTCGATCCATCCCGAACCCGGAGAGCGCGTTGAAGTCCAACTCAAGGCGCAGAGCCACATGAGCGCGGCTGCCAACATGGAATCCGGATTCGTGGTCGTGATCGACTACGGCTATACCCGCGAGGAGCAACTTGCCGGGCGCCATCGAGGAACCCTGAAGGCCATTCGCCAGCACTCGGTAAGCGCCAACCCGTACGAGGCCCCTGGAGAGCAGGACATCACGGCGGACGTAAACTTCACCGCTCTCGCCTCGGTCGCGGAAAAGCGAGGTATGCGGACGCAGAAGATCATCACCCAATCGCAGTTCTTGCTGGGCATCGGCGAAGGGAATGAATTTGCCGACGCGTTCGAAGATTGCCGCTTGCCGCAGGAGCGTGCCAAGGTCGCGCTGCAACTCAAGCATCTGGTCACGCCCGCGGGCATGGGCGAGAGCTTTCATGTGCTGGTGGGGAGCAAGGGAGTTGATTCGGAAAAGACGGCGGCGCTGGCTGGCATGAGTTTTGGACGGCGCTAGCCTGGTTGTTTGATTTTCCGTTCTGAGAAGTTTCCTGTTGTCTAACCCCACCACCTTCCACGGTCTATTGGAATCTTCGAGCCAGCAAGATTTTGCGGACTGGTGCGTGGCCTCCGAGTTACTTGCAAAGCATTGTGCTTAAATGGGTTAGCGGATCCAGCACGGTTGTAACCTTGTTGTCCGTCAGATCGCCCCTTACAGTCAACGCTGGGGGCAAGTCATGTCTACGGGTCGGCGGCTGACGGTGGTTTTGCTTGGGTTTTTCGCAATTTCTTCCGGGCATCTGTTTGCCCAGGATGAATCCGGGGGCCCTCAGGAGGAGCCCAAGGTCGCGCAAGAGGAAGTCGCGCCCCAGGACTCCGGGTGGCGCATTTCGCCGGAAAAAATCAACATCCAACTGGGCAACGACCGCGCCTTGCAGCTGCTGGATGATTCCGCGCAGGAACTGAAGGGTGCGACCTGGAGCATCGACAACCGCGACTTGGCTGAACTCCGAGTAGAAGACGGTCTGACGGTGATTCATCCGAAGGCGGTCGGCACAGTCGTGGTGACCGCTACTGTGGGGGAGGAGACGCGAACGCGTGAAGTGAAGATCTGGTCTGCGCTGCGTCCCGTGCCTCCCGGAGTTACGACTTGGGGCCTGCACCCGATCGGGCGGGAGATTGGAGACATTCCGGCGGTCCCAGGCGACGGTCCGACGATGTTTTCTCTGGAGCAAACCGAATCGGGCAAGACGTATCTTCGAGCCGACAGAGTCGATGGCATACAGGTCTGGACCTGGCTCATGCCCGAGAGTGCGCACGACGTTGAGCTGGTATGTGGGGACTGGATGGGCGGTGCTTTGATCAGCGCCAATCACGAGGACTCCTTCACCCTTTACACCGTGGGCAAAGACGGCCAACTGCGCTGGAAACACACCTTCGCTGGAATTCGCAAAGGGCACGCGTATAACCTGCAGCATCTGGTTCACATTGTTGCCCAATCCGCAGACGGCACGGTCACGACGCTCACCGGCCTGGATGAAGAATCTGGAGCGGTACAGTTTGAACTGACGCTGCCCGGGTCACACGAGAACCAGAAGAACGTGAAGCGAGCAGGAAGCAACGTCGTGTGCGCGACGGGAGTTGCGACAAATCCACTGCGGACGATCGTGAGCCGGGTTTACGTGAACATGGACGGCTATGCCTACGTGGCCTTCACGCAGAATGAGTGGACGCTGGACGGAGGCAAGTGCACGGCTGGGGCGGTGATGGATCCCCACTTGCTGAACCTGATCCGCGACGAGAAACTATGGTTGTGGCAGATTCATCCCGATGGCACGCACCGCAATATTTTGGTGGAGGCCACCAAACTGACACAGCAGCTTTCAGCGCCGACGAGCGTCGTGTCGCCTACGAGCGCCATCGTGACAGATAACATGAACGGCACGCTGATTCCAGTGCGGATGACACACAACGGGATGCCGGAAAATGCCAGCGATCAGTCGGACGAGTTCATCTACCGCGTCAACGAGGAAGGTGATCTGGTCTATAAACTGCCCCTGCCCAAGTACTCAGGCCCGTTACGGGATGAAATGGTGATTGGGAGGGATGACTTGGGTTTTGCGACTCGCGGTGGAGTGCTGATCGCGTTCAATGTGCGCGATGGGAAAGAGCTGTGGCAGTGGGACTCGAAAACCGATGACATCTCCGTGGTGGCGGCCCTGGCCGACGGGAGCTGCCTGGTGCAAACGCCCACGGACGCGGTAAAAGTGAACAGCAGCACGAAAGCACGAATCGTCCTACACGGAAAAATTCTGCTGGGATGGAACGGCCAGATGTACCGCAAGCACCATTAAGAATCGGCGGAAAAGGCCTTTAATTCTTCGCGGCGGCAGGCGTCGGTTCTTTCGACTCCGGATACTCGTACACGCCGCGGCCGGACTTGCGTCCCAGGCGTCCGGCCTTCACGTACTGCACCAGCAGAGGCGCCGGACGATATTTATCGCCCAGCGATTTGTGCAGGTACTCGAGAATGCTCAGGCGGGTGTCGAGCCCGACCAGGTCCACCAACTCGAACGGCCCCATGGGATGATTCAATCCCAGCTTCAGCGCCTTGTCGATGTCGGCCGCCGAAGCGACTCCCTCCTGCAGCATGTAAAACGCTTCATTCCCGATCATGGCGTTGATGCGGCTGGTGATGAAGCCGGGTGATTCCTTGATCACCACGACTTCCTTGCCCATGCGTTTGCCCACTTCGACGGCGGTGGCGAGTGTGTCCTCGTCGGTCTCCAGCGCTCGCACAACCTCAAGCAACTTCATTTTGTGCACGGGATTGAAGAAGTGCATCCCCACGCATTTTTTCGCGCGGTAAGTCACGCTGGCAATCTCAGTGACGCTGAGGGACGACGTATTCGACGCCAGCATCGTCGTCGGGCGGCAGATCTTGTCGAGGAGAGTGAAGATCTCGATCTTCGACTCCATCTCCTCAGGAACAGCTTCAATGACAAGGTCGGCCTCGCGCGCGGCCTCTTCCACAGAGCCTGCGAACTCGAGCCGCCGGAAGGCCGAGTCCGCATCGGGCGGGGTGACTTTGCCCAGTTCGACCGCCTTGTCGAGATTGGCACGAATTTCGGTTTCTGCTTTGCGTAGAGCCCCGGGCAGCAGGTCTTCGAGGATGGTGCGATAGCCGCCGAGCGCCGCAGCGTGCGCGATGCCCCGCCCCATGATGCCGGCGCCGATGACTGCTATCGTCTGGACGCCGCTCACCTATTTCTCCGCCTTTTCGAGATCGGCGATGGCCGCGTTGATCGCGGTACCCGCGGTGCGCAGGGAATCGGCCAGCCGCTTGCGCTCGTCCGCACCCATGGCGGGAATGTAAATACAAATCCGCCGCAAGGTTGCGGTGATGTCTTCGACGTAGTTCATCGCTCGAATCAGTTCGCCTGTCACTACTGCCATGAGAACTCCTCTTTCTATTGTCTGTCCTAATATGTCGAACCTTCTATTCTGGACGCGCCCGCGAATTTAGTAAAGGCACGCTCTCCGGCAACATCGTGTAACTTCGCGGCCTTTGTGGTTTTCGCTTTTTGAAACACCTGGGCGGATCGAAATCTCAAAATGCAAATCGCCCTGAGTCTTTATTCACAAAGACTTAACCAGGCGGGCATATAATCGCAATCAATTCTTTTAATGGGGCGTTGGACTCTGGCGCGAATCGAATAGCTATGGCAGACAAGCCTTTGAAACGCTATATTTTCGCGAGCGACTTCGACCAGACGCTCACCTTCAACGATTCCGGCTACGTGCTCGCCGAACTGGTCGGCATTCCCACCGAGGAGTTCGAGCGCAAGGCCAAGGGCATGGCCAAGATTAACCTGGTGCAGCAAGGCGCGGAACTCGCCTACCTGTTGCTGCATGATCCGGAGTTCAAAGCCAAAGTCCGGAAAGAACATCTGCGCGAGGTGGGCAAGCGGATTCGGCTCAAAAGCGATATCAAACTTCTTTATCACTTGCTCGATTCGGGTATTGACGGCCACCAGTTCGACTTCTATGTGCTGTCGGCGGCTCCGGTAGAGATCGTCATCTCCGCGCTGGAAAACATCGTTCCTCCCGATCACATTTACGGCACGGAGTTTCGCTACAAGCCTTCCGGCGAGATCGACACCATCGTGCGCGCCACCGCGGGCTACGGCAAAGTGGCGGTGCTTGACCGCTTGCTGGAGCAGCAAGTCGCGGGCCCGGACCACATCATTTATACGGGCGACGGCAGTTCCGACATTCACGTCATGCTGCACATCAACGCGCGCGACGGGCTGACCATTGCCGTCTCCGAGACGCCGAATGTTTCGCAGATCGCGAAACGCACGGTGCTGAGCACCAGTGCCCTCGCGGTTTTGGCGCCGATTCTCGAAGAAGTCGCAGGCTGGGAACGTTACCGTATTCGTGGTTTCTTCGAGGCCAACGGAATGCTGATCCAGGAATGGGAGCGCGTCCGCACTGACTGGCTGACGGTGCGTCCTGCGGCCGAGCATGCGCCGGCCGAGGAAGCGCCTGCGGGGCTGCGGCTGGAGCGCGCGAATTCCTGAGGGGACGAACCCATCATGCTGCGTGACAGGAGCCTGATTCCGCTATCCCGCCAGCACCAGCATGCTCTGGCGCTGTGTGTGCGGATCGATCGCGCGTCGCCGGTGGGCGACGCCGATCTGGCGGCCTGGCAAGCGGAAATCGCGCAGCATTTTCAGAGTGAAATCAGGATTCATTTCGCGGCGGAAGAACAGGTGTTGTTTCCCGCGGCGCGCAAGTTCCCGGAATTGATTCCATTGGTAGAGGAACTGCTGTCGGATCATGCCGAGCTGCGTGCGGCCTTCGCGAAAGCGGAAGCGCGCAGAATGTCTGCGGCCGAATTGTCGGCATTCGCGGAGCGCATGTCCGCTCACATCCGCAAGGAAGAGCGCCAACTTTTTGAGCGTATACAGGAATTGATGAGCGACGAAGAACTCGCACTTGTGGGGCAGAACCTGGACAAAGCGCTCAAAGACGCTGCCCAGGCCTGCGCGCTGCCTGCCGACGCAAACCGACTGCGGACGTGAGAACCGATCAGCAAACTTTAGCTGCGTGGACCTGCCGGAATCGAGTTGCTGCTTCCCGCCCCATGTAACGCTCCAGCACCGCCGACTCGGTTCGGCGCAGATCCACCATCACCAGCCCATCGAGAACATTCGAGAACTTGCGGTCTACGTTGAAGCCCAGCAGTTTGCCGCCGATCTTGGCATATTGCCGCAGCAGGATCGGGATACCCTTGCCGTCGGCCTCCACGTCGGTGATGGGCTGCGAAAGTTCGTCGAGGTCGCGCAAGGCGTGGTACATTCCGCGGCAATCCCACTTGTGCAAGGGTGCGGGCCGAAACGGCCGCCGCGGTTCGATCAACCCCGCCAGTTCATCTTCCCGCATGCGCGCTTCAAAGAAGCCGTAAATCATTTCGCGGGACGCCTGGTTGTAGTCGTTGCTGATGCTGACTGCGCCAAACAGCACCGGGATTTCTGGCCGCAGCGCGACCAGTCGGGCGATTCCCTTCCATAGCAGCAGCAAGGGCGCATACTGCCGCTGGTATTCCGGCCTCACAAACGAGCGGCCCAGCTCCAGCGCTGGTCCCAGCTTCTGAAAGATTCTGTGGTCATAGCGGAAGAGAGTACTGGTGTAGAGCCCGCTGATGCCGCGTTCGGCCAGAATTTCCGCCGTGTTGCCGGCTCGGTAAGCTCCAACCAACTCCCGCTTGGTTTTGTGCCACAACAAAATGTGCTCGTAGTAGTCGTCGAAGGAGTCGAGGTCCCGGCTCTTGCCCGTGCCTTCGCCTGCCCGGCGGAATGTAATCTCGCGCAGGCGTCCCACCTCGCGCAACAGTTGCGGAATTTCGCCTGCCGCTCCGAGATAGACGGCGAGATCGCCGCTCTTCGCCAGGCACCGATCTTCCGGCAATCGCGCCACCTCTTCTGCCAGAGAAACCGCCGGCGCCGCAGCCGTCACCGGTTCCTGAAGCTTGAACGCCAGGCGTGATCGCAATGCCATGGGCCACAACGCTTCCGGCCTGCTCCGCCGCCCGAGCAAACAAGTTCGCCAGCGCAAATAGTCAATCGCTTCGCGATCGTCGCGGATCGCCTCCACTGCATCCGCCTGAATCCCGCTGCCGACGCGCACTTCCACCGTCTTCCCTTCCTGCTGCAGGAACTCCTGCAACAGAAACGCGGTGCGCAGCCTGGGATGGAGCATACCCATCAGCTGAAATCCGACGCCGTTGTGCCCGCAGAAATACATCGGAAGAGTCGTAGCGCCGGTCCTGCGAATCAGCCGCACCGCTGTGTCATTCCACTCCGGGTCAGCGATCTGAGCGGCCGGCATTTGCCAGTGCGATACCTCGCCCGCGGGGAACATGGCGAGCATGCCGCCCTGCTGCAACCAGGCCAGAGCCTCGCGCAACGCTCGCCGGTTCAACTCCACCGATCGGTCAGTACGAAAGGGATCGACAAATATGCAATGCTTCTGCAACTCCGGCACATCGCCCAGCAGGGAGTTGGTCAGGATCTTGACGTCCGGCCGCACACGCGTCAGCAGTACGGCGAGAATCGCGCCATCCAACACGCCGTAGGGATGATTGGCTACAACCACCACCGGGCCGCTCGCGGGAATCCGCGCCTGATCGGCGAAACCGACCTGTAACCTGACTCGCATCTCAGCGAGCAGATTTTCCAGCCGAAATCCTTCCGGCGATTGCTGCACCCGCCGGTACAGACTCCCTCACCTTGCCGACAGGAGCCAACCTCCCCGCAAGGCCGGGAAACTCAGCGAGGCGCGCCAACACTTCAGTCTGTATCGGATCTGGGTGCAAATGGTCTGATGGCATTTCATAGCAATAGCGCATCGCCATTGCGCCAGCGTGAAGTGCAAGTTAAAAGCTGATGAAATGAGAGCCGGAGGAAGCGGGAGAGTAACCAGCGGTAACCATCTGGAATCGCGCGGCCCGATCAGGTCTCAAGCCGGTATCGGGTTTCGGCAAGGGCATACAGCTTGCGCCACAGCAGGCGATTGATGGTCACCACCGTCGCAGCCATCATCATGGTAGCGGCCAGCAGCAGGTCGAAATTGCCGGCATCTGTGGCCTGAGAAATGGTCGCTCCCAGCCCGACGGTAGTGTAGATGTGGCCTTTGAAGTGGAAGTATTCCGCGACGATGCTCGCGTTCCAGGCGCCGCCTGACGCAGTGACCATGCCGGTGACGAGGTAAGGGAAAATCCCCGGCAGGATCAGCTTCTTCCAGCGCTCAATGCCGCGCATCCGGAAGACGGAGCAGCACTCCTTCAAATCCGTGGGAATCGCAATCGCCCCCGCAATCACGTTGAACAGGATGTACCACTGCGTTCCCAGCAACAACAGCACGATCGAGCCAATCCCGAGTCCGCCGCCCACACGAATCAGCAACAACAGCACCACGGGGAACAGAGCGGTGGCGGGAACCGAAGCGGCAATCTGCGCCAGGGGCTGCGCGATGCGCGCCAGTTTCGGATTGAAGCCGATGGCCACGCCCGCGGGGATCGTCCACAACGCGCCCAGCAGCAGCGTAAGATTCACGCGCAGGAAGGTTGCGCCCAGGCCGATGGCGGCCTCATGCACCTCCGCCTTCTGCAGGCCGGTCAAAATCATTACGACACGAACGACGCCATAACTGATCGCAGCCAGCAGCGCGACCGCCAGGGCACGCGTAAGCCAAGTCTTCCACGCGCTGCTCTGTTTACCCTCATCGCTGGAACGCACTCGGGAAAAATACAGCAGCAGGCGTTCGCTCAGCGGGCGCACGGTCTTCTTGCGAATCTGGGCCAGGCTCCGTGAATGTCGAATCAGGTCGAGCACCCACGAGTGTGGAGCGTCGCTGCTCTCGACCTGCTCGACTTTGAATTTCTCCGCCCATGCAATCACGGGGCGCCAGATGAACTGGTCCAGCAGCACGATCACCGCGATCATGGTCCCGACGCCCCAGAGAATCGATCGCGTGTCGCCTGCGCTGGCCGCCGTCTGCAGATACGATCCCAGCCCGGGCAGCCGGAAGTCGCGCGAACCGAGCACGAACATCTCGCAAGCCATCAGGAAAAACCAACCGCCGGCCACCGACATCATGGAGTTCCATACCAGCCCAATCGCCGCGAAGGGCAACTCCATCTCAATGAATCGCTGCCACCAGTTGAACCGGTAAATCTTCGCCGCCTCGCGCATTTCATTCGGAATGCTCTTCAACGAAGCGTAAAAGCTGAACGCCATGTTCCACACCTGGCCGGTGAAGATGAGCAGGATTGCGCCCGCTTCTACCCCCAGTTGCCTCCCGGGAAACAACGCGACCATGGCCAGCATCACCCCGGGAAGAAAACTGAGCACAGGAATCGACTGCAGCACATCGAGCAGGGGAATCATGAAGCGCTCCGCCCGCGGGTTGTACGCCGCCACGTACCCATACACGAGCGTGAAGGCAAGGCTCAGCACATAGGCGAACGTGATGCGCAGCAGGGAGTATCCCGCATAGGCCGGCAGCGCCAAGAGACTGCGCGAGATTTCCACCTCGGGAGTAAAAGGGCCGAGCCAGGTCCGCCCGACCACCAGCACGCCATAGAACAAGGCGATCCCGGCCCCGAACATCAGCAGGTCAGGCAGGTATGAGATCTCGATGCTGGGCAGTTGCGTCCAGATTCGATACGCCGAAAATCCTCGCAGGCTGGCTGATTTCTTCATGTGCGTCATGGTTCGAATCGGCTTGCTTAGGATTTCGGAGCCGAAGCGGAATTCTGATTCTCGACCGCCCCGGCAGCCGGCGGCTCTGACGGCGCTGGTGGTTCGCTCTGAACCAGCCGGCCCTTCTCCCGGTCATAATCAAAGATCTCGGCGTAGCGGCCCCAGTTCATCGCGGTCTCGAACTGGCGCTGCACTTCATCTTCGGCAAAATGCTCGTCAAGGATGTCGTGAAAGAACTCGTCTGCCATCGAGTGATCCGACTTCCGTTTCAGAATGCTTTCAATCTGTTTCAGGATCGTGACATGCTCCAGCGCAGCCTGCCGGAACAGGATCTTGCGCTGCTGAATGTCGGCCTCGGCAAAGGCCACGCCCGGCGGAGTAATCTGCACGTCGCCCTCTTTCAGCCAGGCAAATCCCAGCAAAACACAGGCCTCAAGAATGGGCAGAAGATCCTCGACGTTCATCACCAAGTCGTCAGCCAGACGGAACAGATCCTCGCGTCCGCCGCGATCGTGCAGCAATTCCACCAGGCCCGCGATCCCGCCCACGCGAGCGTGCGGCAGCATCTGGTATCTCGCCGTGCGCACGGGTGCTTCCTGCTTCTTCAGAGCATCCTTGGTAAGTCCGCCGGTCGGCAAAATGATTTCCGCCGTGGTCTCGGCATCGGGCAGTGCGTGCTCGACCTCGGGTTCGGTCATCACCTTGTAGATGTAGTCCACCAGTTCCACAAAGCGCGCCGACTTGCGGTCCCGCGGGTGCTTCAGGCGAATATTGAAATCCGAACGAATGCGCGCCGGATTTCTCCCCAGCACCATCACCCGGTCGGCGAGCATCACGGCTTCTTCAATATTGTGCGTCACAATGAAGATGGCGCTGGCCGGCATCTTCTTGTTCAGCCAGAGCTCCAACAGTTCACCCCGCAGGTTTTCCGCGGTCAGAACATCGAGCGCCGAAAAAGGTTCGTCCATGAACAACACTTCCGGCTCAACCACCAGGGCACGCGCAAACCCCACGCGCTGCTTCATGCCCCCAGAAAGCTCCTTGGGATATGCGGTCTCGAAGCCATCCAGACCAACCGTGTCGAGCGTGCGCAGAGCGCGTTTGTGGCGTTCGACCGCTGGCACTCCCTTCGCTTCCAGCGGAGCTTCCACGTTCTCCAGCACGGTCAGCCAGGGGAATAGAGCGAAGCTCTGGAAAACGATGGCCACGTTCGGGCATTTGTCCGTCAAGCGGCTTGCCGTGCCAGAAAAGTGTTCCTGAGGAAGGTTGTGAAAGCCCGGTCAACATGCGCAGCAGCGTGGACTTGCCGCAGCCCGACGGCCCCAGCAGAGCAACAATCTTCCCCGCTTCGATCACGAGATTGGTCATGCCGACGACCTGGATCCGCGTTCCATCGGCCTGGGGATAGGACTTCTCAACCCCGACGGCCTCGATGATCGCTTCGGTAGTGGGTTTGATGACCGCGTCGCTCACGCCAACTCTCCCGTACTGTCTATACACGATATGCGCACGAGCGCAAAGCGCGTTTCCTGTAACACAGCATTCACAAGAGAATCCGATCCGGGCGCCGCCGGCTGCCCCATGTCTCGCGATTTTTGCGAGACGTGGGGATTTGACATGCATTCGTCAGGAAATTTCTTCAGCAGTTCAGGCAGCAAAACTCTCATTCGCCAGCGCCCCGAACGGCTTGGGAAGACGATCGCTCAATTCGGCAAGGTGAGCCAACTTCGCCGCCAGTTCGCCCTTGAGCTTCGGTTGGTCGAACCGCCACCGCCAGTTACCGCCATGCAGGCTGGGAGTGTTCATGCGGGCCTCGCTGCCCAGCCCCAGCACGTCCTGCAGCGGAATGATGCTCAGGCTTGCCGGGGAGCATTGCGCCGCGCGGATGAACGCCCAATGGATGCCGTCCACGCAGCGTCCAACATACGCCTCGGCATTGCGGCGTTCCTGCTCAGACGCGCCGGAATGCCACCAGCCGGCCACCGTGTCGTTGTCATGGGTTGGTTCTAGCCGACGCCGGGCTCATGAGGATGGTGAGCCAGGCCCCCGTGCCCTTCCCCGCTGGTGGCACAGGTTTTCAACCTGTGCACCCCTGTGCACCCCACAACCTTTCCCGGCCGTGCCGGACTAACCTGTGACGGTGGCGCCGGCTGGAAAGCCCGTGCCAACAGTTTAAAAGACTTCTCCAGGGCGCCTTCATCATAAACGGGCTGCCTCGACCCGTCAATGGGAATCGGCAAACGACCGCCCCCTCGGAATGACAACCACTCGTTTGGGGATGGTTGCATGGGTCCCGGGCCATCCTTGCATCGCTTCCTCGTGACCGGATCAGTTAAATACAAAACTCCTTGACTTCTCGCCGCCGCGGGGTTATTATTGTAATTGATTCTCAATTGCATTGTATGGGCCGGGCCGGGTGATGAAATCGGAGATCCAGGTATTCCGTGAATATATTTGTGGGCGCCAGTTGCGGCGCACGCCGGAGAGGGAGCAGATTCTGCAAGAAATTTTTGAGATCCACGGGCATTTCGATGTGGACGCACTCCACCTGAGGCTCAAGGACAAGGGCTCCAAGGTGTCCAAGGCCTCCATCTACCGCGCCCTGCCCTTGTTCATTGATTGCGGCCTGGTCCGGGAGGTGGATTTCACCGACGGCCACTGGCATTACGAGCACATTTACGGCCACGCCCACCATTGTCACCTGCGGTGCCTGGGGTGCGGCGAAGTGCTGGAGTTCGAGGAGCCGGGACTGGGACTCCTCGAAGCGCACCTGGCCCGGGAATACGGCTATCTCATCAAAGGCCACCAGTTGCACGTTCACGGCTTCTGCGCCAGCTGCCAGGAGGCGAAGTAATTTGGCTCTGCAAGAAAAGAACTCTCATGTCATGACCGATACGCTCGGACCCCTGGAACTCTCCCTGGCCGAGGTTCCGGCCGGCCGCCGGGTCAGGATTACCGGGCATCGCGGCGGCCGGATGCTTCGGGCCCGGTTGCTGGCCATGGGCCTCAACCTGGGACGGGAAGTGGACGTTATCCAAAATAATCGCGGCCTGATTATCGTGGGCATCAACGGTGGCCGGGTGGCCCTGGGACGGGGCATCAGCCAGAAGATCCTGGCCGAACTCGTGGTGCCTCTCCTCACCGACCAGCGCCCGGGATAGAGGCGGCTCTCTGGCGCCGCGGCCCCGCCGGTTGCCCCACGTCGGGTGATTCGTCAATTCGGGTGCCGGTGGCGGGGTCTGGCGAATATCCTTGGCGTGGACCTGCGGCTGCACCCCAAGGCCGGGGTGGCGCGCCATGATGTCTGGCCTGATGCGGAATTAAGCAGCTGGAGGCGTGGTTTGCGGAGATCGTGAACCTAAAAGTTGCTGACCGAAGCCATGATCAGCCATCCCACCAGGGAGGCCGAACCAATTTGCAGCCAGGCGCGATACCCTATGCCGCTTAACTTGCCCTTGGGGGACGATTTAACTGCTGCGGCTTGCGGCAAGGCCCTCACCCGGGCAAGATTTTCCTGGGCCTCGGCCCCGTCACCCGGGAGACCCTGAGAGCCAGGCAGCCTGACCGACAGGGGGGTGGCCTCGATGCTCGCTTCCCCGAAATCCGGCAGCTCTTGCCCAAAGAGTTTTAGACAGGTTTCCACCACGGCCGCATCATAGAGAATCCCCTGGTTACTGGTGAGTTCATGCAGGGTTTCGGCCAGCCCCAGGGAGGCGCGGTAAGGACGGTGGGAGCACATGGCCTCCATGACATCGGCCACGCCCAGGATCCTGGCTTCCAGGAGGATTTCCTCCCCCTTGAGACCCTGAGGATAACCTGAGCCATTCAGCCTCTCGTGATGCTGGAGAATGATTAAGGCACTATTGCCGGGGAGGCTGATGGGCGCCAGGATGTTATACGCCACCTGGGGGTGGGTCTTAATCAGGGCGAACTCCGGGGTGGTAAGTTTTCCCGGCTTGGAAAGAAGGTCCGAGGGCAGGGCGAACTTGCCCAGGTCATGGAGGACGCCGGCTATCCGAAGATCATCCAGGCGCTCTTCGGAAAGCCCCATCTCCCGAGCGATGCTACAGGCTATCTGGCTTACCCGCCGCTGATGACCAACCGTATAAGGGTCCCGGGCTGCCATCGTGGACTCCAGAACCTGCATGAGGGCTTCCATGACTTCTCCTTCCCTTCCGGGGTTTCACCCTCGCCAGCCAGAGAAATCTCGGGCCGATGAGGGTATCCTTAAGCTACAGGCGATCCCTGACCCCAGCAATTAGGGTTTTCCTTATTTTAGAATTCGGAATCCCTTATTTTTCCGAAAATCGAGGCAGACAGATGGGAATCAAGGCGACAAGGGGAATTCCCTCCGGCCCCGGGGCGCGGGGCTGATGGCGCCCGGGCCGGCAGAACTGCCCCCCGCCCGGCGGCAAGAGCTGGAGAGCCTGGCCCAGCGGCTGGAGTATCGCTTCCGGAATCTCGGGCTGCTGGACCAGGCCCTGCGCCACAGTTCGTATGCCCATGATAACCCGGGAAGCGGCCCCAGCAACGAACGGTTGGAGTTCCTGGGAGACGCGGTCCTGGCCCTCACCGTCAGCACTCTGCTCCTGGCCCGCTTTCCCGAGAGTTCCGAAGGGGAGATGTCCCGGGGACGGGCCGCCCTGGTCAATGCCCGGCAACTGGCCTCCCTGGCCCGGCGCCTGGGTCTGGGGGCCTACCTCTTGCTGGGGCGGGGAGAAGAAGTCCAGTCGGGCCGGGAGAAGCCCTCCCTCCTGGCTAATGCCCTGGAGGCGCTCTTGGGAGCGATTTATCTGGACAGCGGCCTGGAGGTTGCCTCCCGCCTGACGGAACACTGGTTCAGCCCATTAATTGCCACCGCCTTGCCGGGCCAGGACTTCAAGACCTCCCTGCAGGAGCTCACCCATGCTCGCTACAAGACCCCCCCGTCCTATCACCTGATGGCGGAAAGCGGCCCCGGCCACGCCCGGCATTTTCAGGTGGAGGTGCGCCTCCAGGACCGGCCGCTGGCCCAGGGGGAAGGCCACACCAAGAAAGAAGCGGAACAGCGGGCGGCTTGCCGGGCCCTGAAGATCTTGCAGGGCGACAGCCCGGAGCCGGATAAGGACACCACCCCCGGCTAGGACTGCCGGAGATATGTAGGGCGGGCACTGCTCGCCGTTCCCGATCATCAATTGGTGCGTAGGACGCACCCTACGGAAGACTCTTGTGAACAGTCATGCGGGGGAGGAAGATCGGTGGGCCATGCCTCCCGTCGGTAACTCTGGTCAATAAGCCGGAATGATTTCTGCTTGAAGTTGCCGCGGCGACCGTTGCTCATGAGCTTGGGCTCATCCCTAAAATCAGCAAAAGGGGCGGTTCACAACCGCCCCTGAGGAAAACTTCTTCGGGAAATAACCGGAGCTCCTGCCGCCTCTTCCCCCTATTTGTCGCTTTCCAGCTTCATAGGAATGCCGCAGCAGACCAACACGCCCCCGCCGGCTTCCATCACCTTCACTTTGTTGCCGCATACCTTACAGCGATACTCCTGCCCTGCTGTTGTCGCCATGTCAGTCCTCCTCGAGGGATTCTTGTTGCTGACACCCGGGACAAAGGCCCCAGAACGTCAGGGATGGCTGCTCGATCCGGAAGCCGTGCCCAGCCGCCGCCGGTAAAGCGGGAACTTCTGAGGCCTCCCAGTCCAAGTCGATGATCTGGTGGCACTGCCGGCAGATGAGGTGGGCATGGTGCCCCGTGTCGCCGTCGTAACGCGCCACCGCGTGCAAAGGATTAACCTTGATCACCATGCCTCTCTGGCACAGGATCTCCAGGGTCTTGTACACGGTGTTAAAAGAAATAGCCGGCAGTTGCCGCCGCACCTCCTGATAGATATGATCCGCGGTGGGATGGTCACACCGGCTCTGCAGGGCCCCCATCACCGCCAGGCGTTGAGGGGTCACCGCAATCCGGCGCTCCCGTAATTGCTGCATGAGATTTTCCATATGTAATTATTATTTAAGAATTGTTACTGAATATGTCAAGAGGAAATATCCCGTCGTCAGGTCTTTACTCAGGTTCTTTTGACGCATAACTGAGACGTGCAGGGATGGGGTTGGGCAGAAATGACCGGTGAAACCAACACGCTCTCCCGGAGGGAGCCACCAGGAGTCAATTTAACGCTTCACGGCTCAAGGCCGATGCAACCTCAGGCTCAAACGGCCGGTCAGTTCCGGCGCCGCGGCTGGCGCCGCCGGTAAACCAGGGCCTCCCGCACCTTGACGCTGTGCAGGCGCTCGCGCCTTCCGGACCAGAGACCCATGATGCTGATGCCCAGGAGCATGATGCCGAAAAAAATGACGCTGACCATAATCCCTCCTCCTCCCGGTCAGCGCAATCAGGACGTGATGGGTAATTGCTCTGAGCCAGGGGTTTTCGTCACTCCATACCCATAATCGGTTTACTACGTGATGTTATTATTATTGCTTTGCCACCAGAAAGAAATCGGTAAAAGTACTCAATTTGCCTGGTAAAAAGTACCTATAAGGCTGGCTGTAGCCTGGCGGCGCGGGAGGACTGAGCCATACTGGGAGAGGTTGGGGGACCGAGGCGGGGCGCCCCGGAAACGGCATAAAGAGGGCCGGGGCGCAGGATGCCCCGCCTGAGACGCGGTGCAGGACCCGGAGATGCTACATCCCGGCTGGGGGAAAAGCCATGGTCCTAATAATAGTAATTCAGGCCGACCTGGGCAAAATTGACGTTAAAAGCTTGGTTTTCCTTATAGATGCCGGCGTTGGAGGAATGGCGGAACCGGTAAGCCAGCGACAGGGCCAGTTGCGGGGTCAGGGCGATGTCGAAGCCGCCGCCGAACTGGGGGGTGAAGTTGAAGGCATGGGCTATGGCCGGGCTGTCAATACTCTCCGTGATCATACCGGCGCCCCCTTCGATAAAGGCCATGACGGAGGGAAAGAGGAGGCAGGTGAATTTCACCATGGGGGTGAAGCCCAGCTCGAAACCGACTTCTTCGGCCGAGGCGACGCTGATGATGCCTTCAATCACGAACGAGGCTCCGAATGGCCCCCATTCTTTGCCCGGAGCCTTGAGAAACATGCCCCAGCGGGGCAGCAGGCTGTAAATATTGACTGAGGCTCCGTGAGTATTTTTCCCGTAGCCGAAACGCAGTCCCACTTCCTTGTCGAACTTGCTGACGTCAAACTCCGCCGCCTTCACTCGCCCCGGCAGCAGCACCAACACCGCCAGCACCATGACCATCAGGCCTTTGCCCCACATACTCCGCCCCATTCCCCCCCCTTTGGATGCAGGTTTGGATTATCCTCAAGGTTGAGGAACGGTAACATCACCCCGACCAAATGTCAAAAATAAAAGCGACCCGCAAGACCGCGAACTATAAACCTGCGGTCAATAATACCTGCCTTATGGTTAGCCGTGATTGTTCCGCCGAACGCCGGTTATTTTATGGATCAAGCCGGTCAACTCCCACCTGAAAACTTGATGAGGAGCCGGAGATGAAACGCCGCCTGGCCCGTCCGGGAGAGTTTTGCGGGGTGGTGAAGCCGGGGGAGGAGCGGCCGTCGGGCCTGCCCCTCCCCCGGAGTCGCACCGGTCAGCTCCGTTTCAACCAGAACGGGTCTTCCCGGAACCGGGCCGCCGCCCCCAACTTGGCCTCAATGACCAGAAGCCGGTTATACTTGGCGATGCGTTCGGACCGGGACACGGACCCGGTTTTGATCTGCCCGACACCGGTGGCCACCGCCAGGTCGGCGATAAACGTGTCCTCGGTCTCCCCGGAACGGTGGGAAATGACGGCGCGATAGCCGTGGCGCCGGGCCAGGCCGATGGCGTCCAGAGTCTCGGTGACGGTGCCGATCTGGTTGAGCTTGATGAGGATGGCGTTGGCCGCGCCCACCTCGATGCCGCGCTTTAAGTACTGGATATTTGTGACGAAAATATCGTCCCCCACCAGTTGCATCCGGCCGCCCAATTCCTTGGTGAGGTGCACCCAGCCGTCCCAGTCGTCTTCGCCCAGGCCGTCTTCCAGGGAGACGATGGGATACCGGGCGGCCAGGTCGCGGTAGTACTCCGTCATGGGCGGCGCGGACCGGCGGGAACCATCCCCTTTCTTGAAGACGTATTCCCCGCTGGCCTTGTCCAAAAACTCCGAGGCCGCGGCATCCAGGGCCAGGACCACGTCTTCCCCGGGGCGGTACCCCGCCTGTTCCACGGCCGCCAGGATCAGGTCCAGGGCGGCCTCATGGGAGGGCAAATCCGGGGCGAAGCCGCCTTCGTCGCCCACACCCGTTCCCAGCTTCCGGGAGGCCAGCACCTTTTTCAAGGTTTGAAACACCTCCCCGGCGATCCGCAGGGCTTCCCTAAAGGAGGGGCCCCCCACCGGCATAATCATAAACTCTTGAATATCCAGGTTGTTCCCCGCATGGGCCCCGCCATTGATGATGTTCAGCATCGGCATGGGCAGGGACGCGGCCCCGGCGCCCCCCAGGTAACGGAACAGGGGCAACCCGGTGACCGCGGCCCCGGCCCGGGCCACCGCCATGGAGACGGCCAGGATGGCGTTGGCCCCCAGTTTGCTCTTGGTGGGGGTGCCGTCCAGTTGGCACATGGTCAGGTCGATCAGCTCCTGGTCCAGGGGGTCGCGGCCTTTCAGGGCCGGTTGGATGATCTCCTCGACGTTTTTAACCGCCTGCAGCACCCCTTTGCCCAGGTAGCGAGAGCCGCCGTCCCGCAGCTCCAGGGCCTCGTTCTCGCCGGTGGACGCCCCCGAGGGCACCATGGCCTGGGTAGACAGGCCGTTGTCCAGCCGGACCTCGGCTAAAACGGTGGGCTGGCCCCGGGAGTCCAGGATTTCCAGGGCGCTGATGGCTTCGATGTGGGGCATATGTCCTCCTTTGGAGAAAAATGGCACGGCTCCGCCAGGAGCCGTGATCAATGCGGTCGCCCTCGCCGGGGCGCAATAAAGCCCAGGCCCCGCCCGGTAAAGGGCAGGACCTGGGGTTATCCGACGTCAGACGGCGTCGTGATGATTATGGTTGTTGCGCGGCGGCTTCTTGGGCTCTTCCTTTTTTGCCGGTTTTGCCGGTGCTGATTTCTGTTGAGGCGCCGGCTGAGGCCGGGGCGCCGCCTGAGGCTGAGGCCGGGGCGCTGCCTGGGGCTGAGGCCGGGGCTGTACCTGGGGCTGCGGGCGCGGCTGCGGTTGCGGCCGGGGCGCTACCTGGGGCTGAGGCCGGGGCTGCGGTTGGGTACCTGGGGCTGCGGCTGGGGCCGGGGCTGCACCTGAGGTTGCGGCCGGGGCTGCACCTGGGGCTGAGGCCGCGGTTGTACCTGAGGTTGCGCCTTGGGTTGCACCTGAGGCTCATGCCGCGGTTGCACCTGAGGTTGAGGCCGGGGCTGTACCTTGGGCTGCACCTGGGGCTCGTGCCTCGGTTGCACCTGGGGCTCGTGCTTTGGCTGCACCTGAGGTTGCGCCTTGGGTTGCGCCTGAGGCTCGTGCTTGGGCTGCACCTGGGGCTCGTGCTTCGGTTGCACCTGAGGCTCATGCTTCGGCTGCACCTGGGGCTGGGCCTTAGGCGTTACCTGGGGCCCGCCGCTGGGCTTGGTGGGCCCGGGACCGTGGTCGTGGTTGTGGTTCCCCCGGGACCCGTGACAGTGGTTGTGGTCTTCCCGGGGGTAGTGCCGGAGGGACGAACTCCCGGCTGAAATTCTCCCGGTTTGCCTTTACCGGCCGGCGGGACCCCGGGGGGCACCTGCCCCGGCTGGGCCGGGACACCCGGCTGAACCTGACCAGGTTTGGTCTGGACGCCAGGCTGGACCTGACCCGGCTGAGGGGGTACGATAGCCGTTCCCGGCTGGGGCGCCTTGCCTGGCTCAACCCGTCGTTGCGGCGGCAGCTTCTGGATCTGCTGCGTCATGTTGGGGGTCAGGGGCATAGTGGCCTTGGCGGGCAACCCCGTGACGGTACGGCTCCCCCCGGGATACACTGCCCCGGGCTGGACCCGGGGAATAGTGGCGGTGACCTTGGGCACATTTCGGGGCGCCGGCACCAGGTTGGGTTTATTCAGGTTGGCCTGGGCCATCTTGAAATTCTTCACCGGGGTGGGCGCCGGCAGGCGGTGCCCTTGGATCAGGGCCGGCGGGATTATCTGCTTGATATAACCATGGCGGTCCATCACCCCACGGGACGGCATCACCCCGTGAATCCGGGAGATGTTGTTGGAGTTCCTGACGATCGTCTGGTTGATGACCGTCCGATTGATGTTGGTGACCCGAGAGAGGTAGACCGCCGAGGGGCCCTGGTTATAGTAGCCCTGGCCGAATCGCCGGCCGCCGAAATAATTCTGCGGGTAATAGGTCGGAGTGGCGTAACCCTGGTAATATTGCGTCTGGTCATAGAATACCGGCACATAACTCTGTGGCACCAGATACCCGGAGTTCAGATAAGAATAGTTCGACTGATACGGCTGCCCGAAACCCAGGAGAAACTGGGCCGCCCTGGCGAAAATCCAGAGAGGCGAGGACAGCGAATCCGCCCCGGGGCTTCCCTGGTAATAGTCCGCCGGGGCATATGCCGCAGGTGGCTCGTAATTCGGCGGCGGGGTGGGGGCCCAACCGACATACGAGGTGTCGACCGGTTCGGTTTCGGGACTGGTGCGCCACTCCACCGTGGAGGGGTACCAGGTACGCCCCGGCACCCAGACCCAGCCATTGTTTTCGGTGGGCATCCAGTTGCCGTAATGGTAGGTGGCCCAACTCCAGGGTTCCTGGCTCTCAAAGACATTGCCGTCGTCGGTGGGCACCCAGCGCCCGTCGGTATAGGGCCGCCAGTCTTCCGACACCTTACTGGGACGCCAGACCGTCCCAAAATTTTCAACGTCTACCCATTCCCCATACTGGGACAGGTCGTCGTAGAACATGGCCACATCTTCCGACGCCGCTTTGGCGGTTCTGGTAAAGCCGAGACCCAGAACCAGGGTGAACATCAGGGTTAGGGCGATCATAACCCCCAAAAGCCGCTGTCTCGATATCATTGACCTACTCCTTCATCCGTTATCGGATTAGCCCTGCCGAAGGCCGGAAGCGGCCTTCCCTGTCGATCAGAGAAGTCACACGTCATTTGGGGGTTGAGGCCCCAAAATCCTCCACCTCTCTGAGTAGAGGGAGGCCACCGGGTTTTTCCGTCGGAAACCTCATCCCGGGATCTGGTTTTTCCACTAGATTAGATATGCATCTTATAAATTATATTAATACAGTAAAAACTTTTTCAAAATTGTCAAGGGGGCCAGGGGTAAGAGCGACCGGAGAAATAACGGACCAGGAGGCCTCAGAGAAACAGGTCTTCCGACAGGATCAGGTCGCCTCCGGCAATGAGCAGCAGCTTGCCGGCACTCCCCTCCGGGGCCGCCAGCCTCTCCCAGTTCTCCGAGCTGAGGCCCTCCTCGATGGTGGTGAGGAGCAAGGCGTCTTCCAGCTTTTTCACTGCCCTTGAGCATCAGGAATTGCCGATGATTGGTAAAAGCCCAGATAAATTGGCCGTTGGTGAGGAGAAAATTGTAGCCCCCGGGATAGCGCCGGAGCAGTTGCACCAGGGCCTCCCTCAGGATAACCCCGAACGGGGTGGACAGCCGCCGGGGCTCGGCGTCGGTGAAATAATCCCGCAAAAACTCGAAGGCCCGGGCCGAATCGCTGCTCGCCTCCAGGATCGGGGTGTGGGGGCTGGCGTAGGCCTCGATGGCCGGGGCCTTGCCGTTGTGGGCGAAGATCCAGTCCTGGCCCCAAAAAGACAGGACAAAGGGATGGGCGTGGCACTCGTCCACCTCGCCGCTGGATTTGTAGCGGATGTGGGCCAGGATGATGGGGCTGTTCACCACCCGGGCCAGCCGCTGGAAGGAGACGTGGAGCCGGCCGTCGGCGAACACCTGGTCGCCGGATTTCTCCACCACCGGGGTGCGCTCCCGAAAAAACCCGATGCCCCAGCCATGCACGTTCTGCCGCCCCTTAACCGCGAACAGCGGCAGCGAGGTCGCGGCCGTGTGACGCCGGTGGGCTGAAAGGGCAAAGAGATCACACATCAGACCTGTCCCTGGTAGAGGAGGTCGGCCCCGGAAATAATCAAGATCTGCCCGCGGTTCGGGTCCTCATTGGGGTAGGAGAACCAGAGCTCCGGGTCCCGGGTCAGCCCCCCCGCCACCGTGGTCAGCACCAGGATGTCGCCCCGGGCCTCCGGCGGGTGGTAGGTGCGGATCTCTCCGTGGTTGAGGAACACGAAAAGCGCCGTCTCGTTGGCCAGGAAAAACGTATATTTCCCGGGATACTGGCTGATGAGTTGCTTACAGGTCAGCGCCAGGGCCTGGTAGAGACCCTGTTCCGGCGAGGCCCCCTGCCGCGCTTCCAGCCCGTCCCGGACGAACTCGAAGACCCGGGCGGCCAGGAGCCGCTCCCGCATCAGGGGCCGGGGGCTCACGTAACCGTGGCCGGTCTGGGATGAACCAGTAAAGCTGAACAGCCAGTGGTGGTCCAGGAAATGGTCGCTGAGGGGCTGGGCCAGGGATTCCTGCTGGTGCCCGGCGTCGGGGCAGCGGATATGGGAGATGATGATGCGGCTGCCGATCACCCGGGCCAGGCGCCGAAAGCTGTCGTGCACCAGGTCCCCCTCGTAGATGCCCTCGCAGGATTTTTCGATGTGCACCTGCCCTTCCCGAAAAAACCCGATACCCCAGCCGCTCATATTGTCCCGGGCCCGGTCGGCAAAGCGCGGCAGGTAATCCTGGGCGGTGTAGTGCTGCCCCGCCGACATGGCAAAGAGTTCACACATGGATTAAATCCTCCCGCCGAGGTTCAACATCTACCATTTTATGAATAGCCTGGCTATTTTTAATTCTGCGTAGGAAAATGGCTCGCCCAGCATGGCATGAACGGGCGACAACGCGGTGCCGCCGGATTTTTGAAACGCGGCTTCGATGGCGGCTAATTTCTCCCCCGACGGCCTTAAATAGTCGATATCAATATGCTTCGCCGCTGCTGACCAACTTTTCAATATGCGCCGCGATGGTCCCGGCCGCCAGACCTCTCATCCTCGCCATTTCCTCAATTGACATTTTTTCAAGAACCAGTCTTTGGGTTTCCCGATAGGTCGACCCCAGTCGATTCAACCGCGGTGGCCGGGCCGATCTCTTCACCGGCACCTCTTTTTCCCGGAGATTATTTTCCTCGGCGTAAGCCTGAATAACCCCGGTAAACATTTTCCCGTATTGTTTGAGTTTGGCCTCGCCCACGCCGCTGATTCTGGCAAAGTTCTCCTGGCTCTGCGGCAGGTATAAAGCCATCTGGCGCAGGGCCAGGTCGCCAAAGATGACAAAGGGCGGAACCTCCTGGGCATCCGCCAATTCTTTGCGTAAGAGACGCAGTCTCTCAAAGAGGTTTCTGTCGTATCCGGTTTCAACCGTCTCCCTCCGGCCCAGGGATTTGGGAACGGCTTTCAGCTTCGGCAAGCGAATTTCTTGCCGCTGCCGCAAAATTTCCTGACCGCGCCGGCCTAATTCCAGGCGAGAAAATCCATCGTCACTTTTGACCATCAGCTTTCTCTGCACCAGTTGCGTGATGATGCGCCTCAACTCTTCCTTGGAAAAATCATCCACAATCCCATACACCGATAATTCATGATGACTGCGCTCCAAGATTTTCTTGTTCTTTGCCCCCAGCAGGACGTCGATAATATAGTTGATCCCAAACTGTTGCCCCGTCCGCACCACCGCGGACATGATTTTCTGGCTGATGATGGTGGCATCGAATTCTTCCCGCGGCGAAAAACAGACATCGCAGCCGCCACATGATCCCTGTGGATAGTCCTCGCCAAAATAAGCCAGTAAATGCGCCCGGCGGCAGGTGGCCGTCTCGCAATATTCCACCATCTGGTCGAGCTTCCGATAGGCATTTTTCCGCTCGGCCTCATCAATCGATCTGGCGGATAAAATACTGCTGCTTGATGCTGTCGGCGTAAGAGAAAAAGAGCACGCAGCGGCTCGGCAGTCCGTCCCGGCCGGCCCGCCCGGTTTCCTGGTAGTAGCCTTCAATGGATTTGGGCAGATGATAGTGAATCACCAGGCGCACGTCCGGCTTGTCGATGCCCATCCCGAAGGCGATCGTCGCCACGATGATTTGCGCTTCGTCCCGGATGAATTTCTCTTGATTCGTCCGGCGCGCCTCGCTTTCCAGCCCGGCGTGATAAGCCAGCGCCTCAAACCCCTCCTGGCGCAAATCCGCCGCCAGATGCTCGGTGTCTTTCCGGGAAAAACAATAAATGATCGCCGATTCGTTCTGGGCTTCCCGCAATAGGTGCACCAGTTGATCGTAGGAATCTTTTTTGGGCAGTACCGCATAGGAAAGATTGGGCCGGTTGAAGCTCGAAATGAAGGTTTTCGCTTTATCCAGGGACAACTGGTAAATGATATCTTCCCGCACTTTCTGGGTGGCAGTGGCGGTCAGCGCCATGACCGGCACCTCGGGAAACCTGGTTCTCAGCAGGTGAAGATTGCGGTAATCGGGACGAAAATCATGCCCCCATTCACTGATACAGTGAGATTCGTCAATCGCCACCAGGCTGACCTTAATTTTCTTGAGGAAAGACTGAAACTCAGGCAAAGCCAGGCGTTCCGGCGCCGCGTAGAGGATTTTTATTTCCCCCCGGAGCGCCGCCGTCTGAATCCGGTCAATTTCAGCCCGAGTCAACGTGCTGTTAATGAATTCAGCCGCGATGCCATTCGCCTTGAGCGCGTCCACCTGGTCTTTCATCAGCGCGATGAGCGGGGAAATAACCAGGGTTACGCCCGGCAGCATGAGCCCCGGTAGTTGAAAGCACAGCGACTTGCCTCCCCCGGTCGGCATCAGCACAAAGGCATCCCGCTGCGCCATCACGCACCCGATAATCTCCTCCTGCAAGGGGCGGAACTGATCAAAGCCGAAATGGGTCTTAAGCCTGGTTAACATAGGAGTCTGGGCGGAAGGTCAATCTCTCCCTCTTCTTTAAATACCCTAATATTTCGCGGTTACTTGTTACGAAACGTGGGTTCTTAACTCATGTGCAGCCGCGCCGAGAGGGGGAGGCCCCGGACCTCCGGGTCCCGGACGCCGGTCCTCACCTCGTCCCCGGAGCTCAGATGGTCCATGGAACATCCTTTGGGGGAGGGGGTAAGGGCCTTTACGAAAAAACGAAACAGCCCTTAGCCCTCTCCCCCAAGGTTATCCCCCCACCACCATCACCTTGGTGCCCACGCAGCTGACCATGAAGTTGTCGGGGAAGGCGACGGCGAGTTTGGTCAGGGCCCTGAAGCCGGTGCAGTGCCCGGCGATGATCAGTTCCGGGTCCAGTTCCTTCAGTCCCTGGATGGTGTTTTGAATCAGTTCATCGCCGCCCGGGGTGAGGTGGAAGCCCCCCATGATCAGGGAGACCTTTTGGACTCCGGTAAGTTTCTGGGCATATTTCACCATGTTGACGATGCCGGGGTGGCTGCAGCCGCCGATCACCACCAGGCCCCGGCCCTCCACCACGGCCACCAGGGCCTGCTCGTCCGGGAAGAGGTCGTGTTCTTCCTGGCCGGCCACCGTGCGCCGGAAGCTGGCCAGCGGTTTTTCATACGCGGTGGTGGCCTCCACCGTGCCGGTAATCAGGGCCTGGCCCAGGACCAGTTGGGGGCCCAGGTTCTCCTGGAGATCCACCCCCGCGGCCATCAGTTGGTCCAGATCCAGGACCCAGGGACCGATGCGGCCCCGGGGCGTTATCAGGAGCTTGGGCAGAAAAACGTCCTTATGAAGAAAAACGGGAATGGGGCCGCCGGTGCGCCTGGCCAGGAATTCCAACAGCCCCCCGTAGTGATCCGGGTGGCCGTGACTCAGGACCACCGCGTCGATCTCGTCGACATTATGCTCCAAAGCCTCCAGGTTGTTGAACAGGGGCAGGGGGGCGTTGGCCGCGTCCATCAGGATGCGGGTGAGCTTGCCCTGCTGGTTGAGGGTGACCAGGTAAGCCAGGCCGTGGGCCGCCAACAGCGGTTTCTTGAGGCGGCCGGGAATGACCCGTTCCACGATGCCGGGCCGGGATGGCTCAAAAACGTCGAAGAAGTTGTCCACCAGGATTTCTACGGTAACGGCCTGGAGGGCGGGGATTTTCATGAGAGCCTCCTGTGACGATCAGGCAAATCAGGTGGCCCGGGGCGACCCGGCTCCTGACGCTGCCACTTCGAAAGAAGTCCCGGCCAGCCGGTCGGCAGACAATCCGCGCTTGGCCTTTGGGGAAAAATCTGTTAATAACTAAGGTAACTTCCCTTAAAATTAGCGCCCCCGTGGGTGTCTGTCAAGCAATTAGAGACCTCTGCGTAAGTCTCATGGAGGATAGCCGCCCTCGGCTGTCCACCCGGTATTTAGGCGCAGGCGAGACCATCTACGCTACATTTTGATGAGGAAGGACCGCGATGGAGACTTTCGCAGAGGTCTCAATGAGGTAAGCCCTGAAAGGAGTGACCCATGCCCAGCTATGAGTATAAGTGCAAGGCGCACGGCCATATTTTTGAAGTCGAGCAGAAAATGAGCGACCCGCCCCTCACCACCTGCGAGATCTGCGGCGCCGAGGTGGAGCGCCTCATCGGCATGCCCACCATCTTCGTCAAGGATTCGGCCAACAGTTCTTATAAGAAGGACTTCCGCTCCGACATCCACAAGTACGAGGCGGCCTGTGAAGGGGCCTTTGGCGCCACCCAGAAAGATAAAGAAGAAATCCGGAAGAACTGGAATAAAAAACCCAATACCTGGGTGTGAGGACGCGGCAAGCTCCATTTTAAGCCATTGACCCTCAGCTCCAGGGACCTTTGCTTCCGGTTGGTCGGCGACCGCCCTTCGTAAAAACCGCAGGGGAAAATCTTCTCTTGATCTAATTTCAATCTGCGCTCAAAAAGGTGATTTGTCTTCTTAGGGTGCGTCTTAGGCACCAAAAATGGCGCGTGAGACGCGCCCTACGGAATTTAGCGCTTGGGAAACTATTCTCCGGACCTGAAAACACTTTTCTGAGAGCAGCCCGGTCTCAGCCAAGCAAAAGGGCGCACCTGGTGCGCCCTTTTGCTTGGCTGCAAAAAGTGAAACTGCTTATCGGTTCATGGCCGCCATGAACTCGGCGTTGTTCTTGGTCCCCCGGAGTTTTTCCAGCAGGAATTCCATGCTGTCCACCGGGGAGAGCGGCGACAGGAGCTTGCGCAGGATCCAGATACGGTTGAGCTCCTCCGGCGGCAGCAGCAGCTCTTCCTTCCGGGTGCCGGAGCGGTTGATGTCGATGGACGGGAAAATGCGCTTTTCGACGAGCTTCCGTTCCAGGTGGATCTCCATGTTGCCGGTGCCCTTGAATTCCTCGAAGATAACCTCGTCCATGCGGCTGCCGGTCTCGATGAGGGCGCTGGCGATGATGGTGAGGCTGCCCCCTTCCTCGATGTTCCGGGCCGCCCCGAAAAACCGTTTGGGACGCTGCAGGGCATTGGCATCCAGGCCGCCGGAGAGAATCTTGCCGCTGGCCGGCACCACCGTGTTGTAGGCCCGGGCCAGGCGGGTGATGGAATCCAGCAGGATGACTACATCCCGCTTGTGCTCTACCAGGCGCTTGGCCTTTTCCAGGACCATCTCCGCCACCTGGATGTGCCGCTGGGGCGGCTCGTCAAAGGTGGAACTCACCACTTCAGCCTTGACGCTGCGCTGCATATCCGTCACTTCTTCAGGCCGTTCGTCGATGAGCAGCACCATGAGGACTACTTCCGGATGGTTCCGGGCGATACTGTTGGCCAGATTCTGGAGGAGCATGGTCTTGCCGGTGCGGGGGGCGGCGACGATGAGACCGCGCTGGCCCATACCCACCGGAGTCATCAGGTCCATGATCCGGGCGGAGTAGTTGTCCGCGTCCGTCTCCAGCTTGAGGCGCTCGTCGGGATACAGGGGCGTCAGGTTGTCAAAGAGAATCTTGTCCCGGGCCACCGCCGGGTCTTCAAAGTTGACCGTCTCCACCTTGAGCAGGGCGAAATAACGCTCCCCCTCCTTGGGGGGGCGAATCTGCCCGGCGATGGTGTCCCCGGTGCGCAGGTTGAACCGCCGGATCTGGGAGGGCGAGACATAGATGTCGTCGGGCCCGGGGAGATAATTGTAGTCCTGGGCCCGGAGGAACCCGAAGCCGTCCGGGAGGATTTCCAGCACTCCCCCGCCGGAGATAACCCCGTTCTTCTCCACCTGGGCCTGGAGGATGGCGAAGATAAGATCCTGCTTGCGCATCCCCGCCGCGCCTTCCACGCTGAGGTCCCGGGCCAGGGCAGTCAGGTCGTTGATCTTCTTATGCTTCAATTCCGATAAATTCATGGTTACCTCTTGCTCATGCATTCCGATAATTCCTAATAGGAGGGAGATATTTGGTTGTAGATAACTTGATAGGGTACCAACTATGATGTTTCATGATCCATGGCTGCCCGGTGACCACCAGGGCCCCGGAGCCGTAATGCAGAATATGCGTGCGGACAAGTTCTAATTCAAGCTAAGGGGATTTACAGGCTGTTTCCTTCATCACTGCTTGTATCGGGCCAGTAGATTGCTTTAAGGCAGGATATGCTGGACGCTAACCTTTTTAGCTGCCGCTGTCAAGCTGATTTTTCAACTCCCCCCAGATGTTTTTCACCTGCTGCGCCGTGAAGCTAAGCTCCCCCCATTGTCCACCACGTAATCGCCCCGGGGCACCTTGTCTTGAAGCGGCCACTGGGCCTCCAGAATCCCCCGGATCTCGGCCTCCCCCCGGTGATCCCGGGCCCTCAGGCGCCGGATTTGATCGGCCTCCGGGGCCGCCACCACGATGACCCGGTCAAAGGCCGCCTCCCGGCCGGTTTCAAATAACAGCGGCACCTCCACCAGCACCAACGCCGCACCCCGGCGGGCCAGCTCCGCCACCCGGGCCTGGAGCTCCGCCTCCACCCGGGGATGGATGAGCCCGTCCAGGCGGCGCCGGGCCTCAGGGTCGGCGAACACCACCTGTGCCAGCCTAGATCGGTTCAACTCGCCGTTTTCATGAAAAAATTCCGCGCCATAGACGCGGCGCAGCTCAGCCCAGGCCGGCGCCCCCACCGCCACCGCCTCCCGGGCGATGGCGTCGGCATCCAAGACCTCGGCCCCCAGCTCGGCAAACATCCGGGCCACGGTGGACTTCCCCGTCCCGGCCCCCCCGGTAATGGCGATTTTTAACAAAAAATGAACCTCATGGAATGGCATTAAGTAGAACGGCCCATCCAGAGTTAAAAATTTGACTTACGAGCCTCTTGCAAAAGTCTTTTTGGAGTTGATTTTTTGAAAAAATAAGCCTCATCGGCGCTCCTGTGCTAAGGTGATTTTGAAGAAACACCATAGCCTTGGGGGAGCCGATGAAGCTTAGAGAAACAGTATCATGGTTAATGGGGACATTACAACGGCATTTATTCCCTCGCCTGGAAGAATGTTGGGAACGTCCCTTAACGGATAAGGAGCAGCAATTAGTCAGCATTTTGGAGTTGGTGCAAATCGAGAAATTTGTGGCTCGTCTTCGCCGCGGAGATTCGGTCGGAAGACACGGATCGCCGGGCCCTGGCCCGGGCCTTTGTGGCCAAGGCGGTTTATAACCACCCCTTCACCTGCGCTACCCTGGAGGCCTTGCGGACTTCTCGGGGGTTGCGGCGCATCTGCGGTTATGTGAGGCGGTGCGATATCCCCTCCGAGTCCGTCTTTTCTCGGGCCTTTGCGGAATTTGCCGAGATGAGGCTGGGCGACAAGGTCCATGAGGCCATGGTGGAACAGTTTGCCAAACCGGGATTGGTGGGGCATATCAGCCGAGACGCCACGGCCATTGAGGGCCGGGAGAAACCGGCGGCCAAGGTGCGGCCCCCCAAGCCGGCGCCCCGGAAAAAAGGCCGCCCCCGGCGGGGGGAAGTGCGGGAACCTAAACCGGAAACCCGGCTTCAGCGCCAAGGGGGGCAATCCGCCGCGGAGGCCCTGGCAGAGTTGCCGGTGCACTGCGATGTGGGGACGAAGAAAAACTCCAAAGGTTATAAGGAAAGCTGGATCGGTTATAAGCTGCATGCCGACGTCAGCGACTGTTGTTTGCCCATCAGCGTGGCCTTGACCGCGGCCTCCGTGCATGACAGCCAGGTGGCCATTCCGTTGATGAAGACCACCAGCGAGCGGGTAGATTACCTGTATGATCTGATGGATGCGGCCTATGATGCCAAACCCATCTACGAGGTGAGCCGCAGCCTGGGACACGTCCCCATCATCGATAAGAACTCCCGGGGGAAAGAGGTTGTCCCCCTGGCCCCTCATGAGGCGGTGCGCTACCGGGAAAGGTCCGTGGCAGAGCGCTTCAACAGCCGCCTGAAAGAAGATTTCGGGGCCGTCAACGTCATGGTGCGGGGAGCCGAGAAAGTCAGGCTTCATCTCATGTTCGGCGTCATCGCCCTGTTCGCCGACCAGTTGCTCAAGCTGATTGGCTGAGCGATGTGACAGGGTTAGAACTAGAGGAGTTTTTACCGGGAGTAGTCCGTCCAGCGTCGGGCAAAATCATCCTTTTTGCCGCAGACCGAATAAAAAATCGTGGTAAACACCCCTTCAAAACCAAAAGGGTCGGAACTAACCGCTAATTCATAATGAATTTTGCAAGAGGCTCCTTTGGTAAAATAATTCTAGGATATGCACTAGCTAACCTGTAGGGCGGGCACTGCCCGCCATAATCCCTTAGAAGCGTAGGGTGCGCACTGCGCACCATTCTCTTTTTTTACTTGTGACCCGGAGACTCCGGGCTTGGTCCGAGGAGCAGCCAGGTCCAATGAAAAGTCTTAATAAGTCTCAGGGCACCAATGGCCAACCGGACCGAAAGAAGATGAAATCCCTCTCTTTCGGCATGGTCAGCGACATCAGCCGGTTGCTGGTGGAAAAGGGTTTGGGCAACAGCCCATCGACATCGTGGAAACCCTGGCCTTTGCCATGTTTATCATCGTGGATACGTACTCTTTGGCCAAACCCGACAAAGACCAGGCCAGAGAAGTGATCAATGGCTTTTATGATGATATGCAAAACTATTTTATTAATAAGGTCGTCATCGATGATCATCAAATTGGCGATGCCGCCGAGGTTCAGTCGGTCGCGGATCAATTTCGCGATCTCAGCCGGAGCCGGTTTGCCCAGTATGGGGAAAAATTCCAGAGAGGATATTGCCGATCCCATGGCCCTGTCGTGCCCGGCCACGGTGACTACCTGTTGGATAACCTTTTTATTCAGCCCCCGATAAGTAAGAAAAAATCCAACTTGATGGGCGCCGTGTCGGATAGGGTCCTCTCTTTCTGGACCGGCTGCATCCAGCATTTTAAAACTGAAAAATTGGCCTGTTGCATGGGTAGACCCGCTATCCCGAGGCGGAATTGGCACCAAGTAAAAGTAATAGCTTATGAATAAAAATTTAACTTTAAATAGAATATCTATAATCGTCAGAATTAATCAATACGATTTGCCAAAAAAAAACAATAAAGGTTAGATTGATTATATGTAATGATATTAGAGCGAATATTTAAATAAGTGATAAGAATAAAAAATTAGAATTGAGAGATTTACTACCAATAATAATTATTATAGTATTGATAATATTTATAGCTTAGATTATATGGAAATTCATTACAGATATTATAAATTGTAAACTAATTATGATTAATTCAGAAGCAAAAATTTACGAATTAAAAAATATATCTAGGCAATAAATGATGAGATCAAAGAAAAATATATATCAAGCATATTGAATTTTAAGGATATTTTTCGTGTTTATTATTTTAGTTTAGTTGCATTATATAATTTTACGATATCTATACAGCTAAAAATGAGATCATTAGTTAATTGTTATTATTTATTATCACTACTTATTCATTTATAAAGATATTTAAAGTAGATGGATAACAAAAACTAAAAACGGTAATTAAATATAAAAAATACTAGTATAGCTATTTAAAGTCATTGCAATGATAAAACAAAAATAGATGATAAAGATTATTAGACTTTATGGGAAAGAAGCAAAGGTTCTTTTTAATAATTGTGGAAAATTTATAATGGGGATATTTTCATAATACTTTTTGATATGGATTATCAGGGGATCGAATATTTTTAATAATTGCAATAGATGTACATTGTCTTATATTGAGATTAAATATAAAAACAGATTATTGATACATTAATTCTTTTATTATTATTTTTGACCTATTATTGATCTTCATTGAGACATTTAATCTGTTCAATAATTGCATTTATTAAGGAAGTCGGAATAGAAAATATTATGAAACTCATCGACTTACACGTCCATTCCAACGCCTCGGACGGGTCGTTCCCGCCGGCGGAGGTGGTGCGCTACGCTAAAGCCGGGGGCCTCACGGCCATGGCGCTTACCGACCACGACACCGTGGACGGCCTGGCCGAGGCCGTGGCCGCGGGGGAGGAGCTCGGGGTGGAGATCATCCCCGGGGTGGAGATCAGCGCCCAGTTCCCCGGCGGCACCATGCACATCCTGGGCCTGTTCGTGGACTACCACAACGGCCTGCTGGACCAGCGCCTGGCGGTGCTCAAGCAGGCCCGGATCGACCGGAACCCCCAGATCATCGCCAAACTCAACGCCCTGAACATCCCCGTCACCATGGCCCGGGTGGAGGAAATTTCCGGCGGCGGGCAGGTGGGCCGGCCCCACATCGCCCGGGCCCTGATGGAAGCGGGCTATGTGAAGGACCTGCAAAGGCCTTCGACAAGTACCTGGGCTGGCGCAAGGCCGCCTACGTCAGCAAGTTCCGGTTTCCCCCGGACCAGGCCCTGCCATGATCCGGGAGGCCAAGGGCATCCCGGTCCTGGCCCACCCGTTTACCCTCAACCTGGGCTCGGCCTATGCCCTGAAAAACCTGGTCATCGAGCTCAAGGGCCTGGGATTGGCGGGGCTGGAAGTCTTCTACTCCGAGCACACCCGGGAGCAGGAAGCCCTGTATCTGAAGCTGGCCCGGGAGCTTGACCTCCTGGTCACCGGCGGCTCCGACTACCACGGCCAGAACAAGCCGGAAATCACCCTGGGGTCCATGCCTTGCCAGGACCGGCTCACCTACAACCTGGTTACGGCCCTGAAGGCCGGCGCCGCCGGGAATATCGGCTGGACGGGTGAATCTCCCCCGGGGCTGACATCGTGTCCCGCAGATACCTGGCACCATGTCGGCCTCAATAACTCACCCTTCCCTGGTGGGAGGGAGTTGGGGGGAGGGGGATAGGTTCACGTAATGCCTATCAATTTCACCCCCGCCCCAGCCCTCCCTCCTCAAGGGGAGGAAGAAACCTTCAACCTTTGAGCCTCTTGCAAAAGTCTCTTTGGAGTTGATTTTTTGAAAAATAAGCCTCATCGGCGCTCCTGTGCTAAGGTGAGTTTAGCCAGAAACACCGCAGCCTTGGGGGAGCCGATGAAGCTTAAAGAAGCAGTATCATGGTTAATGGGGACCTTGCAACGGAATTTAATCCCTTGTCTGGAAGAATGTTGGGAGCGCCGGTTAACTGAGAAGGAACAGCAATTAGTCAGCATCTGGAAGTGCTCCAAATCGAAAAATTTGCCGGTCGGCCGACACAACAGTTCGGCCGAAAACCCTGGGAGCGCCAGGCCCTGGCCCGGGCCTTTGTGGGCGCAGGCGGTAGATCACCCACCCCCCACCACCTGCGCCACGATTGAAGCCTTGAAGGCTTCTCCGGTCTTCCGGCGCCTCTGCGGTTTTGTGAGGCGGGGTGATGTGCCCTCCGAGTCCACCTTCTCTCGGGCCTTTCCGGCATTTGCCCACGATGGGGCTGGGTGCAAAGGTCCACCAGGCCTTGGTCGAGCCATGGGTGAAGCCGGAACTGGTGGGGCATATCAGCCGTGACGCCACCGCCATTCAGGGCCGGGAAAAACCCACGGCCAGGTCGCGGCCCCCCAAACCGGCGCCCCGGAAAAAAGGCCGGCCGCGTCGGGATCAGGTGCGAGAACCCAAAGCGGGAACACGTTTGGAGCGCCAAGGCTGGCAATCCGCCCCGGAGGCCCTGGCGGAGTTGCCCGGTGCACTGTGATGTGGGGGCGAAGAAGAACTCCAAGGGTTATAAGCAGGCCTGGGTAGGCTACAAGCTGCATGTCGATGTGAATGATTGCGGCCTGCCTTTCAGTGCGGTGCTGACCGCGGCCTCCGTACATGAGAGCCAGGTCGCGATCCCGTTCATGAAGCTGACCAGCGAACGCATAGGTTACCTTTATGATCTCATGGATGCGGCATACGATGCAGGCCGATTTACGAAGTGAGCCAGCAGACTGGGTCACGTACCGATCATCGACCGGAATCGCCGTAGGAAAGATGAATCCCCCTGGCCCCCCATGAAGCGGTGCGATACGGGAGCGCACGGTTTCAGAACGCTGCAACAGCCGGCTCAAGGAAGATTCGGGGCAGCCAACGTGATGGTGCGTGGGAACAGCCAAAGTCAGGATGCATTTAATGTTTGGCGTCCTAGCCCTGTTTGCCGATCAGTTGCTCAAGGTAATCGGTTGAGCGATTAACAGGGAAGAACTCGAAATTACGGGAGTAGTGCGTCCAAAGTCAGGCAAAATCATCCTAATTGCCGCAGACCGAATAAAAAATCGTGGTAAACAAGACTTCGAAACCAAAAGGGTCAGAACTCCCCGCTAAATCATAATGAATTTTGCAAGAGGCTCTTACTTAACGCGCTTAAATTCGCCATCGAAATAACCACCAGAGGTGCCTTTAAGAATCCCATCCTCCAAGTAGAAGCCCATTCTCCCCCCGCCTATAAATGAAAAGCGTTTTTTCCCATTGTCATCACTAATATCAGACTCAAATAATCGCCAGCCCCCTTGCCACGGCCAAAGGGGCTTTCTCCCCACCCATAAAGACCTTTTATTTTGTCAGAGGAAACTTCATAAACAATCAGTTTTGCCCGGCGAGTCTCTTGCCCAAATAATTTACCATGCAATCTCTCATGTCCCCTACATACTTCCAAGCCCCTTCCCACTCTCCCGAAAAATCCGCAACTTCTTTGGGGAGAGAAGGGTCAGGTTTGGCAATTTGTAAGTTCTTTAAATTTCTCAGGAAGTGGGTGGTACGGCCGGTAATTCCGCAGCATTCGCTAATACACAGGTCAAAATCCAAATTGCAACAACTATAGCAGCAGCAACCATCTTCTTCATTTGATTACCTCCAATGAATAATCAGGTTTATGATCGTTGCACGACAAGGTAATGATTTCTGTCTTAGTGCATTTTCTCTAAATTA
>CAWFJA010000003.1:0-39977 GCA_963816025.1 Terriglobia bacterium
CCCGGTAGCTGGCTGTGACTTCTCGCTTTTCGCCGGGCAGCAGCGAAATATAGTTGTCCTGCCAGACCACCGGAAGAATCTCGTCTCCGCCTTTGCCCTTGTTCACTTTCAGGCGTACGAAGAAGGCCAGGCTCTTGCTGGGATTTTCCAGCGTGACGTGGGTGATCGCTTCTTCGCCTTTGCGTTCGGTGTGGTCGGCGACTTTCAGTTTCACCTTGGGCAGCTGGGACAGAGCGGTGTAGTCGGCGTAGGAAGCTGTCGGCGTGGTGTACCAGTTCGATTTCTCCCAGTCCAGCGTTTCGGGCTTGGTGGAAAGCCAGTAGAAATTTGAGCCCACCAGTTTGCCGGAAGAATCCTGCAGCCGGAGCACCAGGAAATATGTCGGGCTCAGGCCGTCGATGTCGGGCAGAGTCAGGATTTTGTTGGTGCTGTCGGCGGCGGCGTCGAGCGAGACTTCTTTGGAAAACTTCTCGCTCATGTCGAGGTTGAGAACCTGCGCCGTGAGCTTCAGCCCGTTGGCGTCCTCATACTGGCTGCTGACCAGCCAGACCGAGTGGTCGTCGTAGCCATAGACGGGATGCAGCGACTCCATGGCCTTCTTGGCGCCGAAATAGCCTCCGCCCGGGCGCAGGTAGAAGTCGTAGAGGTGCCAGATCATCGACGGCCAGGCATTGTTCAGCATCCACTGGATCACGCCGGTCGAGGTGTATTTGTTCCGGCTGTAGGCCTCGTACATGGCGCGCACGCCTTCGTAAGTTTGCAGCTGCGATTTGAAGGCGTAATCCTCGGCGCTGGTGGCGGGGCCGAAACGCGCGTTCAGGGCGTCGGTGAAAACGTGGAGATCTTTGAATGCGCCGCCGCCGGCGTGATAGTTCCAGGTGTCGTCGATCGGCCAGAGATGGTCTTTGCCGACCATGGCGCGAATGCTCTCGATCGGCGGCACGGCCGGTCCCATGCTGGTTTCGGTGTTGAAGCCGTAGGCTCCGCCGCAGCCGCCCTGGTTGCACTGCTGGCGGGAGGTCGAGTCGGTCTTGTCGGTCTGCCAGTAGGAAGGCGCGACGTATTCATACGGCCCGGTCATCTTCACGCCGCTTTCACCGGAGAAGCCCGCGAGCTTTGCGGTTGCGGACGACACTACCGGATTCGTCCAGAGCAGATCTTTCTCCACCTTCAGATAGGTTTGTTCGACGTCGGGCGGAGGCGGGTTGTCGCTGCCATTCATCCACGCGATCAGGCTGGGATGGCCGCGCAGGCGGTAAATCTGGTCGCGCAACGATTGTTCCGCGATGGTGAAATCCTGCGGCTTCCAGTTCGGCCAGTGCTCCCAATGATCGCAGCAGCACCAGCCGGCGATGAGCAGGATTCCGCGCTCATCGGCCAGATCGAAAAATTCCTTCGGTTTCCAGCTTGCCTTCGAGGCGGATGGTGTTCAGGCCCATGTCCTGCACATAGCGGAACTCGTCGCGCAGGCGCTGCGGGTCTTCGCGCAGCATCATGTCGGGAGACCAGCCGCCGCCGCGGATCAGGATGTTTTTGCCATTGATCGAAAACAAGCGCCGGTTGGCCGAGAGCACTTCGGACTTGACCTCGCGAATGCCGAACTTGGTTTCCGAGCGGTCGGAAATCTTGCCGTCCAGATCGAATTCCAGTCTGAGGGTGTAGCGCTCAGGCTTGCCCATCTGCGCCGGCCACCACAGGCGGGGATGGTCGAAATTGAGCTGGGGAAACTGCTCCGGGGCAAAGGTGACGTCCTTCGACTCGCCAGGCCCAAGTTCGACTTCCTGAGAAAATTCCGTCTTCTCGATCGCGCCTTTGAGCGTCCCTTTGACCGGATGACTGGCGGCGTTCTTCAGCAGCGCCGTCACTGTGAGGTGGGCCTTGTCGTTGGCCGGCGAGTCTACTTTCGAAACCACGGCGGGATAGCGCACCGCGACCGGCCCGCTGGTGGTGATATCCACGTCGCGAAACAGGCCCATGTTCTTGTCGGGAGGCGCGGGGTTCCAGTCCACGAACGTGATGGCCAGATCGGTGTCGGTGGGGGAGAAGACTTCCACGGCCAGAACGTTCGGTTTTCCCGGGACAGCGTAGTCGGTGATGTCGAACTCGTAGGTTCGCCACGCTCCGGCTACGTCTTCCGACTTGGCCAGCTGCTTGCCATTCAGCCAGATGTTGGCGCGGTAGTTGATGCCGCCGAAATTCAGCCAGATGGTCTTTCCCTTGAAGCTGGCGGGCAAGACAAATTCCTTGCGATACCACCAGGGCACGATGAAAGGGCTGTCCGGCTTGCATCGGGATGTTGGAAAAATTCGCGCCGATGGGGTAGGTGACGCCGGGAAAAGTCCGCAGATTCGTCCCGAAAAACGGGTCGGGATACACCTTGTGCTTGACCAGGGCCGCGACCACGGTGGTGGGCACGGATACGGAATACCAATCCTTGGGCTGGAAGGCGGGAGTGGAAACGGTCTCGCCCTTGGCTTCCACTTTGCACGAAGACTGCAGGCTCCAGCCGTCGCGCAGAGAGAGTGCCGCTTCGGGGTGGAGAGGGCTGGCCTCCTGGGCAGAAATCAGGCCGGAGAAAGACAGCACCAGGAGGCACAACAGGCTGCTCTTGTTCATCTTCATCAAGCGATCCTTTGCCGGGGAATGGGTTTTCAGGGCGCGCACCGATACGACTCTAGCTTAATAGCACGTAGTATTAATACGTTTCAATGGCTGATTTTTGCAAATGTGGTGCGAGCGCCCCGCTCGTGCGTCCGGCTTCCCCGCATTCTCATCGCTGGATCTTCTGTACAGCTCCCGCACGGGCGGGGACGCTCGCGCCTCACATCGGGCGTAGTTTATAATCAAGGTTTCCGCCTCAAATTCTGGAGTGATAAGAAAATGATTCGATTTCTGCAAACCCCTGGCCCGACAAAGAAAATTATTCTCGGCGGCATGCTGCTGGTCATTTGCGCGGCCATGGTGATCACGCTGGTTCCGGGCGGCATCGGCGACAGCATCGGACTGGGCGGACCCGGGCAGGGCGTCGTGGCCAAGGTGGCGGGCGAGCCGGTGACCACGCTTGAAGTGCAGCGCGAGGCCCGGCAGATGCTGCGCCAGCAGTTCCCCCGCGGCGGCGAACAAACGGAGATGCTGCTCCCCTACTTTGCCGAGCGTGCCGCGCAAAACCTGATCAGCCGGAAGGCCCTGGTCGCGGAAGCTGAAAGGCTGGGCTTGCGGGTCACGGATGAAGAAGTGCGGGACGAATTGGTGCACGGCCGCTACTCCGCCACCTTCTTCCCCGGCGGCAAGTTTGTCGGCCAGCAGCAATACGAGAACATTCTGCAAAACGCGCGATCTGAGCGTGCCCGCTTTCGAGCAGGGTCTGAAGGACCAGATCCTGCTGGACAAGCTGCGCAACCTGGTCACCGGCAGCGCGCTGGTCTCGGACGATGACGTCCGCCGGGAATTCGAGAAACAAAATACCAAGGTCAAGTTCGATTACGCCGTCCTGCGAAAAGATGATTTGCTGAAGCAGATCAATCCCGAGTGAGGCGGAGTTGAAGGCCTTTTACGAGGCCAACAAGGCGTCGTACAACAACTCGATTCCGGAAAAGCCGCAAAGTTCAGTACGTCGTACTGGATACGGCAAAGATCGAGGCCGGAGTCAGCGTGTCTCGCGAAGATCTGCAGTCCTATTACGATCAGCATCTGCGATGACTACCGCGTGCCCGAGCAGGTCAACGTCAGCCATATCCTGATCAAGACTCCGCTCCCCGGGCCGGATGGCAAGGTTGATCCCAAGGGCGTCGAAGAAGCGCGCAAGAAGGCCGAAGACGTCCTCAAGCAGCTGAAGGCGGGCGGGAACTTCGCCGAGCTGGCCAAGAAATATTCCGAAGACCCGGGCAGCGGCAAGAACGGCGGTTCCCTGGGCTGGATCGGCAAAGGCCGCACCGTCCCGGAATTCGAACAAGCCGCATTCTCCCTGGCCAAGGGCGCCACCAGCGGCCTGGTGCAGAGCAGCTACGGCTTTCACATCATCCGCGTCGACGACAAACAGGCTGCGCATGTGAAGACTCTGGATGAGGTCAAAGAGCAGATCGAAGGGGCCATCCGGCAACAGAAAGCTGCCCAGGCTGCGGCCAATCAGGTGAATAGTTTGCTGGCGCAAGCCCGCAGCGAGGGATTGGACAAGGCGGCCGCAGCCAAGGGCCTTAACGTTATCAACACCGACTTCGTCAGCCGCACCGACGCCCTGCCGGGTATTGGCAATGCGCCGCAATTCATGAGCGCGGTGTTTGGCCAGGCCGAAAAGGCCCCGCCCGACCAGGTGCAGGTTGCGCAGGGCTATGCCATCTTCGACGTATTGGCCATCAAGCCGGCTTCGACTCCTACGTTTGAAGAGATTCGCAGCCGGGTGGAACAAGAATTCAGGAACGAGCGAGTCGCCGCCCTGCTCACCCAGAAAACCCAGGAAATGGCCGATCGCGCCAAGGCCGAGCACGATCTGAAAAAGGCGGCCAAGGAGGCCGGCGCGACCATCAAGACCAGCGACTTCGTGCTGCCGGACGGGCAGGTTCCGGACATCGGTTCCATGTCGGGCGGCGCCTCGGCTGCGTTCAGCCTGAAAATCGGTGAGATCAGCGGGCCGATCACCAACGGCACCACCGGAGTGGTGTTGTCGGTTCGGGAGAAACAGGAGCCGACGCCTCAGGATTTTGAGGCCAAGAAGGACCAGGTTCGCGATGCGCTCATCCAGAACCAGGAGCAGGAAATGTTTGGCCTGTTCGTCACCAATCTGCGGGCGCAGATGGAGAAGTCGGGAAAAATCCAGATCAACGCCGACGAGATGAAAAGCCTGACCCGGGCGCAGGCCGCCCCGGAACAGGGAGAGTAAAACCACGGCCACCCACGGCTTCCACATTGCTGGTAGCATCGGGGTAGTTCCGATGATGTCATTCCCCCGCGCCACCGGTATCCTGCTCCACCCGACATCCTTTCCCGCGCGCGGTGGCATTGGTGATTTCGGCCCGGCCGCTTATGAGTTTGCCGATTTTCTGGCGTCGGCGCGGCAGGGCTTGTGGCAGGTGCTGCCGCTGGGGCCGCCGGCCACGGGGAATTCTCCCTACTCTTCGACCTCGGCATTCGCCGGCAATCCGCTGCTCATCAGCCTGGAGCGCCTGGCGGAGCATGGTTGGATGGATGCGTCACAGCTGGCCGGTTTGCCGCGCCAGGCGGGCGCCATCGACTATGAAGAAGTCTTTCAGCGCAAGCTGCCGCTGATTTTCGGCGCTGCCCGGAATTTTCTTCAGAGAGCCCAAGGCAGCGCCCGCCATCGCCTGGAGAAATTCTGCGGGGAGAATACATGGTGGCTGGAAGACTTTGTCCTGTTCGATGCCCTGCGTGAACGCTACGACCGGAAATGCTGGAAGGAATGGCCGCGCGCCCTGGCTCGCCGCGAAGCCACCGCTTTAGCCGCGGCCCGCAAGGAGTTGGCGGTCGAGATGGACTTGCGGCGCGTGATTCAGTTCTTCTTTTACGAGCAGTGGCATGCTCTGCGGCGCTACTGCGCCCAGCGGTCCATTCGGGTGGTGGGTGATATCGCTATTTTCGTCGCCTACGACAGCGCCGATGTGTGGGCGCACAGCGACCTGTTCCGCTTGCGCAAGGACGATCTCGAGCCCGTGGCAGTTTCCGGCGTCCCGCCTGACGCCTTCAGCGCCACCGGCCAGCGCTGGGGCACTCCGCTCTATGACTGGGATGCGATCCGGGCCCGAGGCTATGACTGGTGGATTGACCGCTTGCGCTGGGGCGCTCAGAGTTGCGACTACATCCGCCTCGATCACTTTCGTGGCTTTGACCAGTTCTGGGAGATTCCCGCCGATGAGACGACTGCGGTCAAAGGCCGGTGGGTGGACGGTCCCAAGGACGAGTTGTTCAACAAGCTTCGTGACGTGCTCGGCGGACTGCCGTTTTTCGCGGAGGATCTGGGCCACATCACGCCTGAAGTGCACGCCCTGCGCGAGCGCCACCAGATTCCCGGATTGGCCGTGCTGCAATTTGGTTTCGCCGATGCCGGGGCGCATGTTTATCTGCCGCATCGTCTCACCGCCGATCGCGTGGTCTATACCGGCACTCACGATAACGACACCACGCTGGGCTGGTGGAAGTCGGGCGTAACCGAGAACGAGCGGCGAGCGATTCAAGCCTATGTAGGAACGTGCGAAGACGGTATCCACTGGGCTTTTATTCGTCTGGCGCAGGAGTCCGTCGCGAGCCTGGCGGTGGTTCCGTTGCAGGATGTGTTGGGACTGGGCAGCGAAGGCCGGCTGAACACTCCCAGCGTCTCCGAGGGGAATTTCCGTTGGCGCTATCAGCCGGGTTCGTTGACGCGCGCGCTTGGCGGAGAAGCTTGCTGCCCTTGCCGAAGTGACGGACCGCGTGCCTCCGCCCATGCCGGTGCCGCACGACGAAGACTTTGCCGCGTGAAAACTAAGGTATTCTTTTCAAACTGAGAACTGAGAACTTGAAACTGAGATCTGATGGTCCGTTTTCATGATTAAAGCCGTTCGAGGAACCCGCGATCTTCTACCGCCGGAGACGGCGTTGTGGAACTTTGTCGAGGCCGCGGTCCGCGATGTTTTCCGCGCTTATAATTTTCACGAGATTCGCACGCCCATTTTCGAGTCGACCGAACTCTTTGCTCGCGGCGTGGGTGAGGAAACGGACGTCGTCGCCAAGGAAATGTATACATGGGAGGACCGCGGACGGGCTCAAAGTGACAAAGGCCAGTCGCTCACTCTCCGTCCCGAGAACACCGCCAGCGTGGTGCGCGCCTACATCGAACACAAACTCTGGGACCGCGGGCTGAACAAGCTTTACTACATTGGGCCGCAGTTTCGCCGGGAGCGTCCGCAGAAAGGGCGTTATCGCCAGTTCTATCAGATCGGCGCGGAGGTCATCGGGCCGGCCAGCGCGGGCAGCGAGTCTCCGGCGCGGGATGCGGAAGTGCTGGAACTGCTGGCGACGCTGCTCGACCGGCTTGGCATCCGGGACTGGACGCTCGAACTGAATTCGGTCGGCTGCGCCAGCGATCGCGCAGCCTACAACGAAGCCTTGCGCAAGGCGCTGGAGCCGGTGGTTTGCGGCATGTGCGAGGATTGCAAGCGGCGGGCCGTTACCAATCCGCTGCGCGTGTTCGATTGCAAAGTTCCCGAGGACCAGCCCATCATCGACAAACTGCCGCGCATCAGCGCGTTTCTGGATGAAGGCTGCCGCAAGCATTTTGAACAGGTGCAGGGGATTCTGACCGCTGTTGGCGTGCCGTTTACGCTCAACGACCGGTTGGTGCGAGGGCTCGACTACTACACGCGGACAGCGTTTGAATTCACCCACGGCGCTTTGGGAGCGCAGAACGCGATCCTCGGAGGCGGCCGCTACGATGGGCTTTCGGAGTCGCTCGGCGGGCCGAGCGCGCCCGGAATCGGTTTTGCGATTGGCGAGGACCGCCTGGTGCTGGCGCTGCAGGAATCGGCCGAAGCGGTGCAGCGCAAGCCGGATGTTTATATCGCCCCTCTGGGTGCCGGCATGGACCGCGAGGCCGCGCGCCTGGCGCGCGAGTTGCGCCGTCACGATCTGGTGGTCGAATTGGGAGACGAGAATTTTCGCCTGAAGAAGTCTTTTGAGACCGCCAGCAAGCTGGGGGTGCGTTTCACTTTGATCGTCGGCGAAAATGAGGTCAAAGCCGGTTCCTTCGCGCTGAAGAACCTGGAGACTGGCGTTGCAGGTTTCCGTCCCGCGTGACGAACTGGCGGTAATGATTCAGGCGAAGTAGCGACGGTGAGTCACTGACATCCTGTCCTTTTTAGGGAGACGTCATGCTGAGCTTGCGAAGCATCCTGCAAGGGGCGGATGTGCACGTTGGCTAGAGTTGTAAAGCTGCGCGCCAGATCCTTCGACTTGCTCAGGGCAGGCTCTTCGGGACTGAAGTCCCTCAGGATGACGCCGGAGGTAGGGAGTTTGATTGAACCGAGACATTTTGCTGACGGGAGGATTATGAGAAAAGTAAGGTGGAAAAATCTAGCTTTCGTTGGCTGCCTGCTAAGTTTTTCCGTCGTGACCTATGCGCAGGCCTCGGGGAATGCGTCCAAGCCGCTTAGCCCGCTGGAGCAGACGCTGATCGCCAGCACCAACGCGGTTCCGGAAGCCCAGAAGGCCAAGAACGTGGACTTCCTGAAGCACACATTGACCGATGATTTCGTCCTGGTGGGCAGCGAAGGCAAGCTCCACGACAAGGAAGAAATCGTCGAAAGCGCGCGGGATGGCGAACTCAAAGATTATTACACTTACAATCTGCGAGTTTTGCCGGTTGACGATGAAGCGGCCGTCGTTACTTACGATTGCATTATTCACATGCCGGAGGGGGACGCGCCCGGCCTGGCGCCGCGCTATCAGCATATCTCCGATTTGTGGGTGAAGCAGGGCGAGCAGTGGCGGCTGAAGTTCCAGCAGGCAACGGCGGCGCGGCCGATTGACTGAACATTCGACTCGAAACCTGGTTGTCGGTTGCGCCGCACGAGCGGGGCGCTCGCGCCTCCATTTATAATCTTTGATTCGAGCTTACAACTCCATTTTCCACTGAAGGGCACAAATTGCTCGATTTTCTAGGCGATCTACGACGGACACACATGTGCGGCGCTCTGCGTCCGGCGGACTCCGGCAAAAAAGCCGTGCTCATGGGCTGGGTAAACCGGCGGCGCGATCTGGGCAACCTGATCTTCATCGATATTCGCGACCGCACGGGTGTCACCCAGGTGGTGTTCAACAAAGAGCGCGATCCGGCCATTCACCAGAAAGCTGAGGCCCTGCGCAACGAGTACGTTATCGCCGTGATCGGTACGGCCAAGCAGCGTGTCCCTGACACGGTGAACAAGAACATCGCCACCGGCGAGGTTGAGTTGATCGCGGAAGAGTTGCGCATCCTCAACGAATCCAAGCAGCCGCCGTTCCTGCCCAGCGAAACTGTGTTGCCGAATGAGGAGATGCGGCTCAAGTATCGCTACATTGATCTGCGGCGCGATGCCATGCAGTACAACATCGAGTTGCGGCACAAGGTCGCGCTGGCTCGATTCGCGATTATCTTTCTTCGCTGGGATTTTTCGAAATTGAAACTCCGTTCATGACCCGCTCGACCCCGAAGGCGCGCGCGACTATCTGGTCCCCAGCCGGGTGCAGCCCGGGAGTTTCTATGCGTTGCCGCAGTCGCCGCAACTGTTCAAGCAGATTCTGATGATCTCGGGGTTCGACAAGTATTTCCAGATCGTGCGCTGCTTTCGAGACGAAGACTTGCGGGCCGACCGCCAGCCGGAGTTTACCCAGATCGATCTGGAGATGTCGTATCCGCAACCCGAGCGGGTGTGGGAAGTGGTCGAGGGCTTCCTGACCGCCGCGTTCAAAGCCGCCGGGCATGAGATCAAGACGCCGTTCCCGCGCATGAGTTACGACGAGGCCATGCGCCTGTATGGCAGCGACAAGCCGGACATGCGGCTACCGGCGATGGCCGACGCGCGCCCGGCGTTCACGCCGGAGGAACGGGAAAAATTCGCGGCGGCATTCAAAGTCAGCCCGGACTTTACTTCGCTGCTGATCCGAATTCCGAAAGCGGGAGAGATTTCCGGCACCGAACGGCGGACTATTGGGACTTACGGAGCTTTCGCGCATGCGCAGGGGACCGCTTCCGTAAGTTTGATGACGGATCCCAATCGTTTTGCCCGGGACTATCCCAATTCACTGGCACCTGTTCTGAACGCCGCCGGAGTCGAGCCGGGTGATTTGTGGGTACTCGTCGTGCGCAAGGCGGAGTCGAAGCAGAGCGCGCATCAGTTCTTTCAGACCTGCGGCCAGCTTCGGCTGGACCTGGCGCAGAAGTACGCCGCCAAACACGGGGCTTTCGCCAAGACCGGTGATCCTGCCAAAGATTACCGTTTCTTGTGGGTGACCGATTTCCCCATGTTCGAGTGGGACCGGGAATCCCGGCGCTGGAACGCAGCTCATCATCCTTTCACCTCGCTCCATGACGAGGACATGGCCAAACTCGAAACGAGTTACGATTCAACTGGCGATCCCAAGTCGGCGCTGGGTGAAATTCGCGCGCTGGCTTACGACGTGGTGTTGAACGGCACCGAGCTCGGTTCGGGTTCGATCCGTATTCATCGCCAGGATATTCAGAGCAAGATATTCCGGGCGCTCGGCATGACCGAGGAAGAGGCAAAGTCGCGCTTCGGCTTTTTCCTGGAGGCGCTGGAGTATGGCACGCCTCCCCACGGTGGCATCGCGCTGGGACTGGATCGCATTGTGATGATCCTCGCTGGCGCGGACAGTCTGCGCGAAGTAATTCCGTTTCCCAAGACAGCGCGCGCGGTCGATCTGATGGTGGATGCGCCGACCCCGGTGAGCGACGCGCAGCTGAAAGAGCTCGGGATTCAGGTGAAGAAGTAGGAATGAGCGCGATCCTCTTAGCGATCCTCATAAATCTGTCATCTTGAGCGTAGGGAAGGAACTCGCTCGCGAGTTCCTTCCCGGAGTCGAAAGACCTGCTGTTTCGCCGTCGCCATCCCCGTGTTGGCAAGCCAGTCCCAAGACAGGTTCGGATTAGTGCCGGCAGAAAGCAGGTCCCTCGACTGCGTGAACCATTCGCAAGCGAATGGTTCAACTCCGCTCGGGATGACAAGAGGTTTGGGTAGCGCCGGCGTCCCGCCGGCTGTCTGGCGGGCGTCTCGCCCGCCCATCGGGCCAGCCGGAGGCCGGCGCTACGCAACTCCGAAGCCGACGCTACGGAACCCTAGCCCCGCTTGATGACGAACACGGTCTTGTCGTCGATGCGGTCCTCTTCGCTGTTCTGCTGCAGGTACTGGTCCTGCTTGACCGCATGTTCAAGGATTGCGTTGCAAATCTCTCTGGCCGGCTTGTCGGCGTGCTCACGGATCACCGCTTCAATCTGCACGCGCTCCTGCTCGTCGCTGCCGTCATAGACCCCGTCGGTATAAAGGAAAAGCATGTCTCCCGGGCTCATGAGGGTGATTTCGGCCACGTCCGAGGAGTCAATCTGCCTGGTCCTGAGCGCCATGGAAAGGTATTTGTTCCGGTCAGGATGGTCCTCGGGGATCTCCAGTCCGAGCGCCAGGAACTGCACCATTTGGGCGTTATCGATCTCCATGAACTTTTCGTATTCGGCGGAAAAGACCAGCGGGGGCGGGTGGCCGAAATTTACGAAGCGAAAATGCCCGCCGGGGCGTATCTCGCCGTACAGCATGGTCGCGATCTCGCGCGAATTGTCATCTTTATTCCGCCCCAAAGCGTTGCGTGCCGTGACCGACTGCGCCAGCCGGAGATTGAGCTCTTCGAAGAGATTGGGGGTAGTTCTCCCGTTACGATCGAGCTCGGTCAGCATGAAGGCATGAAACGTGTCGTGCACGGTGGAAGCGATTTTGGCCGAGATGATCCCGTGGCCCTGCGCATCCACCAGCAACACCCCGGCCGTGGTGTAGAGGTCGGGCAGAACCTCGGCGATCCGTACCTGCTCCGAGCTTTTCGCTCTTCTATATTCCGCGGCGACCGCGGGGCTGTAATCTGGCCTCGACTTTAGCCACTGCACATGCGCGTCCACCGAGTTGCGCGGAGTCTGCCCTGCAGGAAGAGCCTCCAGGTATTCCCTGGACAACTTCAGGGCGCGGGCGATGCGCCCGTCAATGTTGTAACGCTGCTGAAAGTTGATGTACTCAAAAAGATCGCCGCCCACCTGCCCGGCGGGGATGGAGTTGCCATACATTTCGATTCCCGCAAGTTGCGGAATCGCACCCTCGACCGGCATCAGCCGCTTGCGCAGATACTCGTCAATGCTGGGTTCTACTTGCTCCGTCGCCATAGATGCATTCTGGAGTGAACGGGCCGCGCCCGAACTCATTTGGAAGCGACGCGCTTGCGTAAACTGCGCAGAATGATTACGCCGCTGACGCCGAAGCTTGCGACCGCTCCCAAAGCCAGCGCCTCGGTGACTTGCGGAGCGCTGCGGAACAGGTCGGCAAAGAACGCTGCCAGGGCAAAAACAATGCCCAGAACGTTCAGCCACGCCGGCGAGCTGGACGATGGCGCCTGCTCGCGACTCTGCAGCCGGAGCTGGAGCAGGACGGCTGCCAGGCCAACGGCGCCCATCACCACTACCGCCAGCGGGCTGAAGAATGCCCCGCGATTGGTGAACAGCACGACCACGGCCAGCGCCCCACAGAGCAGCCCGGAGGCAATCACCGTCCAACGGCGCGAGCGCGAATCGAGCATTTTGAATGTCACCTCGGGTGAAAGCCCATTGTAGACAGAGTCAGTCGCGAAGCAAACACGATTTCCCGCCAACCTGAGAGCCAATTACCTGGCGCTGATGGGCGTCATCGCGAGTCCACCAATGGGGGACTGGTGGTTGGCCTGTCGGTCGTGCCCGGTGGAATGTAATAGAGCAGTATCGTTTTTCCTATTTTCGTAACCGGCTGAGCTTGAGCCAACCAGCCAAAGGCGCCGGGAGGGTAGGTATCGTGAAAGAGGTCGCCCATGCGAAGGGAGCGCACGCTGATCGCGACCCAGCCGCTTACGGGCTGAAACGCCTGAGGAATCTCGAAGGCTGGCAGGCTCATGCGAGACATATCGGCGCTGCTCCAGATGGCGATGTTTGGGTGCGAAATATTTCTTTCGCGCAAGGCCTGCGACAGGCGGAACACGTCCTGCCCGCAGTCCAGATCGCAGCCCGTTACCAGGACTCGGCTGGGATCACGGCCCGCGAGTTCATTGAAGTAGGCGATGTAGTCAGGATGAGCGTTCAAACTCGAGATGCACTGCCAGAGCAGCAACCCCAGCAGCGCCGCCCGGCCCCCCATGCGCCATTTCTCCGGCGCTCGCCAAAGAAAACTGCAACCGCAACCGGCAGTGACCGCCAGCAAGGGGAAGACCACCATGACATGGCGGACGCCGGCATTGTACTTTACGAACATGCTGACAAAAAAAACCGCGAGCACCGAGGCTGCGGGAGCGATTGAGGTCCAGCGCACCGGTCGCCGGACAAAAAGTGCCCACAAGCCGACCAGGCACAGCAGTAGGAATGGCAGCGGAGTTTTCACTCCCACACCGACCAGGAAGAAATACCACCATCCTCCATTCTTCACCTTTCCCAGCAGATAGGCCGGCGGCGCGCTCTTATTCAGTGTCCAGGAAATGGCTGCGCCCCGCAACAAGGCGGGAGCCGGGAGCAAGGGATCTTTCAGCACCAGGTTCCGGGCGAGGTTCCGAAGCGGCGTGGGGAAATGCTGAAACGAAGGCATCGATTCGGGGGTGATTCGCATTTCCTCGCGAACGTGTCCCACAGAGAATCCGTAGCCGGCCCAGATCACCGCCACGGCGACTACGAAGGCCAGGCTGAGCCGGGACCACCAGTTGTCCGGGCGGCCCGTCGCGGCCGGTCCGGCGCGACGTTCGACCAGCCACCTGGCCAGCAAGATCGCTACCGCGGCAGACGGCAGGAATAACAGCGTGGTCAACTTCACCAGGAACGCGAGGGCCGCGGCAAACCCCAGCACCAGGGTCGAGCGCAGGGATGGCTTTTGCAACCAGGTTGTAAACGCGAACAGCGCCGCAAACTGCATGCACGCCGTAGGCACGTCGGTATAAGCCATGCCGGAGAACGCCAGCACGATGGGAAGCGTGGTAAACAGAAGCGCAGCCATGACCCCGGCAAACTCTCCGAACTCGCGGCGAGTCCAAAGAAAAACCAGCGCTACCGCGAGCAGAAAGAATGGAAGGATTGCGGAGCGCGCCCACGACAGGTTTCGCAAATAATGCCCGTCGTCGTAGAGAACGCTGTTTCCGACGTCGTTGTAGTTGAGAATGCGCGGATCGCCGGCCGGCCAATGGGGAAACCGTTCTCCCGCCAGGTAGAGCGGAATACCGATTGCGATGCGGCTGAGCGGCGGATGGACAGGGTCGAGAGTATATGTACCCTTGTCCAGGTACTCGATAGCAGCCGCCACATGGCAGGGTTCGTCGAATCCCTGCGCGTTCACCTTGTATGTCAGGAGAATGCGGGTCAGCGCGATCAGGCTCAGCAATACGACGGACAGTGCGACGTAAGACTTGCGATTCAAGCAGCGTCCTCTGACGGAGGAAGAAGTATAGCGAATTCCTGGCGGCGATTTGCCTTCTGCCAGGCTTTTGCTCTAACTCGCGGCCTGCAATCACCGGGCTGCTTGCTGGCTCGCGTATGTTTCCGGTGCATCCCCTCCGTGGCGCAGGAATGAGCTACAATCCCCGGTGGTGTCGGTAGTGGCTTGACCGGATGGCCGCCCTTGGTTGTTCCATGAGGATGTCCAAGGTCGGGCCCAATTGTGTTTCGCTAACCGTTACGCACTGCTATCGCCCTGTACTGGGGCTGTGAGAATTCGCAACTGAGGAGGAATTATGGCAACCGTACTATCCAGCGTTCGAATGGATGACAAGGTCACAAGTTACATCTCGAAGAACCGCAAGATGCTGATTAACGGGCAGTGGGTCGAAGCTGCCTCGGGCAAGACGTTTCCCACTTACAACCCAGCCACGGGCGAGGTCCTGGCTCGCGTGGCCGAGGGAGATCGCGAGGACATTGACCGCGCCGTCAAGGCGGCGCGCGCCGCGTTCGAAACCGGTCCCTGGTCAAAGATGACGCCGTCGGAGCGCGGACGCCTGATCTGGAAGCTGGGAGATTTGCTGGAGCAGAACCTGGAGGAGTTCGCCGAGCTGGAAATGCTCGACAACGGAAAACCTCTGAAGGTAGCGCGGGTGGCAGACGTCCCTCTAGCCGTGGACCTGTTCCGCTACATGGCGGGCTGGGCGACCAAGATCGAGGGCAATACGATTCCGATTTCCGGGAAGTTTCTGGCCTACACCTTGCGCCAGCCAGTCGGGGTGGTGGGTCAGATTATCCCGTGGAATTTCCCCTTGTTGATGGCGGCCTGGAAGCTGGGCCCGGCTTTGGCTACGGGCTGCACCGTGGTGATCAAGCCGGCGGAGCAGACTCCGCTTTCCTGCCTGCGCCTAGGCGAACTGGTTCAAGAGGCAGGCATTCCTGACGGAGTGGTGAACATCGTTCCGGGCTATGGTGAAACTGCAGGCGCTGCTCTGGCGTCGCATCCTGACGTCGACAAAATAGCCTTCACGGGTTCCACCGAAGTCGGCAAACTGATTCTTCAGGCTGCCGCCGGGAACCTCAAAAAAGTGTCGCTCGAGTTGGGCGGAAAATCTCCCAATGTAGTTTTTGGCGACGGCGATCTGAAGACAGCCATCGCCGGCTCGGCCAGCGCCATCTTCTTCAATCACGGACAATGCTGCTGCGCCGGCTCTCGACTGTACGTGGAGAAGAGCATCTTCGACGAAGTGGTCGAAGGAGTCTCGGCCAAGGCGCAAAAGATCAACGTCGGTCCGGGTTGGGAGGCATCCAGCGATATGGGGCCTCTGGTCTCAGAAGAACAGCTCAACCGGGTTTGCGGTTTCCTGGAATCCGGGCGTGCGGAAGGCGCGAAGGCGGTGGTCGGAGGCGGGCGGCACGGTGACAAGGGATACTTCGTCCAACCCACCGTGCTGGTCGACACCAGTGAAAATATGAAAGTAGTGCGCGAAGAAATCTTCGGACCGGTAGTGTCCGCAATTCCGTTCACCGATTACGACGATGTGCTGAGGCAAGCCAACGACACGGTGTACGGGCTGGCGGCGGGGATTTGGACGCGCGACATCGGGAAGGCGCACCGCCTGGCTTCGCAACTGCGCGCCGGCACGGTGTGGATCAACTGCTACAACATATTCGACGCCGCTTTGCCGTTCGGCGGATACAAACAGTCGGGCTGGGGCCGCGAGATGGGCCACGATGTGCTGGAACTCTACACCGAAGTAAAGTCCGTCTGCGCCGCACTGTAGTTTTGTCCAACAAGAACACAGAAGGGAAGCTTCGGCTTCCCTTTTTTTTCACGAGCCACGTGGGACCCGGCCTCGAGGGGGTGCCCCGTCCAAGCTCTGCTTGGGCGGGGTTTTTCGTCTGTGTTTGAATAGTCCTTCGCTAAAATCCCCGCCCAAGGAGCTTGGACGCACCCTCAGCTTGCTTGTTTAGATCGCAGCGCGAGATCGGACGGGCATGTGACCCACGTAATTTTGGCATCCCTGAAGCTATAGGTTGGGCGATGCGTGCAGGTTTATAGTGTGCCAGTTGGGGACTTGCTATTCGTCGCATGAAGAATCTGTGGCTCATTTTGCTCTTGTGCCTGATTGGATGCTCGGCCAAGAAGACACCGGTCGCGGCAGCGCCGCCTCAACCGCCGCTGCCAGCCCCGGTCCGCAGCAAGATGCCTCCTCCAACCGCTGAGGTCATCGAGCACTGCGTCGTGACCAAGAAAGAAAACGCGAACACGGTATCGTGCCGCTGCGAGCCCGTCACCACCCGGATCGACTCCAAAACCGGGCACACCGTCATCGTCTGCAAGAAGATGCCGGAAACGAAGTGACGGCTGACGTCTTCAGAGCCGCAGAGACCAAGTTGCGATATAACTCCCAAGCGTCAACCCTGTCATCCGCGGAGACGAAGGACCCCTATAGGCCTGATTGCAGCCCGAGATCTGTTTCCGGGACCCTTGAAATTCCTGGATCTTTTGAATGCCAGCGAGATCCCCCTGGCGCGATGGCCTGTCTTGCTTATAGGGGTCCTTCGACTGCTTGGCTGCTTCGCGAAGCGAAGCCTCCACTCCGCGCAGGATGACAGAATGCGCGCTGCATGCGGATGACAGAATGCGCTGCTCGACCGACGTCAGGCCCCCACTCCCGCTACCCATTCGGCTTGCCGTGAGCCGCCGTGACTCAGCGCGTACAGGACCAGCTCCACGCGGCTCGAAATGCCCAGCTTGTCAAAGATGCGAAACAGATATTTCTTGATAGTGTGCTCGCTGAGGCAGAGTTCGCGGGCCACCTCGCGATTGCTCAAGCCATCCGCCACCAGGGCGACCACCTGCTCTTCGCGTGGCGTCAGCAATCGCATTCCCCGCGAATTGACCATGTGCAGTGAGGGCACCTGGCTCAAGGCTTCGACGAGATATTGCATCTGTTCGCTGTTGGCCCACACCTGTCCACGGTGCACGCTCTGTATACACTTGCAAAGCAGGCGAAAAGGGTACTGGGAGAAACAAAACAGTCCTCGCGCGCCGGAGCGAAAAGCGTTGACCACGATGTCGCGGTCGTAGGTGTCGAGCAGAATGATTTTGGCTACCGCGGGATGAGCCAGATGCAATCGGCGCACCACCGTCATGTCCGGCCAACCGTCTCTGGGGCTGACGGCATTGAGAATGGCGACCTGCACCGGCAGGGAACTGGCGGCGTGCAGAATCACGTCCGGGTCAAGCACGCATGAGGTCACATGGAATTCCGGGCGGCGGCGGAGCGCGCCGACCAGAAGCTGACATTGCATCTGGTTAGAGTCAGCGACCAGTACCCTGATCGAACTCGAAGCCGCAATCGCGATTGATTCCACAAATCCTTTCGGCGCTGTCACATCCTGTGGTCGTCATCCCAGGTACGAGTTGGTGGCAGCCTACAAGATCGCCGGGACGCTTTTCTGTGACATCTCAACATCGCAGATGGTTGGATAACCTGTGGATCGCCCGGGCCCCAAATCGGGAATGAGGTTCGGCAGGGCCTGGGTTTGGCTCTAACTGCATGCGGTGATTACAGATAACGGGCCGTCCCCAGGACAGCGCCTGTCCCCAAGCGGAAGCCGTTAGAGTTCGCCAGTCTATTTTTGTGGGTACTCCCAAAGAAGATGAGAGGAAATACCCTTGAGCCGCGCTGCCGTCCCGGCGGCTGTCCGTGCGTGCGTCCCGCCCACCGCGCCGAGGACGATACGCCCTCGCTGCAGCCGCAGATGCCGGCGCTACATTGCAAGCTGCCTACCTTGGTGGACAACACTTCCCAAGTCTTGCCACTCTTTGTTCGCTGGAATAGTTTGCGAATAACAGAAATGCCGCGACAGCGGCGGCCGGAAACGAGAGACCCGAGACAAGAGACGAAATGAAACAGCTTCTGACTTGCGCGGTGATGGTGGGTTCGCTGGCCGCGCAGGCCGGTTCGGTGGCAGCCGTGGCTCAAGAGCAGACCAAAGCGACAACCAGCCCAGGGGCGGCGGAAGCCACGAAATCCGGAATAGCGGACGGTGCATCGAGTCCAGACGAGATGGGGAACCGCCGTCCGCTCTACCGGCTACGAAAAAGCGACGTGATCGAGATCAAATTCAATTTTGCATCCGAGTTCGACCAGACGCTCAGCATCCAGCCGGATGGCTTCATTACCCTCCGAGGGTTGGATGAGTTGTATGCGGAAGGCCTGACGGTGGCCGAGTTGCGCGACGCGGTCCGCCAGGCCTACGCCACAACCCTGCACGATCCGGAAGTCACCATTACGCTCAAGGATTTCGAGAAGCCTTATTTCATTGCCACCGGAGCAGTGGCCCGCCCGGGAAAGTACGAATTGCGCGGCGACTCGACCGTAACCGAAGGCGTAGCCCTGGCCGGAGGATTCACGGAGCAGGCCAAGCACTCCCAAGTAGTGTTGTTCCGGAGGATCTCCGAGGAGCGGACCGAGGCCCGCGTCCTGAACGTAAAGCAGATGTTGAAGGCGCGTAACCTGGCTGAGGATTTCCATCTGCGGACGGGAGATATGTTGTACGTCCCGCAGAACACGATTTCGAAGATCCGGCGCTATTTGCCGACTTCCAGTCTCAGCACATACGTAAGCCCAACCCAGTTTTAAAGAAGAGGCGCGGAAGGCAACTTCTCTCGAACATCGAACTCGCAAGCCCTTCGGGCTTACGGTGCCCTCAAGCGGATCCAGCCGCTGCCCGAATCCAATAACCAGTTGATAGAAGGTCACCGGAACGGGAGGACTCGGCATGGGAGAAGAGCTCACGATCATTCGCAGGCCCGCACCCGAAACCTCCCCCACGCTGCGCGATCTCCTGGCTGTGCTGTTCCGGCAGGGTCGTCTGGTCCTGCTGTCTTTTATTGCGATCTTCCTGGCTGTCCTCGGCTATGGCGTTTTCGCGCCTTCCTACCAGGCACATATGAACGTGCTGGTACGCCGAGGACGAGTCGATCCCCTGGTCACCCCGGCGCCCACTCCATCCCCCATGTTTCAGCGGGACGAAATCTCCGAAGAGGAGCTCAATTCACAGGTGGAGCTTCTCCGGGACGAAGAAATTCTGCGCACCGTGGTGCAGACTTCCGGGGTCACCACCGGTCCCTGGTATGAACGCTTTCTTGGTGGCAGTGCGGAAGTCCGCCTGGCGCGATCCGTCCGCCGCCTGACCCGCCGGCTGAGCGTGGAGCCGATACGCAAGACCAACCTGATTCAGGTGGACTATTCCTCGTCCGACCCCGGACGGGCGGCAGCCGTGCTCCATGCTCTGGCGCACGCTTACCTGGAACGGCAACAGCGTGTGCGGCGACCCTCGGGGGAGTACCAATTCTTCGAACAACAGGTGGCGCAGTCCCGGCGCGGGTTGCTGGATGCGGAATTTCGCCTGATGGATTTCAGCAGCGATCAGGGTGTGGTGTCGGCGGCGCAGGAGCGCGATATGGCGCTGCAGAAACTCAGCGACGCCGAAGCCAACGATCACCAGAACCAGGTGGCGATGGCTGAGACCCGGCAGCGCATTCGGGACTTGCAGGTCAAACTGCAGTCTCTGCCGGCACGCACTTTGACCATAGTCCGGAACGCCGACAATCCGCAGCTGGCCGAAAAGATGAAGTCGAAACTGCTGGAATTGCAACTCAAGCGGACAGAACTCTTGACCAAATTCGATCCGTCCTACCGGCTGGTGCAGGAAGTGGACCAGCAGATCGCGGAGACCAAAACCAGTATCGCCGGCGAGGAGCACTCGCCGCTGCGCGACGAGACTACGAACCAGGAACCGAATCATGAATGGGCGAAGTCAGAGCTGATCAAAGCGCAGGTTGAGTTGGGCACGCTCGAAGCCCACGGACAGGCCACCCGCATCCAGGTGGCAGGCTATCGGGAAGTCGCGCAACGGCTCGGGGGAAACGCGCTTCGGCAGGGTGACTTGCTGGGTGAACTGAAAGCAGCCGAGGAGAAATATCTTCTGTATGTGAACAAGCGCGAGGAGGCCAGGATCGAGGACGCCCTGGATCAGGGGGGAATTCTGAACGTCACCATCGCAGAGGAACCCAGAGTGCCGGCGCTGCCGGCGCGCGCGAGTTGGGTCTTCGGCCTGATCGGCGTAGTGCTCGGAGGCACATTAAGCACGAGCCTGGCGTTTGCCGCCGACTACCTGAACCCAGGGTTCCGCACGCCAGATGAAGTGGTCGCGTTTCTGGGCACACCGGTTCTAGCTTCACTGCCTTAAAGTTTTTGCGAAGGAATATCTATGAGCACACGGCCAGATTTACTGGAACACGCGCTGGCAGGCGACATCTTCGACATGGAGGTGGGGGAGCCGCGGACCTGGGCGACGCGCGAGTCGATCGCGTGGAATCCCGAACGCTTCGGCGAAGAGCAGATTCGTAGCCTGGTGCGGCAGGTGTTTCTTCCCGGCTGGCCGAAGCCGGCCCGGCAGGTCGTCTTTTGTGCGGTTGAAGACGGCGATGTCGCCGGAATCTGCCTTCGCGTCAGCCAGGTCCTGGCCGCCCAGATTCCCGGAACCGTGGCGCTGGTCGAAGCCCATCTCGAATCCGCTGCGGACAGCGAGGACTATGGAGCTCCGATTCCGGCGTTTCGTCCGGCCGGGTCCAGGCCCCTGCGGGACTCTGCGCGCCGAGTTTCCAGCCATTTGTGGCGCGTGCCGCGTGAAATGTTCATGGGCGAAAACCAGGCGGGTCTTTCGGTGGAATGGCTACCGGGCCGGCTGAGGGAATTGCGTCTCGAATTTGATTACACCGTCGTGCATGGCCCGCCCGCCGCGCTATGCAGCGACGCCGCGCTGCTCGGCTATCTCAGCGACGGAGTCGTACTGGTGCTGGAAGCAAACGCAACCCGGCGGGCGGCGGCCCAGAGGGCCGTCCAAATGCTGCAGGCTACGAATGCACGGCTACTGGGATCGGTCTTGAGCAAACGAACATTTCCCATCCCCGAAGGAATTTACCGAAGGCTGTAGGCACGCTAGTCATTCCTCGGCCTTGCGAAGCTAACGTCATTTTGTGGATAACCGGCTACAAACACGATTGGGACTCACCTAGCAGAGCTTCGTCCAACCCACACTGAAGTCCTATGACCACCTACCCCGATTGGACGATGCCGGAACCCCTGGAGGCAGTCCCCCCTTCCACAGCGCTCTCCTCGGAAGGCCCATGGTACGTGGTCCAGACCCGGTTCCGTTGCGAAACCAGGATTGCCGCCCAATTGCAAAGCAAAGGTATCGAGACGTTTCTTCCTGTTTTGAACGAAACTCACCGCTGGAGTGACCGGCAAAAGACCGTCTCTCTTCCGCTGTTTGCGGGATACGTGTTCGTTCGCCTGCACCCGTCGGCGCCCGCGCGCGCCAGAGTGTTGCGCACGGAAGGAGTGATGGGCTTTGTGCATGCGCATGGCGATGCGAGTCCAATTCCTTCCCGGCAGATTGAAGATCTGCGCCGCTTGCTGGCGCAGAAGCTTCCTTGCGCCCTGCGTGCGTTTCTGCAAGTCGGGCAGCGAGTGCGAATTCGCGGCGGTTGCCTCGACGGTCTGGAAGGCGTTCTGGCGGAGAGCAGTCAAAAGACCCTGGTGATCTCGATCGAGTGCATCCAGCGGTCGGTCGCGGTCACGATCGAAGGATACGAACTGGAGCTGGTCTGAATGTCCTTTCCCGCCGCATTCAATCCTGAGCGTTCTCATGTCCCGCCTTCGCCCCGGCTGGTTCCGGCAAAGAAGCTACAGTCGCTCGCCTGGGACGGAGGCTTCGGCGCGCTTCGAGCCGGGGTCGAATGGAAGAGGCGGGAGGGGCCGGCCGCAGCTCGGCGCAGCCAGAAGGGACGCGGGCGCAACGTTCTCATTGTCGGGGCGGGGCCGGTGGGACGAGAACTGGCCGCAACCCTGGAACGGGAGCACATTGACGGCCGCATCGTCGTGGGCTTCGTGGATGAAATCGAGACCCTGACCGGCGATGTGCTCGGACGAGTCGAACACCTGACCCACATCGCGCGGGCTGAATTTGTGGACGAAATCATTCTCGCGATTCCCAACCAGCATGACCTGGCGCTGCGGGTCATTCGGGAAGCGCGCCGCAGCCGGTTGGACGTCAGGGCCGTGCCCGATCTTTACGGTTATGGATGGGACCGCGATTGCGGTCCTGAACGCGGCCGCCTGGGCCTGGAATATTTCGGCGACCTGCCCCTGCTCACGCTGCACCAGGAAAAAGCTCCGACCTCGGGCCTGTTCTGGAAGCGTTCGCTCGATGTCCTGATTTCAGTTCTCGGTTTGCTGATGGCGGCTCCTCTAATGGCGGGGATCGCTCTGATCATCAAGGCCGCTTCCCCGGGAAAAATTCTCTACCAGGCGACGCGCGTGGGCCTCAAGGGCAGAAGATTCATCTGCTACAAATTTCGCACTATGGTCTCCGATGCGGACCGGTTAAAAGACGGTTTGCGCGCGGACAACGAGCGCCAGGGCCCGTGCTTCAAGATTGCCGCCGATCCGCGCATCACGCGCGTGGGCCAGATTCTGAGGCGCTATAGCCTGGATGAACTTCCGCAGTTGTGGAACGTGTTGCGGGGAGAGATGAGCATGGTGGGCCCGAGGCCGCATCCGGTCGACGACTTCGAGCACTATCGCCTGGAACATCTGCGGCGCCTCGACGTAACCCCAGGGATCACCGGGTTGTGGCAAGTCACGGCCCGGCGCGACCCGTCGTTCCAGCGAAACATGGCGCTCGACCTGGACTACATCGAGCACTGGAGTCTGGGAATGGACCTCTGGATTTTGTGGCGGACGGTGTTCGTGATCCTGCGGGGAAGCGGTTCCTGAGAATGGCCACCGCAGGACAAATCACGCTGCGGAATCCGCTGCCCACCCTGGCGCACTGGACTGTGGTCAATGCGTTCCGCCCGTTGCATGCCCTGGTAGCGGCGCCGGCGATTTTGTTCCTGACCACCCTTGCGGTAATGCTTTTCCGTCCTCCAGACCTGCAGTTTTACTGGCTCGACCGTGTCGCATTTCTGCTGCTCTTGTTTGTCGTGATGTTGCGGGTGGTGGCGCTGCGCCGTCGCGCCACCATTGCCAATCCGGTGATGTGGCCCATGGCGGCGTTGCTGTTGCTCGGACTTGGAAGTCTCCTGGCCCAGCCGTATGACCCGCAGAGCTGGAGTGTATTCGCCGCCAAGTGGGTTGTGCCCTTCGTTCTTTATCATCTGGCGGGATCGGTCTTCGACAACGCCGCGTCGCTGCACCGGCTCGAGACCTTTACATTCGTTGTGCTCGGCTATTTGTGCCTGATTGCAATCCTGTTTCTGTTCGGCGCAAAAGAACTGATCTTCCCCAGCTATATCCTCGACGAAAGCCTCGGCATCCATGCCGATCGCGCTCGCGGACCCTTCCTGCAAGCGGTGGCAAACGGTGTCACTCTGAACCTGCTCGGCCTGATTGCTCTGGACTCATTTCGACGCGGCCGATTGAAAGGATTGCCGGCCCTGTTGCTGGCGATTGCCCTGCCGCTGGCCATCCTGGCGACCCAAACCCGCGGAGTATGGCTGTCGTTTGCGGGCTGCATTCTGATCTTGATCCTATTTTCTTCCCACAAGCGGATTCGCCGCGCCTGCCTCTGTCTGGTTTTGCTTGGAGGCGTGGGCCTGCTGACCGCTCTCAGTTTCGAAGACACTAATACTTCTTTCTTTACCCGGCTGGAAGAACGCAGCCCGGTGGAATTCCGGGTTGTGATGTACCAGACCGGATTGGAGATGTTTCTGGAGAAGCCGCTCGCAGGTTGGGGTTTAGGCGACTTGCAACCGGAGTTAGCCAGGCGTGTCCACGACTTTCACCAGCCCGCCTTCTTCTTTCACAACACCTATCTGGAGATTGGGGTGCAACACGGCCTGCTCGGACTGGGTTTGTATCTATGGATGGTGCTCGATCTGTTCCGGCTCGGCAGCAGCCAGCGGCCACACGCCGCTGCGCGAGAAGGCGCATTTCTGGACGGCCAATTTCGTTCTCTCTGGCCAGTCCTGGTCGCGGTCTACCTGTTCAACGGTTGTTTCGTGGTGATGAATTACCAGTTCGTGAACGGATTGCTGTTCACCATCGCGGGCCTGCTGGCTGCCCAGAATCGCCAGACTCACGCCCGGCTGCATGCCCTTCCCATCTGATCCGTCTTCGCTCGAACAAGTGCCCACCATGGCCTACTTCGCCAACCAATTTCCTTCACCGGTGGAACCCTACGTCTTCGAGGAAATCGAGGAACTGCGCCGGCGCGGAATGCAAGTAATCCCATGCAGCGTTCGCCGTCCTGACGCCGGGGAGCAGGAACTCCGGCTGCGGGCCTTTGCCTCGGAGACGCTGTACCTGTCTCCCCTGGGCTTCGGACTCGTCATCCGCGCCTTCTGGCTCTGTCTGCGCAGATCCACCGTGCTGGCGGACCTTCTGGCGAGAGTGCTGGCGCAAGGGAACGAGCCCGCCGCACGCCGCTTGCGCGCGTTACTGCACACTCTGCTCGGAGCTTGCTACGCGCTGAAACTGCGAGCCCGGGGAGTGCGGCACATCCACGTGCACCACGGATATTTTGCCTCATGGATTGCGATGGTCGCGGCGCGCTTCCTCGACATCGAGTACAGCATGACCCTGCATGGTTCGGATCTGCTGCTGCATGGCGCCTACCTGGATACCAAGCTAAAAAATTGCTCCTTCTGTGTGACGGTTTCGGAGTTCAACCGGCGCTTCGTTCTGCGGCATTATTCCGGCATCGAGCCTGGCAAGATCGTGGTCCAACGTCTGGGAGTGGATGCGTCGCGCGGCGCAGTTTCGCCCTCAGTGGCAGGCCGGGAACCCAAGCGCCTGGTCATGCTGGCGGTCGGGCGGCTGCACCCGGTGAAGGACCATGCTTTCCTTCTCCGCGCCTGTCACGAATTGAAGAAACGCGGCACCGACTTTTTATGCCTGGTCGCGGGCGAAGGACCGGAGCGCCGGTGGCTGGAACACCTGATTCCAAACCTCAGGCTCGAGCAGCACGTAAGACTCCTCGGCCACCTGTCGCACCCGGAACTCGACGCTCACTACGAATCGTGCGACGTGGTCGTGCTCACCAGCCGCAGCGAGGGCATCCCGCTGGTCCTGATGGAAGCCATGGCGCTCGGCAAAACGGTCCTCGCGCCCGCGATCACTGGAATTCCAGAATTGGTAAAGGATGGCGAGACCGGCTTCCTCTATCGCGCGGGTTCGCTGGAAGATTTCACGGCCAAAATCGAGACTATTCGCCGCTCGTCGGCGGCGCTGCCCCGGCTGCGCCGCGCCGCTCGTCAACACGTGCTGGAGCACTTTGACCGCGAGAAAAACCTGGCTGCTCTCGCCGACCTGTTTATTTCCCGCATCACGCAAGAAAAGGTTAGGCACAACCCCAATGAGAATCCTGTATTGCAACAAATATAACTTCGCCTTCAGCGGCACCGAAGTCTACCTCTTCGAACTGATGGACTTGATGCGTTCGCACGGGCACGCGGCCGCGTTGTTTTCGATGGCCGACGCGCGCGGGGAGCCGACGAAATACGATCAGTACTTTGTTCCCGCCATCGACTTCAAAGACACCAGGCCAGGCACGCTCGTGAGCGCCAGGCAGGCGGCACACGCGCTCTACTCACGCCAGGCACGGCAAAAATTGCGCGAGATGGTAAGGGCGTTTCGGCCCGACGTCGCCCACGTGCGAAACATCTACCACCATCTTTCTCCTTCAATCCTGTGGGAACTCAAAGCGCAAGGCGTTCCCGTGGTCTATCACCTGAACGATTTCAAGCTGCTTTGCCCGAGTTACAACATGGTGGCGCAGGGCCAGGCCTGTGAGCGCTGTCACGGAGGGAAGTTCTGGCATGTGATTACGGCAGGCTGCTATGCGGGACCTCCCGGCGCCAAGTTTATGCTGGCCGCCGAGGCGTATCTCCACAAGTGGCTGCGAAGTTATGAGACCTGCGTGACCCAATTTCTCGTGCCCAGCCGTTTCGTGAAGCAAAAGCTGGTGGAAAACGGATGGGACGCGGGAAAAGTCAGCGTGCTACCGCACTTTCAGAACCTGCCGTCGCAAACTATCTCTGACCCGTCGCCGAACGCCCCCATTCTGTACTTCGGCCGTCTCTCTCCAGAAAAAGGACTGACAGATCTCTTGCGGGCCATGCAACATCTCCCCGACGTCTCGTTGCAGATTGCGGGCGAGGGGCCGCAGAGGGCAGAACTCGAAGGGCTGAGCAGAGACCTGGGCCTGGCTAACGTCGAATTTGTCGGCCGGGTCGCGGGCCCTCAACTTACCCGGCTGATTTCTTCATCCCGCTTCACCGTGTTGCCTTCCCGCGCGTACGAGACGCTGGGCAAAACCATCCTCGAATCCTACGCCTGGGGGCGGGCAGTCGTAGCCTCGGATCTGGGTTCGAGACGGGAATTGGTGCATGAGGGCGAGACCGGTGTGTTGTACCGGGCCGGCGATATCACCCAACTGGCGGCGGCGATCTCGTTTCTGGTCGAACGGCCAACCCTGGCGGCCGAAATGGGTGCTGCCGGCCGGACGGTCGTGACCAACCAGTACTCAGCCGAGAGCCACTACATCGCGCTGACAAACTTGTACGAGCAGTTGGCGCCGCGATCAAGAAAGGTGGATGGCGGAGGCCGCAAATCGGTCGTGAAGCCGGCGCTGCGGATCGCGTTCATCGGCGGGCGCGGCGTGGTTTCGAAATACAGCGGAATTGAAACCTACTATGAGGAGATTGGCAAACGGCTGGCCGAGATGGGGCACGACGTCACCGTGTACTGCCGAACCTACTTCAGCCCGGCGCAGCCTGCCCACAACGGAATGCGCCTGGTCCGTCTCCCCACCATTCGGTCGAAACATCTCGAGACCCTGGTGCATACATTTCTAAGCACCATCCATGCCCTGTTCGGCGATTCTGACATCGTGCACTATCACTGCCTGGGCCCGGCGCTCTTTTCATTCCTTCCGCGCTGCTTCGGGAAGAAGACGGTGGTTACGGTGCAAGGGCTGGACTGGCAGCGGCGAAAATGGGGACGGATTGCATCCGCAGTTCTACGCCTGGGAGAGCGAGCATCCATCAAGTTACCCGACTTGACCATGGTTGTGTCGCGGACCCTGCAGGACTATTACCGCTCGCGTTATGGAACCGAAACCGCGTACGTACCGAACGGCACCACGTTGCGCCCGCGACGCAGCGCCGGGCGACTGCACGAATGGGGTCTCGAACCCGGTGGATACATCCTGTTTCTGGGACGCTTTTCTCCCGAGAAAAACTGCGATCTGCTGATCCAGGCTTATGAACAGATAGACACCCCGGTAAAGCTCGTGCTCGCCGGCGGGTCGAGTCATTCCGAGGAATACGCCAAGGGGCTGCGCCGCCACCAGAACGATCGGATTCGCATTCTGGATTGGGTTTCCGGCGAAGCTTTGGACGAACTACTCACCAATGCCATGCTGTTTGTCCTGCCCTCCGATCTGGAGGGCCTTTCCCTGGCGCTGCTCGATGCCATGGGAGCGGGCGTTTGCGTCCTGGCCAGCGATATTCCCGAGAATCGCGAACTGGTGGACGGATCAGGTTTTACCTTCCGGCGCGGCGATCAGGATGATCTGGAACGCATGCTGCGGCTGCTGATCTCCGAGCCCGAAATCAGGAAAGCTGCCGCCCGCAAGGCCAGGGAAAGAGTCTGGGAGCACTATTTGTGGGGCCGTGTGGCGCGAGAGATAGAAGGCAGCTATCTGGCGCTGGCCGGGGGGAACAAAGTCCCCAAGCCTGTTGCGGCGCCGCCGGCGACAGGTTATCGCCCGCGGGCTGCGTAACCCCTCGCGCCACGATCATCCACCATGAACCACGTGGGGACAGCCGCCCCGGCTGTCCAGTCGAGCGAAGCTCGACCGTTTTATGCCGACAGAGAAGTAGTGGAGCTTCGCTCCGCCGGACAGCCGAGTGCGGCGTCCCCACGCGGTTCGCGGTCACGCACTGGGCAGGGTTAGGCCCCGGAAACCCCATTCTCTCCTTTACAATCAGGGCGGCGTCGCCGAATGACCACTACGCAGCCCGGCGCGACCTGCTCACATGGAAAAAGCGATTCTGGTGACCGGCGGGGCGGGATTCATCGGTTCCAACTTCATTCTGCAATGGGCCGAGCAGGAGAACGCTCCGGTGGTCAACCTCGACAAGCTGACCTATGCCGGCAATCCCAATAACCTGCTTCGAGTCGCTTCCGATCCGGGATATTGTTTTGTCCAGGGAGACGTGTGCGATCGCGAACTGCTGCGGGGATTGATCAAGCAGCACCAACCCCGCGCCATCGTGCATTTTGCGGCGGAGAGTCACGTGGATCGATCGATCCACGGCCCGGACGACTTCATCCGGACCAACGTTTACGGAACGTTCTGTCTGCTGGAAGAAGCGCGAGCGTATTGCGCCGAGTTGACGGACCCGGATCGCCGGTCGTTCCGTTTCCTTCACATATCTACCGATGAAGTGTATGGCTCGCTCGGCCCGAATGATCCGCCGTTTTGCGAGACCACGGCCTACGCGCCCAACAGTCCTTATTCGGCTTCGAAGGCGGCGGCGGACCACTTGGTGCGCGCCTATCACCACACCTATGGGCTTCCGACGCTGACCACCAATTGCTCCAATAACTACGGCCCGTACCAGTTCCCGGAAAAACTCATTCCCCTCGTGATCCTCAACGCCCGGGCCGGCAAGCCGTTGCCAGTCTATGGAGACGGGCAGAACGTGCGCGACTGGCTGTTCGTGGAGGATCACTGCGCCGCCATACGCCGCGTGCTGGCCCAGGGCAGAGTCGGAGAGACTTACAACATCGGCGGAGGCGGCGAAAAGCGAAACCTGGAAATCGTCGAAGCCATCTGCGCCCTCCTGGACCAGTCGTGTCCGGACGATCCAGTCACCCCTCATCGAAACTTGATCGCTTTTGTGGAAGACCGGCCCGGCCACGACCGGCGCTATGCCATCGATGCTCGCAAGATCGAGCGCGAACTCGGATGGAAGCCGCGCGAAAGTTTTGCCAGCGGCATTCGCAAGACCATCCAATGGTATTTACAAAATGAGCAGTGGGTGAAAGGGGTCACCAGCGGCGCCTACCGAAAATGGATTGCCACCCAGTACTCATAAAGATGCAGGGCTCGCCTCGGCAACGCAGAGAGATCACATGCGAATCACCATTTTCGGCGCCACCGGCTTGCTGGGAAAGGCGCTGATGCGGGAGTGGAAGGAAGACGAGGTCACGGGACTGGCCTCTGCGGACGGGGACATTCGGAACGCGGAACAGGTGCTGCAGCTGGTCGAGCGCAGCCGGCCCGATTGGATTGTCCTGGCGGCGGCCTACACGGACGTTGACGGCTGCGAGACTCATCGTGACCTGGCCTTCGACGTAAACTGCCGCGGAGCCATCAACGTCGCGCGCGCGGCAAAGCAGCAAGGGGCTCGCATGCTCTTTCTCAGCACCGACTATGTTTTCGACGGCACTAAGACAACTCCCTACACCACCGATGATCCTCGGGCACCCCGCAGCGTCTACGGCCAATCGAAAGCCGAGGCGGAGATTCAAATTGGCGAGATTCTGCCGGAATGCTGCATCGTGCGAACTTCATGGCTGTTCGGCGCCGGTGGAAAATGTTTCCCCGACACAATTCTCAAACTGGCTGCCAGCCGGCCGCGGCTGGAGGTAGTTGGCGACCAGCGCGGTTCGCCCACTTACTCGGTCGATCTGGCCCGCGTCCTGATTCAACTTTGCCGCCAGGAGGCGAGCGGCTTGGTGCACGCCACCAATCGCGGCGAGTGTTCGTGGTACGACTTTGCTCGCGAAATTATTGCGCGCGCGGGCCTCGACACAGTCGTGCGCGAAACCACCAGCGACAAGTTCGTGCGCCCCGCGGAGCGTCCGAAGTACTCCGTGCTGTCGCCCGAGAGTCTGGAGAGGCGCGGCATCGCAATGCCCGGCTGGCAGGACGCGCTGCAAAGATACCTGGCGGAGAGAGCCTAACTTAAACAAGGGGATCCCACCAGCCTCGCTCGACTGGACAGATCAGGACATCTGTTCCTACCTGGATCGTGATGAACTACAACTGTGAGCGCAGGGCGGTTTGCATCTTCTGCTGGTGGCGAAGGTCCAGCTTGGCACCGGCACACGTCACATGGAACACGTCGGTGGCAGTCTGCCCTTGCGTGTCGATGATCGCAACTTCGATATTGCAGCCCAGTTCGGCCATGGCGGAACTGATGTCGTAGAGCAGCCCGGGACGGTCCTGGGCGATGATCTCGATCAGCGTGCTGTGTTGTGAGCAATCGTTGTCGATCTGCACGCTGGGCTCGACCGTGATCTTCGGGCTCTGCGCTCCCGGCTTAAACTTCGTCTCCATCAATTCCACAACATCGATTTCCCCCGAAACGGCTTCCGCGAGTTTCCGCTTCAGGCGGTCTATCTCGGAAGGGTTGAGTTCCAGGGTCCGGAACCGGTCAGAAAACCGGAGGGTGTCGAGCACTACGCCGGCCTTGTTGGAAAATGCTTCCGCCTTCAGGATGTTCATGCCCCAGGACGAGAGCGTTCCCACTACGTGGGAAAATAAACCCGGGCAATCCAGGGTCAACAGGACAAGTTCGAAGTAGCCATCGCGCCGCAGTATGTCGATTTGTGGTTCATCATCCTTCTGTTTGAGGCGATCGTACATGCGGCAGTGGGCCACGATCTCGCTCGATGTGTGCATCAGCAAATAACGCTTGGGGAAACCCTCCAGGAACGACGTGATGTGCTTCGCATCCGTTTCGCCTGCCGCGGCCACCACTTCCTTGATTCGTTCGCTGTTTGAAATGCTTACCGTGAGGCGCTGGTCGTCGACGCTCCGGCTCAGATGGTTGAACGCGGCTGCGTAGAACTGCCAGAGCAGTTCAGCTTTCCATGGGGTCAGGGCTTCGGGGTTGACCGATTTAATGTCGGTGTAGGTCAGCAGCGTGAGCATCTTGAGCCGTTCCGTGGTGCCGACGCATTCGCTGAACTCGGCCACCACCTTGGGGTCGAAGATGTCCTGGCGCATGGTGGTCGACGACATGCGCAGATGGTTCGCAATCAGAAAGACCACAGCCTCGCGGTCAACCGGTTCCAGACCAAGCCGTTCCAGGGCGCTGGCCGAAGCCTGCAGGCTTCCGGTTACGTGGTCCTCCGCGGGCATGCCCTTGCCCACATCGTGCAGCAAGAGCGCTAGAAAGAGCAGGTCGGGACGCTCGAGCCCGTCCAGAATGTCGCGGAAGCGGCGCTCCAGTTCGCCGTCGGGGGTGCGCAGCGCGTGAATGTTCTCGATCGCCACCAGGGAATGTTCGTCCACGGTGTAGCGATGGTAATAATCGCGAATGACCAGCGAATCCACCGCCTTAAATTCAGGAAACAGCACCACCAGCACGCCCAGCCGGTGCATGGCGCGCAGAGCGTCTCCGGCGTGGGGCGATACCAGGATTCGTCTGAAGTACGCCCACACCTCCGGAGAGTCCTGGGCCCATTGCCGAAGCTTGGGCAGCGACGCTTCCACGCACCGTTCGGTTTCGGAAGTCAGCTTCAGGCCGTGACGTCCGACGAATTCGAAGAGGCCAAGCAGCAGCGATGGATCCTGGACCGAGGAAAGCTGGCGCAGAAACACCCGGCCCTCGACCACGGAAAAATCGGCGTTGGACAAGCGCGATTTGCGATTTTCGAATAGGCGGTACAGGCCCGATCGCGACGGCGGCACTTCGTCGAACAGGACGGTCAGCCTGTAGATCGAGCGGACATGCCGGAAGTAAGTTCGCATCCAGGCCGCAGCCGCGACCGGCGCTGCCTCCGGCAGTCCAATTCCGGCCGCAGCCGCTTCGGACTGCAATTCATAGCTCAGTTGATTCAGGTCGCGGCCCTGGCGATAGTGCAGGAAGCAACGCACCGCCGAAAGAAAATCCAGGGCCGCGCCGCACTCCGCGCGAAACGCTTCCGGCAACAGACTCTCGGGCGCGGGCCAGACCCCGGTCTTCTCCAGCTGTGAAATCAGGCTCAGCCAATTTGCGACCTGATAGTCACGCAAGCCGCCCGGGCAGTCCTTGATGTTAGGTTCCAGATGGAAGATCGTGTGACCGTACTTACTGTGGCGGGCGGAGGTCAGGTCGATCAGCCTCTGCTGCAGCTCCAGGGCCTCGCGGGCCACCATTTTCGGAATCACCTGCGACCGGAGCCGCTCGAACAGCTCCGCATCGCCACATAGGTAGCGGCAATCCAGTAGGGAAATATTGAATTCGAGGTTGTCCCGGTACAGCTTGCCGCACTCTGCCAGGGAACGGGTTGTCGGACTGACCCGGAGGTGGAGGTCCCAGAGCGCCTGCGAGATTCGCGGGATGACCCGCTTCTGTGCATCCTCACTCAGTGCCGATTCATGCAGGAACAGCACATCAACATCGGAGCAGGGAAATAGCGCACGACGGCCGTAGCCGCCCAACGCAGCGATGCATATCCTATCCGGCGAGCCTGGCGGGAACTGATTCCACAACTCGCCAATCAGTGAATCGGTCAGATTCGAGCGTTCCCGGATTGCGGCCTGTCCGTTGTGTGAGCGCTCGAATCTTTCTTGTATGCTTTCCGACTCGGTCTGGTATGCGTCCTGGGATATAGCGCGATTCGCCAGTACTGTCATCGGACTCCAGTGGTCTGCCGTGACGGTCGGTTAGAGTGCCGCCACCCCGCGCTCGTGATTCCGAATCCTGATGGCTTCATCGACCTTGGAGAGGAAGATCTTGCCATCGCCAATTTTTCCGGTACCCGCGCTCTTTACGATCGCGTCAATGGCGGCGCTCACCAGGTTGTCGGCCAGCACCATTTCCAGCTTGATCTTGGGCACGAGATCGACAGTATATTCACGGCCACGATAAACCTCGGTGTGGCCTTTCTGTCTTCCATGTCCGCGCACGTCGGATATCGTCATGCCGTCAACCCCCAGTTCCGCCAGGGCTTCCTTGACGGCCTCAAATCTGGAGGGCTGGATCACCGCTTCAAGTTTAGTCATTGTGTTTGTCCTCGATCATTCAATTTTCAGATCACACAGATTATAGTCCGCGATACACTCTCGTTCTGTCGATCGACCGCGCCGGTCCTAGCGCAGCCACTTCAAAACAGCGCTTTCAGCATAAAGAATCACGGCAATCACACCCAGCATTTCCACGATGACCGGAGTCATCTCCTTGATCCATTGAACCGGTGTGTACTTTGCGTCCACGTCGCGCTGAATGAAGGCATAGGCCACCACGGATTGCGCCGACCCGATGTGAGTCCAGCATCCGCCGAGCGCATAGCCGGCAATCTGGGCGAGCGCGAACAGATGCAGGGTTGAAGTCTCCAGATTATGCAGGCCGCGCGAGGCGAAGTCGGCCACGATGTTGTTGTCCAGGATGGCCGAGAGGAAGGTGCAGCCGAGAAATTGCGCGAAGGCCACGTGGGCCTGGCCCAGAGTCTCAATCCCGTGGTGGATCAGGCCCTGCAGCTGGCCGAAAAAGCCGGCGTTGGTTAGCAGCGTGATCGACAGGAACAGGGGAAAGAGAAAGTAATATTCGGCGTACTCCTGCCGGGCCTCGCGCAGCGCCAGGGCGCGCATCTTCGGAATCGCAGCCACACCCAGCAGCGCCACCGCAAATCCCGCGAAAGACGCCAGGAAAAGCGGCGTCTCATGGTGGAAGCCGTGAAGCACCAGGAAGCCGGCAAAGGGAAGCAGGGCAAGAGCCCCGATCTTCTGGGCGCGCCGGCGAACATGGGCCAGAGAAGCCAGCGTTTCGTCGACCGACCGCTCCGCTTCCAGAGCTCCCGCGTGGTCTCCGGCAGCGTCGAGAATGTAATGACGGTCGAGCGAGTCCGCGAGGTCTTCGCTTACCAGATGGCCCAGCAGGCCCTTTCGGGTGGCTTCCGGCACGCCTTCCCGCACCAGGGCAAGGCCCAAGGAATCACCCCCTCGCAAGCGCTGCAAGACAAGCTCCGCCTTGCCGTCTAAGTCCGCAGCATGGTCTTCAATGAGTTCAACCGGGGTGACAACTTCGCTGTGCCGCGTCGCCTGAAGAAATCGTACGTCCTCGGCATTGGCGTCGATGACATCCATGGTGTCGAGATTGACCTGCCGGCCACGCAATCGCTTACGAATGTGCCGGGCGACCACCAGATAGCATGCGATCGCGACGGGCGCGCAATAGATGAGGAAGAAGGCGTTTCCCAGGCGGGGATACAAGTTCGCCTTCATGATCAGGTTGGGGGGCTCGCCGTAGGCCAGCCAGATGCCACAGATGGTAGTCACCGTGGTGCAGACCATGACCGCGTGGCGAATATCGGCCATTGGGGCCGCCGCCAGCAGCAGGATGATGACCAGAGTTCGGATGGTCAAGCCGATCATCGAAACCCCGTCAAGCACGCCTGAAGCCAGGGCCACGACAGCCGTCACCGCAATCACGGTGGACAGGATGTTGCCCCGATTGCGCCGCAGCAGGGAGAAAGTGAGGCCTTCGAGGAGCCGGGTTTGCGCAATCACGGAAACGAAGAAGGTCAGGCCCAGGATAAACATCATGGTGTCCGCGTGGACGAGATCGTCCAGTCCACGGAACGAAAGCAGGTGCTGTTGTGCCCAATGCCACCATCCGCGCTGCGTGATCTCAAGGCGCCACTCCGAACTCTGCAGCCCGCAAAACGTGGAGACTACGATCAACAACATTCCGTAGGTGAGCGCGTTCTTGTGAATCTGATATTTGAAGGAGCCGAAAAGAAACAGCCCCAGGATGGTAGCCAGCACCTCCGCTCCGAGCAGCCACAGGGGAAGGAATGCGACCCGGTCCACAAGGCCTATCAAGCCGGCAACAATGGCACATCCCAGCACGAAATTCCGTCCCGACAGCATAACTACCGCGGGATCGTCCGGCGCGCTGGTTACGGGCGGGTCAGGAAGGGGATTGGGGATCGAAGGCATGGCTTGGCGGTCCACGGCGCGCCGGCCCATGGTATCCGGAGGCATGGCTTCGTCCACTACCCCGTCGATCGCGTCCGTGCGTGACATCAGGGTTTTCATTTGTCCGAGTTGCACCACTGAAGACGGTCTAAGCCCCTCGAATGGGAGATTTTCCCATCCGATGAGGCCACGCCCGCAGGACGGAGATCCCGACGGCCAGCAGGCATCCGGCGAACACCGGAAGAACGGGCGCATGTCCGGCTACGATCAGGAAGAGGCCGACGATCACGGCCCACGACCAGGCCATCTTCTGTTTCTTCAAGACGTCGAGCAGCGTGTCAAGCATCTGGGGCTCCTTTGGCTTACCAGCGAACATGCAGTAGAAGTGCTCCGATGACGGCTGCCAGCCCGCTGCCCGCAAGAAATAGTCCGGGCTTGCTGTACGACTTGTTGAACCAGGGCCGCGCGATCCCATTGCGTTCGCGGGCCCGTTCTTCCTTGAGCAACTGGGTCAACATCTTGCGTTGTTCCAGGGTGCTCACGCAGCGCAATGCCTGCTCCGCGGCGGCGTAGCCTTTCTGCGGTATACGCAGCTTGAAGTTGAGCTGCGCCAGCGAGTAATGCGCCGCAAAGCTATCCGGCTGGAGCTGGGTTGCAAGTTCCAGGTGATCAATCGCAGGATAAATGTTGCTGGTCAGCGCATTCGCCAGACCCAAAAATACGTGAGCCTCTCCAAAGGTTGGGGCAAGTTCGGTGCTCCGGGAGAGCGCAGTGAGCGCCGCCCCCGGATCGCCGGTTTGAAGCCGTTCCACGCCTTCCCGAAAGCACTCGATGGCTTCGGGAGGGTAGGCCAGCTCGGACGGACATTTCCAGGTCACGGAATGTCCGCCCCATTCGCCGTGGATGGGAAATACGCTGGTCATCAGGCTGTCTCCCGCGCGACCTGCAAGCCGGCCTTGAAATCGGCTGCCGCCGCGCCGCTGTGTGTCGTGTCCGGTTTCAGCACGAACTCGGGATAGCACAGGGCACCCATTTCGGGGATGTCCAATCCCTCGAGTTCATCTGCTGCCGAGACCCGCTGCCCGACGATGGCGTGGATTGCCATGTTCGCCAGGTAGGAGAAAGTGAAAACGAAACCCAGCAGAGTGCCCACGCCAATGAGCTGCGCCACCAACTGCGTCGGATCGCCGTAGAACAATCCCTTAACGCCGTTGGTGCCGTCGGCGAATAGACCGACGGAAATTACTCCCCACAAGCCGCAGGCGCCGTGAACTGAAATGGCGCCCACCGGGTCATCTACTCGAACCACACGGTCGATGAACTCAACGCTCAGGCAGACCAGGAGGCCGGCAGCGAAACCGATAATGACGGCGCCCATGGTATTGACATAGCCGCTGGGAGCGGTAATGGCCACCAAGCCGGCCAGCAGCCCGTTACCGCACATGGAGGCATCCGGCTTCCCGTACTTGATCCACATGTAGAGGAGAGCGCCGAATGACCCGGTGCAGCCCGCCAGCATCGTGTCCACCGCAATGGTGCTGATGCGCAGGGCGCCCGAGGCGCCGAGCGTGCTGCCCGGGTTGAACCCGAACCAGCCGAATGCCAGGATGAAGCAGCCCGTCAGGACGATGACCAGATCGTGCCCCGGCATTGCATTCGATGACCCATCGCGGTTGTACTTGCCGATACGGGGGCCGATGATCATCGAGACAGCCAAGGCGGAGAGTCCACCGACAGCGTGCACCACCCCCGATCCGGCAAAGTCGGCGTAGCCCGCGCCCAGTCCGTAGTTTGCGCCCAATTTAGAAAGCCACCCGCCGCCCCAGGCCCAGTTGCCGTAGATAGGGTAGATGACCGCTCCCAGAACCACCGAGGAGACGGCAAAGGAAACATACTTCCATCTCTCCGCCGCCGCGCCGGTCACGATGGTCAGTGCCGTGTCCATGAAGACCATCTGGAACAGAAAAAGAACCATGACGCCCACGTCGTAGGTCGCGCCAGAAAGGAAGAAACCCTTCGTGCCCCACAGGCCCCAGTCGTGTCCCAGCAAGTGAATGGTGAACTCGTGACTGAGGGGGCTGACGCCTCCCAGGATCGAGGTTCCGGCGGCGCCGCCCATCTGTATGGCGAAACCGCACACCCAATAAGCGAACAGGCCGAAGCCGTAGACCATGAAGTTCATCATCATGGTGTGATTGCCGTTCTTGGCGCGGCACAGCCCGGTTTCCACGATGGCGAAACCGGCCTGCATGAACATGACCAGGAAGCCGGCGACCAGCGTCCACACGAAATTGATGGCGATGCGGTTCTGTCCCGCCTGGTTCACCAGATCCACCAGGGTGAGAGGTTTATTCGGATCTGCGTGCACCACGTCATTCGCGGTTCCCGTCTTGGTTCCGCTGGGGTCGCCTGCGGCCAAGTCGTCGGCGGAAGGTCCGCTGACCGGCAAGGGTGCGTCCACTGCGAGAGGCGGCGGGGTCGGGGCAGCCGCGGCCGGGGCAGCGGGCGCAGCGGTTTGACCGCGGGCCCCAGCCGGCAGACCACATACGAGCAGCGCTACCATGGCCGCCCACAGATATGGTTTCAACCAAGTGCAACTTTTCATTACGTGTCTCCTCGTGAGGTTGAACGCGAGCTTGACTTGCCGCGCTCTCGATGTGTTTAGTGTCCGGCCGGGCTGCACAGATGCCGTGGTCCTACTGTTTCCAGACTGCTTCCTTCTCATGAGCTTTGTTCAGCACGCTCAAAATCGCGACCAGCGTAATGCCGATTCCCAGAATGCAGAGAAACATCCGCACTCCGGTGGACGATGTCATGTTGAGCGCGACCACCGGAAGCAGCCATCCAAAAACCGCCAGCAAAACTCCAACGAGCTTCATGTCGTTCCTCTCTTTGTTGGTTCTGTGTTGAGTCGCTGTGATCTATACCGCTTTGATCTTGTAAAAGCCGGCCGCAGAGACGAACAGCAGTCCTGCTCCCACGATGGCAAACACCACACCCAGGCCACCGCCGCTGTGCAAGCCCGCCACGAAGGAAGTGAAACCGATCAGAGTCGTGCCCAAATACGTTCCCTGCTTTGCATTCGCACCCATTGCTTTGCTCCTTACGTCGAGTATTCGAACCGGGGCCAGCTTTGGTCCCGGTCCACTGCGTCGGTCAGAACTTGAAAGGAAAGCTGCCTCCTGGGCCCCTGTTTACCTGCTGCGAAATCGCTATTGGCGCGGGCACGGCCTGGGCGCTGGTACTAGGGGTGGTTTGAGTTGAGCCCAAGCCGTGAGCCCACATGACAGCGGCATCGCTGCCGCTGGGTGAAAATCGTTCTTCCGCCGAAGCCACTGCTCTCCGGCGCCAGGCGAAGCTGCAATTTCAATTCGGTGATCTCCTGGCTATTTGGCATCGGCGCTCGTGAACGCATACACCATGCCGAGGGTCACAGTGTTCTGTGCATCCTTTAGCAAACCAGTCCGGTACGGAAAAACGTCGTGGTCCGACATGTCGCGGCGGAATTCCAGCCGGGTCATGAGTTTGCTTGCCAGCATGCGCTGCAGGGTGAAAGTGAATTCGCTCAACTTCTGCGCGGTTCCAGTCTGGGTGCCGCCGTTGTCGCTGAAGTACTCGCCGCGCGTTGCCAGCGCCCACTTGTCGTCTGGCGCGTACTTGATGTACCCGGCAATGCCGCTCCAATGGACGGAGGTGGAAGCGATCAAGGGCGAACCACTAGGCACGTGGTCTTTGCCGTAGTCGTAGTTCGCCATGAAGGAAAGCTTGGCGTTGGGCGAATACGTGGCAACGGTGTCGAACAAGTGCCTGAAATCGCCGTTGTCGTTGGTTTGTTCCGGACCCACCAGATAGTTCTGGACCAGGCTGAACTTGGCGTTCGGAGTCCAGGCAGCGCTGAAGCCGGTGGTCTTGCCGCTGTTGTTGTCGACGCTGTTGTTCCAGCCGTTCACCAGATATCCGGTGACCGCAAACTTAGGATTGAACGCGTACTTCGCGCTCGCGCCGAAATGGAAGTAGGGAATGGCGAGGGCGAAAAGCAGTCCGCGCGAATAGTTCCAGTTATCCTTGGTCTCGATCACTTCCGCGCCCGCCTGGGTCACGAACTTGCCGACGTTTATCTGCAAGCCCTTGCCTACGGGTGCCAGATATTCCAGATATCCTTCCTTCAGGTACTGATCGAAGTTCGCCTCGGTTCCGCCGGGACCAATCTCGGTCGAGTTCACCGCGTTCATGGCCTGCCCGAAGCCCAATGCGACGTGGTAGCCCACGCGGCTTGCGGTAGCGTCCGGCGCCTTGTCAGCCACCAGTTCGATCATGTTCAGCCCAAACTGGCCTGAGTTGATATCAAAGTTGCGAAATGCCGTGGTGCGGCCGGCGGGTTGGTTTGAGTTATAGCCGTAGTAGACGTCGACAAATCCGCTCAACGTGGTTGGCCCCAGCAGACCGGCGAGCCCGGTGGGTGCGGGAGTGGCTGCCGGCGCAGCGGCAGGAAGCGCGGCCGCAGCCGGGGCAGGGGCCGGTGCGGCGGCAGCAGCGGCTTTCTGCGCCTCCATCTGACTCTTGAGATCCGCCAGTTGTTTTTCCAAGGAGTCGATACGGCTGGAAAGATCGGAAGCGGGCTCGGTTTGAGCCCGGGCAGTACTCGCGGAGCCGCAAATAATTCCTAGACTTACAGTGAGAACCAAAACCCTCCAACGGAAGGCACTCATCATCTGGACGACCCTCTTTCTCCCCTAGCCACGTTATGTGGTGCACGGAAAGTGCACACCCCGGTAACCGGCGTGGTGCACAGTAC
>CAWFJA010000004.1:0-190361 GCA_963816025.1 Terriglobia bacterium
TCTGCAGCGCTATCTGGACTTCGATCAGCGCTACTATTTGCCCGACGATATCCTCTACAAGGTAGACCGTATCAGCATGGCGCATTCACTGGAAGTGCGTCCTCCTTTTTTGGATCCGCGAATCGTTGATTTCGCCGCCGCCTTGCCGGAGCGCCTGAAGCTCCGGGGATCGAATTCCAAATACGTACTTCGCCGTCTGATGAAGGACAAACTACCGCGCACCGTACTGCAGCGACCGAAAATTGGCTTCGATGTCCCTATTCACGAATGGCTCCGAGGGGTGCTTCGTCCCTTACTGCTGGATACATTGTCACAGGAAGCCGTTTTGGCGAGCGGGTTGTTTCATTGGCCTGCGGTGAAGCGACTGGTGAATGCACACTTGGAGCGGAAAGCAAATTATGGGTATCACCTATGGGGTCTGATGGTCTTATTAATCTGGATGAAGCGATGGAAGATCGAATTAGCGTCCGAGGAAGCGGGACCGACCATCCCCATCGTCGAAGTCCTCGACAGGGCTGGATCGTAGTCGTCGTCGCATCCCTGGTTTTTCTCATCAACATCGCCAGCCCGCCTCGTCTGATGGATGATGTTGACGCAGTCCAGGCCCAGATCGCGCGCAATATGCTGGCCTCCCATGACTGGGTCACCGCACGACTTGACGGCGTGGCTTATTTGGAAAAGGCGCCGCTCATCTACTGGATGATGGCGGTGTCGTACAAAATCTTCGGCGTCCACGATTGGGCTGCTCGTTTGCCGCTCGCTCTCTCAGCCGTCCTTTTGTGTTGGATAACCTACCGCTTCGCACGCTGGGCGTTTAGCGAGGAGGCTGGCCTCTACGCGGGCGTCGCCCTCGCCACTTCGGCCGGTTTGTTCCTGTTCACCCGGATTCTGATCCCGGATGCCACGCTCACCGCGGCGATCACGGGCGCCATCTGGGCATGGCTGGCGCTGCTTGAACCGGAAGAACATCTTCCGCTCCGTTGGGCCGTCATGCTGGGAGCATGTCTCGGGACCGGTTTATTGCTCAAGGGGCTGATCGGCGTGGTTTTTCCGGTGCTGGCTGGGATTGCCTACATGGCCCTCACGCGACAGCTTTTTTCTATCAAGTCGTGGCGTCGATTGACTCTCGGTACGGCGATTGCCGTCGCTTTGGCGATCGCGTTGCCGTGGCATGTGCTGGCAATCCTGCGCAATCCGCCTTATTTCGCGTTCTCCATGCATAGTGCAAGCGGCGAATACCGCGGGTTCTTCTGGTTCTACTTCTTCAACGAACATCTTTTGCGTTTTCTGAACTTGCGGTATCCGCGTGATTACAACACGGTGCCAAGGCTGTGGTTCTGGCTGCTGAACCTGGTCTGGATCTTCCCGTGGTCGGTCTATCTGCCCGGCATTCCAACGCTTTCATTGCGTCCAGCTTCGCGGGCAGAAAGAACGCGGTTGATGGCGGTTTGCTGGGTCGGCGTGGTGATGTTGTTCTTCACCTTCTCCACCACCCAGGAGTATTACTCCATGCCTATCTATCCTGCATTGGCGCTCCTGATTGGATCGGCGATCCGTGCCGGAGGACGAAGGGTCCGTGCGGCCACGGGTGTTCTGCTGGTGATTTCTACACTGTTGTGTTCCGCGCTCACAGTCTTGATTGTATTGGTGTGGCGGCTGCCTGCTCCGGGGAACATTTCTACAGCCCTGACCCAACATCCTGAACTGTACACCCTGTCAATGGGACACATTCGAGACCTGACGCTTAACGCATTCGCCTACCTGAGGCTGCCGCTTGCGATCGCCGCTTTCGCGTTCGGGTTGAGCGCCGTCGGGATCGCCAGATCGAAAGACGAAGTCAAGAGACTCGTCCTGGTGATCGCTGCCGGCATGATCCTCTTCGTTCAGGCCGCCCGCATTGCGCTGATTCGATTCGACTCCTATCTGGGGTCTTATCCCCTGGCTCAAAGCCTGAAGCAGAGTCCACCCGGACAACTGATCGAAGCCAATTCTTACTACGCCTTTTCCTCCGTTTTTTTCTACACCGGGCGCTCTGCTCTGCTGCTCAACGGCCGCAACAACAACCTGGAATATGGCTCCTATGCCCCCGGATCTCCCGGTGTATTCATTGACGACCACGAGTTCGTTTCACTGTGGGCAGCGTCAGGTCGCTGTTATCTTCTCGCGTATGGCAGCGAAATGCCGCGTCTGGAGAGGCTGGTGGGGCGGTCGAACCTGCGCGTGGTAGCCGAGAATGCCGGGAACTATTTGCTGACCAACAATGCGCTACCCTGACGCAACCGCCGCGCGGGTGATTCGCTGGGAAGAGAGTGTCCGCTTTGCTTTCTGGGCGCTGGCTGGCGATAAGCTGAAGGCTTCTCTTACCATGCTGGGAGTTGTAATCGGCAGCGCTGCGCTCGTGCTCGTCGTCACCATCGCGTCAACCGGCAAAGTCTACATAATCTCGCAGATCGAGGGAATCGGCGCCAATCTTGCTTATGCCACGCTTGATCGCAACGGCGCCTCTTCCGTTCTGGAAGATGAATTGACACCGGATGACCTGATGGCGGTGCGCCTGACCCTCCCAGGGGTTAGCGCGGTTGCCGGCACTTACGATATCCCGGTTGACCTTCAACTTCGTGGCAAAGCGATCCACCCTCGTTTGGTTGGCGTCACCCAGGATTTTGAGAAGATTCGCAACCTGCACATTACCTCGGGCAGATACTTCGACGTCGAGGACTTTCGCGCGCACTTCAAGGTTTGTCTGATCACCGACCACCTGGCCCAGACCGCCTTTGGCCTCGATTCCGCCGTGGGCAACAACATTCACCTCGACCAGTTTGGCTGCACCATCATCGGCACCTTCAAAGAGGGAGTCCCTACCTTCGGACAGTCCGAGATACAGGAAGATACCTTGCTCATCCCGTTCCCCCTGGTCAAGTCCATCACGGGCGAAAACTTTTTTCAGGTGCTCTATGCGCAGGCCGCATCCTCCGCCGAGGTGTCCGACCTGACTCAGCAGATGAGCCGCTTGTTGCAGAGCCGTCACCGCAAGCAGGCCCGTTACACCGTCGAGAACCTGTCTTCCCTTCTGCAGACGGCAAATAATATTTCATTCGCCATGAGCGCCGTGCTTATCGCGATTGCCGCTCTGACTCTGGTCACCGCCGGAACCGGGATCATGAATATCATGCTGGTCAATGTTTCCCAGCGAACCCATGAAATTGGAGTCAGGAAGGCACTGGGCGCTCGACCGGATGAAATCCGGATCCAGTTCTTATTGGAAGCGTTCTTTATCAGTTTTGCCGGGGCCCTGGTGGGGGTCGTGACTGCGCTGGGGCTCGTCTGGCTGGTCACACGCTTGACTGAGGGTATGGTTCCGATCGGCATTTCGTGGACCGCAGTGGCGGTTGCGCTGGTGGTTTCCAGTGGAGTCGGACTGCTGTTCGGATACCGTCCCGCCAGCGAGGCGGCGAACTTGAACCCCATCGATGCCCTGCGGTTCGAGTGATGTCAATCGCCCTTCCATTCTTCGATGAGGGCGCAGCGGCACACGAATCCGGACATCGCTCGTACGGCTTGATTGTTTACAAGACGGTTCAAACTGTCTTGCGGATTATGGAAACAAGCGATTTGTCACTCACTCGGTCCGCGGCCGCGCCTGCGTGTATCGACTTCGGGTGAAAAGGAAATCGCTTCACGAAAGTGGCTCCATACCTGAGAAAGTCCCGACATCATCGGTCCGTTCTTGTCGCCTGGCGATTCTTACCACTCCGCCTTCCGGCGCGCATTGGACACTTTTTCTTGCGGCCGACCCGCCACCGTGGCTCGGCGGTCGGTTGGCCAACCGGGTCCCGCATAGTCAGTGTCTTTATGCGAAATTTTTGACGCCGCAAGTTGGGGGATTGCTACCGCCCGCATCCTGCGCTTGCGTTGGACTTTCTCGTTGCTCTTGACCTGGATTTTGTTCATCGCCTTCTCCCGGAATATTCTCTAAACTACCGCTCCATGCTATCGCCAACTTCGGGGGCGGGACCGTGAGCGCCAGCACACCGGGTGGTGAGCATGATCACCCTGATTTCGTACGCCATCATGGGCGATTCCACTAAGACCTCTTCATGCGATCGGCTCGACGCTTGCCCCGGTCGTGGAACCAAAAGAACCCAATCAGAGCCATCAGCACAAGCAGCCAAACCCCGTCTTCAATCACTCGTTCAGTCATCGGGTCCATAAAATATTCCCTTCTGAGTCCCTCAATATCGCAAGCAGGCTGCTACGCCACTGAGTCCCGGCGCGGCATCTGCCTGGGCGAATAGGATCTCCACATCGGTCAAAAGAGCTTGGCGAATCAAGCCCTCTTCCGCCGGCATATAAAACACTTCAGCATTCCCGCAAGACACGCAATTGTGACTGGCGGCCGCCATCATCTGCCCACAGGATTTGCATTCGGAAATCGTCTGCCCGGGAAGGTAGCCCAGGATGAGCTTTTGCACACGTCCAGCCCGAAGCGCCTCCAGCACATCTTTGACGCCCGACGCTCGGCGAGAAGGTGTCTCGGTAATCTCGCGCAAGGCGGCCGAAACACGCGTCCGCTGCCCGTCGTCGAATACCGGCATTGCCATGCGCAGCAACTGGCTCGGTTCAGCATCGAAGTAGGCCAGATGAAAGCGCCCCATCATGACGTTCTCCAGATGAGCAAACTGCGGTCCGACTTCACCCCAGAGGTCCTGATGGCAGCCAATTACAAGGCCGCCCGCATGTTCTTGCGACACCAGTTGCAGCAGTCGATGCGACAGATTCTTGAAATATTCTTTTTCATGTTCCATCCGTCCCTTGAGGACATGCTTCGACCAGCCCACTCTCGGGTCATCGACCGGCAACCTCAGCTCTTGGATGGCCAAGCCCTCGGTGACCTCATGAATCTCCGTGCCCCGGACAACAAAAGCCCGAGCTTTCCCAGACTCAATGATCGCCACACAGTAAGGAGCAAGCGATTGCAGGGCCCGCATGAGCGGCGCCAGGTAGAAGCGCCGCGCCAAACGCAAAAAACTGAACGGCCCAATAGCCGAAAGATCGAATTCCCGCCAGAAACCCTGGTCGCTGCAGGCAAAGACCAGACGCAGCCGGGCGGGGTTACGGCGGATCTCCTCAGCGACCCCAAGTATCCGGTCCAGGTCTTTCGAGACAGCGACTGGTACCGGTTCAGGAGCGAACTGGGCGACCGCCTGTTGTATCAGTCCCTTGATGGCGATGACTTCTTCGCGATGAGATTCGTCCGGTGCCGTAGTGTGTACAAAACCAAAGGAGACGGCAGTAGCGTGCGGATCGCAAAGTGTCGCGAGAGCTAAGAGATCTTCTCGCGTAACCGCCAGTTCAACTTTCCGACTTGTAATGAAAGCAGTAGCAGCTTCCATAAAGCACCTCGAAGTACTCTCAACTCTAAGAACGACTGAACCCGGTGGCAGTGATGCAGATCACCGGGGCTGGTGTCTCGAACTACTTACGAATGGTTACTGGCTCCGAGCTCCCACAGGCTTTTGCGCGTGCATGTGCTCTACAAACCAGTCGCCGGCCACAGTTCCCACCTGTTCCAGCGCTCCCGGCTCTTCAAACAGATGTGTCGCGCCCGGGATGATGTATAGCCGGCTGACACAGTGCATCTTTCTCGCCGCTCTCACATTCAGATCCAGCACGGTCGGATCCTCACTGCCGACTATGAGAAGAGTTGGAGCTTCCACCTGTCCGAGCGCGCCTTCGGCCATATCCGGACGGCCTCCGCGAGACACTACGGCCGCGATCTGCCCTTTCAAAGTTGCTGCGGTGATGAGTGCGGCCGCTGCTCCCGTACTTGCACCAAAAAGACCAATCGGCAATGGTTGCAGCTTCGGCTGTTTCATAGCCCATTGCACCGCCAAAGTAGAACGCTTGGCGAGCAGCGGAATGTCAAACCGAAACTGCATCGTCCGCTCGTCTGCTTCCTGTTCTTCCCTGGTTAACAGATCAAGCAACAATGTTCCCAGGCCAACCTGGTTGAGCTGTCCCGCAACCTGCCTGTTTCTACCGCTGAAACGGCTACTTCCGCTTCCATGAACGAAAATGATGAATCCATGGGCCTCAGCCGGGAGCTGGAGATCTCCAAAAATGGTTGCGCCATCCAGCGCAATTTGGACCGGTATAGGACCGTCGGTGTGTGTCTTTGTGGTTTTCATGCATCACCTCGTGAGCGCTACGGCCAAGGTACGCCGCTCCGCTGCGCCAACGCGTAGGGCGGTTTTAATCGCAGTATCGGGATTCAGCGAAATCGAGTCGATTCCTTGCTCCACCAGCCATTCGGCAAATTCCGGAAAGTCCGAAGGGGCTTGACCGCAAATTCCAATTGGTTTGTGTGCGGTGCGCGCCGAGCGGATTACCTGCGCGATCATTCGCCGCACCGCGGCATTGTTCTCGTCAAACAGGTGGGCGACGGTTGCGGAGTCGCGATCCAGTCCAAGGGTGAGCTGTGTCAGGTCGTTCGACCCGATGGAGTACCCGTCAAAGATCTTCAGAAATTCATCCGCTAAAATTACATTCGCCGGAATTTCACACATGGCATACACTTCGAGGCCGGCCTCACCTTGACGTAAACCGTTGCGGCTCATGATTTCGACGACCTTACGGCCTTCGTCCACGGTGCGACAGAACGGAATCATCACCTTCACGTTTGTCAGTCCCATTTTTTGGCGCACGCGCGCGAGCGACTCACACTCCAGGGCAAAGCCGGGCGAGTAGCGGGGATCGTAATACCGCGAGGCTCCTCGAAAGCCAATCATCGGATTCTCCTCGTGAGGCTCAAACTCCGCCCCTCCCAGCAACCGGGCATATTCGTTGGTCTTGAAGTCGCTCATGCGAACAATGACCGGCTTGGGGTAAAACGCCGCCGCGATTCGCCCCACTCCCTCACTCAACCGGCGGACGAAGAATTCCCCGGGGCTCTCGTCCCGGATTCGTTCACGAATCTCCCTCACCGCTCTCGCATCCTTGAGGTTTGGGAACTGCGCCAGCGCCATGGGATGGATCCCGATGTGATTGGTTACGATGAATTCAATCCGGGCCAGGCCGACTCCTTCGTTGGGAATCGCCGCCAGATGAAATGCCTGCCCGGGATCGCCGAGAATCAACATAATCTTGGTGCGAGTGAGAGGCACGGCATTAGCCTCAACCGATGCGATTTCGAACGGCAACCGCCCGGCGTAGACGTGGCCTTCGCTGCCTTCGGAGCAGCAAACCGTTACTTCCCTTCCGGATTCAAGAGTGTGGGTCGCATTGCCGGTGCCGACAATGCATGGAATGCCGAACTCGCGTGAGACGATGGCAGCATGAGCGGTGCGTCCACCCTGGTCCGTAACGATGGCCGATACCTTGCGCATGACCGGTTCCCAGTCAGGGTCGGTGCTTTCGGCCACCAACACCTCGCCTGCTTGAACCTCCTGCAGTTTGCGGACATCGGTGACCACACGAACCGGCCCCGCGCCAATCTTCTCTCCCACCGCCTGGCCCACTAATAGCGGCGTTCCCCCTTTGACCTTCAAGCGATACACTTCTGCCGCAATCTTTGTAGACTTTGCTGAGTGCACCGTTTCCGGACGCGCTTGCAGGATGAACAATTGGCCCGTTGTTCCATCTTTAGCCCACTCGATGTCCATGGGCTGCGGATGTTTGGCGAGTTTCGAATAGTGATCTTCAATCAGGCACGCCCATCTGGCCAACTGGAGGACTTCCGGGTCGGTCAGGCAGTAGCGGGAACGTTCGGCAAGCGGCGTAGCTTCGCTGCGGGTCGAACGTGTGCCTGCCGCATACAGCATGCGGACTTCCTTCGATCCCAATTGACGCCCCACGATCGATTCGCAGCCCGCGAGCAACGTGGGCTTGAATACCAGCCACTCGTCCGGCGTAACCACGCCTTGCACGACGAACTCACCCAGCCCATATGAACCGTTGATGGTCACCACATTGCGGAATCCTGATTCTGTGTCCAGGGTAAACATGACGCCCGAGCTGGCGAGATCGGACCGCACCATGGGCATCACGCCAATGGATAGCGCGACTTTTAACTGCGAATAGCCCTGGCGCGCCCGGTAGCTGATCGCACGATCGGTAAAAAGTGAGGCGAAACACTGATGCATGGCGCGCAGCAACGCGTCTTCCCCGCGCACATTCAGGAACGTCTCTGCCGCGCCCGCAAAGGAGGCCTCCGGCAAGTCCTCGGCGCTCGCTGAAGAACGCACCGCCAATTCAGGCTCTTTCCCCAGCCGCGCCACGAGTCCCCGGTACCCATCAAGAATGGCGATGCGCACATCTTCGGGGAACGGCGTCTGGAGTATTTTGGTCCGGGCCGCATGTCCCCGCGATGCCAGTTGTTGCAGGTCTTCAGCGTCGAAGTTGTTGAAAAGGGTTTCCAGCTCTCCCCGCAGGTTCTGCTGTTCCAGAAGACGCCAGTAGGCATCCGTCGTGAGAGCGAATCCGTCCAGCACACCCACGCCCTGCGGCCCTAATGCAGCGAACAATTCGCCGAGGGAGGCATTCTTCCCGCCGACGAGAGGTACGTCGGTCATGCGAATTTCCGAAAAGCTGAGAATAAAAGGGGCTTTCATGAAATCTCCTTCACGGCCGCTGGCAGGAGAGCAAGCCAACGTCAACAGTAACCAACGGATGACAAAGGGGCTGCAACCCGGATCACTTCTGGGGGTGATTCTGGTCACAGAGAGTTAAGGATCAAGAGGGAAATGAAAGGCTGCTGGACTGCGCAGGACTACGGTAAGACTCCGATTTCGCGTGCGTGTACGATAAAGCGGTCCGGCGCCGGACCGACATAACTAAATGGGAAGCATGTGATCAGCGTCAAGTCTCGGCCCGTCGAAGTCCGCAACACGCGCCATTCACGAGGCGAAACCACCCGTGTAGAGTCCACCTCATAGCGAAAGTGCTGGCCGGGTACATCGAATGTAACGAGATCACCCGGACGAATCTGCCGCAGCGGACGAAAGAATGTATCCCGGTGGCCGGCCAGTGCGACATTCCCAGATTCACCCGGCAAGGCTGTTTTCAAAATGTGTCCGACGGCACGCCGCAGAATTCTGGGGGAATCGCCTTGTACAACGATCGCCTTGAGGCCGAGGCGCGGAACCTGGATCTCGCCGATGACGTCGCCTTCCGCCAACATGCGTGGTTGTACACGAGGCTTGGGGCTTTCAAATTTTCGAATCTCAATTGCCTGATAGGCACTCGCGTCGGTCATGACATATCCGGCATAAGCGAGCAACAGGATGCCGCCGGCCATGAGAACCCACGACGTCGCCAACACAAGAGATCCTCGTATTGTGTGAGCGTGCTCGACTTCAGGATGGAAGATGCTGATCATGCGGGCCCCTTGGACGGAGGAGCAGACGGTTTCTCTCCGGCCGCCGTATAACCGCCCCGGGTCCGCACTTGCATTTTCCCCCGGCCCGGTGCGGAAACCTTTACTTGTATCTTGCGAAACGTGCCGGCACGGGCGTTCTTCTCCGGCGCATATCCCAGCGTGTATTGCTGTCGCAAATCCTGGGCGATTCGGATGGAGATTTCTGTGACCGTCTCGGCCGTCGTCCGGAAAGAACGCAAGCCCTCCAGTATCCTTGCACAGGCGTCGCAGAATCTCGGGGTCTTCTTCCGCACCCGATTCTTTGATCAGGCCGATCGCATAGATTACCGCTTGCGACTGCCGGGCCAGGGCCAACACTTCACCATATTTTCGGCGGCTGGCATTGTCCCCTCCGTCGCTCACGATGATGAGAGCTTTCTTGTCGCGGTGGCCGAGGCGAAGACGCTCAAGGCCCTCGTATACGGCGTCGTAAAGCGCGGTTTGTCCCTCTGCACCGACCGAGGTAATTGCGTTTTCAAGGGCCTTGACGTCGCTCGTGAAAGGCTGGCCGCCGAATAGTTCGGGCCAAACGCGATCACTGAAATCCACGACGAACATTTCATCTTCGGCATTACTTGAATGGGCAAAGCTTGAGACTGCCGCCGATACCGCCGGGAGCTTGGCGCCCATGCTACGGCTATGGTCCACGATCAGGCCGACCGTTACAGGAAGGTCTTCACGCTCGAACAGGGTGACCTTTTGCTGCCTTCCATCCTCGTACACGGTGAAATTCTGCGAAGTCAACCCGGAGACGAACCCGCCACTTGCATCGGTCACATTAACCGGCAATTCGACCAGTTCCGTGGTTGTCGAGAATGTAGTTTGACTTTCATCTTTTCCAGAGGGAATGGCGGATTGTGACCTCGATTGCGCACCAGCCACAACCGCGAAAAACAGAAGACCGGCAACGATTAACCTTTTCCAGAATGCTTCGTGATGATTTGACCTGAGTGAATGAGTCATCGGACGACCCTCCTCGCACCGCGGAATGGAGGTCCTGACCCATGCCGCGGCGCGAAGAAACAGACTTCTTACTTAGGAAGTCCGCTTTACCAGCAGCCTGAGTCCAAATGCCAGGCCTACAGACACGAAACCCAGCAGCCCGAGCAACGGAATCGGACTCGCGGTCTGCGGCAACTCCTTTGCCTCGGCGACCATCGCAGGTTCAGAAGTCGTTTTTTCCTGCACCGGCGCGGCCTCAGCGATTGGCTCCTCCTTCTGGCTGGGAGTAACCGCGACGAGCGGAACCGTTTCCAGGTTTTCAGCTGTCGGCTCGGCGGTCTCCGCCGGAACGGTTGCATTCGACGCTTCCGCTAGCTGAAGGGCGCGCGTCTTGGGATAAGCGAACTCTTGTCCAAAGTTATCGCCTGGATAGAACCATGCCCGCAGCGCCTGCGGTTGGGTCTCCCGGCCTTTCTTTGAAGCTAATGACGGTTTCGCCCGTTGGTGTCAGCCGGTAGTTTGGAATCGCGAGGATCGTGGTGAAGAGTTTTGTCTCGTCTTCATTCCAGATTTGCACGATGTGCCGGTAGGAGCTCGAATCGAGCAGCTTGAACACATATTTCCCAGCGGGAAGAGTCATATTGCCGGGAACTTCCATGGGCTGACTGAAAGTAATAATAGTTTTTTTGTTCCATTGATCGGCTCGGGCCGGTGGAGCAAGCGCAGCCCCGACCAGAAACAGGATGAGCATAAACCAAGCAGTCTTTGCGAATTTCATAACCAGCTCCTTTCAAGAAACTGTGCGGAAACACTTCAGTGTCACCCTACTTGTTTCGGCGGCTCGAATCTGTAAGGCAGGTCACTGTTCGCGGTGATAGGAATCACGTTCCAGGTTGCTGTCGGTGATTTCAATCACTGAACCGTGTAATGTCACCCATAGCCGGGAACGACTGATGCCATTAGGGTTGTCAGGGAAACGAGGCCGGGATGGCGGGATGCGTTTTGTCGTCAAAAGTTCGCACGCGAGCGAGCTTTCATAACTTCCGCCGTCTTTGCCTGGCTTTGTCACTGACTTTTATGCCGGTGGGAAGCGCGGTAAGCGCAGGAGGTGGCGTTGCCGTTTCGCCCATCATAGCGGCGACGCCTGCGCAACAACTCAGCCCAGCCGGTGAAACCCAGTTACATGCCATCATCGACACCGCCGAACTTACAGATCTTCGCTGGCCGGAATTCGGGAACTATCGCAGCGAGGTGACGGAGTTCTACACTTCTTCGGCCGACTCCCTGCCCTGGACACACGAGTCTGGACCGAGCACCCAAGCACTCGCGATTATTCGCATACTGGAAAAGGCGGATAGTGAAGGGCTTGACCCCGAAGACTACGACGGTCCCCGGTGGGAGAGCCGGGTGGCTGCTCTCGCGCAACCCAGCCCGGCACCGGAATCGGATCTGGTCCGATTCGACGTCGCACTCACAGTCTCCGCCATGCGATATGTCTCAGACCTGCACTTGGGACGTGTGAACCTTCGCCTCTTTCATTTTGAGCCGGGCATGGACCATACGAGCTTCGACCTGTCCGAATTCCTGCGGGAAAGATTGGTGAACGCGTCGGAAACGGACATTGAGACTGCCATCGAGGGGATCGAACCGCCATTCCCCACCTACCACAGAACCCTGAATGCGCTTCGAACCTACCTGGAACTGAGCCGCCGCGACGATGGCGAACTTCTTCCGGTTCCGTTTAAAACGATCAGACCGGGTGAGGCTTACGCCGGGCTGCCGCGATTGGCCCGGCTTCTGGTCCTGCTGGGAGACCTTCCTGAAACTGAGAAAGAAGTTGAGCCACAACCTATATACGAGGGTGGGCTGGTGGCGGCGGTGAAGCGCTTCCAGCAACGCCACGGCCTGGAGCCGGACGGCCTGCTCGATGCGCAGACCCTGAAAGAACTCAACACCCCGCTTGCTGCGCGTATAACTCAACTCCAACTCACCCTGGAGCGGCTGCGCTGGTTGCCGCATCAGTTTCAGCGCCCTGCCATTGTTGTCAACATCCCTGAATTTCGTCTTCGCGCGGTTGACGAACAGTATCGCTGGGTGCTCTTTATGAAAGTCGTCGTGGGTCGAGCCTACAGGCACCAGACTCCTGTCTTCGCCTCCGACATCAAGTCTGTGATCTTCCGGCCGTATTGGAATGTCCCCTTATCGATTGTGCGCGCGGAACTCTTACCCCACATCAACCAGGATCCCGCCTACCTGGCGAAGAACTCTTATGAAATCGTGGACCAAACCGGAACAGTGGTAGCTCAGGATGCGATCAGCGGACAGGTGAAACGGCAGCTCCGTTCTGGAAAACTTGGCGTTCGACAAACCCCCGGGCCGAACAACGCTCTGGGATTGCTGAAGTTCGACTTCCCCAATCCGCATGAGGTCTATATGCATGGCACGCCTGCCGTGGAACTGTTCTCAAGATCTCGGCGTGATTTCAGTCACGGCTGCATTCGCGTGGAGGATCCGGTGGCGCTGGCCGCCTGGCTTCTGCGCGAAAAGCCGGAGTGGACTGCCGATCACATCCGGATTGCCACGCTTGGGGACGAAACGTTCCGGGTGGACCTGGAAAGGCCGGTCCGGGTGCTGATTGTGTACGGCACAGCCGTGGTGATGGAAGATGGCGAAGTTCATTTCTTCCGGGATATCTATGGCCAGGACGCGATGTTGGAGCAAGCCCTCCGGAGCCGCTTCAGCGCAGCACCGCAATAGAAGCCGCCGAGGCGATGGCCATGACGGTTAGCCAGGCAGGCGTTAGTATTCGAAATCTTCCCCTTCCAATTACGCCCCTAACAGCAACTTCATGATGGTATTGGAGAGTATGCCGATGGCAATGGCTTCGGCGGCGACCGGAATGGCTATTTGCCCTTCGGCGCTCTTGGCCATGGAGATGGTCAGGACGTCCACATCGGTGAGTCCGAGAATGGCGCCGGAGAACAGTACGCCAGTTTCTCCCCAGTGGGCGCGAACTGCATACACGGCAAACAGGACCACCTGGAACAGCACGGCCATCTGCAGCGCGGACACCACCTGAAGCGGGTTGGAGGGAGCCTGCACCGAAGTCTTCTCCTGGCGGCGTTTCAGTCCGATCAGAACGATGATCGCGCCGATGAGGAAAGGCGCCGCCAGATAGGGGATCAGAGCCAGAGCGAGCGCGGGCTTGAGAATCGCAGTGGCAGCCAGCACCCTCAAATTCATGATGCTGCATGCCGCTACCACTCCGATCGAGAGGGGAAACGCGAAATTGCGATTCTGCCGGCTTAAGCGCGCAAAGGTAAACGCAACCCCGGTGGAGGAGACGAATCCGCCCAGCAGGCCTGCGACTTGAGTAACCACGATCGGTGCCGATGACGCGACGGGCCACGTAGCCAACGAAGCTCAATCCGGAAAACAGCAGCACAAAAAGCCAGAGTTGGCGGGGCCGGACACCTCCAAGCGGACCGTATGGACCATCCGGCAACAAGGGAAGAATGACAACGGCCATCACCGCGAAGCGGACGCCGGCTCGCAAACCCGGCGTCATCAATGCGCGCGATCATCGCGTGCAAGCGTGACTTTTCGACAAGTAAAAGTGTAGTGATGGCCACGATCGCGCTGGCCAGCACAAGGTGACCCATTCCTGCCAGGAACCCCGGCCGACAGCACCACCAGGGCGGCGACCTCGGTCGTGCCGTCGACTTCCCGTCGACTGGCGGCGACATAGGCAGCCACCACTAACGCGGTCGCGCCGGCGAGCAGAACGATCGCCACGGATTGGAAGCCGAGGGACCAGAGCCAACCCGCGACACCGGCCAATCCTCCCATCAAGGTAAAGGTTCGAATGCCGGCAAAGTGCGCCTCGCGGGCCGCCGGCGTGACCGGACCACTCGCGTTCCAGGCCGACCGCGGCGCCCCCTAGCGCTGCTATCGCGATGCCAATTACGCTGTGCTGTTCGAGACTCATGGCGAGGATGGTTGGCCAGATGCGCCGACGCGCCCCCAATCCTATAGCATTACGGACGAGTCCGAACTTCTATGGGGTCAAAGCGCGGGCGTAAGGCGGCCTCACATCCCGTTCAACCTTGACTCAAAAGGGAAACCCAGGCCAGGAGTTCAGTGCTGCCATCGCCGGATCCGCCCGACGTCCACATGAACAAATTCAGATTTCGGATAATATCCAACACCGCCGCGGTGGAGGCTAAGAGCAACGTCGCGCAACTTCGAAGTGGCTACTCCGGGAATGCGGATGTCAATGGCTTCCCCTTGCATGTGCAGGCTGTGTGACGCCACGCCGGAGGTAGTGCGTCGGAGAAACTCATTACTCCAGCGGCTGCGATACCCGCAAACGATGTCAATTTCAGACTCCGGATGCGCTAGCGACGCGCTCAGATCATGGAGCAGATCGAACAGACGTGGGTCCAACCTGTAAATCGTTCCAGTACGATGATCCCGCAGAAATCGATCGAGGCGATCCATTGCGTCTGGAATGTAATCGTCACCTCGCCGGTAGACCAGGTCAATCTGCTCGTTGGTGTGGAGATGGCGGAGCCGGAGCCGATATTCCCGCTGTGGGTTCAGGCTTGCCGATCCAGCGACCGGAGGCAAGCACAGTATCCCGACAACCAGGAGTATCGCGTAAGCACAACACGATGAATACCGGTTCGCAGTCACGTCCTGCTATTGTCACAGGAAAGTGCGGCTTTCGGAAGTCCCCATCTCATGCTTCCGGCCGGCAAATCATCGGGTGATCACCCACACTCTGCGGTATGATTTCTGTCACTGCGTTCATTCCGGGCAGAATGTATGTTAGTGATGCAGGAGGCGATATGGCACTCCTTGAAGCGATGACTAAGATGCCTCGCGAAAAGTCCGATGCTGCGCCGGAACCCGGAGCGGTTAAACGCGTCAAGCTGGGCAACATTAAGCTGAAGAATTTGTTGTTGCTCACTGACTTCTCTCCGAGCTCGGAACTGGCTCTGCCTTATGCCGTCGCGTTGGCCCAGCAGTACGGGGGCAAGGTGTATGTGGTTCATGTAATTTCACCTGAGATGTACGAGTACCTGCCGCCCGAACTCGTTCCCCAGGTGCGAACCGAGATTCAGAACTATGGACAGCGGCGCATGCAAGAACTGCTTACCCGCCCGGAGCTGCAGAGAGGTGCGGTGTGAGGCGATCGTAAGGGAGGGAGAGATTTGGGACACGTTGAAGAAACTGGTCACCGACTTTCACATCGATGTCATCGTCGTCGGGACGCGCGGACGGCGTGGAGTGAAGAAGGCTCTTACCGGCGCGGTTGCTGACGAGGTTCTGCATGGGGCCGAGAGTCCCGTCCTGACCGTGGGGCCGCATTGCGGTGGCATCGCGCCCGAGCACAAACCAAAGCGAATCCTGTACGCAACCGATTTTTCAGCGGATTCAGTTCGAGCCTTAGCGTTTGCGGTTTCGCTGGCGGAGACGTTCGGTGCTACCCTGATTCCAACCTATGTCGCACCTCAGATCGGGGAGGATCCCTCCGCCAAAACGAGATTTGAGGAATTTTTTGAGGAGCGTTTGCAGGAGCTATTGGGGGGACAAATCTCAACCCGGTCGCATTGTGACTATCGGGTGAAGTTTGGCACTCCGGCCGATGGCATCCTGCAGGCTGCAGCCGAAGAGGACGCGGACCTGATCGTAATGGGCGTGCGCGGAGCCGGCTCTCTGGTTCGTGCGGCTCACCACCTCGGAGCGACTGCCGATAGGGTTGTTGCGGAGGCATGTTGCCCGGTACTGACCGTGCGTGGGCTCGGCTAATCGCGAAAACGTCGAACATTTATCGAACACTAAAAGGAGTCTCTATGAAACGTATTGCGACGTTGCTGGTTTGCCTGGCTTTTCTTGGAGTCTTGAGCCTGGCGCAGAATGCCCCGGAGCAACCCGGGACGGGTGGCGGCATGAGCCAAGACCAGACCCCCGGCACGGGCATGATGGGCATGCACCACCCGCATGACATGTCCAAAATGCACGAGCAGATGATGAAAGACATGCAGGGGGATCTCGACAACATGCGGTCCAATCTGCAAAAAATGAAAGATCAGATCGGCAAAGTGTCCGATCGCGGGACCAGGGATCAGTTACAGCTCAACATCGACATGTGGCAATCTTTCGTAGATCACATGGATAAGCACATGGACGCGATGAAGCAGATGATGAGCGCCCATCGAGGGGCCGCCGGACGATGCGGGCAAGCACGAACACCAGCACGCTCCGGCGACTCCCAAGCAGTAGCAGCCGGCATCAGAAGGCGGACGAGCGCGCTTCGCGGTCGTGGCACTCAGGACTTGACCAATACAACCACGGAGCGCGCTCTGACTTGATAACTCAAGCTGGCCAGGGCTTTCGCCGAACCGGGTTCACAGAAATCCGAGGGACCTGGAAGGCTCGTATCCACAACCCGAAGCCATTCTCTCGCTTGCCCCTCCTGTACTACAAAGGTCAGGTCTTCCCAGAAAGCATTGATCATTACGTAGAGGTCGCTGTCGTTCTGCGACGCCCCGTGCAAGCAATAAGCCAGGGTATGGGAATTGAACGAGAGATCGGGTGTATCCCCCACTCCATACCAGCGCACATCCTCCCGCCAGAACCGGCTGCGGGCGATGGAAGGATGGGCCTTCCGAAAGGCAATCATCTTCCGGAAGAAATCGAAGATGTCACGATTCTGGGTCAACCGGTCCCAATTGAGCCAGGTAATCTCGTTGTCCTGGTTGTAAGGATTGTTGTTGCCCTGCTGCGTGTTCATGAATTCGTCGCCGGCGCGGAACATTGGGGTACCGTTGGACAGGAACAGAAGGCAGCAGAAATTCTTGATCTGCTGCTTGCGCAGCCCCATCACTTCCGCCGGGACATCAGCATCGCCCTCCCAACCGCAGTTCCAGCTTAAATTCTGATCGCTGCCATCGCTGTTGTCTTGTCCGTTTGCCTGGTTATGTTTCTGGTTGTACGCGACCAGATCATAAAGACAGAATCCGTCGTGACAGGTAATAAAATTAACGCTCTGGTAGGCGTGATAGGCGTTCATCACATCATCCGGAAACAGGTCGCTGCTGCCATAGATCCGGGTCATGAGTTGCGCCACCATGCCGGGGTCGCTCTTTACGAACGACCGCACATCATCGCGATATCGCCCGTTCCACTGCAGCCAGGAAACACCGGGGAAAGTTCGTCCCAATTGATAGCTGACAGGGTCCCACGCCTCCGCGATGAGCCGGACCCTGGCGAAGTCGAAAGCCCCGCTGACCGCGGCAATGACCGGAGGGTCTTCGGTATTGATCGTGCCATCCTCATTCCGGGTAAAGATGGATGCCAGATCAAAGCGGAACCCGTCCACATGCATCTCTCTGACCCAGTAAAACAGGCTGTCGACAATCATCTTGCGCACGTAACGGTTGGCGCAGTTCAGCGTGTTCCCGGCGCTGGTATCGTTGCGATAGCGCCTCCGGTCGGCTTCCAGAAGGTAGTAGGTGCTGTTGTCAATGCCCTTGAAGTTGTAGGTCGGGCCATCTTCGCCGCCTTCAGTCGTATGGTTATAAACAGCGTCCAGGATTACTTCGATGCCTGCTGCGTGAAGGCCTTCACCATGCTCCGGAATTCGACAAGGATGTCTTCCGTGGCGTCGGCGCTGGAATACCCGTGATGGGGCGCAAAGAATACCAGGGGCATGTAGCCCCAATTCCCGCCTTCCTCGGGATCTTGCTGGGTCACCGGCATCAACTCGACGGCCGTGACTCCCAGTTCCTTTAGATAGGGAATTTTCTCGATTACCCCGGCGAACGTGCCGCGCTTCCCGGAGGTCACACCGGAATTGTCCCGGGCGGTAAATGCTCGAACGTGCATTTCATAGATCACCAGATCGGAAGTGTGGACAGGTCGCCGATCCGGCGTAACGGAGAACTCCGCGTCACGAAGGAGAACACCCAGCGGAGCCCGGCCCGCATTGCTTCCCGCCATGCGCGCGATTTCGCGGCTGAATTGGCGGGGGAAATATACGGACCGGGCATAGGGGTCGAGCAGAATCTTCTGATCATCGAAGCGGTGCCCTGCCCCAGGCTCATTCGGCCCGGAGATTTTGTACCCGTAGTAGCGGGCGCCCGCAATTGCGCTGGCTTTCAGGCGACAGTGCCAGACTCGCTCTGATTTATTGATGAGAGGATCGAACTTGTATTCGTGGAGGGGATGCGCGATATCGTCCCGCGAATAAAGCAGCAGCCTTACTTCGGACGCGTACTTCGAATACAGGGCAAAATTGAAAGCATCTTCGTCAGCGATCCAGGTCGCTCCCAGAGGCGAGGCGGAGCCTTCATGGCTGAACCAGTTGGTCATCACAACCAGCCCTTGGGGGTCAGCATTTTTTGCTCTTCCGGCGCCGTCGGCCGCCCTTGAATTCTCGGATTGCCGTAACACATATTCTGTTCCACCACCTTCAGGGACGGCTCACGACGCGATGCCATCGAGCGTCTCCGGGAGCATGGCAGAGCGGAAACGTACGACCGTAGTACTGCCTTCGGCGGACTCTATTTCCAGTCCTTCATGGGCCCCGGCTCGGGTTCGTCTAAACCGGATCCGCGTTGGGCTTTCAACCGTATGGGTGAGGGCTTCGTCGGGAGCGTCACCCATCTCGACGTATGCCCGCCGATGCCCGTCGGCATGATCGATGCTGACACCCCTGAGGCGCCGGTTCACGACCTCTGTCAAGTTACCAGCCGCAGTTGCCACTTCGATGGTGGCCAGCCAGCCTTCATGTTGACGGCTGAAGCCGTCCAAGAACGAAATCCAATCCCCGGGCTCGATATCGACATCGCCGCTTTTATTCTCGGAGTTCCACATAAGCCGCTCCGCCCAATCCATTAAGCCGCAGTTATGTTTTCAGATTTCAGTTCGCTCTTGGTTACCGCGTGGCCGCCCACTGTCGTTTTTCCCTGCTCCAGCAGAGACTTGAGCTGCACCATGTCCTGATCGAGCGATGTCTTGGGATCGAGGCCCAGCAGCGCCGCAAGGGCATGTCCCAGGAGGCCCGCCGGCGGGTTGTAGCTCATCTCAATCTGCACCCGGGTTCGGCCATCTTTCTGCGCTTCCAGGTGGATGATTCCATGGTTTTCGACGATTGAGCCCGGTAGACTCCTCCACTCAATACGCTGTTCGGGTACCAGACGTATGATTCTTCCTCTCCAGCTGAGGGGGATCCCGGCGGGGCCCGAAACCTGCCATAAGAAGATTCCATTCTGCTCCGGCGTAATCTCCTTCACATGGGCGAATACCTTGGGATAGTTTTCCGGGTTCTTCCAGAATTCGTACAGGTCCGCCGCGCTGGCGTTAATATTGACCGTCTTCTGGATGCGAAGACCCGCAGTTTCGTCGGCGCCGATGATGCCCTTCAGCGGAGTATTCAGTACGGAGCGCGCGAGCAGAATTGCGCCATTTATCCCGAGAGTCTTTCCCAGCAGCTTGCGGTGAGTCGCGCCATAGGCGATCAGCCCGGCGCCGGCGAAGCCCGCCAGGACTCGGCTTGTAGGCGACCAGCTCTGCTGCAGGAAGTCCGGTAGAGATCTGCGCCGGGCCCCTCCCTGCAATGCCGAAATATGATGCGGATGGTCGGTTGTATTCAGGAACGTGGAAAGCTCTCTGACCCCTCGTACCGCTCTCACTGCACTGATCAACTGGGCGGCCTCTTCGGCCAGGACCCAGCCGCCCACAAATACTGATCCTCCGGTGCAATTGACTTCGACGGCATGGGGATGGGAGACGGCCCGGCCCACCGCCGTCCGAATCCGCTGCTCGAGGACGCTGTCCGATACTTATCGTCATCCTCGAACAGGCGGCGAGTTTCCGCCACCGCGCCTTCAGCGCGATGCTCGACGTCGCGGCCAAACCGCTGCGCAAACTTTCCCATGTCATGACCGGAATGTATGAATGCATCTCTCAAAGTCGCCCGCCGGCGTCTGCCCCGATTCGGATCGGCAAAATACATGGTCAGAGCGCCAGCGCCAAACGCGCCGACGAAATGTCCAGGCCAAGCTCTCTTTTTTCATAAGATCCTCCACTCAACAAATCCACGTTATACGCGGATTGGCCTTTGCGTCGTGATGCCACTCACTCGACGCCGTGACCGCGCGCACATCCTGATCACAAATGCTTTTGCCATGCTTCATGTACCGGCTCGATCTGCGGGGAACCGGAGGGGGCCACAAATGCGAACCAACAGCGATTTCCACATCGTTAACGCCATTCGCCGCGCGGCACATCGGCTGACGGGTGAATCGGCAGATTTCGATCCGTTGCTCAACCTGATTGGCGACTCTCGATTGGTCCTGATCGGCGAGGCCTCGCACGGTACTCATGAGTTTTATCGACTACGCGCGGAGATCACCAAGCGCCTGATTGCGGAAAAAGGATTTCAACGCGGTTGCAGTCGAAGCCGATTGGCCCGATGCCTACCGCATCAATCAGTTTGTTCGATTTCAGGGCAAAGACCAGGACGCAATTGATGCCCTTGCCGGCTTCCGGAGATTTCCCGCCTGGATGTGGCGCAATGCCGATGTGCTCGACTTTGTGGGCTGGCTGCGCAATTACAACGAACACCGCCACTCCGGGCGCGCGCGGTTTCTACGGACTGGACCTTTACAGCTTGCATGCTTCCATCCGCGCCGTGCTTGATTTCCTGGACAAGGTCGATCCCGAAGCTGCCCGCCGCGCCCGCTATCGCTATGCCTGCTTTGAGGATTTCGGCGAGGATACGCAAGCTTACGGATACGCCGCGAGTTTTGGACTGAGCAAGAGCTGCGAGGACGAAGTCATCAGCCAGTGGATGGAGATGCGCCAGCGGGCTGCCGACCTGGCCCGCCGCGATGGCCATGCTTTTCCCGATGAATTCTTTTTTGCGGAACAGAACGCCCGGCTGGTGAAGAATGCCGAAGAGTATTACCGCTCCATGTTTCGCGAGCGAATTTCGTCATGGAACTTGCGGGATACTCATATGGCTGAGACGCTGGATGCGTTGGTTCAACATCTTGGCGCAAGTCACGCGAAGGTGGTCATCTGGGCACACAACTCTCATCTCGGCGACGCCCGCGCCACCGAGATGGGACAGCACGGTGAGCTGAACCTGGGGCAACTGGTGCGCCAGCGATACGGCAAGCAATCGGTTTCAATTGGTTTCACCACCTACACCGGTACGGTCACGGCCGCGTCCGAGTGGGACGGTCCGGCAGAACGCAAGCATGTCAGGCCCGCCCTGCCCGGCAGTTACGAGGCGCTATTTCACAGCACCGGTATGTCGAAGTTCCTGCTGCTCCCGAATGAACACGACGAGACGCGGTTACTGTTGCGCGAGCCTCGCCTGGAGCGCGCGATTGGGGTGATTTATCAGCCCCGCTCGGAACGCCAGAGCCATTACTTTCATGCCCAGCTTCCGGACCAATTCGACGCCATTCTGCACTTCGACGAGACTCGTGCAGTCGAGCCTTTGGAGCGCACCACCGCGTGGGAAGCCGGAGAAGTTCCAGAAACCTATCCTTCAGCGCTTTGAACCCAAGGTCCGCAAAGTCACGCTGGCGAGCCGCTAGCCGTGACGAGTGATTCGAGTCACTGGTCGGGGTGATGGCTCGTACATACGAAACTTCCATTTTTTGGCATTGTGGAGTCCTAAGATTCATCGAGGTGCACTATGATTTTCCCCAATCGAAAAGAAGCTGGTCGCGGATTGGCAATGCGCCTGCGTAACTATGCGAACCGAAAAGATGTAACCGTCCTCGGCATTCCGCGCGGCGGCGTTCCGGTTGCCTTTGAGGTGGCCAAAATGCTTAAAGCTCCGCTCGACATTCTTGTACTGCGCAAATTAGGCGTGCCCGGGCACGAGGAACTTGGGTTCGGAGCTATTGCCAGTGGAGGTATTCGAGCTCTCAATCCCGAAATTGTCGAGGCTTTGCGCATTTCGCCGTTGGACATCGAAGCGGTTACCAACCGGGAGGTAAAGGAACTGAAGCGGCGCGAACGCGCCTATCGCGGGGACCGTCCGGCGTTAGACGTAAGGGGACGCACTATCATCTTAGTGGACGATGGCATTGCAACCGGTTCAGGCATGCGGGCTGCCGTGAATGCCTTGCGCCAGATGAACCCGGCTCGGATCGTAATCGCTGTCCCGGTGGCGCCGGCTTCCACTTGTGATCACCTCAGGCAAGAAGTAGACGACCTGGTCTGCCTGGCGATGCCGGAGCCATTTTATGGCGTTGGGCAGTTCTACTACGACTTCTCGCAGGTTTCGGATCAGGAAGTCAATGAATTGCTCGATCTCGCAGTCCGGGAAATCAGAAAGCAGGATTACCCCGAAGTGGCGGTGATCACAGAGTAGGGTGAGGTGATGGAGAGTCTGAAGCACATACTCGCTGAGCACCCCTTTACCCAGGGACTGGATAAACGTTACCTGTCGCTGCTCACCGGCTGCGCCTCGAATGTTCGCTTCGAACCTGGCGAGAGGATATTCCGCGAAGGTGAAGAGGCCAACAAGTTCTATCTGGTGCAAGAAGGCAAGCTGGCCATAGAAGTGTTCGGCGCCGAGCGCGGTGCGCTCTCCATTCTGACCGTGGGGCCGGGAGAAGTGCTCGGTTGGTCATGGCTTGTGCCCCCATATCGCTGGCAGTTTGACGCGTACGCTTTGGAGCCTGTCCGGGCGATCGCGCTGGATGGGGAGTGTCTTCGGACAAAGGCTGAGAAAGATCACGGTCTCGGTTACGAGCTGCTAAAACGGATCTCGAGGGTCATGGCGGAACGTCTGCACGCCACCCGTCTGCAGCTGTTGAATGTCTATGAAGTCGAGTCTTGAGTATTTCGTCGTCGCCGCGAGCGACAGTATTGCGACAGAAAGTAAGGTGCTCTTATGCAATCCTCCACAACCAGCGACTACGGAGATATCCGGACTACCAAGCTACCCTTCGCCGATGCCCTGGCAAAAATCGAAGGTGCCTTGAAGGCCGAGGGATTTGGCATTCTCTGCCAGATCGATATACAGGCCAAGATGAAGGAGAAGCTGGGAATTGATTTCCCGCGATATATCATCCTCGGGGCATGCAACCCGGCCCTGGCGCAGCAGGCTCTGCAACATGACATCAATCTTGGCCTGTTGTTGCCTTGCAACGCAGTGGTTTATGAGGAGAAGGGTCAGGTCCGCATCGGCGCCGTTGATGCCGTGAGAATGCTGCCTGTGACCAATCAACCTGAAATGGAAGCGCTGGCGAAGCAGGTGAACGCGAAACTCCGGCGGGCTTTAGACAGCGTAGCCCCCCAGCCGGCTGCATATGGCAGTCTGCCAGGCCGGTCTTGAATTTGCGCGCCACCTCTGAACAATCTCAAAGGGGACGTATGAAATCACACATTGCAAGTACGGCAGTTGAACCGCTGGTGACCTTTCGGAACATGGGATCGCCAGGGCCCGCGGAAAAGTGGGTGCGAGACGAAATATCGAAACTCGCGATTCTTTACCCGCGCATCATGGCGTGCCGGGTAGCGGTTGAGAGCCCACCTCGGCGCCACAAGTTTGGCGGCCAGTTTCACGTTCGCATTGATCTGAGGGTTCCAGGAGGCGAGATTGTTATCAAACACGGGCCCAGCTTGCGTGCGCACATTCGGCAGGCGGATAAAACAAAAGCTGCGAAACAACTGGAGTTAAAGACCGCCCACAAGAATCTTCGAACCGCAATTAATGACTCCTTCAAGGCCGCTGGCCGCCGGCTGCAGGATTTCGCGCGTCGTCAACGGGGCAGCGTAAAGATTCATGAGACCCTTCCCACGGCCCGCGTCAGCCAACTCTTCCCCAAGAAGGCATACGGATTCATCACCACTCAAGATGGACGGGAAATCTATTTCCACAAGAATGCCGTGCTGAATCGTGGATTCAATAAGCTCAGGACGGGATCCAGAGTCAGTTTCGCGGAAGAGCAAGGAGAAAGGGGCCGCAGGCCAGCACCGTGCGGGTCATGGCGAAGGCGCCATCGAAGCACCCGAATCAGCAGCCCACAAATCATTACGCTACTTCCCAGGTGGGGACGCGTGTAACTACTGGCTGAAGGAGCTTTTTCGGCATCGACTGCTTGCCGGGATCGCAAGCCTGGCGGCTTCTGAGCACGATTCGCGGATGCCGCGTCGGATGAAATCAAGCGGGCGTCTTTAGCGGCGCACGAGCGTTATCTACTAGAACCTTTTCTCGATCACGATGCCCAACCTTTAAGGCGTCGATTGCCGCCAGATCCGAAAACATCAAGCGCTGGCCGCTGTCTGGTCCGCAATAGATAGTCCGGCCACAAAACGTGCCGATGTGCTGAAGACAATCAACGACACTGGCCTGCGAACCAGGCAGTGCGGAATGTTTTGTACCCGCTGAATCCTTTAGCGCCAATGTCTGCGATGGCTTGTTTACCCATTTCAAGCGGGAAGAGGACAGCAGTATGAGGCGTGGGAAGCTCCACGAAGAACTCAGCAGGATCAGCGTAATCGTAGACCAGATAACCCCGAACAGTACGATTCTTCTTAACGAGTCATTCGCGTCAACCAACGAAAGAGAAGGTTCGGAGGGCCAGGCAAATTGTCCGCGCACTGCTGGAAAGCGGCATCAAGGTCTTCTACGTGACCCACATGTTTGATCTAGCCCAGGGATTCTCCCGCGCGAAAATGGAGTGCGCATTGCTCCTCCGTGCAGAAAGGCTCGACGACGTCCGACGGACGTTTCGACTCGCCGAAGGCTAACCATTACCGACCAGCTATGGCGCAGACTTGTATAAGCGGATCTTCGGAACTCAGATTACGCAAGCGGAACAAACGCTGCAGGTGGATTGAGGAGCGTGTGAACTTCGCGCTCCAGACAGTCAAGCCGTTCAAGTGCTCGCTGCACTGCGGGTGATCCCTCTTCCCTTATGGTTCGCGCCCGCCGCAACGCTTCCTCCGCGATGCGGCTCACCTCGTGCAACAGCTTGCGAATCTCGGCTTCGAGCTGCCCCTGACTATCCTGGACCCGGCTCAGAATGTCGCTCTGCACGCGCGTGCTGTTGGTTTCGAGCAGCTTGTCCAGGAACTCACGTGCATCACCCGCAATGACCTTGCGGGCCCCTATAAGGCCAAGAACGAGATCAGCCAGCCAGCGTAGCGGCGAGGCGGGTTGCGCTTCGTTAATAAAGTCCATGAAGGCAAAACCCGAGCGAACTCGAAAACCGCTTTCGGGATCGAGGGCGTGCGGCATTCGGGCCAGTTCGGGGATTCCGGCGGCTGACAGTTTCTTGAGAAACTCGTTCGCCATCTCGACGAACCGCAGCGCGACCCGCCGATACTCTTTCTCGGCATCCTCTTGCTCAGGTTTCAGCCACGGCACCACGTAGCGGCGTGCAACCTCCTGCGCCTCATGGAAGACTCGCCGGCGATACGATGGGCCCAGGCCGCCAGAAATGCCCCGCAGCACATCGTCGAATTCCTTGTGGGCTGGCGGCAACGCCGCTGCCAGAAATGCCTTGTGCCGATCGACAAACATGTCCGAAAGATGCCGCTGCTCGGCCATGAAAAGATATGCGAGCTCTCGCATCGAGCGTTCAGCCTCGGCGATAGTCTGTTTCATGATTACGATCCGCTGCTCCGACTCTTCGATCGGCCGTTGCAGGGCTTCGCGCTCTTCCGTGACGATGGCCAGAAGCTGTTCCCCCAGGCGTTGCAGGCCGCGTTCGCAAGCTGCCCGGATCAGACGCCGGCCCGAGCCTTCGACCAGGCGATTGAGCGCCGCCACCAACTTTGCCCAGTCCCTCCCGGTTCCCCGGTGCTCAAGCTGTTCAGCGGCACTGATTTCGAGAAACGGTTCCAGGGGACGTTGGAGTCGCTTTTCGAGCTGCCGCCGTGCGAAGGTGATGGCAGCGGCCCGTTCTGCTTCCGTCGTTCGATCCGCCTTATTCAAAACGAGTATCAGGTCTTGAACGTGTTTGGAGACGGCCTCAACCAGCACGAGTTCTTCGCCTGCCAGCGGAGGATCCGCGCCGATTACGACCAGCGCCGCATCAATGTGCGGAATGAAAGCCTGGGTTGCTGTGGTATTTCCGGTAAACACCGATCCCAATCCCGGCGTGTCCACAAGGCACATGCCAGTCGCCAGCAGTGGAGCAGGCACGAAGATTTCCAGACCGGCGACATGCTTCGAGTTTTCGGGATTCTTCTCCTCGGAGACGTATTCCACGACTTCACTGATGGGAAGGTCCGTCCACCCTCCGGTCTCAAAGCGCAAACGAGCCGCCGTACGACTCCCGTAGCGCACGATCGTGGGCACGGTGGTGACGGGAACAACTCCAGTCGGCAAGACCGCCTCGCCGACCAGCGCATTCAGGAGGGAGGATTTGCCACGCTTGAACTGACCGAGGCACGCAACGTAGAACCGCCCCTCGGTGACCCGTTCCGCCACCGACCGCGCATCGGAAGCAACTTGCCGGGTGCCAAACTCGCCGGCCATCGCCGCCAGGCGCAACAGCGCGTTCTCCCCTTGAGCATGCTCAATGAGGGCCCGCTGATCCGGTGACGCGGTTGAGGACAGGCCCGGCGCGGCAACCGGCTTCTCAAGCACAGAGTTCTCCTTGCAATCGGTCTGCATACCTCAACCTTGGTCGTCCTATCTCAACCTGCACCGCGCCTATAAAGCCGGCGACCGAATTCCGTCTTGATGTACATACCGGATCACTTCCACTTCTGAGATGGCGATCAGCCCCTCGCCCACCATCTCATCCAGGGCTGGAAGTAATTTGGCAATGTTCTGCTCTTCGTCGATGACGGAAACCATGATGGGACGATCGGACGAGCGCAGCAGATGGGAGCGATGAATGAGCGTGCTGGCGCCGTAGCCCTCAATGCCCCGAAACACGGTCGCGCCCGCGATATCCAGCTCCCGGCACTTCATGATGATCGCCTCGTAAAGAGGCTTGTTCTGCCATTTGTCATCCTCGCCAAAATGGATGCGCAACATCTTTGCTTTTCCGGCCAGCTTCATGTCCGTGTCTCCTGCCGCCGCTCGGCCTGCTTGTAATCATGGCTGTACTTGATCACATCCACGTCGGAGAGAACCACCAGGCCCTGTTGCACCATTTCATCCAATATGGGCAGGAACGCCCGGATCTTCTCTTCAGCGTCCACCACGGAAAGAAGAATAGGCCGATCATGGGAGAGGCTGAGTGCGGCATCTTTGTGAATTCTTCGGTTTGCACCGTATCCGAGAATGCCGCGGTAAACCGTGACGCCGGCAATATCGTGAGAGCGCAAGCCGGCAACGATAGCTTCGTATAAGGGCTTCCCATTCCACTTGTCATTTTCGCCAACGTAAATCCGCATGATCTTGGCTTTGCCTTCGCGCTTGAGCGGAAGACTTTCCGAGCTTTCACCATGCTTCTGCTTTTTCTCCGCGGGCTTCACGATGGTGGTGTCGTGCATTTCGATCAGGCCGGTGCCGACCATTTCATGCAACTTGGGTAACAGGCTCTCCACTTTCTCCGCTGATTCAATAAACTCAATCTTGACGGGCAACCGGACTGCCAGATCGACCAGATTAGTGGTCTGAAGCTGGTGGTCCGCCCCAAAACCGGCGATGCCGCGGGTCACGGTTGCGCCCGATACTCCGTGGAAGAACAGAAAATCCAGGATGGCACCATAGGCGGAGCTGCCGTGGTAGTGCTGATCTTCCGCCACATAGATTCCAACTTTTTTACCAGGACCCGCTTTTAGCACTTTATCCTCCTAAGGCTACAGCTCTCTCTGGCCAACCAGAATTCCGCTACATGCGGCAAAGTACCTGGCTTCATGGCAGTGCTCTCCCTGCAATAACCCCTCCCCATACCGCGGCGAACCCGACGATTACACTCGCCCCCACATAGAGCAGTCCGAGCCCGATCTGGCCATCTTGAATCGTCCTCAAAGTTTCGTATTCAAAGCTGGAAAACGTCGTGTAGCCTCCCAGAAAGCCGATCGGAACCAGGTATCTCCAATAAGGGCTCCACTCCGCTTTCGCTCCCATCACGGTTAGAATCACGCCAATGAGAAAGGACCCGGTAATATTGATAAACAGGGTCCCGTATGGGAAGCGGGTCCCAAATCTGCTCCCGAAATAGGTGCCCACCCAGAAACGCACGATCGACCCCAGACCACCTCCGATTGCCACCATCACATATTTGAGCAAGTCGTCTTGTTCCTTTCCGCTGCACAGCAGTTTCGCTCTTGGATTTACGGAATCCGCTTCATGAAGCCACAGGTTCTTCCCGTCGGCTGGTTTCAATGGCCTCCAAGTCCCTGCGGATCAATTCTTCGTGCTCGGGGCCAACTTCCTGAATCCCTATCGATCTTTCCGCCTGGGCGCGGTAGCTGTTGGCGTATGCATCAAAGCGCCGTTGAATTTGGGTCAGTGTCCTCTCCGCCCAATCATGCAAGAGCGCTCGATAGGCGGAAAGCGAGTTGGACAGTTGCGGAGCAATCGCCTTCGTCAATCGATTCGCCACCACGGATTCAGAAGCGCTGTGTCCGAACAGCATGACTAAAGTCGGACGATTCATCGAAAAACGCAACTCGCCGAGATCGAAAGCCGGCATCTCGCGCAATAGACCAGTAAATTCTGCCTCCGCAGGCCCATCCTTCATGTCCAGGGCCTTGGCGGTCGAATCTAGACCATCGTGCAATTCGTGGGCAAGTGCAGCCATAAAGCGCCGCAACATCGCTGTTTTCTCCTCGACCGAACGGCTCACAGATGCAACCACAACTTCGTGCAAATCCTGTTTACCGGCAGGCGATTCCCACAATTCAATCACCGATCCGGCGGCTCGCCGGATTGCTTTGCGGGACAACACGGCGATCTCGTCCGAGATCTGCCGCGCGATCTTTTTCACTTCCTCAAGCTTCCCGCTGGCTTGACGAAGCTCCTTCTCGACTTCACGAAGCTGTTCAACCTTTTGCGGTGAAAGCTGGTCCTTCTTCCGCAGGCGGGAGCGCAATGAGAATTCTACCGACTGACGGAGCGCGCCGATCTTCCGCCGCACCGATCGAAGTTTGAGTTCCTGGCGCTGGTTGTATAAGGGAGCAATGTCGTTGGTAAACCAGTGGGCAAGCAAATCTCTCTCTTGTGGCATCACGCTGACGGGATGGACCGGCAGGTCGAGATTGAGTTCGCCCTTAATGTGCTGCTTGACGTATTCGATAATTCGAGCACGGTCCTGCGGGCCCAGCAGGTCGGCCTTGCTCAGCAGGACGGTCGCCGGAATCGCGGCCTCATAGAGAACCTGTATGGTTTGCAGGTCATCCGGTGTGAGTGTCGATCCGGCATCGATGAGGACCACACCCATGTCGCAGCGGGGCAAATAAGCGAGGGTCTCTGCCGCGCCCCGCGTCGCAAGCGAGCCCAGACCGGGCGTGTCCACCAAAACCACGCCATCCTGCAAGCGAGACGAAGCCAACCGCACCAGAATTCTCGTCACGTGTTTTTCGTTCCCCGGGTTGAGCTGCTCGGCAGCAAATTCCGGAAGGCGGGAAATGTCAAACTCTTCCGGCGTCCGGTTGGCGAACCACACCGTAACAAGCGGCGACTTGCCATACGTGATCCGCGTGGGCACCGCCGTGATGGGAGTTACCCCAACCGGCAATATGTCAGTCTCCAGGATCGCATTCAGCAGAGACGACTTTCCCGAGCTGACCCGCCCAAAGACCGCGATTTCAAAACTATTATCTTCCAGGCGATCAAGAATCATCGACAGGGTGGAGCGAAATTCGACAAGTCCGTGCCCTGTGATGATGGATTCCAGTTTGTTGAGAAGCGCTACCTCGTCCCCCGATTCCGCCAGCCGTTCCAGCCGCTGTTGTAAGTCTTCTTTCGATCCCCGCGCCACATACTGATCGAGCTGGTTCACCAACCCACGCAACTCTCCGGCAATACCGTTCAGTTCCACAGCCGCGTCGGCAGGGACCTGCCCGTAGCCCCGCATATACTCGGGCTTCAATTCCTCGACCGCAATATCGATGAAGGTCAGCACTGCGTGTAGCGAGCGCGAGACCGGGATATCAGCCACCGGCCGTTCAATGTGCTGACCATCCAACACCCGGACCAACTGTGCTCGAATCCGCGTGATGTAGTCCTCAATAACTCGTCGCTGTGCCGGCGCGAGATCGGAAACGTATTGGGGAAAGGCCAGCCTGGAAGCAGACGCATTGAGGGCGCCTTCCATCTCGGAAAGTAGCTTGTCGATGTGCCGGCAGGTCACGCTTAGGCGCCGCTCATGATTGGCGTTCAGCGAATTCGACGCGTCTTCCGGCATATGCTCACGACCCAGCGGGACCCGGAATTGCAGGGTCAAGGTCCGTTATCGTCACAAAGCAAATGGAAGTTAATTGATAGGAGGCAGGTACCAGAACGGCAACACTGAGCCCTACCAAGAACATTCCATTCTTCGTAGGAGTCATCTGCCCGGAGTTTGGGCGGTTAAGGGCGAACTCCAACACCCACCAAAATTATGCTCTCCTGCAAACACGTAGTCAACTGCCAGCCACACCGTTGGTAACCTGAGGTTCAGATACCTGGAGAACACTATTGTTGCTGGATCCTGGCTTCGACCCTGTTTTACAAATAGACAAACATCCTCAGTGGCCGGAACGTTTTCCCGCCGGGTCCCAGTTCATCCGGAAATCGATATACAACGACGTGATCTTGATATGCGCATCCGAGCGGTACTTCGGATAGCCGGCCATTTCCAGCATGGCCAGGATCGCGCCCGGATTCCCGTCGCTGAATTCCAATACTCTCTCCACAAACTCTGCCATGTTGTCGGCAGCCAATTCTGCCCGCTTTACAATGTCACGGGCGAATTGTGCGGCGACTGCAGTTTCGAAGTTTCGGATCTCGTATTTCTCCGACCGGTCAGAATAAAAAGGTTGCAGAAAGCCCACATCCTCCATGTGACTCGATCTCGCGATCGCCATCACTGGAGTCGATCCCCAACCCATGATCTCTCGGACTGCGGCGGCCAACGAGTATGAGGGACGCTTCAAGTGGTCCAAGACGATGCAGTACTTGTCCTCGTTTAATGCTTCCATCACAATTCCCTTCAGGGAAACCGCGGTTTTTGCCTTGATGGAGTCTTCGTCGCGAAACGCAGTGATCGTGCGGCGATTACGCAATCGCAACAGGCTTTGGGCCAGGTTACGGAAGATGGTCTGCGTGGTGGCGGAGTTTTCGCAATAAAGGAGTTTGGGAAACTCGGGCAACACGCGGCGCAAGAGCAGGGTCTTGCCGACACCCGCAGGACCATGAATAAGGAAAGGACGGTTTTTGGTCAGTTTCTCGCGGATGCGCCGCGTCTCCTCATCGCGCCCGAAGATGAATTCCGCTTTCAGCATCTTGTTCCCGCGCTAGACCATGATCTCAAACTTCGAGCGCACTCCACGAAGGATTCCGCTTCGTCATCAAAGCCTCTTCCGAGTGTTACTTGCCAATGCAGGCGGCCGCAGAGCGATACACTGAGACCACATCGTTGCTCGTGGTGAGTCACCCGTATCCCAAAAAGATAATGCAACGGGGGATATGATGCGGTACTTCCACACTGGCTCCGAAAGTCGTTGCATCGGACCGTGATCCAGAGAATGCGCCGCGAGGCTACGGCCAGATATTCTCCGGGTGTCCACGACTCAGTTGTGAAAACCCAGTTTTTTCTTATCGCCAGCCTGGGTGCGACAAAGATGCGGGCCAACAGTCGTTCCTCATGGTCCAACTCGCGCCACTCTGCGGCAGAAAGCTTCGGGTCCAGAGGTTCACCAAAAGTCCAAACCTTGGAACTTCGTGTTAATCGCGTTTCCTCGGCCATGGTAGCTTGCCGCAAGCGGACCAGGAACTCGTCCACGTGTCGTTCGCACGAGTGTTGTAGCGCCAAGTATGACTGCGCTCCAAGGTATAAACTGTAAGCCTTCCATCCGGCAAGATATGGGTTGATTCGATGGCGAGAACATCGCGGAGAGAAATTCTCACTTCTTGTTCTGCCGATGCCGGCTGCGCGATTGCGAGCAACTCGTCCCCCAACAACAGGGGAATATGGGCTGGATACCGGGGCTTCTGAAACCAGTCGCACTGTTCTTGCGGGAGAAACACTCCCGAAATCACTCGCTCGACATTTACTCTGACAGGACAATCAGCCGGAAGGTGCTCGCGCCCCCGGGATTGGAAAGATAAACGCGTACCTTCGGGAATCTATTTCCGTATGTGACAGCATAGCGATCCACTCATCCGCTAATCTCGGACCGGCTTGACTACCGGGCTTTCCACTCGCCCGAGCTAGTCGCACCAAAATTCGGAACCTAATGAGCGTGCTCTTTAACCACGCGAGACGAGACGACACGACTTCTGGGGAGACGTCGACTTCACCGAAAAACGGGTGACCGTCCTGCGATCTATTGTCAAACAGGCAGTCGGCCCGTACAAAACAGAAGCATCCCAAAAGCCGGTTCCACTCGATCCACGATTGGTTCGGACTCTTCGTGCTTGGCGTCGCACTGCTCGTTTCCGTCAACCGACGGACTGGGTTTTCGCCAGTCCAGTCCGCCAGGGGAAGTTTCCCTTCTGGGCACAGGCCCTTTTTGCGACATTACATCAGGCCGGCTGCGGCAAAAGTGGGCATCACCAAAGGAATCGGCTGGCACACCTTTCGGCATTCGTATTCAACTTTGCTAAAGGCAAGTGGAGCGGACATTAAGGTCATGCAGGAACTGCTTCGCCATGCGTCGACACCGGTGACACTGGACACGTATACGCAGGCTGTAACCCCGGCAAAGCGAGCGGCTCAAACCGCGGTCGTCAGATAGTGCTTTGGCCGTAGAGGTTTGCCCTCCACTTGTTGACAATGAAGGCATTGCGCTCAGGCGTGTTAATAGTCTCCACCAGACTCTTCTCTTCGAAGTCATCGCCCTCCATCGTCACGCCCTTCAAATCCGTCTTGGTGAACTCCTGAACACATTTGACATCAGCCAGCCACCCTCTCTTGATGCCCTGGAGAACGTCGATCGAGTCGATTGGCTCCTCGCCGAACAAGTAAGCGGTATCACCGGTTGGCGCACCCGAACACATTCAGAGCATGGCGGAACAGCCAGTCGCTGCGTTCACGGGCGGTTGCAACGGAATCCCCGTGATAAATGTGGGTCGGAAGATTGGAATTAGCTGTCGGCTTCTCTGTCAGCGTCCCCGCCCCTGACGACGCCGTGACACCATTGAAGTCTGGTTCAGATTGCGAGCTGAGAGTCGAGCCCTGTCACTTCTGAGCATTTCTTCAAGGCAACTTCTTTGTTGTCTTCATTCGTTCGGGACAAAATGTCCCGAACGGTTTTCTCGGGGCGAAGACCATTGCCGACTTCGTATGCTTCGATCCAGCGATCAACGGTCCGATCATTCAATTCGCGATCGGCGAGGAACGCTTCCCAGCCCTTTCCCTTCTGGCGCTCCCCGCGCTCAAGATGGATCTTCTTCAGTTCCCTGGCGGTCTGGCCCAGTTCGAGCCGGTTCTGCTTACGGAAGGTCAATAGAGCATCGAACTCTTCGACTAACATCTGCTCGTTCTGGTAGGCGCACGCCGCGTTACTAACGGATGCCGCTTTACCTGGTTGAATTTCCATTATGGTTTCCTTCATCGCTATTCCCTTCTTTCTGCTGCCTGACTCTCAACGTGCTTTTTAAAGTTGGGAGTCTTTCTTAAGTTCACTCGAGCCGCGTTCTTCTGCGCTTCCGTTTTTCGGCAGCCCCCTTTGCGTCCCCAATCGGCCATCAATTGGCTGATTGTCGACTTGCTGAGTTTTCTCGCCATGTATTCATCTCCGTAATGTTCAAGAGTCGTTTCAAATATTGATTGCGCGCAATCCAGCTGCCTTGGTCGGGTCTACGGAACTGCTTTGCTGTCTCACAAAGGCTGGTTAGTATAGTGTTTCGTTGGGGACTCTAGAACCCGTATAAACATTGGCGAGTTCGTATATGACCGATTTGGGTTATTTCTGCCGCTGCGATATCCGAGGATCAGAGTCCTTGGACTTGATGGAAGCCGTTGGATTTACTTTGTACAATGCTGGGGCAAGGAGAACTACGAAGAGCAAAATGGGATCTTAAGAGCGTCTAACAAAACCTCGGCCCCTGACCACCGGGTAGGCACTACGAAGGTTCACGACAGTTTGGTTTAACTCGGCTTTCGGGCCGGGCCGTCCTCTAGGTAGGCTCAGTGAACCGATAGGCTTCGGGAATCGAGCCAATACCGGTACGATTCGCTGGGTTGCATCGCCAACACTCCCTAACGAGCCACCAGGATGACAAGGCAGCAGCTTTCCGATTTCTTCGGCGATTAGGCAGGTCCAGCCGATAACCGGGGCGCACATGAAGGCGGCGGAGCAGCTTTGATCTCAGCCCGGGGGTCGCATTATCCATCGCGGAGGAATGCGACGATGGTCCAGAAGACACGTCTGAAAACCAAAACATTTCAGTCCCGCAAAGAAAGTGGCGGACGCGCTTCCTAACAGCTACTCCAGGACTCGCGACGATGCAGCGGCCGACGCTTCCCGTGCGATCAATTCAAAGCCCTTAGCCCGGGCATCGTTAGCCAGTTTGGCAAGGTGAACGCGGCCCTGTGCCGGGTTCCGACCCTTCTGCTGGATCTCGGCGATCGCAAGCGAAGCCTCGAGCTGGATTCGAACCAGGCCAAATCTGTTAGCTTCATCGGCTGCCTCGCGAGCCAGATGTTCCGCTCCCGCAAGGTCTTTCACCGCAGCTTTGGCGTATGCACTTTCAAGGGCAAATGGGAGGCGGATCGTGACATCCTTACTCTTTTCGTATAGCTCATTTCCGAATGCAGCGGCTCTTCGCGCATCATCAAGTTTTCTCTGTTGAAGGAGCGACCTGAGCAATATCGTCTCGGCCTGGAGCTCGTTGTCCGCCTCCTGCTCCGCCTGATACTCCTGGACGGCTCCAGTTGCAAGCTTCTCTGCCAGTGCCGGCTGACCCGAGTCGCAGGCCAGTTCTGCAAGGGCGACCTTGGTCTCGGCTGCCGTTCCTTTTTCTCCCAGCCGCTCCCGCAAGGCGAGCGATTCTTGATAGGCCTTCTTTGCTCCGTCGCTGTCTCCGCGCTGTCGCCGTACCCGCCCGATGGAAACCAGAGTGGCGGCGTAATAGCTCGTATCGTCAATTTCGCGCTGGATGTCGGATGCCCGTTGATACATCTTCACCGCGCCGCCCAGGTCACCCTGGTCCGCGAGAACGTTGCCAATGAGTTGGAGGTCAATTCCTTCCGAGCTTTTGTGTCCCACCTCGCGGGCCAATACCAGCGCATCCCGATATTCCGCCAGCGCATCTCCCAACCTTCCCTCGGCATGAAAAATGTCGCCGGTATTTCCTATGACAACAGACATCCCGTGCTTGTCCCCGACATCGCGAAAATCCGCGAGCGCTTCTCCGTATATCTTCTCGCCTGTCGCAAAATCTCCTTCCTGTGCAAAGATCAGACCGATGTTTCCCAGTTCTCGAGCGGTGGCTCGTTTGTCACCTATCTTGCGGGCGATGGCGAGCGCCTGTTGGTACAAAGTCTTCGCAAGCTTCAAATCACCCTGGTTCAAAGGGACTTCTGCCGTAGCGTGGAAAGCTTGAGCCTCGCCGCCCAGATCCCCGGCTTCGCGATAAATGCGGCCTGCATCCGCACCCGCTGCCATCGATGGTTGGGGTTGTCCGAGACTCGCCAGCGCACGACACTGAAGCAACCGGGCGCGCGCGGCCACCAGTCTTGCTCCCGAGGCGTTCGCCTTTCTTATCGTGGTCTCGGCCGAAGCTACGACACGTTTATTGTCGGACAGTAAATAAGCTGCTTCGGCTTCGGCTAAGTCGATCCGAGGATCTTCTTTCGCTTCTCCGGAAAGACTTCTGAGTTGGGCAATTGTGTCAAGAGCGTCGTTGGCCCGTTCTCCTGCGACCTGGGCATTCGCCAGATACAGGCCGTATTCCAGGGAATCTGGGAAGAAACTAAATAGCGACCGGTAGGTTTCAATGGCTCTCTCCCAATTCTTGGTGGCCTCGTAGTAACGCCCTTCGATGAGCGCATGGTCCTCGCGGGAGAGTTTGCCGGCCAGATCCAGGGCTTTTTTGGCCTCGTCAATGGCGTTCTGGTTGTACCCAAGGCGCATCCACGCCCTTGCCAGGGCCGAATGCACAAGAGGATAAGAAGGGTCGACCGCGGCCGCACGATTCAGGAGGTCGCGGGCTGAAAGGGCATCAAAGACACGAAGCTTGTCCAGTCCTTCGGCATAGAAACGCATGGCTTCGGGGTTTGATGGCACCGAGGCGCGTACACCCGTTGCTTCAAATGGAGAGACTTTTGAGACTCCCAGTTGTTCGCGCAGCCGCCTTCCGGTTCTAGAGACCAGGTCGAGCATCTCGGCCTCAGAACTGGTTTCCGAGATCGCGGCAATGGTTTCGCCTTTGGCCGTGTCCTGCAGACGAAGGTCGAGTCGAATTTGCCCTCCGGACGCTTTCCCTAGGTCGAGGTAAGAGCCGAGAACGACAAAGTCACTGCCCAGGTTGGTGCGGAGTCGCGCCAAGGTATCAGCGCTTAGACTTTCTGTGTCGGGGAGGGATAGATCGCTTTTGGCCCGCGCAACGGTTTCGGACGGCACCGTGCGCAACTTTTCGCCAGCTCCCAATTCTCCGGCCAGCATCTCGGACAGGGCGGTTGAGATCCACGCCGTGTCTGGGCGGCCGGAAAGGTTTTTGAACCCTAATACGGCTACCGACGACCGCGCGGCGGATTGAGTGACACTCGGGCCTTGCCGGACCGTGGTCTTCCACATTCCCCGTGTTCCCCAAGCGATCAGGCCGGCCATCACTAGAAGTAGAACCAGCGCAGTGGCCAAGGACTCTGTGTGCTTGCGCAGAAACCTAACGCTATGATCGGCAATGCTTAACTTCCGCGCGGCTACAGGTTGGCCAATCAAGTGACGCTCGATGTCATTGGAAAACTCGGCCACGGAAGCGTAACGATCTTGCGGCTCCTTGCGCAGGGCTTTCATGACAATGGTGTCAAGGTCGCCATGCAGTCGGCGCCGCAATCCGGCCGGATCGAGAGAACGATTTGCGCTGACTGTCTCGGGAGTAATCACGGATCGCGTTGTACTGCCCCGTGATGTTTGATATTCAGTTCTGCCAACAACGGCACTCGGCTTCTCGGCCTCCTCTTCACATATCGCTCGCTCCACCTCCAAGAGAGACTGCACGGAAGCACGATAGGCGCGATGACCGGTCAGCAGTTCATAGAGCAGCACTCCCAGTGAATAGACATCGCTTGCGCTGCTGACGGATTGGCCGCGGATCTGTTCCGGACTCGCATACTCCGGGGTCATCGGACGCCAGTTGGTTTGTGTGGTCAGGGCAGTTTGGAAGAACTCCGGATTTACTATTTTCGCAATGCCAAAATCCAGGAGCCTCGGCACTCCGTGTTTGGTAATCAGAATATTGCCCGGCTTGAGATCGCGATGAATGATCAATTGTTCGTGGGCGTATTGCACTGCAGAACAGACCGTGCGAAAAAGTTGCAAGCGCTCTTTAATGGAAAGCCGGTGGACGTCGCAGTACTGGTCGATTGGCATCCCATCGACATAATCCATTACCAGGTAGGGCAGGCCTTCTTCGGTGCTGCCGCCATCCAGGAGCTTCACGATATTAGGATGGTCAATTGCCGCCAGAGCCTGCCGCTCGTTGCGGAAACGGCGGAAGATCTCCTCACTGTTCGGGCCGGGCATCACCATCTTGATGGCTACGGATTTCCGGAAGTTGTCGTCATCGCGTTCGCCCAGATAGACCACGGCCATACCGCCGTGTCCGATCGCCCGAACCACACGATACGCACCCAGCCGTTTTCCGATGATGCGATCAGGTTGAATGGAGAGCAGATTAAAGGCGGGAGAATTTTCCAGCAGACTGTCAGCGCTGTTGTAATGCGCGGCCAGGGACTCAATCTCGGCCCGCAGCCCTTCATCCTCGCCACAGGCCTTGCGGATGAAACTACCTCGTTCTCCGGATTCCTGTTCCAGGGCAAGCGCGAGGATCTCTTTTACCTGGTCCCATCTCTCAGACATGATTGCTCTGCCCGCGTGACAGTTCTCTTGCCAGCCAGGCTTTGGCCACGTTCCAGTTGCGTTTGACGGTGGCCGGGGAGACTTCCAGCACTCCCGCCGTCTCTTCAATGCTCAATCCGCCGAAGAAACGCAATTCAACCAAATGAGCGTGCTGGGGATCCAACTTGCCCAGCTTGGTCAGGGCCTCATCCAAGGCGACTATGTCTGCGGGCCGAGTCTTGGGCGTGATCGCGGCCTCTTGCAGAAACACTTTCTCGACGTTCCCGCCACGTTTTGCCGCCTGGTAACCGCGGCTGTAGTCGAGCAAGACGCGTCGCATGACTGTGGCCGCAACCCCCAGAAACTGGCTGCGATTTTTCCACTGGACTCCGTGCTGATCGATCAGGCGAAGATAAGCCTCGTGCACCAGGGCGGTCGCCTGCAGGGTGTGATTGCCGCGCTCCTGCTGCATGTAGTAACCGGCCAACCGCCGCAATTCCGAGTACAGCAAAGCCGTCCATTCATCTCGGGCCAGAGCCTTACCTTGTTCGTTGGTGGCAAGACTTTTTGCGTCTCTGGATGATGGATCCAAGTGTTCCCCGGTTCGGCAACCTTCGCGACACATCTTGGGCGAGCGCCGTATTGGCGAGCCCTAGTAATTAAGGATCGCGCTTCGACGCGCACGCCAAGGGGTCCCAGTATATATTCACTGCGCCCATATCGATTCCCCGAAAAGTGGCCTCCCCTCAAAGACTTACGGTCGACAAGGGGACTGGAAGACCGTGAATCTAAAGGCCTGGGGCAGCGCCGTGAGGCCATCGGCAAGGCATCCGCCGAAACTCCCCTTCGCCTCAAAAAGCAATTTTGGCCGCCAATGAGCCATTTGACCGCGATTTTACGCGTTATGTCTGGACAGGTAGTCAGAGAAGAAAATCCGGCGCCGATGACAAGGAGAATGCCATGACGACACAACCCAGCCGAATGCCGCAATCCGCCGTGCCCGCTCCGACCCTGAGCGCAAGCCCAGCTCGCAGAAGTTGGTTGGGCAGAAATTGGAAGTGGCTGCTGGCAACTTTCTTGCTGGGTGGACTGGCGCTCGTATTTGGGCTCTTCGCCCTGATTATGGGGACAATTCGAAGTTCCGATGTCGCCAAGGCGTCGGTGGCCATGGCGCAGTCGAATCGGCAGGTAGCGCAGCAACTCGGCTCGCCCATTGAGGAAGGGTGGTTGCTTAGCGGGTCCGTCAATGTTTCAAATGCTTCTGGCGATGCCGACCTCTCCGTTCCAATCTCCGGTCCCAAGGGCAAGGGCACGGTCTACGTGACTGCGCACAAAAGCGCTGGACGATGGCATTACAGCGTGATGCAGGTTGCCATCGACGGAAGTGACGAGAAAGTCGATCTGCTCGCCGGAGGGGCGGCCGCCCCGTCGCAGTCCAACATGGTCCGGCCCGCACAACCTCAAGCTGACCAGTCGACCCAGCCTCCCAATCTTACAACGGTGACGCCGGATGCGGCACCAGCGCGCCCAGATGCGGCATCCATTGCGCCGGCTTCGGACGTAATTCAAAGTCAAGACATGAACACAGCGGGGGTCGTCGGCGAAGTAGTCCAATGCAAGCGTTCGGAGGGTGTTCTCTCCATTAAAGTCCGACTCCGTAACAACTCGACCAAGGAAGCTAAGGTGTATCTCGTCTCCGGCTCGAGTTATGAAAAGATCTACGTTACAGCGACAGGCAAAAAGTATTTCATCCTCAAAGACTCGGAAGGCGAATACCTAACGCCCGCGGCCGACTACGCCTGTGGTGTTCCCGGAGTCTGCGCCAGATTGGGCCCCGGGGACTCTTACACCTGGTGGGCAAAGTTTCCGGCACCCGCCACCGACGTAAGAAAGCTAAATCTGATGACTCCGGCTGGGCCGCCATTCGAGGACATACCGATCACGGACAAATAAACAGCCAGCCGGGGGTGCAACCATGGCAATACGCCACTGTTGGAAATTGCTGTCGGTCCTTCTTGTGGGCGGTTTGGTGTCTGCCCAGACCAAGTACGCCGATCCCGATTCTGCGGCTACGAATTCCGCTGCCCGTGAGGCACTTGGGCGTGCGAAAGTGGTCGATATCGTTGGCGTCACGAGAGGAATTCACGGAGTGCTGGAGGACCTTGAGGCGAAAATAGTCGGCCAGGAATTGAGAATCGATCTGGCTTCCGACGTTCTTTTCGATTTCGACAAGTACACCTTGCGCTCCGAGGCCGACGAGACCCTGCGAAAAGTCGGACAAGTCGCGGCGGCCTATCCCAGCTCGCCAATGCTGATTGAAGGCCACACCGACGGCAAGGGCCTTCATCCCTACAACATGACTCTTTCGGAGAACCGGGCGGCCTCGGTGAAAAACTGGCTGGTCAGGAATTCGGGTATTCAGCCCGCGCGCATCACGACCCGCGGCTGGGGTGAAACCAAACCGGTAGCTCCCAACAAGAAGCCGGATGGTTCCGATAATCCCGAAGGAAGGCAGAAGAATCGGCGAGTGGGAATCGTGCTGACCAAAGTTGGACCGTGACGACTGAGTCGTCAGGAGGACCCAGGGGAACCTCATATGTTTGTGGGACATGTTCTCGAAGCGGTACTGAACGGCGATCTTTCCGCGCTGATTCCTCCCGGTTTGAGCAGCATTATTGACGGGGCAAAAGATGCCATCAATGAGGAACTGAACAAGCTCAATCCCGCCAAAGAGTTCATGAACGACCTGGAGAATTGGGCGAAAAACCAGTTCGAAGACTGGATGCCCGACGCCTCAGAACTGGAACGCATCGAGAAGGACATCAACGGCCTCCTGAAGGACGTAGAGACCTGGGGGAAGGATGTCGTTTCCGACATCGGCAACACGGTGCAGAACGCGCTGGGCTCGGGGCAGATTCCGGCGCAAACCGATGGCGGCCTGGGGCAGACCCATGACGACTTCACGCCCCAAGGCCAGGTTCCCATGGATGTGGGGACCCTGCCGGGAATGGGGACGGACGCGGCTGGGACATCTCGCGAGGGCGATGGGGGATATGGAGGTTCGGGGAGTGGCTACGGCGGATCGGGAGGCTCCGGATCGAGCCAGGGTGGAACCACGCCGCTCGGCGGGTCGGGATCAGGATCTGGCTCTGGCACTCCGACAACGGGCTCGGCAGGCACGGCCCCGCCAACGGCCGGCGATTTAGGACTCGATCCCAATAGCGGAGCCTACATCGAATACCAGCCCAGCCTTAACCAGGTGGTGATTACCTATCCGGACGGAACAACGGAGACGCGGCCATGGCCAGCCCAGTAGGACCACAGACTGCGGTTCATCCCACCCAGGCAGGAACCAGCGCCCGCGCTTCCCAATCATGGCGGCGGTATTTGAAAGACATTTTGTTTGCCACTCGGCTTACCGTCAGCGCGGTAGTTCTTCTGGCCGGCCGAGCCTGGCCATCCTTCCGGCATCAGTTGGCGTGCCTGATAGTTCTTACCATACTGGTTTGGCCGGTGCGGTCCGTCCGCTGGGGCACGCTCTATAACTTCTTTGTGCTTGGTTTCTTCTTCACGTTCCCCATCGTAGGCCTGCAATACTTCATCGAGAAAATACTTTGGGGAGGACACTCGCTGGTTCTGGGCAGCGTGCTGGTGGCCCCGCTCACGGAAGAGATCGGCAAGATCCTGCCTCTGGTGTTGCTTCTGGCAATCGGCCGTCTGGGCTTCCGCAATAGCTATGGAGCTTGTGATCTGATGTTATGCGGCGCGGCTTTAGGGGCCGGCTTCGGGTTGTTCGAAGACAGTGCCAGGCTGACGACTTCGTTCCCTACGCCGTCAAGTCCTGGGCTGCTTGGAATCGCAATTTTTCCCGATAGCTATAACGGGTTCATCGGGCATTCCGGATCGACTGCGTTGATCGGATTAAGCCTGGGATGTTTGCTATACGCGGTGCGTTGGCGTCGCTGGCTGCTGCCAGGCATTGGCGGGCTACTTTTCGCATCCTCATGGATGATGATCGATCATGGGGTCTCCAACTACGCAACTTTCGGATCGGAGCGCAGCTGGTTCTTCCCGATCCGCTGGATTTGGGCACTGGATCGCCACGGCGAACTCTCTCCTGATGTCTTTCTGATTCTTATCGTGGCGACACTTGTGGTCGAACGAATACTCTTATGGCACCTTTTGCGCGGATATCCTCGCTTGCCAGTTGCTTCCTGCTTCGAATTTATCAAGCGGCCCCTGCGGCAGGGATGGGGCTACCCTCAACTGCGAGCCGTCGTTCTACGCCTTCGATCTCTGTCTCTGTATGTGTTGTCTTATCGGCAGTTGGCGTTCCTCCTGATCCACTGGAAGGGCGACCTGCCTCCGAATAAGACCGTCTTTGGACCTTTGATCGCACGCCAGACGGGCAAGGTAGCAGTCTCGCAACTTGCTGTGAGGCAATCATGAAATCATGTTTGTCGCTGCTTGCCGCTTTGTTGGTCATGGTGCTGCTCGCCGCGGCCGGTTACTGGGCGTATCAGCACAACACCAGTCCGGTGAACCAGAGCGGGCATGTGCTTACGGCGGTTTCGAGCGATACCAGCTTTACTCTGACGAATGCCTCAAACTATGTCCTTACGGTAACCATGAGGAAAGGCCCTTCGCTGGTCCGATTTCAACTCGCCCCAGGAAAGAGTGAGACCCGGAGTTTCCCGCCGGGAACCTACAGCGTCGATGGAAGCCTGTCGGACCCATCAACCGAACCCTTTTCGTCGCAGTGGACTTTTCAAAGTGCTGGCAAGTACAACGCCAATTTCACTCGAGACGGCCAGGCAGTTAAGGTCGGTGGAGTGCTCCTTTTGGGGGCCGCTGAGGCGTCCGGCAACTCTCAAACTTCTCCGGCGAACCGGCGACCGTCGAATTTGACACCACCCAAGCGACCATAGGGACGGCTATCAACACGCACACCTCTTCCGAAGAGGAGGAGCAAATGAAGAAGGTGGGAACTTACGGAAGTGGATTCTTAAGTCGTCTGGAACGTGCATCCGGTGCTGTGATTGCCTACCGATGGTATGAGCATAACCGGGCGTGCAAGAAAATCCTCGGTTCGGTGAGCAAGTTCAAGTCGGAGACTGCTGCTTGGAAGGAAGTCGAACGCCTAAGGCTTGGACGGAAGGATGGTTTACGGACGATGAACGACCTGCTGGATCAGTGGAAGGAAAAGGAAGCCAGCAGGCGAGCTTCTTCTACCTGGGACACGTATGAGGGATACATTAGGAAGTGGATCGCCCCGACCTGGGGCTCTCGAGCACTGAACGAAGTGAAAGCTGTGGATGTTGAGGACTGGCTCCACGGACTGGACTTGGCACCAGGCTCCAAGAAGAAGATCAGGGACATCATGCACCTGCTCTACGAGCACGCGATCAGACACGAGCAGATAGAGCGCAATCCCATCTCAAAGGTTGGTCAGGGTGGGATGCGGCGCGCCACACCGACACGGTTGGACGTCAAACAACTGCGCCGGTTGCTCGAGGGATTGCCCAGACGCGAGCGGTTGATGGTGTTGCTGGACTTCGGAACCGGACTACGGAGAGGAGAGTTGAGCGGACTGAAGTGGGAGGACATCGACTTTGAACAAAAGGAAGTCACACCGAAGCGTTCAGTGGTCAATCAGAACGTTGGGGATGTGAAAACCGATGCTTCGAAGAAGAGCATTCCGCTCGATGAGGACTTGCTCGAGGAACTGCTGATGTGGAGGGCTGAGACGCCATACGCTGCAGACAACGACTACGTCTTTGCGAGTGCGAAGATGAAGGGCAAGCAGCCGTATTGGATGAGCAGGATCATGCAGCACAATATCAAGCCGGTCGCTGCGAACCTGGGCATTCCACTCAAGGGCTGGCACACTCTCCGCCACAGCTGCACAACGCTCCTCAGGCAGAACGGGAGCAATCCCAAGGTTGTCCAGGACCTGCTGAGGCACGCGACGTACAGCATCACAGCAAATATCTACGATGCGGCAGTCTCGGATGAGAAGCGAGAGGCGCACCGTGGAGTTCTGCACCTGGTAACCCGTACTCAAACCCGTACCGGGAAGGAATCGGGAACTCCTGCAAGTACCTGATTTGATTGGCGTCCCCGACGGGACAACTGTTTCAAGTTGATGAGAAGGCGCGTGTATCACGCATGTGACATCTCTGACCCCGCGAGAGGTGTCGGCCGGTATGCGGCTCAACAATGATTTTTGGCTTCCAAGGCTGCCCAGGTGAGATCGACGGGATCCATAAAATGGGCCCGCGGATTTGTAGCCAGTACAGGATTTGCACATTCATCAGACTAATGCCTAGAACTGAACCCTGAGGCCAAGTTGGACTTGCAAGGATGGGCCAGCCAACCCGGTCGGTTTTCGTGGAAGACGTCGGGCTCCAGGACCGTCCAGCCCGGTGTCGACCGGCACCGGGGGCTGCACCGATCCAAAGCCGTTTGCTTCGGAGACAAACTGGTTGCCGAAGTTCACTCGATTAAAGAGATTGAACAGGTCTGCAAAAGTAGAGATTGTAAAACGTTCGGCAAACTTGAAATTCTTCTGAAGCCGCAGATCGGCCTGAAAGTAGGGGTCGCCTCGCAAGGAATTGGGCCGGACAGCGATCGTTACGCGAACGTTACATGACCGCGCTCCTCAGATCACCGCCGTCCAGATCGGCACCACGCTGGATACCATTTCCGTCAGAGCTACTACGTCGGGTACTGAAAGAACTGAAAGAAGACTCGTCGGGGCGTACGAGCTGTGATGAGTCTCAGACCGCGCAGGGGGACCGTAACGCCAGTGATTGCGGTACCGCCGTTGGTTCCCGAATCCGCCCTTGTTGTCGCGTTGTTTACGGGCCTTCGACCAAAGAGTGCAGTGAACCCGCGTTTTGCAAGGCCGTCGCAAAGGCCGATCTATTTGTGTTTTGCTGATATCTTATTCAGCTTTTCCTCGAAGGCGTCGTATCCGATTGAGTCGTATAACTCTCGCCGAGTCTGCATCATATGAAGCACGTCAGCTTGGTTGCCGGAACGGCGAATCGCGGAGTAGACGGCAGCGGCAGCCTTGTTCATTGCGCGAAAAGCGGATAGGGGATACAGCACCAGACTGACGCCTGCTTCCTTCAACTCGTTGATGGCGAACATTGGAGTGACCCCGAACTCGGTGAGATTCGCCAGGATGGGTAGGTTCGTTGCCTCCGCGAATTTCTTATACGTTGCGAGATCGGCGACAGCTTCGGCAAAAATCATATCGGCGCCGGCTTCAGCATACGCAACTGCGCGTTCAATTGCCTTTTCCGGACCTTCGACCGCCAGTGCGTCAGTACGCGCCATGACCACGAAGTTCGCGTCACTACGCGCATCGAGCACCGCTTTCAGGCGGTCAACCATCTCGTCGGCTGAAACAATCTCCTTGTTGGGCCGATGGCCGCAGCGCTTTGCGCCTATCTGGTCTTCGATGTGCAACCCCGCTGCGCCGAATTTGATTAAGGATTTTGTGGTGCGGGCGATATTCAGCGCAGTCGGGCCCAGACCAGTATCCGCATCGACGAGCATGGGTAAATTACACACGTCGGTAATGCGACCGAGGTCCACCAATATGTCATTGAGGTTGGAAAGCCCCAGGTCTGGAAGGGCGAGCGAACCTGCCGCGACCCCGCCGCCGGACAGATAAATTGCTCTGAAGCCAGCCTGTTGTGCTAATAAAGCATGGTTCGCGCTGATCGTACCGACTAGCTGAAGGGGTTTTTCGGCATCGATTGCCTGCCGGAACCGCAAGCCTGGCGACTCTTGAGCGCCATTCGCCGGCACCATGCCGGACGAACTCAAGCTGGCATCCTCAGCAGCGTACGAGCGTTCTCCGCCAGAACCTTCCTTCGATCACGATCCCCTAGCTTCAAGGTATCGAGTGCCGCCAGATTCGAACGGATAAAGCGCTGGCCGCTGTCTGGCCCGAACGGATAGTCAGATCCGAACGCGAGTCGTTCCGACGTGAACATTTCGTAAGCACACTGCATCGCGCCTGGAATGCCGGACAGGGCGGTGTCGCCATAAAACATCTTGTAGTAGTCAATCGGCGCTTTCCTCGCATGGGGAGAGGATTTTTTGGGGTCCTCCGAAAGCCGCATCAATTCTTCATTCTGATCGTACGTATCAATCACCCGGCCGATGAGGTACGGTGTCGTCCCGCCGGCATGGTGAGCAATAAACTTCAACTTGGGAAATTTCTCGAGCACCCCACCGTAAACGATTCGAGCCATGGCCAGCGTCGTGTCGATTGGCCATCCAAAGATTTGCCAGATCAAATAATCCCGGACCCAGTCGTAGTAGTTCCATGAAATTGGGTGGATCCAGAGGGGCACGTCCAGACTCTGCGCCTTTTCATAAACCTTGGACAGTTCAGGAATGTCGAGGGGACGGCCTGAAATGTTAGTGAAGATCATCGCCCCCTTAAAGCCAAGCTCCTTTACGGATCGCTCCAATTCAACGGTTGCTTCATCCATATCCTGGAAGCACAAGAGCGCGACTCCGACAAAGCGATCGTGCCGCTTGGCGATTGCCTCGGCCATCGAATCATTCGCGGCCCGGGTCAGGGCGGCAGCTGTCCGCGAGTCACTCACGAACAAGTCTGCCGGGATTGGAAGGGGAGTCAGCACCTGAATCGAAGTTTGATAACGGTCCATGTGCGCCAGGCGCGTATCAAACTCGCTCAAATTAGGAAACAGACGCATCAGCATCTCGATATTAGGAACGTCGGGATGAGAACGAGTCGCGGTCCGGGTAATTTCTCTTGCGTACGCGGGAGGAAAGAAATGAGTGTAGATATCGATATTCATGGACGACACGGCCGCTCCACGGTTGGCGCTCCAACTGCCGAGAAGTTTGCCGGGATAGGCGAGCGCGCTGAGCCATAGCAATCGCCTGCGGGTCAACTCGGTGCGAATCGCGCTCATACTTGTCCACTGCCTCGAAGCTGGGCTCCACGAAACATGCGGCCGACCCAACTCAACACACTCCACTTAAATAAGGTGCATTCCAGCAGCAGCATGGCGTCGCTTCCGTCCTGCTGAATCGGAATCAAAGCATCTGTGAACCGGATCCTGCCGTCGAACAAGCGGGCCAAAGTTGCGGAGGAGAGCCTAAAATGGATCAGGTCATTGACGTCATTGCCTTCTGGCTTCGTGGCGCCGGTTGTGACTCCACTTTTTCCGCGTTTTATGTGCACACGGAAGGGATTACTGTCTGTAAGGTCGAATTCAATGCGATGGTCTTGTTCCCTCAGCAATTTGCGTCCATCCGGATCCCTCGCCAGCCTTGCGAAAAAGGCGGAGGCACGCTCTGGTAGATCGGTTTGGGGCGACCGGGACTTCGTTTTCTGCCTTCGCTGCTTCGCCATCCATCACCTTCCCGATGACTGCGTTTTCGCGCGGTCCAAATGGAAAAACCGTGCCGCATTATTATAGAAAATGTCGGCCTTTTGTTCGGGCGTCAGAGAAGGAGTGGTTTTAACATTGTCGATCGCAATCCCAAACGCATCCGGCCAGACAATTCCGTCCGTGCCAAACATCAATCGCTTCCCCATGCCCGCTCGCATGAGTCTCGAAAGATATTGTTGAAACTCCTCGCGCGGTAGAAGCCAGTCAATGGCGGCCAGATCCGCGTATATGTTGGGATAGGCATTCATCAATGCCAGGGTCGCGTCCAGATAGGGATAACCCGCATGCATGATGTAGAGCCGCAATCGCGGATGCTTGACCAGCAACTCCTCCACGTTCAGCGGATTGGCCAGGCCGATTCGGAAACCCGGGCAGCAGCTATAAGAAGCTTCCGGAATTCCGATGCCCGTATGAATCCCGACCGGTATGTCCATTTCTTCGGCGAGAGCGTAGTACTCCTCCATTTTCGGGTCGCTGGGAGAAAGCCCATCGTAGATCGCTGTGACCTCGCCCAAAGCGCCAAGCTGACCTGAGGAGTAGCCCTGGCGCAGTTCTGCGATGCTGGGATACGGGGCCATCTTTGGAATGGGGAAAAGAGGAGACCCGATGATTCGGTCCGGATCGGCAGCCTTCCACTGGTAGACAATTCTCAGTGGACCGCTGGCAACAACTTTGACGATGTTGTAGTGCTTCATCGCCGCCAGCATCGCGTTGCGCAATTGTTCATCGGTGGCGGCTCCCGATCGTTTGCCAGTGATTGGATTGGGAGGATCCGGCAACTTGTCGCTCTCGGTTGCGAGCGGCCCCAGCACATTTTTTACCCAATCCGCTGGATAGGCATGCACATGCACATCAATAATGGGTTGAGACTCCGTTGTCTGCCCAAATGCCTGCCAGCCGAGAAACAAGGAAATCAGGAGCGCCACTCTTTTGATCATAGTGAGAAGCATCCGGCTTACTCGTCGATGTAGTAGATCGGTTCCATCCTTATCGAGGACAGGTCCTGCACTCCGTTTTCCGTAATCAGCACACAACTCGAGCAGGTTGTTCGTACCTTGCCCGGTATGACGATATTGGGATGCCAACTCATCACCATGTTCTTCTGCAACACCCAGCCTCGCGTTCCCTCCACAGTAAAGCGAGGGCCCTCGTGGTTCTGGGTGCCAATCCAATGCCCAACCGGAACCGTTGAACCGTCGTATCCATGGCTTCGAAGATATGCATCCACTTTCTGCACGATCGGAGTCAATTCTTTTCCCGGTTTCAACTCTGCCATCAGTAGTTGGTAGGCTTCATATACCACCTGTGATCCACGGGTTTGAGATTCTGGTAGTTTGTGGCCGAGGGCAAAGGTATACATCTTCTCCGATTGATAACCCGCAATACTCGGAGTGGGTTCAGTGAGAATGATGTCGCTAGTTTCCAATCGGCGTCCACGCGCTCCGCTGGCCCAGGTGCCAGAACCTGCCGGACCGGCGTCGAAGAGGAGAACCGTGCCGGGACTTGCTCCCCGCTCCAGCATGCCGCCCATGACCCGGGCATATACCATCTGATCGAGCGAGCCCGGACGCAAGGTCTCCCGGTAAATCGGGTAGGCAATATCGTCGATAAATCTCTGTGCATACCGGATGAGGGCCAATTCAACGTCATCTTTCACCACAATGAGTTGCGTCAAAGTACGACTGGCATCCTGCACTTTCGCATCGGGCAATTGCTCGCGGAAATAATAAGGAAGAAGCCAGTCAATCTCATCGCCGGCAATGCCCACCCGGCCATGCTCCAGTTTTCGTTCCTTCAGCCTCTGGATGCACGCCTTGACTAGATTCTGGTTGCTGCCCTCCGAAACCGGATCGTGGGGTACATCCACCATTTCGTCCACCCAGACAATCGGCTCCAGGGCGCGGGCATGGGCGCTGCTGTAGGTATTCACGAAGAGTGTAGAGGGACCCTCGGCCAGCACCAACGCGGCCCCTGGTTCGAGCGGATAAGGATGAAAATTGCTGACGTAACCGATGTAATCCAGCCCGCGATTGCTGACGATCAGGGCATCGAGATTCGCCTGTTGCAGCGCGCTTTGAATCTTTTTGATTCGACGACGGCCATATTCCTTCGAGTACAGCGTGGCCACCTCCGCCGGAGGGGGCGGAAGCTTTCTCCCGAGGTTCTGCCCACAAGAAGTATCGGAAGGCTGAGAATGGGTCCCGTCATTCTGGGTCCATCCCAGCGCCTCGGAATGGAGTGTCAACATCCCTCCAGTCGTCAGGCCAGCTGCTTTTATGAGATCGCGCCGACTCAGTCCCAGACGATGCATTCGGTTTTCCTTGCCCTATATGACCCGTATTCCCTGCGGCGGATATTGCGAGAGATTCTCCACTGCTTTGTCGGTAACCAGAAGGATTCCGCAGATTTCTTCCTTCACTTGTCCCGGAACCACAATATTCGGATGAAAACTGAAGATCATTCCCGGCTCAAGGACGGTGTCGCTCGCTCGCAACGACGGACCTTCGTAGTTGTCGAGGCCGATGAAGTGTCCCGGGGTGTGGGTAAAGGAATCAAATCCGTACGCCCGGAGTGCCCTCAGCGATGCCTCCACAACTTTGGAAGTAGTAACCCCAGGCCTGGCTTCGGCCATACCCGCATCGTAGGCAGCCTGGCAGGCATCGGCTGCGCGCTTTTGCTCTACAGACAAAGGCTTGAGCGAGAAAGTGACTGCCAGTTCCGTGTTATATGTTCGGAAAAATGGCAACACTTCGTAAACCACCACATCGCCTTTACGCAACCTGCGTCCGTTCAAAAGCTCCATAAGCATTGTATTTTGATTAGGTCCAATGCCCATCAACACAAATGTATCTTCTTCCGCTCCCGCCGAGATCATCGCTGCCTGCCCACGGGCGTAGAGATCGAAGTCGGTGACCCCATCGGCGAGATGCTTTTCAACTTCCCGCATCGCTGTGTCACCAATGGAGGCCGAACGTTTCATTAACTCAATCTCTTCCGCATCCTTCACGATACGTAGGCGATTGATCATGGAGTTGGCGTCGACCAGGTTCAGCCGCGGCAGCGATTGCGAAAAGAACAAGCGCTCTGCCCAGTCAAGTTCCGCGCCCACCAGCCCGAGCGTGGCACTGTCGAGCTTCCATGATCGCATCTGGTCCGCCACCAGCTGCAGTACTTGCTGATTGTCCCCTCCCACCAGCCTTATATCCTTTATATAGCTCGAGGCCTGGACCCGCGGGCGCATGTAGTCGGCAGCCGTGAAACTCTGCAGGAACAGTAAGGGATCCCCCTCGATCGGAAGGAGAACTGAGACTAATTGCGGCGACCCAGAGCCGCGCCCCTGCAATTCCGGGTCGAAAAAGCCGAAATACCGGACTGCATGGTTCAGTACGGAGGAGATCAGCAGGCAATCCAACTTCGCGGATCGCATCCGGTCGCGAATTCTGGCAATACGTTTTGTGAAGGCAGCAACAGAAATGGGAGGGATTGGAAACGGAGATCTGGATTCAGTCGAGTTCGACGACGGTCCTGCCTGCTGAACCGCCGCCGAACTGACCATTCCTTCAGCGTTGCTAGGCATCCCCCACGCTAGGCCACCTGCGGCCAGGCCACCCACAAACTGCCTGCGAGTTGGACGATATTGCATTTCGTCAAAACGAAAGATGCAATCCAAATTGGATCAAGCGTGGCAACTGCGCCGAGGTGATCTGACCGAATGTAGCCGTCCCGAAATAGCGGTTGGGCGTGTTGAAATTCGGGTGATTAAAGATGTCGAAGAAATCTGAGCGGAACTCCAGGTGCGTGCGTTCCGTCAGGGTGAAAGTCTTGGCAAGGGTCATATCGTAAACCCGAGTGGGAGGGCCTTGTACAATATTCCGCCCGCAGTTTCCCAGAAGTTTGTAAGGGAACCCTGTTGCTGGGATAACGGTTGTATTCGGCGCAAACGCATTCACATTAAACCACTCATCCACGGTATTAGGGGCGCCACTGTTAGGATCCGCCACGCAATTCGGACGGTCCGCACTGGAACTGGCGATCCCACTGACGTTGCCGGTCAACTGCACGGTAAATGGGGTTCCGGATTCAATGGTAGCCAAACCGCCCCACTGCCAGCCTCCGAGGACCGCATCAACTACCCCTCCCTGGTTACTTAGATATTTCTTTCCGCGTCCGAACGGTAAATCCCAAACGTAATTCACGATGAAGCGATTGCGACGGTCGAAGTTGGATAGGCCCTTATTTCCTGCCAGATCGTATGAGTTTTGAGGGACCGGAGAATCGGTGGGTCCGCCCGTGAAGGTAGAAACTGTGTCTGCCGCCCTCGACCAGGTATAACCCACGGTGAAGGTCAACCCGTCGGTCACTCTCTGCTGCACCCTCCCTGACAGACCGTGATACCAGGACATTCCAGAGCTGTGCTCCTGGAAAGACTCGCCGAATGCGGGATTAGGATTGAAACCTCCGGGAGCCTGCGGCGAGTTAGGAATGTTCTGATCTGAGAGAAAGAATCCATTTAAGTGGACGCCATGGTTTCCCGCATAGGAAACCTCGGCAACGGTGTTTTTAGCAAGCTGAGACTGCACGCTCAAATTCCACGCTTCTATATAACCGGGCCTCACGCCAGGTGGAACGCCCCCAGTGGAGGGCCCTCCATTGTCCGACGTGCGATCCGGAGGCCCGCCAAAAGCATACGTGCTTTCGTAGGTATTGGGCGTGGTCGGAAAGAAAAGTGAATCCTGAAACGTCCCCACGGTGGGAGCAAACGGCGGCCCCAGGACTCCGGACTGCACGTTATATCCGCGTTCTTGAAAGTTGTTGAACAGGCCTACCGAACTGCGCACCACCATCTTGGAGTTCCCCAGTGCGTCCCATGCAAAGCCCAGCCGCGGCGCAAGGTTCAAGTACCGAGTCGGGTTTACTCCAGCTGGCAGGCCCAGTTGTTTATTGGTCTCGAATTTCGTGCCGAAGTTGTTAATGAAATACTGAGTGAGCGGGTCGTTCAGCGAGGGCATTTGCCCAGACTGAGAACCGAGCACGATTGCCCCCTTCGGCAAGTCGAGCACCGACTCAACTGTGCCTGCAATTGGGGTCGGAGTGGTCGAGAACTCCCAACGCAGTCCATAGTTCAAGGTAAACCTCGAGCTTGCGCGGAACTGACCCGCATAATAAGTCCCCAGATAGTGATATCGGAAGTGTCCGTAACCGACCCCCAACTGGATCAGGCTGAACCTTGGACGGTCAAGCAGAAAGTCTGAAAACCCCGAGCCCGTGGCATTCTGTCCAAACCCGTTGTCGCTTCCAAACTGAAATTGACCGTTGGAGAAAGTGTCAGTTACGCCCGCCAGGTGATAGAGCCAGTAATCGCCCCCGAACTCATGGGTGAATCTTCCATGCGTCCAGGTAACGTCATCGCGAAATTCGAAGCCATTGTTCTTCCGGATGTTCGGCTGCAGAGTGTCACTATCACCCATGCCCCCGAGACCGGGAATACTGATGTAAGGGAGGCCGCCGTTCAGCGTCTGCCCAAATCTTTGGAATCCAAGATTCTTGATGAAATTGTCTCCTATATTTTGCGACTGCACGGTTGCGTGCAACCCGTTATATCCGAGGCGAAAAACATTCACCATGTTGGGCGAAATTGTGCTCGTCAATGAAATATCCGCATTGTGCCCGGTCGAACCGCTGACGTCTCCAAAGCCGTCCGGCCCCGGTAGCACAGGTGAGAAGCGATGAACAAACGGTGAACTGGAGAAATCCTGCTGCTGGGTGTAGCGAATAAAGGCCAGGTTTTTCGGGGTGATCTGATAGTCGATGCGACCCAGATACACATTACTGTTATCGTAACGTCCCCCCACAGCGAGATAGTTAGACTGCCCGGGAGCGGCGTTGGGGATATTAGGCAGAGGAGTCCTGGCCAGGATGGCTGCCGCCATGGGGTTGAACGTTCCGACAGGAACCTGGTTCCCCGCAAAGGGCACACCATTTACATCGGTGATCTGGTTAAACGGCTGGCCTGTGCCGGGATTTATCCCTGACAGATCTCCATTGTGCATGGCCAGCGTCGGTACCGTGGTCTCCTGCGTCAACGACTGCCGTATACGCAACCCTTCATAAGAAAGGAAAAAGAAGGCTTTATCCTTCTTGACTGGACCACCGAGCGTGACGCCAAACTGGTTTTGCTTGTAGGGCGGAATCGACTGGTCTGCGCTGTCGAAATAGTTCTTTGCGTCCAGAGCTGAATTGCGAAGGTATTCATACGCCGAACCGTGCAGGTTATTCGTGCCAGAGCGTGTCACGATGTCAACCTGGGCGCCAGGCACGATACCGTATTTGGCCGAATAGCCATCGGCAATAATCCGGAACTCCTGAACCGCATCCACCGACGGGCTGACCGTCAAGGTGTTGTAGTTGGTGTCCATGACGTTGACGCCATCCAGAGTGAAGTTGTTGTACGAATCACGCTGGCCGGCCACGGAAAAGCCGATGTTACCGCCAGCGGTACCCCACTGGCTCTGAGTGCTTCCGGTCTGAGGCTCGCTAACTCCCGGAATCAGCAAACCGAGTTGCAGAAAATGCCGGCCGTTGAGGGGCATCGACGTAATCTGTTTGTTCTCCACTACTCCGCCCACACCCGTAGTGGAGGTATCCACTAAAGGGGCGGTGCCTTGCACGGTAATCTCCTGGCTTACTTCGCCGACCTGCATCGTGATATCGACGCGTGCCGTCTGGCCTACGTTGAGAGTGACTCCGCTGAGCAGTATTTTCTTGAATCCGGTTTCCGTGACCGTGACATCGTAACTCCCCACGGGCAAGCTGGCGATGCGATAGTAGCCGCCGGTATTTGAGGTCACGGTTCGCGCCAGGCCGGTGGAAAGCTCGGTGGCGGTTACCTGGGCATTGGGCAATACTGCATCACTGGAATCTTTCACCAGCCCTTCGAGTGTCGCGGTAGCCTGAGCGCGCCCATAAGGAGCGTTGACCAGAGTGCACAGAAGCAGCAGGAGGAGCGGAGTCAAACGTTTTGCGATGCGAACAAACATTCCTGCCTCCCGGCTTTCCACGTCTTTCGAATAACCCGGCATAAAAATCCCCCCTACCAGCTTCGCGAGCGTTTAACTGTCTTACGAATCAAACAATTGTTGTTATTCTGCTTACGCTTGTCAAGATAAAAAGATCGATGCCGCCCATCGGTCGCGCTAATCGGGCGGCCCGCTCGCGGCTAACCGGACAGTTCGCGGAGGTAGCGCAATGCTTCCTCCAGATCGACCACGTCGCCATATTTCATGTCGATGTCGAACAAGCTGGCCTCGTGCGGGTCGGCAGCCCGGTCGCCCACAGCTTCGTGCGGAACGATGGCGTGCAACCCGTACTGCAGAGCATCGACCACGGTTGCCCGCACGCATCCACTGGTGGTGCATCCCCCCACAATCACGGTATCCACTCCCTGCGTGGACAAAAATGAAGCCAGGTCAGTGGCAAAAAAGGCGGAAGCATATTTTTTCTTGATAAGCAGTTCCCCCTTTTTTCGTTTCAGCGCAGGATGCAACTCCACCCAGCGAGAGCCGGTAACCAGCCATTTAAGGCCGCTAACTTTTCGAACGAACAGGCCGGCATCCTTGAGGCTGGGGTCATATTCCACTGTGGTAAAAATGATCGGCACGCCCGCTTTGCGAGCGGCTCGAAGCAATTTCACCGCCGCCGCCACTTGCGGGCGCAGGTCGGCCGCCAGGGGCGAGGCTGCCTCGGTGAATCCACGGATAAGGTCGATAATTAGAACGGCCGGGCGCCGGCCGAACCCGACCTGGCCGGCAAACCCTCGCTTTGCCAGGAGCTTTCTCGTGTTCTTGCGACTCGTCATCTAATATCGCCTCGAAACATCCCCAGTTCGCACCGGAACGGATTGTTTCGTCTATCGAACCTGGGCCGAGGATCCAGTCGCGGCCCGCTCGAACAATGTTTTTCTGGTTCCCGAAATCAGCACGTGGCTGGCCACGGGGTGATTAAGAAACTGCTGAATCTTTCTTGTCGCCACCATCACCAGTTCCAGATCAATGCCCGTACTCATTCCCATCTCCTCCAGCATGTTGACGAGGTCCTCGGTTGGAACATTGCCGCTGCCGCCGGGAACTACTGGACAACCACCAAGTCCCCCACAGGAAGAATCGAAGGTATTCACGCCTTCCTCAATTCCCGCAAGCACATTTGCCAGTCCTAACCCGCGGGTATTGTGAAAATGCAAAGAATAATGGGCGCCGCACGCCTGTCTCCCCAGGTTTCTGATGACTCGTCTGACCTGTGCGGGGTTCGCAACCCCGATGGAGTCGGCGATGGATAGTTCCCGAAAACCCATCTCGATCAACTGGTTCGCCACCTCGACAACTCTCTCTTCCGGGATATCGCCCTCCAGCGGGCACCCGAAGGCCAGCGCCAGAATGGCTTCGCAGCCGATGTTGCGGCTTTCGGTTAACTCGCGAATACGGCGACAATTCTCGAGGGATTCGGACACGCTGAGACCTACGTTACGGCGGTTGTAGGTCTCGCTCACACACACCACAACTCGCACCGCGCTCACGCCCGCTTGAATGGCCCGCTCTGCCCCCTTGACGTTTGGCACCAGAGCGGTGTGTTGCACCCCATGAACCCGTCGAATGCCGGCCATTACTTCCTCGGCATCGCGCATTTGCGGAATCACTTTCGAACTTACAAATGAGGTGGCCTCGATCTTCCCTATTCCGGCGCTCGCCAGCCGATTGATGACTTCAATTTTCAGGTCGGTGGGAATAAACGTCGATTCCATCTGAAATCCGTCGCGCGGACCGACCTCCACCACATGGACTTGAGCTGGCGACATTGGACTACTTTCAACCTCGCGTCGACGTTCGTTGCCGGCCCGCGACCAACCGGACCCGGAAGACAACTTTTGCCTGAGTAGTGAAACAGGTAACGCTTCGTATATGATTAGCCGCGCTGAGGCGCACCAGTCGATTGCGCGCCTGGAGGGTTCGACCATGGATCTCAGACTGGACAAACATAGTCCGCTCCCCCCTCATGCCCAGATACAGGAAAAAATAAAACTTGCGCTATTGCTCGGACAACTGCGCCCCGGAGATACCCTTCCATCGATCCGCGAAGTGGAGCAAGAAGTCGGGATCAGCCGCAACATCGTTCGCAAGGCATATCTCGAATTGCAAGCCCTGGGCGTTTTAAACCTTCGTCACGGCAAAGGTGTTCTGGTACAGAAACAATTGTGTTACGGAAGCCGTGACACCGTACATGAAAAATGCGAAACCCTTTCTCGTGACATCCTGACCCGCTTACGGGAAGTGAGTGTTTCTCCATCCGCCTTCGCCCGCTATCTGTACCAGCAGGCAAGAGAGCAGGAGACCCAGTCTCCCTTTGTCATATTTGTCGACGCCACGAAATCCCTGGCGATCGAGCGGGCCAGCAATATCTCGGTGATCTGGCAACTCAACGTTCCCGGGTACTCTATCGAGGAATTGGCCGCTCTCTCCAAAAGAGAGCTGCGGGCAATTCGCAAGGTTCTCACCAATTACATTCGCTTTGACCAGGTGCGGCGCATCGTACAAAATCACGCTGAAGTAATTCCGCTGGGCCTCACCTTTACCGAGCAAACCGTAAAAGAACTCGGCCGCTTACCGTCTACCGCGAATCTGGTTCTTGTCCTCGACGACGAGGACTACCCTTCTTTAAGCCTCTTGATCGAGCTCTACCGCAAACTCGTAATCAAACCTGAGACCAACATCAGCGCGCTTCCCTTCACTAAGATCAGCGACATTCGCAAGTTCGTAAAATCAGCCAAATACGACAAAATCATCTTCAGCAATCGAATCTGGGACAACATTCCTGAAGACTTGAAGAAAAGCTCCAAAGTGACTCGCCCGCACATGGAGGTCGATCTTTCGTCGCTCGAGAGCGCCCGCATTCACGCCGGGGTTATTATTTGACCCGGTCATGAAACTCCAGCTGTGCTTCTCGTCGAGCCTACGACTCCCTTCTCTACCAACCTGCGCAGCTCTTCGCCCGAAATTCCCAATAGCTTGCCCAGCACTTCAGCATTGTGGGCTCCGAGTTCTGGCCCAATCCACTGGGTTTCCCCGGGCGTCGCACTGAGTTTGGGGGCAAGGGCTGGAAGTTTTACCGTGGTGCCGTCGGACAGCCTGTGCGTTTCAAAGAGTCCCCGCGCGATGAAATGAGGGTCGTCAATCATTTCCGCGACCGAGTAGATGGGACCCACTGGCACATCGGCTTTTTCCAGGGTATCGATGACTTGCTGCAGGGAGTGCGTCCGTGTCCATGCGTCAATGGCATCATCAATCAGCGCAGCGTGGTTGACCCTGCCACTGTTGCGCTCCAGCTTCGCGTCGTTGGCCAGATCGGGCCGTCCTATCGCGTTCATGAGCCGCCGGAAAATGCTGTCTCCGTTGCCTCCGATCACGACATATTTATCGTCGCTGCAGCGCCATGTACCCGTGGGCACGATTCCCGACAACCGGTTGCCCTCGCGCTGGCGCACGACGCCCAGCTTGTCGAAATCGGGGACAATACCCTCCATCATGTTGAAGACTGATTCGTAAAGCGCGACATCTACCACTTGTCCTACGCCGCTCCCCGCCACGTCCCTGTGATACACCGCCACGAGAATGCCAAGCGCCGCATGCAGGCCCGCGAGAGTATCTCCCAGACTTAGATTGGGCCGAACTGGTGGGCTGTCGGGATATCCTGTGACAAAACGCAAACCACCCACTGCCTCCGCCACCGAGGCAAACCCGGGCTTGCCGCTGTAGGGCCCGTCCTGGCCCCATCCGGATACTCGCGCCATGATGATTCGCGGGTTGATTTTCTTCAGCTCCTCGTACCCGAGACCCCATTTTTCCATCGTTCCAGGCTTGAAGTTCTCGAGTACCACATCGACCTTATCGACCAGACGACGTACGATTGCCTGGCCTTCGGCTGTCCGAAGGTTTACGGTTACGGATTTCTTGTTTCTTCCCAGGATGTACCACCACAGCGCGGTACCTTTGTAGAGGCTGCGCCACGTGCGCAAAGGGTCGCCCTCGCCCGGCGGTTCAATCTTGATTACTTCGGCCCCAAACCACGCCAGCAGAACCGAGGCAAACGGCCCCGCAAGCAACTGCCCCATTTCCAGGATTCGCAAACCTTCCAGTGGTCTTCTTGGACCCTGCGAACTCACGGCCTTTGTCATTCAGATCGCCCTTGTGTGGCGGTAATCGGTTGATCCCGCCAGCTGATTTATCTATCCAACCCGAGACTTACCCTGCCCCCGCCGTTGCACGCCGATTGCCGGCGGAACAGGTCCAAACGTGAACTTGCCGGTGTCTCCACGGTCCTGCCGAATGCGCTCGCGCAACCTCTCGGTTGCCGCGGTATCGACATCGAACGTTTCCGCCGAAAGCACAACCCCGTAGTCATCGCGTGCTTTGTCGACCGAAACCAGTTTCCGTCGTACATCGGCTTGCACCATTTCGACCGGCCGATCCAGCGGGTTTTTCCAGCCACCGCCACCCGCCGTGTCGTAAATGAGCCTGTCGCCTCGCCGCACTTCGACGGATGAGATCTTGGAAGGCAAGGAGACGGATTCACCGTTGGCACGCAGCAGCGTCTTGCTGCTGGTTTCCCCGGGCAATCCGCCCAGGATGCCCCAGGGTTGAGAGCGTTCACGGTCATCATGAATGGCGATCTCACCATCCGCTTCAAAGCGGTAAACCTTATGCACGCCGTTCCCTCCCCGGTGGAAACCTGCTCCACCAGAATCGGGGCGAGATCCGTATTCCAAAACAGTGAGCGGGTAGTAGGTCTCCAGATACTCACTGGGAATATTCTCGAAAAGTGGCCACCAGGAATGCGCATCCATCCCATCACCGATGGGCCTTCCGGGAATGCCGCCGAAACTGATCTCCATCAGGTGGAAGAATTCGCCGTTCTGGTCGTAGCCGTTGTAAAGAAGATATGGCGATGTGCCGTAACCCGCAGCCGTCGTCAGGTCCGGGGCTTGATTGCCGAGAGCCCCGCCCAGCACGTCAAAGAGGCGGGTGAGCGCATGGGTTCGGCAGCCCAGTGCCGCGGGAAATTTAGGTAGAATCAGCGACCCTTCGGGTTGGATCACGTGCAACAGCGGATAGAAACCGTCGTTAAACAATATCTGAGGGTCGAACACCATGATCAAATACACGCCAATGAACATCTTGAACATTTCTTCGTTGAGGAAGAAGTTGATCGGACCTGGCGCCTGCCCGTCGGTTCCCGTCCAGTCAAAATATCCGTGCTCACCCTCACGCCAAATCGTGAGTTTCATTTTGTAAGGGCCATTGCCCCGGCCGTCATCGTCGATGTAGTCTTCAAAACTCACTTTTTCCTCAGGCAGGTTTTGCTGGATCAGTTTCGCCATGGCCTGGTACGTCCGGTCGAGCAGGGCCCGGCAGGAACTCAGGTACACCTCGCGGCCGAAACGTTCGCAGAGCTCGGCGACCCGCTTTTCGGCGGTCCGGCAGGCCGCAACGATCGCCATAAGATCGAAGTAATTCATCGTGGGCATGCGCGAATTGTTGAGGATCAGATCCAGCAAGTCGTCATTCAGTTTCCCTTGGCTGAACAGCTTGACCGGGGGGATGCGCGTGCCCTCGCCGAATATCGTGGTCGCGTCCGTGGGCAGGCTGCCCGAGACTGGGCCACCCACGTCGATCGTGTGCCCGAATTGCGAACCCCACCCCACCAGTTCGCCTCTATGAAAGATGGGGATCAAAACCATCCAGTCATTGATGTGCGAGATGGCGCCCCGGCATTTATAGGGATCGCTCATCAGAAACACATCGCCTTCCTCAATTCCACGCTTCCAGGTTGAGATAAAACCGCTCACGTACGAGCCAAACTGGCCGACCACCATGCGCCCGTCAGGCAGGCAGATCATCGGAAATCCGTCATGCTGCTCTCGAATGACGGGAGACATCGCGGAGCGGAACAGCACTGTGTCCATTTCATGTCGTGCGTTTCGGAGCGCGTTCTCGATGATGTCCAGAGTCACTTTGCTGGTCGCGGCAGGATTGGCGAGGGACGCCGCCGCACCCTTAGCTGCGGAGCGCTTCCCTTTTTGTCGAGATCCTTTTTCTTTTGCCATAGCTCCTCGGACCCTATACTTACCGCTTGCTCCGGACTCTCTTCCTACGGCCGGCTCCAGCCTCGCGCGCAGAAACTTTGGAGGCAGCCATTCGGCTTCGGCCGTTCGGCCAAATCAGGATGTTGAGATAGGGATCTACTTCGCCGTAGTGTCCCGGCAGAATCAACGTGGTGGAATCAGCCTGCGTGATGACAGCCGGGCCCGGAATACGATGGCCCGACTTTAATCGCGAACGCTCATAGACCGTGGCAGCCAGGGATTGGCCACGATAAAACATTTTCCGCTTACCGGTCTGAGCAGATTGGGATGTACCTGGGCTCACAGGGTGACGCTGCAATTCAACCTTCTTTACTTCTCCAATCGCAATCACCCGCACGTTCACGATTTCGACTTCGTAGTCGATATTGAAAGCGTAGTTACGGTGATGGACGGTTTTGAACTTCTCCACCACCGCTTCCATGCCCGATTGGTTGGCGACCCACCCTGGCTCCACATCAATCGCAAACTCATAACCCTGGCGGTAATAGCGCATATCGAATTGAAATTGAGTGCGTTGTCTGGCAGCAGGGATGTTTTCATTTTTCAGCCAGGAGCGGGCTCGCGCACCTAACTCGTCCATCATTTTGCGCAGGTCAGCCAAATCGATTCGCGTCACCGGCCGTATCAGAGTGCGGGAAAACTCCGTCTTTATGTCGGCATGCAGAAACCCAAGCGCTGACAGCACTCCGGGCACCGTGGGAATGATGGTTGGCCACGAGTTGATCAGGCAGGAGAGCGCATTGGCATGAAGCGGCCCCGCGCCTCCCAAAGCCAGCAGTGCAAATTCCCGAGGATCGTAGCCCCGCTGCACTGAAACCAGTCGCAGAGCGCCAAACATGTTCTCGTTGACGATGTCGTAAATGCCTTGCGCCGCGTCGAGAAGGGGCAGACCCATCGCATCCGCAATCTTCTGCACTGCCTGAGTCGATTTGGCTTCATCCAATTTCATTTCACCGGCGAGCAATTCGGGAGGAAGGTAACCCAGCACGACGTTGGCGTCCGTGACGGTAGGTTCAGTTCCTCCGCGCCCATAACAGGCCGGACCAGGATCCGCTCCCGCCGACATCGGGCCCACCCGCAAAGCGCCCGTAATAGGCACGTGCGCGATGGAGCCGCCACCAGCCCCAACCGAGTGGACATCCACACTGGCTACCTTCACCGGATACTGTCCAACTTTCGTCTCCCGGATGACGGATGGAATTCCGTCACGGGACAGGGCCACGTCAGTAGAAGTCCCGCCCATATCAAACGACAGTACATTGGCAAACCCCGACAACTCACCGATATAGGCCGAAGCCACTGCTCCACCGGAGGGTCCCGACAGTAAAGTCGTCACGGGATGCTCAGCTGCAGCCTTCATGCTCATGACGCCGCCGTCAGAGCGCACAATTTCCATGCGCGTAACCAGCTTGTCCTGCTTCAACCTTCTTTGCATTCCGTCGAGATACAGGCGCATCCGCGGACGCACATAAGAATTCATCACGGTGGTGAGAGTTCTCTCGTACTCACGGAATTCCGGCAGAATTTCATAGGAAGCCGTCACCGGCACGTCGCCGGCGACTTCCTCCGCAATTGCTTTCAGTCGCCGTTCGTGTTCGGAGTTAGCGTAGGAATTGAGCAAGGAAATGGTAAGAGCCTGGATACCCCGGTCGCAAAGGCGCCGCACCAGTCTGCGCGCCTCGTCTTCATCAAATGGAACCAGCACATCCCCGGTCGCGCTCATCCGGGCACTGAGGCCGAGAGTTAACTCCAGCGGGGCCATGGGCTCAGGCTTGATCATGATGATCCAGCCCGCCAGCGGGCCAGGAGTTTGTCCGCGCGCTACATGGAGGATCTGCTCGAACCCGGAGGTGGTGATCAGTCCGACGCGCGCCCCTTTGCCTTCAAGAACTGCGTTGGTGGCCACGGTCGTGCCGTGCAGAATCAGGGATAGCTGGTTGGGATCGATGTCTGCGAGCGAAGCGACTTTGTGAATCCCGGTAAGGACCCCGAGTGAGGGATCGGAGCTGGTGGAGGGAGTCTTGGCCAGCACCAGTTTGCCCGAGCTTTCGTTGAACAGCAAAAGATCGGTAAACGTTCCGCCTACGTCAATCGCCAGTCTGTATCCCACGTATTGACTCTCTCTTTTGGGAGCTTTTTCCCGCTCGCGCCGATCGAGCATATACTAAGTCAATTGTCTGCTTTAGTAAACAGTTATCAAAGCATTTCCTGCTGGAGCTCGGAGTGCGTTTCCAGCCGCTGGTAAGTCCGGCGGAGAAACGCGAGAAGAGTCAGCGTCAACAACATGGACACAGAACACATCAAGAAAGTCCACGTGTAACTGCCGCTCGCGGTCAACAGGAATCCCCCCAGAGATGTGGCCACCAGCGCGCCTCCGTATCCGGTCGTCAAAATGAGGCCTACCGCTTTTCCGCCATGCTCGCTCGAAACCAACCGGGCCAGAACGCTCGTGAGTGGGATGGTCAGCAAGCTGGTTCCTAGCGCAACGAGGAAAATATCCATCGCAACGCCGGGTGTGTTCAATTGCGGCGTCAGAACCAGTAAAGCCGGGCAGACCGCGCACAAAGTCGCGCCTGAGACGGCCACCGGCCACGCGCCAATGCGATCGGCGAGCCAACCTGCATACATCGATCCGGGTATAACCACCAAGCCCAGCAACATGGAAATGCCTCCCACCTGGGCGGGTGGGTAGCCGCGTTGCTGGGCCAGATATTCCGGAAGCCAGGTGATCATTCCGAAAGACTGGAAGAAAAGAAGAAAATTACTCGCGCTGACCAGCACCAGTGCCGCTTTGGAACCTTGCCGGCCCGGTATTGCCGCGTCTTCGCTCTTCGGGCTCCTTACGCCATGGAAGAAGGACCCGTTCGTAAAGAGCCGTATAACGGCCGCAATCATTAGCGCAAATGCGGCGTAGAAAGCAATTGGCAGCCTCCATCCGAGGGCCCTGGCGATGATTGGCGTGACCAGCATCGCAACCGAGAGACCGAGATTCAGCGAACTAAAGAATGCACCGGTAGCAAGGTTGACTCCCGCAGCGGGAAATAAATAGAGGACGGTGGCCAGTCCCGGCACAAAAATGCTAGTCGCGCCAATTCCAATCAGGATCCGGCAGGCCAGCATTTCCCAGAAGTTCTGGCTAAGAGCAGAAAGAAAGCCGGCCAATGCCAGCAAAGACAAACCGGAGAGCAGCGAGTTTCGCACGCCCACGCGATCACTGAACAAGCCAATCAGCAAGCTCCCGAATGTCGGAATCATGGTGTAGGCGGTCATAAAGAGTCCGACCCTGGAATAGTTGACGTGAAACTGGCGGGTGAGCATGCCCATCAGCGGAGGGATGGCGAACACTGCAATGAAAGCGCAAAACACTGCTGAGCAGATCAACCCTAGAGCCAGCCACGGCCGGGATGTTGAATCCGCCCCGGGCCTCGTCCCTTCTTCTATCTGGCTCATCAGAATGCTCTCCGCTTTACAGATTCGTCTCCAGCTTGAATAGATGGACCGCGTTGTCCCGAACTAATTTGTTGCGGACTTGAGGCGTCAAGCCCAACGCTTCCACTTCCTTCAGCGAGGTTTCCTGGTCCTGCAAGGGCCAGTCCGTGGCCCAGAGAACTTTGCTGCTGCCGTCAGCGCCCGCGAAACGGCCTTCTTCCTTCAGGTATTCGAGAATGGCGGAGTGCCACAGGCGTGGCGGAGGAACGTCAGGACAGATAAAGACGTTATCGTTATTGATTGCGAGCGCTACGAGTTCCTCCTCCCACGGATATCCACTGTGCAAGGCGATGATCTTCAGAGCGGGAAAATCCCGCGCAATGTTATCGATCCAGATAGGCCGCGCGACAATGCGGGAGTTGGAGCGCATCGTACCCTGACCCGTCTGGAACGAGATGGGAACGTCCAGCTCGACACATTTTTCATAGATCGGATACATTTGGCGGTCGTCAATCCGAATCCCGAACCAGTGGGGATACATGTGGGCGCCCTTGAAGCCGTATCCCCTTACCATGCGTTCGATATATCTCGGAGCATAATATTTGTCCGCCCATGCCCGGATCGGCGATATCCCCACCAGGCCGAGGAATTTTGTGGGGTAGGCTGCGAACATAGGCAACATTTCCTCAGCCGCGACATACAATTCCTCGCCTCCTACGCCGTTCGCACACCAGAGCGAGATCACCAACGAAAGCTGGACGTTGGAGCGGCTCATCATTTCCACCATGAACTCCGGGGGCCATCCGGCACGGATTTTCTCCACCCAGCTGGGACCAGCCGCCTTATAGAGGCCCAAAGGCAGAAGCCGGTACGAATGCTCGGGCAAATGAATATTGACCGAGATATCGATTGCCGGGAGCGAGGTTTCTTGCGCTGCCATTTCCAGTTCCGACTCCATCAGTTAAGAAATCCAGGCTCTCGCGAGAATCTCATGCAGATGCCCCTCGAAATACCCACCCGGATAACCCATTGCCGTCCAAGCCGGAGGATCGCCGCGAAAGTACTCACGGGAAATCTCCATCACCAGGTCGATGTCACGCGGATCCTTGTGGAAGGAAATTAGATCAACAACATTCTCCATGGTTCCGTTCGCCATCTCTACCACCTCGCGAATGCGATTGAAGGCATATCGCGCTTGCGCAGCAGCATCGCCAGGGCACACGATCTGCCCATCCATATCCATGCCAACTTCGCCCGCGACGCAGAGTAGACGGCCTTTCTCTTTCTTCGTACCTCCGGATACCGGCAAGTAGCGCCAGAACAGGCTCTTGGGCGTGTAAGCGATCGGCTTGCCGCTCCCCACCTCACAAAGAGCCCGCACCGTGTGAAAGCCCAGATGCTTATGCAGGCTGGTCGCGCCGATGATGGAAGAGCATGGCGCCTGCTCGAATGGCATAGTAAGAAACTCGCTGTTCTTTATTTCACACATGGGCGCGAACGAACGCGGATCGATGCTGAAAGACAGGATGTCGAGAAGGTCATCTTCGAGTTTGCCGCCCGCCAACTCAGCCAGCTCTTTCATGCGGCTGAACAAATATCGGGCCTGGCCGCGGTGATCTCCCGCGTTAACCACGTTCCCGTCCGTATCCACCGGCATCTGCCCGGAGATAAAAACGTAGGGCCCCTTGCGGCATGCCCCGGAAATTGGGTACTTGCGCCACCAGCGCAAACTGTCAGGAGTAAAGCATTGCTTTCGTTCGGCTCCGAGGTGGGCTACCGCATGAATTAGAACTTTGGAACCTCTATGCTGCAAACCCTGGGTGCCCATCGCCGTCCACGCAGGATAATCTGCGGTGAAGAACTCCCGAGCCACATCGAGAACATCGTCTACGTCGCGGATATCGACAAATGCAGCCAGCAACTCCACCACGTCGGACATCTTGCCGCCGGCGGCGGCAACGACTTCTTCGATCTCGCGGAAGGCTGTCCTAGCTTGTTCTCGAACATCGCCTCCGGTGGACAACCCATGCGCGGAAGGGTGGCCGCTGATGAATAACAAGTCTCCCGCACGGATCGCCGGCGAAACTGCTTGCGTGGAAGCGCCTGCCGTTGTCTTGATTCCCTTTCGCTGGAACGTTGTCATGCCTGCTCCGATCTGAGAGCAGGCCTTAAACCGTCGACAGCCCCCTGCTCGTCAGCCAGTCGCCAGATGCGTTGTGTGGCTGAACGTACTCGCTCCCTTAGTTCGTCCTCGTTTGTGTTCATCGCTCGTCCGTGATCGACAACGATCTTTCCATCGACTATTACGGTCTCGACGTCCCCGCCGGAGGAGTAGTAGACAAAGTTCTTGATCGGATCGATGACGGGGAAATTGTGCGGCTTGGTCAAATCGATCAGCACGAGATCGGCCTTGGCCCCGGGTTTGATCTGGCCCAGATCGGTCCGACCCAATCCGCGAGCGCCTCCTATCGTGGCGGCGTCAAACGCCTCGGCCGCGGTAGGCGCGCCCACCCGTTCCAGTTTTATTTTGCCCAGAACGGCAGCCATCCTTATCGTCTCGGTGATGTCGCTCGAGTAAGAATCGGTGCCCAGCGCCACGTTGATTCCTCTTTGCAAATACTCCCAAAACGGCCCAATGACGGCCTCGCGGGCTTTGCGGTAAGAGCAATGCACCACCGTGGAGTGGCTATCGGCAAGCAACTGACGATCGTGGTCATCCGTGAACGTGACGTGGGTGACTACGGCATCAGGGCCGAGGATACCGGTGTTGGCAAGATGGCCGATCGGTGTGGCGTCAAATTTGGTCCGGCAGATCTCGAATTCGGTCTTGTGATGCGCCGCATGAATGCTTATGCCGCAACCCATGCGGTCCGCTGCTTTGCGGGTCTCCCGCAAAATTTCAGGCGGACAAGTGTCTGGCCCGGTGGGGCTCAAGCGAACCCGAATGCGGTCGTTTGCGCTTCCGTTGAACTCCCCGTGCAGATCTATGTTTCGTTGCAACCCGGCGGCAACCGCGCCCTCCTTGGGGCGGTCGTATTGCAGCTTTCCATTCTTGATGTAGCCGATGTTGCCGTGGCCAGACGGATATGTCGGGCTAAGATAGGCCCGATTCCCCAGACGTTTGACGACCTCCACCAGAACTTCATAATGATCGAAGTTTTCTTCGAGAATGGTGGTGGACCCCTTCTTCATCATCTCCAGCATGTCCCACTCGATCACGGCAGCGAACTCTTCGAGGCTGAAGTTGGCTGCGCCCACCGCGATCAGCGGCACTACGTAGTGATAAAAGGCGCTGCCCGGAAGAAGATCGCGGTCCTCGCAGAGTCCACGGACGTAGGTGGCGGCTCCAGTGTGCACATGCGCGTTGATGAATCCGGGAGAGAGCAGTCTGCCGTCTGCGTTGATCCTGACGTCGGCGGGGCCGGCGTAATCGTCACACACCTGCTCGATGCGGTCTCCCCGGATCACCACCGTCTTGTCACGCAAGACGCGATGGGTATCGTTTTCGGGCACTACCACATAACTGGCGCGAACTGCGGTGATCGGACCTTCCTGAGATACGCTCTCTTGCAAGACCAATTTCCTCCGCTTGGTTTAACTCTTGTGCAACCTAGCTCTCGTAGGACAGGAAGTCGTCTGGATTGCCGTACTTCGACGCCAACTCCCGCACGTCTCGATCGTCGAGCATAGTGAGATATCCCCGATCAATGACGGTCTTGTCATTGAGCGTGAGGGTTGCCTTCAGTCCGCCGCCATCCCAGTGAAAAGGGCTGGGTACACCCATGCCCGGCCATAGTCCTACAGCGCAATGAAAGCTGCCCGCCCGGCGAAACAGAAGGCTGTCTGGAGCTTTGACCTTGAGGGCTTCCTGCAGCGGAGTTCGCGGATTAATTCCCCAGGCAAATTCGCAGAAGTACGAGCCGTTTTTGTATTGGCGCATTCGCTCCTTGAGCCACCTGGCCTCTTCTCCCCCTTCAACTTTTGTCACCCAGTGGTCTTTGATCGTCAATCGAATCGGCTCGCTCAAATAGCCGGCAAAACCCTCAAGAAATTCAAATACCAGGGTGCCTTCGACCTCCTTGGGGCAAATCGCTATTGTGCCGCCAGGGAAAAATTCCCACGTCCCTGCGGGGCGGTGCACCTTGGCCTTCTTATCGACGCTGGCCCACGATGATGAAAACGGATCCCCTTCCGGCCAGGGAAAGAGTTTCATCCGAAGGTCGGTGCCCACATCATCGGTCAAACGAGCCTCGGTACCGTGAAGCAGACGCGCCGATTTGATCCACATGTAGTAATGCAACTCTGGTGGGTAATGGGCCCAGTCGGAGGTCATTACCTGGGGAGTGGTAGCGATGACCGAAGTGACTCGCAGCTCGCTCTCCCACATACAGCGGTAGATGTCGGCATTGTCCACCGAGGCCGCATTCTCTAAATCGAAGACGTGCATCAGGACATTGGCGTTCGAGATTGCCGCCTCTTCAACCTTTGACAGTCTCTCCCCATATCGGAAGATGGGAGCTTCGGTTTGCAGAATGCTAAGCGGCGCGCCAGTTTCATCAATGGCCCGAGCCAGGGCCTCCACTACTTTAGAATCGACTTTGTCGGTGCGATCCAACCACAGCAGCACGCGCTCTTCAGGCTGAATTGCGCAATATCCGTTAACGCAGTTACGCGCACCGCGCATCAAGTCTGAGCTGTCTTTCCGCATCCCCTCCCCCGCTGAGCCGGCAGATGAGGGAGCCTCCGATCTTGCGCCTCTCCGTGAACTCGCTGATCGACGCGCCATTTCAAGTCACCTTTGTTTCACGAGTAATTGGGAAGGCTGCCAGCCGCCGTCCGAACACGCTTTGCCGAGCGATCCTGGCATCGGCGATCGCTATCCCGAGACGGCCTCAACCGGGGACAATCTTCGCCCCGTCTCGGCTGCGGCGTAATACTTGTGCAGCAGAAGCAAGAGAAGCAGCGTGACAACCATGGAACCGACATACAACATGAATGGCCAGGTGTAGCTGCCAGTGATAGTGAGCAGGTACCCTCCCAGGTAGGTGGACGCGATCGATCCCGCGTATCCGGTCGTATGCACCAGGCCAACCGCTTTGCCGTTATCTTTGGCAGGCACAAGGTAACTGAGGATGCTGGTGAGCGGGACGACCAGAAAGCAAATTCCAAATGCCAGGAAGCAGATATCGGCCAATACTCCAAGCAAGGGTATCGACGGCAACAAAATCAGCAAGGCGGGGCAGAAGCCGCAGAGAACCGCGCCAACCATGCCTATTCCCCAAGCTCCAATCCGGTCCCCTAGCCATCCTGAAATAAAAGTTCCGGGTATCATGACCAGCCCCAGCGTCATCGACACTCTCCCTACATCCGCCGGCGGATAGCCGCGTGCCACCTTCAGATATTCCGGCAACCACGTAATCATTCCGTAGGTATGGAACAGCATCAGAAAGTAGCCGATGCAGACCATCACGAGCGGCAAGTTACGAATCGAGTACGCACCCACCACAAGTGCACTGCTCTGGCTGCTGACAGGGGCGTCCCCAGACGCCTGCAGAGTTTGTCCCCGGGTGAAGATGAAGAACATCAGCGCGACCAGCAGACCGATGCCGGCGAACAGGTTGAGCGGAGTACGCCAGGTAAATGCCGCCGCCATGATGGGAGTGATTAAGAGCGCAAGGGTCAGCCCCACATTCATGGAAGTGAAAAACGCCCCGGTAGCCAGATTGACCTGTTGGGGCTTGAGTAGATACATCGAGGCGGCTAAGCCGGGAATGAAGATCAGCGTGGCGCCGATTCCAATCATGGTCCGATACACGAGCATGGAAGCGTAGCCGCTGCTGTGAGCGCAAAGAAAACCTGCCACCGCAACCAGCACCAAGCCCGCGACAACGAAGTGCTTCACTCCGTAGCGATCGCTGAATGCGCCCGCCATCAGGCTGCCGATCATGCGCACTAAAGCGTAAACGCTCATGAACAGGCCCGCCTGCGCATAACTGATGTGAAAGTCGCGCACCAGGTCGCCGATGATCGGCGGCAGCTCAAAGACGGCGAGGTAGGCCACCACGTTCGCCAGACACAGCAACAACAGCAGCTTCCAGCCACGCAGACTCGATGCCATTGAGGCCTGCCTTTCAGCGGATGTCGAGCTTGAAAATGCGAAGCGCGTTTTCCCGGAGCAACTGAGAGCTGATAATGTCGCTGAACGCAATCGCGTCAAACTGGCGGCGGGATAGCGCCAGATTTTTGAAGGGATAGCCCGACCCCCACATCACCTGATCGCTGCCGGCATCGTGTTTTGGAAATCGGCCTTGCTTGATGAAGCCCACAAAATCGGCGATCCACTGCTCGGGCACGGGCGAATCAGCCAGAACGCTGAAATTCGCGTTATTGCGGGCCAGATAGACCGATTCGCGCTCCCACGGATATCCAATCGATTGTCCAACGATGCTCAGGTCCAGGAAGTCGCCAATCACAGGGTCGAGCAAATGAGGCTCAGCCACATTTCGCGCTCCGGAACGAGGAGGGGCCGCGCCCAGCGGCACTATGACCGGTATACCCAGCTCCAGACACTTTTCGTAAATGGGATACAGGCGCTTGTCGTTCGGTTGCAGGCCGAACCAATGCAAGGCCAGATGGGCGGCCTTAAAGCCGAACTCTTTGACCGCGCGCTCGATATATCGCGGCGCATAATATTCATCCCGAATTGTCAGCAAGGGATTCACGCCGACAATGCCAAAAAGGCGGCCGGATGAGAATCAAGAATAGGCTTTAAACTCGCGGCGGCAATAAAGCAGTCTTCGCCGTTGACCGGGTTGGAGGCGCAGAAGGCCACCAACCCCGCCATCTCGACCTTCGCCTCATCCATCGATTGGATCAGCTTCTCGACCGTCCAGCTCTTTTGCGCCTTCTGGTAGGCGCCGCCATCGAGGAATTTCCAATATCCGAAGCGCGAGTATTTGTCCTTGAACTCCGGGAAAAACGGATTAATACAAACATCAATTGCCTGGATCATCGCCCTCTCCCCACCTGGTTCATCGCTTCGCCGGCCGGGCTGGTTCGTCAAACCTTGAGTTTGTAAATCTTGATGGCATTGTCCCGTACCAGCTTGCGGCGTATTTCAGGCTTCAGTCCAAGCGCATCAACCTCGGCCAAGGATTTGTCGGGTTCCTGCAAGGGAAAGTCGGTGGCCCAGAGGACCTTGTCGCTTCCGGCCATACCTTCAAAACGGCCTTCCTCCTTGATGTACGACACGATGGACGAGTGCCACAGTCGTGGGGGTGGAACATCCGGACAAATGTAGACATACTCATTCGTGACGGCGAGCGCGACCAGTTCATCCTCCCAGGGATATCCACTGTGCAGGGCAATTACTTTAAGTGTGGGGAAGTCACGCACGATTTCGTCGATCCAAATTGGACGCGCCACCACCCGCGAATTGGACCGCATGGTTCCCTGCCCGGTCTGGAACGAGATGGGCACATCGAGTTCAGCGCACTTTTCATAAATCGGATACATGCGCCGGTCGTTGACTCTGATGCCAAACCAGTGGGGATACATGTGTACCCCCTTGAATCCGTGTTCCTTCACCGCGCGCTCAATATAGAGAGGCGGATAGTAGGGGCTTCCCCATTTCTGCAGCGGCGAAAGACCAACCAGCCCTACAAATCTCTTGGGATATTTCTGAATGACGGGAATGACTTCATCGATAGGAACAATCAACTCTTCCCCGCCCACGCCATTCGCGGAGCATAGCGAGATCAGGCAGGAAAGTTCCACATTCCCCCGATCCATCATTTCAACCATGTACTCCGCCGTCCAACCTTTCCGCACTTTTTCTTCATAGGCCGGACCCGACGCTTTCCACAAACCCAGCGAAAGATGTTTGTAGGAACTCTCGGGCAAGAACGCGTTAATAGAAATATCTATGGCTTTGTAGCTGCTATCGGACATTCTCTGCTCCCTGCTCTACTTTTAATGATGAGCCCAAATAATCCTGCTGCGATGCGGCCTAGGGCAACCAGGCTCGGGCGCATATCTCGTGCAAGTGCCCCTCGAAATAGCCGCCCGGATAGCCCACGGCAGTCCACGCCGGCGGCTGGCCCTTAAAAAATTCTCTGCCGACGGCCTGAATGTCGGGTATGGCGCGAACGTCCTTGTGAAACGAGATGATGTCCACGATGTTGGCCATCGTGCCTCCCGCCATCTCCACCACCTCTTTAATACGGTTGAAGGCGTAGCGTCCCTGCGCCGCGGGATTTCCGGGGGAGACGATCTGACCATCCATATCCATTCCGACCTCACCCGCGATGCATAGCAAGTGACCGCCTTCTTTTTTGGTCGCTCCGGAAACGGGCAAATATCTCCAGAAAATACTGCTGGGAGTAAACGCCACGGCCTTACCGTTACCGATCTCGCAAATCGCTCTGACCGTATGGAAGGCAAGATGCTTGAACAATCCGGTGCTGCCGATCACAGACCACGACGGCGCCTGCGACAAGGGCATGGTGAGGAATTCCTTGCAGCCGACTTCGATGCACATGGGATTGAAGCTGCGGGGATCGATGCTGAACGAGAGCAGATCCAGAACGTCGTCTTTGAAATTGCCGCCCGCCAGCTTGGTTAATTCTTCGAGCCGGTGAAAAATATAACGGGACTGGGCCGCGTGGTCGCCAGGGTTGGTGATGTTGCCGTCAAGGTCGGCCGCCATCTGCCCCGAAATGAACAGGTACTCGCCTTTACGGCAGGCTCCTGAAATGGGATATTTGCGCCACCAGCCCAGACTATCTGGCGTAATGCATTGTTTCTTGGCTTTCCCCAGATGAGCAACGGCGTGAATTTGCACCACCGAACCACGCTGCGGCAACCCCTGAGTTCCCATGAATGTCCACGCGGGATAGTCTTTCTTGAAAAACTCGCGGGACACTTCAAGCACGTCTTCAGCATCGCGGATGTCGAGGAAGAAAGCCACGACGTCCACAATGTCGTCCATCGTGCCTCCGGCCGCGGTCACGATCTGACGAATGCGCTCGAGCGCTACCTTGGCTTGAGCACCCGCATTCGTCGCAGCCGGAGTCTTATGGTTGGGATCAATGGCATGCTGGGAGGCGATGAACAGCAGGTCTCCCGCCCTGACCGCAGGCGAGCCGTCTTCTTTAGATCCCTGCCACTTCTCCGGGGTCACCACAAGCCGCTCGAACGACATCTTTTATCGTTCCCCTTCCCTTGGCGTCACAAACTACACAGCAACCGGCTCCTTCTTACTTGGGACAAAATTGACGCCCGGCAGTGCGCCTTCACGGGCGGCAATCGCCCATATGCGGTCCGCCGCGGCCTGCACTCGCTTGCGCAGCTCAGCCTCGTTCGTGGTCAGAGCCACCCCATTTTCGATGACAATCTTGCCGTTGACCATGACCGTTTCCACGTCCGTCCCGAACGAGTAGTAGACAAAGTTCTTGACCGGCTCGATGACCGGGAAATTATGGGGCTTGGTGAGATCGATAAGCACAAGGTCAGCTTTTGCACCCGCTTTAATTTGACCGAGATCGTCGCGATTCAACCCTTTTGCACCCGACAGTGTTGCCGAACCCATCACTTCGAATGCGGTTGGCACGCCTACCCGCTCCATGCGGATCTTGCCCAACACACCGGCCATCTTGATGGTCTCGGTGATATCGCTGGAAAACGAGTCGGTCCCAAGCGCGACGTTAATGCCCTTCTCGACGTACTCGTGATAGGGGCTGATCACTGCCTCTCGAGCTTTGCGATAGGAACAGTGAACTACGGTTGAGTTCGACTCTGCGAGCAACTTCCGGTCTTTATCATCTGTATAGGTAACGTGAGTGATGATGGCGTCCGGGCCTAGAATGCCCGTGTTAGCCAGATGCTCAATTGGACTGGCGTGGAAGACGCTCTTGCAGAAGTTCACTTCGGTGGAATGGTGAGCGGCGTGGATACTGATGCCGCACCCCAACTTGTCCGCCGCTTTCCTGGTGTCCCGCAAGACCTCAGGTGGGCAGGTGTCGGGACCGGTGGGGCTCAAGCGCACTCGAATCCTGTCGCTGGCGGAGCCATTGTGCCTGTCATACATTTCCAGGCCCTTCTTCAACCCCTTGCCGACTTCAACGGGATCGGGCTTGTCGTAGCACAGCTTGCCATCCTTCAGGTAGCCAATTTTGCTCACCTGGTTGGGATAGCTATAGCTGATGTACGCCCGGTTCCCCAGACGGTTCACAATCTCGGTCACGCTGTCGTAACCTCCGAAATTCTCCTCCAGAATCGTGGTGGATCCCTTCTTGATCATTTCCAGGATGTCCCATTCCAACAGGGCGGAATATTCCTCAGTCGTGAAATGCTTGTATCCAATGGTCAAGAGCGGCACAAAATAGTGATAGAAGGCGCTGCCCTCTACCAGGTCGCGATCTTCCGCCATGCCGCGCGAATAGGTCGCGCACCCCACGTGGGTATGACAATTGATGAAGCCGGGAGAAAGCAGTCGGCCCTCGGCTTTGATGCGGCGGTCGACAGGGCCGTCGTAGTGATCGCACACTTCCTTGATCCGGTCGCCCTCGACCACTACCGTCTTGTCTCGCGCTACTGTCTGCGCCCCATTTTCGGGCACCAGCACATAGGTAGCTTCAATCGCCGTAATTTGTTCGCCTGCCATGAGATCTCTCCTGAGTTCCACTTAAAAACATGCTTTACGAGAATAATGACCGCTTCTGGGCTAAACTGGTGATGCAGCTTTTGTGATTCGAGTTCCTATTGATTGGCTGCCCCGTTTCAACTGTTTATAAAAGCAAACAATTGTCTCGGTCATTGATTTTCGTGCGGGCTGGCCTCGCTGTCAAGATAAACTTTTTAATATTCTCTACTTTTTATTCATCGCTTCAGCGATGCTGGGGAACCGGCGGTCGGCGGCGCCATGCACCGCCACCGGACGGCGAATATATCGGCCACCGGCTTGTCCGATCACCCGCGAATTCCTCATCATGATCTCGCCCCGTCGGATCGTCTCACTGGGCCAACCTTTGAGTTTTTGTCCGCGGAAGGGCGTGAACTTCTGCGCCGACTGCAGCAACTCGGGAGTCACCGTTTGGGTTTCATTCAAATCAATCACGGCAAAGTCGGCATCGGCGCCCACGGTAATGGCGCCTTTTTGCGGGAACAAACCAAAGTGACGCGCCGGATTCGCGGCAGCGATTTCGCTGATCCGGGTGAGGGGCACATTGCGCTTGTGGAATCCTTCAGAGAGCAATGTGGGATACAGAAGGGAAGATCCGCCAAAACCAGGCAGCGAGCCCCACAGGTCAGCGTCTTTTTTTTCTTCTTCCATGCAACAGGCATGATCGCTGACGACCGTATCAACTTCCCCACTGGCAATGCCCTCCCACAGGTAGTTGACATCCTCCTGGCCGCGTATGGGAGGGTTGACCTTGCCGATTACGCCTCCAGCCGTTTCACAGGTCAGGGTCAAGTGGTGAAGCGTAGTTTCCAAAACGATATCGAGCGACGGATGTTCGCGCCGCGCGCGTATTCCAGCCTCCAGCGCTTGCCGACTGCTTAGGTGCAGCAGATTGACCGGGCATCCCGTGGCTTCGGCCAGCAAGACCGCCTCCAATATGGACAGGTGCTCCGTCAAAGGAGGCCGCGCTCGACTGTAGGCTTTCAACCCTTGCAAGCCTTCCTCCTTTACTTTCTCGATGAACACGCGAATTAATTCCGGATTCTCGCAATGAAGGCTGAGTGCGATCCGCCCACTGCCGGCATGCTTACGCGCAGCCGCTGAGACCTTCTCCATCAGCAAGTAGAGGTGGCCGAGATCGTAATTATCCGCCATGGTGTAGTCGTTTCCACGGGTAGAGTCAGCGGACAGATTCAAGCCTTTGTAGAACATATAAAACTTGAATGAACCGACCCCATATTTCTCGACCAGATCATCGACCTCCAGCAGTTGCTGGGCCGTCATGATCGCCAGGTGGAACCCATAGTCTGTATAAAAATGTCCGGCGGCGAGTTCGAGAACTTCCGGAAAGATCGTGCGGTACGGACCCGACTTGTTCAGGTAGTGGTGCCCGGTGCGGAAGTAACTAAGAAGAGTGGTAACGCCGCCAATCAGAGAGGATCGAGATTCACTTTCCGCGTCCTCGGAAAAGGGCCGGTAGATGCCGACATGGTAGTGCGAATCCACCGCACCCGGAAACACGGCCTTGCCATTCGCGTCGACAACTGTTTCTGCCTCATGGGTGCTGATTTTGTCGGCGATCGCCGCGATGCGTCCGTCTTTGACGCCAAGGTCAGCCTTTACCAGGCCGGTATGCGGGATCACGAGAGTGCCGTTTACTACCGCGAGGTCGAAACGACTCACAAGTTCCTTTCCTTGGTCGAGGATCGATCTACCGGTTCCCTATCGTTTTGGGATGCTTCCAGCGTGCGAAGGCCCGGACCGTCATATTCATAGGCATCGGAATCGATGGCTCGGAGCGGGCGATTGCGCGCCTGCTCCTCCAGGCTGTGCGCTATCAGGCCGGGAACCCGAGCGAGCATGAAGATGCCATTCGCGGCTGACTTCGGGAAAGCTATTTCGCAAAGAACAGCGGCGATGGCTCCATCGGCATTCAGCGGCACAGGCTTGCTTGCAGCCTGAGACAGCAGCCTTTCCATGGCTTGCGCCTGCGCCACATAGCGTCCTGACAGACCGACTTCACTGGCCAATTCGAATAATCGTTGGCTGCGAGGGTCCGCAGCATGTTGCCGATGGCCGAACCCGGGGACCCGCAGCGCCCGCGCCCGATATTCGGCCGCTACTCTGGCCCCGGCCGCTTCCGGATCCTGGTTCAAACCGACGCAACGCTCCAGCACCGTCATGCAGTCTTCGATCGCCCCTCCGTGTGACTTGCCTACCGCAAGAATGCCTGCGGCAACGGAGCTTCCCAGCGAAGCTCCGGTGCTTGCCACGGTGCATGCCGCGAGAGTGGATGGGGGAGTCGGGCCATGATCGATCACCGAAACCAGGATCGCCTCAAAGAGCCTTGCGGTTGGGCGGTCTGGCAACTCCCCGACCAGCGTCAGATAAGCCGCGGCGGCCCACGATATATTCCCAGCCAGGCCATCCAGCGCGTATCCGCGCAGCAGGATGCGGCCTGATTGCACCCATGAAATGGCCGTTTTGCGGGGAGATGCCTTCATCGGACGGTAAGAACTGCGACGGCACTGCAACGCGGGGCATGTGAACGCGAGTAATCGAGCTCATTGAGCCGCCCTACGCAACCCACGCGCAGTGTAGAAGACAACTGTTGTAGTTGTCAAACAGTTGAAACCGGTCTACACTAACCGCCTCGCGGACGCTCCCAAGGCGCGAACACCGCGTGGAAACAGGAGAAGAGCCGTGTTTCGAGTCGTCACCATAGAACGCGAATACGGATGCGGAGGAGGAGCGATCGCCAGGAAACTGGCAGCCCACATGGGCTGGAAACTTTGGGATCAGTCGCTCAGCCAGGAAATAGCAACCCTGGCACAAGTCGACTGTGCCGCGGTGGAAAGCCGGGATGAGAAGGTCGACAGCCGACTCTACCGCCTCACAAAACTCTTTCTTCGTGGTGGTTCGGACCGCGGCGTTCCCCTAACCGATTCGCAAATGTTCGACGCCGACTGCATGGTCACAATGATGGAAACCGCCGCCCTCAAAATTGCCGCAGAGGGAAATAGCATTCTGGTGGGCCGGGGCGCGCCATACTTTTTACGAAACCGTAGTGACACCTTTCACGTGTTCCTGTATGCCCCTCGTTCAGAAAAGCTCCGTAGGCTTCTTGCGAGCGGGAAAGACGTCCGCGAAGCCGAACACCTACTGGACACGGTTGATCGTGAACGCATGGCCTTCGTAAAGCACTATTTCCACGCCGACTGGCCAACTCGCGCGCTTTACCACTTGATGATTAATACAGGTATAGGGGATGAACAAGTTGTCTTCGCGATCGCCGACGCTATCCAGGGGCTGCAAAATCAATCCCAGTTAAAAGTGACGACGCCAGACCGTGAACGCTTGAAATGAAGTGGTTGCCGGGTCCGATACCTGCCGAATACTCAATGGTTGAGCATGGATCGCACCTCGCAGAAACCATCTCAATCAGGTGTTTAAATTTGCGACAGGCCCGGCGCAGAGAAGATGTCATACTCCTCCTGTCAAGTCCGGAGAATCGTTGCCGTTGCCAGGGCATAGCCTCCATATACAGACGCTTATGCCAGACGCGAAACCTTGGGCCGAGCCCCCGCCCGGAAGATTTCAGAGGAACTTCGTGACGGGGACTTGCAACATGCGCCCTTTCCTTTTCTCACGCACGCGAACAAAGCCATTCTTGTACTCAGCTCTAGTCACGCCGTTGAAATCTTGGGGAACATTCATCATGAGTATCAAATACCTTGTCTTTTGGATGCCTCGCGCCGAAAGCCACCTATAGGTCGATTGTCCAAACAAATTGCCGTTCGTAACGGTTGCACGCCGGGGAACGGGAAACGGAGTCGTACTAAATTCAAAACCACGGCAAAATTCGCGACCGCGCCAGGGTACATGACCTCGGCTGTAGCCGTTCTTCCTGTTTTTCCATAGTCGAAAGTGGCAGACTATCCGCACCCAGCAGCGAGATCGCCAATGCGGCCCGCTCAAACGTCTTGATTTCAGGGTCGGGAATGTCGGCAATGATTTCCTCCGCGGGGCTCGGGGTAAGCTTCGCAGCGAACTCTATGCAACGGCGCCACAGATTCGCCGAAGGCCACATTCCTTTGAAAGCCTGATTCGGATCGCCCAAGTCACTGTCATGGCGGTAGAGCTTTCCGGCCATGATAACCAATTCGCCCAACGCTTTCCTGGCACGATCCTCGTCACCGGCCCGTAAATAAATTTCAGGCTCCGTGGCGAGGATCTGCGCCTGGTTCCGGAGTGACATGTTGTCCACGAGGTTGCGCACTTCCTGCAAAGCTGCATTAGACACAGCAGGATCCTTTGTTGCAGCAGTCCTGGCCACTTCGCGTAGCAAAAGAATGGTGGCCAGGGACGGAGTTGAACCGCCGACGCCAGCCTTTTCAGGGCTACGATCAACCGGGCTAACTACTTTTTCAATCAACAACTTAATGTGTCGAGGTGGCCACAGTTTTGTGACCACTCTGTGACCAGCGCCGATGTTCGCCTAAACGGACGATAGCACCCGCTTGGCACGGTTGTTAGCCCGCGATCGACAGGTCTGATCTTCCACATCCGCCTTCTTTGAATCGAGTAACCTCAAGCTCGGCGGCTCCCCCGAAACGTCTAGCATGTCTTTCAGCGACCTCTCCAAGCTCATACCTGACTCAGCGAGCCAAACAGCATGAACATGCGCGCGAATCAGATCTTCGTTCGCAAGGTCCAGTCGAGGTGGAGTGACTTGGCCCGACACCATGAGGTGAGGTCGACGATAGAAATACTGGTCGTGCGGGCTGCCCGTCGAACAGTAGGTGACTGGAGGAAGGGTTGCAAGGCTGCTGCATCAAAAGAAGAGTTAGAAGATTGACGGCCACCTATCTGATGAGGACTTCAGGACCATGAAGACAAGCATCACTGAAGAAATGGCCCGAATCGAAGAAACAATGGGGTCTTTGGACGCCGAGAAATCAAGTTACAGAGACTTGATGCAACAGGCCGAGGCCGAGGTGATCAACTTCGAACAGGCATGGCGCGAAGGTGGACTTCATCGTAAGCGTGAGCTTCAGAACGCACTGTTCCCCGAGGGACTGACATGGTGGATAAAACGCAAGGTCTTTGAAACGGGTAAAGGCCTTTCGATTGATGACCTTGGGACGGTTTTCGATACCCTTGGTCTTGTTGGCGTCCCCGACGGGATTTGAACCCGTGTTACCGCGTTGGCGTCCCCGACGGGATTTGAACCCGTGTTACCGCCGTGAAAGGGCGATGTCCTAGGCCAGGCTAGACGACGGGGACCACATGCTGAGGCGGGAGCCTGCGACTGAGGTTTGATGTTATCAGCGCGGCTGGAGGAGTGTCAAAAGACAACAGCTCAGGGAAGTGGGGCTACGTTCATCTTGTTTCAAAGTAGCCCACTACGCAGCTCAGGGCTTGACAATTTGGAATGCGTGACAAGTTAGAATACATCCAGCGGCCGTGTCCGCGTCTTGCATGCCTGATCCTCTTTACTTGAGTCTTTGGTTTTCCACTTTTGATGTGGACGACATGTTGCCTCACGCCCTGGCTGTGATGCGCCAGTTTTCATTTTCGGTAGCGCAGCCCGGGATCACTTATTTGGCTCTTCATCCTGTCTCCTGGAATGAACCTACCATTCTTGAACGGCGTTTCAGGCCTGGGGTTTCGGCGGAAGAGGCCGTGCTCATTGCCTCTGATCTGTTGCATGAAGACTATGCGTACATGTTTGAAGCTTTTTGGGACCTGTGGGTAGTGGCGGAAAATGGGGAGTGGACCCGGCAGCCGTCGCCGGTGAAGTTTTTGGTCCATGGCCTCGAGTTTGATGACGGGGTGTATCAGCAGGAAGGCCACATCCAGGTGGACCTGGGCCTGGACTCGCCTTTTCTTCAGGAAGATGTGCCGCTGACCGACGAAGCCGGGGCGAGAGTGCGGGCCAACGTGCAGAAGTTGGTGGAGTTCAGCAGCAAGGTCGAGAAGAATTCTGGCGCCAATGCCCGCCTGTTGTGGTCGGAGTCAGAGCAGAATTTCGCGCAAAAGCTGATTACGCGGTTGCAGCGGGTGCAGTAATGACAATCATCGGATAACAAACCACGGAGGATACAGCGGACACGGAGTTTGCCTCCTGTCCGTGTCCTCCGTGTTCTCCGCGGTGGGATCTATTTCGTTCTCCCGCCTTCTACTTTCAACTTATCGGCTGCCGCGGCTTGCGCTGCCGCCAGGCGCGCCGTCAGAACGCGGAAGGGCGAGCAGGAGACGTAGTTCAGTCCTACCCTGTGGCAGAACTCAACCGATGACGGTTCTCCGCCGTGCTCGCCGCAGATGCCGACTTTCAAGCCGGGACGTGTTTTCCGCCCTCTCTCGGTCGCCATCTTGATCAACTGGCCGACTCCTTCCTGGTCGAGGACGGCGAAGGGATCCTGTTTCAGGATGCCTTCCTCCAGATATGTGGGCAGCACCTTGTTAATGTCGTCGCGCGAGAAGCCAAAAGTGGTCTGGGTAAGATCGTTGGTTCCGAAAGAAAAGAACTGGGCCTCCTTCGCGATTTCATCCGCAACCAGCGCGGCCCGGGGGAGTTCGATCATGGTGCCGACCAGGTAGTCCACCTTCTTTCCCTTTTCTTTGAAAACTTCCTGGGCGACCCGGTGGACTATTGCGGCCTGGTTCGCCATTTCTTTCAGCGTGGCGGTGAGCGGGATCATGACTTCGGGAAAGACCTTCACGCCCTCCTTGGCCACGGCGACTGCAGCTTCGAAGATGGCGCGGGCCTGCATCTCGGTAATTTCGGGATAGGTGATTCCCAGCCGGCAGCCGCGATGCCCGAGCATAGGATTGAATTCGTGCAACTCCTCGACCCGGCGTAGCAGCGTTTTGAGTCCCTTCAGCTTGGGAGATTTCGGCTTGGTGGCTTCTAGCACAGCGACTTCCACCATCAGGTCTTCGCGCCGCGGAAGGAATTCGTGCAACGGCGGGTCAAGCGTGCGAATGGTGACCGGGAAGCCGTCCATGGCGCGGAACACGCCGACAAAATCCGCGCGCTGTAACGGGAGCAATTTCTTGAGCGCGGCGCGGCGATCTTTTTCGGTATTGGCAAGAATCATGGCGCGCATGTGCGGCAGCTTCTTTTCGCCGAAGAACATGTGTTCGGTGCGGCAGAGGCCGATGCCCTCGGCGCCGAAAGCGCGCGCCTGAATGGCGTCGCGCGGGATGTCGGCGTTGGCGCGCACGCCCAGCTTGCGGAACGGCTCCGCCCAGCTCATGAGCTTCATCAGTTCCGGATCGTCGGGCTTCGCGGCCATGGTGCCAAGTTTGCCCTTGATGACGCGGCCGGTGGTGCCATCGAGCGAGATCCAGTCTCCGCCTTTGAACACTTGTCCTTTTACCCGCATCTCGCGCGCTTTTTCGTCGACTTCAATATCGCCCGCGCCGGCCACGCAGCACTTGCCCATACCGCGTGTCACGACGGCGGCGTGGCTGGTCATGCCGCCGCGAGAAGTAAGAATTCCAGCCGCGACTTCCATGCCGTGGATATCCTCCGGCGTGGTTTCCGCTCGCACCAGAATGACGGGGTGCTTGGTGGCACCGTGCCCGGCTTTTTCCACGGCTTCGTCGGCCGTGAAAACGATTTGTCCGACGGCCGCTCCCGGCGACGCTGGAAGCCCGGTGGCCAACACTTCCACCTTGGCTTTTTTCTCATCCAGACGCGGCAGCAGGAATTCATAAAGCTGATTCGGGTCTACACGAAAAATCGCGTCCTCCCTGGTGATCAGGCCCTCGTCAACCATCTGAATGGCGACGCGCACGGCGGCCGGCCCGGTGCGCTTGCCATTCCGCGTCTGCAGCATGTAGAGCTTGCCTTCCTGGATGGTGAATTCGAAATCCTGCATGTCTTTGTAATGCTTCTCCAGACGGGTGGTGATCTCGCGCAACTGGTCATACACGCCAGGCATGACCTTTTGCAATTCAACGATGGGGACCGGAGTGCGGATGCCGGCGACCACGTCTTCGCCCTGCGCGTTCATCAGGAACTCGCCGTAGAATTCTTTCGCTCCGGTGGCAGGATTGCGCGTGAAACCCACGCCGGTACCGCTGGTGTCGCCGAGATTGCCGAAGACCATGGCTTGCACATTGACTGCGGTGCCCAGCATGTCGTCAATATTGTTGATGCGGCGGTAGTGCTTGGCGCGATCGTTCTGCCAGGAGCGGAACACGGCGTCACGCGCCATGGTGAGTTGCAGGTGTGGGTCCTGGGGAAAATCCTGCTTGGTGTGCTTTTTGACGACCTTTTTGTATTCCTCGATCACTTCCTTCAGCGCCTTGGCATCGAGGTCAGTGTCGAGCCTGGCCTTCTTCTGTTTTTTCTTGGCGTCAAACACTTCGTCGAAAGCGTGTTTGGGAATTTCCAGTACCACGCTGCCGAACATCTGAATGAGGCGGCGGTAGGAATCGGCGGCGAAGCGCGGATTGTTGCTGCGCTTTGCCAGGGCCTCGACGCTCTGATCGTTGAGGCCGAGGTTGAGGATGGTGTCCATCATTCCGGGCATGGAGAATTTGGCGCCGGAGCGCACGCTGACCAGCAGCGGATTCTCGCCCTTGCCGAGTTTCTGGCCCTGCAACTCCTCTAACTTCTTGAGCGCCGCATCCATCTGGCGCTCGACTTCGGCGGACACGCCATTGGTGCGCATGTATTCCCGGCAGGCCTCGGTCTGGATAGTGAAGCCCGGAGGCACGGGCAGCCCAGCGTTGGTCATCTCGGCGAGGCCGGCGCCTTTGCCGCCGAGGTCGTCTTTCATTTTGCCGTTGCCGTCGGCCTTGCCACCGCCAAAGGAGAAGACGTACTTGGTGGCTGGATTCTTTTCGGTGTTCTCAGTGCTGGTTTCGGGGAGAGTTTGCGTCGCCATGATGAGTTCTTCCTTTATTGTTTCAAAGATTCTTTGGATTCCTTGCCTTCGGTCACGATCTCGGAGAAATCGGCGATGGTGGAAAATTCCTTTAATAACGTTTGCAAAAGCGCCAGACGGTTTGCCCGGATTCGCCCATCTTCGACCATGACCATGACCTTGTCGAAAAATGCGTTCACCGGCTCGCGCGCGGTCGAGAGGACCAGGAGGGCCTCTCGATATTCCCGCTTCTGCCGGTGGGCTTCGACCGTGGCGGCATTCGTCTCCACGTAGGCTGCCAGGCTTTTCTCTTCATCGGCAGAATCGGGCAAAGGATGAAAATTTGCAGCCGGCTCGACGCCGGCTTCCCTGGCCTGCTTCAAGATGTTGCGCATACGCTTGCAAGCCGCCGCGATGGCTTGAAATTCAGGCATATGCAAAACGCCTTTCACCGCCTGCGCTCTGGCTACAGCATCCACCACGTCATCTGAATCCGCTGCCAGGACTGCGTTGACCACGTCGTAGCTGAAGCCAAGGGCGTCGCGCAAATAAAACTCCAAACGTTCACGCAGGAAGGGTTTCACCGCTCCGCTGTAGTCCACGGAGTGAGAAAATTTGGCCTCGGCGGAGGAGTCCCGGTAGGCTTCGCGCGCATCCTTGAACAATTGGCCGAGACTAACGGGCAGCTTATGCTCCGCAATGGTCTTGACGATTCCGTTGGCCTGGCGGCGCAGGGCGAACGGATCTTTCGATCCGGTGGGCTGCAATCCCAGCGCAAACATTCCGGCAATACTGTCGGCCTTGTCGGTGATCGAGAGCACAGCTCCCTCCACGGTCCGCGGAACCGAGTCCTCCATCGACTCGGGCTTATAGTGATCGTAAATCGCGGTGGCAACGGCTTCGCGGGCATCGGCTTTCATATCAGGATCGAGTTCCTGCACCCGGGCGTACAGGCCGCCCACGATGCCCTGCAGCTCGGTAAACTCCTTGACCAGTTCGGTTGTTAGATCAGCCTTCGCCAGGAGGGCCGCCTTGTGGACCACGCCCGGGCGGACCGCGACGCCGCCCTGCCGGATTTTTTCGCACAGCCAACTGCAGACACGTTGCACCCGCAGCACCTTGTCGTAGTAGCTGCCCAGCTCCTTCTGGAAGGTGACGTTCTTCAGCCACGCCGTGCGCTCGCGCAGCGGATGCTTCTGGTCGGTCTGCCAGAAGAAGCGCGCGTCGTTGAAGCGGGCGCGCAGCACGCGCTCGTGGCCATGCCGGATAGTGCCTCCGGAATCCCCATCTGTGTTCAGCACCGCCAGAAAATGCGGCACCAGGCTGCCCCGGGAATCCTCAACCGCAAAATATTTCTGATGATCACGCATGACCGTGACCAGAACTTCTTCCGGCAGCTCCAGAAATTCCGGATCGAAGGCGCCCAGAATTACTGACGGCCATTCGGTCAGGTTAACTACGGTGTCGAGCAGCGATTTATCTTCGCGCCAGCGCGCGCCGGGAAGGGTGCGAGTCGCGGCGTCGAGAGTCTTGCGAATCTGTTTCTCCCTTTGCTCGCGACCGATGACCCGGGCTTTCTCCAAGACCTCTATATAAGAGGTGCCCGCCCGGGGAATCGCGACTGAACCATCGGCCAGAATTCGGTGTCCGCGCGACTGGTTGCCGGCGCGGACGCCATCAAACTCCAGGGGGATGACCTCCGCATCGAGCATGGCCACCAGCCAACGCACCGGGCGCACAAAGCGCTCGCTCGGCTTGTGCCAGTACATATTCTTGGGCCAGTAGATGGACGCGATCTCTTTGGGGAGAGCTTCCGCCAAAATCTCGGCAGCGGAGCGTCCGTTCTTCGTGACTTTGGCGATTAAGTATTCGCCTTTCGGAGTGGTAGTGCGCTGCAATTGGGAAACATCCACGCCAGCCTTCCTGGCAAACGCATGCGCGGCAGGAGTGGGCTGCCCGTCCTTGAACGCGATCGTGACCGATGGGCCGGTCACTTGCTCGACGACGTCAGGCTGCGCGGCTGGAATATTTGCGGCCAGCACAGCCAAACGGCGCGGGGTATCGAGACAGGTCAAAGCGCCCGCGGGCGGCAACCGTTCGCGGTCAAGCAGCTTGTGCACACGCTGGCGGAGCTCGAGTGACGCCGCGTCAATCATCCGCGCGGGAATCTCTTCGCAACCGATTTCGAGTAGAAAATCTGGCATTAACCTTAATCCCTGTCGTCCTGAGCGGACTTGCGGAGTCGAAAGACCCCTAAATCTGCACTCTCGCCGGCCATAGGGGTCCTTCGACTGTGCGGAAACTTCGCCGGGCGAGTTTCCACTCCGCTCAGGATGACAATTTTTACGCAGTCGTGGGCGCTACCTCTTTCTTCTTTACTTTCTTTTCCGCGACTGTTTCGTGCTCTACTTTTTCCGGCAATTCTTCCCGCTGCTGATCCACGAAGGCTTTGGCAATTCCAACCGCTAACGTCCGCACTCGCGCAATTACGCCCACCCGCTCGGTCACCGAGATCGCGCCGCGCGCGTCCAGGATATTGAACAGGTGCGAGCATTTCAGGCAGAGATCATAGGCGCCGAGCAGTGGAAAGCGCCGCTTGTCGCGTTCCACCCCATCATTATTTTTCTCTTTCGCGAGTGCCGAGTACTTTTCCAGCAGGGTTTTGCACTCTCCCTCACACAATTCGAAATGCTTCCAGGCTTTTTCCACGTCGGCATACTCGAAGTTGTACACGGAAAATTGCAACTCATCGGCCAGTCTTACGTCGCCGTAGGTCGTGGTCCCGCCGGTTTCGGGATCGCGCGCCCACACGATGTCGTAGATCGAGTCTTTATCCTGTAAGAACGACGCGATGCGTTCCAGTCCATACGTGAGTTCGGCGGAAATGGGGTCGAGATCGACGCCGCCGCACTGCTGAAAGTAAGTGAACTGGGTGATTTCGAGACCGTCGAGCATGACCTGCCAGCCGATTCCCCAGGCGCCTAGAGTAGGCGATTCCCAGTTGTCTTCTTCGAACTTGATGTCGTGCTGACGCAGATCAATGCCCATCGCGCCCAGGGATTCGAGATAAAGCTCCTGCACGTTTTCCGGCGGCGGCTTCAGGATGACCTGGAGCTGCATGTGCTTGAACAAGCGATTGGGATTCTCCCCGTAGCGCCCATCCGCCGGGCGGCGCGAGGGCTGCACGTACGCGACTTTGTAGGGTTGCGGCCCCAGCACGCGCAGAAAAGTTTCCGGCGCCATCGTGCCCGCGCCCACCTCGACGTCATACGGCTGCTGCAGGACACATCCACGCTCCGCCCAAAAGGTTTGCAATCGCAGGATCAGTTCCTGGAACGTGAGCGGATTGGGCTTGGAGGCTGTCATGAGGCGTTCTGCTCGTGATGCTAAGTTCTTAGTTTCAAATCCCTGGTTTCCGGGTTTCAAATCCTTAGTTTCTGGGTTTCGAATCCTTAGTTTCCAGTTTCTCGTTCTCAGTTCTCAGCGGAGACCTAAGCGTTGATTTTCTCCAGCATTCCTGCGGTTATCAGTTTCTTCTCAATGTGCCGTTGCAGAATCTGAATCAGGAATTTCCTCAGATCACTTCCCTGCTTCTTGGGCCATGCCGCTCCGGCAAAATGTTCCAGAGGCGCGCGAAACATTTGCCCGGCCAGACATCGCGATTCCGGCGATATCTCCGAGGATGCCAGGCGCTTGTCGTCGGCGCACATTAAGCCGTCGGTCAACGCGTGATAGAAGGCCCGGCTGCCGTTCAGGGTGCGTCCGCACACCATGCACTCGCCCAGGTCTGGCAGATAGCCCATCAGGCGAGTCATCCACAGCTCAAAATAGGTTACAGGCATCCAGACATCGGGCCCGCGAAGTCCCGAGAGCACCGACAAAGCCAGCCGGAATGCGGCATCATTGACTTCGCGGTCGGGCAACAACTCGTCGAGCAACTCCGCCACGTGGGCCAGCGCCACCGCCCGCGGATAGCCCACCTCCGTCGCCAGAGGTGATTCCAGCACCTCGCAGGAATCCAACCGGGCCAACTCCTGGCGCTCGCGGTCTTCGTAAAAGGCCCGAACGTAGGTCAGCGGTTCGAGCGCGCCGCCGAACCGCCGCTTCGATTTCTTGGCTGAGCGCGCCACGCCGCGAACTTTCCCTTCGGCTCGCGTAAACAACGTGACCAGCAGATCGGCCTCACGCAACGGATAGGTGCGCAGCACGATCGCTTCCGACTCCTTAAGTGCCATGGAAGCCCAGCAGGTTAACGTTTGATTGTAATGGAGTAGCAGGGAGATGGAAAGGCAGACGGCAGACCTCGGACGTAGGACCTAAGACTTCGGACTTAAATCCCACGATTCGCTGAAAATGACAATGAGCTTCAGCGTGACGCCGAAGCTCATCCAGGATAATATGAGGCCTGACGCCCGAGGTCCGCCTATCGTCCGAAATACTTTGCGTTACGTTCGGTGAAGGACGCCCATTTTTCCGGGAGATCATCCAGCGCGAAGATGGCCGATACCGGGCATACGGGCACGCAAGCTCCGCAATCGATGCACTCCACGGGATCGATGTAGAGCATTTCTTCTTCGGCGTGCGCCGGCGAATCTTTCTTAGGATGAATGCAGTCCACCGGGCAAGCGTCCACGCAGGCGGTGTCCTTGGTTCCGATGCACGGTTCTGCGATCACGTAAGTCATGGTTCTGGTCTCCCTGGTGAGCCGAGCTGTACTGAACTGGTTATAGTAACAAGAATGCGGGTCGTCAGTGCAAATTTTGGATTGGGTGGAGGACGGGCGCCCCTGCCCGTCGACCACGGGCCATTGCATGACGCTAAACTTGCTAATCCGGCTAAATTCTGCAAAAATAATGGTTTGTCTCAGCCTGCCTGAAGCAATTAGGAAAGGAATATAAGCTCTGTGTTAATGATTCGTCTGTCGCGCACGGGTGCGCGCAAACAACCGCAGTATCGTGTGGTGGTCATCGAGAAGGAACGCGCGCGGAATGGCCGTCCGGTCGAGGTCGTGGGAACTTACAACCCTCGCACCAGCCCTGCCAGCATTGAACTTAAGCGCGAGCGCATCGACTATTGGGTATCGAAAGGCGCCAAAATGTCGGACCGAGTCAGCAAGATCATGTCCCGGCCGGCGCCGGTTGCCGCTTCGGTCGCCTGATCTTCCGGCGCGTCACGGTAGAACTCCACCGCATATAACGGGATCACGCCTGGGGTGAACCAACCATGAGCGAACCAACTGGAGACATGCGCGTTCTGATCGAGCAGATTGCAAAAGCTCTGGTCGATGACCCGGCGCAAGTCTCGGTCAATCAGGTCGAAGAGGGCGCAGAGTCCGTGCTGGAGCTCACCGTGGGCCCGAACGATCTGGGCAGGGTGATCGGCAAGCAAGGACGCACGGCGCGCGCCATGCGCAACCTTCTGGGCGCGGCTGGTTTGAAGTTCAACAAGCGTTTCACGCTGGAGATTCTGGAATAGCTGACGAGTTCATTACGCTGGCGCGGGTTCTCAAGACCCAGGGACGGCGAGGCGAAGTCGCAACCGAACTGCACAGCGACGTCCCCGACCGGTTTCAGCGGGGGATGCGGTTGTGGGCCTTGCCCAGAGATGGAGACGGGCCCCGGCGCGAGTTTAAGATTGAGGAGCTGTGGCCGCATAAGGGCTATCTGGTCCTCAAGTTTGGCGGGGTAGATTCGATTTCGGAAGCCGAAGCGCTGGTCGGATGCGAGTTGCAGGTTCCGGCCCGCGAGCGCTCGCAGCTGGAGCCGGGCTGGGTATACGTCAGCGACCTGGTGGGATGCACTGTGTTCGACGGCGAGCGTGAGATTGGCTTGGTGGCAAACGTCCAGTTTGGAGCGGGCGAAGCGCCGCTGCTGATCGTCAAGGCGGGATCGCAGGAGTACGAGATCCCTTACGCGGAAGCGTATCTGAAGAGCGCAGACATCGCGCATAAGAGAATCTGCATGAGGTTGCCGGAAGGTATGCTCGAGCTGAACGCTCCGCTGACCGCGGAAGAGAAAGAGCAGCAAAGAAACAGTAATTAAGAAGTTGTCATCCTGAGCGGAGTAACTGCTTCGCGAAGCGAAGCAGTTACGGAGTCGAGGGACCTCTACCCTGTGACCGAAATCTTCCCGGTATAGGTCAGAGTTGGGCGGGCGATTCGCCCGCCTTCACAGGCCACTCAGCGTAACAGGGGTTCGCGATGAAGATCGACATCTTAACGATCTTTCCTGACTTTTTTCGCGGACCGCTGGATTACGGTATCGTCCGCCGGGCCCGCGAAGCGGGACTGGCGGCCATCGAAGTCCACGACTTGCGGGCTTTTGCGCACGACCGGCACCGCACCGTGGATGACCGCCCCTTCGGCGGCGGCGAGGGCATGGTGCTGAAGCCGGAACCGATCTTTGAGTGTATTGAGGGATTAAACATCCAGGGCCGGGCGGAGCGACTGGCGCCGGGCGCGACCGAGAGCGTGGTGCTGCTGTCGGCGCAGGGCCGGCGTTTCCATCAACGTTTAGCGGAAGAACTCGCGGCGCTCGATCGAATAGTCCTGATCTGCGGCCGTTACGAAGGCGTGGATGAGCGCGTGGGACAGCACCTGGCCGATCGCGAGCTGTCGATCGGAGACTACGTGCTGAGCGGCGGCGAGTTGGGCGCGGCAGTGATTCTGGATACAGTCGCGCGGCTCATTCCCGGCGCCCTGGGTAACGAGGCTTCTACGCGGCAGGAGTCGTTCACTCTGACTCCCACCGTGGAGGCAGGCGCAGCCGACTCTACTTGCGCGTCGGGCGGGTTGTTGGACTATCCGCACTACACGCGGCCGGCTGACTTTCGCGGATTGCAGGTGCCTGAGGTTCTGGTGTCGGGCAATCATGAAGAAATACGCCGCTGGCGCCGGCGCACGGCTTTAGAGAAAACGCTGCGCAACCGGCCCGATCTGTTAGACGGGGCCGCGCTCGGCGACGAAGATAGAAAATTGCTGGCCCGCATCGCGGACAAGCAAGCTTGAACAAATTTCAAGATTTCGGTTACTTGGGGGACAAGATCGTGACCAACCTGATCATCGAAAAACTACTGGCCAAGACCAAGCGCACGGACATTCCTGAATTCGCCCCGGGCGACAGCGTCCGCGTACACGTAAAGATCAAGGAAGGCGACAAGGAACGCCTGCAGGCATTTGAGGGCGTGGTGATCGCGCGCAGCCGGGGGCCGCAGGCCAGCTTCACGGTGCGCAAGATCAGCTTTGGCCACGGCGTCGAGCGCATCTTCCCGCTGCATTCCAAGGTAGTGGACAAAGTGGAACTGCTGCGTTCCTCGAAAGTTCGCCGCGCCAAGCTGTACTACCTGCGCGGTCTTAAAGGCAAAGCGGCGCGCTTGAAGGATGTGGACCGGGAGCAGCCCGTGGCAGAAGTCGCCGCGAAATAGTCGTGAGGGGGGCCCTCGCCTGCCGCCTTTGATTTTGACTGGGTTCCACGCCTCGCCACAACCGAGACATCACCAAGGCTCAAGGTCAAAAGCGGTGGGCGAGGCGCCCGCCCCACACGTTGCTTTGCCATGCCAGGCTATTTGTGGACTTCGAACTGCAGGGTATCTTCGAAATGCTTCTCGGCCAGCTTGCGAATCAGGAACTGCAGGATCTGGCGCTCGCCTTTGCGGATCTCGCGGAATTCGATTCCGAGTCCGACGTGCGGCTCGGCATGCTTGACTTGACCCTTCAGGGTCAGGTTTTGGTCATCGACGTGGAGCGTCACTTTCAAATCGGTGCCCACAGGCACCATCTGCCTGGTCAGGACCAGGCATCCGATCTCTGACATATTCTTCAACGTCACCTTGCCCTTGAAACTGGAGACGGTTTTATCGACCAGCTCCGCCGTTCCCTGCAGGCTGAAGCGCTCGCGGCGGCGGCGGCGCTCGTGGGCGGCAAAGGGGCGAGAGCGTTTCGATTCTCCCTCGACCAGGACTGGCTCATAGGTGTCTACCATGTCGCGCAGTTCGGCTTCCCACAAGATCCGGTCAGACTCCACACACTGCAGCCCGATCTGACCCTGCAACTCCGAGTCAGGTTTCCCGACCCAGACCACCCGGCAGAACGCTTTGCTCTTGCCGCGTTCGATGGCGATGACTTCTCCGGCTTCTTTCACGCAACGCAAGCCGGTGACTCGGGCGCCATGTTCGGAGATATCGTAAGTGCAGGCAATCTCAAGACAGGGCTTTTGCGCGTCATCCCAATACGTGACTCGGATGGGCAGGGCTAAGTGAAGGCGCTTGTTCTGGCGCTCCGACGATGATTTGGAATGTTCGTCTTTCAAGTGGGTTCCGCCGCGTGAACAGTGCTCTGCCCTGAAGTTAGCAACCGCCCGCGGCACGGTCAATTTACCGCGGTAATGGCACGGAATGTTACCTTTGGGCCATTGGAACCATGGCTCTCGAAGGATTTGCCAGGGCAAACCGAGACTGCAGAGTCATCCGGAGCCGGCTTCAGCCGGACCGGGCGCTCATTTTCGCGGCCACGCGCAGAGACGTTTCTTTCGCTCCTTCGCGGCTCGGCGGCGCCGCTTCTTCTGGCGCCGGATGGTCCGATCAAACGGGCGGCCGGCGGTTTTCCACATTGCGCCCCCGCCGTGAACTGAGCGAAGATGATTTTGTCATTCCCAGTGTCTCCAAAGCTCACGTCCGCGCCGGTGAAACCGCTTTCCGCTGCAGCCGCCAAGCTGCGTTTGCTGAAAAGACTGCATTGCACGCTGAAGTTTGAGAAGAAGCTGTGGCAGCAGGGCGCGCGTCTGATTGCCGGCGTCGATGAAGTGGGACGCGGCTCGCTGTTTGGGCCGGTGGTGGCCGCGGCCGTGATCCTCGATCCGGAATATCGCATTCGAGGTCTGCGCGATTCCAAGCTGCTGCCGGCGGAGCGGCGGGAAATCCTGGCGGAAAGGATCCGCGAGCATGCCGTGGCCTGGGCGATTGCCGCGGTTGACTCCGCGCGCATTGATCAGATCAATATTTACCAGGCTTCGCGTCTGGCCATGCGGGAAGCCGTGGTTGGTCTCAACCCAGGCGCCGACCACCTGCTGGTAGATGCGGTGCGCCTGGATTGCGAACTGCCGCAACAGCCGATCATTCACGGCGATGCCCTCTCGGCTTCGATCGCCGCAGCGTCGATCCTGGCCAAGGTCGAACGCGACCGCATGATTGTGGAGTGGGACCCCGTCTTTCCCGTCTACGGGCTGGCTTCGAACAAAGGCTACAGCACGCCCCGGCACCTTTCGGCGCTGCGCGAGCATGGTCCTTCTCCGCTGCATCGCCAGTCCTTCGCGCCGGTCTGGAATGCGCCCGTTCCGCAAGACGTGCTCGCATTCATGCTGGAAGATGACCGAGAACCTCGGACCGTTCTGTCCGGCCAAAACGCATAACTACTCGAAAACCTATGTTCGTGATAGCGGACGGGCGTCCCGCCCGTCGAACACGGGCCACTGCATGACGGGCGAGGACGCCCATTCTCCACCAGGATAAGCAGGAATGTACAATCCCTGCATGCAGCGCATGATGGTGGTCACAGCGCATCCGGACGACGAAGCCAGCAGCTTCGGCGGGTCCTTGTGTCTTTATCGCGAGCGCGGGGTGGAAACCTCGATCGTCTGTCTGACACCCGGACAAGCGGCCACCTATCGCGGTGGAGCGCGCAACGATCAGGAACTGGCCGCCATGCGGCGCGAGGAATTTGCCGCCGCCTGCAAGACACTGAAAGTCTCGCGAGGAATTGTCCTCGACTATCCCGACGGCCAGTTGCACCGGCTGGATATGCAACGTGTGGTTTCCGATCTCACGCTGCGCATCCGGGAATTTCGTCCGCAAGTGTTACTCACGTTTGACGCGGCGGGCGGCGTCACCGGCCACACCGACCATACGATGGCTTCGGTGTTCGCCACCCTCGCTTTCCACTGGGCGGGACGCAGCAATCGCTTTCCTGATCAGCTCGCCGGCCCGGTCGCGCCTCACCGCATTCAGAAGCTCTACCACACCAGCGCCGATTTCACTCTTCCCGGACGCCAGCCGGTTACGCTGCCGCCCACAACCGCGATCATCGAAATTGGCGATTACCTGGAAACCAAGATTGAAGCGTTCCGCGCCCACACCAGCCAGCAGCCGCTGTGGCCGTTGTTTGAGGAGTACGCGCGGAAGCGCGGAGGGCGGGAACTATTTCACCTGGCGGCCGCCGTGCATGCTGGTCCCGTCCAGCAAGAGAGTGATCTGTTCGCAGGAGTCACCGAGGAAAGCAACTAACTCAGTCGTATCTCAGTCGTCGGTCGTCAGAAAGTCGGTTTGAGCATGCGCAAAGGGGTTGGCTGACGACTGACCACCGAAGCCTGACGACGGAACACGGACGACTGCGCTACTTCGCCTTAATAATGGCGCTCAGCAGGTCGGGCTTGGATTCATCGCGCACCAGGTGGGGGAATTTTTCTCCCTCGTGATAATCGAGTTTGTAGGTCTTATAGTAGTCCGTGTTTTCGACCAGTAACTCGAGCGGCGTCGAGCTGTTCTTGCCTTCGCGCAATGCATCGCGCAGCACGTCCTTCGAGAACTTTCTGCCATTGACCGCCAGCAACCGCATGCCGGGGCCGATTCCCGCTCGCGCCGCCGTCATGCCTTCGACGGTATCGCTCACCAGTCCGTCATCTTTCAGCCACAATCCAATGGAGAATGCGGCGTTGATTGAGCTTCTTTCGCCCTCGACAGCCAGTACCAGCGGCGAACGAGTGTCGTCATACACCAGTTTCCAGCCACTGCCTTCGATGCCGCCCAGGGGCGCGCCCGGCCCGTGGTTGGTCAGGCGCTCGGTCCAGAATCCGCGCCAGTCGTAAGGAGCAACCTGGTTCAGCGTGTTGACGATGTCGTCGAAGGTGTAGGTCTTCACCTGAGGCGGCCCGCTCGGAGGTCCGTGAAAAATCCGGCAAAAGTCATCCATCGATTTCTGGCCATGAGTCTGCTGGCGAATGATCGTATCCGCCCACAGCCAGTTCAGCTCATCTTCGGGGTAGTAGTCGAGCCCCCGCCGCCAAGATTGCCACTGGACGGGCGCATCCTGCATCGCGGGAACCCCGTCGGCGGTGTCCTGCAAGTTGCGCCAGGCGCGTCCGGGAGTGTGGTCCAGTTCGGCGGCGGTATAGGCCAGCGCGTCGCGGAATTCCTCCGGCGTTCGCTCTCCCATGCGGCCGGTGAGGATCTCGCCCAGGTACTGGGTGAGGCCTTCATACACCCAGAGCAAGTCGGTCTGCATCGGCTTTTCGTAGTCCGGAGTGGCCAGATCGTAAGGCCGCCGGTATTTTCCGTTCCACGAATGCACGAATTCGTGCGAGAGCAATCCCGCGCCCAGAAGGCGCTTGGTGGGATCAACCAGGGCACGTTCCCACAGGCGGCTGTCATTGGATTCATGATGCTCCAGGCCGAAGTGGGCCACGTGGTCGCTCAGGCTAAACAGGAAGTGGTAGTCGCGGTAGTGCTGCGCCCCGAACAGCGCGTTGGTTTGCGTGACCAGGTTCCGGTAGTGTTCCCAAACCTCGGCGGGAGCCTCGAGCGCGGCCGCGCTGTCGGCGGCGACGTCGATCTCCGCCGGAGGAGTCTGCCCGGAATTGAGCGGAACAACTTTCAGATATTGTCCGGTAATTACGGGACCATCGACCAGCATGGTCAGCGAAACCGGAGCAAACTTGATTTCTCCTCCCGACTGCGAAGCCACAGCCAGTGACGTGCCAAATTTCCAGTCCGCCGGCAAACGCAGGCTGGCGGTGTAGGTCAGATCATCCGAGGCCCATCCCTCGGGATAGAGCAGTATGGCGTTCCAGTTGATGACCGCCATCTTGTCGGTGGCGGTGGCGCCGCCGGTGTAGATGCCCTCGTCCGAACCCGCCGGCGAGATGAAATCCAGCGAGGCTTCGACACTGGATGCGCCCGCGGGCACCTCCACGTGAAATGTCCAGCCGTCCAGCAGATCGCGCCTCCAAGGGAGAGTCTTGCCATTGGCGGTGAACTTCAGTCCGGCAAGATCCTGAATCGGGCCGGTGGGGCCATGCTCCCCGGGAATCCATTTGGGATAGTAGAGAGTGAGCGTGCCCGGCTTGGCCGGAAGGGTCAGCCGCGCATGAAAGATCTTGCGCGGCGCTTCAGTGGCATCCACAGAGAGACTGACCTGAGGAGCGGTCGCGCTCGCGGCAAACATCGGCGAGAGAGACGAGAGAGAAACGATCAACAGGCAGACATGACGAAACATCTTTCCCGGGAAGATGATCACAAATACGCTCCTGGGCCTCTATTCATTCGTTTTAGGACAGATGAATATAACAGCCGCCGTCAATCTGGTCACCTTGTGTGGGGCGGGCGCCCTCGCCCGCCGCCTTTGACTCTGGGGCCTGACCGGTTCGTGGAGAGGGCTAAAGGGATCAAACTCAAAGCAAGATCAACTTCAAAGGCGGCGGGCGAGGACGCCCGCCCCACATAGGCTGGTCTCATATCCAAATGCCAAGTGCCAAATGCCAATTGCTGATTTATGATTTCCGCTGTGTCCCCGCATTCCCATCGCGGCCGCTTCATCACCTTCGAAGGACTCGACGGCTGCGGCAAGAGCACGCAACTGGAAAAGCTGGGGGGAGTTTTGCGAGCGCAAGGTCTGACGGTAGTGGTGACGCGCGAGCCGGGTGGAACCGCAACCGGAGAGAAAATCCGCCGGCTCTTGCTCGATACCGCGACCGATGGCCTCTCCCCCATGGCGGAACTTGCGCTCATGTTTGCCTCGCGCGCCCAGCACATCACGGAAGTGATCCAACCGGCGCTGGCGGAGGACCGGGTGGTGCTCTGCGACCGCTTCACCGATTCAACCGAAGCTTACCAGGGCGGGGGCCGCAAGCTGGGCAGCGAGCCGGTGCTGGCTCTGCATCGCATCCTGTGCCACGGCTTGCAACCTGACCTGACCATCCTGATGGATTCCGACGTCGCCGCCAGCGTAGACCGCGCCCGCCGCCGCAATAAAGCCGATGCCGGCAAGAATGGCCGCGCCAAACACGACGAAAACCGCTTCGAACAGGAGAGTCGCGCTTTCTTCGCCAGAGTGCGCAGCGCCTATCTCGCAATTGCAGCTCGCGAACCGCAGAGAGTCGTGCTGGTCGATGCGCGAGGAGCGGCAGCGGAGACTCATGCGCGGATCGTGGAAATTGTCAGGCGAAAGATGAAGCTGGCAGCGAAAACGGCCTGAACGCACCACAGAGGCACTGAGAAACGGAGAAACACTTGTGGTTTTTGAATAGAGCGAATAACCCATGCTTTTTCGGGAACAAGACTTGTCGCCACCCAGGGGTGGTATCGTGAAATGGGTCTTTCGATGATTCACCTGGCTTTTCTCTGTGCCTCTGTGTCTCTGTGGTGAATATGAGTTTCACCGATTTCCATGGCAACTCCGACGTCCTTCATCGCCTGCGCGAGATGCTGGCGCGCGACCGCTTTCCCCAAGCCGTAGTGCTGGCCGGTCCTGCCGGTTCAGGGAAATACACGCTGGCGCTGATGCTGGCCAAGGCCATCAATTGTCTTGCGCCGATCACAACCGACGGACTGCCTGACTTTTGCGGCAAGTGTTCCAACTGCGTCCGCATCGCGCAGTCGCAAGACCTCGACGCCCGCTTCGAGGAGGCCGTTGAAGCCCGGGAAAATTTGCGGGAGACCGACAAAAAAGAAACCCGGCTGTTTATTCAGACCCATCCTGACGTGCTGGTGATCCCGCCCGATCCTCCGCAGATGATGATCAAGGTGGACCAGGTACGGCGCGTGATCGAAACCATTTACTACCGGCCGGGCGAGGCCAAGGAACGGGTTTACATCTTCACCGAGTCCTCTTTTATGAAAGAGGCGGCCAACTCGCTGCTGAAGGTGCTGGAGGAACCGCCCGAGTTCGCGACGATCTTTCTTCTGACCGAGAATCCAGGCGAGCTGCTGCCTACCATCCGCTCGCGTTCGATGGTCATCACGCTGGCCGCCTTGCCGGCGGAGGAAATCGAGCGGGACCTGGCCAAGCATCGTCCGGAGTGGACACCCAGGCAGCGCGGACTGGCGGCGCGGCTGGCGAATGGCGCCATCGGGGCCGCACGGAGCTTCGATCTTGCGGGCTACACCGCCGCCCGTACCCAGGCCCTGACCATCCTCAATACTGCGCTGCGCGGAACGGAACACACCGAGCTGTTCAAGATGACGGAGACGTATCGGGCTGGCGCCGATGGCCGGGAGAAACTGGAAAAACTTCTGCGAACGCTTTACAGCCTGCTGCAGGACCTGACCTTCTTTAACTCGAATACTCCGGAACTGGTCCGCAATACCGATATCCAGGCTGAACTGAAGAAGTTATCGGAAGCCGCGGACTTCGGCTGGATCGCGTTCGCCGCCGATCGACTCAACGACGTCGAGCGCGGCATGCGGCGCAACCTGTTGCGTTCGCTGTCGCTGGATGCATTCGCGACGGCGCTGGAAAGAAGCAGTTAGCAATTAGCAATTGGCAATTAGCAATTAGCCCGAATCACCCGAAGGCCGGATTCTGGCACGGGGCCTGGACACCAGAGGCTAATTGCCAACTGCCAATTGCTAAGTGCCAATTTGATAGTGCTTTTCCCCCACTGGTTGTCCATTGTCAGAGCCGAGGCTGCTGTGCTAGGTTATCAACAACTCACGCCTTCATCCCACAAACACAGCAGCGCGTGTTGTGGCCCGCAAAAAGCGTGTCTAACGGTGGCGCCATGAAAGATGCAGTGGATTCACTTCCAGCCGAGCGGCCTGTGGAGGCGGAGGGTTTTGCCAATCGCAAGCTGATTCGCCCTTCACTGAACCGCGCCGATCACAATCATGCGCAGGCATCCATGAGCGAACCCCGAGAGCGAACGGAACGGCCCGATCGTCCGGAACGCGGTGATAGAGACCGCAACGACCGGCCGGGCGGCAGAAAGGCCGCGCCTCCGGAACAGACTAATGCCGAAAACTTTTACTACCAGAAGCAGATGCAGTCGAAAACCCCGATGGTCATCGTGCTGCGCGACGGCGAGGAAATTCACGGCATGATCGAGTGGTACGACAAGAGCTGCCTCAAAGTGGCCCGCAACGGCCAAACCAACCTGCTGATCTATAAGCCGGCGATCAAATATATGTTCAAAGAGGGCGAGAATAGCAAGAAATAGCTTCAGCCGTCAGCACCTCAGTGACGGCCAGTGTCTTGGTTTCCTTCAGCACTTCGGCCGTCAAAAACGGCATACACTGACACTCGAAATCGGTCATTTGCCGGCGAGCATCGATCAGAGTGACGGCTGAAAGCTGGGGTCCAGCTTCCGATCAAGCTTCGGCAGCACGATTCCCTTCTGCGACTGGTACTTGCCCTTGCGGTCGGCGTAGCTGACTTCGCAGACTTCGTCTCCGGTAAAGAAAAGAATCTGGCATAGACCCTCGTTGGCGTAGATTTTCGCGGGCAGCGGCGTGGTGTTGGAGATCTCCAGCGTTACGAAGCCTTCCCACTCCGGTTCAAACGGGGTAACGTTCACGATGATGCCGCAACGGGCGTAGGTGGACTTGCCGACACAGATAGTCAGCATGTCGCGGGGAATCTTGAAGTACTCGACCGAGCGCGCCAGAGCGAATGAGTTGGGCGGAATGATGGCGCACTCCGAACTGACCGTCACAAACGATCGCTCATCAAAATTCTTGGGGTCCACCACGGTGCAATTGACGTTGGTGAAAATCTTGAACTCGTCGGCCACGCGCAAGTCATAGCCATAGGAAGACAGACCGTAGGAGATCACGCCCTCCCGCACCTGCTTCTCGGAAAAGGGGTTAATCATGTCCTTCTCGATGGCCATCTTGCGGATCCAGCGGTCGCTCTTAAGCATGCAGCTCCTTAGAATCAGTCGTCAGTGGTCGGTCTTCAGTCGTCAGGAAAATCCCTTGGCTTACACTAGCACGGCGTTTTTGCTGAAGACTGAGGACTGAAGACTGACGACTGAGAGTCTACGGGACAGAAGCTCCCGTTGACAATCTCTCTTATGTCCCTTAGCATCAATGACTTGGTAGGTTATTCTCAGTCCTACGACGGGAGCCGCCAGTGATCAAGCTCGACATTATCAACGAAGTGGTCAACAAAACGGGGATTACCAAGACCAAGGCCGAGTTGGCCGTCGAAACCGTTTTCGAGAGCATGCGGCGCTCACTCACCAAGGGCGATCGTATTGAATTGCGGGGGTTTGGGGTGTTCAACGTGCGGCCGCGCAAGACCGGAATCGGGCGCAACCCACGCACCGGCGCCGAAGTCTCGATTCCGCCCGGCAAAGCGGTCCGGTTCAAGCCGGGCAAGGAGTTGCAGTCGATCGAATAGGTTGGGGCCTCTGTCCCCGGACACTCCTGGCCCCCGCCGTCGGCGCGATCCGCACGGCAACGACTCTCGTCTCCACATATCATCGTAGCGTCTAAGTTTCCATGTCCGACCTTACTCCCTCACTTCCCGCCCCGCCGCCTGAATATCTGCCCGCGGAAGTGTATGTGGTCCGGCCGCCCAATCCCAGGTATTGGCTGCACCTCCTCTTATTTGTGGCGACGATTTTCACCACGCTGGTGGTCGGCGCAAAAATGGAATTCGATTTCCTGCACAATGCGCCGCCGTTTGTCCATGGCGACGAAACTCTGCCGCTTTTTCCCGTGGGCTGGGCCCTTCACGAGCCGTCGCGCCTGCTGCTGGGAATTCCCTTCTCGGCCACGCTGCTGCTGATTCTTCTGGCGCACGAAATGGGACACTATCTGTACTGCCGCTACTACGGCGTGTACGCCACGCTGCCGTTCTTCATTCCCGCGCCAACTCTGATTGGCACGCTGGGCGCGGTCATTCGAATACGGTCTCCTATTCGTTCCCGCTGCGCGTTGTTCGATATCGGAATCGCCGGGCCGATCGCCGGATTTGTGGTGGCGCTGACCGTCCTGTTGATCGCGATGCCTCATTCCCGGGTAATGCCGGGCGTGATGGCGAATTCGGATATTGAGATGGGATATCCGCTGATCTTCCGCATGGTTGCGACCGTGCTGCCCCTGGCGAACGGTCACGGAGGAGCGTCGCCCGTGCAGGATATTTATTTCCATCCCACCGCGATTGCGGCCTGGGTGGGAATGTTCGCCACCGCGCTCAATCTCCTGCCCGGCGGACAACTCGATGGCGGACACATTGTCTTCGCGCTCAATCCGCGGGCCCATCGAATCGTGTCGCGGCTGACTATTCTGGCGCTGATTCCCATGGCGTTTTATTTCTGGGCAGGCTGGCTGCTATGGGCGATCCTGCTGCGCATCAGCGGGATGCGGCATCCCATGGTGGAGGAGTGGCCCGGGGTAACGCCGGGGCGGCGCTGGCTGGCGGCGTTCGCTTTGCTGATGATGATGGTTACGCTGACGCCGGCGCCGTTCGCGCATAGTTCCCTGCGACAAGTGATTCACGTGATACGCGGGCAGTAAGATTTTCGTAGCGCCGGCGTCCCGCCCGCACCTTCGGGCCGGCAGGATGCCGGCGCTACAAAAAGCTCGTGACTTTTCGCTTCTTCGTGCCGCTAGGGGTCCTTCGACTCCGCCATCCATTCGCGAAGCGAAGCAGCTTCTGCGCTCAGGATGACAGGGCGACTAGTTATCTTCGACGACTCTGGCGGTCATCTCGACCGATGGTTCGCCGCCGGCAACATCCTGGGCCAGGATCAGTTGCCGGGCTTCCACACGGATTTTAGGAAGATGGAAAAAGAACAGGAACGCCGCGCCAATGCACGCCACTGCGCCGACAGAAACTGTGAATGCGGCTCCCAGATGTTCCGCCACTGCTCCCGCGAACAGAGAACCGAAGGGGGCCATTCCCATGAACATCATGGTGTACATCGCCATCACGCGGCCGCGCAGATGGTCGGGTGTCATGGCCTGAATCAGCGTGTTCGACGACGACATTCCCAGCATCATGCAGAATCCCACCGGCAGCAGCAAAGCGGCCGACAACCAGAAATGGTGCGAGAAGGAAAACAGCACCAGGAAGAACCCGAAGCCACCGCATGAAAATGCCACCCAGCGTCCCAGACCCAGCACACCGGAGCGCGTAGCCAGGGTAAGCGCTCCCAGCATCGCGCCCACGCCTGTCGCTCCCATCAGAATTCCCAGGCCGCGGGCGCCGCCGTGCAGAATCTGATCCGCGAAGACGGGCATGAGCACGGTGTAGGGCATCGCCACCAGGCTGACCAGTCCTAAGAGAAGCAGCAGAGAGCGAATGGGCGTGGTGTGGCGGGCGAAACGATAGCCTTCAATCAGGTGAGTAAGAGCAGGGCCATGCGACGCGAGCCGCGCTGGCTTCACCACTCGCATCATCAACAGGCCGCTGATCACTGCGATATAGCTGAGACCGTTGGCCAGAAAGCACCAGCCTTCGCCGATCCTGACCACCAGGATCCCGGCGACGGCGGGGCCGATAATGCGCGCCCCGTTGAACATGGTGGAGTTCAACGCGATGGCGTTCATCAGGTCTTCCTTGCCCACCATGTCCACCAGGAACGATTGCCGCGCGGGAATGTCGAAGGCGTTCACCACTCCCAGCAGCGCCGCCAGCACGAAAATATGCCACACCTGTATGACTCCGGTGAGGGTAAGCGTGGCAAAGATCAAGGCCAGAATCATGGACGAGATCTGGGTGCCGATCACGATTCGCTGGCGGTTGAACCGGTCAGCCACAATGCCGCCCAGGGGCGCGACCAGGAACACCGGAATCTGGCTGGCGAACCCCACGGCACCCAACTGAAGCGCAGAGCCGGTCTTGCGATAAACCAGCCATGACTCTGCAATACTTTGCATCCAGGTGCCGATCAGGGAGACGAGCTGTCCGCTGAAGAAAAGCTGGAAGTTACGGTGGTGCAAGGCCCGGAGAGTGGCAGGTAGCCACCGAGTTTTGTGCGCCGCTGGTCCCGAGTTCACCGATATTTACCCGATAGATCCGGCGGAAGCGCCCGAATCGGTAGCTCTCAGTCTCGCTGTTTTGACAACCGCCTGCAACTTTTCGACACACTTTCCGGCTTTGTAGCCCAAAACTGGAATATTAGCGATCGGTGATAACTTCCAGCTTCCGCACTGCTCCGCCGTGGAGTAGAGTATTCGATGTTCGACGCTGGCTCGTCCTGATGTTGCCACGCCGGCTATCGGAGAAACCATGAGCACCGATCCCGTCCATCTTGAACGCCGCGCCTCGCAGCGCTTCGACTTCCAGCTCCCGGTTGCAGTTCGCCTGGCGGGCACAGATCGCGAGGGTTGCGGCTTTACCCAGGACTTGAGCGGACGCGGAGCGTTCTTTTATACCGATTTTCAGGTGGCGGAAGGCGACGCCGTCGAACTGACTTTCATGATGCCGGCTGAAATCACCCTCACGGAGAATATGCGGGTGCGCTGCCGCGGACGGGTCACCCGGGTGCTGCCGGCACAGAGCAAATTTGGCGTGGCGGTGCATCTCGAAGGATACGAATATCTCTCCGCGGCCGAGAACGCGGCCCAGGTTTCCGCCAGCTTCCCCCGGGTTTCAGGCGCGCACGACGCCAATCAAACTCGCAAAAATCCCCCGGTACCGGGTTCGCCTACGCTCGCGGTCGAGGGCTAGAAAAGCGGATTGCAGAACCGGCTTCCCGCCTGCGAAAGGACCTGGAAGAGCGGTTTTTCCACGGTTTTTACTCCTTCCCAAGGTTCGCCTTTTTGCATAAAATGGAAATACAGATGGAAGAGTGGCTTCGGATTCCTCCTTGCACCTGTCCCCCGGCGATCCTTGAAGATCCGCTAGCAGTGTGCGTTGCAGTTAAGGAAATTCGAATCTTCCCGGGAAGCAAAAGCGAGTTACGGTCGTCACTTGGCGTAACCCTTATATCTCAATAACATACTGATGCAAGAAGCAGAGTGAAGCCATGCAGGGTGTAGCTGTAACTCTTCTGACCGAAGACCGAGAACGGCTGTCGGTGCTCCAGCATCGTCTGGAAGGAACCGGAATGGGCCGAAACGTCTTCAGCCACGTGGGCTTCCCGACCAGCCCCACGGACCCGGTGCTGCGCCAGATTCAGGACGTCCGGACCGAAGTTGTCTTGGTCGATATTGATACCCCCGGCGCGCAGCGGGCCATCAGCGCCATCGAACTGATCCAGGCGAACACCACGGACATTGCGATTTTTGCGGTCGGCGAAATGAACCATCCACCCACCATCGTGGCTGCGATGCGCGCCGGCGCCGGCGAATTTCTGGACCGCGGCGCGACCTCGGAAGCCCTGATCGAGGCCTTGACGCGGTTCACCGCGACCCGCAGCAAAGTCCGCACTTCTTCGGGCCGAGCGCGCATTTTCACGGTAATGAATTCCAAAGGCGGCGCGGGCGGCACCAGCGTCGCGGTCAACACCGCCATTGCGTTGCAAGAGACTCAGGGTGGAGTTTTGCTGGTGGATTTTGCTCCCCTGGGACACTGCGCCCTGCATCTCAATGTGCGTCCCACGTTCGGCGTGGTGGATGCCCTGCAAAATCTGCACCGCCTCGATGCTTCGCTGCTGGAAGGTCTGATGACGCAGTGCAAGGGCGGCCTGCAGTTGCTGGCGGGTCCGCAACAGCCCCAGGCCTTGACCCCGACCGCGGCGGAACTGGCGCGGCTGTTTGACTTGCTGGTGGCACACTTCCGCTACGTGGTCGTCGACTGCTCGGGCCGTGTGGACCAGACGGCGCGCTTGCTGTGCGACCATTCGAATGCGATCCTGCTGGTCGCTCAGGCGGACGTGGTTTCGCTGTGGAGCGCCAGCCGCATACGCGCCTTTCTGGAAGAGGGCGCCACCCGCGACCGGGTTCGAATTGTCCTCAACCGCTACAAGAAAATCCCTGGCTTCACCGACGAGGATGTGGAGAAAGCCACCAGCTGCAAGCTGCTCTGGAAGATTCCCAATAACTACCAGTCGATCGCGCCGGCCATCGACAAGGGAGTTCCGGTGGCGATGCAGGAAAATACCGACATTGGCCGTTCTTTCCGCTCCCTGGCGACGGCTCTGGCGCAGGCTTCTCCAACCGCCGAAGGCTCACTCGAGTTGTCCTACCGGGATGACAAGTCTGATCCCAAGAAGTCCGCGGGCAGGCTTTTGATTTCGCCCCTACGCGCCGGGCAATAGGCTCTTTTCGTGAGTCGATTGTCGAAATATCGTGTGCTCATTGCCGGCATCCTTTCGCCGCTGGTAGCCCTCTTCCTGTACGTGCTCGTCTATGGGACCCTGACCCGGTACAGTGCCGATCTCGAAAAGGACTGGCTCTTGCGTCTCTCCTTGTCGACTCTGGCGATGACAGTACCGTTTGTCATCACGGTAGCTCTCGCCATAAAGGATGGCCGCGCGCAGGCATTTTCCCTCTCAGGAAAAATAGGCCTGACCATCGCGATTCTGTCGCTGGGCCTTGCCTGGAAGCCTGTAAGCGACGGGATCCTGCGCTCCAGGCAGTCCCGAAACCTGGCCATGCGGGACGTAGCCGCTCCGCCCTTTGACACCCCGGACCTTCTCGGGAAAACTCAGCGCCTAGCGGATCAGAGAGGCAAAGTGGTGCTCGTCAATATTTGGGCAACCTGGTGCGGACCCTGCCGGGAGGAGATGCCGAAGCTTGATCGGCTGTACCGGGAGCGTCAGGATCGAGGGTTCATTGTGTTTGGGCTGTCGGACGAGAGCGTCAATCTGCAACGGAAATTTGTGGAACAGGTCCCGGTGAGTTATCCGCTCCTCACAGTTAGCGGGGCAGTCCCCAGTCTGTATCGCGACATTGCGCGTTACCCGGCGATTTTCCTGATCGACCGCCAGGGACGACTGCAACCTGCACCCGGCCCAGACCAACCTTTCGAGAAGGTTGAAGGTGCTGTCGACGCCCTCCTCAACAACGGCTCCTAATTAGTTCGCCACGTTGGTTCTTACTGCCTTCCGCGCACCCCATTGCCTGCAACCTACTCGTGCCCTTCATGGTTGCGCGCCTGAGTGGCGCACCTGAAACACATAGAGCGAGTGATCGAGTATTTTCACCGGCTTCTGTTCGAGCAGCCAGCGGTACCTCTCCGGTTCGGCCAAATACTGTCCCGATAGGTTGGTTGCGCTCACCACTACTGTCCCCGACACGCTCCTGTTTCCCCCGAAAAAATCAGACTGAATTCCGTACGCTCGCGGATCGACGCTGCCAAAGTACGACAACGAGATGCGCTCGCCGGCGTGGTCGCGCTGGTAGTCTCGCAACGCCAGCAGACCCTGACCCCAATCGAGGTTGCTGTCAGTGAGCAGGCGGAAGCTGTCCGCCGGCCGGACGAAGGGCGTGAAATACGAGAGATATCCGGGGGCGTAACGCAGGGCATCCGCCGCATTCAGAGCCGCCAGCAAAATCAGGACGGCCGCGACCGGGCGTTTGTGAGCGGTCCATTCCCACAGCGCCGCCGCAAACAAAAGTGCAAAGGGATACATGGGCAACACGTGCCGGTCTCCCAGGTTGAAGCGGGCGGGAATCGCCATGGCCAGGTAGAGCGCAGGAAATGACGCCATGATCCACAGATCAGGCGGGACTTGCATTTTTTTTGTCATTCTTCTGAGAGCAATCGCCAAGCCGGTCAAGGACAAGGCCAACACAATCGTCGGCCACTTCAACAGGATCACCACCGGGTAGTACAGCTTCCATCCGCCGTGAGTTGAAGCCTGTCCCAAGAAAAACGCAGGTTGGCCCTGCCGGTTGTGCCGCAGCAGTTCACGGAAACCTTCGATGTATTCTCCCGCCGGAATCAGCAGGCTGTAATTTCTGTCGCCGTGCACCGGCTTGACGATCGCCGCGTTCCAGTTGGGAAAGGTCGCAGTCAAAGTGCCATCCCGCACGGTGAGACGCGATACGTGAAAAAAGTATCCTGCCCAGACGACCAATAGGGCCAGCAGCAGTGCCGCTGCTGTCTTGCGCCAGTTCCACCTGGCGGGCGGCTGGATGACTTTGTCTGCGCCCAGGAAAAGCATCCACAGCAGAGCGAGCAGGAATGACGGCGCGGTCGAGAACTTGGCCAGGAGCAGCAGGCCGAGCAGCAGTCCGAAGCCTGTTGTCCTTCTCCAGGTCGGTTGCTCTCGCCACCGCACCAGCGCCCAAGCCGTGGCGAAAATAGACAGGGTAGCCGCGCCATCGGTGGCCGCAATCGAAAAATGAGCAATCAGCGCGGGCGAGAATGCGAACAAGGCCAGCGCGAAATTCGCGGCAGCCCGGGAGAATAGCCGGTCGGCGGCCCGCCACACCAGCCAGGCCAGGAGCAACCCAAACAACACATTCATGGCGCGCGCCCGCCACGCCAGCGACACCGGATCAGGTGTAATGCGGGTGACGCGAAAGGCGTCTGCCAGCTGCTCTATGTCCACTTGCCACTTTTGATTCAGCAGCGGCAGCGTGCACCACAGGCGGGCCAACGGTGGATGATCGTTGTACTGCTCGAATCGTCCGTGACGCCAGGCGTTGAGTCCTTCCGCGATGTGTACGGGTTCATCGTAGGTGAGCGACTGAGTGTGGATGAACCAGGCGCACTGTGCCACATAGAGGACCGCCACCAGCAGGGGGAAAAGCCATCTTCTTGTCGCAGCCGGAAGGATTTTCGGCGCGAGCGTATGAGGTGTCGGTTGAAAATTCTCCGGCCGGGTCATTCTGGGCCCGCCGCGTTCGCGGGAGTTCACTTTACTTCAGCGTACGGGAAAGTTCCACTCACCCTTGGGTTGGGCGGAACTGCTAGACTGAATTCGATTCCTCGCAAGCACAAACGCATGGACAAATCGTCTGTCACGGCGCCTTCAACTGCCAGCTCGCTCCTGATCGTGGGTCTGGGATGCGGAATTTTCGCGGGTTTCGTTGAAGGCCTGGGGCTGCTGTTTTTCCAGAGGATCAATTGGGCCCGCTGGGGTCCCATGATGCACGTGTCCTGGGAGATCCTCTGGATTTCCCCCATCGTGGACGCAATTCTTTTCGTATTTCTGGCGCTGATCTGCGGCATAGTGGCGCGGCTCGCGCCCCATCTTCCGGCCATGCGGGTACTCGTCTTCCTGCTGACATTTTTGAGCGTATATGACTGGCTGACGTTGACCAGCCGCCTATTGCACGGGGCTTGTCTATTGCTGGCCTTCGGCGTCGCCGTCGCGTTCACTCGCTGGTGCGGAAAACGGGAAAGCTCTTTTCTGCAGTTCTGGAAGAGGATTACACCCTGGGTGGTCGCGGCATGGATCCTCGCGTTCGCCGGAATTCAAGGCGGCAAGTGGCTGCAGGAACGGAATGCGGTGGCGCAACTGCCGGCCGCTGCGCCGGATGCGCCCAACGTGCTGGTGATTGTCGTCGACACGTTGCGCGCGGATCATGTTTCTTCTTATGGCTATGCTCGTCCCACCAGCCCAAATTTCGATCGCATGGCGCAGCAGGGCGTGCGCTTCCAGAATGCGATTTCGGCTTGCTCGTGGAGCCTGCCTTCGCACGTTTCGCTGCTGACCGGGCGCTACCAGTTCGAGCATGGAGTGGGTAGCGTGCAGCCCGAGCCGTGGCTGGGATGGGGCGGCAGAGGCATGGGCGGATTTCCCGCGCTGGGCGAGGCGTTAGAGCGCAAGGGTTATCGCACGGGGGCGTTCTCGGCCAACCGCACCTACTTCTCTCGCGACCTGGGTTTTGGCCGGGGCTTCGTCCACTTCGAAGATTATTTTCAATCGCCCAGCGACGCGTTCGTGCGCACGCTTTACGGCCGGGAGTTTGCCCGTATCTATCTCAAGCGCAGCGAGCATAGCCTGGTCAAGCGCGCCCTGCGCAAGCTCGGCTTTACTTCCCTGCTCGATCAGGACGCGGAAGGCTCCGGCAGTTATGGCGGCGCTTTCGGCGTCCGCAAGCGCGCCGACGCCGTCAACCAGGAAGTGACGGACTGGATCGACCACGATCGCCAGCGGCCTTTCTTCGCCTTCCTCAATTATTTCGATGTGCACGATCCCTACGGAGGGCCGAGAGACTATCCCAAACCTTCGTGGATGCAGTTGAGCGCGGTCGACGCATACGACTACAGCGTGAAGTACGTGGATGATCACATCGGGCAGTTGATGGCAGAACTGGAGCGGCGCGGTTTAACCGACCATACACTGGTGGTCATCACCTCTGACCATGGTGAATCGCTCGGGCAGCACCATCTCAGAACTCATGGCAAGGCTCTCTATTGGGAGCTGGTTCATGTCCCGCTGGTGATCTGGTATCCCGGCCACGTTCCGGCGGGGGCCACGGTTGCGACGCCGGTGACCAACGCCGCGATTCCCGCGACTATCATGGATCTGCTGGGCGCCGGCGCTGAAAACCCATTTCCTCCAGGGACTCTGAGCGCTCTCTGGCAAACCGGCGGCGCGCCCAACTGGCCCGATCCGCTCTCTGAATTGGCGTACAACGCCATTTCCGACAAAGAAGACCAGCTGGCGCGAAAGCTGGTTCCTACCGCCAGCAGGGGTGCGATGAAGTCACTGGTGACATCGCAGTGGCAGTTCATCACGCACGAAACCATGGGCAATCAGCTTTACGATTGGGTGAGCGACCCGGCGGAGTTAAACAATTTGATCCACCAGCCGGACAGCCAGGCAACAGCCGGCAACCTGCAGTCCCGCATGAACGATGTGATGAAGAAGTAAAAGACAATGTAGGCGCGAGCGGCCCGCTCGTGCAGGGAGTGACCACAGGCCACGTGGGGACAGCCGTCCTCGGCGGTCCGGCGGAGCACACTCCGCATTCTGGCGCTTCCGGCAAGGACCGGTCGAGCTGCGCTCGACTGGACAGCCGAGGGCGGCTGTCCCCATGTGGCATGTGCCAAATCCTGGCTTAGAAATTGAAGGCGGAGAATCGGAAACGTGGGCAGAAAAAATTAAGAGGCAGGTAGCCGTACCTGCCTCTTTTCGTGGGGTGAACTCCTCAAGGTCACGACCGGGGTAGGCCGCGTGAGGTCGAAAGTTGACCCCAAGCTAATCGCTGAGCGGATGAGGCGCAATACTGAGAAAATACTAGAAGCCTGCAAGGAGCGTAATTCCCTTGGATTCTGCACATTCGTAGGCTTGGCCTGCAGCCAGGTTCTTGTACTCTTCCGTGCCGCCGCCAGGCCAGTCAATCACCAGACGATCAATCCTGTCTCGTTTCCCCAAACCAAACGTCAGGGGAAGTTCCGACTGCGAAAGGTAACTTGATCCGCCTTTCACCATGCGCACCTGGCTGGTTTCGCCGACAAAAATATGGACTCTGGCCCCGATTGCGTCGCGGTTGGATTTTGTGCCGACCAGGCGGACGCGAACACTTTTGTTTCCGCCGATCTGGTCGTTACGATAGAGGTAAGCAGGACCGTTGTTGGTGGTGATCAACAAATCGAGATCGCCGTCGCGATCAAAATCGCCGTACGCCAGTCCGCGCCCGACTTTGGGCTGCGCGAAACCGCCGCCGATTTCACCGGCCACGTCGCGGAATTTTCCCTGGCCATCGTTGAGGAACAACTGTGGCGGCTGCGCATAGCCGACGCCGCGAACGTTCCGCACCGTGTCATCGATGTGTCCGTTGACCACCGCCAGGTCGAGCGCGCCATCGAGGTCGGCATCCAGAAATACGCAACCGAATCCCAGCTTGTCCTTGGAGGCGAGACCAACTCCGCTCTGGGCCGCCACGTCCACGTAATTTCCGCCGCCGGATGCGCGGTAGAGACCGATCATTTCGTTGTCGAAGTTGGTGATGGCCACACCCGGGGTTCCCGAGTTGGTGAAGTCGGCCACGTCCACGCCCATTCCCGCGCGGGCCTTGCCTTCGGCGCTGAAGGCAATTCCGGCCTCGACCGCAACGTCCTTGAACGTCCCGTTGCGCTGGTTGCGGTAGAGTTTGTTGGGTTGGGTGTCGTTGGCTACCAGCAAGTCCGGCCAGCCGTCCTGATCGTAGTCGAGCAGGGCCACACCTAACGACTTTGAGCTGCTGTCGAAAATTCCGCTGGTCGGCGTGACGTCTTCAAATTTTCCGTTGCCCAGATTGTGAAACAGCCAGCAGGTTTCTCCGCGGTAGGCCTCGGGCGTGCAGTACGACTTGCTTTTCCCATCGAGGCTGCAGAACACATCGTGGTCGGGAGACCACTTCACGTAGTTGCAGACGAACAAATCCAGCAAACCATCGCGATCAAAATCAAACCACAGCGCAGAAGTGCTGAACGCCTGCCGTCCGCCCAGCCCGCTGGCCTTGGTTACATCGCGAAACGTGCCTTTCCCGGTGTTCTTGAAGAGAACGTTCTGGCCGACGCAGGTCACCAGGATATCGGGATAGCCGTCGTTGTCATAGTCTCCGACCGCCACTCCCATGCCGTACATTTCGACGTCGAGGCCGGCACTGCGCGTGACATCGGAAAAAGTCCCGTTACGATTGTTGCGATAGAGCTTCAAAGTGCTGCGTTCGCGCCTGTGGCCGGGCCAGTCCATGCCATTGATCAGGAGAATGTCCTGCCAGCCGTCGCGGTCGTAATCGAGAAAGGCGCAGCCGGCCCCCAGCGTTTCAGGCAGCAGCTTGCCGCCGTAGGCGCCGCTGTTGTGGCGGAACTGCACGCCGGACGCGGCGGTCACATCGACCAGGCGAAAGCCGGGCGGGGATGGGGGCGCAGCGAACGCATCCCGCAGCAGACCTGAAGTCGAAGCCAGGCCAGCCATGCCCCACAGGAAGTGCCGCCGGTTCACGGAAGATTTACCAGGCCATTGCGGATCGCGTAAACCACGAGTTCGGCGGTTTTGTGGATACCCAGCGCATCCATGATGTTGGCGCGGTGCACGGCCACGGTATTCGCGCTGAGATCGAGCACCGAGGCAATCTCTTTGTTGGATTTCCCTTCGACGATCATTTGCAGAATTTCAAGCTCACGCGGGGTGAGATGGTCGTCGCCGTCGCCTTTAAGCGCGGCCGGACGGCTGAGCTGCGAATCCAGCACGGTTTCTCCCGCCACCACGCGGCGGATCGCAGCACCCAACTCCAGATCCACGGCATTTTTCAGAACGTATCCGCGGGCGCCGGCATCCAGGGCCTGGCGGACGAGAGTTTCCTCAGGGTGCATGCTCAGCATGAGCACCAGAGTCTGCGGCTGCTGTTCGAGGATCTTGCGGGTGGCTTGCAGGCCATTCATGTTGGGCATGGCGCAATCCATCACCACCACGTTCGGCAGCAGTTCCAGCGCCAGTCGAACGGCTTCGGCGCCGTCGCTGGCTTCACCCGTCACCTCGATATCAGGCTCGTCCTCCAGAATGCGGCGGAATCCCCGCCGCACCAGGCTATGGTCATCCACCAGTAAGACAGAAATCTTATCCGGCATGCGTCTCCAGCTTCTCTACCAGTTTTTCTTTCGGGACGGTCAAACGAATCAGCGTACCGCTCGGCATAGGGCGGTCAAACTCGATGGCGCCGCCCAGCAGCTCCGCTCGTTCCCGCATCGCCACCAGCCCGATTCCCTGTTTCACGGACTGCGCCACGAACCCACTGCCGTGATCTTCCACTTCCAACTCCAGCGCCTTGGGCAAGTATCGCAAACGCACCCAGGCTTCGCCGGCCCCGGAATGCCGCGTCACGTTGTTCAGCGCTTCCTGTACGACGCGATATACATGAATAGCAGCATTTCCATCCACGGGATAGGCCATACCCGATTTTTCATAGGATATGTGAATGCCCGCCTGCCGTTCCACCACGGGCAAATACCAGTCCAGGGTGCTCTCCAGGCCGGTCTCTTCGAGCATCACGGGATGCAGCGCCTGGGAAAGGCTGCGAACTTTGTCCAGCGTGGTCTGCGCGATCTCGGCCACTTCGCGGAGCTGGGTGCGCAACGGCGAACCTTCCGGCACCTGATTACCGGCGCGGGACAACATAGCGCCAACCGCGGTCAAAATCTGGCCAAACTCATCATGCAGCTCGCGGGAAATATGACGTAGGGTGGATTCCTGGGTCGAAATCAGTTTCTGCGCCAGCTCACTGCGTTGCGCGGACAGCGCCGCCAGTTGCGCAAACAAGCGCCGGTTGGAGCGGATCGAATACAGGCCGGTGAGCAGGATCGCCACCAGAGTGAGCGTGAGAAAAAGGTAGACCTGGCGCTGCACCCGGTCATAAATCCCGGCAATGCGCTGGGCCGCCTGCTCTTCACTTTCGTTGTTCTGCACCAGCAGCCGCGCGACGGCCGTGCTCAGGGCGGCCTGTCGGGCCTGCAAGGAAAGTTGGATCTGGGTCCGCGCTTCATCGGGCTTGCCGCTTGCGGCCACGGCAAAAGTCCGGTCCACCGCATCCCAGAACTGGGCCATGGAATTTTTCAAATACTGGCGCTGTTCCGGAGTGCTGTCGGCAACCGCAACCTGCTCCTCCTGGCGCAGCGCGTCGTTCAAATCATCCCGCACCCGCTGGAATTGCGCCGTCCATGCGGTCAGGGGATAGGGCTCATTATTGTCCAGCATGTCGCGCATGGCCAGCGCCAGGGTGTTGAGATCGTTTTGAATGCGAAGCAGCTGCAGTGAATCTTTGCGGTTGCGGTCCACCAGGTTGTTCTGTAACTCCCGCAGGCCGGAGATCTGCCGGGTGATGTATCCCGAGTAGGCCACCACGGCGGCCAGCGTGATGATGAGCCCCAGGAAGAGTCCGGGGGTCGGCGACCGATGAGGCGCAGGTGGACGCGGCACGAACCGAGGATACAATGCGCTGCGTTCAACTTCCACTGCCGACCTCTTTGATGCTGAACCGCCCTGCCATCCTGAGCGGAGCGGAAAGTTCGCAGCGCGAACTTTGCGCGCAGTCGAAGACCCCTATAGCAATTCAAGACGGCGGTTATCTTGGAAGTTGATGTTGCTTTAAAACCGAAGCGCGCAGCGTTCGTAAAGCTTATAGGGGTCCTTCGGCTCCGAAACTGCTTCGCGAAGCGAAGCAGTTTCTGCGCTCAGGATGACAGATCAGGGCTTTTCGGCGGGCTCGCCCAGGTCCTGCGGGAATGACTTCAAAACCACATCGCGCGACTTGGAAGAGGTCTTCTTGTTGGCATCGGTCGTGTTCTGAATCAGCGTACCCTTGAGCAGATAATAAGCTTCGTCGCCGGGATTCTTTCCCGGCCCTCGTTCGACGAGGCCGGTGAAGTCGTACCACACGCCGTGCACCGTCTGCGTGGTGAAGGTCAGGTTCTTGCCATCAAGTTTGCCGGACTTGAAGAACAGATCGAGAAACTGGCCACGATCGCTTTCCAGTTCGCCGTAACACGAAATAAAGCCAGTCACGCGGCCCGCTTCCTCGACCGTGAGCTGCACGAACTCCCCATCCTGAAGAAAAGAATACATGCCGGAATAGTCGTTGGCCGGTTTGGCGGCCGGGGGATCGGCGCAGTATTCTGCCCGCTGGCAAGCAGGCACGTCAGTAGCATCACGACGGGTAGGATGCGGCGCAGTCCGACCATATGTGCGTATTAGAGCATGGAAACGCGCGAGGCGGCAGCCGCATGCCTTCGAGGCCCGTGCCTACGTGGCGCCGGCGTCTCGCCGACTGTCCCGAGGTCATCTTGCCCTCGGCGGCGCGGGCATTTCCTCGGCTCCCCGGTTTCGTAACGGGACGGGCGAGACGCCCGTCCTCCATTTTCGGTGAACTGGTGGGTATCTGAGGCTGGGAGCGCACGGTATAATCAGGGTTTCGCGTGTCCCCGGTCTACTGAATGAAGCCAGCCCCGGTGCTTCTGGAATCGCCGTCGGAATCAAGGTCAAAAGCACGGCCCATGCTGGTATTCCTGGTTGATCTGGAACCTTGGCATACGGTCTTTCTTCGCAACCTTGGGGACGTGTTTAGGCCCAGTCGGCGGACTCCTTTTCTGGTGTCCTCGCCACCCGGGTCGTTTTGGCCGGATGTTTTCGTCGCCTCTCGTCTTCCCTGGAACCGGTTCGCCCAATCTGCCATGTGTCACGTCGCGGTCGTCGTGGCACTTTGGGGCTCAGTGCACCTCTGGCCGCAGGGACCGCAGGTGCTGGATCGTCCGGTCTTTAATCGCGCCGACGTGATTTACTACGCCCCGTCAGAATATCTTCCACCGCTCGATACCGGCGGCAGACGCAGACCGCTTCCCCAGAAAGGCGAGCCGGAACATTCGGCGCAGCCGATTATTTCAGTGCCCGCAGAGGCAGACAATCGCACTCAGACGATTGTGACTCCCTCCGACGTCAAGCTGAATCATGATGTGCCTTTGCCGAATATCGTGGCCTGGTCGCAGAATAAAGCCCAGCCGGCGGTGCCGCTGGCTTCGACGGCAGCCGCCGCCAACCTGAGGCTGCCGGCGCTGCCCGTGACTGCGGTCGCGCCCGCGCCGGAAACCATGCCCGCCAACCGCCAGGCGGCGCCGATGCTTGCGCAGATGGCGGTGGCGCCCGCGCCGGAAGTAGACACCGAATCTTCTCGTACTCTGCGGGGGCCGCAGGCTGCGATCGTACAGCCTCCTCCCAGCGTGGACGCCGCTTCGCAGCGCCGTCTGGGAGATATCAACATCGGACACTCTCAAGTGGTCGCGCCCGCGCCCGAGCTGCCCATGGCGGAGCAGTACGCCGTGGTGGGTCGAGATCCGGCGGCGCTCGGCGGTGGGGCAGGTTCGGCGGCGGTTCCACCTCCACCTTCGATTCCGGGCAATGCGGGTTCTAGTCCCGGTGGACGAATCATCTCGCTGGGCATTCACCCCGCCGCGATGAGTGATGTTGAACTTCCGGCGGGAAATCGTCGTGGCACTTTCGCCGCGACTCCTGGTGGGAAGAGCGGCGCTCTCGGCACTCCCGATGTGGCCGCGAGCGCAAGCCGCGGGGGCGGTTCCGGCGCTGGAAAGAACAATGACGGCATCCCTTCCGGACTCACGGTTGGCGCAGGCCCCGAGAACCAGAACCGCTCCGCGCTGGCAGGAAAGGGAAATGGCAACGGCAACGGTACGGCTCCGGGCCGGGGATCTGACAACTCGCGCATGATCGCGGATGCGACGCCGCCGCGGGTGACGGCGACTCCGCCCCATCCGCTTTCGGAAGTCTCCAAAGATCGAGCCACCGATGTGGACCGATGGATATTTGGCGACAAAAAGTTCTACGCCATGACCCTCAACATGCCAAACCTGAATTCCGCCGGCGGAAGCTGGGTCATTCGCTTTGCCGAACTCAATCCCACTCTCAATGAAGCCAAGGGTGATCTCACCGCTCCCGAAGCCATCCAGAAGGTCGACCCTGCCTATCCGTTGGAGCTGATGCGCCGCAACGTGCAGGGGACAGTGACGCTTTATGCCGTCATCCGGAATGATGGATCAGTCAGTGATGTAAGAGTGCTGCGCGGCATAGACGACCAACTCGATCAGTATGCGCGCGCCGCCCTCGCCCACTGGCACTTCCGGCCTGCCACCAAAAACGGCGCCGCGGTTGATCTCGAAGCCGTGGTCATGATTCCATTCAAGCCGGCGCGGATGAAGTCCCAGTTTCTAGTTTCTAGTTGAGGTTGGCATGGAACGAGAAACCAGAAACTAGAAACTGCCTTTCGCTGCTTTTTCCTTCCAACATAGCGTAGATCGCGGGGTTAGAGCAGACTTCGTAGTAGCGGCGCTCGGTCCAGTGCTGCAGTGAAAACTTTTGGGGCTCGATCTGAGGAATCCGGCTGGAGCGGACCAGGATTTTCTTGAAAATCTCGTTACCGACCGGCACCAGCCCACTTTGCAATTGGAAGTCTTCACTGCCCCACAGTTTGGGCAGGTCAAGCTGGCACGGCTCCAGAGAAATTTCCTGCTGCAGCCGCTGGAAAGCTGTTTCGCTCAAGCGAATTCCGTTCAGGTTGTATTTGAGGATAAAGTCTTCCGGACTTTCTCCGGCATCGGCATCTTTCACGGTCTGAAAGGCGTAAACATTGAACGGTCCCTCGACCCCGGCGATGGCCTTGCGAACACGCTTGTTGCAGGAAGACAGGCGGTCGCTCTCATTCAGCGCGTCGGAAATCATGATCTGCTGATCGCCATCCATCAGGTACATGGGCGCCGCATCCTGGAACGAAATTCCGGTCCCCAGCTCCAACGCCGGCAGCCCAGCCCGTTCCAGCAGATGGTTGTAGCCGCGCACGATGTCGATAATTTCGCGCGCCAGCACGCAAGCCCGGCTCACGGCCAGCGGGGCTTCGCCTTCGTGTTCCAGCAGCGCAACAATGATGGCGTCGCCTTCGACAAACACTTTGCGGGCACCGTATTTGGCCAGCAATTTGTTGACCGGATCGTAAAAATTCAGGCTGAAGTAGGACGCCGGGTTCATGCCCTGTTCCAGCAGCGACCGGGTGAGCCGTGACGAGTCCCGGATATCGGCCTTGAGAATCACGTGGCGCAGGACTTTGTCTTCCGACGGCTTCTGCTCTTCCGGCAACAGGAACTCGTAAAGCGTGCCGTTCATGGCCGAGAGCTCGCGGATTTTCCAGTTGCCGATCAGGTTTCCGCTGTCCATGGTGGAGTTCAGGGCTTCCAGGCGGCGCAGGTCGCGGTGATAACGCAGAAAGTCACGCAGAAAGCGTGCCGCCATTTTGGCCCGCTCGCCGCCGCGGCAGGCCGCCACGCGCACCATCGCGGCGTACAAACTCTGGGCCGAGAGTTTGCTGTGCTCTTCGATCAGCTTCTCGACCCGGTCGCGTTCTTCCCGCGAGATCAGGCCATTCTTCAATTGCTGGGCGTTGATGCGGGGCGAGTATTCCGCGAGCAGCGGCACCACCTCGTAGGACGCAATCACGTGGTCCATAAGCTTCTCGCGCTCCAGGCATTCGACCCAGGCCTGCAATCGCGCTTTCTGGCTGCGCCCCTCGTGGGTGGCTTCGTCGGGCAGGCCCGCGCCCACTAATTCGTGGGCATTTTCCGGGACGTTCAGCCAGCCATCGACCACGGCGTCATCCTCGGCCTGGCGACCGAGATTCAGCGAGAGCAGGAAGTCGCGGACGACCCGGCGCACGTTGGAGAACCGGTCGGGGTCGCGATCAAAGTTGCCCAGCATGACGTAGTGCTCGGCGTTCAGGTAGGTGTCGCAGCCATCCTCGGTAAAGGCCAGCGGGTTCAGAAAAAGTTTGTACTCGACTTCGCTGTGGTTGCCGAACAGGGAGCGGCGCATGCGGGCCAGCGTTTCCTTCTCGATTTCGCGCAGGATGCGGAACAATTCCTGTCCGGTTTTGCGCAGGATGATCTTTTTGGCCACCTGAAAACTGGCCACCCGCTCGCGATACTCCAGCGCCTTCTGCTGGCGCACGCCTTCGTAGCTCTTAAGCATCATGCGGCCGCGTTCCAGCACTTGCGCGAATTGCGAGTTCAACTCGATACGCAGGAATTTGATGATGGCGGCTCGCGCCAGCACATCCACGGAAAGATTTTCGGAGGCCTTGGCGCGATTCAACGCCGCCACATGCAGTTCGGCGAGCAGGGGCTTGAGTTCCGATGCGCCCGCCCGGGCGGGCTGGGCTTTTGCAAGCGGCGTCGATCCTATGAAGTGGTTGCCCGTCGGCCGGTCCGCATTCTCGGCCGCCAGCAGGCCTTCCATGTCGCCGTGGCGCATGATGAGCCGCGCAATCTGCAGCCGGGCCTGTTCGACAAATTTCGGGCTCAGATGCACGTCATGCCGCAGGTTATCGACGCCCAGCTGCAAGCCTTCCAGCGTGAGCTTCGGCGTGTAGCTGCCGAGCTGCGGAGGCAGCGCCTGCTCGGCGGAGCGTCCCAGTCTGAAGATAGGTATGCGTGGCATCGTCGGCGGTTCTGGTCTCCGGTTCGCTACAGATCGCGTCAGGGATCGATCAGGCAGGAGCCGAGTGGCGGGAAACCGGTCTCTGCTTCCTTATCGCTCTTTTGAGAGCGCGCAGGCGCGTGCACCCGCATGCGGTTTCCACTCCTTGCAAACTGCTGATTTTCCTACGTGTAACGGAGCGTAGCACGCGTGCGGAGACCGGCCAACATTACCCAAGTTACGTCAACGGGCGACCCGATTCAGCCGATATTTATTCGGGCTGGGTCTGCAGGGGATGGGCCGCCTTTTCGAAGAACTCGTTCTGCAGCCTCAGGCTTTCATGGTCCGCCTTGACTGCGCGGGTGGCCTTCACAATTCCGTCAATCCACGCATCCATCTTGAATTGGCCGAATTCGCGAGTAGCCAGCGAACCGTCCCCGGAGTAGTGATTGGGAAAGCGCGCATACCACCAGATTCCGGTGTAGACGTTCTCCGGCAACTTTTGCCGGCCCCGATCAGCCCCAGATTCCATTTTGGCCCGATCCTGATGCACCAGTTCGGGATGCGCGATCAGCATGGCGGAGGTTTCGGTTTCACCTGCGTGCCAGTCGGGGCCAGTGCTTTTCGCTTTGGGCCCTCCCGGTGGCGCCTCGCCCGGTTCGATTACGTAGACCACGTAGTCATGCGGCTTTTCCAACTGGCTCTGAGCGAAGAAAGGCAGCAGATGCTCATTTCCGCCGTGACCATTCACGATGATGACTTTCTTGCATCCATTGCGGGCCATCTCGTCGGTGGTTTCCTGCAGGAGCTGCAACTGCAGTCCCCGGCTGTAGGCCACGGTGCCGGGTTCGTGGCGGGCTTCAAAAATCTGGCCAAAGTAATACTCGGGAAAAACCACGGCGTATTCCTGTTCGGCGGCATGCAAGGCCGCGTAACGCACGTCGAGCAGATCGGTTCCCAGCGGCAGGTGCGGACCGTGCTTCTCCAGAATGCCGAATGGCAACAGGCAGGTGCCCTGGGAGAGCTCGATGGCGGAGCGGAAATCGGCGGCGGTAAGTTCTTCCCAGTGCACGGACAACCGGGCCTGTGACCAGCCCGGCTGGGCGCAGACGGCCAGCAATCCAGCCAAAATCATGAGTTTCGGACGCATAATCTTGCGAATCAGAACCTTGCGCATCGTGGTCATCGGAATTCTCCCGCGGTTGCGCATTTTAGCATTGCCGTAGTCACTATTACTTCAGTCACCGTGCGCCGGTACGGAGGGCAAGGTATGATTTCTCGACCGTGATCTCAATGAAGAAACTAAAATTTCTGGTTTCGCTGACCACCAACGACAACGATTATCAGATCGAACAAGCCGCGGCGGCGGAAGAAGCGGCGCGGCGTCTGGGCGCCGAGGTCCAGATTATTTACGCTGAAAACGATTCGATCACCCAGAGTCAGCAGATTTTGAGCGTCATTCAGTCACGGTCCGACTCGCACCCGGACGGAATCATCTTCGAACCCGTGGGCGGGACTGCCCTGCCCCAGGTGGCGCGGGCGGCAGTGACCGCCGGCATCAGCTGGGTTGTGCTCAATCGCAATGTCGACTACATCGCGGAGATTCGCAAGACGCACCGGGTGCCGATTTTCGGCGTGAGCTCCGACCATGAAGAAATCGGACGCCTCCAGGGGCAGCAGTTTGCCGCCCTGCTGCCCAAGGGTGGAACGGTCCTGCACATTCAGGGTCCATCCGAGAGCCTGGCCGCCAAACAACGCACCTCCGGCATGTACGAGACCAAGCCGGCCGATGTCCAGGTAAAAGTGATGCGGGCGCAGTGGACCGAAACCAGTTCGTATCGAGCGGTGAGTTCCTGGCTGCGGCTGTCCACCTCGCATCAAACCCGTATCGACCTGATCGCCGCCCAGGATGACGGCATGGCCATGGGCGCCAGAAAAGCCTTCCAGGAATTACCTGACAATGCGGCGCGGCAACGCTGGCTGAGCTTGCCCTTCATCGGATGCGACGGGCTGCCCAAAACCGGCCAGGCATGGGTCAAGCGGGGACTGCTTACCGCAACCATCTTTGCCGGCCCCAACACCGGCGAAGCCATGGAGATGCTGGTGAAGGCCCTGCACACTGGAACCATGCCCCCGGAAAACACCCTGACCGCACCGCTTTCGATTCCGGCGCTCGATGTCCTGGCTGCGAGCCAAGCGGAGAAGGCGCGTTTGCTGTCGGTTTAGGGCGGGCGGCCTTGCCCGCCGCTTTTGACCTTAGCTTCATGAGCACCAAAATTTTGGGCTTTATTCCTGTCGGCTTATCCAGCCACACTTCACTGCAGATTTCTTATACTTAACTTCAAAATCAAAGGCGGCGGGCGAGGGCACCGCCCTACACGAGATTCTTGATAAATTGGAAGTCATTTTTTCCTAAGGAGAAGCAATGCCCACTCTGGTCGCTCAGCCAACGCGTATCCGCGCCGCCGGCACCAAACCTAAACTGATCGACGAGTTTATCGGCCGCGTCAATACCCAGACCTCCGCCGTGAGCGTTGCCCACATGCGCAGTCCGCAGGGCTGGGAAGAGCCGGGACAGACTCCGGAGTTCGACGAATTCACCATCGTGCTGAAAGGCGCTCTGCGGGTAAAGCACAAAGGCGGCGAACTGGACGTCGCCGCCGGCCAGGCAGTCATCGCCCACAAAGGCGAATGGATCCAATATTCCACGCCCGCCGAAGGCGGCGCCGAATACATTGCCGTATGCCTGCCGGCTTTCGCCATGGAAACCGTTCACCGCGACGCTGCTCTGTCATCCTGAGCGCAGCATGCACTTCGCAAAGCGAAGTCCATGCGGAGTCGAAGGACCCCTGTAAGCGGCACAATTCATGATTGGCTTGGGTTTTCCGTGGGCGATGCAAGATCCCAGCGAGATAAGGACTGTTACGGCTATAGCGGTCTTTCCACTGCACCCGGGAGACAGTCGCGAGATTCCTAGCGCCGCGCCGCAGCTTTTTCGAGCAAACCCTTCACCACATCAAATCCCACCTGTTTAGGATTTTCGCCGGCGACGGACATATTCAAGTAGCCGCCCTCGACCAGGAAACACGAGGCGGTGAGCAAGGGCTTGACCAGCGGCTTGCCATCGAATCCCTTCGTCATCTTCATGCTCAGGCACCCGACTTTCCCAAAGTCTTTGGTGTTGGTCTGGGGAGATTGCCGGGCTTGGCCTAACATCATGCGTGCTCCGACGAGTCCTTGCTGGATCGAGGCCGGCACTCCATTTGTTCCCGGCGGTGCGCTCTGCAACTTGATCGCGAGCCCTCCGATGTTCACCGTGCAAACCGAAGACTCTCCATCCACGCCATGCGGGTTGGTGACCTTGCCGCCATAAGCCGCTTCCAGATCCGGCGTCGGCATGAGCTGGCATGCTTTCGCGTCTGCACCCGAAGCTGGGGACGTTTGCGCGGGCCAGGAAAGTGGTCCAGCAACGACGCCCAAAGTGGCCGTGAGAATTGCGGCCGTGGCCGTCTTTTTCGTTCGCGTCATGGCCGGTGCCCTTCGTCCGGGTGAGCTTCCCCGCTTTGCGAAAGTATATTCGTAGCTCTGCCGTCCCCGGGCGGTGCGACTGCGGGCGGGACGCCCCAGGGCAGCCGGCGGGACGCCGGCTCTACGTAATGCTAGCTCCGATTGGGATTTTCAATTCAACGTACGCCGCCCGATGGGTAATAATGCTCGCCAACAGCGCCTCGCCATACCTGTTGTCCTGGTGAGACGAGAGATCGGGAGCGCTCCCCCATGCTCATACGTTTGGGATATGACATTCAATTCGAGATCCCGGAGACAGTGGCCATGGTCGGGATGTTGCATGTGCATCCTTCCCGGGTCGCCGACCTGCGCGAGCCTGACGAGGTCAGCATCAGCCCCGAGGTAAAGGTGGACAGCTATATCGACAGCTACGGCAACCGCTGTGCCCGATGGCTGGCGCCGGCCGGGCCGCTTCGGCTCACCAGTTCCACCCTGATCGACGACCCGGGAGCGCCGGATGAGGGTGATCCGGAAGCACAGGAGCATCCGGTAAACGAATTGCCTCCGGAGATGCTGCGCTATCTGCTGAACAGCCGGTACTGCGAAGTGGACCGGCTATCGAATATCGCGGTTGAATTGTTCGGGCACCTGAAGCCGGGATGGAGCCGCGTGCAAGCCATTTGCGGCTGGGTAAACTGGAAAGTGGCATTTGGGTATCATCATGCCCGCTCTTCGAAGACTGCCCTGGATGTCTTTACCGAGCGCACCGGAGTGTGCCGCGATTTTCAGCACCTCGCAGTCACGTTCTGTCGCGCCCTGAACATTCCAGCCCGCTATGCCACGGGATACCTGGGCGACATCGGCGTCCCCAAAGGGCCCACGCCCATGGATTTCAGCGCCTGGTTCGAGGTCTATCTGCAGAACCGCTGGTGGACGTTTGACGCGCGCCATATACAGCCGCGTATTGGGCGAGTATTGATGGCCACGGGTCGGGATGCATCCGACGTTGCCATCACGACGTCTTTCGGGATTGCCAACTTGACTGGGTTTTCGGTGGTTACGGAAGAAGTTGTGGCTTGATGTGACGTGTGGGGCGGGCGCCCTCGCCCGCCACGTTTGACTTTGATTTTGCCTTTGCCTTTGAGCCGTCAGATAAACCAACCGGGGATCACAAGCTGGACAACGTCAAAAGCGGCGGGCGAGGGCGCCTGCCCCACATAGCCCCGTCCCCACACGAGCCATGCTGATTGGCTGAGGTCTGAGGTCCGAGGTCCGAGGTCCGCCTTTACGGCGCTTCAATCAGCTCCATCTTTCCGTCCCGGGTGCGATGCAGCACCATCACTTTGCCTTTGGGATCTTTGAAGACGAACACGTCGCGGTCGCGGAAGTGGGCTTCCTTGATGGCTTCCTCGAGCGTCATGGGGCGCAGGGCGACGGCATCCTCGGAGCGCACCAGATGCACCTCGGTGGATTTGGCCACGGCGGGGTATTTGTGCACGACCAGCGAAATCTCCGCGGTTTCAACGATTCCGACTGCGGTCGGCAGGCTCTCCTGCTGCGCTTCCTTGCCGTTCCATTTTTTGAGGTCGTGGCGTTTCTTGCTGCGCCATCGGGTCTTGTACTTGACCGCCTGCTTTTCCAGATGCTCGAGGGCCTCGTTGACGGCGGACTTCATGTCGCCCGCCTGCGCCTCGCTTACCAGCGGTCCGTTGCGCGGAGTAATCGTGATCTCCGCTTTGTGGCGGCGCTTTTCGATGGCCAGGATCACCTTGGTATCGAATTTGTCGCCGAGGATTTTGCGGATCTTTGTCAGGCCGGTTTCGACTGACTTGCGGATGGTGGGAGTGATGTCGCAGTGTCTGCCGGTAAATTCCACGTTCATGAGCGCCCCTTTACTTTACAGGCACATTTGAACTCTGTTCAGTGCCATCCTGAGCGGAGCCGGTTCATTCGCTTGCGAATGGATCGGCGAAGTCGAAGGATCCCTACCACCTCAATGCCCAACTGGATCCAGGGGTCCTTCGACTTCGTGGAAACTTCGCGAAGCGAAGTCTCCGCTCCGCTCAGGATGAGAACTCATAGTTTTCCGAAGGTTTCCGCTTCATTTCTTAACTCTGCGCTGGTGCGTGCTGGGGATGCGCATGTCTTCTCTATATTTCGCAACCGTGCGGCGCGTGACCTGGATCCCTTGTGACTGCAAGATACGAGTGATTTGCTCGTCGGTCAACGGCCGGCTCGGATCTTCTTCTTCGATGAGCTTTTTGACCCGGCGTTTGAGGATGAGCAAAGAAGTGCTGCCGCCCTGGGGCCCATTCACACTCTCGCTGAAGAAGTAACGCAACTCGAAAACTCCCTGGGGGGTGTGAGCATATTTGCTGGCGACCGCCCGGCTGACCGTGGAAGGATGCACGCCGATTTCTTCGGCGACCTCCTTGATCATCATCGGCTTGAGCTGGTCGATGCCTTTTTCCAGAAAATCCTGCTGCCGGGTGACAATGGCATAGCAGACCTTGGTGATGGTTTGCTTACGTTGCTCGATGTTCTTGATGAGTTGGATGGCGCTCTTGTAGCGTTCCTTAACGTAGTTGCGCGTGTCTTTATCGTTCGTGTCGCGGGTGAGCAGGCGCTTGTAGGCGGGGTTCAGGCGCAGTACCGGGACATCGTCTTCGTTCATCATCACCAGCCATTCATCGCCATGCTTGATGAACGCGACGTCGGGTTCGATCAGGCGGGGCTGGCTTTTGTTGTAACGCAGGCCGGGGCGGGGATCGAGGGTCCGGATGTAGTCCAGAGCTTCCTGCACTGCTTCCGGCGTCCGGTTCAGGACGCGGGCAATCTCCTTGTACTGCTTGTTCTGCAGGGCGCGCAGATGCTGGTCCACGATGGCAACCGCGTCCGCCAGCACTTGCGCGGTGGCCTCGCCGTTTCCATTCTTTTGCGCGGCAAGCTGCGCCTGGTGATAGCGCAACTGATAGAGCAGGCAATCGCGCAGGTCGCGGCAGGCGACTCCGGGCGGATCCATCTGGCGCACCAGGTCGAGCGCCTCGTGCAGATCACCAACATTGAAACTGGGCTGAAACACGGGCTGCGCTGACTTGCGCGGAGCGACGGGCTGTGGCGCGGGCGGTGCGGTTGCTGCGACGGTTTCCGGAGCAGGCGCCAAGGCGGTTCCGTCGGCACTCGCCGAAGGCGGCAGGATTGCGGCGTCAAGGTTGTCCCATTCGGATGGCAACGCGGCGTCAGCCTCGTCCACCGGCGACTCCGGTTCTTCCAGGTCTGTGGCCAGCCCGAGCGCGGCAGCTTCCTTGACCACGTTTTCCGCGATGGTCGCGTCAACTTCCGGAGGAGCGGGCGGAGCGATGCCCAGCAACTCATCATCACTGGCGATCAGGTAGCCGTCTTCGCTCAAATTGCCGATGATGACTTCAGCGGCCTCGCGCACTTCCGGACGCACGGACAATGCACCCAACTGCCAGGCCAGGTGGTCGGAAAGAGTCGTGGGCTTGGAGAGAAAATTCTCGAATGACGGCCGCTCAATCTCTTCCATCTCGCTGCGGCTGCGATAGCCGGGATCGAGATATTCCTGAAAGAACGAGCCGAAATCGATTTCTTCGAAAGGATCCTTCTTCTCTTCTGCGGTGACCGTGTTTTCTTCCGGCTTGATCCGTTCGCGATCTTCCTCCTGGCGAGCGGCGTCATCCAGCAGGGGAACGGAATCTTCCAGTTCCTCAAGCACCGGATTCTCCACCATCTCGGCGGTGATCATGTCGCGCAGCTCAAGCTTGTTGAGCGCGAGCACGCTGACCATCTGCACCAGGCCAGGGGTGAGGATCTGCCGCTGCGAGAGTCTCAGGTGCAACTTGGGCTGGAGAAAACCATAATCAGTCGTCAGTCGTCAGTCGTCGGTCGTCAGTCGTCAGTAAAAACTCGTCCGTCATTCGTTGGCCGAAGCTGGTGTAGCTGGAGACCGACGACTGAAGACTGACGACTGCCCTTCTACACCAGCGAAAAACTTTCGCCCAGATACACCTTCCGCACCTGGGGATCGCTGGCCAACTGCTCGGGCATGCCCGAGGCTAAAATTCGTCCACCATCAATGATGTATGCCCGGTCCGTTACCGCCAACGTCTCGCGGACATTGTGATCGGTGATCAGAACTCCGATTCCGCTGGTCTTCAGATCGCTGATGATCTTTTGCAGATCGAGTACAGCGATCGGGTCGATCCCGGAAAACGGTTCGTCGAGCAAAATAAACGTGGGGTTGATGCACAGGGCGCGGGCAATTTCCACCCGCCGCCGCTCTCCCCCGGACAGAGCGTATCCCCGATTCTGGCGGATATGCTCCAGACCCAGCTGATCGATCAGCTCTTCCATTTTTTCCCGGCGCTCATGCCAGGAGATGGGCTGGGCTTCCAGCACGGCGAGGATGTTTTCCTCAACCGTAAGCTTGCGGAACACCGAAGCTTCCTGAGGGAGGTAGCTTATGCCGTACTGGCGTGCCCTCAAGTACATGGGCACGTCGGTGATTTCTTCATCGTCGATCAGTATCCGGCCGGTATCGGGGGGTATCAGGCCGACGATGGCGTAGAAGGTCGTGGTCTTGCCGGCGCCGTTAGGTCCAAGTAAACCAACAACTTCGCCCTGCCCCACGCGAATACTGACCCCGTTCACAACCCGTCGACCACGGTAGGATTTGCCGATTTCGTCGGTGGCCAGGGTACGCATTTAACGTGCCACTTGCGTCTGCGTTACGGTTGGGGATGTATTGTTGCCTTCGACCAAAACCCTACCATCGTGTCTGAACAAAGTCAACGAAACCCCGGTAATCTTGCCGTGTTCGGCATCAAAAATGCTAGGCGAACCGCCGGTCAGGACAAACTTGTCGTCGGACGCGGTGTAAACCAGTTGCTCGCCGGTGGCCCGGCGGCCGGGCTGGACGACCACTACCTGGTCTCGGGCGATGATGTGATCGATCTTTCCTGTTCCTGTGCCGGTGCCTGTAATTGACTGATTCGAGGTCCCTTGCTCGCGAGGCTGGAGGAATACATCCATCACCTTGGCGGTGATGGTCAGCTCCGCACCTTTGGCTTGTACCGCCTCTTCAAAGTGCGCTTTGCGTTCGCTGTCAGTGTAGGTCAGGCGATCGGAGGTAATCTTGACCGGAGTGACTTTTCCACTCTTTTCGACCTGGACCAACACCGTGGACACCGGTTGGGTGGGCGATCCCTGGGCCACCACCGACCGTTGGTTGCGGTCAAACTGGATTGAGGGCGCCTGGATGACGTTGGCGTTCTGCCAGAGGCGCGCATCTCCGGTATAGAGGGCGATGGCCGGACTGCTATGGGCCGTCATGGCCCGGGCGGTCACGTGAATGGGGTCCGACGCCGCCAGGAGAGCTCCGTTGGGCTGCGCTTTCAAATCGCTGTAGGTGCTCTTGACGTCGCCGTCGGCGAAGGCGTCTCCGGTTGATCGATTGAGCCGCATGTTCCGGCTGGTTGTGGTCATGCCGCCGTCGACGACGCGGGGGGAACCGGTCAGTACAAGCATCTGGTCGGCCGGAGTGTAGATAGCATGGTCGCCCCAGGCTTTGCGATCGCTGTCGGTGTAGGCGACGTTTCCCTGCTGCACGATCGACTCGATGCCGCTGCCGGGGCGGAAAGACGCTTCCAGCGTATTGCTGGTGCTGACGCGGTCCGGCTGGCCCGAGGCTTGCGATACGATGCGGGCGCTTGGGGCGCCGTGCAGGGAGGCCAGCTGCCCCAAGTCGTCGAAGCCGGCATTAAACTTGCCCGCCGTCACCAGCGTCTGCTGCCCGTTGCCTGAGACCGGGCGGAGCGCGATCTGGGCGGCTCCAGAGGTGTCGGCGCGCTGCAGACGACGGCCATCGGCCACCACGAAGTCGATGACCGACGCCCTGACTTCAACATCCTGCGCGCTGGCGGTAGCTGAAGCAGGCTTCTGATGCTGCACCATTCTCACGTTTTCCTGGCTGTGCACGGTGCTCAAGACATTGTTCCCGGTGAAATTCAGCACGACCCGTCCAGCCTCCCCCTGCATGGGCTGCGGCCCTGAATTCTCCACCCGGACGTCTCCCGAAAAAGTGGCGGACCGCACCGTGTCCTGCTTTTCTGCCATGAGCAGTTCGAGCTGGTTGGATTGGACCTTCTCTGATCCCGAGTCCTCCGATTCGACTCGGACATTGCCGGAGGCGAGAATGCGCTCCACCGTGTTGTCGGGACGCAGAAAAAGCGTGCCCTTGTCCGAGGTCGCGCGACGCGCGCCGTTCTGCAGCCGCGGGAGGTCGAGGTCAACGATCCGCGGATTCTTGGTAATGGTGCCATGAATCGCGGTCAGCCGCGCCGGAGTAGCGCCATGGAACACCACATCAACCTGCGACTGCAAAGTGAGGACGGTCGTATCAGCCAGGTAGTTGAGGCCCACCGCGGACCCATCGGCCTGGGGAAGGCTGAACTGCACTTTTTCCCGGGTAAGCGCGTTCCCGGTCTTCTGGTTAAAGAGCAGATTCGTAGTGATGAGGTGAATCGGATTCTTCAGCTCTTTCGGCGTCTCCTGGTCAGGATGAATCAAGCCTTCCGGATTGGCTTCGAGATCCATTTGGACTTCGCCTTTGCCCACGACGTCGCCCGAGCGCGGATCGTATTCAAAATCGGCGCCGTAGATCTGATCGAAACGGCTGGAATCGCGCCCGAATAACGTGATGGTGACGTCATGCAGTTCGACCCGCCCACCCTCCTTGTATTGCACCGACTTGCTGGCCTGAATCTTGAATATGGTGTGCATGCCCTCGGAGTGAGAGTAAGTAAAGCCCTGAGCGCTCTGCTGAATTTCGGTTCCGATTTTCGCGGGCACTTCCTTCAGCGCGTTCTCCACCCTGCCGCGAGCGTAGAAATAGACCGCCGCCACCAGCAACAGCAGGCCGATTGCGCCCACCGCAAACCAGCGACGAAGTTGGGAAATCTGGAGAGCCATCCTTAAGGTTAGTCTACTTGAAGCCCGGTCGCCGGCTCTCGCCACAGACCACGTGGGGACAGCCGCCCCCGGCTGTCCAGCGGAGCGAAGCTCGACCGGTTTTGACTGGAAGCGGCAGATAGCGGAGCTTCGCTCCGCCAGGCGGGTGAGACACCCGCCCCTACGCGGTTCGTGGAGGGTACGGCGGTCATCGTCTAAACTCAGAACATCATGAACCGGCAAGAGCCTCCCCTTCTGGAGTTGCAGAATATCTCGGTGATGCGCGGACAGAAGATTGTCCTGGAAGATTTCAGCCTGGTGATCCGGGGCGACGAACACGTGGCGATTCTAGGGCCGAACGGCTGCGGTAAGTCCACGCTCATCAAGACGATCACGCGCGAATGTTATCCCGTGGCGCACGCCGGCTCTTCCATGACCATCCTGGGGCAGGACCGCTGGGACGTCTTCGAACTGCGGTCGATGCTCGGCATTGTGGCGAACGATCTGCTGTCCCGCAGCTCCGGCGATGCCTGTGGGCGCGACGTGGTCTTGTCCGGTTTCTTCAGCAGCGCTCGCATCTTCCCTCATCACGTGGTCGATCCCCGGCACCGGGCGCTCGCCGATGAGGCTCTGGCGCAACTTCACATATCTCATCTGGCCCAACGTCCGGTTTGCGAAATGTCTTCGGGCGAAGCCCGGCGCGTGCTTATCGCCCGGGCGCTGGTTCACAAGCCGCGAGCCTTGTTGTTCGACGAACCCAGCAACTCTCTCGATGTGTTCGCCCGGCACAGTTTGCGCCAGAGCATGAGCGCACTGGCAAAAGCCGGCATCGGAATCATTCTGGTTACCCACGATCTTTCCGACCTGATTCCGGAAATCGAACGGGTGCTGCTGATGTCGAATGGGCGGATTATCGCGGACGGGCCAAAAGACCAGATGCTTCAGGCCAATCGCCTGGAAGGTTTGTTCAAGACGAAGGTGGAAGTGGACCAGCGTAACGGCTATTACCACATGTGGTAAACACGATATTCATCGTTGCAAGGTATCGGATTTATTGGTCGTGGGTTAGTTTCCCGCTTCAAATTGACCGCTTCGGATCTATTAAAAACAGTTCTCGGACCTCAGCCAAACCAGTTCTCAGCGCTTACAGTCCAGCCGCAGTCTTCTTTTGATTGGCTGCCACGGTAAAATCCCGCAACGAGAGTTCGAGGCCGCCAAACTCCGGGTGATCGTTGTTGTCGATGGTGAATGCGATGTCGAGAGTGTCGCCGGGGAGCAGGCCGGTTTGCTGACAACGCTCGGCCATCTGCCAGCCCACGGCATCGAAGGTGACGTTCTTGCGCCAGGCGCTGTCGCTTATCGGACGGTTGTCAGTCGCCTCTCGCACCTCGCTTCGCCGCAAAGCGGCTGAATCGGGATCACAACGAGGCGTAGTCAATATGCCGAGGTCAGGTCCCTTTGAGCTTCTCGACAACGATGCAATGGCCGGCGCCAGCTTCAGCTTCACGTGCTTGTCTTTAATGACGCGCGGCGAGGCCATGGCTCGCACCGAGCGGGCCGCGAAAACCGGCTGCGGATTGCCTACGCCAAACGGTTCCAGCCTCTGTAGCAGGTTGAACAGCCCGGGCGTCACCTGATCGAGCGCCAGTTCGGCATCGAAGTTGAGCGCAGGTTCGAAGTCAGCCAGAGTCAGGTTGGCCCGCGCATAGTCATCCAGACGCGCCCGCAGTTCTGGCAGATTTGCGACGGGCAGCGAGAATCCGACGGCGTGGGCGTGTCCACCGAAACGCGTAAAGAGGCCAGCGCAGGACTCGAGCGCATTCAGGAGGTGAAACGCGCGGATGGAGCGGCCGGAGCCATGAGCTTCCTCGCCATTCCGCGAAATCACCAGCGCCGGGCGTCCATAGCGCTCGACGACTCGGGTAGCGGTGATACCGATCACACCGCGGTGCCAGCCTTCACCGTCGATCACAATGCAAAAGGCGTCGCGCAGCGCCGGCTGCTCTTCGAAATGCGTTGTGATGGATTGCAGGATGCGGCGCTCTTCCTCTTGCCGGTTGCCGTTGAGCTGATCGAGTTTGTGGGCAATCGCACGGGCGCGGGCGGGATCTTTAACGCTGAAGAGTTCGATGACGTCGCGGGCCACATCCATGCGCCCCGCCGCATTGATGCGCGGCGCGATGCGGAATGCCACTTCGCCGGAGGTGAGCGTGCGGCCGTGGCCGAGTTGCGCCACTTCGAGCAGCGCTTTCAGTCCTGGATTGACGGGCGAGCGCAAGCCTTCTAATCCCAACCTGGCGAAGACCCGGTTTTCTCCGGTAAGAGGCACAGCGTCGGCGATGGTGGCGATGGCCACGACTTTCAGGAACGACTTCAACAGGCGGGTACGTTCGCCTTCCGGGATGCGCCGCTCGATCAGACCTTGCGCCAATTTGAACGCCACTCCTGCGCCACACAGCGCCTTGCACGGATACTCACAGCCTGACTGATTGGGATTGACCACGGCCAGCGCCGCCGGAACCCCCTGGGGACCGGGAAGGTGATGGTCGGTAACGATCAGGTCCACGCCCAGCCGCCGCGCCGTCTCGGCAGGAGCAAAGGCGCGGATGCCCATATCCACGCTGATGATGAGTCGGATGCCGGCGGCGGCAGCCCGCTCGATGACATCGTCACGCATGTCATAGCCGTCGCGAATACGGTGCGGAACGTGAAAATCGGCAGCGCCGCCGCACAATTCAATTGCAGTCTTGAGGACGACGATCGCGGTCGTGCCATCGACATCGTAGTCGCCGTAGATCAGGATCGATTCCTTGTTCTCGATGGCGGCTTCGATGCGGTCAACGGCAGTCTTCATGCCGGCCATCAAATACGGAGAATGTAAGTGAGAGAGAGCGGGAGCCAGGAAACGCCCGGCGGCTTCGGCGTCAGTGATGCCACGCATCACCAGCAGGCGGGCCAGCGTCGCGGTGATCGGTGAATCTGTCAGGCCGAGGGATGGTTGCGCAGTCAATTCCGCGGCCAGGTGCTCAACAGCATCCGAGTCGGCGGTTTTCAGATCCCAGCGCATGAGGGGAAACCAGGAAACGATTATAGCGATGGTGGCTTGCCGAGCTGGGCTCGGCGGACGGGCGGGAGGCCCGTCCGCCATCGTGCTGAAGAGAGCTCAGTTTTCTTCGTCCTGGTCGGGTTCGTCAATGGGAATGCCGCCGAAATCTTCGGACAGTTCCAGCAGGCGCTGGTAGTGGTCGTACCAGTCGGTGGAGGCTTCGTAAACCATCATGATGCCCTGATGGGCGAATCCGAGCTGGACGAAGCCGGTCTTGCCAATGTAAGTCCGCAGCCAGCGCGCTTCGTCAACGTCCTCATCGCTGGTGAACTCGACGTGGCCCAGGCGCTCGATCATCTGATCGAGCTCTTCCCGCCGCAGCGTCCACGAATCCATGGTCAGGAAAGGGGCCGCGGCCGCCTTGGCCAGTTCTACGAAATCCTTCCAGCTGTCGGGATTATCTTCCGTCTTCCATACTACGCTTTGCACTTCCTCATAATCGACGTAGCCGTGAAAGCGGCGCATGCCGTGGCCTTCAATGAAGGCGATCATGTCGTCTTTGAGGCCAGCCAGGTTGTCGGGCGCGGGGGACATTTATTTCTGCATTGTATGCCTGATTAGGGGGAGAAATCAGCACTCGGCACTTAGCACTTGGCAATTGGCCAACGCCAGTGCTCCTTGCTAATTGCCAATTGCTAAGTACCAAGTGCTGCGTGCTTCCTGTGCTACACTACGTGTTTCACAAGCGAAAACCGATCCGCGCTATGCTTCTTTCCAAAGAGTATGTGGGCTATCTGGCCCGCGAAGTCACCAAAAAGCTGATTGCGGGCGGGCATATCGAGACCAAGGCCGTGCCTGCGGTCACCGAAAAGGTGCACGCCGCCATGCTCGAAGAGCTCTCGCTCGAGGACCGCATCAATGACGAAGTGCGGGTCATTCTGGAAGCCTATTCTGAAGAGATGCGCCGCACCGGCGCCAATTATCAGGAAATGTTTCGCAAGGTGAAGAGCGAACTCACCCGCAAGTACAAGGCGGTGCTGTGAGAATCAGCCGCGACAAGGTCAACAAGGTGGCGCACGTGGTGGCGGATGCGCTGGCCGAAGTCGATGCGGTGGATTTCGTCGAAGATCGAAACACCATTCGGCTCGAAGTCCGCAAAATTCTCGAAGACCTGTTGAACCAGGAAGCAAAAATCGACCAGGCGGCGCGCCTCAAGATCGAAAGCCAGAAGCGCACGATTCTCGAAGGCAGCCAGGAGTGGGACATCCTGTATCGGAAGTATTACAACGAAGAAGTGAAGAAGCTGGGAATCTAGTCGCGGGTCGTTGCTCGCTGGTCGTTGCTCGTTGCTCGTTAGCCCTTGGTCGTTAGCCCTTGGTGGTCCTGCCAATCCCCTTTCACCTGACCATACACCTTGTCATTCCGAAGCCAGGTCTATCGGCGAGGAATCTGCTTTTACCGAGCAGCGTAGCAGCAGATTCCTCGCGCGAAAATGCCGCGCTTCGGAATGACAATTCTTTGGAGTTTTCAAATTGCACGACGGCCTCAGCGATCGCGGCGGTGACCATGTTCGTCACGATCCCAGTGACCTTCACGCAGCTGCCAGCCTTGCTGGCGGTGTTCATAGCGGGGACGCGTCCAGCGCGCACCTTGATAGGGCGGACGGTCCCAACGCCCCGGCACCCACTGATAGCGACCTCCCTGCGGCGACCAGTAGCCATTGACCCAGGCGTAGCCCGGACCAGGAAGCGGGCCGCGGCGCTCGTAACGGGCCCGCGGGGGCGGATGTCCAATGTACACCGAAATCTGGGCGGGCGCGGGCATGGCAAGAGCGGTTGCAAATACTACGCCACATATCCAATTCCATTTCATTTTGTATCTCCTCATTATGTGCTGGGGAAAAAGCCGCGAAAAGCCTCTCCCGCATCTTGGTGTTACGTTGCGGAGTCCTTTTGACGAGTGGCTTTGACTCCCGTCAGAACTCCGATCCCCACCAGCACCAACCCGCCCACTACAATCCATTGGGTCGGCACGTGCATCAGGCTGGCGCCATAAATGAGCCCGGCAATCACCACCAGAAAACCGGTCAGGTAAATTCCGAATGACATACCATTTCTGCTCCTCAATCCGCCGGTTGGATGGCGCGTGACAGCGATTCGCGACTCGATCATCCTGGCCCGTTGAATAGTATGTAGCTGGAGCCTTGATCATTGGATTAGGAAGGTCGGATACTGACATGGCAGGGTCTTAAATCGGGACGCGGCCCAATTGCGAACAGCCGCGAGGTCTGCGCGATTCCCACTTCGAGATGAATCAGACCTCCAAAATCACGCGCCTGGTCAAGCAGGCAGCCCGCGATGCCGGCTTTGAATTGGTGGGCGTTGCGCCCGTGCAGGAGTTTGACGAACTCGAGCGCTTTCGGGAGTGGATTGCCGCCGGGCGCGCCGGAGAGATGCGGTACATGGAAGCGCGCGATGAGACCGGCGCTCTCAAACGGGCTTCGCTCCGTGCCACCCTGCCCTGGGTGCGCAGCGTGATCGTCTGTGCCATCAACTACAACACCGCAGAGCCTTACTCAAACCAGGTGGATGATCCGCAGCGCGGGTGGATTGCCCGCTACGCCTGGGGAGAACAGGATTATCACGTAGCGGTACTGAATCGGCTGCGGGCCGTGGAAAGCAAGCTGTGCGATGCAATCGGGAACTCGCAATTACAGACTCGCTGCTATGTTGACACCGGTCCGCTCGTCGAACGGGTCTACGCCAAGTACGCGGGAGTCGGCTGGATCGGAAAAAACACGTGCATCCTGAATCAGAAATTGGGGTCGTGGCTGTTTCTGGGCGTCATCCTGACCGCGCTTGAACTTGAACCGGACCTGCCCGCGCCCGAGCGCTGCGGGACCTGCACGCGTTGCATTGATGCCTGCCCTACCGATGCGCTGGTCGCGCCCTATCAGCTGGATTCGAATCGCTGCATTTCGTATCTGACCATCGAGAAGCGGGGCGCGATTCCCGAAGATATGCGGGCCGGCATGGGTCACGAGGTCTTCGGCTGCGACATCTGCCAGGATGTGTGTCCCTGGAACCGAAAGGCCCCGGCCACCACCGCCGCGGAGTTCCAGCCGCGGGAGGGGCTGGTCAATCCCGCGCTGGAATGGCTGGCGGGAATCACCTCCGAAGAGTTCCGCGAGAAGTTTCGAGGATCGGCGGTGCGGCGGGCCAAGCGCAGCGGCTTGCGGCGCAATGCGGTCATTGCGATGGGCAACAGTGGCGACCGGCGCTTTGCGCCGTTGCTGGAGAAACTGAAATCTGACGAAGATGATGTAGTAGCCGAAAGCGCAGAGTGGGCGGCCAAGAGACTCGCGGGCCAAGCGCCCCGAACCACGTAGGAGGGGGGGATTCAAGGAACCAAGGTGGTGAAACGTGAAACTGAGGGTTCGTGGCGATGGGCGTGATAGCATCCTTGCATCTGACGTTCTGGCCAGCCGGTTCGAACATGTCCAGCATTGGTTTCCGTCCGCGACGCTTTCTTGGCGCAGTTTTATTCCTGGCAACTACGGCTTCCTGTTACACGTTTGCGCGTAACTCTGAACCTAAGTGGATCCGGGTCAGCTCCGCCCATTTCTCCATCCTCACCGACGCGGGCGAAAAAAAAGGCCGCGAAGCCAGCCTGCGGCTGGAACAGATGCGAGACATCTTTTCCCAGCTCTTCCTCAAACCCAAACTGGGGATGCCGGAACCGCTGGATGTGATCGCCCTGCAATCGGACGAGGAATACCTGCGCGTGGCGCCGCTCCAAAAGGGCCAGCCCATTTCCGCTCCGGGGTTCTTTCTGCGCGCAGACGACCGCAACTATATCGTCCTCGATCTTGCCGCCGAGGATAGCTGGCGGGCGGTCTCCCATGATGTTGCGCGTCTGCTTTTGAATTTCAATTATCCGCCGACCCAGGAGTGGTTCGACGAAGGCTTTGCCCAATATTTCTCCAGCCTGCGCCTGGGCGACAGTCAGGCACAGCTCGGCGGCGACCCCACCCTGGACCTGCCCTGGAACCATGCGCTCCCTGGCCAGACCTCGGCGGACACCAACCTGCCCAAATCTTTTACGGAATTGCTGGGCCGCCCCTGGCTGCCCATGCCGGAGTTGTTCACCATGCGCCCGGGTCCTGCGGGCTATCCGCCCATGTTCTATGCGCAGTCGTGGATAGTGATGCACTACCTGATCCGCCAGAACAAGCTGTCCGACGCGGGAGTCTATTTTGGACTGGTGCAGCTGCGGAAAGTGCCGGTGGAGGCAGCCATCCAGCAGGCTTTTGGCATGAGCGCCGCGCAATTCGAGCAGGCGGTGAAAGATTACTTTCACGCTTTCCCGCCCTCGCCGCAGGCTCAAGCGAAGCCGGGCGCGACCGCGGCCGCCAGCCCGTTAAACCAGTCCTTTCCTCCACTCGGCCCGCTCGATGTCGGAGGCAGCGTCCAGGATGTGGTTGACGGCCAGGCGCAGGCGTTGGTGGCGGAAATGGCGGTGCGCCTGCCTGAACATCGCGACCAGGGCGAGAAAGACCTCGAGACCATCGTCGCCGAACCCAAGGCGGACAACGTAATCGCGCATCGCGCCCTGGCCTGGGTGCGCATGGAAAGAAAGGAATGGGATCAGGCGGGGGAAGAACTGGCGCGAGCCCGGGAACTCGACAGCAAAGACACCTGGACGCACTACTATCTGGCGCTGGTGAAATTTCGCGCTGCGCAGCTGAGCGGAAAGCCGATCGACGGCGTTTCCAACATGATTCAGGACCTGGTGTTCGTGGTCGACAAGGAACCGGACATGGCCGAGGCCCACAACATGCTTGCCTTGGCCCGGCTACAGGGCGGCGGCGTTCATTCCGCGGCCGAGTCCATCAAGGTGGCGATCCAGCTGAGTCCGCGCAACGAGCAGTATCTTCTTAACCTGGCGCAAATTGATCTCGCCGGCAAGAAGTGGGACGACGCCACTCCTCTGCTCGAACGCCTCAAAGACAGTTCCAACCCTCAAATCGCGCTAACCTCGCGGAAGAGTCTGGAAGACCTGCCTACTTTAAAGAAGTATGGCGTGTTGCCCCAGCCGAGTGCGTCGCCGGCGCAGGCCGGCCCGCCGGCGACTGCCGACCACGACGGCGAAGAAGCGAATTCCGGTCAAGCGGAAGCGCCGGCGGAGCCCGCGCCGGATCGACGCAAGGTCCAATTCATCAAGGGGAAGCTGCTGAAAGTGGACTGCAGCCAGCCTCCGGCCGCGATTTTGACCGTCCGCACAACTGCTCGCATCATCAGACTACGCACGGACGATTACAAATCTTTGCTGCTGGTCGGAGCGGACGAGTTCTCCTGCGAATGGACGGACCGCCCAGTCGTGGCGAACTACAAGGCAGGAGGAAAATCCGACGGCGACTTAGTGTCGGTCGAGGTTCAGTAGCCTCGCAATTCGGTCGCAACGAAATCCGGCAGCGTCATTGCGCAGCGTCAGGAAAATCGCGCCAATAAAAAACCCTCCCAGGGGAAGCTGAGAGGGCTTGCAGTGGTTAAAACTGGGACCGTTTATTGCACCCGCACCACGTTGCCTGCCTGAAAGCCCTTCGGCCCTTTTAGCAGATCGAATTCCACCGTTTCGCCTTCGTTCAATGTGCGATAACCGTTCTCCTGGATGGCGGAGAAATGAACGAAAACGTCCTCCCCGGTGGAGCGCTGGATGAAGCCGTATCCCTTGGCCCCGTTGAACCACTTTACTGTGCCCTTCTCTCTCACAAGGAACTCCTTTCGCCTCTACTCTGTAATTTAACTTCCGCATCCTCCGTGAAGCTCGTGCTCCTCTACTAACCCCCTGCAAAGGAAACGAAAGCCCCGCAGGCCCGTGCTCCTGCAAATTACGCCCACAAAAAAAGCTCCGTAGGTTCGAGCCGCGGCGGAAACCGGGGCACAAACTTTGTCGGAGCCATCGTGCTGGCGCGATTTGTGACTACAGGACACGAACCGTCCACCCCAAGCAACATCCTCGTTGCCCCTAATTACAGGCAGCGAAGCAAAAGATAATATTCACGAAGTCCGTTCCTGGCAAGGAAAGAAATCTAAAGATCGAAACCATTAAACCTGAGAGGTTTGTGGCAAAACTGAGAACTTTGCCCTGCAGCGGCGGGCAACGCAATGTCCTTCCGTGCGTCGGATAAATCGCAACTGTCTGATAGGATTGGAGAAAATGCTTAATGACCTGCAGTCAAAGTCGGCCGACGCGCCGCCGCAAATAATGGTTCCCAAGGCCTCTCCGCCGCCCGACGAGCCCTACTCCGGCGTAGCTGGTTCTACGGTGAAATATCTGTTACGGACGGAGGTACATACGTTTGCATTTTCCGTGGCGGCCAATGCCATCCTGTCGTTTTTCCCGTTTGTGCTCCTCCTGATGACCTTGATCCGGCGCGTATTTCGTTCTCCGGTGATGTATGACGTGGTGGTGCAGCTGCTGCGCGATTTCCTGCCCGCCGGGCAGGACTTCGTGATTCGCAATCTGAATGCCCTGGTTGACGCCCGCAATCGCGCGCAGGTCGCTTCCCTCATCATTCTTCTGTTTACCTCAACCGGAGTCTTCATGCCGCTCGAAGTAGCATTAAACCGCATCTGGGGGTTCCGGGAGAACCGCTCTTATTTCGGAAATCAGCTGATATCGCTGGCACTGGCTTTTGTCTGCGGCGGGCTTGCCCTGCTTTCGATTGCCTTGACCGCCGGAAACATCGGATTGCTCGAAAACTCATTGCGCAGCCACGGCCCGTTTGTGGTCCGGGTGGGCGGTTTTCTGATGATGAAAGCGTTCGCCGTCTCCGCCAGCATCACAATTTTCTTCCTCATCTACTGGGTATTGCCCAACGGCAAAGTGCCCGCGCGGGCCGTGCTCTCGACGGCAGTGATTATGGGATTGATGTCTGAAGCTCTGAAGTACGCTTACATCATGGCCCTGCCCCGGCTGAATTTTCAGGAAGTTTACGGCCCCTTTGCGCTGTCCGTAAGCCTGATGTTCTGGGCGTTCCTTACCGGACTGTTGATGCTGACCGGAGCGCACCTGTCAGCCCGAGGCTACCGCCGACATTCGATGTAGGCGCGAGCGCCCTCGCTCGTGCAGCAGCGCCCAAGAACTCTCGGTTCATCCATTGGAATCTCTTGGCACCTACCACGAACCACGTGGGGACAGCCGCCCTCGGCTGTCCGGTCGAGCACAGCTCGACGGTCTCCGCCGGACAGCCGAGGGCGGCTGTCCCCACGTGGCTCGTGGCGGTGGCCTTGTTTGCCGGTCACATGCCCTTGTGACGGGTGGCACATCCCGCGGCGTCTTTTCTCACTAGCATCACTGCTACTCCCCGTCCCACCTGGTCTCGCCTGAAACGAGGCTTTGCCATGCGGTTTTCTTTTCAGCAGCTCCCCGGGCTGGGGCTGGTTCTGCTTTCATTGTCGGCAATCGGGCAGGATATGCGCGCGCAACAGCCGCCTCCCGCGATCTCCAGCTTGCGCCTGCTGGCCCGGAACGCGGGTTACATATTCGACGGGACTGTGCTGTCGGTGCAGCGAGTTGTTCAGAACGAACTCGGCAACGTGGCCACCGTAGAGATTACGTTTCGGGTTGAGCAGGCCATGCGAGGGGCGCGCGCCGGGCAAGTGCTGACCATTCGTGAGTGGGCCGGGTTATGGGATTCCGGCGAGCGCTACCGACCCGGGGAACGGCTCCTGCTGTTTCTCTACAGTCCCAGCAAACTGGGCCTCACCAGCCCGGTCGGAGGCCCCTCGGGACGCTTCGCCGTCGACATCCGCGGAAACGCTCTCGTTGAAAATGGCCGTCTTTCTGACCTCGCGCTCGACTCCGCATCACAAAACCGGTTGCGAAACCGGAAGCGGGTAAACGCGCGGGCGTTGGTCCTGGCGATCCAGCGAGCGGACGCGGAGTGACCATGGCAGTCCGCTTCTTCTTTCGCGCATGGGCAATCGGAATCGTGGCGCTGCTCCTAGCGCCGCAACTGCTGCGCGCGGGCGGTCCGCGCACTATTGCCGGAACCAGCTATTTCGATCCCGCAGTCAAGGGAACTCCTCTGACCTGGAGCCATGGCATGATCAGTTACTACACCGATCGGGGAAACCTGAGCCCGGCGCTTCCGGGCGCCAGTGCTGACGCCTTCGTGGCCGATGCCTTCAGCCGCTGGACCTCGATTGCAACCGCGGCGGTTTCGGCATTGAGGGCCGGCCAGCTGCCGCAAGATGTGAGCGGCGCTAACGTGGGGAGGTCCGGCGGAATCATTACGCTGCCTGCCGATATCCTGCCTTCGGCGTCCAATTTTCCGGTCGCCATTGTTTATGACGCTGACGGGGCCGTGACCAATGCATTGCTGGGTCAGGGCGCGGGCGGCGCGAGTTCCTGCTTCAGTAACGCGGCTTACGGCGGCGTGGACAGTTTCAGCACCGACGGTCATCTGCAGCATGCGCTGGTCATCCTCAACGGAGTTTGCGCCCAGACTTCGGTGCAGTTGCCGGACCTGAAGTATCGCCTGGTCCGCGTGTTGGGACGTGTGCTGGGGCTGGACTGGTCGCAGATGAACGTCAACGTTTTTACCCGCAGCCCCGCGCCAACGTCGGCCGATTATGCCGGGCTCACTGTCATGCACGCCGCGGATCCGATCAATTGCGGTCCAATTTCCATCTGTTATCCCAATGCTGACCAGCCCGCCATGGACGACCGGGCGGCGCTCTCGCGCCTGTATCCGGTCACCGCGCAAAACCAGGCCGCGTTTCCCGGGAAGGAGCTGTTCTTCGAAAACCGGGCACGCATCCATGGCACCGTCTACTTTGCCGACGCCAGCGGACAACCTGCGCAGCCCATGCAGGGTGTAAACGTGATTGCCCGCTGGATTGATCCCGCCACGGGCCAGCCTTCGCGGACCTACGGGGCCGCCTCGGTGTCCGGCTTCCTGTTCCGCGGAAATGCTGGCAATGCTGCCACCGGATTCAACGACAGCACGGGACAAGCGCTGGATCGTTTTGGTTCCGACGATCCCGCGGTGGAAGGATTTTTTGACCTGGCGGGATTGGAGATTCCGAATGGCGCCGGCAGCGCGCAATATCAATTGACGGTGGAGGCGCTCGATCCTTTATGGTCGCAGCCCATAGGACCGTACGGGCCCTGGCAGGTGACGCCTTCTGGCACTTTTCAACCTTTGACTGTTACCGTGAGCGAGGGTGGCGATCTGCAACAGGATATCGTGATGCAGAACAGCGCGCTGCAGGTCCGGGACTGGTTCGAGCCCACGTCTTTCGCCGCGCCCGCACTTCTCCCGGCTTCGGGAGATTGGGCTGGAACTCTGAGCGGCTCGGGCAGGGCCGACTATTTCTGGTTCGTGGCACAATCCGACCGCACCCTGTCGGTGGAAGTCACCGCGCTGGATGAAGCTAAAGTCGCTTCGGTGGGGAAAGCGCAGCCCGTCATCGGGATGTGGACGCTGGCCGATCCGGCACAATTCCCGCGCCCGCGAACACCGGCATGGCGTTCAACAGCACCAGTCCCGGGACCACGCGACTCGATGCAACTCTCCAGCTCAGCACCGCGTTTCGATTAGGAATCTTCGACTACCGCGGCGACGGACGTCCCGACTATCGCTACCGTGGGCGGGTCTTTTACGCGGATACCGCGACTCCAGCGCGAGTCCGGGTGGATGGCGGCACCGCGATCACGGTGCAGGGCATGGGCTTCCGAACCAACACCAGCACCACCGTAGCAGCGGCCATTACGCCTGCGCTCGCAGCCTCCGCGAATCGTGTGATCGTGAACGCGCCCGCCAAGCCCGACGGCATGCAGGACATCGCCTTGCGTGACCCCGTTACCGGCGCGTCATCGACCATGACCGATGTCCTGACCTATGGCGCCGGTCCGAACGACACCATCAAGCTGATCCAGGGCTCGAATCCCGCGACGCCAGTGGGCGGTCTGGCGCAGAATCCGATTCGGGTGCGAGTGCTGGCGCCGGACGGGATTACGCCGGTGGCCGGGGCCAGCGTTGTCTTCGTCTCCATCCCGACCTCGTCCTTGTCGGCATGCCGTGGCGTGGGCAGTTGCACTCTGCTTACTGACGACAGCGGTGAAGCCTCCACGCAAGTCACGGTAACGCAACCGGGCGTGATCAACATCAGCGTTGTGCTGGCGCCCGCGTCCTACCCCAACCCGAAATCGGTGCAGGCGACGATTCTGGGAACCAGTTCGGCTCTGGATATTTCGCTGCTTCCGGCGAATGCCTGGATTGCGCAGGGAGCGACCGTGGACATTGCCCTTGCCGCCCGCCTGCTTTCGAACGGCGCGCCGGTCCCCGGGAGCACGGTGAACTTTCAGGTGGTGAAAGGATCGGGAACGCTTGGTTCTGCCAGCGCCAGCAGCGACGTCCACGGGTTTGCCAGCAGCACCCTGCATCTGGCCGCCATCGCGGGAGACGTGCAGGTCAGCGCATGCGTCGCCCCGGCCAACCTGCCTTGCCAAATCTTTTCCGCGACGGCTGTGCCGCCTGCACTGCTCCAGCTGCAACCGGTGGGAGGAGGCGTCCAGGTCCTTCCCGCGGGCCAGAGTTTCCAACCCGTCGTCGTGCGAGTTACCGATTCGGCGATTCCTTCCCACCCAGTATTGGGCGCGAACGTAACCTTCCAGGTGGTGGTGTCACGGCCGGTGACCGCGCCGCCGCCGGTTTCGATCGGTGGAATAGTGGTGACCAAAAATCCCGTGCCGGTCATCGTGTCATCGTCGCAGGTCGCGGTGCTGTCCGATGGATCGGGACTGGCCGCCCTGCAGGCCGCCCCTGGCGCAACTCGGGGAGCGCTTGTGGTTCAGGGCACGGCCGCGGCCGGAACCAGCCTGCTTCCCTTCGAGCTGCAGTCGCTCGTGCCGGTGGCGCCTTAGCGCCGCATTACCGGTGGGGTCACCCGAAAGTCCACACCCCGCATTGCAGCTCCGGCAACTCGACGCCGCTTCCGGCATCTAACCAGAAGAAGGAAACTGCAGCTCTCCTGTGTTCGTCCCTCTGAGCGGAGAGGGACGGGCACGGGCGGAGCCGCGGTTGACGCGCGTGGAGATTTTCCTCCTCAGGTTTCGCTACACTATCTCTATGAAATCGATGCGGCGTTGTTATGGAGTGGCGTCAGCCGTTCTCTTCTTTTCCACCCTTCTTTGGCTATCATCGCGGCCGGCGTCCGCCCAGGAAGGACCTCTCGACCCCGCCCCGCCCAAGGGAGTCACGACCGACGAGATCATTCGGCACTTCACCACCAAAGAGAAAGACTTCCAGATGGCGCGGGACCAGTACACCTATCGGCAGGACGTGAGGGTAATAACGCCCGACGACAATGGCGAGTACCACGAAATCTTCGATGTGCTCTTTGATGACCAGGGGAAGCGTCTGGAGAACGTCGTCTTTGCGCCTCAGTCTTCGTTGAACCTGATCTCCATGTCACCCGAGGACGTCGACGATATCCGTCATCGTCTGCCCTTCGTGCTTACCAGCGACGAGATTCCTGAATATCAGATCCTCTACGTCGGACAGCAGCAGGAAGACGAATTGCACTGCTACGTCTTCGATATCGCTCCCAAGGAGATCGTCGGCAAGAAGCGTTATTTCCAGGGCCGAATCTGGGTCGACGACCGCGATTTTCAGATCGTGAAGACGTACGGCAAAACCGTCCCCGACATTCGCAAGAAAAAAGGCCAGGAGAACCTTTTCCCCAAGTTCACCACCTGGCGCGAGCAAATCGACGGCAAGTACTGGTTTCCCACGTATACCAAAGCCGACGATACCCTGCATTTCTCCAGCGGCGACGTTCATATCCGAGAAATCGTGAAGTACAGCGACTACAAGCGGTTTGGCTCCAACGTGAAGATCACTTACGAAGGCCAGGAAGTGAAGAAGGCTCCCGGCGACAAAGGCCAGACTCAGCCATCGCCGCCGCCGAAGTAAAGCTGTCAGCTGTCAGCTCTCTAATTCCATACCCGCGAAGCGGCGTAATAATAGAGCCCACGGCGTAAGCCGTGGGTAGGATCAGGAGCCTACCCGAGCCCCGAAGGGGCGCAAGAAGCTTTTCTGTGATGTCGCCTGAATCGGCCGCAGGACGGCGCGGCGATCGATCAATAGATTGATGGTTGGAAACCCCAGGAACCAACGCCCAAACCTCTTGCGCCCCTACGGGGCTGGCTCGCGCCCGACCTTCACCCAATACGCCGTGGGCTCTATTATTACGCCGCTTCGCGGCTATGGGAATTAACTGAGAGCTGACAGCTGGAAGCTGAAGGCTAATAAAAAAGATACTTCCTCCACTTATCGTCCGAGCGTCCCATCAGGCGCATGATGTGGCGGCTGGTGTGCAAGTTGAAGGCTCGCGGCTCGCGCATCAGTTTCATGTCCGCTTCCACCGGAAACTGGTTTCCCTTTTGCCGATTGCAGGAATGGCAGCAGGCCACCAGGTTTTCCCAAGTGGAAGCTCCGCCTCGCGAACGCGGCACCACGTGGTCGAGCGTCAACTCACTCGAAGGCAGCACTTCCGCGCAATATTGGCAGGTGTTGCGGTCGCGCAACAGGATGTTCTTGCGCGAGAGCGCGCGAGTCTGGTGCGGGATGCGGCGATACTCCAGCAGCCGGATCACCGAGGGCACGCGAATCGCCAGGCGGGCAGCGTGCAGGAAGTGTCCGTTTTCTTCCTCGGTCATAGCCACGCCCTTCAGCACCAGCACGATGGCCCGGCGGGCGGCACAGACATTGATGGGTCGTAGGAGGCGTTCAACACCAGCACAGGAGCATGCAGGGCATGGCCGTTGCCTTCGCGATGCGTTCCCTCGCGGTGCATTCCGACCATAGCCGGGGCGGGCCCGTGGCTCCTCAGCATCGAGCCATTCATCGAGTTGTTCCATTTTCCCGCCATACATTCATTTCCGTGCGCAACGTTAGCTGCACGATTATTGCCGCCGCGCCTATCCCGTCGCCGCCAGAGTTTGTTCGTCCTCGGCAAAGGCCTGGGTCAGATCTACGGCCCTGGTATCGGCCTTAAGAGTGCGTGCGACCGTGGCCACAAATACTTTAGATGCGCCCGCCCGTCGCAAAACGCGCGCGCACTCCGAGACCGTGGTGCCGGTGGTGAACACGTCGTCGACCAGCAGGATTTCGCGGCCGGCGATCTCCTCGGGCCTGGCCACTGCAAATGAGCCCCGGAGGTTTTCACGCCGCTGGTGCCGCGTGAGTCCGATCTGCGACTGGGTTTCTCGCCGCCGCTCCAGAATCCGCGAGCGCAGGACCAGGCGGCCACTTCCCGCTCCGAGCTTGAGCGCATGGTGGGCAATCAACTCGGACTGGTTGAAGCCGCGCTGGCGCAACTTCCGCGTGTGCAAAGGGACAGGAACAACCACCACTGGGTTCTGGGTCCAGCCCGGCCCCAACCCACTGACTGCTTCCGCTAGCATGCGGCCCAGCACGACCGCCGCGGGCCGGACCTGTTCGTACTTCAGCAGGTGGATCAGTTCGCGCAGCCCACCCTCATAACTGCCGTACGCGGCCGCTTTGACAAACGGGGGCTCCAACCGGCGACACAATTCGCAGCGAATCTCTGCTACGTCGGGAGCATGCGGACTGAACACCCGTTCCCCGCAAATAGAACAAACGCCGCCCGTGATGGCGTGGATCTCCGCCAGGCATGGCAGGCAAACCGGCAGCCGTGAAATGTTAACCAGAGGGGTATGGCAGAGACGACAATCAGAGGGGAAGAAAGTAGCGAAGAGACTTTCAGCAACACCGCTCAATGACGAGGCCAACATTGACGCTAGTGAACCGTCCCGCGTCAAGACTGGGGTCCCGGCAGCCCGGATTGGGTCCTCACTACTGCTGAAGACGAGCCTCCCGCGTTCGCCCGGTCACGCCAAGGACGCAGCGGGCAAACCTTCCTCAGTATAGCGGGCTACAATGTCTCAGGCAACGACGCAACGGGTCAGGCAGTGACCTGCTGTTCCTTTTTGGATTCCCGCCGCGGGCGCAGCCTCACGAATGCTGTTTGGTACGATCGCTTGAAACAATCGCCGCACCGCGCCGGGCGCAGAAGAAACAGGGGCACCAGGAATCTCTCGGTAAGATCCTTTGGACGCGAGTGGTAACCATTAGGACTGCCACAGTCCTTACATTCAAAGAGCCTGGAGAACATGTCTGTACCCCTTGGGAGAGCCCGTGAAACAACCCGCGCTATAATACCAGAATCGGCTACCAGCAAGGCCTTTGACGGGATACCGGGTCGCCCATCAGGGCGGCGAAGTACGTTCCACCTCTGGCGAGAGCCTGGGTTAGGGTTGAAAAGCGGGGAACCCACATGTTAACGTGCGCCGTCTCATTTATCGCCTAAGATCTGAACGTCTAAGGTCTTTATTATCAAACCGCCAGCCGCGATTACACTCCCGAGGATCTGCGAATGAGTAAAGAAGGCCCTGTGCCTGCCGACGAGAACCAAAAGAAATTCAAGCCCTATGTCCCAGAGGACATGGAGATGCGCGAGTTTACCTGGCGCGCGATTCTGTTGGGTCTCGCGATGACCATCGTTCTGGGCGCGGCCAATGCTTACCTCGGATTGCGGGCGGGCATTACGATCGCGGCCACCTATCCTGCGGCCGTGATTGCCATGGCCGCCATGCGGGCCTGGAAGGGGTCCCTGCTGGAAGAGAACATCGCCCGCACCGCGGGTTCGATCGGAGAAGGCATCGCTGCCGGCGCCATCTTTACCATTCCCGCGTTTCTGATTGCGAAGGCATGGCCTTCGTTTCGCCCGGCGGATGCGTACTGGAAATCCACCGCGCTGATCATGGTCGGCAGTATCCTCGGGGTGCTCTTCATTTCCCTGGTGCGGCGGGTGATGGTGGAGGATCCGGAACTGCCCTTCCCCGAGTCGGTAGCGGCGTCGGAAATCCACAAAGCCGGACAGCGGGGCGCGGAAGCCGCGAAATATCTCTTCTGGAATATTGGCGTCGGGGGCCTGGTGTTCATGCTCGGCCGCTTCGGATTGTTCGCCGCCGACCGGGACTTTCACTTTGCCATCGGCAATCTGGGCCGCAGCCAGGTTCGTCTGGGCGGGGCGGGGAATACCAATGTTCTGGCGGCTGGCGGCGCGAGCACTTTCGCGGCCCCGAGCGTGAGCCCGGCCTATCTGGGAGTCGGGTACATCATCGGGCTGCGACTGGCCTCGCTGCAGTTCGCGGGCGGCGTGCTGGCCTGGGGCTTAATGGTCCCGCTCCTGATATTTTTCCTGGGGCCACAAATCCGGCAGTACCTGCCCGCCGATACACCCGATAACTGGGCGATGATGTCGCTGGCGGTCTGGAGGTTCATCGTGCGGCCGATCGCGGTCGGCGGCATGCTGGTCGGAGCGGCCTATACGCTCTACAAGATGCGCACCAGCCTCACGGCCGGACTGGGCAAAGCATTCTCTGACTTGCGCCAGACTGAGGACGAGCAATCCAAACTGTCGCGCACCGAGCGCTACATGAGTTCGAAAGCGGTCTTCGGCCTCATTGCCCTGATGTTTGTGTTGATGTGCTTCCTCTACATTCATATTTCGGGATTGATCTGGCCGGCGGTGCTGGCCGCGGTGGTGATGCTGATCGTCGGGTTCTTCTTCGCGACGGTTTCGGGGAGCCTGGTGGGAATGATCGGGTCGTCCAACAATCCGGTTTCCGGATTGACGCTTTCGACTTTAATTATCGCCGCCCTGCTGATGGTGTCTCTGGGTGTCTCTGGCATCTCCGGCGTTGCCGCAGTGTTGGGCGTGGCCGCCGTAGTTTGCGTTTCCGCGTCGGTGGCCGGCGAACTGCTGCAGGACTTCAAGGTGGGATACATTCTCGGCGGCACGCCTCGCACCATCCAGATTGCTGAACTGATCGCGGTCGTGGTGGCGAGCCTGATGATGTACTGGCCCTTGATGCTGCTGCATGAAGCCAATATCAAGGCGGGTGGAATTGGCTTTGGCGACCGCCAGCTCTCCGCGCCGCAGGCCGGACTGATGGCTACCCTGGCTATTGGCATTGTCGGCGGCGATATGCCCTGGCCGCTGGTGGTGGTGGGTATTTTCTTCGGCATCGCCATGATCATGATGCAGGTCAAGAGTCCGATGCTGGTCGCGGTCGGCATGTATTTGCCCTTTGAGACGACATTCGCCATCTTCCTCGGCGGGGTTTTCCGCTCACTGGGAGACTGGGTGGCAAAGCGCCGCGGTTTCAACGGAGCCCAGATGGCGCGGGTAGAAAATTCCGGAGTGCTCACCGCTTCCGGACTGATCGCCGGTGAAGCCGTGCTGGGCCTGCTGTGGGCCGGACTGCAATTCGCCCCGGCGTGGACCCGCACCCAGATTTTTGCCACTCCTTCTTATCTCGCTGGAATCGGCGTAATGGTTGCCCTGGCCGCCCTGATGATCTGGCTGCCCCTTTCCAGCGCCGGCGACCCCAACGAACCCGCACCACCAACCGCCATGATGTAGGCGCGGACTGTGATGCAGGCACCTACCGTGTGGTCGCGGGCGACTCGCCCGCGTTTTTAGGGCTAACCGGGTCTGCAGCAGCTTTCCTTTGTGATCCTCAGTGCCCTTCGTGGTTTACTGTTTTCGCATGTCCATCGCCGAAAATGTGGCCGAAGTACGCCAGCGGATCGCCGCCGCCGCCCGCCGCGCCGGACGAAATCCCAATGAAATCGCATTAATGGCGGTAAGCAAGACCTTCCCACCCGAGCGCATTCGCGAGGCCTACCAGGCAGGGCTTCGCATCTTTGGCGAAAACCGCGTACAGGAATTTACCGGAAAAGCGCTTGCACTTGGCGACTTGCACGACGCCGAATGGCACATGATCGGTCACCTGCAGTCGAACAAAGCCGCAGCCGCCGCAGCCGCATTCACCGCGATCGATTCTCTTGATTCGCTGAAGCTGGCTGAGAAACTGAACTCCTCCGCCGAAAAGTTGAACAAGAAGATCGAGGTCCTGATCGAAGTCAACGTGGGTGGCGAGGCCGCGAAGAGCGGTGTGGCTCCCGATTCCGACGGGCTGGAAAATCTTTTGCACGCGGCTCCGACCCTAGAGCGCCTCCAATTCCGTGGGCTGATGACCATCCCTCCATTTGCCGAAGATGCTCAGGAAGCACGGCCTTATTTTCAAAAGCTCCGCGCGCTGCGCGACCAGATCGCTGCGCGACGCCTGCCCGCGATCCGCATAGACGTTCTCTCGATGGGCATGTCGCATGATTTTGAAATCGCAATTGAGGAAGGTTCGAACTGCGTGCGCGTGGGGACTGCAATTTTTGGGGAAAGAACAAGACATTAACCACGGAGGACACGGAGAAAATTCACAAGTCTAGTCTCTGTGCTTCTCCGTTTCCTCCGTGGTTCATCGGTTTGAATGATCTCAATTCACGACACCCCGGCCGGCGCCAGCTTCACGATCAAGGTCCATCCCCGCGCCCGGAAGAACGCCATCACCGGCGAAATCGGAGACGCGCTCAAACTATCGTTGACCGCGCCCCCCGCGGAAGGCCGGGCCAATGAGGCCTGCATCGAATTTCTGGCAAGTCTTTTGAAGCTGCCGCGTTCCTCCATTACCATAGCGTCCGGCCTGAGCAGTCGCAGGAAAGTGATTCGCGTGGTGGGGCTATCGGTGGACGAACTCCAAAAGCGGTTGAGGAGCCATTTCTGACTTTTTCCGAACGCTTTCGTGAGATTCGTGGCGGCTTCGAGCGTCCCTTCTGGGTCGCCAATATCAGCGAGCTCTTTGAACGGCTCTCCTACTATGCCGCGTTCGCATCCCTGGCCCGGTATCTTCACGAGACCCTGAACTTCCGGGTAGACCAGGCCAGCAGCCTGACTGGACTATTTGGAGGTCTGGTCTGGTTTCTGGCTGTATTTGGCGGCACGGTCGCCGATCGTCTGGGCTTTCGCCGTTCTCTGTCACTGGCCTACCTGATCCTCAGCTGCTCCTACTTTCTGCTGGGATCGCTGGGAGCACCATGGATGGCTCCCGTCCGCAATGCGGTGCCGCTGGTTGTGCTCGTAACTTTTGTATTGATGCTTCCGGCGCTGGGCGTCGCGCTGGTCAAGCCCTGCGTCGTCGGCACCACCGCGCGGGCTTCCAAAGAGAATGTTCGCTCGATCGGCTACTCGATTTACTACACGCTGGTAAACATTGGCGGAGCTGCAGGGCCTTACGTGGCGTCTTGGGTACATCAGCACATGCGGGTGGAGAATGTATTCCGGGTAGCGGCACTGAGCGTGTTCGCCATGTTCTTCGCAGTATTGCTGCTGTTCAAAGAGCCGCGCCGCTCTGGTGATATGCAGACTGTCAGCCTATCCCAGTCGGCGAGGAATTTTTGGACGGTCCTTTCGAACCCACGTTTCATGGTGTTCCTGCTTATCTTTTCCGGATACTGGGTAGTTTATTGGCAGGAGTTCATCATTCTGCCGCTGTATATCCATGACTACATCGACCCCAAGGCGAATACCGAACTGCTTCTGGTCGCTGGACCGCTGACGGTCATCGCGCTGCAATTGCTGGTCAGTTTTCTCACGCAGCGCATACCCGCATTCCGCGCCATCACCCTGGGAACGCTGATCTCGGGGCTGGCCTCGCTGATTCTGATCGCGCATCCCACGGTGCCCATGGCGGTGCTGACCCTCATTACGATTTCTCTGGGCGAGATAGTTTTGTCGCCTCGTTACTACGAGTACATCTCCCGCCTCGCCCCTCCGGGACAGCAAGGCACCTACATGGGGTTCGCTTTTTTGCCGATCGGAATCGGGTCTATCATCGGAGGCTGGTTCGGAGGACAATTGATCCATCACTTTGGTGAAATGACACACCAACCCGGACGCATCTGGTGGGCTGTGGTAGCGGTCGGCGTGGCCACCGCCGGACTCTTGTGGATCTATGACAAGACCTTGAAACCTGGAAATTCTTGAACCACGGAGGACACAGAGGACACGGAGACGAGATTCTCGGAAGGTTTTCTCTGTGTCCGCTGTGTCCTCCGTGGTTAAAACGGATTCGCTCAAATCGCCGCCGTTGTTTAGAATAGTTATTTGCCCATGGATCTTTCCGCCATACAGGCCGCGCTCCGCGAGCGGAACATCGACGCCTGGCTTTTTTACGATCACCATCACCGCGATCCCATCGCTTACCGGGTGCTGGGATTGCCCGCGGGTCAAATGGTCACCCGGCGCTGGTTCTATCTGATCCCCGCCAGTGGCGATCCGGTGAAACTGGTCCACAAAATTGAGCCCGGCCACCTCGACTCGCTCCCGGGAAGCAAGCGCCAGTATTCCGGCTGGCAGGAATTGTTCGAACAGGTGAAGGCGATCCTGGCCAATCATCGCGATATCGCGATGCAATACTCGCCCAACAATCTGGTCTTCACGATTTCGCTGGTAGACGCAGGCACCGTCGACCTCATTCGCGGACTCGGAAAGAACGTGGTCAGTTCCTGCGACCTGGTGGCGCAGTTTGAAGCGACCTTGACGGAAGAACAAATCAGCACTCACTTCGCCGCGCGCGATGCGATTGACGCCATCACCGCGGCGGCTTTCCAGGAGATCGGCCGGCGCGTGCGCCACGGCGGGACCCACGAATACGAAATGCAACAGTGGTTTCTCGAGGCTTTCAGGCGAGAGAACCTGGTGGCCGACGACCCACCCCTCGTAGCCGTCAACGCCAATAGCGGCGACCCGCACTATGCGCTGCATCCCGAGACTTCAAAACCAATTGGTGAAGGCGATTTTGTCTTGCTCGATGTCTGGGCCAGGAAAAACACGCCGGGGGCCGTATACTACGACATTACTTGGACGGGTTTTGTAGGGCAGTCTCCCTCCGATCGCATGCGGGAGATCTTTCAGATCGTCCGCCAGGCGCGGGATATCGGAGTGAATACCGTGGTCGAAGGCGTGAGCGCGGGCAAGGCCCTCGCGGGATGGGAAGTGGACCACGCGGTGCGCGGCTACATCAAGAGCACGGGCTTTGGACAGTACTTCATCCATCGCACCGGGCATTCCATTGGCACCGAAGTGCACGCCAATGGCGCGAACATGGATGACCTCGAAATTCATGATGAGCGCCGCATTCTGGCCAACTCATGCTTCTCCATTGAGCCTGGCATCTATCTGCCCGAATTCGGGGTGCGCAGTGAAGTAAACATGCTGGTCCGGCCCCAGGCAGCGCAAGTAACAGGTAAAATTCAAAGTGAACTCGTAATCATCTGAATGGCAAATTCAACCAAGACCACTCCCGCAGAAATGCCTAGAACCACCACCCCGGCGTCTCCCAGTATGTCGGTAATGGCGCCGGCGGTCGCGTGGCTTATCCCGGGCGCGGGGCACCTCATTCAGAAGCGCTGGATTCGCGGACTCCTGATCATGGCCTCGATCACAATCATGTTCGTGCTGGGCCTGCTGATGCAGGGGCGCGTTTATCAGCCGAATGGCGGCGATATTCTGGACATCCTCGGATTCGTGGGCGACGTGGGCGCGGGCGGTCTCTACATTGTGACCCGCGTGCAGGGCTGGGGACACGGCGCCATTGCTCACGCCACCGCCGACTACGGCACCAAATTTCTGATTGTGGCCGGCCTGCTGAATTTCATCTGCGCCGCCGACGCTTACCACATCGCCATCGGGAAGAAGCCGTGATCGGAAAAACAGAATGACCCTGGAACTCACCCATTTCACCGCCGCCGTACTGTTCTCGGTTTTCGCTTCGGTGGTTTTTGGAATCACCCAGCGAAACACTTCTCGCGAGCAGATCCGCTATGGCTTGTATTGTTTCGCCCTGTTCGTCGGCGGAGTGTTCCTGGCGGGATGGGTGATGTGGATACTGCGGCGCTAGAGACCGGCGTCGGGCGTCGGACTTCAGCTTTCAGCTTTCAGCTCTCGGTTCTCAGCGTCTAGCCGTCAGCCCAATCCTAGAACGCCGAGCTCAACTTTCGCCCAATCTGAACGTCGCTCCGCTGTGAGCTCTATTCAAGGCCTCAAAACCTTAGGATGGACGCTGACGGCTGAGGACTGATAGCTGATAGCTGTTTTACCCTTCCCACACAAAGGCATCGAACACCCGCTTGATGTCAAATCCCAGGCGTTGATAGAGGGTTACCGCGCGCGCATTCGCTTCGGTCACGGTGAGCGACAGCAGCGAGAAGTTCCGCTGCCGCAGATTCCCTGCGCTGGCCGCAATCAGTAACTCTCCCAGTCCACGGGAGCGATATTCGGGCAGCACACAGACCTGGGTGACGTGCCCAACATCGTGACGCACGCGGGAACACAGAATAAGTCCGACCAGGCTTCGCGCCCGTTTGTGCACCGCGACAAACGAACCTTCGGGATCAAATGTGCCGCAGCCCGGAAAACGCACAATGTTGTTCAGGAAACGCAGCGACCCGCTCAGGGTGCGGTATTGGTCATTGATCTGGGAGTCCACGTGACTGCGGTAAGCGCTGGTGATCAACGCGGCGGCGGGCTGGTAGTCGTGCTCGATCCAGCGCCGGATCTCAACTTCAGCATCGATCGGGGGCGCAGGCTTGGGCGGTTGGTTCAGCGGCAGCACCATGAAGAGGCGCGGGTGCCGCTGAAAGCCCTGCTCGACAAAGGGCCGGGCCACCACGCCCGCTTCGTGCACCAGCAATTGCGCTTCGACCCGATGGATTCCAGGGGACTGCTGCAGCGTTTCAATCACGTGCAGCAGCAGTCGCGATTCCACTTCATGAGGATCGGGCAGGCGGCCGCCGTTGGCGACGAACAGGTCCCCAATCACGCCCTTGCTGCCTTCGTAAACAAAGAATGCGTAGCCGACAATTCGGCCACGCTCGATGGCGGCATAGCCCGGCAGGATCTTGGCATCCACGTAGCGCAGGATCATTTCCGCCGAACCGCTGTAATCCCAGGAGAGCAGGCGCGCCCATTCCCGGACCTCGTCTTCCAGCAGCGGACGCAGATCGACAGAGGAAAAGTGTCTGAGATCGAGAATCTCCACCTGGAGGCTCCTGGAGGGTTCCGGCTTGCTAAGCGCGCTCATGGCGGGCTGCGAACAGCGAGTGTAGTGCTTTCGTCCAGCGCAGGCAAACGGGGGGACAAGGATGGGCAACAGGGTAGCTACTAGCTGGTAGCTACTGGCTGGTAGCTACTAGCTGCTAGCTTCTGGCTTCTGGCTGCTTATCTGGCCTCTCAGATTTTGCCTCGTGCCCATGGCTTCCAAATTCTGCCTTGGACGAGTGCGAACACGGCACAGACGAAATTCTCAACGAAGTGTTGAGAAGCTAGAAGCTAGTTGCCGCTCTTCCCCGCTACCCAGTAATAATCCATGCCCTGCTCGGCGAAGCTTCCGACGTAAGTTACTCGCCGGCCGGGCACCCACTTTGCGATGTTTTTCTGCCATCCTTCCGGGGTGATCAACAGATGTTCGCCGGCGGGAACTTCTCCAGCTTCGTAACGCAGGATCTTCTGGTCGCGATAGAAATGCAGGCCATATTCGGTCTCGCGCGAAACCCGCAAAATCGCCAGAGCAAGCGAGCGGTTATCTACCCGGTCGATCTCCTCAGCGAGCGGACGGGCGGAAAGCGTGGCATCCAACGCGGGAGTGCCCAGCCGCAGTGCCGCGCCCAGGGCCAACACCACGGGGACCAACGTCACGAACCGGAATACGCGCAGACCCATCGGCCGCCGCAGGGTCAGCACAATTCCAACTGCCAGCACTGCCGCCAATCCAGCCGAGATTGCGGTCGCGCGGCCCCATGGCAGAGTGTGATGGAACACGATGTACTGCATCATCAGGGCCGCAACTACCGGCAGAGCCGCGATCACGGAATGGAGCACGATCAGCAGAAGGCTGGGGCGATCATCGTCGACGACATGGCGCCGAATATATTGCGCCAGCAGCAGCGTGCCTGCCGGGACAGCCGGCAGAATGTAGCCCGGCAGCTTCGATGCGGAAAAAGAAAAGAACGCGACCGGAACGATAAGCCAGATCACGAGGAACGCAGCCAGGGCATCCTCTGACTGGAACAACTCTCTTTTCTCTGTCCACCAGGCGCGAATACTTTCGACCAGGGCCACGCTGACAAACATCGTCCAGGGCACAAGTCCGAGCAGGACGACCGGCAGGTAATACCAGAAGGGCTGGGTGTGGTGGTAGACGTCCTTCCCAAATCGCGCCAGATTGTGCTCGAGAATGAACACACGAAAGAATTGCGGATTTCTCAACTGGACCGCGACATACCAAGGAAGCGCGGTTAAGAAGAATAACGCGATGCCTGGGAGCCAGCATGCCCGTGCCATGAGCCGGTAATCTCCCTTGGCCATGGCAAAAAGCACCACAATTACCAACGCGAAGACTGGCGCCACCGGTCCTTTGGCCAACATCGCCAGTCCCAGGAAAATGTAAGCCAGCGCCAGGTAGCGCCGGCTGGCGCTTTCGTACCACGCGTACCAGGCCAGCATCGCGATGGTGAAAGTAGCGGCAAGCGGCATGTCCATTGAAGCCGCTCGCGCGAAGCCGATGACTCCACTGGCGGAGGCCGCCATCAAGGCTCCATCCAACTGAAACCCGGACCGAAAGCGCCGGAGAAAAAGATAAACCGCGGCCACCATCAGCGAGGCATCCGCTGCGGAGGGAAGACGCGCGGCCCAGTCGCTGACACCGAAAACCTTGTAGGCCAGCATGGCTTGCCAGTAGTAGAGTGCCGGCTTCTCGAGCCAGGGCTTGCCCCCGAGCGTGGGCGTAATCCAGTCGTGACGGGCAAGCATCTCGCGCGCCACCTGCGCATAACGCGGCTCGTCGGCCCCCACCAGTCCGAAGTATGCCAGGCCGAAGAAAAACAGGAAGCCGCAGAAGCCGGTCAGCAGCAGCCAGTCCATGAGCGGTCGGTCCGCAATCGCCGTGGGAATGTTCGAAGTCGAGTTTGTGGGCTCTGAAATCACAAATCTCAAAAGTCAATCTGAAATCGACAGCGAGATTTATTGTATGGAGGAACCTAGCTGCAATTCAGCGAGAATGCGAGCGGTGGCGGATGACAGCGGTCCATCCACGGCACAACCACTGGCGCATTGGTGCCCACCCCCGCCGAGACGCTCGGCGATGGCGGCCACGTTGACATGGCCCTTGCTGCGCAGACTCACACGAAAGCGCCCATCGGCAAGTTCGCGAAAGAACAATGCCACCTCCACACCCTGAATGGAAAGGGCGTAATTCACCAGCCCTTCGCAATCTTCTTCCTTGGCGTGGCAGCGCTGCATCTGTTCCTGGCTTACCGAGATCCACGCCAGCGGCCCTTCCCGATGCAGATTGGACAGCGCCGCGCCCAGCAACCGCATTTTGGCGGTGGAGTGCCCAAAATAGATATTGCGCGCACAGAGCGCGGGGTCCGCTCCCGCGAGCACCAGTTCCCTCGCCAGTTCGAAGGTGTGTTCGTTCGTGCCTTCAAACATGAAGGACCCGGTATCGGTGAGGACGGCGGTGTAAAGGCAGGTCGCGATCTCGGGAGAAACTTTCACTCCGGCCTCGCGCGCCAGGCGATAAACCATTTCCGCCGTGGCCACGGCTTTGGGATCGATCCAGTTCACCTGGGCAAACGGGCGGCCGCTCTGGTGGTGATCGATGTTGATCAGGAATTTGTTCTCCAGCCCGTGAAGGCGGGTGCGCTGGATGCTGTCACACTCCAGAATGATGGCGGCGTCGTAATCCCCGTTGACCTCCTCCGACTGGACCACTTCGCGGGCGTAGGGCAGCGGCTGGTAAATGCGTGGCACGCCATCGCGCAGAATGACATCGGCTTCCTTGCCCATGGCGCGCAGGATCTGACGGCAGGCCAGCGCCGAACCGATCGCGTCCCCATCCGGACGGGCATGTGAGGTGAGCACAAACCGGTTGCGCTGCTCGATTTGCTTGAGAACTTCCTTCAACATAGAAACAGTCGCCAGTCTTCAGTCATCGGTCGTCAGCCCGCCGGAATTTGCCGACGACTGATGACCGACGACTGAAGACTTATCTCTTCCTCTTTTTGGTCCGGCCCAGCAATTCATCAATTCTGGCGCCGTACTGGTCCGAGCGGTCGAGGTGAAAATACAATTCCGGGGGACGGCGCAGGTGCAGGTTTTCCGCCACCTCGCGCCGGATGAAACCCACCGCCGCCGTCAGGCCCTCGAGAGACCGGTCGGCCTCGGCGTCATCGCCGTCGAGTGTGACGAACACCTGGGCCGAGCGCGAGTCCTCCGCCAGTACCACGCTGGTGACGCTGACCAGGCCGATGCGGGGATCGCCGAGTTCGCCTTCCACGATGGTTTCGATTTCTTCCCGCAGGGCCTCCCCCAGGCGCTCCCGATGGTATTTCGCGCCGCGCTTCTCCACATCCACCTCTTGAGTAAAACGAATGAGAATATCAGAAAAACCGCCTCAACGGGGACGAATGACCTGGGTAGCGCCGGCGTCTCGCCGCCTCAGTCGACACAAGCAATTCTAAACTTCGCTCACGGCGGATTGGTCCAGCTCAACGCGGAGGGCGGGACGCCCTCCGGACAGCGGGCGGGACGCCGGCGCTACATGAATTCCACGAACGAATCCGCGACATCAGCGCCGCCGTTGTTGGCGATGCGAGTCGCCTGGCGCTCGACGTTCTTCATGAGGCCGTCGAGATAATCTCGCGAATCTGAAATGCCCACCACGCCAACCGTCGCCCGGTTCCACAATCCGCTGGAATCCAGTTCCGCCACCGCCACGTTGAAGTGCGCTCGCAGCCGGTCTTTCAGGCTCCGAACCACCTGCCGCTTGTCTTTGAGGGACTGCGCCGCTTCGATGTGCAGCTCGAGGGTGAGAAAAGCGATCATTCCAGTCGTCAGTCTTCAGTCATCAGTCGTCAGCAAACTCTGAAGACTGACGACCGACGACTGACGACTGTTTACGCCATGGCTTCGGCTGCGACTTTCTCGGTCACGAAGGCCTCGATCACATCGCCGGCTTTGATATCGCCGTAGTTGGAGATCGAGATGCCGCATTCCATGCCGTTGCGCACTTCGCTGGCGTCGTCTTTGAAGCGGCGCAGCGAGCCAACCTTGCCGGTGAATACGACGTTGTTGTCGCGCAGCAGGCGGACCTCCGAATCGCGCTTGATCAAGCCGTCGGTGACGGAACATCCTGCAATCGTGCCCACCTTCGGGATGCGGAAGGTTTCCTTGACCAGCGCGCGGCCCTGATAAGTTTCCTTGATGGTGGGCTCGAGCAAGCCGGTCATGGCGCGCTTGATCTCGTCCTGCAACTCGTAAATGATCGAGTGCAACCGGATGTCGACCTTCTCCTGCTCCGCCAACTCCTGGGCTTTACGTTCGGGACGCACGTTGAATCCGATGATGATGGCGTTCGATGCCGAAGCCAGCAGCACGTCGGACTCGGTGATGGCGCCTACACCCGATCGCAGGACCTTCAGCCGCACCTTGTCGTTCGACAGCTTGGTCAGCAGGTCGGTTAGCACTTCCACCGAACCGCCAACGTCGGCCTTGAGAATGATGTTCAGTTCCTTCATGCCGGCGGTCTTCAGCTGTTCCGCCAGACCTTCAAGCGACACGCGGGAGCTCTTGGCCAAAGTGGCTTCGCGCGCTTTCTGTTCGCGGTATTCGGAAACCCCGCGCGCCTTGTCGCGATCCGCGACCACTACAAATTGATCGCCGGCTTGCGGCAATCCTTCCATACCCAGAATTTCGACGGGAGTGGAGGGCGGCGCGGATTCGAGCTGGTTGCCGCGATCGTCAAACATGGCGCGCACTTTGCCGTACACGTTGCCGACTACAAAGTTCTCACCGTTGCGCAAAGTTCCGTTCTGCACCAGCAGCGTGGCCACGGGCCCGCGCCCGCGATCCAGCTTGGCTTCGAGAACCACGCCGGTTGCGGGACGATCAGGCGTGGCTTTGAGTTCCTGCAGATCGGCCACCAGGCAGATCATTTCCATCAGCAGGTTCAGATTCGTCTTTTGCTTGGCCGAGACATCCACGAATACCGTGGTCCCGCCCCAGTCTTCCGGCATCAGGCCACGATCCGCCAACTGCTTCTTTACGCGATCCGGCAAAGCATCGGGTTTATCGATCTTATTTACCGCGACGATGATCGGGACTTCGGCGGCATGGGCGTGGTCAATGGCTTCGAGCGTCTGCGGCATCACACCGTCGTCGGCGGCCACGACCAGCACAACGATGTCCGTGGCCTTGGCTCCGCGCGCCCGCATGCGGGTAAAAGCTTCGTGGCCTGGAGTATCGAGGAATACGATCTGGCGTCCGTATGCCGGGGAGTTCTTGTCCAGATGGTTACTTTGTACGCGCCAATGTGCTGCGTGATGCCGCCGGCTTCGCCTCCCGCCACATTGGTCAGGCGGATGGAATCAAGCAGCGTGGTCTTGCCATGATCCACGTGGCCCATGATAGTGACTACCGGTGGACGCGTGACGCCTTCGGCGGGGACGCCTTCCTCACCCGCGGCGGCCTCGGAAACTTCCTTGGCGGCCTGTTCTTCGAAGGTGATCACGTTGGTGTCGGCTCCGAAGAAGCGCGCCATTTCGCTGGCCAGTTCGGTGTCGAGCGTCTGATTGATGGTGGCGAACACGCCGCGCGTCAACAGGCGCGCGATCAGGTCCTTGGCGCGCAGCCCAAGCTTTTCCGCCAGATCTTTTACGCTGATGCCTTCCGTGATGGTGATGCTGCGCGTAATCGGTTGCGGTTCGTTCGAGAGCGACAGCCGCGGCGGCGGCGTGTAGCCCTTCATCGGGCCTTCCTTCACCCCGCGCGGCACATAGCGCTGCCCTGGCCGCCGTGAAGGTGCGCCTGGCCTACTGCCCGGCCGGGGTGTCGGCCCACCGCCCGAAGGCACTGCTCCCGGCCCCACTCCCAGCGGGCGTGAGCCCGTGGGCGACTGGCGGGTGGGATGCATCGGCCGGCGCTCGCCGGGCCGCAGGGGCGGGCGATTGGGGCTGGGCGCGCCCGGACGCGGACGCTGGAAAATCGGTTGGCCTGGGACCGGACGTCCCGGAGCCGGACGCATCGCGGCTCCCGCGGGCGCTCCGGACTCACCCGCAGGCGCGGCCGGACGCAAGGGCGCTTTATAGACCGGACGCGGACCAGTTTGCGGAACGATCATGCGTGGCGGAGGGGCGACCACGGGTGGCGGCGCACTCGGGGCTGCCGGCCGGGCGGCCATGGTGGGTGCTTGCGGCGCAGGCGCTGGGGGCCGTGGCGTCGTCAGGATTGGCCCTGTGGAACCAGCCGGAGGCCGCGGTGCCGCAATCGGCGGAGCGATCGGCCGTGGCGCAGCCGGAGCCGCTGGAGCTGCGGATTGAATGACCGGTGGCGGGGCGGGAACCGTAAAGCTTGGCCTCGGGGTCGAAGCTGGAACTACAAATTTCGGCGGAGCGGAAGGCGAAGGCGCGGGCGCCTTCGGGACGGGAACGCTCGCGGCTGGCGCTACGGGCGCGACCACAGGCCTGGTCTCGACGGGCGGCGCAGCCTCCGCAGTCGCGGGACCTTGTTGCTTGCTGATGATGGCTTTTAGAGCGTCGCCAGGTTTGGAAATGTGGGAAAGGTCAATCTTGGTCTTGATCTCATCGCCGTCGGGTCGAGTAAGCCGGGAGGACCGGCTGGAAGTCTGCGCCGCACTGGCAGAGCGGAGGCGGGCGCGGACTTTATCCGCTTCATGGTCTTCGAGAGAACTGGAATGGCTTTTCTTCTCGGTGACTCCGACTTCCGGAAGCACATCGAGAATCGACTTGCTCTTAACTTCCAGCTCTCTTGCCAGATCGTTGATTCGAATCTTGCTCATCCGCCCTTTCGCCCTCCGGACTGTTCCGCTAAGTCTTCATATCAACCTCACGGCGTCAGTTTTCAGGTCCGCGCAGCCGCTTCGGTCCGCGCAAAAAAACCGCACTTACTGCTTCTCCTCGGAAGGAGCAGGCTCCTCCGCGGATTCGGCCGTTTCTTCCGGCCCACTCTTTTCTTCGACGGTGGCGTCCGCTGACTCAGCGCTTTGACTCGCCGCTTCAACCGTTTCAGGCCCGGCTTCCGGCGCGGCGGCTTCTACCTCAGCCGTAATGTCATCCGCGCTCGCGACTGCCTCTTCGGCTGCCGGCTCCGCAGTCGCTTCACCTTCCGCCGCAACCGCGCCCGCGTCCCCGGCTTCCAGGCTGGAGAAATAATTATTGACCGCCAGACTGATTTTTTCCACCGTCTTCGGACCGATACCCTCGATGGCCTCGAGTTGCTCGGGAGTCATGTCCGCCAGGGCTTCCACCGTGCTCACGCCGGCGGCGCTCAGCTTCTCAATCAGCCCCTCACCCAGGCCCGGCACATTCTCCAGGGGAGTGGTCGCAGTACCCACCAGCGCGGACATCTGCAGCTCCACTTCCTGCCGCTTCTCTTCCTCGCTCTTGATATCAATCTTCCAGCCCAGCAGCTTCGCCGCCAGCCGGACATTTTGGCCCTTCTTGCCGATGGCGAGAGAAAGCTGGCTGTCGTCGACTACCACTTCGAGATGTTTGTCCGCCGAATCGACCACGGTCACGCGGCTCACCTTGGCCGGCTGCAGCGCCTTCTCCGCGAAGGTCACCGCGTCTTCGTGATACTCGATGATGTCAATCTTCTCGCCGCGCAATTCGCGGATGATGGACTGCACCCGCATGCCCTTCATACCGACGCAGGCGCCCACCGCGTCCACGTCTTTATCTTTGGACATGACCGCGATCTTGGTGCGCTCACCGGCCTCGCGCGCGATGGCGCGGATCACCACCGTCCCGTCGTATATTTCCGGAACTTCGGTCTGGAACAAGTGCTGCACCAATTCCGGCGCGGCCCTTGAAACCACGACTGCCGGGCCTTTCGAGGCCCGCTCCACCCGGGCAATCACCACCCGCACGCGTTCGCCCATGGCGAACGACTCCAGGCGTGACTGCTCCTTGCGCGGCATGCGCGCTTCCGCTTTGCCGATGTCGAAGATCACATCCGGGCCTTCGATCCGCTTTACGGTGGCATTAACAATTTCACCCACGCGGCCGATGTACTCGTTGTAAACGGTGTCGCGCTCGGCTTCGCGCACCTTCTGAAAAATGACCTGCTTGGCCAACTGGGCCGCAATGCGGCCGAGAATGCCCTCGGTCTGCTTGTTGATCTGAAGCTCGCCGCCCAACTCGACATTGGGATTGATCTTGCGCGCATCGTCCAGCGTGACCTGAAGGACGGGATCCTCGACCTGCTCCGGAGTCTCAACAATCGTCTTGACCGCGAAAGCCCGGATCTTGCCCGTTTCCTTGTCCAGTTCGGCGCGCAGGTTTTCCTGCGTCTTGTAATACTTGCGCGTAGCCACAACAATGGCATCTTCCACCGCACTCACGACAATCTGCGGATCAATGCCTTTTTCCCGGCTCAACGCGTCAATCGTGTTATAGAGCTCACTTGCCATAGATAAACCGACCTCGGACTTCAGACCTCGGCCCTCAGACCTAACCTGCTACGCAACGGCCGAAAGTGCTGGCCGACGCCCGAGGTCTGAAGCCCGCTTCTAGATTTCCGGCACCAAATTCGCCTTCTCGACATTCTTCAAGTCGATTTCCAGCTTTGGCGCGACGCCTTCTTCCGGACGGCGCTTTTTTCTGGCCGCGTTCAGGTCCAGAATCAAACGCCCGTGCTCAAAACTCTCCAGACGGCCTTCAAAATGGCGATTGCCGTTGACCGGTTGCTGCGTGGTCAACTTAATCCGGCTTCCGGTGAAGCGCTCGTAATCCGCCGGACGAATTAATTTCCGGTCCAGTCCCGGAGAAGAAACCTCAAGCGTGTAGGAACCTGAAATCGCGTCTTCGACATCCAAAATCGTGCCGACTTCCCGGCTCACCTTGGCGCAATCCTCGTGCGTGACCCCGGCGGGCTTATCAATCACGATCCGGAGCATGCGCGCCTTGCCGCCGCCGCGCAGCTCGAGTTCCACTACCTCCAGCCCGCTGGAGGCCGCAACCCGTTCCGCAATCTCGCGAACCTTGTCGATCTCAAATGCCATGAAATCTGTAGCTTAGGGCCGATTTTCCAAATACAATATGGGCCCAAACTAAAAAGTGGGCTTGCGCCCACTGGTGTGTCTCGCCACGTGCTGGTAACTACACAACAGTTCTCAATGACAAATATACGCTGGTCGTAGGTAAAAGACAAACCCGGCGGGCACGCTGCCACACGCAAAAAAGCAGGTTGGACGAAGCGAAACTGCTCCGTTCATTTCCCGATTCGCAGGGCGTTGCGAAGCGGCCGAAGCAGCAAATTTGCGGGCTGGTCTTTCTCCATTTCGGCCTCCGTTTCGGCCTCCGTTCGGCCTCCATCGCGGCCTCTATTGCGGCATCGGGGCCCTGATGGATCCTACCAGGCCGGTTCGATTGTCCTGCACTCCCAGGCTGAGTTGGTTGCCCCCGGGTCGAGAATCCAGGTCCATATGTAACAGCAGCCCGTGTTGCACAATTTGCTGGAAGGTATTGGCATCGAAGGCCTGGTCCACCTTCATGCTCCGGTTGCCCAACATCTTTCCATCGGGAGAGAAGACCGCGGCATAAAAAGCGACATTCACCTTTTTGCCGCCGCCGGAGGCATCCTCGGTGGAAACCGTGCTGGCGTCCACCAGAAAATCCACTCCCACCTTGCCCTTCGCCGAGCGATTTTCGGCGGAAGGCACCACGCGGGCGGTGAAGGCGACCAGGGTTGATGGAACCGTGTCCCCCAAGGCGGAACTCACCTCCCGTTCCGAGTTGTAGCCTTTGACCTGGGTGGGATCGATGGCAAAGTAGCCTCGCCGGCTTTGAACCTCCACGCCATCGCGTTTCACTTTCACTTTGATCTGCCGATACTTACCGTCATACTTCTTGTTCTCTGGATAGTAGCCCAGCGTGTAGGACGCTTTGCTGTCCTCAAAGGCGCGCTCCACTCCAACTTTGATGTCGTTCTGGTTGAAGTAGGCGCGGCCGCCGGTTTCGTGCGCAATATCAAGCATGGTCTCTTGCGAATCGATTGAAGTCGACAGGGCTAAACCGCGGGCGTCGACCGGATAGACAGCCACCTGCGCGCTCGCCAGCCGAGCCTCAAGTTCCCTAAGTTCCTCGGCGTGGGACTGACGGAACGCGGCGGCCTCGCTCCCAGCGGCATGTTGTCCTACCCGGCGGGTGTCCAGGCTGGGCAAGCTTTCCTCGAGCTCAGCGTCCGTCATGTTCCGATTTTCCGGAACCAGCGAGAATGGCAGATCCCCCGTAACCCAAATAATATTTTTGCGCCCCGGCAGCCCTCCCAGTATGCGGGCAAGACTGTTCAAGGCGTTCAGACTGATTACCGCGCGCTGGTCTTCCTCATAGGCAACCTGAACTCCGGCGAAGGCTGCCAGCGCGGCCTGGGCAACACCCACCTGTTCGGCCGAAGCCCCTCCTCTCAGTCCTGAGGCGTCGCCTCCCCCATGGGCTGGAGGCGTACTCGCATCCAGCGCCGATACCGCCGAATTGGCAGTGGGGGTGCCCGCAGCAATGCTGGTTTCCGGGTGGGCCGCGCTGACCAATGTCTGCGGTTGCGGATTGTAGCGTCGCAACGCCTCCGCCAGAATTTGCGGATCGCTGGTGAAATCCTGCAACACGTTCAGCGGACCGGTAAGAGTGAAAACCGCCATCCGCTGTCCGGGCTTGAGTTGCTGTTGGACAAAACTGAGCATCTGCCGCCGGGCGTAACTCTGGTCGGAAAAGGGAGTGTTGACGGCATCCAGCAGCATGACCGTTATGGGCCCACCCGGGGAACGATATTGCGGCCGGTTCGAATAGATGCCGGGTGGCAACGGCTGGGCCGCCGCGAGGCCCTCTCCCGGAATCACGAAAGTGGAAATCTTTTGCTTTTTGCCGTTCTCCTCAACCTCGAAGTCGTCCGCACCAAGTCCGGGAATCGGCTTACCCTGCTTGTCCGTCACCACCACGTCCACCAGCACCAGATGGGTGCTGACGCGGATCGTGGGCGCTGGGACCTCACCCTGGGAGGAAGGGGCGGCCTGGAACCATCCTCCGGTCACGATGGTTGCCAGCAAGAGCAGAAACAGCCGACGGAATGCCGCACGCCTGTTCATCGGACAGCCTCTTTCGATGGTGCGCGATGTCCGCACCCAGTGCGGACAAAACTTAGTACTTTCCCGGTTCCGGCGCAAGTGATTTGCCTCATTCGCGCTCACTCTCTAGAATGGAAGGCTATCCTTCACGTCCGAGAAAACTTATGATTCATTTTCCTGTCCCTGAGGCGCTCACCTTCGACGACGTGTTGTTGCTGCCGGCGCGTTCCGACGTCGTTCCAGCCCAGGCCAACACCCAGACCCAGCTCACCCGCAATATACGTCTGAATATTCCCATCGTCAGCGCCGCCATGGACACAGTCACGGAATCGCACATGGCGATTGCTCTGGCCCAGCAGGGCGGCATCGGGATCATCCACCGCAACCTGACTCCGGAGCAGCAGGCCAACGAAGTGGACAAGGTGAAGCGCTCGGAGAGCGGCATGATCGTGGACCCAGTCACCATGTCGCCGGATGCGAAAGTTTCCGATGCTCTTGAGATGATGCGCAAATACAAGATCTCCGGCGTGCCCATCACCAAGAACGGAAAACTGGTCGGCATTCTGACCAATCGCGACCTGCGCTTCGAAACCCGCTTCGATATTCCCATCAGCAAGGTAATGACCAAGGAAAATCTGATCACCGTGCCGGTGGGCACCACGCTCGAAGATGCGGAGAACATCCTGCACGAACACCGCGTGGAAAAACTGCTGGTGGTCGATGACAACTACAACCTCAAGGGCCTGATCACGGTCAAAGACATTCAGAAAAAATTGAAATATCCCAACGCGGCCAAGGATTCGCAGGGCCGGCTGCGCGTCGGCGCAGCCATTGGCGCCACTGGCGATTTTCTCGAGCGCGCCCAGGAGATGGTGAAGTGCAAAGTCGACCTGCTGGCCATCGACAGTGCGCACGGACACTCCAGCCGTGTGCTCGATGCCATCAAGATGGTGAAGTCGAAACTGCCGGACGTGGACCTGATCGCCGGCAACGTCGGAACCTTCGACGGAGCTTGCGAACTGGCGCGCGCGGGCGCGGATGCGATTAAAGTCGGCATTGGTCCGGGATCGATTTGCACCACCCGGGTCGTGACCGGTGCAGGAATGCCACAGATGACGGCGATCGCGGAAGCGTATCGCGCCACCAAGGACGCCGGCATTCCCATCGTCGCCGATGGCGGCATCAAATACTCCGGCGACATCACGAAGGCCCTGGCGGCTGGAGCTTCAGGAGTCATGATCGGGTCGCTCTTTGCCGGGACCGACGAGAGTCCCGGCGAATTAATTCTGTATCAAGGCCGCTCGTTCAAATCCTATCGCGGCATGGGCTCGCTGGGCGCGATGGCCTCGGGTTCAAGCGAACGTTATTTCCAGAACACCGAGGGAGACGCTTCCACCGCCATGTCCGGCGGCCCGGACGACGCCAACCGCCTGGGGAAGCTGGTTCCCGAAGGCATCGAAGGGCGCGTTCCCTACCGTGGTTCCGTGGCCATGATCGTGCATCAGATGGTTGGCGGCTTGAAGTCTGGCATGGGTTATTGCGGCTGCGCCACCATTCCCGACCTGCTGCAGAAAACACGCTTCGTCCGCATCAGCGGCGCGGGCCTGCGCGAGAGTCATGTGCACGATGTGATGATCACGCGCGAGGCGCCGAACTACGCGGTAGAGTAGCGGCCGGGAAAGCCGCGCTTGAACCTTGCCCAAAAACATCTGCTCAAGACCTGGGTCGCGGCGATTCTTTGGCTCGGTCTCATCGTGGGCGAGTCCACCAATTTTGCTACAGCCAGTAACACCAGCCGGATTTTTTATCCGCTGCTGCACTTTCTTTTCGGTGTCCGGCCGTCCCACTTTCCCTTCTGGCATTTCCTCATCCGAAAGACCGGCCACGTCGTGGGCTATTCCACGCTGAGCTGGCTGCTGTTCCGCGCCTGGCGAGACACCTTCCCATTCCCGGGCAGGAACTGGTCGATCCAGTGGGCGAGAATTTCGTTTTTTATGAGCGCCCTGGTCGCCTGTCTCGACGAGTGGCACCAAAGCTACCTTCCCAGCCGCACCGGAAATCTCCACGACGTGCTGCTGGACAGCACGGCTGCGCTGATGGCGCAGATTGTTCTCTTTCTGATTCTTCGGAAACGGGTTTTAGAGCCTGGGCCGCCACCCGAGGTCTCCTGAAAATCAGGCATGCAGCATTCTTTGCGAACTTTGCGGTTTTTCTTTGCGTTCTTTGCGGTAAAGGGCTTGACCTCGATTGGATCGCTCTAAGATCTCTAAACCGCAAAAGACGCAAAGAAAAAAAGGCCGCAAAGTTCGCAAAGGAAGCCAACGGCTGGCGACTAACGACTAGCGAACGACTATTTTTTAGTACATGGAATCGTACTTGGTTACAACCCACTCGCCGTCTTTTCTCTCCAGGGTCACGGAGAACAGTTCCTTGTACGTCCCCTTTTTGTCGGGAGCGTTACGGCGCTTGCCACGGTAGTGCAGGATGCGCAAGGGCGGCGTATCTTCCCAATCCGCTACGTCCCAGGAAACCAGTGGGTGCTGGGCCTCCGAGTCGCAGATGAATGCGGCATACTTCTTGCGATAGTCCTTAAACCAGTCCGCCAGTTCTTCTTTGCAGTTCCCGTCCCGCATGCTGCGGATGAACTTGGCCGCCTCGCGCTCGGAAGTGCGGTCGCGCAGCGGATTCAGCGAAATGGAATTAGGAATGCCGGAGAGAGGGTCGCGGTCTTCCGAGCGGCCGAGCACCGGCCCCTGGCCATTCAGGTGAATAAGATAGCCAAAGAAAATGATCAGCAGAAGAACCCCGGCTCCTGCCGCAATACCGATTTGGTTGCGCGAAAACTCCATGGCCCTCACCTCAGTCTAGCCTGAGGTCCGGCGAGGGCAAGATTACGGCGGATAGACTCCAGGGGACATGTACGACCGGGTGAAATGGGTGGGTCGGATGATACCGATACAGCTTGGGGCAGTCGTCGGTCGTCAGCGAAAATTAGGGAGGTTACAGCGATTGGCTGACGACCGACGACCGATGCTTCTTTACTCTTTGTCTTCTTCCTTTACCTTGTCGGCGCCTTCGGCGTGGTCGGCAGGATGCTCGACACCCTGCTGCGCTTCGGCTTCATCCATCGCTCGTTTGGCTTCTTCGGCGCGCTTCGACCGGGCTACGGCTCGCTTCTCGCGCTTTTCCTCCTGCAGTTTTTCACTGCCGAGGAGTTCGACGAACGCCGTGTCCGCGCCATCGCCTTTGCGCCAACCGGCGCGTACGATGCGCAGGTATCCGCCTTCGCGGTCTCCGAAGCGGGGGGCGACGGTGTCGAAAAGCTTGTCCACAGCGGCGCTCGTCATCAAGTAAGCCAGCGCCTGGCGGCGCGCCGACAGATCGCCGCGCTTGCCCAGTGTGATCATCTTTTCGACCAGCGGCCGCAGGGCCTTGGCCTTGGGCACGGTAGTTTCAATTCGTTCTTCGATGATGAGCGAAGTCACCAGGTTCCGCAGCAAGGAGCGGCGGTGGCTGGTGTTACGTCCCAGTTTCCATCCTGCTACTTTGTGACGCATGATAAACCCCAAGTTTCAAGGTTTCAAAGTTTCAAGGTTTCATCGCTTCAATCCCGCAACGCCCGCATTGAAACGCGAAACCTTGAAACCTCTGAAACCTGATTTCTATAAATCGTTGTCCGGACCGTACGCCGATGCCGGCAGAACCTGGTTGGAAGTCGGGCCAGGCACGGCATTGCCGTGCTCGTCGATCTTCATCCCCAGGCTAAGCCCCATCGACGACAGAATTTCCTTGATCTCGTTCAGCGACTTGCGGCCGAAGTTCTTGGTCTTCAGCATTTCGGCTTCGGTTTTCTGCACGAGTTCGCCGATGGTCTGGATGTTGGCATTCTTCAGGCAGTTGTAGCTGCGCACTGAAAGCTCCAACTCTTCGACCGAACGGTTCAGGTTTTCGTTCTTGATTTCCGGCTTGCGGTCGTCGGTGGAGGTGGACGTCTCGATATCTTCTTCGAAGTTGATGAAGATGTTCATGTGGTCTTTCAACAGCTTCGCCGCCAGGCCGATGGAATCAGCCGGGGTGATGGAGCCATTGGTCCACACTTCGAGAGTCAGCTTGTCGTAGTCGGTGATCTGCCCCAGACGCGCGGCTTCCACGGTGTAGTTGCACTTGCGCACGGGGGAATGCACGGAGTCGATTGGAATGAACCCGATTCCGAGATCTTCATCGAAGTTCTTGTCCGCCGAAACGTAGCCGCGTCCGCGCTTGAGGCGCATTTCCATATCCAGCTTGCCGCCTTCGCTGACGGTCGCGATGTAGACGTCCTTGTCGAGCACTTCGACGTCGGCGTCCGCTTCGATCATGCCGGAAGTGACCACGCCAGGCTGATCACTGCGCAGATAGATGGCCTTGGGCGCATCGCCGCTCAACTTGAACGGAATCTGCTTCAGGTTGAGGATGATGTCGGTGGCGTCTTCCACCACGCCGGGAATCGACTGGAACTCGTGCAGCACGCCTTCGATTTTGACCGCGGTGACCGCAGCCCCTTCGATCGAAGAAAGCATGACGCGCCGCAACCCGTTGCCAATGGTGGTGCCAAAGCCGCGTTCAAAGGGCTGGGCCCAGAAAATGCCATACTTGTCGGTTAAGGTTTCGTTATCGACGGCGAGACGTTTGGGTTTTTGAAATCCCTTCCAAAGCATTACGTTGTTCTCCTTCGGCCGTTTGGCTCAGTGCTGACATCCCTGAATCGGTCCGCGTACTTATTCAGGTCAAACGTCAGAGACAGGCTGATCTGGCTCGAATTGTTAAGGACCAGGTCGGTCGTCAGTCATCGGTCGTCAGCAAAGCTTTCGCTGACGACTGAAGACCGACGACTGAAGACTATTTACTGTACAACTCCACAATCAACTGCTCGTTCACCGGCAGATTAATATCTTCGCGCTTGGGCAGGGCCAAAACCTTGCCTTTGTAATTATCGCGATCGATTTCCAGCCAGTTTGGCGCATTCTGGTGGCTGGCAAATTCCTTCGCCGGCTCCAGGATCGGCAGCTTTTTGCTGCTTTCCCGAATCGCAATCTCCTCGCCCACGCTGACCTGGTACGAAGGAATGTTTACCTTGCGTCCATTCACCTGAATATGCCCGTGACGAACCAGTTGGCGCGCCTGGCGGCGGGACATGCCGAAGCCGAGGCGGTAGACCACGTTGTCCAGACGGCGCTCCAGTTGTTGCAGAAGCATTTCGCCGGTAACACCCCGGGTCCGCGCCGCTTTCTCGAAATAGTTGCGGAACTGACCTTCCTGGGTGAAATAGATGCGCTTGGCTTTCTGCTTTTCGCGCAGCTGCAAACCGTAGCCGACGATCTTGGCTTTGCGGTCCTTGCCATGCTGTCCGGGAGCGAAGTTACGCTTCTCGATTGGGCATTTGTCGCTGAAGCACTTGGTGCCTTTGAGGAACAGCTTCATGCCCTCGCGGCGGCAGAGACGGCAGACGGGATCAGTGTATCGGGCCAAGTTATTTCTCCTTGTTAGATGACCGGTTTACGGGTTTGGCTTCACCCTTCGTCCCGGACGAAAATCAGTTTCCAGTTTCTGGTTTCCAGTACAGCGGCTGAGAACTGGAACGAGAGACTGAAAACTGGTTCTTCAAACAAACTCAGTTTGCCACCTCTATTTCCGGTTCAAGTTCGGTCACTCGCTTTTGAAACTGGAAACCGGAAACTGCCCCTACACTCTTCTACGCTTCGGCGGACGGCAACCGTTGTGCGGAATCGGTGTAGCGTCTTTGATGTTACGAACTTCAATACCAGCCGCGGCCAGGGCGCGAATCGCAGATTCGCGGCCTGAGCCAGGGCCACTCACTCGAACCTCAACGCTGCGGACACCGTGATCGCGCGCCATGCTGGCCGCGTTTTGCGCGGCCTGTTGGGCCGCAAACGGCGTTCCTTTGCGCGATCCGCGAAAGCCCAGCGAACCGGAACTCTTCCAGGCCAGAACATTGCCCGCCTGGTCGGCGATGGTCACAATCGTGTTATTGAACGACGCCTGGATGTGGGCAATGCCGTGCGGAACATGCTTCCGCTCTTTTTTCTTAAACGTTTTCTTCTTGCCCTTTTTATCCGGCGCCGCTGCTCCGGTCCCCGCTGCCGCTGCTGGTGCTGCTGGTTTTGCCATATTCGCTTCTAGCTCCTAGCTTTTAGCTTCTAGCCAGAGGCTAGAAGCTAGCAGCTGATTTTCTAGGTTTTGGCCGCCGATTTCTTCTTGGCTGCCACGGTACCCTTACGCGGGCCTTTCCGGGTACGCGCGTTGGTGTGAGTACGCTGTCCCCGGACCGGCAGGTTCCGGCGGTGACGATAGCCGCGGTAGGAACCGATTTCGATGAGCCGTTTGATGTTCATCGAAACTTCCTTGCGCAAATCGCCTTCCACCATGCCTTCGGCTTCGATCACCTGGCGGATGCGATTCACTTCGTCCTCGCCCAGGTCCTGGACCTTCTTCATCGGGTCCACTTTGGCCGCGTCCAGAATGCGGGCCGCGCGCGGATTGCCGATACCGTAGATGTAGGTCAGCGCGATATTGGTTCGCTTGTTGCGCGGAAGATCGACGCCTGCAATGCGTGCCATAGTGTTCCTCTAATCCTTAGCCTTGACGCTGCTTGTGTTTGGAGACGACGCAGATCACCCGCACCACGCCTTTGCGGTGGATGACCTTGCACTTATCGCAAATCTTCTTTACCGACGCTCTTACCTTCATAAACCCAGCCTTCCGCCGTCAGCCCTCAGCCGTCAGCAAACCGGCCATCGGACGAGGCGCCTATTTGTAGCGATACACGATGCGACCGCGGTTCAGGTCGTAGGGTGAAAGCTCAACTGCGACCTTGTCGCCGGGCAGAATGCGAATGAAGTTCTTACGCATCTTTCCCGAGACGTGCGCCAGCACCTGGTGCTTGTTTTCCAGTTCAACCTTGAACATGGCATTGGGCAGCGGTTCTACGACCGTCGCCATCACTTCAATCGCGTCCTCTTTGCTCATCGACTCCTTAAAATCAGCTTCTAGCTTCTGGCTATTAGCTTCTAGCTAAATCACACAAATTCCGGCTTAGCTAGCAGCGAGAAGCCAGGAGCTAGAAGCTGCTTTACTGCGTCAAAATCACCGGGCCATCTTTCGTGACCGCGACACAATGTTCGAAGTGAGCGCTGTAGCTGCCGTCGGCGGTTACCGCGGTCCACTTGTCGTCGAGGACACGGGTTCCGGGACTGCCCGAATTCACCATGGGCTCGATCGCCAGCACCATGCCTTCGCGCAAGCGCGCCCCGTGCCCGCGAGTGCCATAATTCGGCACCTGCGGCTCCTCGTGCAGGCGCGTACCAATGCCGTGCCCCACGAATTCCCGGACCACGCTGAAACCGTTGGCTTCGACAAATTCCTGCACGGAAGCGCCCACATCACCCACGGCATTCCCGATCCGCGCCGCTTCGATGCCCCGGTACAACGACGCCTCGGTGACTTCGAGCAGCTTGGCCAGCTCGGGCGTGATCGAACCGTCCACCGGGACCGTGATGGCCGAGTCGCCGTAGTAGCCGTCCAGCACCACCCCGCAGTCGATCGAAACAATGTCGCCGGCTTTCAACACCCTTTTCTCGGAAGGGATGCCATGCACAATCTCTTCGTTGATCGAAGTGCAGAGCACGCAGGGATAATCGTAGTATCCCTTAAAGGCGGGCTTCACGCCCAGGTCCTTGATCTTCTGTTCGGCCGCGCGTTCCAGGTCCATCGTGGTCGCGCCCGGCACCACCAGGGCGCGAACGTGGTTCAGGACCTCGCGCACGATGCCGCCGCTGCGCCGCATCTTCTCAATCTCAGCCGCCGATTTGCAGACAATCGCCATGATTTACGGGTCGAACTTACTGCCGAACCTACTGATCACCGGCCGGCACGCCATGCTGGCTCTCGATCACCTTAAAAATCTGCTCGGTGACCTGCTTGACCGGCAAGTCGCCATCGACGGAAACCAGCCGCCCTTTGCGCGCGTAGTACTCGGCTACAGGCTTGGTTTGCAGTTCGTAGGCCGCCAGCCGTTCCCGGATGACTTCTTCACGGTCGTCGTCGCGGGTCACCAGCGTAGAACCATCAACATCGCACCGGTCAGCGACACGGGGTGGCTGGGAGTAGACGTTATAGATCCGTCCACAGACAGGACAAGAACGGCGTCCAGTAATCCGACGTAACAACTTATTATAATCCACGTTAATTCGGATCACAATGGGCAGACACTGCTCCCGTTGCCCCTTTTCAAAGAACTCGTGCTCCAGAAACGCATCCAGCCACCCGGCCTGGGCCGGGTTGCGGGGAAATCCGTCAAGAATGAAGCCGCGCTCGCAGTCCGCCTGCCTCAAGCGCTGGGAGACCATGTCGTACATCAGGTCGTCCGGCACCAGCCCACCCCGTGCCATCACGTCCTTGGCCGCCAGGCCGAGCGGGGTGCCGCGCTGCACATTCTCCCGCAGCAGGTCTCCCGTAGAAATCTGCGGGATCTGGTAACGCGCCACAATCTGCTTGGCTTGCGTACCCTTGCCCGCGCCCGGAGAGCCCAGCAGAATGACCGGTCCGATGCCGCGCGAGATCGCCTCCGCCATCGAACTGGTCCTCCCGCCTTCGATTGCAATTTCACTCAACCAGCGCGATAACTGTCAAAACTCGTTCCACTCAACCAGGTCTGTGCCTCTGGAGCACGAGCGCGGTCGCGCCTACATTACGACCATGTCCGGCGGCCGCGAATACGTCCGCTGCGCGGCGTAAAACCGTCGTAGTGGCGCATCACCAGCTGGGCTTCGATCTGGGTCACCGTATCCATGGCGACGCCCACAACGATCAAAAGCGATGTGCCGCCAAAGTAGAAGTTCACGTTCAACCCGTTGGTCACCCAGGTCGGCAGCCGCTCGAAAAACGCACCGATCGGCCCGTACAGATGGTTCAAGTGAATGCCGGTAATCATCCATTCCGGAATGAACGAGATGATGATCAGATACAGGGCGCCCACGAGGGTGATGCGGGTCAGAATCTCGTTGATGTGGTCGGCGGTGCGCTTGCCCGGACGAATGCCAGGAATAAATCCGCCATACTTCCGCATGTTGTCGGCAACCTCGTTGGGGTTGAAGACAATCGAAACATAGAAATAGGCGAAGAAGATGATGCCCACGGCATAGAGGAACGTGTACAACGGCTCGCCCCAGGACAGATTGCGGATCAACTCTCCGAAATAGCGGTTGTTGCGCAGGCTGTAGCCCACGGTCTGGGGAAGAGTGAGAATCGACGAGGCAAAAATCACCGGCATCACGCCGCCGGAGTTCACCCGCAAGGGCAGGTGCGTGGACTGCCCGCCCATGACTTTGCGGCCGACCACGCGCTTGGCATACTGCACCGGAATCCGGCGCTCACAGCGCTCCACATAGACTATGAAAGCCACCACCAAAACCATCACGCCGATCAGCAGAATCATCGCCGGCGCGGTGAACGCGCCCCAGGCATCGGTACGGACTTTGTCGAACAGATCGATCACCGCCCGCGGCAATCCGACGACGATGCCGGCAAAAATCAGCAGCGACATGCCATTGCCCACACCACGCTCGGTAATCTGTTCGCCCAGCCACATGATGAAAGCGCTTCCCGTGGTCAGGGTCAGCATGGTCATCAGAATAAACTTGGGGCCGGGATGGACGACGAAGTCTCCCCCTCGCTGCAACTGCCAGGCGATGCCGAAGGACTGGACCGAGGCCAGAATTACGGTCAGATAGCGGGTCCACTGCGTGATCTTTTTGCGTCCGAGTTCGCCTTCTTTCTGCAACTTGGCCAGCGGCTCATAGACCACGGTCAGCAACTGCAAAATAATCGACGCCGTGATGTAGGGCATGATGCCCAGGGCAAAAATCGTCAGACGGCGCAGCTGCCCGCCGGAAAACAGGTCGACGAAACCCAGCAGGCTGCCTTTGTTCTGCTCGAAGAACTGCTGCAGCTTGTCGGCATTCACACCCGGCGTGGGAATGTGTCCGCCCAGGCGATAGACGGCCAGCAGCGCCAGCGTGAACAGAATGCGCTTGCGCAGGTCCGGGATACGAAAGACGTTTGCCAGTTTCTCCAGCATCGGCTACAGCACCTCGAACTTGCCGCCGGCCTGGGTGATCTTTTCCTGGGCCGACTTGGAAAATTTGTGGGCGTGCACGGTGAGGGCGATGCTCAATTCGCCGTCTCCCAGCACTTTCACGGGATGCTTGCCCTTGATCACTCCCGCCTTACGCAACACCTCGGGAGTGATGGTGGTTTCGCCCAGTTCCGCCAGCTTTTCCAGGTTCACGATGTTGAATTCCTGGCGGAAGATGTTGGTAAACCCGCGCTTGGGCATGCGCCGGTGCAACGGCATCTGGCCGCCTTCAAAGCCGCGCATCATGCGCGAACCGCTGCGCGAGCGCTGGCCTTTGTGTCCGCGGGTGGAAGTCTTGCCCATCCCCGATCCCATGCCGCGGCCCACACGCTTCTTGTTTGCCGTCGCCTTCTTTGGTGCGCGAATATTCGAAAGATTCATAAATAAGCTCTCAGCTATCAGCCATCAGCTCTCAGTTCTTTCTGAGGACTGATGACAGACGACTTACGACTGAACGATCTCCACCAGATGCGGCACCTTGGCCACCATGCCGCGAATGGCCTGATTGTCCGGACGCTCAATCACCTGGTTCAAGCGCGTGAAACCCAGGCCTTTGACCACCAGCTTCTGCTGCACTGGGGCGCAAATCGCCGAGCGCACCCATTTCAAATGGATTTTTGGGCCGCTGCCCGGACTCGACTTCTTCGCCAGTTTATTAGGCATGATTACAGTTCCTCGACCGACTTGCCGCGCATGGCAGCCACGTCGCTGCGGTTCTTCAGATGCTTCAGCGCATCGAAGGTGGCCTTGATGACATTGTGCGGATTGGTGGTGCCAATCGATTTTGTCAGGACATTCTGAATGCCCGCCGAAGTCATGACCGCGCGTACCGCGCCACCCGCAATCACTCCTGTACCTTCGGGAGCCGGCTTCAGCAGCACTCGTCCCGAGCCGTAACGTCCCAGCACCAGGTGCGGAATGGAGGTTTGGGTGAGGTTGACCCGCATCAGGTTTTTCTTGGCCGACTCAATTCCCTTGCGGATGGCCTGGGGGACTTCTTTCGCCTTCCCCGAACCATAGCCGACGACGGCGGCGCTGGGATCTCCCACTACCACCAGGGCCGCGAAGGAAAGATTCTTGCCGCCCTTCACCACTTTGGTCACGCGGTTGATGGAAACCACCTGGTCTTTCAGCTGGTACGAATTCGCATCGAGCTTCTTAATCACAGTTGGCATTGATTCTCATTTCACAATTTTGTAATCGGGAAATTGAGTCATTGAACAATTTGAAAACCAATGATCCGCTTTTCAATTTCCCGATTTCTCAATTACCCAATTACTCAATTCGTTAGAACTGCAGCCCGGCTTCGCGGGCGGCATCGGCCAGGGCCTTGACCCGTCCGTGATAAATGTAGCCGCCACGGTCAAACACGACTTTCTCGATCCCTTTAGCCTTGGCGCGCTCGGCAATGCTTTTGCCGACATTCTTGGCCGCAGCCAGGTTGCCCCCGTTCCGCCGCTCGCCCTTTTTGCCTTCGGCGGAATTCGCGGAAACCAGGGTCGCGCCCTTCAAGTCGTCAATCAATTGAACATAAATATGGTTCAGCGAGCGATACACGTTCAGCCGCGGCCGCTCGGAAGTGCCGAGCACCTTCTTGCGGATGCGTTTATGAACATGCCGCCGATTCGCATTCTTCGATGTCTGGGTAAGCATTTTTTCTAGTCCTTGGTCGTTGGCCGTTGGTCGTTGGCAAAGCCAATGATCACGACTCTCAAATATTGCCGATGGGACCACCCATCCCTCGCCGTTCGGGTTGGCCAACGACCAACGGCCAACGGCCAACGACGGTTATTTTGCTCCGGTCTTACCAACCTTCTTCTTCAAGCGCTCGCCGGCATAGCGCACGCCCTTGTTCTTGTAGGGATCGGGCGGCCGCAGGCTGCGCATTTCGGCGGCCACCTGTCCCACTTTTTGGCGGTCGATGCCGGTCACGCTCAGCTTGGTCTGCTTGGGATCGACCGTCGCTTCAATTCCGATGGGCAACGGATATTCAATCGGGTGCGAGTATCCCAGGCTGAAGACCACCGTGGTCTTGCCCTTGAGCTCGGCGCGATATCCAATGCCCACAATTTCCAGTTCTCGGGTCCAGCCCTTGGTGACGCCTTCCACGGCATTGTTGACCAGAGCCCGGGCCAGGCCGTGGACGGCGGCCTGCGAGTCGTTCTCGCGGATCGCCACCAGGTTGCCGTCCTGCTGTTCCATGCGGATGCCGCGCGGGAGCTGTGTATCCAGTTTGCCCTTGGGACCCTGCACGTTCACCGTGCTGCCTTCAATCTTCACCGCTACCCCCTTGGGGAGCGGTATCGGTTTTCTTCCAATTCTTGACATAGGCTTCTAGCTTCTAGCTCCTGGCTTCTAGCCAAGTCGCGTTTGTGCAATTACAACTGTTTCAACTCGCCGCTCGTCCCTAGCTAGTAGCCAGAAGCCAGTAGCTAGAAGCTGCTCTACCAAATCTCGCACAACACTTCGCCGCCGACCCCTTGCTTGCGCGCCTGGCGTCCGGTCATGACTCCGCGGGGCGTGGTCAGGATGTTGATGCCCATGCCGCCCAGCACGCGCGGGATCTCGCTGCGCCGCACATAGACCCGGCAGCCCGGCCGGGAGACGCGCTCCACGTTCGAGATCGCAGCCTCGTTGTTGTTGCCGTACTTCAAATAGATGCGCAGGACCTTGTGGCCTTCCTCCTCCGCCGGCTTGAAGTTGGAAATGTAGCCTTCCTCTTTGAGGATGCGGGCAATCTCCAGCTTCAGCTTGGAAGCAGGAACATCAACTTTCTGGTGGCGGGCGCGTATCGCATTGCGAATGCGCGTCAGCATATCTGCGACCGGATCGGTCAAATTCATCGTTTGCTTCTCCTCCGCCGCCCGTTTGCTTCGGTCCCACTGGCAGTGCACCGAAGAACCCGCGGCGACGCTTCCACCCAACCTGCTACCCAGTCTCGATTACTCCAGACCCGGGTGCCCCACCCTCGCGCATTGTTTGCGCAGGGTGGGAGATCTACTCCCTACCAGGACGACTTCGAAACCCCGGGAATTTCTCCGCGCAACGCCAGGCCGCGGAAACACAGCCGGCAAATGCCGAACTTGCGCAGGTAAGCCCGCGGACGTCCGCACAATTTGCAGCGGTTATGCCGGCGCGAGGAAAATTTCAGCTTCGGCTCTTTGCCCCGCGCCTTGTCAAACTTCGCCTCGATCTTTGCGTCTTTTACTCTTTTTGCTGTAGTCAATTTGCTTTTAGCTCCTGCTTCCGGCTGCAGCTCTCAGCTGTCCGCCCTCAGCTCTCAGTTAAGACTTATGACTCCCATCACTACGGACGGAAGGGCATTCCCAGGTGCTTCAGCAGCACTCGCGCCTGGTCGTCGTTCGCCGCCGTGGTCACGATGGTGACGTTCATCCCTTTGGTCTTGTCCACCCGCGAATAATCGATCTCGGGAAAAATCAGCTGGTCATGCAAGCCCAGGGTGTAGTTGCCGCGCCCGTCGAACGACTTGGTCGAAACCCCCTTGAAGTCGCGCACCCGGGGCAGCGCCACATTCAACAGCCGGTCCAAAAACTCCCACATGCGGTCGCCGCGCAGCGTCACCATGGCGCCGATGGCCTGGCCTTCCCGCACCTTGAAGGCCGCAATCGATTTTTTGGCCTTGGTCGTCACCGGCTTCTGGCCGGTGATCTGGCCCAGCTCATTGACCGCGGGATCGAGGATCTTGGCATTCTGCGTGGCTTCGCCCACTCCCATGTTGACCACAATCTTGTTGATGTGGGGAACCGCCATGGGATTCTTCAGATCGAATTCCTTCATCAGCGCCGGCGCAACTTCAGCCTGGAAGCGGCTCTTGAGCCGCGGCGTTTCCTTGGCGCTGTGATGCGCCTGCGCCGGCTTCGCCTCCTGCTGCTGCTTTTCGCCTTGCTTGTCTCTTTTTTCTTTGGCCATTTGCTTCCTCTGGAACTCAGCTTCTAGCTACTGGCTCCTGGCTTCTAGCTCCAAACTCCGGACGTCTCGTCCTCTAGCTAGCAGCCAGAAGCTAGCAGCTAGAAGCTCTTTACTACTTATCGAGCGTGGCCCCGCACTTGCGGCATACCCGGACCTTGCGCTCGCCCTGGAACTCGTGTCCGATACGCACCGGACGCTTGCAGCTGGGACACATCAACCCCACGTTCGAAATCGCGATCCGGCTTTCCTGCTCGGCGATTCCGCCCTTCACGTTGCGCTGGGGATTGGGCCGGACATGCTTCTTCACCAGCATCACGTGCTCGACCAGGATCTTGGCATCGTTCGGGAAAATACGCAGTACCCGGCCTTCTTTTCCCTTGTCGCGCCCGGTGATGACTCGCACCGTATCGTTGCGCCGCAGGTCAACTCGCTTGTTCGCTCTCTCGACTGTCTTCATAAGAACCCTTCGTCACAATTTGGTAATCGGGTGATTTGGTAATTGAAAACCGCTTCCAATGTGTCGCGGTTCAGTTCAATTTTAAAATTACTCAATTACACAATTGCTAAATTGCCCAATGCCTTACAAAACTTCGGGCGCCAGCGACACGATCTTTAGAAACTTGCGCTCGCGCAGTTCGCGGGCCACGGGCCCGAAGACGCGCGTCCCGACCGGCTCGCCGGCATCGTTGATCAGCACTGCGGCGTTGCTGTCAAAGCGGATGTAGGTGCCATCGCGGCGCCGGTGTTCCTTGCGGGTGCGCACGATGACCGCCTTCACCACTTTGCCCTTCTGCACCTGGCCTTCCGGGGCCGCCTCTTTCACGCTGGCGGTGATGACATCCCCCAGTCCGGCGTTCAGGCCGGTCGAGCCGCCGAGCGGCAGAATCATCTGCAGCTTGCGGGCGCCGGAATTGTCGGCGACCTCGAGCATCGATCTCATCATCACAGCCATAATCGGATCTCCTCTGGGCCTCTGCCGGAAACGCCTCTAACTGACTTCCGGAAGCGCCACTTCCGGCAGCGACGCCGCCTGCCGCACCACTTCCTTCAGACGCCAGCGCTTCAACTTGGAGAGCGGACGCGTCTCTTCCAGGCGCACCACATCGCCCACGCGGGCAACATTTTTCTCGTCGTGCGCGTAAAACTTCTTGGCTTTCGAGACCACCCGGCCGTAGAAGGGATGCGCCTTCTTGCGCACCACCTGCACCACGATGGTCTTGTGCATGCGGCTCGAGACCACTTCGCCGACCACGATCTTGCGCCGTCCCGCCTGCTCCGGCTGGTCCGACTGAGTCGATTGTGTCCTGGTTTCAGCCATGCTACTTCTTCTCCGTTCCGCTGGCGGCGGCCAGTTCGCGCTCGCGCGCGATGGTCTTCACCCGCGCAATGTCCCGCCGCAGGCCGCGAATCTTCTTCAGGCTCTCGGTCTGCCCCATGTTGAGCTGGAACTTCAGCTTGAACAGCTGGTCGCTGAGCTCGCGCTCCTGGGAGACCAGTTCGTCAGCGGTTAAATTGCGTACTTTCTCTGATTTCATATCATCTATCAGCTTTCAGCTTCTGAATTCCTGCTGCGCAAAAGCTCTAGTGCGCGCCTTCGCGTTTCACAAACACCGTCCGCAAGGGCAGCTTGTGCGAGGCCAGCCGCATCGCTTCGGTAGCATCGGTCTGCGAGACCCCTTCCATCTCAAACAGAATCTTGCCCGGCCGCACCACCGCCACCCAGTGATCGGGCGCGCCCTTGCCTTTTCCCATACGGGTTTCGGCCGGCTTCTTGGTCACCGGCTTGTCCGGGAAAAGACGGATCTGGATCTTGCCGCCGCGCTTGATGAACCGGGTCATGGCCACGCGTGCCGCCTCGATCTGGCGGTCGGTAATCCAACCTGGTTCGAGCACCTTCAGGCCGAAATCGCCGAACGCCAACTGGCTCCCGCGCCACGCCTTGCCGGTCATGCGTCCGCGCTGCTGCTTGCGGTACTTCACTTTCTTTGGCATCAACATAAAGTCAGCTCTTAGCTCTTAGCTCTCAGCTCTCAGCGAAAAACTAGAACGCGCCGGCCTGCTGCGGTTCGCGTTTTTTGGCCGGCAAAATTTCGCCTTTGTAGACCCAGCACTTCACCCCGATCACGCCGTAGGTGGTGCGGGCTTCGGTAAAACCGTAGTCAATGTCGGCGCGCAGCGTGTGCAGCGGCAGACGGCCCTGCAAGTACCACTCCGAACGCGCGATTTCGTTGCCGTTCAGGCGGCCGCTGACCCGCACCTTGATGCCTTTGCAACCGAAACGCAGCGCCGAATCCACCGCCTTGCGCATGGCGCGCCGGAAGCCGACACGCTTTTCCAGCTGCAGCGCGATCGATTCCGACACCAGCTGGGCATCGAGCTCCGGCTTGTGCACTTCCTGGATATCGATGTAGACCTCGCGCCCGGTGCGCTTCTGCACATCGCCCTTGAGCTTGTCGATCTCGGCGCCCTTGCGCCCGATGATGATGCCGGGCCGCGCCGTCTTGATAATGACGCGCAGCTTGTTGCCCGGACGCTCGATTTCAATCGAGCTCACGCCCGCCGACTTGAGCTTGTCTTTCAGCTCATTGCGCAGCTTGACGTCTTCGAGCAGCAGCTTGTCGTAATCGCGCTCCACGAACCAGCGCGACTTCCAGGGCTTGGTGTAGCCCAGGCGAAAACCGTAGGGATGAACTTTTTGTCCCATTATCTGGCTCCTACTTTCTTCTTGCCCACCGGCGTTTTACCTTTGGCGCCAGTCTTGGCCTTGCCCCGGACTGGAGTCTTTGCGGCCGTGCTTTCCTCGCCCACCACGGTCGCCAGCCCTTCCCCGCCCTTGCCGCGTTCCGCCAGCACGATCTCGATGTGCGCGATGCGCCGCACATAGCGGAAGGCCCGTCCCATCGGCGCCGGGCGGATGCGCTTCATGCGCGGCCCGTCGTTAGCCACCGCGTCCTTCACATAAAGCTTGTCCACGTCGATGTCGAGACCTTTTTCGCTGCTTAAATAGTTGGCATTCTCAAGCGCCGAACGCAGCAGCTTCTCGACCGTCGCGGCCACCCGCTTCTTGGTGAAGATGAGGGTATTGAGCGCATCTTCCACCTTGAGGCCCTTAATCAAATTCAACACCAGCCGCGCTTTTTGCGGCGACACCCGGGTGAAGCGGACTTGAGCTCGAAATTCCATGTTGGTGCTTCTCCTTTACGCCTTGGGCGCCGGCGCTGCCGGAGCTGATCCCGCCGCCGGAGTGATCGCTCCCGGACCGCCGGGCACGCCCGCCGGACGGGCCGCGGTTTCTGTCGCCGCCCGCATGGAGTGACCTTTGAACTGGCGGGTGAAACTGAACTCGCCCAGCTTGTGGCCCACCATGTTCTCCGTGACGTACACCGGAATAAATTTCTTTCCGTTATGCACGGCGATGGTGTGACCCACCATTTCCGGAATGATGGTCGAGCGCCGCGACCAGGTGCGCAGCACTTTTTTCTCGTTGCGCGAGTTCATGCCGTCCACCCGCGCCTGCAGGTAGCCATCCACGAACGGACCCTTCTTGGTTGAACGTGCCATAAAGTCAGCTCTCAGCTTTCAGCTGTCAGCTCTCAGCTAACAGCCTTCAAAATCTTGTCATTCCGAACCGCTTCAGCGGTGAGGAATCTGCTTTTGCCAGCGACCAATGACCAATGACCAACGACCGATGGCCAAAGACGCCTTCTTATTTCTTGCCTCGCCGGTTCACGATGAACGCGTCGGTGCGCTTGTTATTGCGCGTCTTGTAACCACGCGTAGGCTGGCCCCAAGGCGTAACCGGATGCCGGCCGCCCGAAGTTTTGCCTTCACCACCGCCGTGCGGATGGTCGACCGGGTTCATCGAGACGCCGCGGTTTACGGACGCCGTCCCAGCCAGCGCATGCGTCCCGCCTTGCCGATGGTGACGTTTTCGTGGTCGAGATTCCCTACCTGCCCGATCGTGGCCATGCAATCCTGCGAAACTTTGCGGGTTTCGCCCGAAGGCAGCTTGACCAGCGCGTACTCGCCTTCCTTCGCCACCAACTGCGCCGAACCGCCGGCTGAGCGCACCATCTGCGCGCCTTTGCCGGGCTTCAACTCAACGTTGTGGATCGTCGTACCGGGCGGAATATTCTTCAAAGGCAAAGCGTTGCCCACCAGAATGTCCGCTTCCGGACCGCTGACCATTTTCTGTCCGACTTTCAACCCATCGGGTTGCAGAATGTAACGCTTCTCGCCATCCGCGTAACTCAGCAGCGCGATACGCGCGGAACGGTTGGGATCGTATTCGATCGAAGCCACCGTCGCCGGAATCCCGTTCTTGTCGCGCTTGAAATCGATGATGCGCAGCTTGCGCTTGTGCCCGCCGCCGCGATGCCACATGGTGGTATCGCCGCTATTGCGGCGTCCGCCGGTGCGCTGCTTGGGCTCGACCAGCGGCTTATGCGGATGCCGGGTCGTGATGTCGTCATTGACCAGCGTGGTCCGGTAGCGCAACGTCTGCGTCGTCGGTCGGTATGTCTTGATTGGCATAAAAATCAGCTCTTGGTCTTCGGTCTTCAGTCGTCAGCACAATCCTTGCTTCCATCGGCCTTGCTGACGACTGAAGACCGAGGACTGACGACTGTATACAAATTCTGCGCGTACTCCGGCATCTTTTCGCCAGACTTCAGCCGCACATACGCCTTCTTCCAGTCCGGACGATAGCCGGCAAACTTTCCCCGCCGCCGTTCTTTCCGGGATACATCGCCGTGCGCACCGAAAGCACCTTCACCTTGAAAATCGACTGCACTGCCTGCCTTGATCTCGGTCTTGGTCGCTGCCGGAGCTACCTGAAAGACCAGCGTGTTCTGGTTTTCCTTGATGGCCAGGCCTTTTTCCGTAATCACCGGACGGCGAATGATCTGGTATGCGGTTTTCATCAGGCCACCTCCGCCGCTTTTTCATGCCGCGCCCGCCGCCGTGGAGCACGCTTGGCCTTCTTCGCTGCCTTCTTCGGCTGTCTTTCTGCTGCCGCTTCGATGCCGAATTCTTCAGCGAGACCTGCAGCTTCTCAATCGCCGGCTGCGAGAAAATTACCCGGTCATAACGCAGCAGATGATAAGGATGAACCTCATTGCCGTTCACCAATTCCAGCCCGTCGATGATTGCGCGAGCTCAGGTCGAGATTGCGATTGCTGTGCCGTCGCCGCCTCCACCAGCAGAACCGTGTGTCCACCTTGAGTGCGTCCAGGGCCTCGCGGAAAAGCTTGGTCTTGGCTCCTTCACGTCAAACGCATTCACCACGATCAATTTGCCGTCGGCAAACTTCGCCGCCAGCGCCGAACGCAGCGCGCCCAGCAACTTCTTGCGCGGGAAAGCGTAGTCGTAAGAACGCGGTTGCGGCCCGTGTACCGTGCCGCCATGCCGCCACAGCGGGGAGCGGATGGAGCCAACGCGGGCGCGCCCCGTACCTTTCTGCTTCCACAGTTTTTTGCCGGCGCCCGAGACCAGCTTCTTGTTCTTGGTGGCGTGCGTGCCCGCGCGTTGCGAGGCGCGGTAATGCTTCACCGCCTCCCACAGCAGGTCTTCGTTGACCGCGCCGAAAATTTCATCGGCCAGGTCGAACGTCCCGACCTTCTCTCCGCTCAGATCGTGAATGTCAATAGTTGCCATATGCCTTCCGTACTGCGCTCGCCGCTCTGGCCCTGCCGCTACTGAAGACCGACACTGCTTTAAGCTTTCTTGGCCGCTCGCTTGGCCGCCTTCAACGGATCGACCGTAGCCGACCGCGCAAATCCGCGGCGCTCTCGGGGCGGCTTCTTCGCCTTGGTGATCACCACGTACCCACCGTTCGGACCCGGCACGCTGCCTTCGACCACCAGCAAGTTCTCTTCTTTGTCCACACCCAGCACGCGCAGGTTGCGCATCGGTCATGCGCGCATTGCCCATGTGGCCCGACATGCGCATTCCTTTGAACACGCGCGAAGGAAATGCCGACGAACCAATCGAACCCGTAATCTGAAACATCGAACCGTGCGACTTAGGGCCGCCGCCAAAGTGATGCCGCTTGACAACGCCCTGGAAGCCACGGCCCTTGCTGACGCCGACGATGTCCACAAACTTCTCGCCTTCGAAAATATCGACCAGAACGCGTTCGCCAGCCTTCACCGCGCCTGCCGTCCGTCTCGCCTTTTCTTCGACCTCGACCGGAACTTCGCGCAGAAATTCACCGGAGGCAGGTTGTGCTTGCCAAAATGTCCGCGCATCGGCTTGGTCAGCCTCGATTCCTTCACAAACTCGACCAGCCCGATCTGCGCCGCATCGTAGCCGTCTCTGGTCTGGTCTTGTGCTGCGTGACCACACACGGACCAGCCTGCAACACGGTGGCCGGACGCACGTCGCCCTTCGAGTCGAACAGTTGCGTCATGCCGACTTTCTTTCCCAGAATTCCAGCTACCTTTGCCATTTCCTTCTCCGTTCCCAGCGATGGCCGTCTCGCTATTGGCTGGAGCTTCTCGGCCTCGAACAGCCGCTGAGAGCTGACAGCTGAAAGCTATTTGTGTTCCTTGCCGAACGCCTTGATCTCGACATCCACACCCGCCGGCAAGATCGAGCTTCATCAGCGCATCCACCGTCTGCGGCGTGGGCTCGAGAATATCGAGCAGACGCTTGTGGGTGCGGATCTCAAACTGCTCCCGCGATTTCTTGTCCACGTGCGGCGACCGCAGCACGCAGTACTTGTTCTTCATCGTGGGCAATGGAATCGGGCCCGCGATCTGCGCGCCGGTGCGCCGCGCCGTCTCGACGATCTCACCCGTGGACTGATCCAGGATGCGGTAGTCGTAAGCCTTCAACCGGATGCGAATTCTCTCTTTTCCAATCACTTTTCTCTTTCTGACCCCTCCCGGCTTTCCGGAAGGAAAGAACTGGCGGCAAGCTGCAAGCCGCTAAATCTCTATCTCTGAGCTGAGCCAACTGTGTCTGATCCTTCTGTTCCCAGTCTGTACCAGTTCCCAGTACTCAGTGTCCGCTACTGAATAATCTCGCTGATGGTTCCCGCGCCCACCGTGTGGCCGCCTTCGCGGATCGCGAACCGCAAGCCCTTCTCCATCGCCACCGGCGTGATCAACTCAATCACCAGCTGCACGTTGTCTCCCGGCATCACCATCTCCGTGCCCGCCGGCAACTCCGCCACGCCCGTCACGTCCGTCGTCCGCAAATAAAACTGCGGCCGGTATCCCTTGAAGAACGGCGTGTGCCGCCCGCCTTCTTCTTTGGTCAGAATGTACACTTCCGCCTTGAACTTCGTGTGCGGCGTGATCGATCCCGCTTCGCCAGCACCATGCCGCGCTCCACATCTTCTTTCGCGATGCCGCGCAGCAGCAGGCCGGCGTTGTCGCCCGCCATGCCTTCGTCCAACTGCTTCTTGAACATTTCCACGCCCGTCACTACCGTCTTGCGCGTGTCGCGGAAGCCCACAATCTCCACTTCCTCGCCTACTTTCACCTTGCCGCGCTCGATTCGGCCCGTCACCACCGTGCCCCGTCCCTGAATCGAGAAAATATCTTCAATCGGCATCAGGAACGGCTTGTCCAGTTCGCGCGCCGGCTGCGGAACGCTCTTGTCCACCGCCTCCATCAGCGCGTCGATCTGCTTCTCCCACTTCTCTTCGCCGTTCAACGCGCCCAGCGCCGACAGCCGAATCACCGGCACATCGTCGCCCGGGAACTGATAGCTCTTCAGCAACTCGCGCACTTCCAGTTCCACCAGGTCGAGCAGCTCGGGATCGTCCACCGCGTCGCACTTGTTCAGCGCCACCACGATGTACGGCACGCCCACCTGACGCGCCAGCAGCACGTGCTCGCGCGTCTGCGGCATCGGACCGTCGGTCGCCGCGACCACCAGAATCGCGCCATCCATCTGCGCCGCGCCCGTGATCATGTTCTTGATGTAATCGGCGTGGCCCGGGCAATCCACGTGCGCGTAGTGCCGGTTCGCCGTCTCGTACTCCACGTGCGCCGTGGCAATGGTGATGCCGCGCGCTTTTTCTTCCGGCGCGTTGTCGATCGAATCGAACGACCGGAACAGGATCTTCGGGTTGTGCTTCTGCAACACCTTGGTGATCGCCGCCGTCAACGTCGTCTTGCCATGATCAATGTGACCAATCGTCCCTACGTTCAGTGCGGCTTATTCCGCTCAAATTTCTCTTTCGCCATTTCCTTGCTCCGCGGCTAAGCCTTGCTCGTGTAGTTCGCGGCGGCAATTCGCCACAGCCAGGCTCTGTGCGATCTACCTCTTCGGTCCCTGCACCTTGGCGATAATCTCTTCCGCCACCGAGCGCGGGGCTTCCTCATAACGCGCAAAATGCATCGAGTATTCGGCGCGGCCCTGCGTGCTCGAACGCATGTGCGTGGCATAGCCGAACATCTCCGCCAGCGGCACGATGGCCTTGATCACCTGCGAACCGGCGCGATGCTCCATGCCTTCAATGCGTCCGCGACGCGAACTCAGGTCGCCCATGATCGCGCCGGCATAATCTTCCGGCGTCACAACTTCGACCGCCATCACCGGCTCCAGCAGCACCGGGGAAGCCTTGCGCGCAGCTTCCTTAAACGCCATCGAGCCGGCAATCTTGAACGCCATTTCGTTCGAATCGACATCGTGATAGCTGCCGTCGTAGAGGTGGCTTTCACGTCGACCATGGGATAGCCCGCGAGGACGCCGCCTTCCATGGCTTCGCGAATGCCCTGATCGATCGGCTTGATGAATTCCTTCGGCACCGATCCGCCCACAATATCGTTGACAAACTCGTAGCCCTTGCCCGGCTCGTTCGGCTCCAGACGAATCTTGGCGTGACCGTACTGTCCGCGGCCGCCGGTCTGGCGGATGTACTTGCCTTCCGCTTCCGATTGCCTGCGAATCGTCTCGCGATACGCCACCTGCGGCTTGCCGACGTTGGCCTCGACCTTATACTCGCGCATCATGCGGTCGACGATGATTTCCAGGTGCAACTCGCCCATGCCGCTGATGATGGTCTGTCCGCTGTCAGGGTCGGTATGAACTTTAAAGGTGGGATCTTCCTGGGCCAGCTTGGCCAGCGCCATGCCCATCTTTTCCTGGTCGGCTTTGGTCTTGGGCTCGACCGCGACCGAAATGACGGGAACGGCAAACGTGATCGACTCGAGCGCGATGGGATGCTTTTCGTCGCAGATCGTGTCGCCGGTGCTGACATTCTTCAAACCGACCGCCGCGCAAATGTCGCCCGCCAGAATTTCGCTGGATATCTTCGCGCTTATTGGCGTGCATCTTGAGCAGGCGGCCAATGCGCTCGCTGCTTCTGCGTGCGCGAAATCAGCACCGACTCGCCCGATTTCAGCTGTCCGGAATAAACCCGAATAAAGGTCAACTGCCCGACAAACGGGTCGGCCATGATCTTGAAGGCCAGCGCGGAAAACGGCTCTTTGTCAGTCGGCGCTGCGTGTAACCGTCTTCCCGTTGTCGGGATCGATGCCTGTGACTTCTTTGGCATCGAGCGGCGAGGGCAGATAATCCACCACCGCGTCGAGCAGCGGCTGGACACCTTTGTTCTTGAATGCCGTTCCCACCACGACCGGGAACACTTCAACCCGATGGTGGACTTGCGCAGCGAAGCCTGCAGTTCGTCGTCCGAAATGCTCTCGCCTTCCAAAAACTTGTGCAAAATGTCGTCGTCATTCTCGGCGACGGTTTCGACCAGCTGGGTATGGAACGCGTCCGCCTTCTTCTTCAGTTCCGCCGGAATTTCTCCCATCATATATTCGGCGCCCATGGTCTCGTCTGCCAGACGATGGCCTTCATCTCGATGAGGTCGACGACGCCCTTGAATTTGTCTTCCTGTCCGATGGGGATTTGAATCGCGACGGGCTTGGCGTTGAGGCGCTTGCGGAGGGTATCGATGGCATGCTCGAAATCCGCGCCCATTTTGTCAATCTTGTTGATAAAGCAAATTCGCGGGACGCCGTATTTATCGGCTTGCCGCCAGACTTTTTCCGACTGCGGCTGCACGCCGTGGACTGCGTCAAACACGGCGACGGCGCCATCCAGCACGCGCAGCGAGCGCTCGACTTCGGCCGTGAAATCCACGTGGCCGGGAGTATCGATAATGTTGATGCGAATGTCGCGCCAGGTGCAGGTGGTGGCCGCGGAGGTAATCGTAATGCCGCGCTCCTGCTCCTGCTCCATCCAGTCCATGGTGGCCGTGCCTTCATGGACCTCTCCGATGCGGTGCGTCTTTCCCGTGTAGAACAGGATGCGCTCCGTCGTAGTGGTCTTGCCGGCATCGATATGGGCCATGATGCCGATGTTCCGGCACCGTTCTAATGGGACTTTTCTGGGCACAACTTTAAACTTCTCTTTCTTGGAACCTGTCCGCCGACGATATTGGCCGGAGTACTCATGAAAACTAGCTTCTAGCTACTAGCTCTTGGCCTTTACAAAACCTCGGCTCTGAATCAGCTAAGAGCCAACAGCTAGAAGAGCTATACCCTTCTACCACCGGTAGTGCGCGAAGGCCTTATTGGCTTCCGCCATGCGGTGAACGTCTTCCTTCTTCTTGATCGCGGCGCCGCGACTGTTGCCGGCATCCAGCAATTCGTTGGTCAATTTGTCAATCATGCCCTTTCGCCGCGTCCG
>CAWFJA010000005.1:0-400730 GCA_963816025.1 Terriglobia bacterium
TCAGAATGTTTAGCGCAATTTCGTTGGGCGTCTTCTGACGCACTGCGCCTTCAACGAGGGCGATCATGCGGTCCAAGAACGTTTCACCGGATTGGAAGTGATTCGGATCTTGATGTGGTCCGACAAAACCTTCGTTCCGCCGGTCACTGGCTGCGTCGCCGCCCGATTCCCAATGACGGGAGCACTCTCTCCGGTGATGACGGACTCATCGACGCTAGCAACGCCGTCAATGACTTCTCCATCTCCCGGAATAAAATAACCCGCTTCGCAGTACACGACATCCCCGGCGCGCAACTGTGTCGAAGGTACCATCTCGAACTTGCCATTTGGCAGGACTTTATGCGCAACCGTATCGGTCTTGGTCTTGCGCAGGGCGTCGGCTTGCGCTTTGCCTCGCGCTTCCGCCATGGCTTCCGCAAAGTTGGCGAACACAACTGTAAAAACCAAAGGGCGATTTGAATTCCAAACAGAAGGTTACCGGCGCCAGTGACCGCGTCCTTGATAACGTAAATCGTCGTTAATGCAGCACCGACTTCAACGACAAACATCACCGGGTTCTTGGCAACCTTCATCGGGTTGAGTTTTACGAACGACTCTTTAGTCGCACGCCGCACGATTTCCGGATCGAAAAGCGGGCGCGCTCGGACGCCTTTCGAGATAAGCCCTGAGGCTTGTTGATTTCCTTCTCTCTTGCTCTCCACCGGAGGAGGCGTGACCGTTGACATGTTCAGCTCCTAACTGACAATGGCATCAAAAAAGTTTTCCATTCAGCATCTGGAAATGCTCCACAATCGGACCGAGCGAGAGCGCCGGGAAATACGTAAGAGCGCCCACAATAATGACGGTTCCAACCAACAGAACCACAAATAGTGTTCCGTTTGTTGGCAGCGTACCGCTCGTGATGGGAACGAGTTTCTTTCCGGCCAGGCTTCCCGCTATTGCCAAAGCCGGAATAATAAATAGGAACCTTCCAACCAGCATATCAATGCCAATCGACAGGTTGTACCAAGGCGTGTTGGCGTTGATTCCGGCGAAGGCGCTGCCGTTATTGCCGGCGCCGCTCGAAAACGCGTAGAGGATTTCCGAGAATCCGTGCGCGGCCCCATTATTCGTATTAGCGGCAGCCGGGCCGGCGAGTTCCAATAACCGTTCTTAGCAAACGGCGCTATGGAACTGATGGCGGTGAACCCAAGAATGACCAGGGAAGTCGCAAGGATCGCGATGATTGCCATCTTGACTTCCTTTTGTTCTTGCCCACATACTCGGGCGTGCGCCCAACCATCAATCCGCCAATGAAGACGGCGACGACAGCGTAAATCAACATTGTAGAGGCCCGCTCCCACTCCCCCGAAAATCACTTCGTCGGTCTGTATGTTGAACAGCGGAACCAGACCGCCGATGGGCGTAAAACTATCGTGCATGCCGATTACCGCCCCGCAACTAGCATCGGTAGTTACCGTGGCGAACAGGGCTGTCATGGGATTGCCGAACCGGACTTCCTTGCCTTCCATGTTTCCGCCCGGCTGACTTCCCGTATACACATGCTCGATCCCCATTTCGTCAACATGGGATTTCCTGCTGCTCGGCCCAATAGCAGATGAAGGCGCCGGCGAGAAACATTAGAGCCATTGCTGCAAAGATCGCCCAACCCTGGCGCGGATCGCGCACCATCTTGCCGAACATGTATGTCAGTCCAGCTCCAAGCGAAAAGATCAACAACATCTGCAGTAGGTTCGCTAGTGGAGTCGGATTCTCGTACGGGTGGGCAGAGTTCGCGTTGAAGTACCCACCGCCATTGGTTCCCAGCATTTTTATAGCTAACTGAGAGGCAAGCGGGCCTTGCTCAATCACCTGGGTCGGCCCTTCCAGAGTGGTTGCGGTGGCCGGCCCTTTGAAGTTTTGGATCGATCCTTGCCACACAAAAAACAATGTCGCCAGAATGCAAATGGGAAGCAGGATATAAAGTGTGCATCGCGTAACGTCCACCCAGAAATTCCCTATCGTCTTCGCAGTGTGCCGCGCAAATCCGCGAATTAGCGCGACGGCAACGGCAATACCCACCGCAGCGGAAATAAAGTTCTGGACGGCGAGAGCGGCCATTTGCGTCAAGTAGCTCATTGTCGTGTCCGGCGAATAGGCCTGCCAATTGGTATTCGTCGTGAAACTGACGGCCGTATTCGACGCCAGGTCCGGCGTCATCGGCGTGGCGTTAGCAGGAGCCTGCGGCGTCGAAAAGTGCATCGGATTCAACGGCAGATGTCCCTGCAATCGCTGCAGAAGGTACACAAAGAGAAAACTGAAGATACTCAGCGAGATCATAGACGCCGAATAGCGTATCCAGGATTGCTCCTCTCCCTCGCGGACACCGCCGAGCCAGTAAATCAGGCGTTCCAATGGACGGAAAACCGGATGGAGGAAGGTCCGCTCTCCTTCAAAAACACGGTGCATAAAGACGCCAATGGGTTTCGTTATGGCAAGACTGGCAGCTTGATGGAATAAACCGCTGCGAAGCTGCCCTGGTTGACTGCCAAACCTACATTGCCGCGGGAATTGATGTAGAGCAGGGGCTTCTTCAGAGGCACGTCGCTGAAAGTCCCGACGAAAGGGATGTCCATCTCGGTCTTGCCGATGGTGACGTGCACATTCTGCTCATGCGTGTAGCCCAGCTTGAGAAAATCATCGCCGGTGACGTCGGTCACCAGATTGCCGAACGGGCCGTCGGTGGCAATGACGTCGCCGCTGAGGCCATGCTCGTCGAACTGCGGCGCCGCGAGATCGAGCCGGACTAGCTTGCTTGCTGCCAGCTCGGTCGACCTTCGTCCAGTCGGCGCCGTGGGCCAGGTGGGCGCCGACCGGTGAGAAGATGTCGCGGCCGTGGAACGTTGATGACAGGGCAGCGCCGATCATCCAATCGCGGTTGGTGATCTCGCGCGCTGCTTCAATCCCGTCGCGGTCTGGACCAGCGTCATCAGACCATTGTCGGGCAGCACGAAATATTGGCCGCGCTTGGACTTGACCACGACTGCCTTACGTGTGCTTCCGACCCCCGGGTCGATGACGGTCACGAACACCGTGCCAGCTGGAAAATACGGAGTTGCACCGTAGAGGAAACGTGCACCGTCGAGTATGGAGAAGGGTGTGACTTCGTGAGTGAGGTCTACGATGCGCAGGTCTGGAGCAATCGAGTACATCACGCCTTTGCAGAGAGCGACAGAATCGTCTACCACCCCGAAGTCGGTCATGAAAACGACCGTGGGCGGGGTGGACTCGGCGGTTTGTGAACTGATCGTCCGGCCGGCGCTGCACAAAAGCAAAAAGAATCCGAGAACAAATTGGAATAAGCGACGGTTCATAGGGCTTGTGATCCTGGAAACGTAAAGTAGTTTACTGGAGCTCAAAAAAGATGCAAAACAGAGGCCCGGATTTCGGTGCTGGCTCGGTTCGAGATACTCCTCAGGACGACAAGGTCTTGGGGCCTGATCAAGAACTGCGCCCCTGCCATAGATTTCAACCGGTTGCCTGCCTCCCGCGCCTCCCGTCTATAATCCCTCAGTGCTGTACTCATAACCCAGGAGGTAAGCATGTCCTCGGCCATCCCCGAAAAATATCGTGATTTGTTTAATAAGCGCGCTTTCGCCAGCCTAAGCACGCTCATGCCCGACGGCCGTCCCCAAGTGACGCCGGTGTGGTGCGATCTGGAAGGCGACCTGGTGCTCTTCAATTCCGCCAAAGGCCGTCAGAAAGATAAAAACGTGCGCCGCGATCCGCGGGTGGCGCTGGCGATTGTCGATCCGGAAAATCCCTACCGGTATCTTGAAATTCGTGGCCGGGTGGTTGAAATCACCGAGGAGGGGGCTGACGCTCACATCGACAAGATGGCGAAGAAGTATCTGGGTGTGGACAAGTATCCTTACCGGCAGCCGACCGAAGTGCGCGTGATTTACAAGATTCAGCCGGAACATACGACCATGATGGGCTGATGGTGGTGGTGAACCGATCATGATTGCCTGATGAATCGCGAGGGCGGGACGCCCTCGGGACAGCCGGCGGGGCGCCGGCGCTACCGGAATCTAACTCATATGCCGACTGCACAGACCGATATTGCTGCACTCGATATTGCCCGGGTGCGTTCTCAGTTTCCCTCCTTGTCGCAGACCGTGGCCGGGCAGCCGGCGGTTTTTCTCGATGGCCCCGGAGGCACGCAGGTGCCGCAGCGCGTGATGGACGCGATCAGCGACTATCTGAAGAACTCGAACGCCAACACCCATGGCGCCTACGCCACCAGCCAGCGCACTGACGCCGTCGTCGCCGAGGCCCGCGCAGCCATGGCAGATTTTTTCGGCTGCGACCACGATGAAGTGGTCTTCGGTCCCAACATGACCACGCTGACCTTCGCCATCAGCCGCTCTATCGGGCGCGAACTGGGGCCAGGCGACGAAATTCTGCTCACCCATCTCGACCACGACGCCAACGTTTCTCCCTGGCGCGCGCTCGAGGAGCGCGGTGTGACCATGCGCTTCGCCGATATCCATTTCGCGGAGGCCAATGAAGATGACTGCACCCTCAACATGGCCGACCTGGCGCAAAAGATCAGCAGCCGGACCCGGGTGGTGGCTGTGGGCTATGCCTCGAATGCGGTGGGCACGATTAACGACGTGAAGGAAATTGTCCGGCTGGCCCATAAGAAGGGAGCGCTGGCCTACATCGACGCCGTGCACTATGCGCCCCATGGCCCGATTGATGTGCGCGCCCTCGATTGCGATTTTCTGGTGTGCTCGAGCTACAAGTTTTTTGGGCCGCACATGGGGATTCTCTACGGCAAGCGCGAGCACCTGCAGCGCCTGCAACCCTACAAGGTGCGCGCCAACACCAACGCCATCCCCTGCCGCTGGGAATGGGGCACGCTGAATCATGAATGCATCGCGGGAATCACCGCGTGCGTAGACTACCTGGCCGATCTGGGACGCCAGGTGGACCCTGCGGCTTCCCCTCGCCGCGCCGCGCTGCTGGCGGCTTACGGCGCCATTCAACAATACGAACGCGGGTTGGCGGAAACCCTGATCGGTGGATTGCTGGCGATTCCGGGGCTGAAGTTTTACGGCATCCGCGATGTCGCGAAACTCGACCGGCGTTGCCCCACGGTTGCGGTGCGCATCGCGGGCCACACTCCGTTGGAACTCGCCACCAAATTAGGTGATCGCGGTTTCTTTACCTGGGATGGAAACTACTACGCGCTGAATCTTAGCGAGCGGCTCGACGTCGAGAAGGATGGCGGCTTCCTGCGCATCGGCCTGGCGCATTACAACACCGCGGAGGAAGTGCTGAGATTTCTAAGCGCCCTGCGGGAGATTGCCGGCTAGCCCGCGGCTTTTTCGCTGCTATCCTTTTTCCGGGCGCGGTATCTCGAGAACCTGATCGCCTTTTCCGATCAGGGCGATGCTTGCCATTCCGATAAAAAGGCCGTGCTCGACCACTCCGGGGGTGGTTTCGAGCTTGCGGGCGAGCGCGGGCGGATCGGGAATCTGGCCGAAATAGCAGTCGAGAATGTGATTGCCTTCGTCGGTGATGAACTTCCGGCCGGAGGCGTCCGCGCGGACTTTGACTTCCGCTCCCATGGCGGCAATCTTCTTCGCCACCAGCGCCTCGGCAAACTTGATGACTTCGACCGGGACGGGAAATTTGCCCAGCACCGGCACCTGCTTGGAGGAGTCGGCGATGATCACAAATCTCCGGGTCGCTGAAGCCACGATCTTTTCCCGCAGCAGCGCCCCACCCCCGCCCTTGATCAATCGCAGTTGAGGGTCGCACTCATCCGCGCCGTCGATGGTGACGTCGATTTCCTGAACTTCGTCGAGGGTGGTGAGCGGTATCCCCAGGCTGGCCGCCAGTTCCTGGGTGTGCACCGACGTGGGGATACCGCGAATCTTCAATCCAGCCCGCACTCGTTCGCCTAGGAAGTGGACCGCGTAGACGGCGGTCGATCCCGTTCCCAGGCCGACGATATCGCCATCGCGCACGAATTGCAGGCTGGCCCGCGCCGCAACTTCTTTTTCCCGGTCATTCGCCATACAGGTGAGTGATCCTCGCGACCGATACTCTACCGCGTTCTGCGACTGCGCACCACTGTTGGGCAAAGTTTTCAGGAATGAGCTGAGCGGAGCGGAGCCGCTTGGTTCGCGGGCGCGGCCACTGAGGCCGGAGCCGGCGATGTCGTTAAGGAATGTAGGGAAGAGCCAGCCGAGCTACGCTCGGCCTAGACGGCCGAAGGCGGATGTCCCCAAGTGGTCAGGGGTGGCTAAAGGCGGTGGCCCAGACGCACTCGCCAGGAGTAATCTTTAGTTATTGAATACGCTGCAATAAATATTGAACCGACCGCGATTCAAGGGAATACTGGGATAGTCGTGATTTGGTTGAAAAAAGGCCCCTGCAATAAATCTTTCAGCCGAAAGATTCGGAACCCGGTTCTAGGTCCTGCGGTCCTGGTCGGGCTCGGCCTGCTTGCCCTGCCTTGCGTCCGCCCTGCTGTGGCCCAGTCCCAGCAACCCCCAGTTATCGACGGAATGCACGGCGATTCATCGAGTGCGCCCGGAGCCTCAACCAGCCAAACGCTGCCCGATCCGCGGATGCCGGGAAACATCAGCGGGACCGTGATTGACCGGACGGGAGCCGTTGTAGCGGGATGCCGGGTGCGGCTCACCCGTCCGAATCAGTCCTCGAGCCTGGAAGCACGATCCGGCGACAACGGACAATTCTCTTTTGCCAACGTTCCTCCCGGGCCCTTCCAGCTTACCGTCACGTCACCCGGCTTCGCGCCGCAGGCAGCCTCTGGAATTTTGGGTCCCGGGACAACCTACATCGTCCCGCCCGTCCGGTTGACGGTTGCGACCGCGCTGACGGAAGTGCAGGTGGCGCTCTCAATCGCCGAAGTGGCGCAGGAGCAGGTCAAGGATGAAGAAAAGCAGCGCGTGCTCGGCTTCGTGCCTAATTTCTATGTCACATACGTCCCGCATGCGGCGCCTCTCAGCTCGAAGCAAAAGTTCGCGCTGGCCTGGAAGACCACGATAGATCCAGTCACTTTCGCACTGGTCGGTGTAATTGCGGGCATTCAGCAGGCGCGAAATTCTTTCAGCGGATACGGGCAAGGCGCGGAAGGCTATGGCAAGCGCTACGGCGCATCGTATGCCGACCTGGTTTCCGGTACGTTCATTGGAAGCGCCATCCTGCCTTCACTGCTGAAACAGGATCCACGTTATTTCTATAAAGGCACGGGTAGCAAGCGGTCGCGGATTCTGTACGCCATCGCCGGTGCGGTGATTTGCAAAGGCGACAATGGCAAGTGGCAGCCCAATTACTCGAACGTTCTGGGCAATCTCGCCGCCGGGGGGCTCTCCAACCTCTACTATCCGGCGAAATCTCGCGACGACGCGGGATTGACCTTCGAAAGCGCGGCCATCGGGATTGGCGCAACAGCCGGCGCCAATCTCATACAAGAATTTCTCATCCGGAAGTTGACGCCGAACGTTCCCAATACCCGTCCGGCCAAACCGTAAAGCCCGACTGATGTTTCAGACCGCTACCTGGATCAGCGGTTTCGTCCGTTCCAGGACTTCGCCAATTTCGACGGCTGGAACTCCGCCGGCCCGCAGAAGGCCGACAAGTTCCCGAGAACGTTCGGGTGCGACTGCGATCAACAGGCCGCCGGCGGTTTGCGGATCGAACAGGATTGTCTTGAGCTCATCCGCAATTCCTTCTTCGTACTCAACCACGCATTCGGCGAAATCGCGGTTGTTTTTTAATCCGCCGGGGATGTTACCGGCGCGAATGCATTCCAAAGCGCCTTCGAGTACCGGGATTTGATTGATGTAGAAGCGAAGAGAGACATTCGATGCCAGGGCCATTTCGCGGGCATGGCCGATCAGGCCGAAGCCGGTGATGTCGGTCAGGGAGTGGACAGGAAACTCTGCCGGGCTTGGCTCGGCCTGGACGGGTCGGAGACCCGTCCCCACCCGGTCTGTGGTTGCGCAGAAAGTAGTGATGATTTCACTGGCCAGTTTATTCAGAGTTGTCATTGAGCGGGTCGCGGCGTCGATCCAGGATTGCTTTGCGGTTCCGTTCTTGATTGCGGTGGAGATGACGCCGGTGCCCAGCGCCTTGCTGAACAGTAACCGGTCGCCGGGCTGGGCGCCGCCGTTGGTAAATATCCGGGCGGGATTAATCAGGCCGGTGACGGAATATCCGAACTTGGTTTCTTCGTCGCGGATGCTGTGGCCGCCTACGATCGTGCAGTTCGCCTCCATCATTTTTGAAAGGCCGCCGGCCAGAATTTGTTCCAAAACTTCAAGGTCTCCCTTTGCCGGAAAACACACATGAGCCAGCGCGGTGATGGGACGGCCTCCCATGGAGTAAACGTCGCTCAAGGCGTTGGTGGCGGCGATCTGACCGAAGGTGTAGGGATCGTCGACCATGGGCGTGAAGAAGTCGACGGTCTGCACCAGCGCCAGGTCAGGTGTAATTTTGTAGACGCCGGCATCATCGGCGTGATCGAAGCCGACCAGAACGTTGGGATCGTGCTGCCGCGGCAGCTTTCCCAGGACCTTGTCGAGGACGGCAGGGCTCAGCTTGGAAGCGCAGCCGCCCGCTTTGACTGTCTCGGTGAGCCGGATACTTTTGACGTCAGGCATGGAGACATTCTAGAAGAAATGTGGAATGTCAGGTGGAGGCCGGGCGTCCCGCCCGTCCTCCATTTCCTATTTCTACCTCACCGCCACGTCTGAGACCCGCAATTCGGGATACTCGTGGTTCCAGTCGGCGGTGACGTGCTCGAAGATGAGGCGAAACGGTTTGCTCTGGGCAGGGGCCAGGGGCGCGACGGTGAGGTCGACGGCTTCCGGGTATGGTCCGCTGGTCTGAAGAATGCGCAGCGGAACGTCGTCGGCCTGGACGATCTGGCCGAGCGAATCTTTGAAACTGACGTTCACCAGGGCTCGAGTGACCGTCTTGTCTGCGGTATTGGTGACCGTGCCATCAAGATAAGTGATGGTCGAGCCCACAAAATTTTCCGCCGCGCTCATCTTCATATCAGAGAACTTTATGTTGGCGGCGTAAGCATGAGGGGGATTCGCAATTTTGGCATCGGTGCGCAACAGCAGGGAAGCAATCACCACCACGATGACCACGAGCGCGACGCCGAAGACGATCGGAAGCCAGCTGGAGTCGCGGTCGTCCGCCGGCGTGACTGGCGAGGGCTGGAGCAGGCTTCCCATGGGGTGATTGTACGGGAATTTGGGAGCGGAGATTTTAGATTGCAGATTTTAGATTGCAGATTTCAGATCTAGAGACCGAGGCCGGATGTTCGAAAAATCTACAATCTAAAATCTACAATCTGAAATCGTCTTTACTCTCCGCCGACGATCAGGCCGTCGATGCGGATGGTTGGGCACGCCATGGCGCCGCGAAATTCGAGATCACTGGCAATATCGGAAATGTTGAAGAACATTTCTTTGAGATTTCCCGCCACGGTTATCTCTTCGACCGGATACGCCAGCTCGCCCCCAGAAATCCATAGCCCTGAAGCACCGCGGGAGTAGTCGCCGGTAACCAGGTTGGCGCCGTGACCGAGAAATTCGGTGACATACAGGCCCTCGGGAATGCCGGCAATAAGTTCTTTGGAAGTCTTCGTCCCCGGCTGCAGAAAATAATTTCCCGGCCCGATTCCCGGAGTGCCCGCGAGTCCGCGAGAGGCGTTGCCGGTGGTCTGCAGGCCAAGTTTCTTGGCGGTGTAAGTGTTAAGCAGATACGACTTGAGCACGCCCTTCTCGATAACGACGGTGCGCCGGGTCGGGATGCCTTCGCCATCGAAGGGCGAGGTGCCGAAGCCTCCGACCATGGTTCCGTCGTCGATCACGGTGACCTGGTCGCCCGCGATCTTTTGGCCCAGCTTGCCCGCCAGGAATGACGCGCCGCGATAGACGGAATCTCCGTTGATGCCTTCGAAAATATGTCCCAGGATGGACGTGGCTACCATGGGATCGAGAACAATGGGAACATGCGCGGTCTTTACCTTGCGCCCGCCCAGTCGCCTTAACGTGCGCTGCGCCGCGATCCTTCCTACGTCTTCGGGCGAATCGAGGCGTCCCAGATTGCGCGCGACCGAGAACCAGTAATCGCGCTGCATGGCGCCGTTTTCCGATTGCGCGATGGGCACGGCGGCAACCGAACAGTAAGACCGGCGGTACTCGCCTACAAATCCGTGAGAGTTGGCCAGCACTTTGTGGCCGGTGGCGGCGTCGAACGATCCGCCTTCAGAATTCTTGATGCGCGAGTCGTAGTCGAGGGCGGCTTTCTCGGCGCGGCGGGCGTAGTCGATGCGCTCTGCGCCAGGCAGCGAGTAGACATCCGGGGAATAGAGATCGAGATCGCCCGCGAGAGAACCGAGTTGCGAGGCCTCCGGAATACCGCTGAAGGGGTCTTCAGAAGTGATTTTCGCCAGCTCCAGCGCCGACTTCAGCATGCGGTCGAGGGCCTCGCGGGAGAAGTCGCTGGAATAGGTGCTGGCCGAACGCTGGCCGTGGAAGACCCGCACGCCAATGGAACGGGAACCGGCTTCTTTCAGGGTCTCGACCTGGCCCAGACGAACCAGCGTGGAGAATTCGTCTCCCTCGCGGACTACGCATTCGGCAGCGGTGGCGCCTCCGGCCATGGCGCGGCGGACCACGTCTTGCGCGACTTCGCGAAGATCGGTTTCCAGTTTCTGGTTGTCAGTTTCCAGTTGAGTCTGAGTCATAGAAAATTCGTTAACCACGGAGACACAGAGTCACAGAGTAATTCTTCTTTCAATTTTTCTCTGTGACTCCGTGTCTCCGTGGTGAATGTGTCCTACTGCATGAAGCCGCCGGACTCTTTCTTGGCGGTGCCGCCGACGGTCAGGCGGTCCACTTTCAGCGTGGGAATGCCGACTCCGACGGGCACCGCCTGTCCATCTTTGCCGCAGGTGCCCACCCCTTCGTCGAGTTTCAAATCGTTGCCCACCATGGAGACGCGAGTGAGGACGTCGGGGCCGTTGCCGATCAGCGTCGCGCCTTTGATGGGAGCGGTGACGTGGCCATCCTCAATGAGGTAGGCCTCGGAGGCGGAGAAGACAAATTTTCCGCTGGTAATGTCCACCTGTCCGCCGCCGAAGTTGACCGCGTACACGCCGCGCTTAACGGAGCGGATGATGTCTTCGGGATCGTCCTGCCCGGCCAGCATGTAGGTATTGGTCATGCGCGGCATGGGAATGTGTTCGTAGCTTTCGCGGCGGCCGTTGCCGGTGTCGGCCATGCCCATCAGTCGGGATGAGAGCTTGTCGCTCAAATATCCCTTCAAGATTCCTTTTTCGATGAGGACGGTGTTCTGCGTGGGCTGGCCTTCGTCGTCGACGTTGAGCGAGCCGCGGCGCCAGGGCATGGTGCCGTTATCGACCACCGTACATTTTTCGCTGGCTACGCGTTTGCCGATGAGTCCGGCGAACGCCGAGGTCTGCTTGCGATTGAAGTCGGCTTCGAGCCCGTGGCCTACGGCTTCGTGCAAAAGCACGCCCGGCCAGCCCGGACCGAGTACCACTTCCATCTCGCCAGCCGGAGCCTCACGCGCGTCCAGTTGCAAAATGGCCTGGCGGGCTGCCTCTTTCGCGAAATATTCGGGAGTCTTTTCTCCGAAGAAGAAGTCGAGAGCAACCCGTCCGCCGCCGCCGGAACTGCCGCGGGCGGAATTGCCTTCCGTCTTGGCGATGCAGGAGACGTTCATGCGGGCCAGCGGCTGGGAGTCTTCCGCGAATGTGCCGTCGGAACCCACCACCAGAATGTTGCGCAGTTCGTCGGAATAACTGGCGCGAACTTCCTTGATGCGCGGATCGTACACGCGGGCCGAAGCGTCGGCGCGCATGACCAGTTCGACCTTGGCGGTGATTTCAGCGTCCACCGAGGGCAAAGTTACCGGGTAAAGACTGCGTGCCGGCTTCTCCTGGAAGCCCACGACTGGGGTCTTCGAGGGGCCGCTGGCGATGAGGGCGGCGGTGCGGGCGGCGTGCAAAATGCGTTCTGAAGAAAGATCGTCGGTGTAGGCGTAGCCGGTACGCTCGCCGACCACCACGCGAACTCCGCAACCCGCGGAAATTCCCTGGGAGGCGGATTTCACCATGGACTCGTCCACCATCAGCGACGTGGATGAGAGGTACTCGAAATAAAGATCGGCGTATTCGCCGCCGGCCGAGAGGGCGGCTGCCAGGTAGCGCTCGAGATCATGTTCCGTGAGGCCGTAGTGCTGAAAAAAGAACCGATTCTTGTCCACAGTTGTTAGATGTCCTTGAACGGGGAAAGACTCCCGGGGTTCTTCATTATCCCACAGCGATTGGCGCGGGCTGGGGTGCCTTGCGTGAGACTGCCAGAGACCACCAGAGACCACGCGGGGACAGCCGCCCCCCCCGGCTGTCTGGCGGGGCGAAGGTCCGCAATTCTGTCTCCGCCAAAATACGGTCGAGCTGCTCTCGACCGGACAGCCGGGGGTGCTGTCCCCGCGTGGACTGTGATAATGGTCATCCGTCACAGACAGCGAGTCACAAAAGATGAAAATATTCTAACCATGACTCCCGAGGCTCTGGCTCGTACCGTAGAGGACTTTCTCGCAGGAGCACGGGATGCCGTCGTGCTCGATGACGGCGCTACCGTGTTTGACCTGGCGCAGGCGAAGTATTCCATTTCCGGCGAGCACAACAAGTGTTTGCTTCACCTTTGGTCGGCGGAGCGGAACCTGGTCCGGCGAGTGCTCGATGTCGAGATCAAACATGAAGTGCTGCGCCTGGCGGTGCAGCGGCTGGGGCAAACGCGTCCCGGCAAACTGGAAATTTGCCGGCAGCGCGATCGGCGCACGCCGACTGCGAAACGGGCCGCTCGCCTGGCCTATCAACGCAACCTGCAGGGCACTCTGGAGCGGCGTTTTCCGGCTTACGTTGCGTCACGGCTCACCACGTCCGCGGACCTGGAGCGCTCGTTTGGTCCGGTTTACGCCCGTGGACTCTTGCGCCGCGGGCAGTCCGGCTTCGCGGTCTTGGGCGTGAATCCACAGGAGACCCAGGCTTCGATTGACGCTGCCTTGACCTTCGGCATTCTGTGGCTCGATGCCTGCCGCCTGGCGCAAGCGGGAAAAGTGGTCGTCGAAGGCCTGAAACTCTTTTTGCCTGCGGGCACGTCGGCGTTGACGCGCGAGCGTATGGCGCATTTGCACCCTGACGCAGCCAAATGGGAGCTTTACGAATTGGAAGATCGCGAACAGCATTTAAAGGAAATCGAGGTTTCAGATGGCGGCAACGTGAGGACGCGGCTGGTCCACTGGACCTGATGAAGGCGAAGCGGCGGAGCGCTTCGCGGAAGCCATTGCACGGGTTCGGGAGCTGATGCCGGAAGCTGAAATGGCGGTAATTTCGGCGGCTGAGGTCGCCTTCCGCTGCCGTGGACTGGAATTCGCCAAGGCGCGCCTGGCGCACCATCTCGGTTCGCTCCGCGGCATACCCGAGATCGTGTTTGGAGTGGGCGCCGACGAACGCGTGCTGAGCGAACAGAACGCGGCCGTCTTCCGCCGCCTGGTGCACAGCGTGGGCGAAGTGCGTCATGCCGAGGGACCGCGAGATCACGCCTTGTGGCGGCTGCATCCCGAGCGCTGGCTGGAATCTCTGGTGGCGCAGGACGTAAGCGAAGTGGACGAGCGGCTCGACACCGCGCGCCTTTACTCCCAGGTGCCCGCATTCTCGGCCTCGGACCGCGCCATGATTGACGTCCTGACGAGCACGCGCGACGGGAGGTTGGCGGTGCTGGAGTTGAAGGCCGACGAAGATATCCACCTGCCCCTGCAAGGCCTGGATTACTGGTCGCGGGTGGCCTGGCACCATGCGCGCGGCGAGTTCCAGCGCTTCGGATATTTTCCCCGGCGGGAATTGTCACCGCAACAGCCTTTGTTGTTTCTGGTGGCTCCCGCGCTGCATGTGCATCCTGCCACCGACACCTTGCTGCACTATATTTCGCCGGAAGTCGAGTGGGTGGTGGTAGGCATTGATGAGCGCTGGCGCGACGGAGTCAGGGTGGTGTTCCGCAAACGGCCGCGTGACATGGAGCTGAAGCGAGACCCCAGGGCCCGCGACCCCAGATCTTGCGACTGCGCCTGATCTACTTCTCCGGCCAGGCTTCCAGCAAACGGCGGATGTCCACCAGTTGGCCCAGGTGATAGGCATTGTGGTCGGCCACCAGCAAAGCTTCGCGCAAGATAGTCTGACCGTCGCCCCAGGGAATGCGCGCGTGCAGATCGGTTTTCGGATTGGCCACCAGGCCCTGCATCGTCTTCAAATCCAGCCGAAATTTCCTGATGCTGGTATTCCAGGCGGTCGAGCTGGGGGGAGCGGCGCCGTCCGGCCAATAGCCCTTGGGCCAATCGGGCGACACATGCTTTCGGTTCCGGCTGAATTCGAGGATGTCGTGTTGGGCGATGCGCATGTGCTCCAGCAGCATCCACGGAGAGTGCGGCAGGCCGGCGGGTTTTCGTCCGCGTAACTTAGCCGGGATGCCTGCGGTTACTTCTTCAAAGCGGGCGTGGGCGCTTCCGCCCTTCAGCAATTCAAGCACATGCCGGCGCAGGGAACTGTCGTGGTCGTTTTTCATGTTTTCCTCTTGGTCATGGAGCACGGGCGTGTCCCGCCCATCCCTCCGCCCTCGCGTGTTCGTTTTCCTAGTCGAAATCAATCTTCTCGAATCCCAGACCTTGCAGCAGGCTGGTGATAGTTGAACTCGCGTTCTGTTGGGCAGTGCGCAGGATGCCGTCGGCCAGCGCCGCCTCCAGCAGCTGGCGTTCCGCTTCTTGCCGCACTTGCGACTCCAGATTGGGGTCGGTGGGCACCAGCAAGCCGGTCTGACGGGAATACACCCGCGTCTTCGCGCTGTCGAGCCGCGTGCTGAATACCTGGGCCGCCGGAAGATGCAAGTGAATCTGCCTGCCCTCCACTTTGACGTCGCCCGGTTTCAGGCTGGAGAAGTCAATGCCCGCGACCACTTCTCCGTGGACCAGCAGCAGCAGGCGATCTCCGGCCAGAAAATCCGGGAAGATGGGATTTTCCTTGGCGCCGCTGACTACCTTGTCCATGGTGTAAACCACCGTCTCCAGGCGTTCGAGCCGCTGGATGCGATCCACCACCGTGGGCTGGCTTACATCAATGCTGAGGGTGCGGCCGGTCACCGCCGACCACATGTGACTCAACAAAGCCGGGCCGGAATTCCGCGACAGCAACAGAAATCCGATCGAAGCCAGCAGCAGCGCCCCGAGCAGCAGTCCGATGACGAGGGCGGCCACGACTGAAGATCGGGCGGCTCGGGGAGGCTCAGGCATGGTGCAAGGTTAACATTGCCAGAGGGCAGGGAGGCAGGAACGAAAGTCTTTTCCGCTCATTATTTTAGAGGCACGAACCAAGCGGGGATAGCCGCCCTCGGGTGTCCGGCGGAGCGCAGCTCCGCGGTCTTTAGTTTCCGGCGAAAACGGGGTCGAGCTGCGCTCGACTGGACCGCTAAGGACAGCTGTGCCTGCGTGGTCTGTGGATCTGGGCGCAGATGCTTTGTGCAACGAAAAGGTTGCATTTTTACGGCGCACCAAGGTAAGATGCACATTGAACGCAGCAGTAAAAGCGTTTAACTCGTCGCTGTACGCCCTTTCTTCCAAACGGTTCAAACGTGGCCCAATAGTATGCGTGGGGTGACCCTAACTCGCCTCGCAACAGGTTCGGAGAGACCTTATGGCGTGGTACGCGTATTGCATCACTGAACAACAGACCCTAGCCAATGGAACCCGTTCTCGCCGTCCTTCCCTGGTGGATGGGGTTCAGGGAGTGAACGGAGCCGCCGTCCTGGCCTATCCCAGCGGAGAATTCAACATTGTGGTCAGCGAGTACGAGCGCGATAACGTGCAGTTTGGGGAGAAAAACGTCCTCGAACATGCGCGCGTCGTGAGCGTATGTTTCCGCAGTGGAACGGTTTTACCGTTTCGCTTTGGGACGATTTTCGACACCGACGACGCCTTGCGGCATGCCGTAAGGTCCAATCGCCGGACCTTCGGCCAGAGCGTGGCCCGGTTGCGCGGCAAGGCCGAGATGCACCTGAAGCTCAGAGTCAAGGATGGCTCGCTGCGCGAAGCCATGGCCGAGATCGTACTGCCCGACACCGTGGGCGGCGATTACCTGATCAAGTTGCGGGAGAAGGCCTCGCAGGATCGCGAGCGCCGGACCAAGGCCAGGGCGCTCTCGGTGCAAGTCCATAAGTTGTTCAATCCACTGGAAGAAGAGATTAGCTGTAAGCGAGTAGATTCAGACGGAATGTTAATCGATATTGCCCACCTGATTGATTCCAAATCCATTGAAAAATATCAGAACCGCTACAGCAGCGCCGCCAAGCAACTGAAGAACTGCGAACTGGCGATCAGCGGACCCTGGCCGCCGTATCACTTCCTGCCCGGCAAGCTACGGATGGTCGCAGGTAACTCCTAAGAACGGACTTCGGACCTCGGATCTCGGACCGCAGCTTCTTGGCTGAGGTCCGACGGCCGGGGTCTGATGTCCCTGGTCTCAGGTCTGAAGTATGCAGCGAATGTGCAGGATTCTGCATTTCAACAATGTTCCACCGGCCTCTGACTTCCTCTTTCAGGACTTATCGAGTTTCAGCTAAGTACATATCTTGCAGCTGTTTGCCAACGAGCCGGCATTCGGCTGTCTGATTCCGTGGTTTTGGTTGCGCAAATGCACTTGACCAGACAACCAAAAGAGGCCGCTGATAGCAATGACCTTCGCTCTCTGTTTTGTTCGACATCTCTCTTGTTGCCGTTCCGGCCGCCGGATCGGCTCACCGCATCGCCATTCCTGACTTCAACCCTTCCACCTTGCCTCTTTTACTAGTGGCCCCAGCAATGGGGCCATTTTTTTGTTTGCTCGGGACGGAGCGAAGACGGGCGACGCCCGTCCTCCATCATGCATTCGTCTTGTGTTGTGTTCGGCGTCCGAGGTCTGACGTTCGACGTCCGGTCCCCGATTCCAACAAGTTATTACCGGGGAACTCCGGGTTGGGTAAACTTGTCTACCTTTTCTTATGAAGACTCTGCTTCGCGGCGTGGCCTTGGGCCTGCTGTTGCCGCTCTGCTCGCCCTCCTTGGTTCGGGGCACAGGACGCACCCCCGCGCACCCTTCCGGCGATGTCCTGCTCTCCACCATGCAACGGGAATTGCAGCGCGCCCAGACCAGACTGGGGCAGCTCGATCCCGCGCCCTACTTCACCAGCTACTCGGTGTATGACGAGGAAGGCACGGTTGTAGTCGGCGGGTTAGGAAGTCTGCTGAACTCCACCCAATTTCACCGTCGCACGGGCGAGGTCACCATGCGGGTGGGAAGCGCCGCGCTCGACAACACGCATCAGGAGAGTCGGCCTTCCGGAATGAATTCGGGGCTGATTCCCCTGCAGGACGATCCCGAGGCGGCAGCGCGAGTCTTATGGCAACTTACTTACCAGGAGTACCGCCAGGCGGCGCAGACTTACCTGAAAGTCAAGACCGCGGCAGCCGTCCGCACCCAGGAGGAAGACACTTCGGCTGACTTCGCCGAAGCCAAGCCCGAGGTGCATTTGGACTACGCCATGCCGGCGTTCCACCTCGACCGCAAGGACTGGGAGGACAAGGTCCGGCGCTACTCCAGCAATTTCCGCAAGTATCCCGAGATTTATTCCTCGGCGGTGATGGTGATTGGGCAGAAGACGCAGTTGCGCTTCGTTTCCACCGCCGGCGCACAGTTGGTGACACCGGGCTCAATCATCCGCCTGATGATCGAGGCCGAGACCCGGGCCGACGACGGCATGGAATTGCTGCGGGTCGAGACCTTTCAGGCCGACACGCCGGATGGTCTCCCGGGTGAAGCTGAAATTGCCGCCAGGATTGCCAGGATGGCTTCCGACCTGAAGGCCCTGCGAAGCGCGCCCACAGCCGAGCCTTTTGATGGGCCGGCGCTGCTTTCGGGACGGGCGGCTGCGGTTTTCTTTCACGAAGTGCTCGGCCATCGCCTGGAAGGTCACCGCCAGCGCGGCGATCAGGAAGGCCAGACCTTCACCAAGAAAATGAACCAGCAAGTGCTGCCTCAGTTCCTCAGCGTGATTGACGATCCCACGCAGCGCCGCCTGAATGGCTTGAACCTGGGGGGCTGGTACCAGTATGACGACGAGGGTGTCGCGGCGCAGCGTGTGGAAGTGATCAAAGATGGCATCCTCAGAAATTTTCTCATGTCGCGCATGCCGGTCAAAGGCTTTTCCCAATCGAACGGGCACGGGCGAGCGCAGGCCGGACTGATGGCGACGGGACGGCAGGGCAATCTGATCGTCAGCTCGACCCACACCGCGAAAGACTCCGAGATGCGGCAGAAGCTGATTGACGAAATCAAGAAGCAGGGCAAACCCTACGGCCTGTACTTCGAAGACATCGAAGGCGGTTTCACCCTGACCACGCGCTCGCTGCCGCAGTCGTTTCAGATTTTGCCGGTGCTGGTATGGAAGGTCTATCCCGATGGCCGTCCGGATGAATTGGTGCGCGGAGTGGACATCGTGGGGACGCCGCTGGCCGCGCTCAACCGCATAGAGATCACGGGAGACAAGACGGAAGTGTTCAACGGCATCTGCGGAGCGGAATCGGGCAGCGTGCCGGTCTCCGCGGCATCGCCGGCGATGCTTTTCTCCGAGATGGAAGTGCAGAAGCGGGCGCATTCACATCTGCGGCCACCGATTCTGCCGCCGCCTATGTGGGACAAGCCCACCGCCGTCGGACCTCGGACCCCGGACTTCGGACATTTGGATTTCAGCGTCGGAGGGCAGCAATGACCCAGTCCGGTCACCGGCTGGCTCTGCTGGCCGCGTTGGCGCTCACGCTGGTGGCCGGGCTGGCTGCCCAAGACTCGCCTGCGGCTCACGATCCGGTGCTGCGCGCTATGCTGGCGGAGATGCAGCGCTCCAAAAGCCAACTGAAGCTGGCGGACGTGCCGGCGCCTTACTACGTTGACTATCGTCTGACAGACGTCGATCAGTACATGGCCGAAGCGGCGTTCGGCGCGCTGCGCACCTCATTGCGAACCCGCGTTCGCATGCTGCGCATCGTGGTGCGGGTGGGCGACTACAAACAAGACAGCTATTACGGTCAGGGAGAAGGCGTGGTTGATGTGGGTCCGCTCGACGACGATGAAACCGGGATACGGCACCAGCTGTGGCTGGGCACCGACCGGGCGTACAAGGCGGCCTCCGAGGCCTTAACGGCCAAGCAGGCGGAACTCAAAAAATACTCCGTCGACCAGCAGGTGGACGATTTCGCGCACGCGGCTCCGGTCCAATTGGTGGCGCCGTTGGCCCGGCTGGATTTTTCTCCCGAGCCCTGGCTGGCTGTGCTGGAAGAGGCGTCCGGAATGTACAAGAGCGATCCGCAAGTGCAGTCGCTCAGCGCTTCGCTGCGGTTCACGGTCACCAATCGGTATTTCGTGAGCTCGGAAGGGGCGGTGGTCCGCAGCGCCGACAGTTTTTACCAGGTGTTTGTAGGAGCCTACACCCAGGCAGCCGACGGAATGCGTCTGGACCGCTCGCACGGCTACCAGGTCCGACAGATGAAGGACCTGCCGGCGAAAGCAGAAGTGCTGGCGCGCACCCGCGAGTTGCTGACCAGCCTTAAGCAATTGCGCGACGCGCCGGTCAGCGAAGAGGAGTATCGCGGCCCGGTGATGCTCTCCGCGGACGCCGCTGCCGGCGTTATGTCTGAACTGGTGGGGCCGAATCTGCTGGGTAACCGGCCGATGCTGGGCCAGAATGCTCGCACGACCGGAGATTGGGCCAATAACTACAAGAGCCGGGTCCTGCCTGATTTTCTCTCGGTGGTGGACGATCCGACGCTCACGACTTTCGAGGGTCACGCCCTGCTGGGCAACTATGAGGTGGACGACGAAGGCGTCAAGGCCAGCCGGGTCTCGCTGATAGAGAAGGGACAGCTGGTGAGCTATCTGATGAGCCGCGAGCCCATCCGCGATTTCCCCGGCTCCAACGGTCACGGCCGGGCGTCGGTGACAGGACCGCCGACCTCAAGCCTGGGAAACCTGATCATCCAATCCTCGGACCCTCTCAGCCGCGATGAACTCAAGAAGAAATTGATTGACGCCTGCAAGCAGCGCAACCTGCCATATGGATATTTCGTCGCGACACTGGGCCCGCGCCTGACGCCGCGACTGCTCTACCGAGTCTCAACCCAGGACGGGCACGAAGAATTGGTGCGAGGCGCGGTCTTTGGCGACCTGGACACGCGCGCGCTGCGCAATGACATCGTAGCCGCGGGCAGGGAATTCGATTCCGATGACCGGCTCGATCCCACCCCGCAGAGTGTGGTAAGCCCTGCGTTGCTGTTTGACGAACTGGAAGTGAAGCGCGGCGATGTCCCAAAGCAGAAGCTGCCGGAATATCCGCCGCCCGCCGGGACCGAGTAAGCTGACGTGGGCGTGAGCGCCCACGCCCGTGCCGGCGGAAAATCTGTTCTGAATCTCGTACCGAGGTGCTACTTGATCGACGCACGAAGTGTGAGCCGCCCGCTGCTGCTGTCCATGCTGATCACCCCTTCTTTGCTGGCGCAGCAACCCAAGCCACGCGTCGATTCCGGCTACGAACGTCTACAGGCTCCAGCCGCACCGCCTTTGCCGGCTCCATTGCTGCAGGAACTCACTGCGATCCGCGATGCCGCTTTGACCGACGACTACGCCTACCAACAGGTGGCGCACCTCACAGAAAATATCGGGCCGCGGCCGGTGGGATCTCCACAAGCCCAGGCCGCCATCGAATATGTTGCCGGAGAAATGCGCAAGCTGGGCCTGGAGGTGCGCCTGGAGCCGGTGCAGGCCCGGCACTGGATACGCGGCGCGGAATCGGCCGAGCTGGTGGAGTATCCGGGACAAGCTCCGGGGAGCACGCAGAAAATTGTGCTGACCGCGCTGGGCGGAAATCATCCCACGCCGCCTGCGGGAATCACGGCGGACGTGGTTGTGGCCAATAGTTTCGCCGAACTCGACCGCCTGGGGCGGCAGAATGTAGCCGGGAAGATCGTCTTGTTCAATGTGGCCTTCGACAAACAGAAGGCGGCCAATGGCTACGCCGGAGAGGCCTACGACGAAGCGGTTGTTTATCGCGCGCTGGGAGCAAAAAAGGCAGCCGCGCTGGGCGCCGTGGCTGGGTTGGTCAGGTCAGTGGGCGGGGCGGACTATCGCCTGCCGCATACCGGAGGAAGCAGTGCAGCTGACATTCCAGCCGGTGCCGTGACTGCTGAAGATGCCGACCTGATCGCTCATCTTGCGGCCCAGGGCCGGGTACGCATGCACGTCATTTTGACGTCCCAAACCGCGGAAGAAGTGACCACGTTCAACGTGGTGGGAGATCTGAAGGGCTCCGAACATCCCGAGCAGGTGGTGATTGTTTCCGGCCATCTCGACTCCTGGGACCTGGGGACGGGCGCCATTGACGACGCAGCCGGAGTGGCGGTCGCCATGGAAACCGCACAATTGATGCAGCAGTTGCACCTGCGTCCCAAGCGGACTTTGCGAGTGATTGCCTGGATCGACGAAGAGAACCTGGGACGCGGCCATCTGGAATACGCCAAGGCGCATGCGGCGGAGATTGGCCAACACGTGGCTGCGATGGAAAGCGATCTGGGAGCTGTCGCATCCTCTGGGATTCCGGGCCAAGATCACAGCGGAGGCCGCGGCCCGGCTGCAATCTGTTCTGGAAGTGCTGCGGCCTTCGGGGGCGAACCTCATCGTGCTCAGCAGCGACAGTCCAGAGGCCGACATCGAGCCCCTGGCCAAGCAGGGAGTGCCGGCTTTCGGCCTGTTGCAGGACGGCCGCACCTACTTCAACTACCATCACACCGCGGCCGACACGCTGGACAAGATTGTTCCCCAGGAGCTGCGGGAGAACGCCACTGCCATGGCGGTCATGGGGTACGCCCTGGCGGCGATGCCAGACCCATTGCCCAGGTGAGCGCCCCGGACCATGTGAGGACGGGCGCCCTCGCCCGTCCGGTCGAGCGCAGCTCCGACAGATTTGTAAGCAGAAGCTATGGCGGAGCTTCGCTCCGCCGGACGGGCGGGGGCGCCCGTCCCCACACGGTCTGTGGTGGCCCCGTGCATCTATTTCCCTGCCAAACCATCTAATCAAACTGAGTACAAAGTTATGGGGAATACGTTTAAGACCGCTTTTCTGCTTACCGCGCTGACGCTGCTGCTGATGGCTGTGGGCCGCGCTTTTGGCGGGCCGAATGGAATGCTGCTGGCCCTGGGCATTGCCGTCGTCACCAACTTCGTGGCTTACTTCTTTTCTGACAAGATCGCACTGAGGACTTACCGCGCTCAGGCGGTCACGCGCGAGCAGTTGCCCCGCGTGTATAGCGTAGTCGAGCGGCTAACCCAGAAAATCGGCTTGCCGATGCCAAAGATTTACGTCATTCCCACCGACTCGCCTAATGCCTTCGCCACCGGACGCAATCCGAAGCACGCTTCGGTCGCGGTGACCGAAGGCATCCTGAACCTGCTGAATGACGAGGAGCTCGAAGGCGTGCTGGCGCACGAACTAGGGCACGTCAATAACCGCGACATCCTGATCAGCTCGGTTGCCGCCACCATCGCCGGCGCGATCACGTGGTTGCGTTACGGCGCGTACTTCGGCGGTCTGGGCGATCGTGACGATCGTCGCGGCGGGGCCATGGGCGGTCTGCTCATGCTGATTCTGGCTCCCATCGCGGCCATGCTCATCCAGATGGCGGTTTCACGTTCGCGCGAATACGCAGCCGACGAAACCGGCGCGCACTTCACCGGGAATCCCTACGCTCTAGCCAGCGCGTTGTCCAAGCTAGATGTGTATTCGCGTCGCGTACCGATGATGGGCACGCCGTCGACGGCGCACTTGTTCATTATTCAGCCCCTGCTGGGAATGAATTTCGGCAACCTGTTCTCCACCCACCCGCCGATCGCCAAGCGCATCGAGCGCCTGACGGGAAGGCCGGCAGAGTTTACGCAGTAAGCTGTCAGCTCGCAGCTCTCAGCTATAGCGACCCAAGGTGCGCACGGATTGGATTTAGCTGATAGCTGACGGCTGATGGCTAGGACGTGACGTTCGTAACTTCTCCTGCCCGCCTAAACCGTCACCCGCGCATAGTAAAATTTCTCGATGTCGCCTGAAACTGCCATTGCCGTATCCCATCGCGCCACCCAGCTGGAAAATGCTCTGCGCAAAGTGATCCGCGGCAAGGATGATGTGATCCACCTGGCGCTGGTCTCGGTGCTGGCGCGTGGGCACCTGCTGATCGAAGGCGTCCCCGGGGTGGGCAAAACGACTTTAGGCCAGGCCCTGGCGCGGGCCATCGACTGCGGTTTTCAGCGAGTGCAGTTTACCAGCGATATGCTGCCCGCCGACGTTCTTGGCATCTCGATCTATTCCGCCGTCGAGCAGAAGTTTGAGTTCAAGCGCGGACCGATTTTCACCAACGTGCTGTTGGCCGACGAAATCAACCGAACGACTCCCAAGACCCAGTCTGCCCTGCTCGAGGCCATGAACGAAGGCCAGGTCACGGTGGATTCGCATTCTTACTCGCTGCCGCAGCCATTCCTGGTGATTGCGACGCAAAACCCGATTGAACACCACGGCACATATCCCTTGCCCGAGTCGCAACTGGATCGCTTTCTCATGCGGGTGCGGATGGGATATCCCGATGGGGAGTCGGAGCGTGAAATTCTGCGCTCTGAGGCGGGAACCGCCCAGCTCGAACTTCTGGAGCCGGTGCTGACGGGCGCCGATGTGCTCGAAATGCAGCAGGCGGTTACCCAGGTGAGAGTGGAGGAGTCGCTGGTCGGATATGTGCTCGCGATTGTCCGTGCCACCCGCGAGTCCGAGCAGTTTTCCCTGGGCGTCTCGCCGCGTGGCTCGCAGATGCTTTACCGCGCGGGACAGGCCATGGCCTTTCTCGACGGCCGTAACTTCTGCGTGCCGGAAGACTTCAAGCCGCTGGTGGTGGCGGTGTTTGCCCACCGGGTCGCTGTCAATGGGCGCTACTCTTCTACTCTGAAGAAATCTGAACAGGCCGAGCAGTTGATGCGGGAAATCGTGGAAAGCGTGCGCGTGCCGGTTTAGGCTGGGTGCCATTCCGCTAGAAAAGCCAGGCTAAATAAAACCAGTTTTTAGTTTCCTGTTCTCGGTTCTCAGTGCTGGCTTTGGCGCTGTCCCGCCCTGCATAATAGGCCGTCATGTCTTTCTTACGTTTCCTCATGCTGCTCTCTCTGATCGTCTGGCTGGGCGGGTTGATATTTTTCCCGGTGGTGGCGCAGACGGCCTTCGCGGTATTGCCCACCCGGCATCTGGCCGGATCGGTGGTCGGACGGTCGCTGGGAATTCTGCACTGGATGGGTATGATCTCCGCGGCAGTTTTTCTGGCCAGCTCGCTTCTGCTCAGCCGGCTGAGCAATGGGGAAGCGCATGTGTTCGCGCCGCGGAATGTGCTCATCTGCCTGATGCTCCTGCTTACGCTGATTTCGCAGTTCGGGATTATTCCTCGAATGGATGCGATCAGGGCCTCGATGGGAGAGATCGATGCTGCGCCCGCTGACCTTCCTGCCCGGTTGCAATTCGATGCGTTGCACCAGTGGTCTACGCGAATCGAGAGCGGAGTGATACTGCTGGGCCTGGTGGTGGCTTACTTGACGGCGCGGTCGTTAACCTGATCTGACTGTTATCATCTTCCTGTCTCTTTCTCCATCATATGAAAACTGGCATTATCGGCCTGCCGCAGGTAGGCAAAACCTCTCTGTTTCGCATTCTTACCAAGGCGCATCTTTCCGACCAGGCGTATGCCAACCCGCGCGAGGCCCATATCGGCGTAGCCAAAGTCCCGGACGATCGTCTCGACCGCCTGGCGGCTCTCTACAACCCAAAGAAGCTCACTCACGCGTCGGTTGAATACGTGGATGTGGGCGCCATTGGCCAGGAAGCCCTCAAAGAGAGCGCCTACGTCGGGCACTTGCGCAACGTAGACGCGCTGGCGCACGTGGTTCGCGCCTTTGAAGATCCTTCCATCCCGCACGTCGGGCCGGTTGATCCGCTTCGCGACATCAAGAACGTCGATTTCGATTTGATGGTCAGCGACCTGGGACAGATCGAGAAACGGCTGGAGCGCCTGGAAAAAGATCTGAAAAAAATGCGCACTCCCGAACTGGAAAAAGAATTTGATCTGCTGAAACGGGCCAACGCTCATTTGGGAACCGAACGACCGCTCCGCGAAATGGAGATGACCCCCGAGGACAAGAAACGGCTGCGTGGTTTCATGTTTCTGAGCGAGAAACCGATTCTGTATGTCCTCAACGTCGGCGAGAGCACGGAGTTGGGCAACGATCTCGAAAATGCGATCGCCAAGTACAACCTGACCGAGGTGGCCTCGCGCCCCAATGCCTCCGCCTCTGCCATCTGCGGAAAAGTGGAAGCGGAACTGGCGGAAATGAGTGACGCCGATGCCGCCGAGTTCCTGGGAAGCTACGGCCTGCGGGAAAGCGGGCTGGTGCGCCTGATTCGCACCACCTACTCGCTGCTGGGACTCATTTCGTTTTTTACCGCGGGCGAAGACGAATGCCGCGCCTGGACCATCCCTGTCCGCACTCGCGCGGTGGAAGCTGCAGGGGCCATCCACTCCGACCTGGAGAAGCATTTCATTCGCGCCGAAACCATTCGCTGGGACCAGTTGCTCGAAGCCGGCTCCGAAGCCAATGCCCGCGCCAAGGGCACTCTGCGTCTCGAAGGCAAAGACTACATCGTCCAGGATGGCGATGTGATGCACATCCGGCACAGCGGATAAGTCCCGTTTTGAAACTGGGAACGAAGAACTGAAAACCAGGAACTGATAACAAGCCAGTTCCCGGTTCCCAGTTTTTAGTTCGCAGTGTTCATATGTCACAGCTTTTTCCCGGTCGATATTGGCATGATGGCTCCAGGGGATCATCATTATGGGGCAGTCCTATCGGGACCTGATCGCGTGGCAAAAGGCGATGGACTTTGTCATGGATGTTTACCGCACCAGCAAGGCGTTTCCGCGGGACGAACTCTACGGGCTTGCCAGCCAGGTCCGGAGAGCGGCGGTTGGAGTGCCGACGAACATTGCGGAAGGGCAAGCGCGTTTCTCGGCCAACGAATTCCATTATTTTCTGGCGCGAGCTCGAGGATCGCTGGTCGAAGTGGAAACCCAGCTGATGATCGCTCAGAAGCTGGCTTACTTTACGCCTGAACACGGAAAGGATTTGCTGGAGAAAGCGGCCGAGCTGGGAAAGATACTGAACGGGCTGATCGGCGCCATTCGGCCTGCCGCGTAGCGGGAAACCGGGAAACTGGTATCATCGCCCGCGTACATGCATCCCATTCTCCTCAGCATTCTGCTCGGTCTCACGGCGGCGGCGGCCAATGTTTTTGGCGGCGCCATCATCGTCCAGAAGAACTGGGACCGTTCCTACCTGAAGTACTTCGTGGCGCTGGGCGCGGGATTCATGCTGGCGACTGCGATCGTAGAAATTTTTCCCGCCAGCCTGGAGCTTCGAGGGAGGAGCGCCCCGATCCTGGTTCTCGCCGGATATCTTCTGGTTCACCTGTTCGAACATACGGTAACGCCCCACTTCCACTTTGGCGAGGAGACTCACAAGGATGCGTTTGTCCACGGTCACCGGGGATACTCGGTGCTCATGGGGCTGGTCATCCATACTTTTTTTGACGGCATTGCGATCGCCTCCGGCTTTATCGTTTCCAACTGGCTGGGATGGGTCATCTTTCTGGCCATCTTCCTGCACAAGATTCCAGAGGGATTCACGATTGCGTCGGTCATGCTGGCGAGCGGTCAGAGCCGGGGCATTGCGTGGGGAGCGTCGATGCTGCTGGGTGCTTCAACCCTGGCCGGAGTGCTGATCATGGCGCTGTTCCGGCACCAAGTCAGTTATGGACTGCCGCTTTCCGCCGGGGTAACGATCTACGTGGCGGCGTCAGATCTGATGCCGGAGGTCAATCGCGAACCGGGAGGGAAAATGGCGCTCGTCGTCTTTCTGGGAGCGGGGTTGCTCTTTCTGCTGGATGCGGTCGCCCACATCCACTAGCGGTCTATTCCACGGTGTGTTTCGCCGTGTAACCTTCCCGGGCCACAACGTTGTACTTCACGTCTTTGCCCTTCTGGTCCTTCACTTTCAATTGACCTCCATCGGGAGCGACCACTTCCACTTTCAGTTTGCGGTAAGTGCCGTCGAGCTTGGGATTGGTGGGGTGGTAGGCCAGGTTGTACTGGTTGCGGATGTCGCCGATCACGTCGTGAAAAATCTCCGGCAGCTCGGCCTGAAATCGGGGGAAGTAGGCGCGTCCTCCGGTCAGGCGGGCAAAGGTGTTCATTTCGTTGTCGGCCTGCAGGTAATCCATTTCGCCCACCGGGATGCCCATGCCGTGGGTATATCCGCATTGATGAACTTCACAATAGTTGCGCACCGCAAAGCCCACGCTGATGGGAAAAATAGTGACGTCGTGCGTGGCCTTGACCTTCTTGGTGATCTGGTCAAGGGTGAGCTTGCTGAAGGTGTCTACGCCAGTCGTGACCAGGATGATGTATTTGCGTCCTGGGATCTGGTCCACCCGATCCAGCGTGTCATATAGGGCGTCAAACAGATTGGTCTCGGCGAACCCTGGAATTCGCAACTGGTTCAGCGCGCCGTAGACGGCCTGCTTGTCCTGGGTAAAGTCGGCCAGGATGTGCGGCTTCATGTCATAGGAAATCACCGCTACCCAGTCGTTTTTCTTGAGCGCGTTGGCGAAAGCGTAGCTGGCGTTCAATGCGTCCACCATGAAGTAGTAATTGGTGGAGGCAAATTCAACCAGCAGCACGGCCGTTATCGGGGCTTGTGAAACATCGAAGTCAACCACCGACTGCTGGACGCCATCCTCCATTACGCGGAAGTTCTCCTTCTTCAGGCCGGGGATGAACTGCCCGTCTTTGGTGGTGACCAGGACATCCACATTCACCAGGGAAACATCTGACTTAATGGAATAGTCCGGCATGCCCTCTACTTTTTTCGGCTTCGGCGGAGGGGGCGGAGGTGGCGGCTCTTCTTTTTTCCTGGGAATGGCATAGGGTCCAACGTCGTTCTGCGGTCCGCCCGCTTCGGGCGGCGCCTCCTGCTTTTGCCCACTGGCGGCGGGTTCAGATTGAGCTTGATCCTGGCTCTGGCCGAAGAGGGCAGGCGCGCCCAAGGCAAAGGAGAGCAAGGCCAACATCATCAATGGGATAGTAAGGATCAGTCGGCCCAAAGATTGCAAAGGTCTAATCCGGTCAATCGAAAACATCGAATTCCTCGGAAAATCGTTATGCTAGTATAGACGCAGGGCTTCGCGATTGGGATGTTTTGCACGGCCTCGGCTTGCACTTTTTAGCTCCTCTCCCACCCGGCGATCGCATACAAAGCGCGAAGTTTAGCTTTTCGGTCAGAGGAGCGTGGTTGCTCCAGGTCAAATTCATGAGACGTGCGCTCTTATCCGGTGTCATCGCCCTCCTCTTCTCTTCGATCATCCAGTCTTCGATAACCCAGGCTCAAACCCTCAAGCCAGTTGAAACCATTCCGGTAAGCGAAATCCACGCCGGCATGCACGGAGTTGCCTATACCGTGTTTCAGGGCACCAAGCCGGAGTCCATGGGGGTGGAAGTTCTCGGCATTCTGAAGAACGCGAACGGCCCCAAGGGAGACATCATCCTGGTGCGTTTGTCGGGTGAGAAAGCGGAATATACCGGGGTGGTAGCGGGCATGAGCGGCAGCCCGGTTTATCTGAACGGCAAGCTGGCGGGGGCGCTGGCCTTCCGCATCGGCGAATTCTCCAAGGAACCGATCGCCGGCGTGACGCCCATCGCTGAGATGCTGGAGATCAACGCCATGGATCGCAGCCCGGGGAGCAGCACGGTAAATGCCGAGACCGCGGTTCGCAGCTCCCACCCGGACCTCGGGCCCCGGAGTGGAGAGTTTTGCCGCCAACGGGTACGCCAACTATCTGAAGCCGATCGAGGCTCCGCTGGTGTTCAACGGATTCTCGCAGGAAACCATGCAGCGCTTCGCGTCCTCAGTTCGTCAAGGCGGGGATCGTGCCGGTCATGGGCGTGGGCTCGGTCAGCGGAGCGAAGCAGCCCGAACCTTTGGAGCCGGGGTCGGCGATCAGCGCGATTCTGGTGCGCGGCGACATGGACATCGCGGCCACCTGCACCGTCACCTACATGGACGCCCACCACCTGCTGGCCTGCGGCCATCCCCTGCTGCAATTTGGCATGGTGGATTTGCCCATGACCAAGGCGGAAGTGCTGGCCACGCTGCCTTCGCCCCTCAATGCTTTCAAGATCGTAAACGCCACCGAACCGGTCGGCGCATTCGTGCAGGACCGCCACACCGGCATTCTGGGAGGGTTTGGCAAGCAGCCGGACATGATTCCGGTCACCCTGAATATTCACGGCGGGGCGGCGAACAAGCAGTTTCACTACGAGGTGCTGAACAACGCCAACCTGAGCCCGCTGGCCATGATGGCCACGGTCTTCAATGCGCTGCACGGGGTGAACGAGTACGGCGAAGACACCACCTACCGCATGAATGGACGGATCAGTGTGAACGGATATCCCGACGTCACGGTGCGGAACATGTTTGCCCCGTCGGACGGCGGCCAGCCGGCGGCGGTGATGGCGGCGCTGTCGCTGGGGGAACGCTTCAGCGGCATTTACGACAACCCGTATAACGTGCCCAGCATTCGTGGCGTGCAGCTGGATTTCGACCTGATTCGCGAACGCCGCTGGGCCCGGCTGGAGGGCGCCCGCACCGATCTGATCGAGGCCCGGCCGGGAGACGAAATCACCATCGAAACGGTGCTGCGTCCCTACCGGGGCGAAGTGATCCTGCACCAGATTCCGATTCACATTCCGACGTCTACCTCCAAGGGCCCGCTGCGCATTCTGGTCAGCGATGGCGAAACCCTGGACCGGGTTCGCCGCGCCAGCCCTTTGCTTGGCCGCAAGATGGACCTGGCTTCGACCATCGCGCTGCTGAACAAACAGCACGTCAACAATCGCGTCTACGTATCGCTGCTGGAGGCCGATCCGGAAGCCATGGTGGCCGACAAGGTCATGCCCACCCTGCCGCTTTCCATCATGAATGTGATGGACAGTATGCGCGGCACCCAGGAAATGATCGTGCAGGGCGAGTCTTCGGTGAACGAAGCCGCCTCCGAGCCGCTGGACTACGTGGTCGCGGGCGCGCAAGTGCTGACCATCACGATCAAGTAATGTTGTGTGGCCGCGGGCGGCTCGCCCGCGGCTTTGATCTTGGCCTCCACTCTCGCGAGCGGGTCGCCCGCGGCCACACAAACAAAGGCCTGCCCAGGCATCACAGCCCTCCGTGATAATCTGAATTCTTCCGCTCAATATCGGCGATGAGGTAACCAATTGGCAATCCTTCCGCGTAAGCAATTCTTCCTGGTTTTACTTTCAATGTTAGTTACGGTTCACTTCGCATCCGGCGAAGGCACCCGCACCTGGGAACAATCGAAGTTTGAAGACCTGAGCAAGGGATCGGCAACGGGGGTGGCGATCCGCAGCATGGGCGGTCTGGAACTGGCTCCGGCGTTCAAGGCGATCTCCACCACTCCATCCACTTATATCTGGTCGATCGCGGCGGACTCGAGCGGAAATCTATACGCTGCCGCGGGCGCGCCCGCCAGGGTGTATCGCATTACCCCGCAGGGACAGTCCTCCGTCATCTTCGAGCCCCAGGAGTTGCAGGTGCAGGCGCTGGCATTGGACAAGAACGGCATTCTCTATGCCGCCACCAATCCCGACGGCAAGGTGTATCGCATCGAGCGGCAAGCGGGCGTACCGGCGGCGAAGGGAAAAACGGAAACGGAGAAAAGCAAATCGGCCGGCGAATTCTCGGCTGCACTATTTTTCGATCCGGGCACGAAATACATATGGGACCTGGTGTTCGACAATTCCGGCAACCTGTATGTCGCTACCGGCGACCATGGCGAAATCTATCGCGTGACTCCCAAGGGGGAGCATTCCGTATTCTTCAAAAGCGACGAAGCTCACATTCGCGTGTTGACGGTGGACGCGAAAGGCAATCTGATCGCCGGTTCCGATGGCAGCGGACTGGTCTATCAGATAAAGCCCAGCGGTGAGAGTTTCGTGCTTTACAGCGCGCCCAAAAAAGAAATCACGGCGCTGGCCATCGACAAGGCGGGAAATATCTACGCCGCCGGCGTCGGCGAGAAGCGACCTGGCGCCATTCCATCGATTTTCCCCTCGCCGATGACAACGCCTCCTTCCGTGCCTGCGACCGGCGCGGCGCAACCCGGCATGATGGTCCTGAACGTGAGCCCTACCCCGTCCGCTTTGGTCAGCAGCATCCCGCTGCCCGGCGCCGGAGCCAGCGGCGGTTCGGAAATTTACCGTATTGCCGCCGACGGATCTCCCAGCCGGGTTTGGGCTTCGCGTGACGACCTGGTATACGCCCTGGCATTCGATCCGGCGGGGCGCCTGCTGGCAGGGACGGGGAATCGCGGCCACATTTTTGCCATTACCGGCGAAGATCGTTTCGTCGATCTGCTCAAAGCCAGCGCCACCCAGGTCACCGCTTTCGCCGAGGCCCCGGGGGGCGGCCTCTATGTTTCCACCAGCAATCTCGGCAAGGTGTTTCTGCTGGGCGGATCTCCCGAATCGGAAGGCAGTTATGAAAGCGATGTGTTCGACGGCAAGGTCTTTTCCCGCTGGGGACGCGCCGAGTTGCGAGGCACGGGCCAGGTCGAGCTCTTTGCCCGCAGCGGAAATGTGGACAATCCCGACCGCAACTGGAGTCCGTGGACGCCGGTCGATCTGCAGAAGGATCCGGTATTGAATGTCCCGTCCGCGCGCTTTGTTCAGTGGAAAGCAGTGCTGCATGCCGGCAATCCTGCGCCCAGCGTGGACAGCGTGCTGCTGAACTACCTGCCCAAGAATGTCGCTCCCGACTTCGACGACGTCAGCGTGCAGGTGGGCGTGCGTTACCAGCCGCTGCCTAAGGCGCTCGCCATTCCCGATACCAGCGGGGCAGCCGGCGGGGCTCCACAGCTGCATTTCGACGCGCCGCCACCCAGCACTCGCGATACCGATTCCATCGGCGTGAAGTGGACCGTCCACGACGACAACGACGACCAGATGATCTACTCGGTCTACTACCGGGGCGACGGTGAAACTCGCTGGCTGCTGCTGAAGGACAACCTGACCGACAAATTTTATTCCTTCGATGCCTCGCTGCTTCCGGATGGCGGCTACACCGTCGAGGTCCTGGCTTCAGATGCGCCGTCGCATTCTCCCGGACAGGCGCTGACTTCGACCCGGGACAGCGCCCGCTTCGAGGTGGACACCACGCCGCCGCGAATCGAAGACCTCAAGGCATCGACGGAAGGCGGACAAATTCATGTGAGCTTCCGCGCCACGGATGGATTTTCAAACATCAAACGCGCCGAATACTCCGTGGACGCAGCCGACTGGCAGTATGTGGAACCGGTGGGCCAACTGGCGGATTCGAAATCCGCGAGTTATGACTTTCAAGTGGCGCTGCCTTCGGGCGGGAATCCGGGGCTGCCGGCCGCGAAGACGGCGTCCGCCGAGCACGTCGTCGTGGTGCGGGTCTATGACCGCTTCGACAACATGAGCGCGGCCAAGACGGTGATTCGGGGCAAATAACTTAAGAATCCACCGTCCCTCTCGAAACTGAGAACCGAGAACTGATCTTTAATGCCTGTTCCGGTTCTTAGTTTCCGGTTCTCAGTTTGTGATCTGGTCGGCGTTTCGCAGTTCTGGGAAGGCCCACGCCCATATCCCAATTACTACCAGCGTTCCTACTCCTCCCAGAACCACCGCCGGAACCGTGCCGAACCAGTGCGCGGTCAGTCCCGACTCAAACTCTCCCAGTTCGTTCGAGACTCCGACAAAAATCATGTCTACGGCATTCACCCGGCCGCGCATTTCGTCGGGCGTCGCCAGCTGAACCAGGATGGAGCGGATGATCACGCTGATCATGTCCGAAGCTCCCAGCAGGAACAATGCCAGCAGAGAGATCGCCAGGCTGCGCGAGAGTCCGAAAATAATCGTGCATACTCCGAATCCGGCCACGCACCACAGCATGGTGAGCCCGGCGTGGCGGCGCAGGGGACGGTGAGCCACCAGGATCGCCATGGTCGCCGCCCCGATGCCGGGCGCGCTGCGCAACAGGCCCAGGCCCCAGGGGCCGGTCTTGAGAATTTCGCTGGCAAAGACCGGCAACAACGCCACCGCACCCCCAGCAGAACAGCGAACATATCCAGCGAGATCGAGCCCAGAACCAGTTTGTGGCTCCAGATGTAGTGGAAGCCAGCCAGGACAGTGCTCCAGGTGACCGGTTCGCGGGCTCGCACCTGAGTCTGGAGCGTGATGCGAAGCGTGGAGAATACGGCGGCCAGGCTGGTGACCACGGCGGTCGCATACACCACCGCCGGCCCACGAGAAAGGGCGTACAAAAAGCCGCCAACCGATGGCCCCAGGATGGTGGCCGCTTGAAAGATGCTGGCATTCCAGGCCACCGCATTGGGGAAATGCTCTTCCGGAACCAGTTGCGGCAGAAGCGCCCGGCTCACCGGACCATTGAACGCGCGCACCACGCCGATCAGCACAACCACTGCATAAATCAGCCGGACGGAGTGGCTGCCTTGCCAGGCGATCGTCCACAGCAATCCCGAAGACACGGCGAAGCCGCAATAGCACAGGGTGAGCACTTTGCGCCGGTCGAAGCGGTCGGCAACGTGTCCCGAGACCAGGAACAGCAGCATGCCCGGTAGAAATTGGGCCAGACCGATCAAGCCGAGATCGAGAGGCCGCCGCGTGATCTCGTACATCTGCCAGCCCACGGCGACCGACTGCATCTCGAGCGCCGCCACGATAAAGAAGCGCGCCGCCTGGTAAATCGTGAAGTCGGGATAGGTGAATGCGACGCGGCCAGCAGGGAGTCGGGATGCGGGAACTTTTTGTTCGGCAAGCCTGGTTTCAGGAAGATTGGGGTCGAGGGATTCGGCCATCCTCATCTACTCTGCCACAAAAACAATCGGACTGCAGGTGCGACTGACTACGGCTGCAGTTGGCGAGATGAATGCGCCGCTATAATTCGCAATGTGTCGATATTTCTGCGCACGATCCGCTCCATCGCGTGGCTGGCGTGCGTCGTTTATGCCACCATCCCGTTATTTTGGCTGGTCATCCACCCTCGCGCCGGCTACTGGCGCTCGCGTAAGCTTTCCCCATATCGCATCCTGGTTCCACTGTGGATCGCAATGTGGATGGTTGCGGGCGCGATCACCGCTCAGTGGCGCGACCTGACGTTCTATACCGCGGCGTGGACATGGTTGCCCGCAGTGCTCCTGTTCGCCGTAGGGTTGTGGATTTACCGGCGCGCTGGAGCCGGCTTCAGCGCCGCCCAACTCGGTGGCCTGCCCGAGCTCTCCGCCGGCCCTGCGGAACAGCGCCTGGCAACGTCAGGCATACGCGCCCGTGTCCGCCATCCCGTGTATCTGGGACATTTGTGCGAGATGCTGGCGTGGAGCCTGGGAACGGGGCAGGTAGTCTGCTACGGTCTGACCGCATTTGCCCTGGTCACTGGCGCGGTCATGATCCGATTGGAAGATCGGGAACTGGAGCAGCGTTTCGGCGAAGAATACCGCGACTACCGGCGAACCGTGCCGGCAGTAGTCCCCAGGATATGGACCCGCTGAAGTTCGACCAACGGCGTGGCTATAATCGAATCAGCTGAGAGCCGAGGCTGAAATAGCTTCTTTCATGCGCTTCGAATTTTTCATCGCGACCCGCTACCTCCGCGCCAAACGCCGCCAGGCCGTTATTGGCGTGATCACCGGGATTTCGATTGCTGGTGTCGCTGCCGGGGTGGCTTCGCTGGTGGTGGCTCTCGCCATCAATAACGGATTCCGTCAGGACTTGCAGAATCGGCTGCTGGGCTCGACTTCCCACATCAACCTTCTGCGCATTGAGAGTGACGGCATAAAAGATTGGCGTCCGTTCATGGAGCGGTTGTCCAAACTGCCTCACGTGGTCGGCACGGCGCCGGCGATTTACGAACAAGTGTTGATCTCGCGCGGTCCGCGGGCCCGCGGGGCGGTGTTGAAAGGCATGATCCCGGCTTACGAGCGCAAGGTCAGCGATTTGCTGGATACGGTAAAGATTGGATCGATGGATCCGTTGGAGGAGAGCGCACGCGATGGGGCGGGCACCGGCCGTGTGGAGCCGGGTCTTCGACCCGGCCTGGGCGGGTCTGAGACCCGCCCCCACACAACCGCCGGAGCTTCCGGCGCACCAGCTTCCGCCTCGGAGAAATCTCCGGACGATTTGAACGCGGTGCAGGAGCGGGTCGCTGCGATGCCGCCGATTGTGCTGGGCAAGGACATTGCGGAAGACTTGGGCGCCACGCTGGACTCGGTTGTGCTGGTTACGAGCCCGCAGGGAGAACTCACGCCTTTTGGGCTGGTTCCCAAGTACAGCCGTTTTCGCGTGGTGGGGATCTTTAACTCCGGTTTCTTCGACTATGACAGCTCCTGGGCTTTCGCTCGTCTTTCCGACACCCAAAATCTCGAAGGCCTGGGCGATCAGATCACCGTGCTCGAATTCAAGGTGGACGACATTTACCAGGCCGGGCAAATTTCCCAGGAAATCGAACAGGCCGCCGGCAAAGGCTACATGACCACCAACTGGATGGAGCAGAACAAGGCGCTGTTCCGCGCCCTGCGGCTGGAGCGGCTGGTCACGTTCATCACGATTGGCCTGATCGTGTTTGTGGCGGCCCTGAATATTCTGATCTCGCTCACCATGATGGTGATGGAGAAGACCCGCGACATCGCCGTGCTTATGTCCATGGGCACGCGCAAATCGCAGGTGCGGCGGCTGTTTATCACCCAGGGCCTTTTAATTGGCGTTATTGGCACGGCGATTGGGTTGGTGCTCGGCTATGGCGTGTCCTGGGCGGGAGGCCACTATCATCTACTGTCGCTCGCTCCCGAAGTCTATTCCATCGACTACGTGCCCTTCGCACCGCGTGCGGTCGATGGCGCGCTGGTGGCGTTGGTCGCCATCGGGATTTCCCTGATCGCCACGCTGTATCCATCCTGGTCGGCCGCTCGAATTCTTCCTGCCGAGGCCCTGCGCTACGAATGACCTTCGGCCACGGTTGTGACCATGGTCATGTCGTATTTATTGAAAATTGGGCTTAAGGTCTGCTTCATAGACGCTCCCCAAGGCAGGGAGGAAAGTTGTGGCTGCGGCGTTCGTGCTTTAATGAGCGTGAGCTGGAAGCCAGCAGCTGGAAGCTGTCCTTGAGCCGAGGAGCTGACCTTTTGCATCTAATCGAACAGGAAACGATCCTGCGCGTCGAAGGTCTGAAGAAAGTTTTTCGCTCCGGCGAGTCGGATCTGGTGCTCTTTGAAAATTTGTCATTCCGGGTAGCCAGGGGAGAAATGCTGGCGATCGTGGGTGAGTCGGGCTCGGGAAAGAGTACCTTGTTGCACATCCTCGGCGCTCTTGAACGTGCTTCCGCCGGTGACGTATACTGCGCCCACTTGCGATTGAGTTCGCTTTCAGAAGATGACGCGGCCGGGTTCCGCAACCATGAACTCGGTTTCGTCTGGCAGTTCCACTACCTGCTGCCGGAATTTACGGCACTGGAAAACGTGGCCATGCCGCTTTTGCTGAGGGGACTTCCCAAGGCGAAGGCGGAGGGAGAAGCTTCGCGATGGCTGCACGAGGTGGGTCTGGAGCCGCGCTCGCATCACCGGGCGGGAGAGCTTTCCGGCGGTGAACAGCAGCGGGTGGCCCTGGCCCGGGCACTTATCACCCAGCCCAAGCTTTTGCTGGCGGATGAGCCTACCGGAGACCTCGACAGCCGCACAGCGGACTCGGTTTTTGAATTGATTGCCCGGCTCCATCGCGACTACCAGCTGACCTCTCTCATTGCCACCCATAATTTTGCCTTTGCGCGCCGCTGCCATCGGGTGTTGCGTTTGCAGCGCGGGCGAATCGAAGAGCTGGCGCCGGAGACGCTTTCTGGCTAGACGCTTTCTGACAGTGCGACAGGAAATGACAGTAACCCGGGCGCAGGTGCCGAAAGGGAAAAGTGGCGAAACGTTTGTAACGCGTTGCAAGTGGGTCAAGAAAATTTTGATCCGGGTGTCTTTGGTAACGGGGCGGATGTCCTACCGGCGCTTACGGGCCATAGACGGGTTGGCAGGTTGATTGCAATAATGGATGAGGGCGTTTGGTTTCCCAGGGTTCGGGCCGCAAGCAGAAACCTCGGTCCTCAGTAGAGCCAAGGGGGTAGGGCTTTATGTTTGAACGGTATACGGAAAAAGCGAGGCGCGTCATTTTTTTTGCGCGCTACGAAGCCAGCCAGTTCGGGTCTCCTTATATCGAGACGGAACACCTGTTACTCGGACTTCTGCGCGAAGACAAAGCCCTGACTAATCGATTTCTGCGTTCGCACGCGTCCGTTGAGTCCATTCGCAAGCAGATCGAAGGACATACCACGATCCGGGAGAAAGTCTCGACGTCGGTTGATCTTCCATTAAGCAATGAGTGCAAGCGGGTCCTGGCTTATGCCGCGGAAGAGGCGGAACGGCTTTCGCACAAGCACATCGGCACCGAGCATCTGCTTTTGGGGTTACTCCGGGAAGAGAAGTGCTTTGCCGCCGAGATCCTGCACGAGCGTGGTCTTAGGCTTTCCACGATCCGTGAGGAACTGGCGCGCAGCAGTCAGGAAAAATCGGCGCCGCAGCGTCAGCGCGAATCTTCCTTACTCAGTGAGTTTTCCCGCGACCTGACCCAGGCCGCCATGGACAACCAGCTTGATCCGCTGGTGGGACGGGATGGGGAGCTCGAGCGCGTCATCCAGATTCTGTGCCGCCGCACCAAGAACAATCCTGTGCTGATCGGCGAGCCCGGTGTGGGCAAGACCGCCATCGTCGAAGGACTGGCGCAGCGCATCGCGGACGGCGAAGTGCCGTCGTTCCTGGCCGACAAGCGCATCCTTGGACTCGATCTTTCTTTGATCGTCGCCGGCACCAAATATCGTGGCCAGTTTGAAGAGCGTTTGAAGACCATCATGAAGGAGCTGATGGAGTCGCAAAACTCCATCATCTTCATCGACGAATTGCATACCCTGGTAGGCGCGGGTTCGGCGGAAGGGTCGCTCGATGCGGCCAACATCCTGAAGCCGGCATTGTCACGCGGTGAGATCCAGTGCATCGGAGCCACCACCCCGGGCGAGTATCGCAAGTCGATCGAAAAGGACCGTTCGCTGGAGCGCCGCTTCCAGGCAGTGAAAGTTCCGCCGCCGGATGAAGCCAACGCCACCAAGATTCTGTTCGGGATCAAGGACCGGTACGAGAAGTTTCATGCCGTCACTTACACCGACGACTCCATCAACTTCGCGGTATCGCACTCGAACCGTTATATTCCGGACCGCTTCCTGCCGGATAAGGCCATCGACCTGATCGACGAAGCCGGAGCGCGCGTAAAGCTGCGCCAGACTTCGCTGCCCGAGGAGATCACGGAAGTCCAGAAGAGGATCAAGTTCATCGTCCACCGTATGGAGAACGCCATCGCGAACCACGAGTTCGAGAAGGCGCGCTTCTACTCGGATGAGGAACGCAAGGAGCGCGAGAACCTGCGCGCTCTTCGCGAAAAATACCACCTCGATGAATCCTCCACCGGCGTTGTCGGTCGGGAGGACATCGAGGACGTGGTATCGCGCTGGACCGGCGTGCCCATCACCTCGATCAAGGAAGAAGAGTCCGCCAAGCTGTTGCGCATCGAAGAAGAGCTGCACAAGCGGATCATCTCGCAGGACAAAGCCATCGTGGCTTTGGCCCGGGCCATCCGCCGCAGCCGCGCCGGCCTCAAGAGCCCGAACCGGCCCATTGGCTCGTTCCTGTTCCTCGGACCCACCGGCGTCGGCAAGACCGAAGTCGCGCGCACCCTGGCCCAGTTCATGTTCGGCAGCGAGAAGTCGCTGGTCCGCTTCGATATGTCGGAGTTCATGGAAAAGCACTCGGTCTCGAAGCTGATCGGCTCGCCTCCGGGCTACGTGGGCTACGAAGAAGGCGGCCAGCTTACCGAGCGGGTGAAGCGCGCCCCCTACTCCGTTGTCCTGCTCGACGAAGTCGAGAAGGCGCATCCCGACGTGTTCAACATCCTGCTGCAGGTGTTTGAAGACGGCCAGCTCACCGACGGACTGGGTAACACGGTCGATTTCAAGAACACAATCATCATCATGACCTCAAACATCGGCGCCCGGCACCTGCAAAAGCGCGAGGGCCTGGGCTTCCAGTCGACCAATGAGGACATGATTTCGAGCAAAGTGGAAGACCTGGTGAAGGGCGAAGTCAAACGCACCTTCAATCCGGAATTCCTCAACCGGCTGGATGAAATCATTCTGTTCACCGCGCTCAGCGAGCAGGACCTGATCCAGATTCTGGAACTGATGGTCAGCCTGCTGAACCAGAACCTGGCCCAGAAGTCGATCACGGTGACCGTGACCGACGAAGCCAAGAAGTGGATCCTGAGCCAGACCCTGGGCGATCGCAGCTATGGCGCGCGTCCGTTGCGGCGGGCTTTGCAGAAGTACATCGAAGATCCGCTCTCCGAGGCGCTGATCCAGGGCACGATCACGACCCGCCCGGCGTTCATCGAAGTCTTCCTCGACGGGCAGAAGCTGTATTACCGTCCGGTGGATTCGGAGAAGGCCGAAGGCGTGTTGTTGTACGAGAATTAGGCAGCTTTCAGCTATCAGCTTTCAGCCGTCAGTTCATGCTGGCGGCTTTGTTTTTCTTTGCGAACTTTGCGGATTCCTTTGCGCTCTTCGCGGTCAAAGGCTTTACCGCAAAGGACGCAAAGAAAATCGCGCAAAGGGCGCAAAGAAATTCCTATGGAGCTCGTCGTCTATTCCTCTTTCTGGTGTCCCGACTGCCGCGTGGCCAAGCGCTTCCTGCAGGGGCATAACATCCCATTCAAAGAGGTGGATATCGAGACCACGCCGGGGGCTGCCGACGAGGTGGTTGCCCGAACCGGCAAACGCGCCATCCCCCAGTTCGTCATCGATGGCGAATGGGTGCAGCCGTACCGTCCGGGGGAGGGGTTTCTCTACGAGGAGATGTCCCAACGCCTGGGTATTAATAGCCATAAGTCCACCCGTACATAACCTTCCGTACCCTAGGAGACCGCGGCCCCAAGCCGCAGAATAGTAGTTCACAGGTCTACCCGGCGGACACGCTTTTCCCTCCCCCAATTTGCCCGCGGCAGTCGGTGCGTCCTCATGGTCGAGAACCATCATTCATCGGAAGAAGAGCCGGTCTGCACCACCTGGGCGCGGCTGGTCGAGGTCGTACTGGGCCTGTTCCTGATCGTCGGGACGGGTTTCATGGCCCATTACTACACGCCGCCCGAGCCGCTTCCCCTGCCGGCATCAGTCCGTCCCATGCTCGCGAACGATCACCAGGACGAACTCAATCAGCTTACCCGCGACGTGGATGAACTGAAGCAGGAACAGGCCATGCCCGCCCTGGTGCTGAACCGGTATCGCAATTCAATCTGCTATATCTATGGCGTCTATCACGTCTCTACCCCGGGACACCGGCCCTCCCTGCGAGCCCGCATTTCCGGGACTGGTTTTGTAGTGGCGGAAGGGCTGCTGGCGACTAATCGGCATGTTGCCGAACCCTGGTACGGAGACGCCGAATCTGACGTGCTGATCAGCAAGGGCGGAAAGCCGGAGCTGGAAAAGCTCGTGGCCTTCTTCCCGGGATTCCCGCTGCCGGTCGATATCACGCCTCTGGTCCTGTCGGCCAATGGCGACCTGGCAGTACTGCATGTGGAAAATTCGCAGGCCATCAGCCGCCTGCGCCCCCTGCCGCTGGCGGAGAGAGCCTCGAATCCGGGAGAACTGGTCGCGGTGGTGGGATATCCCATGGGCGTGCTGGGGATGGTTGCGAAGTCGCCCCCGGCTGTGTACGAACGCCTGGCGTATCGCCGTGACGATATTGGCGCGGCCAACGAACTGGCCGCGCTATCTTTGATCCGTCCCTCGGCCACCTGCGGGCACCTGGGAGATGTGGTCGGCGACAAGCTGATCTATGACGCCCCCACCGCCCACGGCGGCAGCGGCGGCCCGGTATTCAACTCGCAAGGCCAGGTAATCGGTATTAACGAGGCTTACATCGACGGGTTTTCCGGCGGCACGCTGGGCGTGTCGGTGCAGGCGCTACGGCCGCTGATCGTGGCGGCGCAGAAGAGGATCATTGCCAGCACTCCGCCGCCGGCCAAAGAGCCGAACTAATCCTCTCAAACCTCTACGACGTCACCCTGAGCCCGGCTTCAGCCGGGTGAAGGATCTGGCGCGCATTGGGACAGGTCTGGGGTTCGTCGGGGGCCTCGAGCGGACCAGCGCTCCTACCGACCCGCGCAAGATCCTTCACCGCCTAAAGGCCGTTCTGGATGACGCCGTAAACGAGTGAAGGCAACCTCAGCGGAATTTCTGCACCCAGCCTGGCTCACGCACGTGCTCCTCATCCAGCCGGCGCAACCGTGCCGCCATGATGCCGGGCCTTCCCAGATAACCCACCACGTGCCGTGGATCTTTGCGGTCCACTACTGGTAGACGGCCGATGTTATTGCGCAGCATCTTGGCTGCGGCCTCATGCAGCGTCTCGTCCCGATAGGTCACGATCACTTTGTGACTTCCTGCCTCGAGCAAACTCGTGGCGCCGGAAGGATCCTGGTCAAGCGCCCGCAAGATATCCCCCCGCGTGATAATTCCGACCAGGTTGCTTTCCCCGTCCAGAAGCAACATTGCTTGATGGCGGCTTGCTTCCGGCTCGTGACCGGCGATGCGCTCGGCCAATTCCCGTACTGGCGTCTGGGCGGGAACCGTGGGCGCTTCGCGATCCATGGTCTCCGACACCACCATTTGCTGGAGGACGTCGGCTTCGTAATCCTGGTGGATGCGCAGTCCACGCCGCATCAGTTTCTCCGTCATGATGGAAGCTTTGGGCATGAGCAGGATCGCGACTCCGTCGGCAATCACGGTGACCAGCATCAGGGGCAATACCGAGTTGTAGTCGCGGGTAATTTCGAAGGCGAAAACGATGAAGGCGAACGCAGCCCGCGAAGCCGCGCCAAAAACCGCGCCCATAGCCACCAGGGCAAATGCCCCGGCGGAGAGATGGGCGGCGGGGAAAATCTCATTCATTCCCATGGCAAATATTCCGCCCAAGGCGGCGCTCGACATGAACATGGGCGCGAGCAGGCCGCCCGAGGTTCCCGATCCCAGCGAAATTACCAGGGCCACCGCCTTGGCCACCATAATCACGATCAGCAGTTTCAGTGCGAGGTTGGCATTCAGAATGTCGCTGATCGTGTCGTAGCCCACGCCCAGAACCCGGGGAACGAAGTAACCGATAATACCCAGCCCGAGAGCTCCGATCGCCGGCCACCAGAGTTCGTCGATGGGCAGTTTCTCGAACAGGTCTTCGGTCCAGTACAGCAATTTGCTGAACCCGACCGCCGCCAGTCCGCAAATCACTCCCAGCAACAAATAAAACGGCAAGGCGCTGGGGATGCCGAAATCCATCGCCGTGACCGTGAACATCGGACCGGGCCCAAGGAGTTGCATGTGGACCGCGGTGGCCAGGGTGCTGGCAACCACCAGCGGAATAAACGACCGCGCCTTGAACTCAAACAGGAGCAGTTCAATGGCAAGAATCACCCCGGCAATCGGCGTATTGAAGGTCGCTGACATGCCGGCGGCCGCGCCACACGCCAGCAACACCTTGCGCTCCGAAGCCGTGGTGTGAAAGACCTGTCCCACCAGCGATCCCACGGCGCCGCCGGTCTGGATGATCGGACCCTCGGCCCCGAACGGGCCGCCGGTCCCGATGGCGATGGCCGCCGAGATTGGCTTCAGAATCGCCACCCGCGGCTGAATGCGGCTGCGATTAAAAAGCACTGCCTCCATGGCCTCGGGAATGCCGTGTCCCTTGATTTTCGATGACCCATACTTGGCCATGACTCCGACGATGAGTCCGCCAATGACTGGAATCGGGATGACCCACAGCCCCAGATGATTGTGACGAGCGCTGGTGAAGTCAGCCGCCCAGCGGCCGTAGAAAAAGATGTTGGTCAGTAACCCGATGAGCCGGTACAGCAAAAACGCGATGCCCCCGGCGATCAGACCAATCCCCGCCGCCAGGCACGAGACCAGCACCATGCGGAATTGGGCGGGCTCGGCCAGCGTTGTGTCGCCCACCTGAGCGCCCGTGGCCGTGATCGCGGGACGGGCGTTGCTGCTCGATTCTTCTCCGGGAGTCTCCGGGCCGTTCGACTTTGACATGCTTAGCCTGCTTCTCCGAATCGGTGTGAAGGAGTTTTAGACGAATGGGTTTGGGCACCCTTCGTCGGCCGCATCGCTCGTTCGAGGGCGGAAACCAGGGCCGGCCCGCGAGTGCCCAATTCCGCCTTGTGGCCCACCGATAGTTCTCGGAGTACCTTCTCGCCCTTCGGAGTAAGAACCAGCAAAACCTGACGCCGGTCCTCGCCCGCTCGGCTTCGTCGCACCAGGCCTCGGGCGGAAAGCCGGTTCACGAGTTCGACGGTGCTGTGGTGCTGAATCTGCAATCGCTCGGCCAATTTCCCGATGGTTGGGTGTGTCCCCGTTGGCAGTCCCTTAAGCGCCAGCATCAACTGGTGCTGTTGCGGTTCCAGTCGCATTTTTCGCGCTGCCAGTTCGCTGAAGTGGAGAAACCGGCGAATCTGAAAGCGCAACTCGGCCAGCGCCTGGTAGTCGGACAGAGGGAGAGTGTTTTCCATACTCGGTGCCCGTCGAATATATATCGTAACACGATATATAGTAAGCCAAAGTCCTCCGCGGCCAAAAAGGCTCTTCAGAATGACGCCCGCTAAGCAGTAAGGGCCGGGAAGGCGGACAGACTTACGACTACGCTTTGACGACTTTACCGCTGCGCAGGCAGGAGGTGCAGACGCGAATCCGCCGGGTCGAGGCGCCCACCTTGGCGTGCACTGGCCGCAGGTTCACGTTCCAACGCCGCTTGGTGACGTTATGGGCGTGGCTGATATTGTTTCCGAATTGCGGCCCCTTGCCGCAGATCTCACATACTTGTGCCATGGACTGCTCCAGGTAAGTTCAGAACTTGCTCTGTAAAAGCTTGATTTTATCTGAATTGGCGAGGTTTTGCCAGCCTCGTGTGGGCGGGCACTCCCTTCGACTTCGCTCAGGGCAGGCTCTGTCCGCCGCTGTTGCTTTTGATCTTTAAGTTTTTGCTTTCGGTTCCTGCTCTTGTTTCTATTTTCAGCCGGAACATCAAAGTCAAAGGCGTCGGACAGAGCCCGCCATGAGCGAAGTCGAAGGGAGTGTCCGACCCCCACACGAGGTTATACTGAAAAAGTGACGCCGCCCGATCCCAAGTCGGTGAAAGTGAACTTGACCACCGGCACCGGCGTGGACATCGAGTGGACAGACGGCCACCGCTCGCACTATCCGTTCCCATTTCTGCGCGATGCCTGTCCGTGCGCTCTCTGTGACGACGAGCGGAGCAAGGCCGGGCGCAAGCCTGGAGAGGCGCCTAAACTTGCTCCTGGCGCCCTGCCCATGTTCAAGGCGGCGGCCAAGCCGTCGTCGGCCGAACCGGTGGGCAAGTACGCCATCAAGTTTCACTGGAATGATGGGCATGAGTTGGGCATCTATTCCTGGCAGTTTCTGCGCGATGTGTGTCCATGCGAAGAATGCGCCGCCCAGCGAACCGCCGCGAAGCCAGGATAGTTTCCGTTGAAGCGGGAAGATTCAGCCGGACAGCGCGCAGGTTGTCTCCGAAAATCCGCAAATCGTTGATCCCCTGTAAAATTCAGTCAGCGAGCCTTTTGAGTCGCGAAGCCGGGAGCCGTTCCACATTTGTCTTTTCTCGAAAAACTCAACCCGCAGCAACGCGCCGCCGTTGAAACCACGGACGGGCCGGTGCTTATTCTCGCGGGCGCCGGCAGCGGCAAGACCCGCGTCATCACCTTCCGCATCGCCTATCTCATCGAAAATCTGGGCGTGATGCCCGAAGCCATCCTGGCCATGACCTTTACCAACAAGGCTGCGCAGGAGATGGTCGAACGGGTGGACAAGCTGGTCGGCGGCCTCTCCATCGCCAAGCCGACCATTTCAACTTTTCATTCTTTCTGCGTACGCGTATTACGGCGGGACATTGAACAGTTGCGCATTCCTTCGGCGGTCCCCGGCCAGCCGCCGATCGGGCTGACGAAAAGCTTCGTGATCTACGACGAGTCCGATCAGCAGCAACTGGTGAAGTCAGCGATGCGCCGCCTCGGGATTGACGACAAGCAGACTACGCCGCGTGCGGTGCTCTCCCATATTTCGTGGGCCAAGAACCATATGCTCGATCCGCAGGAGGTGTATCTGCAGTCGGGCGATCCCAAGACGGAGAAGGTGGCCCACATTTACGAGGAATATCGCAAGGAGTTGCGCAAAGCCAACGCGCTTGATTTCGACGATCTGCTGCTCGAAACCGTGCGCCTGCTGAAGGCCGTCCCGGCGGTTCGCGAATACTACAACCGCCGCTACCAGTACGTGATGATCGACGAATATCAGGACACCAACCGCCCGCAGTATGAACTGATGCGGCTGCTGGCCGGGACCCATCACAACATCTGCGCCGTGGGCGACGAAGATCAGTCGATCTATTCGTGGCGCGGCGCCGATATTCGCAACATTTTGGAATTTGAAAAAGACTTTCCCCAGGCCAAGATCATCCGCCTGGAACAGAATTACCGCTCGACCCAGAACATTCTGCAGGGCGCTTCGGCGGTGGTGGCGAACAACCTCAAGCGCAAGGGCAAGAACCTGTGGACTTCGCGCCAGGGAGGCTCCAAGATCGGTTACTACGAGGCCCCGGACGGCGAAAACGAAGCTCTCTTCGCCGCCGACTACATCTCGAAATACCTGCGCGAAGCCATTGACCAAGACCAGGGCGAGAACGCCCGCGCCGCCGTGCTCTACCGCACCAACTCACAGTCGCGGCTCTATGAAGAAGCCATGCGGCGGTACGGATTGAAGTATCACGTGGTCGGGGGCTTCTCGTTCTACGAGCGTGCCGAGATCAAGGACATGATTTCGTACCTTAAAGTCATCCACAACCCGGACGACTCGATCTCCCTGCTGCGCGTCATCAATACGCCAGTTCGCGGAATCGGCAAAACCAGTATTGAAACCCTGGAAAGGGTCGCGCTTGAAACCGGGCTTTCCCTGTGGGGCGCGATTGCGGAAGTGATCAAGCGCCAGTTGTTGCCGCCGCGCGCGCTGGCTGCTCTGAAGATATTCACCAACATTATCGAGGACGGGCGGGCAATTCTGGCTGGAACGTATGCTGAGCGTCTGGAAGAGACGGCGAGTGCCGCGGCGGAGGACAAGCCCGTGTGGCCGCGGGCGACTCGCCCGCGCAGTCCGGATGGCGGAGAGGCGGAAGTTCCCCCAATCGAAGACGACACCGACTTCAGCCCAGACAATTTTTCTTTCGATTTTGGCGGCGACCTGGGATCGGACGGGAAAATTCCGCCGCTCGGCGAGCCGGCGGATGCCTTGCGCGCCGATGAAGTGGAGGCGGAACGCCTCCACGACAGCCGGCAGGATGCCGGCGCTACGAATGCCCCTGCCGCCAGCACGGCGGAAATCCTGAAATTTCTTATTGATCGCACCGGATACATCAAGCTGCTCGAGGAAGAAGACACGCCCGAAGCCTACTCCCGCGTCGAGAACCTGCGGGAACTGGTCAACGCGGCCATGGATTCCCGCGACCGCGGCGAAACCCTCGACCAGTTCCTGGACCACGCTGCCCTGGTTAGTGACGCCGACGCCTACGACGAGCGCGCCCAGATCACTCTCATGACCCTGCACGCGGCCAAAGGCCTGGAGTTCCCGCTGATCTTCCTTGGAGGGCTGGAGGAGGGCCTGTTCCCGCACTCGCGGACGTTCCTGCAGCCGGACGACGTCGAAGAAGAGCGCCGCCTGTGCTATGTCGGCATGACCCGGGCCATGGACACGCTGATTCTGACCCGAGCCGTCTATCGCCGCCGCTACGGTACCGACCTGCCCGAAGCCAGCATCCCCTCGAGGTTTCTGGAGGAAATTCCGGTGGAGCTGGTGGAAGACCTGGGAACATCAAGAAGATCCCGTGCAGGTCGTGTGGCCGCGGGCGACTCGCCCGCGTTCGGGTCGGCGCGGGCGAGTCGCCCGCGGCCACACGACCCGGCACATGAGCAGGAATCCCCTCACTACGCTTACGAAGATGAAGATCAAAGCGCTGCCTGGGCCGGTCAGCAGAAAGCGCGGACTCCGGCTGCGGGCTATTCCGGCAAGTCCTACAACTCGATTGAGAACATTGCCGACTTTTTCGCCTCGCGAGGCAAGAAATTCACCGTGCCTAAACCTCCGGTCGAGCAGCCCAGAGGCAAGAAGGGCTTCCGCCCCGGCCAAAAGGTCCGCCATCCCAAATATGGCGAAGGCACGGTGTACCAGCGCGAAGGAGAAGGTGAAGATGCCAAGATTACGGTACAATTCCCTCGCTTCGGTTTGAAGAAGCTGGTGGAGAAGTATGCCCAGCTGGAGGGGGCCTAGAGCGCTGCTAGCTCCTGGCTTCTAGCTTCTAGCCAGATCGCAGATTTTGACGTTGCGGCTAGAAGCCAAAAGCTAGCGGCTAGCAGCGATTTTCTTAAGGAGAAACGAACCGCACTCATGGCAAACACAAGCAAACTGACCAAAGAAGAACGCAAGAAAACGAAGCGCGCGTCGCGCAAAAAGCGCAAGACGGAAAATCCGCTGAAGCCCCGGGAATACGCCCGCGGTTCGGCCAAGCGCAAAGTGAAAAAGATGGCACGGGGCACCGCGAAGCGCTAACCAGCAGCACCTGGCATTGAGCACTTGGCAATTAGCGGTGGGCGCGCGACCGCGTTCATTGGCTAAAGGCCATGTGCCAATTGCCGGTTATCGATGCCAGAAGCTACAGGAGACCAAACCCTTTGGCACAACCACCATCGGCCCGCACCTCTGAACACCAGCTGCTGTGCTGCAAGTCCATTGACAAGCTGATTGCGGAAGCCGACGAACCGGGGCATCGTCTTAAAAAGACGCTCGGCCCCTGGTCACTCACTGCCCTGGGTATTGGCGCCATCATCGGCTCCGGCATATTCGTTCTGACCGGCACCGCCGCCGCGGGAGAGCACTTCGAGGCTCCGTCCATCCTGCACGCGCAGGTCCTGGACCTGATCGGCAACTTCCTGCGTACTGGGAGTACGGCGGGAGCCCTGATGCACGGGCGTCCGGCGGCTGGCCCTTCTATTGCCATCTCATTTCTGCTGGTAGCGGTGGCCTGCAGTTTTGCCGGCCTGTGCTATGCCGAACTGGCCTCGATGATTCCGATCGCGGGCAGCGCTTACACATATTCCTACGCAACCCTTGGCGAAATTTTTGCCTGGATCATCGGCTGGGATTTGATCCTGGAATATGTAGTGAGCAATGTGGCGGTGGCTGTCGGTTTCAGTGGATACGCCAAGGCGCAACTGGCGGCGTTCGGGGTCAATTTACCCAGCGAGTGGGCCAGCCCGGTCTGGGCCTCGGGACATTGGACGGGTTCTTATTTCAACGTTCCCGGCTTCCTGATCGTTTTCATTCTGACGCTATTGCTGGTTCGAGGTGTGAAGGAATCGGCCGGGGCGAACAACGTGATGGTGCTGATCAAGATCGGCGCGATTCTCACATTCCTCGTCGTGGGCGGCATGCTGGTCAACAAGGCCAATTGGACGCCGTTTGCTCCCTCAGGATTTGCTGGAATTGTCACCGGCGGCGCCATCGTGTTCTTCACCTACATTGGCTTCGATTCCGTATCCACCGCAGCCGAGGAATGTAAGACCCCGCAACGCGACTTGCCTTTCGGCATCATTGCTTCGCTGATCATCTGCACCATCCTCTATGTCGGGGTCGCGATTGTGCTGCTGGGCATGATGAAGTACACGACTTTCGTTTCTGGCGAAGCCGCCGAAGCGCCCGTGGCCTATGCTCTCAAGTACCTGGGCGCGCATCCCTTCTTTCGCTCGGTGATCGTAGTGGGCGCGCTCACCGGCATGATTTCGTCTCTGCTGGTCTTTCAGTACGGGCAGGCGCGCATCTGGTACGCCATGTCCCGCGACGGCCTGCTGCCCAAACTTTTTTCCATGGTGCACCCCAAGTACAAAACTCCTTATTGGTCCACCTGGATTGCCTGCTTTGCGGTGGGAATTCCCGCTGGACTGGTGGACATTGGCGACGCTGCCGATCTTTCAAATATCGGTACGTTGTTCGCGTTCGTACTGGTGTCGCTGGGTGTTATTTTTCTGCGCCGCAGGCAGCCCGATCGCCCCCGCGCCTTCCGCGTGCCCTTTGTTCCGTGGTTCCCGCTGATCTCCGTGCTGCTGTGCGGCGGGCTGATGACTGGACTCACCGTGATCACCTGGCTGCGTTTCTTCATCTGGCTGGCGCTCGGGCTCGCGATCTACATCTTCTACAGCCGCCATCACAGCGAGTTCGCCAAGGCCAGGAACTAGAGAAATTTCAGATTGAAGATTTGAGATTGAAGAATGAAAGGCGAGAGACCTTCGGTTTGCAAAATCTCCAATCTCAAATCTTCAATCTGAAATCGATTCTCCCAAACCCCGCTCTTCAATCTACAATCAAGTTATGGCGTCGCAGCCCAGTTCTTTCATTGTGACTCTGCCCAAGGCGGAGTTGCATCTCCATCTGGAAGGAGCGATTGATCCCACGACCCTGCTCGAACTGCGGCAGCGACATGGCAGGACCAGCACCCTGGCTGAGATCGAACAGCTCTACAGCTACCATGACTTCAACGGTTTCCTGATGGCCTTCAAGGCCGTGACCGAAGACCTCCAGAGCGCCGACGACTACGAACTCATCACTTACCGCCTGATGGAAAGGTTGCGCGCGCAGAGCGTGCTGCATGCCGAGGTGTACGTTTCAGTGGGAGTTTGTCTGTGGCGCAAGCAGAATTTCGATGCCCTGTTCGAGGGCATGGAGCGAGGCCGCCAAAAAGGAGAGCGCGACTTTGGCGTCTCCCTGTTATGGATCTTTGATGCGGTGCGCCAGTTTGGTGCGGTTGCGGCTCGCGAGGTTTTTGAAGTTGCGGTACGCCATCGGGAGGACAATGTCGTGGGCATCGGCATGGGCGGTGATGAGCAGAAGGGGCCGCCTGAGCTGTTTCGCGACGCCTACGCCTACGCCGCGGATAACGGAATGCACTTGACCGCACACGCGGGTGAAAATGCCGGGCCGGAATCCATCTGGGGCGCGCTCAATCTCCGCGCCGAGCGCATAGGACACGGGCTTACCGCCACGCAAGACCCGGAACTGGTGGAAGAGCTGGCCACCCGCCAGGTTCCGGTGGAGATCTGCATTACCAGCAACCTGCGCACCGGCGCGTGCGCATCCTTGAATGCTCACCCGGTCCGCCAGTATTTCGATCAGGGAATCATGATCACGCTCAACACTGACGATCCTGCCATGTTTCGTACGTCGCTGGCGCGCGAATACCAGCTGGCCCAGCAGTCGTTTGGCTTTACCGAAGAGCATCTGCGGGAACTGGCGCGGAACTCCTTCGAAGCCTCTTTCCTGCCCGCGGAAAAGAAGCTGACATTCCTGAATTTGTTTGACGCGGCGGCGGCCCACACATAGCCTCTGCAGGACGCAAACCTGCTCGAATAATCAAGAAGATTCCATGACCCAGCACATCGGCATTGTGGCTTGCAGCGCGGAGGGAGCGGCGCTGTGTTATCGCACCATCGCTCTCGAAGGCGGGCATTTGCTGGGAATGCACGATCACCCGGAAGTCTCGCTGCATACTCATCCCCTGGCCCGGTACATGAGTTGCATTTACGCCGGCGATTGGCCGGGCGTTGCCGATCTGATGCTCTCGTCGGCCGACAAACTGGCCAAAGCGGGAGCCGATTTCCTGATCTGTCCTGACAACACCATCCATCAGGCATTTGATCTGGTCGAGCCGCGATCGCCGCGTCCCTGGCTGCACATCGCGCAGGAAGTTGCGAACCAGGCCCGCCGAAGCCACTTCAAACGCCTGGGCGTGCTCGGCACCCGCTACCTGATGGAAGGTCCAGTCTATGCGGAAAAGTTGAAAGCGGCGGGCCTCGAACACCGCACGCCGGACCCGCCGGCGCGCGAAAAGATCAACCAGATCATCATGGACGAACTGGTGAATGCCCAGTTCAGCGCGCCTTCTCTGGCATATTTTCAGGGAGTAATCCGGAGTCTGGCAGAACAGAGTTGCGACGCGGTAGTCCTGGGCTGCACCGAAATTCCGTTGCTGGTCACGCCCGATACCTCACCGTTGCCCACGCTGGACTCGACCCGTCTGCTGGCCAAAGCGGCAGTCAAAAAAGCCGCCGGCGCCACCTGAGAACGTGTGGGGACGGGTCTCCGACCCGTCCAGGCCGAGCCAAGCTCGGCAAGGTGTTGATCTCGACCAAGCCAGGATGATTGCCAAGGAAGACTTTCTTCATGCGCTTGAAATTCCGTCAACTCGCCGATTCGTTCGCGGTCTGCCGCTTGCCCGCAGATGTCCCGGTCCCGCAATGCACTGCGGTGGAATTCATCTCCATCACGCGAACTGCCGAAGAACTGTCCATCGTTTGCCCCATCGATCAGGCTCCCACCGGCGCGCACTGTGAATCGCCGTGGACCTGCTTCAAACTCGAGGGCCCATTTCCTTTTTCACTCACCGGAGTGCTGGCTTCTTTCCTCGATCCCCTAGCCGAGGGCGGTATCCCGATCTTTGCTGTCTCCACTTTCGACACCGACTACATACTGGTCAAAGAGGAGCACGCCGCGGCAGCCCTGGAAACGCTGATAAAAGCCGGCCATACCCTCACCGACTGAAGCCGCCCATTCACTCCGCAAATCGCCCCAAATGCTGCGGATTCGGTGCACTCCGGCCATCCCTATGCTTTAATAAAGTGGTAACTATGCCATCCGCCGGGACCACAGTGCGCCGCCGTTTGAAGGCGCTCCACCGCAATGTGCGGGGAGCGCGCATGATCGCCAGTGCGTTCGCCTCTACCGACCATCCTCTACTGGCGCACATCATTCCTATACGGCGCTGCAACCTGGCGTGCGAGTACTGCAATGAATACGACGATTTTTCCAAACCTGTCCCGACCGAGATGATGTTCCAGCGCGTGGACAAACTGGCAGCGCTCGGAACATCGGTCATCACCATCAGCGGGGGCGAGCCTCTGCTCCATCCCGAGCTCGACGAGATTATCGGTCGCATTCGCCAACGTGGCATGATCGCCGGGCTGATCACGAACGGCTATCTGCTGGTGGCGGAACGCATCCAACGGCTTAACCGGGCCGGGCTGGAGTGGTTGCAAATTTCGATCGACAACGTTACGCCAGACGAAGTCTCAAAGAAAAGCCTGAAGGTACTGGACAGGAAACTGGAGTTGCTCGCCGAGCATGCCGATTTCCATGTGAACATCAATTCGGTGGTGGGCGGGGGAGTAAAAAATCCGCAGGATGCGCTTACCATCGGAAAGCGCGCGCTGGGCCTGGGTTTCAGCTCCACCATCGGCATCATTCACGATGGCTCGGGGCAGTTGCAGCCGCTGAATGACGAAGAGCGCCGGGTTTACGACGAGATGAAGTCAATGGAGAAGAGCAGCTTTACCCGGATCAACGGCTTCCAGGACAATATCGCGCAAGGCCGGCCCAATCAATGGCGCTGCCGCGCCGGCGCGCGCTATCTCTACATTTGCGAGGATGGCTTGGTGCACTATTGCTCACAGCAGCGCGGCTACCCCGCCATCCCGCTGGAGACGTACACGACCGAAGACATTCGCCGCGAATATCTGTCGGAAAAAACCTGCGCTCCCAATTGCACCGTCTCCTGCGTGCACCAGGTATCAGTCTTCGACTCGTGGCGTGCGCCGCAGTTTCCTGCGCCGGCGGCGGTGTCGGCGGAGGCCAGCGACCTGATACAGATCAGCTGAAGCAGACCTTGTGTTTGCGGCCACTCCTTCGCCTTCGCTCCGGACGGCCCTGCTCGCGCCCGGCATCGGAATGAATCTCTTGCGTTGAGCCCTCCAACTCTCTATATATTGTTGCGAACCGATCGGACAATATGAATAAGAGACAGTTCCTGAAAACTTCTGGCGTCCTCATCACCGGCGGCGTAATGTCGCGCCTGATGTCAGCACAGCAACCATCCGCGCCGCGGACAAATTGGGCCGGCAACTACCAATACAGTACCGACCGGCTGCTGCTTCCTAAGTCCGTCGAGGAAGTTCAACAGGCCGTGAAGAGCGGCCACAAGATGCGGGCGCTCGGCGCGCGCCACTCATTCAACGGGATCGCCGACAGCACGGACACGCAAATCTCGCTGAAGCTTCTCGATCAGATGTCCCTGGACCCGAAGTCCCGCACCGTCACGGTGGGAGCGGGCGTGACCTATGGCCAACTGGCTCCCTATATCGATGGTCAGGGTTTTGCCGTACACAACCTGGCGTCGCTGCCGCATGTTTCGGTGGCGGGCGCATGCGCCACGGCAACTCATGGCTCGGGCAGCAAGAATGGGAACCTGTCGACGGCTGTTTCCTCGCTCGAAATCGTCACCGCGGACGGCGAGGTGGTAACCCTGTCCCGGCAAAAAGATGGGGAACGGTTTCCCGGGGCCGGAGTTGCTCTGGGCGGCCTGGGCGTCGTCACCAAGGTCACGCTGGAGGTGCAGCCCACGTTCCAGGTGAGGCAAGTTGTTTACGAGAACCTGTCGCTGGCGCATCTGGAAAACCATCTCGACGATATTTTCTCCAGTGGCTACAGCGTCAGCCTGTTCACCGATTGGCAAAACCATCGAGCCACTCAAGTATGGATAAAACGCCGAGTCGAGCCCGGGGTTTCATTCGAATTCGCGACCGAGTTTTACGGAGCGAAGCTCGCGACTCAGAAGCTTCACCCCCTGGCTGGGCATTCCGCGGAAAGTTGCACCGAACAGATGGGCATCCCCGGTCCCTGGTATGAGCGGCTGCCGCATTTCCGCATGAACTTTACGCCCAGCAGCGGCGCCGAGTTGCAGACCGAATATTTCGTTCCGCGCAACCGGGGATACGAAGCCGTTCTGGCGGTCGAAAAACTACGAGATCACGTGGGGCCGCATCTCTTTATCTCGGAGTTGCGCACCATTGACGCGGACAACCTCTGGATGAGTACTTGTTACCAGCGGCCATCCATGGCGATCCACTTTACCTGGAAGCCGGAATGGCCTGCGGTCAAACAACTACTGCCGATGATTGAAGAGCAGCTGGCTCCGTTTGATGCGCGACCGCACTGGGCCAAGCTTTTCACCATGCAGCCTTCGCGGCTGAAGTCCCTCTATGCCAGGTTGCCGGATTACCAGGAACTCTTGAAGCATTACGATCCGCAAGGCAAGTTCCGCAATGAATTTCTGAATACTAATATTTACGGCGGATAAAAACTCGCTGGTTGTCATCCTGAGCGGAGTGGCCGCTTCGCGATGCGAAGCAGCCACGCAGTCGAAGGACCCCTATAAGCGCGATGCTTTCACGGTGGAAGCAGAATCCCTCCGGCTGCCGTCAAGATGATAGGGGTCCTTCGACTCCGCTCGCCCATTCGCGAGCGAATGGGCAGGCTGCGCTCAGGATGACATAGTTAATTTTTCTGCGCCTCGCTAGTCTCCGTACTTGCTGGCCAAGTACCTGCCTACTTCGTTCTGCAGCCGGCCGTAGTCGTCGTGGATGGTTGCCCGCAGCGCACTCTCCGTGGAAGTTCCCTCGGCCAGGCGTTGCAGGATGCGCTGCAGATCGCTGGCGCCCTGGGTGTCGATGATGAATTGCACCGCGGCCAGAGACTCGTCGTAGGCCAGAACGGCTTCCATCGGGGAAAAGCGCATGAAGCTGCCTTCGAGCGCGTTGAACGGAATTTCCTGTTGCGCCTTGAAGAGTTCGGCCAGGCGGCGACCGTGGGACGACAGGGATTTCGGTTCCATGGCCTGTGCGATGCCCTCGTTCAACCACTGCGGACAGCGTCCGCCTGACAGTTGGTTGATAAACGAATGTGCGAGCTCGTGCTTGAGCACGCGCGAGAGCTCAGGCGTAACCGAGCTCATTCCGTTCACGGGGATGCGCAACTTGCCGTCATTGACCGCGCCCGCCCATGAGGGCGACTGGGTGACATCGAAAAAGGCCTGGTCGGTGTAGAGGATCACTGCAATACTTCCACGCGGCGCCACGCCGAGATCGCGCACCAGATCGTTGTAGTGCGACTCCAAGGTGGAGACCAGGTCGCGGCGCAACGACTCCGGCGTTTGCCGGCCCTCATATTTCAGGGTGAAGTGGCTGCTTTCGTTTTGCGTGAAATCCGATTCCGCGCTCGCATCCCGCTCCGCCTTTTCCAGATATTTCTGCACCTGGGCATCGGGGCGAAGCTGTAAAGACCGTTTCCAGCTGCGGATCGCATCCTTGTTCCGGTCACTGGAGTACTGCGCGTAGCCGAGGATGGCCAGCGTGTCGGGGGAATCGGGCGCAATGCGCACCGCGCGTTCCGCATAGGGCAAGCGCCTCAACCGCGTTTCCGGTCCGCAGCAGCAGCGCCACGTAATAGTTCAGGATGGTGGGGTTGTCGCCTTCAAAGCGCAGCGCGGTTTCAAAATAGCTTCGGGCCTTGTTGAAATTCGTCTGCTCCATCTCGTGCTTGCCCGCGATGAAATATGCCGCCGCGGTTACCCGCGCGTTGCCTTGTTGTTCGATCGCGCCCAGCGCGTCAACATCAACTTTTCCGTCGCGGACAATCTTGTCGCTGATTTCCGGCTCACCCTTCAATTCGTCGGCAGGAGTGAATGTGGGGACGTCCCTGGAATCCTTGCCGCCCGCAGGTGAAGCTTGCTCGGGACGAACTCCGCCGGCCTCGACCCGGTCAACCGCCGATTTCGGAATTGCGTAAGAGTCTTCGCCGACTTCATACTCCAGGTGAGCGCCGTTTTCGTGGACCCGGTCGGCGTAGATGGTGCGGCCATTCTTCAGATGGATGACTTCCGCGGAAGCTCCGCCGGCGCCCAGGAAGAGACCCGATAAGAATAGGAAGATGACAGGTGCCCGCACTATGGCGCATTCTAGCAACAGGGGTGAAGCCCAGCCTACGTGACCAAGGTAATCAGAATTATTCCCGTCCATGCGTTGGCGCTGTTCTGGCTGGCGCTCGGGTTGTCGACAGCGCAGTTCTGCGGCGCGCAGGATGCGGCTGCGCCGCCGCCGGCTTCCGATGTCGCGGGCTCAGCTTCGGCAGGCCATTCCGCGGAAGCTTTGTATTTGAAGTTACAAGATGTGGGGCTCGACAAATCGCGGGTCTATAGCATCCGCGAAGTGACGCTCGAGCGCGCCGCCTTCCACATCACCTTCGACGATGGCACCATCGCCTTCACCGAAGACGTAGACGGCCACGTCACGGGAGCTTTCTTCGAGGGCGAGGGCGAAGTCCTGCTGATCCCCAACAGCCAGGCGGAGCGGGCGTCCATGATGCTTTTTACTGGGGCCGCCATCCTGGAGGAAAAATTCGTCACCGGATATTTTCGCTTTAACGACGACACTTTTGCCGAAGTGCAGCCTGCGCTCCGGGCCGCCGCCAACGCCCAGGAGTTTGTTTCGCAGTGGGACTCGACCGCCCGCAACCTGGCCCAGTTCGATGCCTTGCGGCTGCTCCTCACCTTCAGCAACAGTCTGCCGAACTCAGGCCCGAAGGAAGCGGCCGCGCCTCCATCTAAAGCTAGAGCCGACGACGATCGCATGCTGCACGCGCGCCTCCAGGGGCGAAATCTCGGGACCTTCGATCTCTACTTCGACTCGGTGGCCGCGGAGCAGATCTGGGCGGGACAGCAGAAAACGGTTCAGGGTGAAACTTATTACGACGTGTGGAGCGCCTTTACCCTGGGCCAACCGGGCGGCCGCTCCGGCGATGCCGCGGGAGTCATGGGAGAAGAAGCGAAACCTGAAGCGGTCAGCGTTTCGCAATACAAGATCCGTGCGATCGTGGCGCCGCCTACCCGCCTCGATGCCGAGGCAAACCTGCAGCTTGAAGTTCGCCAGCCCGGACAGCGCGCCGTGCTCTTCGAATTGTCCCGCTTCCTCCAGGTCAGCAAAGTTGAGGCCGATGGACGCCCGGTCGAGTTCATTCACAATCAGGCCCTCAACGGAACTCAGCTGGCCCGGCGGGGCAACGATCTGGTGGCCGTCATTTTTCCCCAGCCGCTGCGCGCCGGGCAAAAGGTTGATTTGCACTTCGTCTATGGTGGCGACGTGCTATCCGAGGCTGGCGCCGGATTGCTCTACGTCGGGGCGCGCGGCACGTGGTATCCCAACCGTGGGCTGGAGATGGCACGCTTCGACCTGCAGTTTCGCTATCCGCCAGGCTGGACGCTGCTGGCGACCGGAAAGCGAATCGATGGCGGGCCTTCCGGCCTGCCGCCGGGCGAACAAGCCAGCCACTGGATCTCCGATCGTCCCATGCCCATTGCCGGCTTCAATCTGGGCAAGTACTCGCGGGTAGCGGCGCGGGCCGGAGACGTGCCGGTTGAAGTGTATGCCAGCTCGGGGGTGGAACGAACTTTCCCGCAAGGCTCGGCTCCGGTTCTGGAGCCGCCCCCGGAGGCGCCTTTTCCGCAGCATCCGCGGCCCGAGCAGATCACCATCCCGGTGGCTCCGCCGTCGCCCGCGCGCAATGCGCTGGCGGTGGCGAATTCATCCGCGCGCGCCGTCGATTTTTTTGCCCACCGTTTTGGTCCCTTCCCCTACACCAGCCTGGCGCTGACGCAGATGCCGGGAGAGGTCAGCCAGGGTTGGCCGTCGCTCATTTTCCTCTCCAGCTTTTCCTTCCTGACGCCCGAGGAAAAGTCGCAGGTGCATATGAGTCCGGTGGCGAAAATCTTGAGCGAAAGCACCATCGCCCACGAGACGGCCCACCAATGGTGGGGTGATCTGTTGTCCTGGAAAAGCTACCGCGATCAATGGCTCTTCGAAGCGCTGGCGAATTACAGCGCGTTGCTGCTGCTGGAATCCGAGTCTCCGTCGCAGTTTCGCGTGGTCATGGAGAAATACCGCCAGGACTTGCTGGCGAAAAACAAAGAGGGCTCGCCGCTGGCCGATGCCGGCCCCGTCACCTTCGGCACCAGACTCAACTGTTCTCATTTTCCCAACGGATACGATGCCATCAGTTACGGTCGCGGAACCTGGCTTTTCCACATGCTAAGGACCATGCTGCGTGATGCCGAACGCAGCAACCGCGGACATTCCGCCAGCCTCCCGGACGCCCAGGCGGATGCGCCCTTTTTACGTGCCCTGGGCAAGGCCCGGGAACGCTTTCAGGAAAGAGCGATCAATACCCGCGAGTTCCTGCAGGTCTTCGAAGAAGAATTGCCTCCATCTCTCCGTTACGAAGGACGCAAATCGTTGGACTGGTTCTATGAAGGATGGGTGAATGGCACAGCCCTTCCCCATCTGGAATTACAGTCCGTGAAATACGCGCCCAAGCCCGGGGGCACGGCGGTCAGCGGCATGATCGTCCAAAGGGACGCTCCCCAGGAGTTGATCACCGTCGTTCCGGTTTACGCTGTGGCTGCGGGGAAGTACGTACTCATGGGCCAGGTATTCGCCGACGGTGCGGAAACCAGCTTTCATTTATCCGCGCCGCCCGGCACACGAAAGGTCGTACTCGATCCCTACCAGACCCTGCTGACCCGCCCCTGAGAGTTCAATGTAGGCGCGAGCGCGACGCTCGTGCAGGGCAGCGTCCCAAACGTGTCCCGAAAAACTCTCGCGCCGTCCCGAAACGAATCGCGTTTCCTCATTTTCCAGCTGATCAAACTCTCCGCGACCCTCTTCACGGCGCACAACCCTCAGCGCATCAAGCCCCGGGCTGGGCACAGCCGGCTAGCGGGCACGTGGAAGCACAAATGCACAATGCCTCGACAGAGGTGAAACTTGCATCTCGAAAATCGAGGCCACAGCACGCCGGCAGGGCCGGCACCTATTTCTCCCCCGCCGATGTCGAATCGGGCGTCCACCATCCTGCTGGTTGAAGACGAAGCTTTCGTGCGCAAGGTGGCTTGTGAAGTCCTGTGTTCGGCGGGATACCGGGTGCTGGCGGCGCAGAACGCGGCGGATGCGGTCAAGGCCTTTCGCGGCCATCCGGAAGAGGTGCAACTGTTGCTCACTGACGTGGTCCTGCCCGACCGGAGCGGCTGCGATCTGGCGCTGGAACTGGTCAACGCCAGCGCAGGAGTAAAGGCAATCTTCATCTCCGGATATCCGGAGAATTTCATTACCCGCCAAGGGCTTCAAAATCCTGGTTGGTCCTACTTGCCCAAACCATTCTCCGCTGCGTCACTTCTGCAAAAAATCAAAGAAGTTGTGAATCAGGGGACAAAATAGATTTGGGCGCTCCGTCCAGCGGGGAAGAGGAGCATGGATAACCAGGGCGCAAAAGCGTTGTGTCCGGAGCCGATGATGGCTTTGGCCGCACCCGCTAGGCTGCAGTCCCGTCGCGGGCCTGCTGTTCGGAAATGATGGCGTCCGCAGTCTGCTCCGGCGAGACGAGGTAGCTTCCCTCGGCGATGGCGCTCTGAATGGCAGCGACCCTTTCGCCTCGGATTTCCGGAGGGGTGGCCTGCGCCGCCAGTCGGCTTGCCCGTGCCCGGTCTAGCGAAGCATGGTGCGTCGCACCCTGCTCCCGCGAAAATTGGTTGGGCTCGCAGCCCCTGGTTCCGCCTTCCGCCTGCGCTCCCCCGTTTCCTTCTTCTCTGGCTGTCTCAGATCCTCCTGCCACCCTTGCCTTCCGTTCAGTTCTCATGCGCTCTTTCTCTCCCCCTTTCCGCCGCGTAGCGGCGCAAAACCGCAGCCAGGGCGCAAACCTGGGTACAAAAGTGCGAAATCTCCCCAATCGTTATCGCGCTCCGCCCGCTGCCCCGCGGGCAATTTCGGGGCCACGGTGTCCGTTTCCCTCGCCCAGTTCGGCGAGCCGGGCCCGCAACCGGATCACTGCCATGGAGTGGATTTGTGAAACCCGCGACTCTCCTACTCCCAGGATGATTCCAACTTCCTTCATGGTCAGCTCTTCATAGTAGTAAAGCGCCAGCACCTGCCGCTCTTTCTCCGGTAATTCTGCAATGGCCCCCGCCAGCAAATGCTTCATTTCGGATCGCAGACAGAGAAACAGCGGAGTCTCTTCCGAATCGTCGGGCAGATACTCGCACAAGTCTTCTTCCCGGCCATCGCGTGGAGATTCCACCCGCAGGCTGCCGATCTCGAGGCCGGAGATTTCTCCCAGCAGCAACTGCAGGCCCCGCAAGTCGATGCCCAGTTCCGCCGCCAGTTCAGGTTCGCTGGGATTGCGTCCCAGGCTGGAGCGCAGGGTATTGTGCGCTTCTTCCAGCCGCCGCGCTTTGCGCCGCAGGTCGCGCGGACTCCAGTCCATTTCCCGCAGGCTGTCGAGAATCGCTCCGCGGATGCGGAATTTGGCATAAGAGCCAAACTGCACGTGCTTGCTGCCGTCGAACTTCTGCAGGGCATCGATCAGCCCACCACGCCGGCATGGACCATGTCTTCGAGCAGCACATGGCGCGGCAGACGGTCGTGAATGCGGCGCGCGATGTAACGCACCTGGGGCAACTGCTCCATCAGCAGCCGCTCCCGCTCATCGTCGTCCTGCCCAAGGGTGTTGGCGCGTTTGCTGGCTTCGCTCATGGGTTCTCCGCCCCAAACCGCGTCTGGGGCAGTTCTGGCAAAGCCCAAGGCCCGATTAAATCGAACATGTGCTGATCTAATGCCGGTGAGTTAAGAACGAGATTAGTAGGAGATTAGAGAAACCTGATGTCGGCAAAGCTCTCTCAGTTTCGGGACAGGGACTGAAATGGGAAACTTCGTTCGAGCCCCAGGGACCGGAGGCCGAACCGTAGATCGCCTGATTGTGAGCAATTGTGAGCAGAATGGCGGGAAGCGTCCCTGTATAAAAAATGGCATGGCGGCAAACAGCACCCTGCTATGCATTCACCGGGATTCGGCCCAGCTGAGTCTGCTGGAGCAAAGCGGATACGACTTGGTGACCGCGACCAATGGCCGCGAGGGTTTGCGGCTCTTCATGTCACGGCCCGTGGATGCCATTGTCCTCGACTATCACTTGGGCCTTTTGGATGGAGGGGTCGTGGCGGCGGAGATCAAGAAGGTCAAGCCGCAGGTCCCCATCGTCATGGTCGCGCATGAACTGGAACTGCCGGTCAGCGCATTGCGTTCGGTGGATGCGGTCGTGGCCAGGGGCGATGGCCCTGACTTACTGTTGGCCACCATTCGCTCGGTGCTAGAGATGAAAGGGGCGCCGCCGGCTGAACCAAAGCTGAAGCCTTCCCCCGCAGCACAGCAGCGACGCCCTAATGGGTCATGGGATGGGAAAGAACGTCGGCAGGCCAACCTCGCCCGATCCACAACCCAAGAGAAGGATTAGTCTTTTCCGCCTGGGGAACCAGGCCTGATTACATGGGGCCATCATCCCCGCTTCTGCAAAATGCCTACCTCAACACCAAGCGATGCCGCGCTGCGCTCCACGTGGAAACTCCCGCCCGCCGCTTCAAAGATGGCGCGCGCCATCCCCAGTCCCAACCGTTTCGAAAGTTCAAGATCCGAGTCTGCTGCGCGGTCGTAGCCGGCGCCGCCCGAAACCTTCAGGGTCAGCATGGCGTCCGCTGCGCGTTCCGCCAGTTCGATCCTGACCGCAGCGCCCGCGCTGCCCGCGCCAATGGCAAACCCAATCAGATGAAACAATCCCTGCCGCAGGCGCGGGGCGTCGAACCATACCGGACACGCGGGCCCGGGCACAAAGCCAACTTGCACTCCTGCCGACTCGGCCACCGGCAGCAGATCGGCGACCGCATCCTCGGCCGCCCGCCGCAGCTCCAGGACTTCGCCGTTTTCGCCCGCCTGGCCGGCGCCGAATAGTTCCCGGATGGCGGTCGCCAGCGCGGATGCTTTCTCCGCCTGGCCCACGGCCTGGCTTACGATCTCGCCATACTGTTCAAGGGTAGGGGTATGGAGCAGGGCCAACTCCAGCGCGCAAGACAAGGTGGTCAGGGGCTGGCTCAGCTGGTGAAACAAATCGGAAACCAGCTGGCGGGATTCGCATGCTGCCGACGCCGTGGGATTCCCCGTCGCGACTGGATTCATGGCGCCGCGCTCGTACCCTCGGGTGGCCCCGTCGGCGGGCGGGCACTCAGTTCGTAACCCACTCCGCGGATGGTGTGGATCAAGTGCCTGCCGTAACCATCGTCCACTTTGCGGCGCAGGTAGTTGACGTATACATCCACGACGTTGGTGCAGGTATCGAAGGACAAATTCCACACGTGCTCGATGATCATGGCGCGGGTGATGCGCCGCCCGGCGTTGCGCATGAGGTATTCGAGCAGGCAGAATTCTTTCGAGGTCAGCTCAATCCTCCGCCCCGCCCGTTCCACCCGCCGCTCCACCCGGTCCAGCTTCAAATCGTCCACCGCCAGAACCGACTCCACCGGCAAGTGGCTGCGCCGCATCAGGGCCCGGATGCGGGCCGACAGCTCAGCAAAGGAAAACGGCTTACTGAGATAGTCGTCTGCGCCCAGGTCCAGGCACAACACCCGGTCTTCCACCCGGGTGCGCCCGGTCAGCACCAGAATTGGAATGCTGGGTTTGCGGGTGCGCAGGAAGCGTAGGATGGTTACGCCATCCAGCCGGGGCAGGGTAAGGTCGAGCACCACCAGGTCGAAATCCAATTCTCCGGCCATGGCGCGCGCCTGTTCTCCATCGGTTGAAACGTCCACGGCGTAGTGCTCGGACTCCAACCCTTTTTTTACAAAACTGGCCAGCGCAGCATCGTCTTCGGCGACTAGAATTCGCATAAGGTCAATCTAATTTGAACTGTTCTGATTCTTAGTCAGGAAGCGGGCGGGGACAAGAGATAGTGCATGAATCAAAGGTCTCGCCTTCCGCAAAAGGGAACCAGCGCAAAAGCGGAACCAGGCGTGGAACCAGGCGCGGCAGGGAATCGGCTCCTGGAATCCGTACGGTCACTGACGTGCACATCTTGCTTCGGAGATAATGCAGAGAATTAAAACCAACAGGCGTTTGTCGAAAGGATTCGCTGGGAAGTGAATTTCTGGAGCCCAAAAACGCTTAGGTCTCTGGTGCTGCCTGGGGCGCTATTCCTGCTGGCCGCGTGCGTGGTCTTCCAGGGCGCGTTCGGCTCCATTCCTTCCGCCGCCGTCCACTTCTATTTTTATTCTGTTTTTGTCGCGGGCATTGTGCTGGCCTGGCGTTTCCACTCCAGCCGCATCCTGTTCGCGCTGTTGACCTTGTTTCTGGCTCAGCGCGCCCTGGAATTCTTTTCTTCCGGCCGGATCGCTGCCGCCGGGCCTGGACGAATCGCGCTGGAAGCCGTTGCCTTTCTACTCCCCTTGAACTTTATTGCCTTCTCGGTGTTTCGCGAGCGAGGCTTGGTTTTCCCCGCCATCGTGCCCCGCCTGGCGCTTCTGTTCTTCGAATCGGTGTTTGTCGCCATCATCTGCCGTCCCGGAGAACTGGTTGGCCCGGCGTTCCTGCACTCCCGCTTCCTCGGACGCCTGCACTGGACGCCCCTGCCGGCGATGGCGCTGCTGGCCTTCATCGCCGCGCTGGCCGTACTGACGGTGCGCCTGGTGCTCTATCGCAAACCGACGGAGAGTGGTTTGCTATGGGCTCTGCTGGCGACGTTTCTTTCGTTTCAGGTGGGGGCGGTGGGCCCCGCGGCCACCGCCTACCTGGCGACGGCGGGACTGATTCTGGTCAGTTCGATCATCGAGAACACTTATTTTCTGGCTTACCACGACGAACTGACCTCACTTCCAGCGCGCCGCGCTTTTAACGATGCCTTGTTGCGTCTAGAAGAGCCCTACGCCGTGGCGGTCGTGGATATCGACCACTTCAAGCGCTTCAACGACACCTACGGCCACGAAACCGGCGATCAGGTCCTGCGCCTGGTGGCCGCCAAACTTGCCGGCGTGACCGGCGGCGGACGCGCTTATCGTGTAGGCGGGGAAGAATTCTCCATCCTGTTTCCGGGGAAGTCAGCCAAGGAAGCCCAACCTCATCTGGAGTTGCTGCGCTCGGTGATCGAAGTTGCCACTTTCCGCGTCCGCGGCGGCCAGGAGCGCCGGGGCACGGCTCGCGCGCCGGACGGACGCGCGCCCGATTCGCAGAGTCAGGACGCCCGAAGTCAGAACGGACAGGCCCAGGATTTTCGCAGCCACGACCGGCGAAGCATCGAACGCCGCGCCCGGCCTCGCCGGCCTCCAGCGCCGCGAAAGAGAGTCCCTGCGGCCGTCTCCGAACCAGGGAATCAGCAAATCTCGGTGACGGTGAGCATAGGCGCAGCCGAACCGACTGCCCGTTTCCGCTCGGTCGAGCAGGTGATTCAGGCCGCCGATCAGGCCTTGTACCGGGCCAAGCAGTCGGGACGCAATCGGGTCGAGCTTTCCTCTACGCCGCGCGCTACGCGGCTCAAGCGCAACATCGCTTGAGGGCGGAGAAAGATCACGGCCGCGCTTGCTGCGCGCTGATCCAGCTTTCAATCCGGGAATGCAGGACGCCCAACGGCAGCGGACCGCTTCCCACCACTTCATCGTGAAAAGCGCGCAGGTCGAATCTGGCGCCCAGCTTCTGCCGTGCTTCGTCGCGTAGTCTTAGAATCTCCAGCTGCCCCAGCTTGTAGGCCAGGGACTGCCCCGGCCAGGCAATGTACCGGTCTACTTCGCTTTGCACGTTCGGCTCGTCCATCGCGGTGTAGCGATGGAAATATTCCACCATCTGTTCCCGCGACCAGTGCTTCTGGTGCACCCCGGTGTCAATGACCAGCCGGATGTCTCGCCACATTTCGTTTTCCAGCCGGCCGTAATCGCTGTAAGGGTCTTCGTAGAAACCAATCTCTTTGCCCAGCCTTTCGGCGTAGAGCGCCCAGCCCTCGACGAAAGCGGTGTACTCTCCGTTCTTGCGGAAGGCGGGCAAATCTTTCAACTCCTGGCCGATGGAAATTTGCAGATGATGCCCGGGCACGCCTTCGTGGTAGGCGATGGCTTCGATGTTCAAGGTCAGGCGATGCTCCGGGTCCCATTCGTTCACATTAATGTGTCCGGGACGAGAACCGTCCTGCGCTCCGGGATTGTAGTCAGCGGGAACCGCATTCTTGGCGCGGAACGGGTCCATGGGGATGACTTCGAGTTTGTTTTGCGGCAGCCGCCCGAAGAGCTTGGGCAGTTGCGCCTCCATCTGGCGCGTGTACTTAGTGTAGAGGTCGAGGACCTGCTGGCCGGAAGTCGCATAGAACTTGCGATCGTTCTTGATGTGTTCATTCAGGCTGGCCAGGTCTTTGAATCCAAGCTTGTGCGCCAGCGCCAGCATCTCTGCTTCCGTGTCGGCCAGCTGCTTGAGTCCGATCTGGTGTATTTCCTCCGGAGTCAGGTCGGTCGTAGTCATGCGCCGGATTTGAAAACGATAGCGTTCCGCGCCATCGGGCAGCGCCCATACTCCCGGTTCGGTGCGGCCATGGGGAGCGTACTCGTCCCGTACAAACGCGGTGAAGCGCTGGTAGGCCGGAAGGACGTCATGGTTAATCGCAGCCAGCACGGCGGTTCGCAGGCGCTTTTGGTCGGCGTCAGAAATGCCGGCCGGGAACTTATTTAGCGGCTTGGCAAACGGGCTGGCTTCGGCGTTCGTTTCGGAAATTTCCTTGGTCTGCGCCGCTACCTTTTCCAGCAGGTATCGTGGCGGCATCAGCCGGTCTTTCATTCCCTGACGCATGTTGCCGGTCACCTGATCGAGCGCTTTGGGGATCTGATGCAAGCGCGACAGGTAGTCGTCGTAATCTTTCACGGTGTTGAAAGGCGTGAGACTCAGCATCTCGAGCCATTCCAGGTGCGGCCCTTCCATCTGGTTTACCGGCATTTCCCACGGCTTGAAATGGACTTCTTCGATATCCTGGCGCAAGTTCCGGATCATCAACTCGCGGCTGAGTGTGTCCTGCGCCGATAAGCCAGCGGGATCCACCGCCTCGAAGCGGGCAAGAAACTTGCGTCTGGCTTCCAGATCGGACTGATAAAACTCCGGTGAACGGTCGTTGAGACGATCGTTGTACCGGTTGTCCCCGAGTGACGTCGCCATTTCAGGGTTAGAGCGCAGCTCGTACTGCCACTCTTCGTCGAACAGTGAAAGCAGCTGGGTTCTCCGAGTCTCGATGTCCGCAGCCTTTTCGGCTGCCTGCGTTTTCTGGGCTGCCAGAGCGTTCGGAAACAAACAGACCGTACTCGCGATTACGACCGCAATTCCCCAACTGCGCGCGACGCCGATATTCATCACCATCTCCTGAGCCCATTTTCGGACTTGATCCTGTGCCACTGGATTACAAGCCTGCTCTTGCCGTAGATATTCTATACAGGGTGCGGCGGGCGAGGAGTTTCCAGCCTGCCAACCCTCGAACCCCGAATTGGCGCGCCCCGCAACCGCGCAGGCCGCAGCCGATATACTGTTAGTCTCGGTTCGCAGACGCCAGAGTAGCGGGGAGACAGCGCATTTGAACATATCGGGACAGTCCATCATCGGATTTCAGTCAGCCCGCAACGCTGGACCATGCTTTCGCGCCACCAATCCGCGCACCGGCGAGCGCCTGCCGCCGGATTTCTTTTCCGCGGGAGCTGGCGAAGTCGATTTGGCTGCGGACCTGGCACACCAGGCGTTCGCGGCCTACAGCCAGATTTCGGGTCATGACAAAGGAAAGTTTCTGCGGACCATCGCGGCCAAAATTGATGGCGCCGTGGACGAGCTTGTCGATCGCGCCGAGCAGGAGACCGCCCTGCCGAAACCCCGCTTGCAAAGTGAAACCGGGCGCACCTCCGGGCAGCTTCGTCTTTTCGCGCAAGTGGTGGAAGAAGGTTCTTGGGTGATGGCTCGCATCGACCGGGCTGACGCTGGCAGTAAGCCTCCCAAGCCTGATCTGCGATCCATGCTGCATGCTCTGGGCCCGGTTGTGGTTTTTGGGGCCAGCAACTTTCCTCTGGCCTTCTCCGTGGCTGGTGGGGACACGGCCTCGGCGCTGGCAGCGGGAAATCCTGTGATCGTCAAAGCGCATCCCGCTCATCCTGGCACCAGTGAACTGGTGGGCCAGTTGGTGCGGGAAAGCGTTCGAGAATGTGGTTTGCCGGAAGGAGTTTTCTCCCTGCTGCTTGATTCGGGCACTGAAGTGGGGGCGGCGCTGGTCAAACATCCGCTGGTGAAAGCCGTGGGTTTCACAGGATCGATCAACGGCGGAAGGGCGCTTATGGATTTGGCTGCCGCCCGCCCCGAGCCCATACCAGTGTTTGCCGAGATGGGCAGCACTAATCCCGTTTTTATTTTGCCCGGTGCGCTACGGGAAAATGGCGAGAACATCTCAACCGGAATGTTCAAGTCTTTTACCCTGGGAGCCGGCCAGTTCTGTACGAAACCTGGAATCGTGTTCCTGCCCGAGAACGACGACGCTGCGACCTTCATCAATAGACTGAATAAGGCGACACTCGACTCGGGCCAGTTCAACCTGCTGACGCCGGGCATACGGTCTGCGTATCAATCCGCCACGACGCGCCGCAAAGCTGAAACAGGGGTGAAACTCGTGGCCGCGCGGCCTGCCTCGAGCAACGACCAGGAGTTGGGCGTGGACGCTGTGCTGTTCGAGGCCGATGCGGAATCGTTCCTGCGAAATCCGGAATTGGCGGCGGAGGTCTTTGGTCCCACAACCCTGGTGGTCCGCCACTCCACCCGCGCCCAGGTATTGGAAATCGCGCGCCATCTGGGCGGCCATCTGACCGCAACCATTCATGGCACGGAAGCCGATCTGCACGAGTTCAGCGACTTGATTGCGATTCTGAAGAACAAAGTCGGCAGGCTGGTATTCAACAGTTTCCCCACCGGAGTCGAAGTTTCACACGCCATGGTGCACGGCGGTCCCTATCCCTCGACCTCCGACGGACGCTCGACTTCCGTAGGGAGTGGGGCAATCTTCCGCTTTTCACGGCCGGTCTGTTATCAGGGATTTCCGGAATGCACTCTGCCCGACGAACTGCGGGACAGCAACGCACTCGGAATCTGGCGAATGGTGGATGGAGAAGTGACCAGAGAACCGTTGACCCCGTGATTCTGAAGCAACCGCAGAAATGCGGTCTCATCGATTCGCTTAGCTTGGCTCTGCCCAACAGACCACGGCTTTACACGAGGTTTCAGGTATAGCAGACAGTCTGGCATCAGGTAGAATGATTTCGCCTTCGCGGGGGTTGCCTATGAAGTCCTGCCTCTCGCTTGTGCTCCCTGTCCTGATTGTTACCACGCTTGCGGCCCAAGCTTCATCTCCGAAAGAGCATGCCAAGTGCGCACTGGGAGGACAGGTTATTCAGGAGCCCGGCGGACGGCCGATCCGGAAAGCAACTCTAGAGCTGACTCGGGATGATCGGGAAGACGGCACAAGCTACACCGCCATTACCGACGCCGAAGGCCACTTCAAGATCGACAATATCGAGGCAGGCCGCTACTCGCTATCGGTACAGCACAGCGGGTTTTCAGGTCTGCGCAAGCACCGTCGGGGACGATTCCTGACGCTCGAACCCGGCCAGGAGTTGAAAGATCTAGTTTTCCGGCTGCAACCCACCGCCGTGATAACCGGCAAAATTCTAGACAACGATGGTGATCCGGTCCCAGGCGCCTACGTCTTTGTCGCGAGCTACCAAGGCTCGGACCACCGCCGCGGCTTTCCAGGTGCGGGACAAACCAATGACCTAGGTGAGTACCGGATCAGCAATCTTGAGCCCGGCCGGTACCTGCTTACTGCGAATCCGGAATTTCAGTTCTTCCAACGGAGCCGGGTCGAGGGCGATAGAAGACCCGTTCCCTACATCACATACTATCCAGGCACGGCCGATAAGGCCCAGGCCGCTCCCGTTGAGCTCCACGCGGGTGATGAGTTTCCCGCAAATTTCGCATTGGCGTATGGCCCGGCCTTTCGCATTCGAGGAACTGTCTCCGGTGTTCCCATAACTGGAAATACGGATCTCTCCGTGATGCTCGCCTCGAAGGACGCCGGGTTCCCGATAGGTGCTTCCGATACAGAGGTCAAGAAAGATGGTTCGTTCGAGCTCCACAACATCCTGCCGGGCTCCTATTTCGTTTGGCTTATTAACAGGACGAGCACTCCTGAAGCAATGTTTGTCGCTCAGACGGTCGAAGTGAAAGACTCGGACCTGGAAAACGTTCGCCTCATGCCGGTTCCCACCAGCGAAGTGCGAGGGCAGCTCCGTATGGAGAACGGTCAGAGAGTCGACTGGGCCGGCGTCATCCTGTCGCTTCAGTCCAGCGATGATCCTTTAGATCTTCGGGGGGAGTTCGGGAGCCAACGCGAGACGACGACGGCGCAAATAAAACAGGACGGCTCATTCGATATGAAAACCGTCCCCGTCGGCAATTACCGTGTGAGGGTATTTTCTGGGCTGGCCGCAATGCGCGATTGCTTTATGAAATCTGTCAACGCCGGGGGCAAAGACATCGGCGACTCCGGTTTCACCATCAGCGGAGGCACATGGTCCCTCGACGTGGTGCTCAGTTCAGATGGCGCCAGGGTGGACGGCGTCGTCGTTGACGACAAAAACCAGCCTGTTGCCGACGCTGAAGTTGTTGCGATCCCAGAAGCGACTCGCCAGAAGCGGCGAGATCTCTACCAGCAGGGAACAGTAGATCAGCACGGCCACTTCAATCTCCGCGGTCTTAACCCGGGCGAATACACAGTGATGGCGTTAGAAGACTTGGACGATGATTTTCGCGATCCCGAATTCCTGAAAGCACACGAAGGAATTGGCCAGACCATCCGCCTGGACGAAGGCGAGCACAAGAGCATTTCCCTCCAATTGCTTTCGCCAGCGAATGATGCTAAGTAGGGACGCCGAAATAGGGGAGCTGTCGCAATCCGGCGTTTACACTGGCAATTCGGCAATGAGCGTAGCGTTTGCATAATTTCATGATGTCACGATACGACTCACGCCCCAGTTTGGTTGTTGGCACATTTATCTGAAACGGCGGGGACGCCAGCTGCGCCCGAGGTTCGTGCTTCGCAGAGCCGATCAGGCCGTCTCCGGCTCCAACGCTTTCGCGGAAACTGCTTCGGCGGCAAGCGCCGCGCCTCCGGCGATGCCGGCATCCCCTCCGTAGAAAGCGGAAAGCAGGGGAATCTCCTGGCAGCGCCGGTTTACACAGCAACCGGGAAGGAGGTCGCGAATTTCTCCCAGGAAGGGTTTCATCAGGTCACCCACGCCTCCGCCCAGAATGATCACGTCAGGCTCGATCAAGTCGATCATGTTGCCCAGCCATAAAGACAGAAGCTCAACTGTTTCCCGCAGAGTTTCCGCGGCAACAGGATCACCCTGGGCGTATGCTTCGCCCACCATTTCGGCGGTGACATTGCCGTACTCTCCGTGTGCCAGGCGCAGCAGCAAGGACTCTCGTGTTCCATTGGCACTGAGCTTTGCCCGGGCGCGTTTAGCGATAGCCGGGCCGGCGGCAAAGGCCTCGATGCAGCCCGGCTTGCCGCATCCGCAGAGCGGGCCGCGATAATCGATGCTGACGTGGCCACCTTCTCCCGCCGCGCCGGTGCGTCCGTGATAGATGCGACCGTCGAACACAATCCCCGTTCCAATTCCTGTTCCCAGGATCGTAAGAAAGACGTTGCGATAGCCGCGCCCCGCGCCCCACAAAACCTCCGCTAACGCCGCCGCATTGGCATCGTTGTCAACTTTTACCGGGACTTTGTATTTCCGCGAAATCTCATCGGCCAGGGGGAAATTGCGCCAGCAGGGCAGGTTGGGAGGATTGATGATCACACCGGTCTTGGGATCGAGCGGGCCGGGACAGCAAATGCCGATCCCGCTCAGCGAGTGTTCGCAACCGGAGCTTGCAGCCTTGGCACAAACCTGGTCGATGGCTTTGAGAACCGTGGCCAGACCGGCAGCAGGACCGTCGTTCGGCAACATGGGAACGCGGGTGTGATAGCGAATTTCTCCCGTCGGAAGCACCAGTCCCGCGGCGATTTTGCTGCCGCCGATGTCCACTCCGACAATGAAGCCCGTTGCGGCCGAGGATGGAGCTGTTTCCATAAATTCCGCTAGGCCGTTTGTGTCACTGGAACAGGCCTCGAGCCTCTGAACGCGTAAAAAACTATGTACAGGTAGCAGATGGCGGGCAAAACGAATGCGTGGTGCAGCCCGATCATGTCGGCCAGGTGGCCTTGCGCCAGGGGAATCAAGGCGCCGCCCACGATAGCCATAATCAGAAGTCCGGATCCGTCGCCGGTGAGCGGTCCCAGCTCTGCGATTCCCAAAGTAAAAATGCTGGGGAACATTACTGAATTAAACAGGCCCACCAGGATGATGCTCCACATCGCCATGTGACCGAGGCTGAGAATGGAGGTGCAAACCAGCAGGCATGCGACCAGCGCCGCAATACCCAGAACCGTCCCGGTGCGGACCTTCTGCAAAATAGCGGACCCAACGAATCGCCCGACCATGGCCCCGCCCCAGTAGTACGAAACATACTTGGCAGCCGACAACTCGGAGATGTTGCCGATATTGGCCTGGCTGAAGTAGTTGATCAGATAACTTCCGATGGAAACTTCGGCGCCTACATAAACGAAGATTCCAATTGCGCCCAGCACCAGTTGAGGATGCTTCCATATGCTCTCGCCGGGAATCTTTCCATGCTGCTCGGCGCCGGGTAGAGGCGGCAGCTTGAACATGGAGATGGCAATCGCCAGCGCCATTAAAGCCAGCCCGATGACCAGGTAAGGCAGCTTCACCGACGAAGCTTCGTGGACCCGGTAGGCTTGCAGGGCAGTTCCCGACATCTGACGCACCACATCGGCGTTTTCACGCGTGCCGCTAAGGATGATGGTGCCGCCCAACCATGGAGCGATAGCCGTGCCCACCGAGTTGAACGCCTGTGCCAGATTCAAACGGCTGGAAGCAGTCTCCGGAGGCCCCAACACGGCCACGTAGGGATTGGCCGCAACCTGCAGCGCGGTGATGCCGCCCGCGAGCACCATCAGCGCGGCGAGAAAGAGTGGATAAGAGGCCGCGCTCGCCGAGGGAATAAACAGGAGCGCGCCCACTCCCATGATCACAACCCCGACCACCATCGTTTTCTTATAGCCAATCGAGTCGATGAGTTTCGCGGCGGGGATTGAGAAGATGAAATAAGCGGTGAAGAAAGCAAACTGGATCAGGCTGGCGCGGGTGTAATTGAGGTCGAAGATCGCCTTCAGATGAGGCACCAGCACGTCATTCAGCACGGTGACGAAGCCCCACATGAAGAACAACGTCGTCACCACACTCAACGCCGCGCGGTTGGAAGACACGGGCCCGGCTGACGGACTGACGGAGGGTTTGAAGTTGGCAATTGCCATTCAGGCTCGTGTGGCAGGCTTCGTGGCCGCCGAGATTCGCAATCCGCGGCCAGCATCATACCATCGGAAATGCCATTGTCCGCAGCTGTTTGTTGTCAGGGTAATCGATTAACTTGCGGGAAAACGCTTACTTTATGCTTGACAATCGGTGGCTGGTATTTCAGACTGCGCCGCGGACGGGTGTCCGTGAATCTACGGCGACTCCGCCTTTGCGCTCCGCATCGCAATCCTGAAACATCGGGCACAAGTGCGACGCACCGAGCGCGTGCCGGACGGTCCGGTTCAATCCAGCCCGCTTCACCCCGGCTCGTTCAACCAAGATGGTAGACTCCATGAAAAAATCGCGATTCTTCACTCGCCCCAAGCTCTGGCTGAGACGACGTGGAAAGTATTGTCAGCTTACGTCAGCGGCGGAGGCAGCCTGCTGATTACCGGGCCCCTGGACCGCGACGAACACTGGCACCTGGTGTCTCGCGCCGCCAGCACGAATCTCGACGCTCACGCTGAAGCGCTGACTTATCACAATGCGGTGATCAAATTGAGCGACCGCACGATTTCACTCTCCTTCGATCAACAAAAACGCAATGCGCAGAGCCGCGAAGCGGCGTCAGAGTGCAGCCCCGGGCGCCAGCCCGGGGGCAGCAATTGGGAAACGACATAGCCCTGAAAGGGCGAAAGAACCCTGGAGGTCATTTGGGTGGGGATGATCATTTAATGGGGCGCAACCCAAGCTCGGGTGCTATAGAATGTCGCCGCGCAGCGCGCTTGCCTAGGAGACCTGATTATGTCTGATTCAATCCGCAAAGAAATTACTCGCCGAGGATTCATCACCAAGGTTGGCCAGGGACTGGTCGCGGCCAATCTTGCCGGGACGTTCTTGAACCGCGCGGCGGCGGAGCTGCAGGTCCCCGATCCGCCGGGGAAAGAAATTAGGCTGGGCGATCGTCGGACTGGGCAGCCTCGCGATCAATCAGATCCTGCCCGCGTTCGCGAAATGCGAGAAGTCCAAGGTGGTGGCTTTCGTCAGCGGCCATCCCGACAAGGCGAACAAGCTGGCGCTGCGCTACGGCGTGAACCCGAAGAATATTTACAACTATCAGAACTACGACACCATCAGGGACAATCCTGAAGTCGACATCATCTATATCGTCCTGCCGAACGGGATGCATGCCGAGTACACGGTTCGCGGGCTTCAGGCAGGCAAGCATGTGCTCTCGGAGAAGCCCATGGCCAATACGCCGGCCGAATGTCAGCAAATGATCGACGCGGGACGCAAGGCCAATCGAAAACTCATGGTGGCTTATCGCTGCCGTTATGAACCCTACAATCAGGAAGCGATTCGCATGGCGCGCCAGCAGGAACTGGGGCCGACCAAGGTCATTCTCGCGGATCATGGGTTCAACATTGGCGATCCCAAGCAATGGCGGCTGAACAAGGCGCTGGCGGGAGGCGGATCGCTGATGGATATAGGCATCTACTCGCTGAACGCTTCCCGTTATCTTACCGGCGAGGAACCCACCGAGATCAACGCCATGATGTACACCACGCCGGGTGACATACGATTCAAGGAAGTGGAAGAGACGATCAATTTCCAACTGCGTTTCCCTAGCGGCATTCTGTCCAATTGCACGTCCAGTTATGGATATTCCGGGCAAAACCGTTACCGCGTGGTGACCACCAAGGGATGGTTCGAGCTGGAGCCAGCGACGACCTACAGCGGTTTGCGAATGTACGTACACCACGACAACATCACCGAAGAACGCCTGCTTCCGGTGCGCGACCACTTCGCGCTTGAGATGGACCACATGTCCAGCTGCGTAATGGAGAACAAAGAGCCGCTGACTCCGGGCGAAGAGGGATTGCGCGACCTGACCATCATGATGAGCATCTACGAGGCCGCGAGGAGTGGCAAGACGGTCAAGGTGTGACTGCATGTCGCCTGCGGCCGTCATTTCCCATGGTCCGCCACCTCAGAACCTTCTGAGCAGCTCCAGCATTTTCCGGTCGAGCTTGTGTCCTTTGAAGTCTTCGTAGCGGACGTCCGCGCGTTCACTGTCCAGGACGCCGAACTGGCCGCGCAGATTCCACATGGAGTTTCCCCAACCTGCTTCTTTCCAAAGTGAGAGAGCGTCTTCCATCCAGGCCAGAGTCACGGCATGAGGGGTTTTGTTGAAACACCCCCACTCGCCGACGTGGATCTGGACCCCCTTGTCGATCAGGGGACGATAGTTGTCAATGTACTCACGCTTGAGGCGATCACGGTCCCAAATCTGCCCGTGATCGTCCTTAAGTGGCCAGGTGGGAGGATTCATGGTTTCAAATTCATCCTTGGGGACCCAGTTGGCGGTGTAGTGGGTGACGGCCTTCGGCTTATAGCCACGCGTGCTTTGCACCAGCCCGAGGTCCACAATCCCCAAGACCGGCAACTGGCCGATGTCCATACCGTCGGCAAAGATGAGCCGGTGCGGATCTTCTTTGCGGATAGCGGTCACCAGCGCTTTCACGATCTCCACGTAACGCTCTTCGAGATAGCCCTCGTACGATCGCATTTTGGGCGGCTCGTTAATCAAATCGAAACTCAGACGACGGCTGGGAATGCCCTTGTACCGCCGGGCAAAGGCTTTCCAATGGAAGACCGCCGCGGCCAGCGCCTTGTCGCGTTGCGCCCTGGTTCCGCTGAACAGATCGGCGGGCTCGAGTTCCCGCAGGTTGATGCAATACCCGGGAATGCGATGAATATTCAGATTGATGTGAATCGCGTACTGGCGGCCTAAATCGATGGCGCGATCGATCTCCTTCAGAGGCTCTTCACGAATGACCGACCAGTCGTCACGGCTGCCCCAGACCCAGTAGGACAGCGGCAACCGGGCAAAGTTGAATCCCCATTCCACCATGGTTGCGAAGTCGAATTCCTCATAGGCCCTGCCGGCATACGGTTTGTCCGGCATGGCGAACTTGCCTTGCAGGTTGAAGCCGCGCCAGCGCGGAATATGCGAGGCATTGATATTGCTATTGATATCGTCCGCCGCACCCCAGGCTGCGTTTACGCCCGCTGACCCGGCAGCGCATAGAATCGCCATGTTTTTGACAAACGATCTGCGATCCACGAAGTCACCCTCTGGAAATCAATCAGATGGCGCAGAAACATGCCGCAGGGACGGAAAGCTACTTCGGAGCCGGCTCCATCGACCAGATGGCCCCGGGCCTCATATACATGCTGGCGCGGAACATTCCTCGCGCGTCGTAAGCCTCGGGAGTGCGGAAAAAATATCCGCGATCTCTCCAGACCACGTTGTAAACGCCGCGCGCGGTGCGGAATCCCTGGTCGCGCATTCCCTCCGACAACATGTGCGAAGCGATGGCAAAGGTAGTGCCGGCCCAGACCTCCTCCACTTGTTCGTTTTCGTGCAGGGCCTGGCCGTCTGCGCTCATGCCATTGAGGGCGCCCATCTCTCCGTTCTGGAACTTCATCACGTTATAGTCGAACACGCGCTGCAAGGCGGATTTGCGCATCGGCGCGGGAACCAGATCGCCAAGTCCGGTAAGGTTGGCATACCACTGCCCGGCGAGTTGCTCCGCCATGATGTCGCCGCGATACGCGCTGCCCTGGTCGTAATTGAAGTACGTTCCGTTCCAGAGGTTCTTGATATAGGCGGCCTGGGCTTTTTTGAACAGGGAATCGTAGTCTAAGGCGGTTTGGTTTTCGCCCAGTTTGCGGGCAATCTCCGCGGTGGCGCGCAGCGCGGCCAGGTAGAGGCCTCCGCTGTAGGCGCTTTCGCCGCGAGCCACCCAGTTATCGTAGGTCTGGTCGGGAAAGCCGCCGTTCTTGATCAGGCCGTCGCCGTCGGTGTCGTACTGGCGGAGATGTTCCATCGCCTGCCTGATCGCACTCCAGGCATAGCGCAGGAAGGCGTCATCCCGGCTGCCGCTCCACACATAGTCGCGCCAGATCATGAGAACGTACTTGCTGTTCAGGTCGCGCCAGTTGGAAACGTCCTGATAGTTGTACTGGTTCACGTTCACAAACGGATCTTCGGTGGGCGAGCCCAGGTCGTGTGGAGCCGATCCGGCCACCTTGCGCTGCATGGTCTCGAACTTATGATCGTGCTGCAGCTTCCAGGCCCACAGATAATGCTGCGGAATGCTTTCGGGAATGGTGTCGGTGTACTCGCGCATTTCCTGCTTCTCAATCTCCGGCCAGAACCTGATCAGCGGGAATGAGCCGTAGAAGAGGACATCCGAGGTACCGTAGTAGGGATAGTCGAAGCATTCGAGATAGGCGAAGCTGTCCGCATCTTTAGCCGATCGATGTAACGGGTTGGCCGGGCCGCCCTGCTCGTGGGCCCAGAGCGTGCCACCGTCCGCGAGAATATAAAGCTCGTTGAACAGCTCGCCGCGGTACCACGCGGGCTTGGACTCGTCCGCGATGTAAGGTTTCTGCCAGGCATCGATCTGGTCGCTCCAGCTCTGGTCGTTCTCGAGCGCGGTGCGCGCAATCTTCCAGGCGTTGGTGCCGGAAGCGTCGAAGAATTGGGCGTAATGCCGGATCCACTTGCGGCCTCCGCCAAACTGCACCACCGGAAGGTCCCACGACAGCGACATGGGGATGACCTTCTTTTCTCTGGGGGCCAGGGTAAAGCGGACCGCGATGGCGCCGGCCATTTGTTCTCCGGCGCTGGCAACATCCGGTGACTGGTTCGGCAGGCGTCCCGTAGTCGAGAACGGCTGCCAGACCTCAGCGCCCGAGCTTTGCGGATCGAAGTCAGTGATGTAACTGACCTCTACTCCAGGTGAAGCGAGAGCAGCGACGGCGAATTGCCCGTCCCATTCCTCGGACACGGGGCCAGTGCGAACGCGATCGAACACAATGCCCTGCATGGTTCCGCCGGCCATCGCTTCCGAACGGTATATGTTTTTGTCCTGAGCATTCAGCACGGCATGGAAGTTACTCGTCGTGTCGCGAAACCAGCCCACCATGTTGGTCCACGAAAACAGCAGCGAAACCGTCACCGGCTTGCTGGAGGGGTTCTCCGCGTACCAGTTGTAGACCGCAACCGGATAGCTGGTTTCCTTGTAGTTGTTGGGCAGAACAGGAGAGAACTGTTCGATCGTCAAAGTGATGGGAAGTTGAGGCGAGCGATACGCGAACCACGACTTCGGATAAAGTGCGGCGTACTCGCCGGCCCCGGCGGGATAGGACCAGTTCCAGGCGGAAAGCGCTCCCCCGTCAGGTTTCCCGGTCGAAAGAACCTGCGCCATCGCGGGTTCGCCTTCAGGCTGCACAAACACCGCAAACTGGTTTGCGGGGACATTCTGATACTTGTGCACTCCGGCTTTGATATGCCAGCGTTCGAAATTGCCCCGATAAGAGCGGGAAAAAGTTCCGGCGCCGATTCCTCCCACCGGAGCCCCCTGCCAGAAACCGTCGTCGATGTTGGTGAGTTCGGGTTTTTGGCCCCCAGGATTTGCCGGCGGCTGCCCGATGGGAATGCGCCACGCGATGGCGGGGATCTGATCGCTCGCGGCAAGGAACACGTGGGCGAACAGCACGAGGAAGGTCAAAAAGGAGTTCAAAATGAAAGTTTGATGAGTTCGTGTCATGAGGTCGGAAACGCGGACGCGAGGTGAAGAAACTCCGGCAGTCTGAAGCACCCGGCCCGGGTTGTCAAGGCTGAAGTAAACGATTATTCACCGCGCAATTTGGGGGATGGACGGGCAGCCGTGGCATTGACAATTCTTGCCGCCCGTCCTACCTTTCTCCCCGAATCGTTTTGACCGAGAGTCAGGGGGCCGCATGAACGGGCAAAAGAATCCGTCGCTGATTGTGATCTGTGCGTTGCTTCTGCTTTGCGCAGCGCCAGCTCTGCTTAGGGCGCAGACGGCAGCGGCCGGCCTGTTCGAAGGCCACGGCGACGTCGGTACCGTTCTCCATCCCGGTTCGCTCGAATACGATCCGGCAAGCGGCAGCTATACGATCAGCGGCGGCGGCGCCAACATGTGGTTCGCGACGGATGCACTCCACTTTGCCTGGAAGAAAGTTTCCGGCGACGTTTCGCTGACGGCCGATGCCGCCTTCACTACCAGGACCGGGAACCCGCACAAAAAGGCGGTCCTCATGTTTCGTCAAACCCTCGATCCGGATTCTCCCTACGTCGGCGTGTCCCTGCATCTGAGCGGGATGACTTCGCTGCAATACCGCGACGAAAAGGGCGCGAATACGCACGAGGTCCAATCGAACATCTCCGCGCCGGCGCGCCTGCGCCTCGTGAAGCGTGGCGACTACGTCTACCTGTGGCTGGGTGGCCACGGTGGCGAACTCAAAGTGTCGGGCGCTTCCATCCGGTCTTCGCTTCAGGGAACGTATTATGTCGGGATCGGAGTCTGCGCTCATGACCAGGACGTGGTGGAGAAAGCGGTCTTCTCCAAAGTTGAGTTGACCACGCCGCCTGCTCCAACCGGAGAGCCGAAACTTTACAGCACGCTGGAGACTGTCGCCATCGCTTCGACTGACCGCCGCGTCGCCTACGTAGCGCCGGAACGCTTCGAAGCGCCCAACTGGACGCGGGATGGAGCGGCCTTCCTATTCAACAGCAATGGGCACATCCTGCGTCTGCCCGTCACCGGGGGCGAACCCACAATGATTGACACCGGCTTCGCCGTCCGCTGCAACAACGATCACGGCATTTCTCCCGACTCGAAATGGCTGGCTATCAGCGATCAGTCGCAGGAGGAACACAGTTCGCTGGTTTACCTGGTGCCGATCGGCGGCGGCGCACCCCGGAGGATCACCAAAAATTCTCCTTCCTACTGGCATGGATGGTCGCCCGATGGGGCCACTCTGGCCTTCGTGGGACAGCGAAATGGTGACTTCGACATCTACACCATACCGGTCGCCGGCGGCGACGAAACCCGCCTCACCACAGCCAAGGGACTCGACGACGGGCCTGAGTACTCGCCCGACGGCAACTACATTTACTTCAACTCCGAGCGCACCGGAACCATGCAGATCTGGCGCATGCGTCCGGACGGAAGCGAACCAGAGCAGATCACGTCGGATGACTTCAATAACTGGTTCCCGCACATCTCGCCGGATGGTAAGTGGATGGTCTTCCTCACCTACGAAAAAGATGTCGCCGGTCATCCTGAAAACAAGAACGTCAGGCTGCGACTGATGTCGCTCGAAGACAAGAAAATCAGCGTGCTGGCCAGCCTCTTTGGCGGGCAAGGCACAATCAACGTTCCCTCCTGGTCGCCCGACAGCAAGCAGTTGGCCTTTGTCAGCTACCAGTTCATCCAGTAGACCTGGAAAGCGAAAAATTTTCGAGAGGTCACCGCAGTTGTCTTGTTTCGCGAACCTGAATCGCGCGCCGTGCGCCGTGCCGGGCGAGCCTGCCTGGGCGATCGCCCCCATGTTAGAATTCCTGTGTCCTAACCCTGCAAGCATCACCCGCCTGAAAGGGCCACGACGGGCGATCGAGCGAATTCCCCAGGTAGGAATACGGAGAGGTGGCAGAGTGGCCGAATGCGGCGGTTTGCTAAACCGTTGTACTGGCTAATACCGGTACCGAGGGTTCGAATCCCTCCCTCTCCGCCACTCACTCATAGAGTGGGACTTACCTTTAACTACTGCACCGTGCCCTGGGGACCGATCCCCTCATCTGGAGCACAAGTGGAGCACAATAAGGCTTCAGAGAACTGCCTCATTGCTGCGATCGCATCTGGCGATGCTGTCTTGATGTAATGGTTCTGGGTGGTGGCGACGTTGCTGTGACGCAGAATGCGCTGGATCACTGAATCATCCACGCCAATGCGGTTCAGATTCGATGCCAAGCCTCTGCGGAAGCCATGCCAGCCGTGCCAAACGATGCCGGCCCGCTTGAGCACGTCCTTCATTTCCCGTTGATAGCTAGCGTTCAGATCAAGCGGATGCCCAGCTGAATTGGCGAAAATTGGGCCCGCCACCGGATTGCCACATCGTTGGCGATGTGCCTTGAGCCTTTGAGCCAGTTGTGGAATGACCGGAACGGGGCCTTGGATTTCGCGGTTTTAGGGTCACCTACGGTGTTGCGCCATACGGATTGCGTAACGTTTAGCCAGCCGAATGACTCTTCGTCTTGAGCAGGCTCGTAAGATGCCCAGTCAGTCCCCTCAGTTCTCCCAACCGCAACCCGGTATGTGTTTCTATGACCGTGTCGAACAACGAACTGAGAATGCGGAGTTACGGGCTACCCTGTTAGGCGACCTCATGGCTCACGAACTGGGACATCTGCTCCTGGGTCCACGCTCGCATTCGCCCAGAGGCATCATGTGCGCAATTTGGGGCACTCAAGAATTGCGAAACGCCGCCCAGGGGGCGCTGCTATTTGAGCCCCCAGTCCAAACTGATTCGGGACAAATTAGTTTCGAAGAATGGCCAGGAAATAGCACATCTCAGTTCTCAGACTGACGCGCCGGAGGTAACCAGCACGTCATCGCGGCACAAATCGACGCCACTTCTTTCCGAGCCTGGTTACGCAAAGCCATTGGATGAGAACACGAAAACCGTGATTCGGAGCCTGGACACCGCACCGGTTTCGCAAAGCGCGCGATCAGTCCCGATTCAATAGATCCGCGCCCAAAGGACCGGCGGGGGCGCGCAGCCGCGCGTTAATCTCTCCGCTAATGTTTTCGGGGCACTAAGATTGGACCTCGCCGGAACCTGGCGCAACCGTGGGAACGTAAGGTATACCAACGGTCACTTGTACGATGTTATTGTGCACGGCATAGAGCACCAACTCGCTGACGGAGTGGAGCCCGAGTTTTCGCATGATGTTACTGCGATGCGTCTCCGCTGTCTTGACGCTTAAATTGAGATGGCAAGCTACTTCCTTCGTTGATTTTCCCTCAGCCAGCAGCTGCACAACTTCGCGCTCGCGAGAGGTTAGAGTCGGCACGCGGAGATGGCTCTTGGTGGAGCGCGGAGTCTTGTTGAGGTAGCCAGACAATACGAGATCAGCCACCCGGGCGGTAAAGAAAGTCTGGTTGTGAGCCAGAGCCTCTACCGCCGTCACCAGGTCCCGAGCCGCATCCGACTTTAGAAGGAAACCCCGGGCGCCCGCATCCAGCACGGCCTGCACGACTTGATCGGTATCGGTAATTGTCAGAATCAGTACTCTGACCCCGCGGTGCTTTCTCAGAATTTGACGAGTTGCTTCGAGTCCGTTAAGCACCGGCATGCCAATGTCGAGAATGGCAATGTCGGGCTTCGATTGGTCCGCCTTCTCCACCGCTTGACGTCCATTGTCAGCTTCCGCGCAGACTTCCCAGTCAGAATGTGACCTGATCAGTGAGATGAGTCCACGGCGAACGATCTCGTGATCGTCAGCAACCAGAATGCGCAGGCGATTCATAAAGTAGCTCCTCTCTGGACTGAACTGAGACACTCGCAGAATGCAATGAGACAACGCGCAACGGGCGAAACACAGCTCGTTTCTTATCCCGCACAAAGCGCATTAGCGTCAATACAGTCGATCCTGTACCGCGTGCATAACTTCCCGTACCACCCAAACTCAAATACCCGAATCCAAGCAGCAACGCCCACGGTAGGGACACATAGTCGGCGGAGTGGTCATTGTTAGCGTGTTGAACCTTAGCGTGTTGAACCAAGGACAGGCGCCTGAGGTGAAGCCACCTAGAAACCCATGTCGTTCCGCGCGAGGGAAGTGATGGGGGCTTCGATGTCGTACATCTATGTGAGCGGTAGCGTACAGTGTGTACCCGATTGAGCGGGCCACCACTGAAAACTATAAGGAATCACATAAGGATTTCTACTGGGCCGATCACCCCTCGGCGCCTTGGCTGGGCCGGGTTTGCACCAGGTATGGTACGGGGCGGTTCGCGAATGTCCACTACAGTCCTGATCGTCGATGATAGCCCTCCGATTCGTCGTTCGCTGCGATCATTGTTCGAGCGACGCGAAGGTTGGGAGGTTTGCGGCGAGGCAGAAAATGGGGCAGTTGCCGTCGAACAGGTGAAAGCTCTGAATCCGGATATCGTGATTATGGACTTGTCGATGCCGGTCATGAATGGACTGCAGGCGGCACAGAAAATCTCCACCATTGCCCCAAAAACAGCCATGGTTCTGTTCACCATGCACGCCTCTGAGCATCTTGTGAAGGACGCACAACGCGCCGGTATCAAGGACGTGGTTTCAAAGTTGGACGGAGCAGCGACACTGATGGCGTCCGTCGAAAGCATCTTCCGCAGCCAGACCACCAGAGGGAATGACCGTGGGTCGTGACCCTTCTTCATCCCAATATCACCCCGGCGGGAAAAACTTATCGATTCCTGTGTCTTGGGAAGCGCACTGCTTTGCCAAACGGTTCCCTCCTAGATCGCACGGCCGTCGGCTTTCGCGGTGAACCGCGGTTACCGAGTCTGCGGAGCTGCACAGTAAGGATGTGCGGTGGCGTACACAAAATGCTGGCGACAAAATCTGCGAAGCTGTCAGCCACGGCATTCTTATAAAATCACAGGATGTTGTAGGGCAGTGGAAGATTGCGATAGCACGCCAGGCAGCTTGAGAATTAAAAGTGACGTCTGAGACTTCGCAAATCAACCAACTGGATCAGAGTCGCCAGGACTTTGCGCCAGGCGACGATTGATGGAGGGCCCTTGACCAACAAGACGGCGACAGACCAAGATGAAGCCGGGAAGCCATCCGTGACCTTCCCCGGAACGGTTGAGAAGATCATTCCGCCAACCCATCCCAGTCAACCCGAGAAGGCACAGATTGGGGTTGAGGGCGCTGACGACCTTTACCGGGAGATACGGGTTGAAAACACCCTACAGGACGAAAATGGCAAGCCAGTGGCGTTGAAACCGGGTGCCAAGGTCGACGTCACCATTGAAGCGGATTTCGAAGCGACCCAGCCCAAGCAAACTTCCCGGTAGAGCCTTCCGAATCCGCCGTGATTGCCTCGACCGGGAAAAGATTTGGCTCCGATTTTTCCGCCATGACGAATCGCCTTTGATGCAGAACCAAGGAGAAAGCCGGCCCGCGTCTCGTATCAATTCCCGCCGCAGACCGGTCTAAAGGTTAGCCGCGTGACTACGCTATGCGTTTCGTGCCTTTCTTGCCGGATGCTTGATTTACGGCCGGTTGAATCCGTCCTCTACCGGCGGCCTGCTCATTGATCTGCTTTGCGAGTTCGGTCAGTTGTTCGTCAGTTTGCTTTTCTTCGGACAGAGTCTCTTCGAGCAGAGAAATGTGGTCGCTCTCACCCAGAGTCTGAGCAAAGGCGATCACCGTGCCATAAGCCGCGATTTCATAGTGTTCAACGCGTTGGGCTGCCCCAATGAGCGCTGCATCGAGGACTGCGCCTTCGAGACCTTCCTTCATGACTTCGGAACCTTCCTCCACCAGGCCTTCCATGCCTGCGCACTTCTTGCCCTTTGGACTCTCATCGAGCATCTCGAATATCTGCTCGATCCGTGCCACGTGTCCTTTGGTCTGTTCCAGGTGCTCCTCGAAACCCTGCCGCAATTCGTCCGAGGCAGCGGCCTTGGCAAGTTTAGGAAGGGCTTTCACGAGCTGATTTTCCGCGTTGTAAATATCCCTTAGTTCTTCGACATACAGTTCTTTCAATCCTTGGTCCGACATGACTGCTCCAGTACTTTGAATTTAAACCCGCACCTTGGATGCAGCCACCCCTTAAGGGTTGTGGCTCGACCGTCGAAGATTATTTGGTGGGAGTTTTAGCTCTTGTGCGGAGCACTCAGACGAACTTCAGGCATTGGGCCTGTAGCCTACGGCTTTGCAATTGCGACCTGCAATTTGTTTTCGCCGGGCAGCCTCAGCCTTCAACTGCGTCAACTTGTTCGGGTCAGTCACAATTGTCACGTGGGGAAAAAGTTCCCTCGGGCTTCGGGGAACGCGGCCCCAAAGCCGAGAGCGGCATGGCCGGTTCAGACCTGTTCCAGGGTCGCATCGGTTCTCACGCCGGAAGCGATCTTCGTTGCTCATTGAGGCGAACCTACAAAGAGCATAGGCTTTCCACTAAAAAAAAGCGGAAATAAGGGGTTCGAATACCGCGCCTGTGAACCACGGAGAGCTGATCAGAAGCCGACCGGCACGCACCGAAATTTCCACGCGACATCAGAATATGCGTATATTAAACGTATAGCTGTGGTATAACTTAAACTATTATAAAATAGAAGAGACTGGTGGTTCGTGATGGCCAATGAGCAAAAAAGCAAAGTCCCTCCCTCCGGCCTGAAGTATCGCCGAGTAGAGATTGCCGCGATTAAGAAAGTTAGGCGCGGAAAACACCACGAACTGGTCCAGGGAATTGTCCGAGAAATGAAAACGTTATCCGTTGGATCGGCATTGGAGATTCCGCTAGCCGAGGCAGGCGGGATTGGACTCCCGAACCTTCGTTCCGCGGTTCATCGCGTCTGCATCGCGGAAGGATGGACGATCGAGACTCTCGCTGATGAAAACAACCTGTACGTCTGGAAGACAGACAAATCCCAGCCATAGTTCTTTTTGAAATCGGCCCATCGATCGAGGCAAATTCTCGAGGTTCACATGACTACGACACCCAAATGGTATGACGTCTACAAGGTCGCGTTACTTGAAACCGATTGGTCGAGAATGGAGGAGCGTATTCAGGCGGCAGAGGCAGCGATCCAGGAGAGAAAGCGCGAATTTGACCTGAACCATGGTGGTAGCCCGGACGAAAACCGGGCCATCATCGATGCCGTACGCAGCCTGGGTGTTCTCAAGACCGAAGCAGCTGCGTGGCTAAATACAAGGGAAAAAGACGCGAGCTAGTGGACCAGGGTGCGGACCGCCTGGAGTAGTTCGCCGCCGGTTGATTCCGTCTTCGAAAGCACGTGATCAAATACCGGCCTTCCGGGCCTCGTCCGGCAAATGCGGGTAGGTGCGCAGGGTAAACATTAAGGATGCGAGTGCCCGGCGCGATTGTTTTGATCACCCGGGCAGCTTCAAGACCGTTCATAACCGGCATTGAGAGATCGAGAATCACTACGTTGGGCCGCAGTTCTCGAACTCGATCGATGGCCACCTTACCCTTCTCGGCCTCTCCGCAGATTGTCCAATCGCCTTCTTGCTCCAGGACCAAACCCATGGAGCGACGAATAGCCGGCACGTCGTCCACGACGAGAATTCTGGCAGTCACGGCCGCCTCCAGGTGCAAGCTTTACCGAAGCATTCGAATTTGCACAATACACCGGGTGCTGTACAGCCGCAGTATGCAGACTCCACCACCGGTGCGGCGTAACTTTGCCCACGGAAAACCTAATGCGCGCGACTACAGGATTTCATGATGCAGAGTACCCGCGGCACCGGATTGTGCCCCCATCGTGGGCTGCATATTCTCTGCTCATGCTTCTAGTTTCCCCTTTTAGTCCAAACGCCAGGCAGGTGCCCGGTTTCTTTCCAGGAGAACGAAGACACCTGCCTCTCGCCTTTTTCCCAGCATACCTGTTTTTCCCAGCGTACATGGACCGGCCATAGCGGCAAGACCCAAACCTGCGGGCAACAGTTTGGACTCAATCGTCCTCATACCGTGCGCCAGGAGACTTCTGTGTCGACACCATGGGTACCAGCTAGTCCCGATGTGCCCCAGAACGCCGCGACGAAGTTACCATCGGCCGCAAGACAAGAAGTCGCGAATCCCGTCTTGGCACTCGCTCCACCTGAAGTTGATGCAGACTCATCCCAGGACGCTGAGGTCTTGCAGGCGTCAATTCGGGCCGGGTCGGTGGCGCAGATTGTTGTGGCGGTGATCGCCGTCATCGGGCTGATCTACCTGCTCAAGCTCGTATTGGTCACCACCCTGGCATCATTGTTACTGGCGTTCGTTCTGGAGCCGTTGGTCAGTGGGCTCACGCGGATCCGCGTCCCACGGGCATTCGGGGCGTTGCTCGCTGTACTCCTGGTGGTGGGTTTGGCAGTGGGGCTCACTTTCTTCTTCTACGGCCGCGCGGTAGACTTTGCCACCCAGTTGCCGAAATACTCCGGCAAGATACGATCCACACTTGCCGTCCTGCGAGAGCAAACCAGTCAGATTGAAGAGAGCACTCGTTCGGTGATCGCTTCGCCAAGAGTTGGCAAGACGCCCCTCCCGGTTGAAGTTCAAGAGGCGCCGGGTTTGTCGAGGCTGATCTCTGCGGGCGGCGGGACCCTGGGGGAAGTACTCCTCGCGATGACGTTCGCTCCTTTTCTGGTGTATTTCATGCTTACCTGGAAGGACCACGCGCATTCCGCCACTGTGCGCCTCTTCCCCAAGGAGCACCGGCTGATTGCACACCGTACCGTGGGCAGGATCTCAACCATGATCCGCGGTTTTATTGCCGGCAATGTCCTGATTGGGCTCATTAATGCTCTGGTCAGCACGATCGTGTTCTGGCAGCTGGGCATCCCTTACTTTTATTTCCTGGGAGTGATCAGCGGATTTGCCAGCTTGGTCCCCTACCTCGGAATCTTCCTTGCTCTGCTGCCTCCCCTTGCAGCCGGATTGGGAATAGTGAATAGAACTGGCATGCTGATAATCCTGGTGACCGTCGTAGGTCTGCACGTGGTGACCTTGAACATTCTTTACCCAAAGATCGTGGGAAAGCGATTGCGACTGAATCCCCTGGCTATAACTTTGTCACTACTCTTCTGGGCGTGGATCTGGGGTGCGATGGGTCTAATCCTTGCCCTGCCGATTGTCGGGGCCACCAAGATCATCTGTGACTACATCGATCCCCTGCGCGGACTGGGCGCGTGGCTCGGGGAATGACCTGGAGAATACGGCTAGTCACGCAATGCGTTGATGGAGGACCGGCGTCCTCCCTCCTCAGGCCGTCCGTGTTCCCATCACAAAATGCATGACTAAGGAGATGACAGCCAAAAGCAATAACAGGTGAATCAGGCCACCGGCCACATGGAATACGGCGAAACCGCCGATCCAAGCAATCAGCAGAATCACGAACAATATCGTCCAAATGCTCATAACGTCCTCCGCGCTTGATGTTAAGTCGTCTACGACCTGCATCAGATGGCAACCAAGATAGGGGCAGTTGCCTTCGGCGAGGATGACCGGCGAAAGGTTCGCACCAGCGTCGCGTGGCCACCTTCGATAAGCCGAGTGCGGGCTATTCGCCCCCTTAGGTGTCCTCTCCGCCCGCGCAGACCGTGCCAAACAATAAACCGGCAAACAATCTGGTTATGCGGGGAACGTAATATTCGGGATGGTGCGGCCTCTCAACGCTATTGCGGGTGCCGCGCAGTTCCCTGGTTAAAGGGTAAGAGTGGTTGCGGCGGATGAGATCGACGAACTCCTGCAACGTCAGATAGGCCATGGCGCACTCTCAGATTGAAGTGCGACGAGTTTTCCTGATGGGGCGATGGATTGCAATACAGTAAATGCCCGAGTCGTTTGTAGAAGGACCATGGTGCAATGCCGACGACAGGGAAAAGTTTGCCTGGCTGAGTTCCAAAGCTACTTGGTGACGCGGGGGATCCTACAGCGGTTCCTTTAGGTGTCCCGAGTGTTTACCACCGCTGGAATGAGCAGGGATAATCTCCTTCAGAAATAACTCTTGCTATTGCAATCCGTCGTTGTTGTTTTGCACCCAAGGATGAAAGTTGGCAGACTGCGTGCAGCATTGTCTCGAAGAAGCCAAAATCTCTCAGGAGAAATTCATATGACAAAACGCAGTTACGCGTTGATTTCGCCCATCACGCTCGGCCTATTGGTAGGTGTGGGACTGTCCGGTGTTCAGCTCAATGCACGGCAGCAGACCGACCCACAACCGGCCCCGCCTCCCTCTCAACAGCAGGCAGATCCTGATTCCCAGAGCCAGTCGCCGCAGACGCAGGTGCAGACCTTTGCCGGAACCATCATGAAGTCTGGCGACAGGTATGTATTACAGGATGCCAGCGGCACGAAGTATGACATCGACCGCCAGGATTTAGTGAAGTCTCACGAAGGGAAGAAGGTCCGAATCAATGGAATTCTCGATCCCGACGGCAAGACAATCCACGTGAAGTAACCTGAATCCAACTTCTGCCACAAGAAAGGGCCGGAAATGGGCCCTTTCTTTTTTATGTACGCCAGAAGACATTTCGGACAAACGGCCACGCGCGAACCGCACCGCGGGGTCTGGACAAATGTTCCTCCTATCTAATCTCTACAGGAAATACTGTACAGTCAGGCGGGAATTTCCTTGTTTACAATGACGAAGTTTCGCGTTGATTTTGACCCCTTAGGATAACAAATGTATCTGCGGGTTGCCTCCCGCCGTTCCTTATAGAGGATGGTGTGTAATTAGGATCTTGTGGCAAAGTCCCCGGGAACGCATTGGCCGGCGGGGCTGCGGAGAGTCTGAGTCGAAACCAACAGTTGGGAATGTTTTCTGCACGCCAGGAGGCGACCGTGAAACGGAGCGACCGTTCCGCAACGATGACCGCGAATTCCGGACCTTCATCTGCAACCAAGAATAACGGACACTCCAGTCTGGTCGCAGAGACTGTCTCGCCTGATCTGGGCGTAATCCTCGCATGCCTGCAGACTATGCGCGCCGGTGACTTCTCCGTGCGGCTCCCCCGCTCGTGGACAGGTCTGGCAGGGAAAATTGCAGACACCTTTAACGACATTGTCGCGGTCAACCAGCAAATTGCGCAGGAGTTGAACCGGGTGGGTCATGTTGTCGGCAAGGAAGGAAAAACGCGTGAGCGCACCCGCTTTCATGAATCGAAAGGGGCGTGGGGAGAGATGGAAGTCTCGATCAATACTCTGATCGAGGACCTGCTCCGCCCCACTGCGGAAGTTACCCGGGCGATCGCAGGCGTGGCGCAAGGCAATCTGACGCAGACTGTCCGGCTCGACGTGGACGGTCGACCGCTGGAAGGGGAATTCCTGCGTTCAGCCAATATCGTCAACACCATGATTCAGCAGCTCGGCGTTTTTACTGCCGAAGTCACACGCGTGGCCCGAGAGGTTGGCACCGACGGGAAACTGGGCGGCCAGGCGCAGGTGCCGGGTGTGGCCGGTACCTGGAAGGATTTGACGGACTCGGTCAACTCGATGGCCAGCAACCTGACCGGTCAAGTCCGCAATATTGCCGAAGTCGCGACCGCGGTTGCCAGCGGCGATCTCTCCCGCAAAATCACGGTCGATGTACGTGGCGAAATTCTGCAGCTCAAAGAAGCCATTAACACCATGGTGGATCAGCTTCGTTCGTTTGCCTCTGAAGTGACGCGCGTGGCGCGCGAAGTGGGCACGGACGGCAAGCTGGGCGGACAGGCCGTGGTCCCGGGTGTGGCAGGCACATGGAAAGACCTTACGGACTCCGTGAATGCCATGGCTGGCAACCTCACCGCCCAGGTACGCAACATCGCAGAAGTCACCACCGCTGTGGCGCGTGGCGACTTGTCGCGCAAAATCACGGTCGACGTGAAAGGCGAAATTCTCGAACTCAAAGACACGATCAACACCATGGTGGACCAGCTCAATGGCTTTGCGGGCGAAGTGACCCGCGTGGCCCGCGAGGTGGGCACTGAGGGCAAACTGGGCGGCCAGGCACAGGTTCCCGGCGTGGGCGGCACCTGGAAAGATCTCACCGACAACGTAAATTTCATGGCCAGCAACCTCACCGGGCAGGTGCGCAACATCGCCGAGGTAGCAACCGCGATTGCCAGTGGAGACCTCTCACACAAGATCACGGTGGATGTCCGCGGTGAGATTTTGCAACTGAAGGAAACGCTGAACACGATGGTGGACCAGCTGAACCGCTTTGCCGGAGAAGTAACGCGCGTAGCCCGCGAGGTAGGAACAGAAGGCAGGCTGGGCGGACAGGCCAATGTGCCCGGAGTGGCAGGCACGTGGAAGGATCTCACGGATTCGGTGAACTCCATGGCCGGCAACCTTACCGGACAAGTCCGTAACATCGCCGAGGTGACGACAGCGGTTGCGGGCGGCGATCTATCGCGCAAGATCACGGTAGACGTGAAGGGCGAAATTCTTGAGCTGAAGAATACCATCAACACCATGGTGGACCAGCTCAATGCGTTTGCTGGCGAGGTTACCCGTGTAGCGCGCGAAGTGGGGACCGAAGGCAAGCTCGGTGGTCAGGCGCAGGTTCCCGGTGTGGCCGGCACGTGGAAGGATCTCACCGACAACGTCAATTTCATGGCGAGTAACTTGACTGGCCAGGTTAGAAACATCGCCGAAGTGGCTACGGCTGTGGCTCGCGGTGATCTGTCGCGCAAGATTACAGTCGACGTGAAGGGCGAAATTCTCGAACTCAAGGACACCATCAACACTATGGTGGACCAATTGAGAGCCTTCGCTTCGGAAGTCACTCGCGTCGCCCGCGAAGTCGGCACCGACGGAAGGCTTGGTGGTCAGGCGCAAGTTCCCGGTGTTGCGGGTACGTGGAAAGACCTTACGGATTCGGTCAACTCCATGGCCAGCAACCTGACCGGCCAGGTGCGCAACATTGCTGAGGTGGCCACGGCAATTGCTAGCGGCAACCTATCGAAGAAGATCACCGTCAACGTCAGTGGCGAGATTCTTCTGCTCAAAGAAACCATCAACACCATGGTCGACCAGCTCAACGCATTCGCCGGCGAAGTGACGCGCGTGGCCCGCGAAGTCGGCACCGAAGGCAGACTGGGCGGCCAGGCCAACGTCCCGGGCGTGGCGGGAACCTGGAAGGATCTCACAGACTCTGTGAATTCAATGGCCGGCAACCTGACCGGCCAGGTCCGCAACATCGCCGAGGTTACGACCGCGGTGGCCCGCGGCGATTTATCGCGCAAGATCACCGTCGACGTGAAAGGCGAAATCCTTGAACTGAAGAACACGATCAACACGATGGTGGACCAGCTGAACGCGTTCGCCGCGGAAGTGACGCGCGTGGCGCGCGAAGTGGGTACCGACGGGAAGCTGGGAGGACAAGCCAAGGTGCCGGGCGTTGCCGGCACGTGGAAAGATTTGACCGACAACGTCAATGTGATGGCTGCCAACCTCACCGAGCAGGTACGTGGAATCGTTAAAGTCGTGACCGCGGTTGCGAACGGAGAGCTCACCCAGAAGTTGACAGTCAATGCTAAAGGCGAAGTCGCCGCTTTAGCCGAGACCATCAACAATATGACCGACACTCTCGCCACCTTTGCTGATCAGGTGACCACCGTTGCGCGCGAGGTGGGCGTGGAAGGCCGGTTGGGTGGCCAGGCCAGCGTGCCGGGAGCCGCAGGGACCTGGAAAGATCTCACGGGCAACGTGAACCTGCTGGCGGATAACCTGACCAACCAGGTCCGAGCCATCGCCGAAGTCGCGACCGCGGTTACCAAGGGCGACTTAACGCGATCCATTCAAGTGGAAGCCAGTGGCGAGGTTGCTGATCTGAAAGACAACATCAACACCATGATCGACAACCTGCGCCTGACTACGGACCGCAACACCGAGCAGGACTGGCTCAAGACGAATCTGGCTCGCTTTACCGGCATGTTGCAGGGGCAACGCGATCTTTCAAGCGTGGGCCGGATGTTGTTGTCCGAGTTGGCGCCCCTGGTGGATGCCCAACAAGGCGTCATCTACCAGATGGAGTCGGAGGAATCCGCGAGCATGGTCCTGCTTTCGGCTTTTGCTTCGGACGGGCCGGATGGTCAACTACGACGATTGAAAGTTGGAGAGGGCCTGGTCGGACAGTGTGCCGCCGAAAAGCGGAGGATGCTGATCGGTAACTTGCCAGCGAGCACAATTCCGATCCGTTCCGGTCTGTTTGAGGCGGTGCCGCGCAACGTGATCGTGCTGCCCGTTCTCTTTGAGGACCGTGTCAAGGCAGTGATCGAGCTTGCCTCGTTGAGTACCTTCACCGCCTCGCACCTGGCGTTTCTGGAGCAACTCACTGCCAGCATTGGCATCGTGCTCAACAGTATTGAAGCAACCATGCAAACTGAAGGACTGCTGAAACAGTCCCAACAGCTGGCCACCGAACTTCAAACCCAACAGAAAGAGTTGCAGCAAACCAACGAACAGCTGGCACAGAAGGCGCAGCAGCTGGCCGAGCGGAACGTGGAAGTCGAGCGCAAGAACCAGGAAATTGAGCAGGCTCGGCGCGCGTTGGAAGAGAAAGCAAAAGAACTTGCTTTGACTTCGAAGTACAAATCTGAGTTCCTGGCCAACATGTCACACGAGTTGCGTACGCCTCTGAACAGCATCCTGGTGCTGGGCCAGCAGCTCACAGATAACCCAGACGGCAACTTGAGCCCGAGGCAAGTGGAGTTCGCGCGTACCATCCATGGTGCGGGAACGGATTTGCTGAATCTGATCAGCGACATTCTCGATCTGTCGAAGATCGAGTCGGGCACGGTGTCGGTAGATGCTGAGCAACTGTTCTTCGCGAGCTTGCTCGACATGGTAGCCCGCCCGTTCCGCCATGAGGCTGAAAACCGGCGGCTGAGTTTCGACGTGCACACCGACCCGCATCTCACACGCAGCCTGGTCACAGACTCGAAGCGTCTGCAACAGGTGTTGAAGAACCTGTTATCCAACGCCTTCAAGTTCACAGAACATGGTGGGGTACAGCTGTCCGTCTCGGTGGCCGCCGGTGGTTGGAGCAGCGACCACCCAATCTTGGGAAGCGCCGCGTCCGTGGTGGCGTTCGAGGTCTCCGATACTGGCATCGGCATTCCCGCGGAGAAGCAGCGAATTATCTTTGAGGCGTTTCAGCAGGCAGACGCAGGCACCAGCCGGAAATACGGCGGGACCGGCCTCGGGCTGGCGATCAGTCGCGAACTGGCCAGTCTGCTTGGCGGCGAGATCCAGTTGCGCAGCGCGCCCGGCAAGGGAAGTACCTTCACTACTCTATCTGCCGCAGACCTACGTTGGTCCATCCGGGCCTGCGGCTACGCTGGCGGAGCGGAGAACAGGTGCTTTGCCCCGCCAGTTGTCTCCGGTCGCGGCGGAGCTGACCATTGAACGCATTGGGGACGACCGGGCAAACCTGGAGCCTGACGATGCAGTCTTACTTATTGTTGAAGACGATCCGCACTACGCGCGCGTGTTGGTCGACTTGTCGCACGACAAGGGATTCAAAGTGCTGGTAGCGGTGGGCGGGGCTGAGGCCCTGGCTCTGGCCCGCGAGTTCCATCCAACGGCGGTATCGCTCGACGTATTCCTTCCCGACATGCTGGGGTGGACGGTGTTGAACCATCTCAAACAAGACCCCGCTACCCGGCACATCCCGGTCCAGATGTTGACACTGGATGAAGACCGGCATCATGGGTTAACTCATGGCGCATTCGCCTTCGTCACCAAGCCGACTACGACGGAAGGGCTCGAATCAGCATTAGACCGCATCCGGGAATACTCGAAACCGCGTCGCAAACACTTGCTCGTCGTGGAAGATAACCCAGCGGAACAACTCAGTATTCGTGAACTGCTAGGCTACGATGACATCGATGTTTCGATCGCTGCCACTGGCGCCGAAGCACTCTCTGCCGTCAAGGAACAGCCCTTCGATTGCGTCGTGCTGGACCTGCGCCTGCCGGACATGACGGGCTTCGAGGTCCTGGAACGCCTGGGCGACACGCTGGAGTTGAACGACTTGCCGGTCGTCGTATTTACCGGCAAAGAACTCACGCCCGATGAAGATGCGCGGCTGCGCTCGTTGGCGCGCAGCGTGGTGGTCAAAGGAGTTGAATCGCCGGAAAGACTGCTGGATGAGACTGCGTTGTTCCTGCATCGTGTGGTCGCCGACCTTCCGGCGGAGAAGCAAAGGATGCTCGACCGTCTGCACCGCTCTGACGACGCGCTGGTGGGGAAGAAGGTGCTGGTGGTGGACGACGACGTCCGGAATATTTTTGCACTTAGCAGCGTGCTCGAGCGACGCGGCATGAGCGTCCTCACCGCGGGGACCGGACGGGAGGCGATTGCGACGCTGGACTCGACTCCCGAGGTGGCCATCGTCCTCATGGACATAATGATGCCGGAGATGGATGGATACGAAACCATGCAGGTGATCCGGCAGAACGCGGCGTTCCGGCGCCTGCCTATCATCGCGCTGACCGCTAAAGCGATGAAGGGAGACCGCGAAAAGTGTCTCGAGGCCGGCGCCTCCGAATACCTCGCCAAGCCAGTGAACACCGAGCAGCTTCTCTCGGCGCTCAGGGTATGGCTTCACCGGTAGCCAGTTTTGAGTCGACTCGAACGATGCACGGACATAGCGGAGCAAGAAAACGGGGAAATCTATGGCCACTAAAAGCAAAGTTAACATCCTAATGGTGGATGACCAGCCCGCGAAGCTTCTGAGTTACGAAGTCATACTCGGCGAACTGGGCGAGAACCTGATCAAGGCAACTTCCGGGCGTGAGGCGCTGGAGCAATTGCTCAAGAACGATGTTGCCATTGTGCTCATGGATGTGAGCATGCCGGAACTCGACGGATTTGAGTTGGCGGAAATGATCCATCAGCATCCCCGGTGCAAGGAGACTGCCGTAATCTTTATCTCTGCCGTTCACCTGACCGATGTCGATCAGTTAAAAGGATATCAGCGGGGAGCGGTGGACTACATTTCAGTGCCGATCATTCCAGAGCTGCTGCGCGCGAAAGTCAGCGTATTTGCCGAATTGCGGCGGAAAACCCGTCAACTTGAGGCTCTGAATCGTGAACTGGAGCAACGGGTCGCGGAGCGAACCGAGGAACTGGACAAAAGGGCGAGGACTTTGCAGCAGTTGAATTCTGAACTGGCACGCAAGAACCAGGATCTTGATGCCATCGTGAAGACGGCTCCCGACATCATCTTCAGCCGGCGCGCTGACGGAGCCCGGGACTACATGAGCGATCGCTTTTATGAATACACCGGCGCATCGCCGGATTCCGCCACAGGATTTGGTTGGCTCGACTATGTGCATTCCGACGACAAGGCGTCCAGCCAGGCGCAGTGGGCCCATTGTGTCGAGTCCGGCGAAAAGTATGAATGCGAGTACCGCTTGCGGGGCCGGGACGGCCAATATCGCTGGTTTCGCGTGCGCGCCCTGCCGATTCGAGATCAGACGAACCAGGTCGCCCGATGGTATGGCACTTGCTCCGACATCCACGACAGCAAACTGGTGGAGCATGCTATGCGGCAAAGTGCTGTCGAACTGGAAAAGAAAGTGGATGAGAGGACGGCCGCGCTGCGCCGCCTTTCCAATCGTCTGATGACGATGCAAGATGACGAGAGACGACGCATTGCCCGGGAATTACACGACGGATTGGGACAGGAGATGGTCGCTCTCAAAATGTTGCTGAACGGGATTGTTCAAGCTCCCCTTTCGCTGCCAGAGTACATCGGACAGGCCACCAGCGTAATCGACCGTGCGACGCAGCAAATTCGCACCTTGTCGTACCTTCTTCACCCGCCTTTGCTCGACGAAGTTGGGCTTCTTTCTGCGCTTCGTTGGTATCTGGGGGGCCTTACTCAGCGCAGCGGAATCGAGACCACGCTCGAGGTAAGCCCCACCGACTTTCCTCGTCTCGCGGTCGAGTTGGAAACCGCAATGTTCCGTATTATTCAGGAGGCACTCACCAACGTCTTCCGCCATTCCGGGGCCCAGCAGGCGTGGATCAGCCTGACGCAACGAGAAGGCACGGTGACCGTCAAGGTGCGTGATAACGGCAAAGGGGTAAGCGACGGGATTGTCGAATTGCGTTCCGGTACATCCGGCGTCGGAATTCGAGGAATGAGTGAGCGCGCGAAAGAATTGGGGGGGGAATTGCTGGTGACCAACGCTCATCCCGGAACGATCGTGGAAGTGACTATCCCGGTTTCAGTTTCGACTTCGCCCGCCGTACCGCGACCCGAGGAGGAACTGACGGCGCTCGGGACAAATAACGATTCAGTCGTAGAGCAAGCTAAGGTGGGCTAATGCTGCCAGCCTGGCAATCAACCCGCGAGTGCACTCTTTGCAATTATCTTCGTCGCTATATAGCCATGAAGTAGCGTAGCAAATGCCTCATCATCACCAACAGCGTCGAGGTTTCTGAAAGCTTCGACGAAAGTATCTCGAGTAAGATTCTCCGCCGCCGTGACATTCCGCGTGGCACGCAAACTTAGAGTGTAGACACACCGCGCATGGCTTTGGAAAAGGGCGAGAAAAGCCGCCCGCTCGCCTCTCTTGGCGCGGTCCACCAGGCACTCTGCCTCCGCGGGGGACTTCCACGTTTCAGGAAGATGGGTCGCAACGGCGGTGACCATGGTCGAATCCTCCAAAGCAACTGCACTCGGAACTGCCTGGCGCTTTCCATCGTACGCATGCGGCCTCGAGGGGCTAATCGGGTCCTGCTTGTATCTGCCGAACAGCGTTACTGTAGGGCAAAAATGTCAAGCCGAGCGGTGGGGCGGCCGCTCGGCTCGAAAGCTCTTGGCTGGAGAAGCACCTACCGATTTACATCAATCTGGTTCAGGACTTGCCGAACGTTTGGCGTCGCCTGCGCCAGTTCTTCGGCCTGGGTTCGCTCCGAGGTATTCTTCACTCTGCCCTTCAGGGTCAGCACGCCGTTCTTGGCATCGAACCGGATGTGTTCCTTGTCCAGGCCCCTGGCTGTCAGTGCCGCTTTGTAGTTCGCTTCGATCGCGGTGTCCAGGTCAGCAGCAATATCTTTGGATTCCGATTCCGCCCCAACCGGCTGAACGCTGATTTCGTTTGCGATTACCCGGTTGCCGGCTGCAGCTTTAGCGACTTCGCTGGCCTGCATCCTGGCGTTTTCTGAATGCACCTTGCCTCCGAGGGTGATTGTGTTCTTGTCACGATCTTCGTCAACGCTCACATCCTGGAGTTCCGCCTGTTGAAGAGCCTGTTTGACTGCATCTTTATACGAGTTCTCTTCGCGTGAGGTCGCAGGCTGAGCTGGCGCGCTGGCTTGAGCAGGCCAGGCCCATGAGTAAGACCGGAATGAGCGCGATCGACTTCGTCATATTCAATTTCATTGTTGTCGCTCCTCAAGAAATAGATTCAGTCTCCGTGGCCGACATCTCAAATCCTGAAAAGCCTAGCTGGCTTGGAAGGGGGGCGCGATCCGTTAGACCTGGTAGTGTTTTGGAAAAGAAACCGTAGAGCGCCGGGATTATGGTTGACCGGGCTTCACCTTGTTGACTGCGCAAGTATTGGAGACCAGTTCAACTTTGGTCACCTGGAAATTCGTCTCTTGCCGGTTTGCAGGAGGTTCCGACGGCTTTTTCTGATCCGCTCTCCCACCAACGTTTGAAGCGGATCCATTCAGATAGACGCCGGATAGAATCACGGTGTGTCCAGCGTGCGGGGCAAAATCCTCCGGTCCCTGATAGCCAAACTTTCTTGTGCAGTTTGCTCTCCAGGACGTATTTCCCTTTGTCTGACCGAATGCAGCCACTGATTTTTGTTTCACCCCTATTCAATGAACTCGCCAGCGAAGCGGGCTGTGAGTCTTGCTGCATGGAATGCGGCGAGTTATCAGGATGACGATTGGGCAAAGCTGGATGCAGGAGACTGGATTACCAACAACAGCAAGACGAGGTACAGTGCGAGAAGCGATGATCGGAGTTTCATTTTCCGCCTTCCGGGAGCATCGGACCACCAATGCTCCATTAGAGATTGAAACCTCAGGTGCGGTTGGCCGCTCACACTTCGGCAATTCGGAAGACTACAGATGGTTCCGGGCGCTTTGAAAGAGCTGCATGGCTGACCTTATTAGATGATTGCCCGCTGGCGGCCATTATTCCGGAAAACTCCAGAGGACTGTTCCGCATCCCAGCTCCCAACTCACACTGAATCACGGAGGAGCCATGCAAAGTGTGGTCGGAATCTTTCCTACCCGAAGTGCCGCTGAATTGGCAGTCCGGGATCTTTTGGCAACCCCGATATCGCCGCAGTCCATCACGCTGTTGACCGGTGAAGCGGGTAAATCGCAGGTCGGCACTCTGACCACGACCGACGCCGAGCGCGACGGAACGGCTGAAGCAGTGGGCGGTGTCGTCGGTGGCGCGGTCGGTGCCAGCGCGGGATTGTCCCTGGGCAGCGCCATTGCCAGCCTGTTCGTGCCCGGCGTGGGAGTGATTTTTGCCATTGGCCTGGGTGCGGCTGCGTTGCTGGGGCTGGGCGGAGCTGCGGCGGGCGCGAGCCTGGGAGAGGCCGCCGAGCATGCGGCCGATATGGGTGTTCCAAAGGACGACACGCTTTTGTACCGCGAGTTGCTGAAACGTGGCCGCTCTCTCGTAATCGCCGATGTTAACGATCCGGATCTAGCCTCGCTGGCAAAATCCATCTTCGAGCGGCATGGCACCGAAGATATTGACGAAGCACGCAAGATGACGCTTCCCGCGGCCTGATGCTGTTCGATCGCACGCAATCCTCGAATACATGATCTCCGATGTTTGCTTCAGGGTTTAGCGGTATGGCGAGCAAAGTCGGTTTGATGCAAGGTAATGTCGTCGAGGGAGCGTTATCAATGTCATTGGGAAATGCGCATCTTGTCGAATCTGCGAATTATTGTCCTGAACCCGAGAGCGAATATCGCATCAAGGATGGCAAGGTCGAGGCCAGGGTCCTTGATCGCGGCTCAGCCCACGATCGCGTTTGGCGAGAGCTTTCGCCGGAGCAATTAAGCAGTCACGTTAGACGTAATACTGCGGTTGCTCGCTGGTTGGAGCAACGCTTGGGCTGGAGACGCCTGCTACGAGCGTGTACAGGCCAGTAGCTGAAACCGGTTGTTGCCGGACGGAGACTTGTCGCTCATCTGATCCCCGCCCTATTGGTATCTCTTGCCATAGCCCGCGAACCGACGTAATCAGCCACACCAGCGTAGCGCCGGCTAGGACAATGCTCAACGGATAACTCGGCAGTGTTTGCCAGACTGTAATGGCAAACGCAATCAATCCGATACCACCTATGGCTGCGCCGGCGGCGTCAAGACCGGCGGCTTCCCTTCCTCGAGTTCCGCCCCCTTTGCTGAGCCGCTCCTTCTTTCTCTTTTCATTCTTTTGAAGGAGGGTCGCGGTGGCGGGAAAAATCGCCGGAAACGCCAGAAAAAGGCCCTCTATCTCCGGCCCCAGCGTTTTGCAACGATTCCCGCTAACGCGGTCACGGCACCTCCGAACGCGAAGCGTATCAGGTATCATTCCAGCGCGTTTGCCTCAGCCCGGATGTATCGAATTTGACTCTCATAGGGCTGGCCTCAGCAAGCCAAAGCACAGGCCAAAGGCGCAAAGAAGCCACAGTGAAATGGAGACACTGGTGGCCGACAGAACTGACAGCCTATGACGAACCAGAAGCCAACTCACGAACCAGGCATAGACGGTAAAGGCGACGGCGCCGAGGAACATCGACTTGGCCTCGAGGATCGCATACTCCTTACCCTGTTTCGTTACCGTGAGAATCAAGGTGGCAATAGCCACCGCAGGTGCCGCTGCAAACAATCCCACAAAACTTTTTGGCCTTAGCAAGCCACCCAGAAAGCAAAATCCTGAAACCGCAACGCCCCCAACCATCAGCCTCGTCAGGAATCCATCCATGTCTGATCCTTCCGCGACCATGCCAGCTGCACGTTGGGTCCACTACACCAGGCTTAGGATGAGGGGAAAGACGCACAGGATGTCCGACCTGACTCAACGCATCGACGGAGACGATCTTAGGGCTTGAGCAGCCGTCTCGATTGCATCCTCAATCGGCAGGAAGTTTACCAACCGCGGATGCCTGGTAGAGCGAGGTGGAACGGAGCAGCAGAAATGCGCTCAGGAGGAGATAGGCCAGAGCCGGGAAGGAACGTCCCTCGCTCCAGTACAGGTATCGGGGAATTTCGGTAAGCGCCAGGTAGATGACTGGATAGATACACATGCCTAACGGATGTTTGCGCAGATATAGGTTGTATAGATAGCCGGTCACCAGCCCTATGACGGCCCAGTAAGCCAGGCCTCCCAGCACGCCGAAGTCGACCACCGGCGCGAGCAATCCTCCCCAGTTATTAAACTCAGGGTTGGCGCCAAACTCGAGCAGACCCATGAAACGGTCGTAATCCAGGGGCACCCAACTGAATACATCCCTAATAAAGACATTCAACCCGGGAAATTCCCACAGGAACCGAAGGGTGAAGTAAGGCGCCCCCAGGGAGTGATGCCAGCGTGACAGTAAGAATGACGTGTTGTTGAGAGAGGTAACGTAGTATCCGACCAGGCGCCAGAAGCCAAACAGGAACAAGCTCGATTCTCTGGCGCTGTAGTAAATCGACCAGGAGCGGACATATTCAAAGCCGGTAAATATGATGTACACGGCCACGGGCCCCAGCAAGGGCGCGAAGCGAATCAGGGAGCGTAGCGAACGCTTGCCTGCCCAGTATGACGGTTCGGCCAGCCGTAAGACCATGAAAGGTATGGCGAGCTCGAGGAATGCCAGCCGCTCGCTGTAGATGAGCGCGCGCAGCAGCGCCAGGAATAATAAGACCGCGATTTTTCGACGAACCAGGTCCCACCTGCCGCCGGCGCCGATGAGGCATCCCAACACGACCGCTGCGATGCCGAACTGAGTGCAGGTCGTAATTCCGGGCACCGTCTCCAGGAAAGTCCTGAAGGAATACACCTCCTCGCCGCCGAGGAAAACTGATTTGAAAGTTGATATTCCCAGACCGCGCGAAATCCCGAGGCCGGCCCAAAAGACGTAGGCCAGAACACAAATCCAAAAACTGACATTGAAAAGCAGCCAGGCCTGGGAAAACGAAACCGTTCCGTCCCACTCAGATTTCGGGGAGTGGCTCGATTGTCTGGTCAGGGCCAGCCACACACCCGCTGAGAACACGATAATGACCGCCGCCGTGAGCAGTACAGGAAGACCATTGAAGTACTTCGGGGTTCGCCACATCTTGAGATAGATGTCGGGATCAGCCAGAAAAGCGGCGACTCCGGTCAGGCCGTTCAGCCCGACAAAGATCGGGACCGGATGCAGCCACCAAACCCGTTCTTTTTGCGCAAGACTCTTGCTGGCTGTATTCATCGCTGAGAACCTCGGTGCTCAGGGATGGAGGCCGGGCATCGCCGCCGGGCTGGACGGGCGAGACGCCCGTCCTCCATCTCCATGCTCATCCGCACTCCTCCGGATCGGGACTCACATCCGCGGTGCGGCGGGCCAAGACGGAGCCGGACCATAGATTTGTGGATCGCCATACCACCCAGACCATGTTGGTGCAGACATATAGTTCCGAGAGCAATACGGATGTCGCCATGCCCATGGCGCCGAGTCGGGGAGCAAACAGGCACGACAGAACCAAATTCAGGAGCCCTCCGCCGAGGATGATGCGGTTCACCGCGGCATCGCGGCCGAGGGGAATCAGCCATTGCAGGCCAACCGAGTAAGTGATCGAAAGCACCAGGGGCAAAATCGAATACAGGCGCAGCACGGGAACCGCGGGCGCGAAGTCGGGCCCCGCCAGGATCTTGATGAACCACGGCGCCATGACGAACAGGACCGTCGTCAGGAAAAGTCCGGCAGACACCATGAGCGCAATCGCGGGGCGTGCTAACCTGGCTGCGGCCTGTTCCGAGGAAGCCGCCAGGTAGCTCAAGCGGGGATAGAGCGAATCGCGAATGGGATTGAGAAGGCCAAACATCGCTTTGGTAATTTTTTCGGCGGTAGCGAAATACCCTACGACTGCGGCGGGCGCGAACAATCCCAGAAGGAATACATTGCCGATTCCGTACAGGCTCTCTGCGCTGCGGAACACAAACATGGGCCAGCCCCGTTGCAATGCATCTTTTACCAGCTTGTAATTCGGGAACCGGAAGCCGAAGGAACGGACCGCCAGGCCAATTCCAGCAGTAGTCGAGACTCCAGCGGCCATGGCCTGAAGCACCACGACTTTCCATCCGTCCTGCGGAGACCTTACCAGCAGGAACACTCCGCACAGGGCGACGAACTTCGCGGCGATTTCCAGGCTGGCGGCCAGCCGCAAACGCTCCAAACCCTGGAAGAACCACAAGGGTGTGCATCCCTGCGCCACGGCATAGATGAGACCTGCGATCACCATTTTTGGCTGGTTCCGCAGGAGAGGGATGTGAGGCGACACGAGCGCGGCCAAGCCGATACCGACGATAGCCAGTAGAGCCTGCGCGCCCAGCACGCCGCCCATGACATCGCGACAATTCTCGGGATGATGCCGCTGGCGGGAGATTTCGCGGGTGGCGGAAAGGTTGAAGCCAAACTCAATAATCAGCGCCACGATCTCTGCCATGGACAAGACAAAGGCCACGGTGCCCCACCCGGCGGGATTCAGCATCCGGGTCAGATACGGCACGGTGAACAGCGGGAACAATTTTCGGCAGAATTGCACGCCGTAGAGCGCGGCGGAATTCTTGGCCACCGGATCCTGGCGCAACTTTGCGGCGCGTCTGCGAAGATTGTTCAGGCGTTCAATCACAAATGGCATTTCGGACGGCGTTGTTTCCCGGCCCCGCCGGGCGGCGTGAAGTCGTGATGCACGATGGCGATGTCATATGACGTTTCTCAAAGCATCCTCAGGCGGTCAGACCGCACCGGTGCCTTTGACCACGGCGCGGACCGTTCTTGCCAGGATCTGGAAGTCCAGGGTAAGCGACCAGCGGTCGATGTAGTCGAAATCCATCTGGATCCATTTTTCGAAAGCCAGGGTACTCCGGCCGCTCACTTGCCACAGTCCGGTGATGCCGGGCTTGACGGTAAACCTGCGCATCAGCATGGCTTCGCTGAAGCGCGAGACGTCCCGCACGCTCATGGGGCGGGGCCCGACCAGCGACATATTGCCAATCAGGACATTCCACAGTTGCGGCAGCTCATCGAGCGAGGAGACGCGGAGGAATCGCCCCAGCGGGGTGATGCGGGGATCGTGACGTATCTTAAAGATGGGGCCGCTGGCCTCGTTTTGCGCTTCGAGTTGCGCCATGAGTTCCGGCGCGTTGCTCACCATGCTCCTGAACTTGTACATCCGGAAAAGACGACGCCGGTGACCGAATCGCTCTTGGGCAAAGAACACCGGCCCCCGACTGGTTGCCCTTACCGCCAGCGCTACCGCCAGAAATACGGGCGAGAGCAGGCAGAGGCCGGCCAGCGAGCCCACGATATCCACGAGCCGCTTCACGACCTGTGCGGCCACATAGTGCTCATGGATGGGCACCAGTTCGCTGAAAAGTTCCGCACTGCTGGAGGAGTTCTGTTTCAGGGTCGTGATATACATGTCCTGCATGTGAACTACGCGTACGCCCACCCGTTCCGCAATTTCAATGGCGCGCTGGGCCATGTCATAGCAGGACTTCATGGGCACCGCGACCAGAAGCTCGTCAACCACATTGCGGAGCAGCAAGTCGTTGAGGTCGTTCATCGTGCCCAGATAGTGATCCGCGACGCCCTGCGCCATCTCGTTGGTTGGGCGATTGTCGACGAAGCCCACGACTTTTACCGTCCCCTGGTGGCGGGTGCGGATCTCTTGCCACGCCTTGGCCGCGCGCTTTCCGCTTCCCAGAATCACCACCAGCTGAGGGTCGTGCGCAGCCACCCAGCGGCTGCCAAAAACGCGCAAGCCCTCATAAATAACGGAGCATGAGAAGAAGAGCAAAGTAATCCGGGCAGTGGGTCCTGTGGTGCGAGCGCTGATCAGGTAAAAAACCAGAATAGCGGTCATGAAAGAGCATCCGACGGCGATCCGCGCCAGCTCGCTGATGACGCCGCGGTGTTCCGAGCGATACAGGCCCAAGGCCTCGAAGCAATAGGCCCACATCAATATGAAAAGTCCGGCGAATGCGGCGTTCAGGACCGTGATGCGCATTTCCAGGAAGTGACGCAATTCCCCGACGGGTATGCGCGCGCTGTTGCCGGAGACCACGGAGGCCAGCGCCATGGCAAACGCAAAGGAGCCGTCAGCCCGCGCCAGCCGTCTCGGATTGCCCAATCGACTTCTCATGAACGGTCTGCTTCCAGGGCAGCGATACCCACAGTTCTTCGGTCGCCGCCGGTTTCATGACCCGCACAGAGCAGTTCGCGATAAACCTGTTCCACGTCCCCGATCATTCTGCGGAGGTCGTAATGTTTCCAGGCTCGCGCCCGCCCGGCTTCTCCCAGGCGGTGGCGCAATTTGCCATCGGCGGCCAGATCCACAAATGCCGCCGCCAGGCCGTGGGCATCGGCGACATTCACCAGATAGCCGGTCTCACCGTGCAGCACCAGTTCGTTACTGCCCGAGACATTCGTTGCCACCACGGGCTTGGCCATCGCCATGGCCTCGCAGGTGACGTACCCGAAGGATTCGTAGCGCGAGGTGAGCGCGAAGATGTCGAGGGCATCGAGAAAAGGCCGCAGGTCCGGGCAATATCCCAGGAAGGTCACGTGTTGTTCGATACCCAGATTTCTGGCCAAGCGTTGCGACACGGACTGCAGGTCGCCAGGACCGGCCCAGGCAAAGTGCGCGCTCACACCACTCTCCAGGGTCCTGGCGGCGGCTTTGAGAAATGTAGCCGGATCCTTCTGCGCGGTGACGCGTCCTGCCGAACCGATGAGGATGGTTCCGTCCGGAACGCCGATTTGCCGTCGAAGGTCAGCCCCGCCGAACGAACCGACATAGGCCTCAACGTCGATGCCCGCGGTCGCATAGCGAAGCTTGGAGCGTGGCACCAGCCGATAAGTCTCCAGTTCGTCACGTTCCGACCGGCTGACACCGAGGACCGCGTTGGTCAGCAGCCCGGCAAACCGTTCCAGATACCAATACTTCGGGTTCGCCGAGATCGAGATGGCATGCGGAGAATAGACGGTGACGATTCCAGGATCCGCCATTTTGGCCGCCAAACGCGCCAGGAAGCCCGCCTTTGAACTGTGGCCATGAACGATGTTGAATTTCTGTGTCTTGATCAGACGATAGAGGTCACAGAGCGCCCTGGCGTCCTGGAGGGGGTGGATGTTCCGCTGCATGGGAATTTCATATACCCGAACTCCGCGGGTTTCGATGTCCTGAAGGTCCTTCAAAAAGCGTTCATCGGAACGAACCGGCGAATACGCAAAGGAAAGGTCGAAAGCTGCTGCATCGATATGCAACAGCAGATCCGCGACGTAGCAGGCGGTGCCGGCGCCCGTGGCCTCGAGAACCTGAAGTACTTTCGGCCGCACCGCTGGCGCCGAAACCGCAGGTTGTAGTTGCGCGCTCACGCCTGTCGGCATAATTTCTGGATACTCCTCGCCGGCGTAAAAACATCCAACGCCTCTACCAACGGCATTTCCAAGAGCTCCCGAGCCTTGCCGGCCGAGATCTCCCACCGAAACCGGTGGATCTGTGAATTTACGGGTTCCATCGACGGTCACAGCAGAGCAATATGCGGGGGAACATTTGCTCCAGATCATTGAATGTTCCTACACGGTCACGGCAACGCTCCGCTCGCCTGGGTCACAATGCGGACTCCGCGTTCGAATTTTGGCCACTTATGCGGACGATGTCGGGGCTCGCTCGTTCTATAACCTGCGGTAAAGCTTCTCCGGTATCGGAAACGTTCGATTGTTCAGCACCGTTCCCAGCAGAGGAACGTTAGCTGCGTCCAGGGTCTCCTTGGCCCTCCTTGCCGTTGCCCGGCGGGTCGCATTGGCTTCGAGGACCAGCACGACTCCATCCGTGACCTGGCCCAGCACCGAGGCAATGATGTCAGCGCCGAGAGGCGGAGCGTCCACCAGCAAATATCCAAATTCCTTCCTTAAATCCAGAAGGCGCGAGCACATCTGCTCTGCGCCGCCATTCGAAACCCCTACCGAGCTCAGCTGTTTGGCCGAAACCAACCACAGGTTTCGGTCGATTTGCCGCGCCACCGAATTGTGCTGCACCAGGGAGGTTGAAGACGAAGGGGCAGATTCATCCGGGTGCAACGAGCGCTGCAGGGAGGGCCCGAGGCCCTTCGCATCCACCAGGCAGACCCGGCTCGACACCTCGCTGGCCAGCGCCCGGGCGGCAGACGCACAGACCAACCCGCTGCCTTCTTCGGTATCAACGCCGCAGAACATGACGTGGTGGGGCGCGTTCGCGGAGGAAAGGAAAAGTACGTGAACCAGTTTCAGAATCTCCGAGTGCGGGGGGCTGCTGAACTTGGGTCCCGATACCTGAAAACGATTGTTATCCAGAAGCGTGGGGACAGAAAGCGGAACCGGAATTGGGACCGTGACCGGGGCCTCGACCGGAACCTCGACCGGAGCCGGGGTTTCGGCGACCAGGGCGCGCATTCTGTATAACGCTTCGACGTTTTTGCTCATGGTTAGTTCCTTAAAAGCGAGTTCCTCGGAATCGCAGCCAAAACCGGAGCACCCAGGTAAGCCATCACTTCATCGGGCGTACGGAATGACGTACTGAAGAAGTCTGTAACCATTGCCAGACCCAGGCTCCCCGCACCCGCCAGAAAAAGGCTAAGCAGGCCGTAAAGCAACGAGGAACGCGCGGGAAGAGCGGGCACGGTCGGCTGTTCGGCAATGGCGACGTTGAGAAAGCCGCGCTGGTCCAGCGCATCACTGATGCGGGCCTGCTCCGACTTGTGGAGATAGAGCAGATAATTATCTTCCTGCGTTTTTTTCGCTCGCAGCAAATCCTGCTGGGCAATCGAAGCGTCGCGGAGTCTGCCGGCGCTGGCGCGATACTGGCCCAACGAGGCGTCGTTGGCGGCGGCCTTGGCCTTCAGGCCCACCAGTTCGGTTTGTGCTTTCGCCAGCTCCACCGCCACCCACTCGTGGGCTGGATTCTGCGAGCTGGTCTCCTCCCGGATCGGGGTGCTCTCCTCTTTCGCAATCGCGGCCTGCGTGTCCGCAATCTGCTTATCCACCTCTTGTACCGGACGGTAGGAGGGATCGTACTTGCTCATAAGTTCCGTACGCTTGAGGTCCAGCGTCAGGAGCGTGGATTTCAGCTGCTGCATCAGCTGGGGATTATCGGAGGTCCGAACCTGCGAAAGCTGGCGCGGCGGCAGGGAGGAATCCTGTGCCTGAAGCATTTGAATGCGCTGCTCGGTTTCGGCAATTTGCGCCTGAGTCTGCTCATAATTCGCCTTGAACTCGGACATCTTCTCAACCGCCAGATCACGCTCCTGATCCGGGGCCACGATTCCGCGTTGCTTGGCGAACGTCTCCAGACGTGTTTCCGCGTCCATGAGGCCGGCGCGATATCGTTCCGTCTGCTGATCGAAGAACTTGAACTCGCCGGTTGGGCGATGCACCTCGAGGTGTTTCTCCACGTAGAGGCCCGCCAGGCTTTTCAGCACTCGCGCAGCTAATTCGGGATCGGACGCGTCAAACGCGACCGAGATGATATTGGTCTTGTGTAAAGGCTCGACGCTGAGGCGGGAACGCAAGCGCTCGGTCGCTCTCGCGATATCCACCTCGTTTGGGGTGCTGCTGGATCCGGCACCCGCGGGTTGCGTGTTCTGCAGCCCAGTAGCCAGGACCACTTTTCGCAGCAACTCCTGACTGTTCAGCAACTCGACCTCAGAGTTCAGTTCTTCCTCGCTCATCTCCTCCGGCTTGTTTTGGGTGACGCTGGCCTCGGAAGACACCACCGGATCCAGGCGTTCGCGACGGACAAGGATTTTCATGTGCGCCCGATATCGCGGTGTGAGCAACCAAGAAAGCGTCATTCCCAGCAGGACCACGAGGAACGAAACGAGAACGACCCGCTGCTGCCGAAAGATAACGGCAAACAGGTCGCGTGGTGTTGGCGCTATCAGTGGCCGGTCCAAACTGGTGTCAAATCGCATGTCACGTACCTCTTACCTCTTACGGAGTTAGTGGATTGGCATAAAGGCCCATGCTGCTTGTGGGCAGGTACTTGCGAATCTTGGAGATATAGTTCTGTGGAACGAAGAGCATGTCGCCCGGCATCAAGTGCGGATCTTCCGCTAAATTGTGCGAGGCCAGCATCTTCTTGACGTCGAAGATCTGCGCCTGCACTTTGTTGTCTCCCACATGCCGAAACAACAAGACCTGGGAATGTTTGGAAGACTCGGTGAAGCCGCCGGCGATATTAACCGCCTCGGTCAAGGAGAGATCGCCTCGAAGGTCGTATTTGCCGGGCTTCGCAACCTGGCCGGCCGCAATGAAGTACGGCTTTTCGAAGTCCCTGAGGGATACGGTCACCAACGGATCGTGGAGAATGCCGGCGTATGCTTTTTTGATTGTCTCCGTGAGTTCAGGGAGGGTCTGACCCGCAACATGCGCACTGCCGGCGCCGCGAAAGGTCACAAAGCCATCGGGTTCAACCACCACGGTCTGGTTAAACTCAGGAGAGAAGGTGAAGGTGATGTCAAAGCTGTCGCTGGTCCGCAAGATATACCGGGGATTTCTCTGATGAAACTCGGGACGTTCCGGCGAGTCCGCCTTTGCTGTACTTGAGGCAGGATCTCCCGGAGGGTTCTGAGCTTGCGAGGACAGGCACGCCAGCATGGCGAACGCCGTTAAGGTGAGAATGTAAAGCCTGCGGAGCATAAATCGACTCCTTCTCCAAAAAAGACTCTTACTGAATTGCGCCCCCGTACTCGAAAACCGGACTGTCAAGGCCTTCGGTTTGAAACAGGACCTCAGCGGCAAACCCCGATTCCGAACCCTGGTTGATGGTGCGCACGACTTTGCCTTCGCCGTGAAAGCGGACCAGCCGGGAGTCTCGACCGGTTGGCCGCAAATCGATTTCGAGTTCCAGCCGGCCGCCGGCTCGCGGCAGCACGTCACTGATTACGAAGACTCCGCAGCTGCTGATGTCGACGGTTGTGCCTCGGCCCTCTTGTAAGGCCCCGTCGCCGGGGTCCCAGCAGAAAGTGACAGCCGCGCTCATCGGATAGCGCTTGGCCCTCCTCAGGCTTGCTTTTTGTGCACTCGCAATCGGCATAGCCACGTCCGTTGACATTGATGGTCTACACTACGACCGAAGTGTGGAAAGTACGCATGGTCCCGGTAACTTACAAGAGACAGAAAGTGAGCCTTACTTTCGTAAGCGGGGAAGAGTGAAAGTCAGGGCGGTCAAACTCCGCCGCCAATTCGTCCGGAGAGAAGAATGTAAGCGTCTCGAGCTAGCGCCCGCGGGTTCAGCAGAGAAGGCGGTTAGGAGGAGTTATCTCTCTCTTGACGATATGTTTGGCGATAGGCATGATTAGGCGCCAAAGAGCGAGAGCGACTTCTTCGCCGCGTTGGGGAGCAATTCAGGATCATGCCCACTCAAAGTCAGGTTGCCAGAAGAGCGGCGGTACGACTTCCCCGCCGCCAGGACGTGGCCCCGCTGGAAGTCGTGCATCGTGGGGAGGAGACTTCGTCTTCACCGGTTCGCGTCCTGTTTTTCGACCATACCGCGGCCCAGAGCGGAGCCGAAATTGCGATGTTGAATCTGGTACGCAACCTGGATACCCGCAAGGTCACGCCGGTCGTCGTCTTCGGCGCTTACGGCCCGGTTGTCGAACAGATGAATCCTTTCGCCGATACCCATGTATTGCCCTTGCCAGTTGCGGTCGCGGGCGCGAAGAAAGATTCCCTGGGCATAGGGTCATTGTTTCGTCTGCGAGCGACGCTCAGTGGGGTTGGGTATATCTGGAGGCTGGCCCGGTTTATTCGTCGAAGCGATGTGGATGTGGTCCACACGAATTCACTGAAGGCGGACGTGATCGGTGGAATCGCGGGGCGGCTGGCGCGGTGTCCGGTCATATGGCATGTCCGCGATCGAATTGACGAAGACTATCTTCCCCCGTCCGTGGTGCGGATGTTCCGCCTGCTGTCGCGATGGGTCCCTCATTTCGTGATCACGAATTCCGCGGCGACTCTGCGCTCTTTGTACCCGAGCGCGCCGCCGGTGAGTTCCGTCCCATCTTCCGGCGGCAGCAGAAAGCGGAGCGCGGTGGTGCACGACGGGACACCCTGGCCATTTCCAGCCAGCCGAACCGCAGCCCGCAATGGCCAGGTTCGCATCGGCCTCATCGGCAGGATTTCGCCCTGGAAGGGCCAGCACATTTTTCTGCAGGCGGCGGCCCGGGTATGCCAGAATTTTCCGGAGGCGCGATTTTTCATTGTAGGGTCAGCGTTGTTTGGCGAAGCAGAATATGACCGGAAGGTGCGGTCGCTGACGGAAAGTCTTGGAATATCGGACCTGGTTACGTTCACCGGCTTCCGCAAAGATGTCCAGAACATGATCGCCGACATGGACCTGATTGTGCACGCGTCCACCACCGGAGAACCGTTCGGGCAGGTGATCATCGAGGGCATGGCGGCGGGAAAGCCCGTCATTGCGACCGACGGCGGCGGTGTTCCCGAAATCGTTGAGGACGGCAAGACAGGAATTCTGGTGCCGATGGGAGATGTTCAAGCCATGGCTGACGCCATCAGTCGACTGCTTGCCGATCCTGCCCTGGCCGCCGACATGGGGGCTTGCGGCCGGGAAAGAGTTCGTGACCACTTCACCATCGAGCAAAAGGCTCGCAAGGTAGAAGCGGTTTATCAAGGGATGTTCCCGCGGCGGCAGTGATCATCGGACGACCTTCCTCTGGTCGCGACTGCCTTTAGCTTCCGCCTCGTCCAAGTGGAAAATAGCGGGTGGCGGGCATCACTCCTGTGATGCCCTGCCGGATACCGGCGTCGATCGGGGTGATGGCAGCGGCCTACGCTATTTTGCTGCGATGTCCCGAGCCGACGGCTACTGCCTCTGCTTTGGTGGGAGAGAGAGCCTCTAACTTCTTCGCGATGGTTGTGGCGTACAGCACGAGCTCAACCCGGTTCGAGACCCCCAGCTTGTCGAAGATATGAAACAAATAGTTCTTCACCGTGTGCTGGCTGAGGTTCAGTTGTTGCGCGATTTCGCGATTCCCCAAACCCTCGGCGACCAAGCGCATCACGTCCTGTTCACGGTTGGTGAGCAGGTTCACGCCTCCCGCGTCCAGCACCTGCAAACAACGGGGCTGGCCAAGGGCGTCCACCAGATGTTTCACGTCTTTGCTCTTGAGCCATATCTGGCCCTCGTACACCCGGCGTACACATTTGCAGAGCGCCGCAGATTCAAACTCTGAACGGAAAAAAACTCCCCGGGCGCCCGCGCGCATGGCCTCGACAATAAGGTGGGGACTGGTTTCATCCAGCAACAGCACGATGGCGCAATCCGGATTGGCCTCGCGCATTCTTTGCGCCATGGTCAATCCCGTCAGGCGACCATCGCCCCACTCCGCGGCAATGAGAGCCACGTTCACTGGAGTTTTCTGCGCCGAACGCAGCAGGGATTCCTGGTCGGACGTATACGCCACCACTTCAAAGTCGCGCTGGCGTTCCAGCAGGCCCGCGAGTAAGCGACACGCCATCAGGTTGGCGTCGGCCACAAGCACAGTTATTCGTTGAGAGGTTGCTGCGTTCACACAATAACTCCCCAAAGCGATCTTGCGAACTCATGCTTAATCCAGCGGGGGGAAAAGGGCGGCTGGCCCTCTGCTAGAGTGGTTGGCACATTCTGTACATCATCGGGATCGAAGTCAAATCAATTTGTTGAATGTCACAATCCCGCTTTTCCCTTGCCCAGCGCGGCATTTCAGCGATTAGGTAATGTATGACATAAAGTGTTTTATGAACAGAGAATAAACTACTCATTCAGCTTCTGTGAGGAAAGCCGCTTGTCTCCTGGAGGTCCGCCGGGGATTGTGGAAAAGTGATGAGTGAGAAGTTGTAAATACTGTTGGCCCCCTTTTTCGGAGTAACCGCGGGTGGATCGCGCCATCCACCAGCCATGGCATTGGAGGCCGATTCTCGGAAGTAGCTGATTCGATTAGAAGATCAAATGGACCGCGGCCTCACTTCTTCGCGGCCGTCCGCCGGCTGGCACGAATAAGCCGGAAATTCCTCCCCGCACTGGCTGGAAAATACTTGCAGCTGAAATGCAACACTTCTCCACTGCAGCCAGCTTTCTGGGCGGGTGCGGCGAAGGGGCCGAATATCTGCACGGTGAGGCGTGCGCTAGCGCGGTCGCAAGGGGCGCGTGTGGGGTTCCAAATCCTGCTGCGAGGGGGTTCGCGCGCCCGAATTCTGATGGGGCTGCACCAATTGCTTTGCGGCAATTTGGTGTGTAGGCTCTCCGCACGCGTTTACCACGACCGGGATCGGTGGCGCAGTTTCCGTGCATATTTAGTTCCGACATCAGCGCAGGTTCTCAGTTTTGTGACGCAGCGGCGCAGCCCTGGGTGCGTCGTCATTACAAAGGGGAGAAGGATATGAGCGAATCCGTCAAGCGTTATGAGGCCGACAAAACCGAATGGGACCGCATCGCCGAGACGCGGGAATTCAAAGACCTCATGGCCACCAAGAAGACATTCATTATTCCGGCTTTCATATTCTTCCTGGTTTATTACTTCCTGCTGCCGATTCTCGTGGGGTATGCCCCGCAATTCATGGAGACCAGGGTTATTGGCGTGGTCAACCTTGCCTACCTGTTCGCACTTTCGCAATTTTTCATGGCATGGACCGTTGCGTGGCTGTACGTAAGAGCAGCCAATAACTTCGACAAACTCGCAGAGGACATCATTAAGCAGGCAGAAAACAATTCACCGAACAAGCCGGAGGTCCGCTAAATGTCGACTCCGCTGGTGATGTTCCTGATCTTCATCGCTATCACTGTCGGGATTACGTACTGGGCCTCAAAGCGGTCGGCGGGTAGCAGCGCTTACTTCGCTGCCAGCCGGCGCGTGACCGGTTGGCAGAATGGCATCGCTGTCGCCGGCGACTACATGAGCGCCGCTTCCTTCCTGGGCATTGCCGGCATCATCGCCTTTCAGGGATACGACGGCTTTATGTTCTCGGTGGGATGGCTGGTCGCCTATCTCACCGTTCTTCTGGTGGTTGCTGAACCGTTGCGCAACGCCGGCCGCTACACCATGGCGGACGTCCTCGCCTACCGGCTCAATCCCCGCCCGGTGCGCGCCATGGCTTCCATCAGCACGCTGACGGTCAGCACCTTTTATATGATTGCGCAAATGGTGGGCGCGGGTGCTCTGGTCGCGCTCTTGCTGAAGGATTCCGGAATCAGCTACCACACTGCGGTCATCGGTGTGGGCATTCTGATGATCGGTTATGTGGTGTTCGGAGGGATGCTCGCCACCACCTGGGTGCAGATCATCAAGGCGATCTTGCTGATGGGCGGCACCATCCTGCTGAGCATCCTGGTCCTGGCTCACTTCCACTTCAGTCTGGGCGATTTCTTCAACGCCATCGGCCACGTCACCTATCACGAGAAAGGGCAAGAGGTGGTGAAAGACTTCCTCCAGCCCGGCCTGCGCTACCGACCGCCTTACGGCGCCCTTGAGCTCATTTCCTTAGGCCTGGCGTTGATCTTTGGCACCGCCGGTCTTCCGCACATCCTGGTCCGCTTCTACACTGTGCCCGACGCCAGGACTGCGCGGCAGAGCGTGGTCTGGGCCATGGTCCTGATCGGCAGTTTCTACATCATGACCACTTTCCTCGGCTTTGGCGCTGCTACCATCGTGGGCCGCGATTTCATCTCCACCCATGGTGGCACCAACATGAGCGCTCCTTTGCTGGCACAAGCGCTCGCAGGGGACATTTTCTTTGCATTCATTTCCGCCATTGCATTTGCGACCATCCTGGCGGTGGTGGCGGGGCTTACCATCAGCGCTTCCACTTCCTTCGCGCATGACCTCTGGACCAATGTGATCCATCGCGGGGTCGAGCGGAAGCCAGGGGAAGAAGTGCTGGTGGCGCGCATTTCGGCCTTCGTCGTCGGTGCGGTTGCGATCGCGATTGCGATCGTGCTGGGTCCCGCCGCGAACGTGGCCTTTCTCGTAGCTCTGGCATTCGCGGTCGCGGCTTCCGCCAACCTGCCGGTGATTGTTCTTTCTATCTTCTGGCGCAGATTCAACACCACGGGAGCGGTTGCCGGCCTTGCGGTTGGCCTGCTGGCTTCGATTGGGCTTATCCTGGTTGGTCCCAGCCTGATGGCGGTTGATCCCCCGACCGTCACCGGCACGGCCCGCCACCTGATTCAGGCGAAAGCATGGTTTCCGCTGGAGAACCCCGGCATCGTCAGCATCCCGCTCGGATTCCTGGCAGCGATCCTGGGCACACTGCTCAGCCACGAACCAAGCTCGGAACACAAATTCAATGAACTGCTGGTGCGCTCCAACACCGGACTGGGCGCGGAGAGGGCGGGATCACAGTAGTAAGGTGTGACCGTCAGAAAATCAGCCGGCCTCGCAGCGCGACTAATGTTTGGGAGTAGCGATAGAACGACCGTGGTCAGCGGAACGATTCGGTCCGCTGCGGCGATCGTTCGCTGGTGTGGGTGCTGCGCCAGTTGGCGCCGTGTCCTCCACGCGGTTGCAGATCTTCGCAGAGGTCCTTCATGTGTTTGACGATGTTGCCCAGCCTCCGGGCAACGAAGGTTAGAGTCTTCGGGTCGTCTTCGATTTTTTCGAAGTCCTTGATGGAGCGGCCCAGCAATTCAGATAACGAGACTTCAGTGTTTTCCATTTGCATAACCCTTTTTGCGTACCCGTTTGGTACGGTCAAGTTACGCGTTCTGATCCTTCATTGGGCTTAAAAGCGGTCTCCGGCGCGGCGTGTGAGCCACGCCGGAGATGCTGCGACCTACGGCAGGTAGTAGCGGAATGAGGTCCACACCATGTTGTCCACGGCCTTGGGCGAAATGCTGATTGCTGTGCCGTTGTTCCCCGACCAGCCGCTCCGGGTAAAGTAGGAGTACTGAAGCCCCCAGCGAAGTCCGCCTTTGGGTCCTTGGTAAAACCGATGCCAGAACCCAATGGTTCCCTCCATGATCAGGCGAGTGTCGCCCGCACAGGCGCCGCCGCCGGACGGAGTAAGCTGGTTGGACGGCGGATTCTCCGTGCTACAACCCGAATTATTAGCGAATGGCGAACCGAATCCACCGATCTGATTTAGCTTGAATGCGGTCGTTGTTGTGGCGGGAATCGCAAGAGTCGTGGCTGTGGCTGGGATTGCCGGCGTCTTGGTGACCGAGATGCTGTCGTATCCTTTATAAGCGGCGCGCCACGCGTACTCTCCCCCGTAGTATGCGTAAATATCCAGTTTCGGGGTTGGGTGGAACTCCAATTCCCCAAGTGCATGGGCCGTGCGGATCAAGGCTTGGGTACCGTCGGGGCGGAGCGTTAGATCGGCTAGCTGTGCTGACCCGTAACGCCCGATGCCATCTCCCGCGGCTCCCTGAAGAGCGAACTCCACCTTCTTCGTAAACACAGGAACGCGCAAGTTAGCTCCGAGACCACCGCCCGTACGGGTGTCGTTGAACGCGCCAACTGAACTCGGCGAAGTGGAGCCATCGACCGAGCAAGGAATCTCCGTGGGGGTCGCCGGAGGAGCTGTATCCTTTGCATTCGTCCCCACTACGCCGCAGGGGTAAACTCTATTGCGGAACGTGCTAAGGACGCCGAACAGTTCGTAATGGCCGTACCCGGGATCCGCCGCTGCCTTGACGATGATGTCAGGCGTTTTGTTGAAGGAGTATCCGGTCGTGTCCACGAAGTTATACAGGCCGCCGCCGCTCCCCGGACCAAAGACGAAGGCATTCCCGGTCGTGGCAACTGAAGCACTCCCCACCGTCGTTGTCGTGATGGAAGAAAAACCTCGTCCACCGATGGTTGCCTGTGGTCCTTCTACGGCAAGGCCAAGAGCGAATTTACCGCCGAAGTCTTTGACCACGCGGAAGCCATACTGCCGCTCCCAGCTGAAGCCCACTTGATACTGCGAGTCAATGGTCTGCGGAAGTACTTCCTGGCGGTTTGTAATTCCTTTTCTGGTTTCCGTCGCCAACGACCACTGCTGACCGCCCGTTATGGTCCACCCACTATCAAACGCGGCCTGCGCGTAAAGAATCCGTTGGCGAAGCACATAGCTATTGCTCTGCCGGTTGTTGGACGTCACACCTGTGCCAAGAAAATCAGCTTCCCAGTATCCGGTCAATTTGGTGTTGCCGACTTTGCTTTCCGCAAGCATGCTCAGCCGGGACTGACGAGCCGTGAAAGCATTCTCGCCAATATGGGCCAGTGCGTTCCCCGGGTACGGAATGCTATTAAACGGGGTGTTGATGTCGGACTCATTGGCCCGTTGGCGGGTCACCGTTTCTGCCGCTATGAAGCCGCCCGGGGTGAGAGTGACGCCTTTGAAACGGATGGCCAGCGGGCTCTCGGACATGGATTTCTGGGTCTCCTGGAGCGCTTGCGCGGTGTTGGTTAGGTTGCTCTTCAGGTCGGTGACATCGCTGTTCGTGGTGGCAACCACCTTCTGCTGTTCCGCGGTTTGCGAAAGCGCAGTGTCGGCCTTCTGCTCAGCCTGGCCGGCTGCGGTTTGAGCCTGGCTCGATTGCTGTTGCAATTGTTGAATCACCGCATCGCGGTTTTGCAACTGCTGCATGAGTTGCTGGATTTGCTGCTGCTGCGCGCCAATTGACTGCTGCATTTCATCGAGACGGCGCGCGACTTCGGCATTAGAGACACTGGCGGCCTTCTTCTTTGTGCTTTTTGTGGTGGCCGCAGGGGTACTCTGTGGCGCCGGGGCCGCAAATGCACCGGTAGCGAGCGCAAGAGACAAGGCGAAAGCCATGCCTTTCTTCATTTTTCCTCCGTAGAGACATCAAGATGCACTCATTTCGGGAGCCCCAACGGGAACTGCTCCTGAACCAGAGTGAGGATAAGTCAGGGATGGTAGCGGCCAATTGTTAACGGCTGATGAAAATCTCTTGAATATCGAGTGAATTGGGGACGGAAGGAGGGCCCCGGGTATGGAATGACGAATCGCCCATAGCCGAACCCCGGGGCCAAGGCCCCACGGTCTACCAGTTGATCCAGAGTGACCAAAGTGATTGATCGTCAGTGATCAGCCGAAGGCGCGGATTCATCAATTGTTAACAAAGGAACCGGTCTTTGAGACCTACCATAATGTTTACGGGGTTGGTGTCACTTTCGCGTTCGGCGCCCGCTCGTTACTCTTTAGCAGCCCAACCAAAGTGTGCTGGTGGTTTGCTCACGGTGCTTTGACCATCATGTATAATGTGTACCAGTACGACCTGCAGATTGGCTTCGGAGCGTTCTTGCTGACATATCTTTGCACTCGCATGCGTCTGAGTTCTTCCTATCAGGTCGCGCTGGTGTGTCTAGCCATCTGCTCTCTCACCGTAAGTCTGGCCACGCGGTTCACCATACCGGTTTCGGAAACCCCTGGCATAACCTCGGTACAGACCTACTCTCCCCATGCCCACCGGCAGCAGCTTCTGGGCGACGGACTCAAGTGGACGGCTCCGGCTTCCAGTTTCAAGGTGTTTGAGCCACCGCGGGCTTTGGTCTACGCGGTCCCGGCTGTCTTCCCCAGCACGACTTTTTACTCCGAGACCTGGCTTTACGATCGTCCCCCTCCTCACAGTTAACCTCTGTTCCCTAGCAGCTTCATCGTTACTTTGAGGCCAAAGTGTTTATGGCCGATCCCCAGTCGTTCAAAGGGCAACTCCGATCCAGCGCGGGTTTCCGCGTAGTCGTACTTGAGTTGGCAACCTGCTGCGGCGAAGGGGTTCACAATTGCCGGCTGCCAGGGCGATTTCTACTTCGGTTCCACGAAGTCGCGCAGTGTTCGTGCAGTACGTTCTGGGGAGAAGACCATTTAGGAGAGCAGATCTTCTCGGGCGTCGAATCAATCGAGTCTCGAATGGATGGATACAAACATGAGTAAGCGGTCATTTTTGATTCCCTCAGCGATAGCAGCAGTTGTACTGATAGTGATTCTGCGATTTGCGGGGAAAAATGCCAAGGCCGAGATGAGGGAGCCGACGGCGCTCCGCCCGGTTGCGGTGGCGCTGGCGGAGCGGAGCTCCATCTCCGACACTCTCACCCTGTCGGGGGAGTTTCGTCCTTTTCAGGAAGTTGATGTGCATGCCAAGGTTGCGGGCTACATCCGCAAGATTTATGTGGATGTGGGAGACCACGTCAAAACCGGACAGACCCTGGCCATCCTGGAGATTCCAGAGTTAGACGCTCAACTGCAGGGCGCATCGGCGGCGATTCGCCGCAGCCGGGATGCGGTCCGCCGCGCCAGGAGCGACTTGGATCGCGCCCAGTCGCTGCATCAGGCCGCGCACCTGGACTATGCCCGCCTGAAGCAAGCGTCGAGTGCGCGTCCGGGACTGATCGCGGAACAGGAATTGGATGACGTGATGGCCAAGGACAAGGAAGGAGAGGCGCAGATTTCGGCCGATGAAGCCGCCCTCTCGGAAGCCCAGAATCAGCTCGACGTAGCGATTGCCGAGGAAAAGCGGTTGAGCGCCATGAGCGACTACGCCCGCATTGTGGCCCCGTTTGACGGTGTCATCACCAGGCGCAACGTGGATACGGGCGCGCTGGTCCAAGCCGGGACCAACTCCAATACGCAGGCTCTGCCTGTGGTCAGCGTGGCCGAGAATGACCGGTTCCGGCTAACCCTGCCGGTGCCGGAATCGGTTGTTCCGATGATCCGGTTGGGCACGACCGTGGTGGTGCATGTGCAGGCCCTGAACCACGACTTTGATGGGAAGGTGGCTCGCTTTGCCGATGCGGTCAACCAGGAGACACGCACCATGCATACCGAAGTGGACGTGCGCAATACCAACGGCGCCATTGTCCAAGGCATGTATGCCGAAGTCAAACTTACCCTGGCGAGAAAGGACAACGCGCTGGCGGTTCCGATCCAGGCGCTCAACCGGAACGGCGCCGAGACAACTGTACTGGTGGTGAACTCGGGGAACCGTATTGAAGAGCGCGATGTACGCCTGGGCATGGAGGGCGCAAACCAGGTGGAAGTGCTCTCGGGTCTCAACCCCAAGGATCGTGTGGTGATCGGTTCGCGCAGCGACTTCCGTCCCGGAGATCTGGTCAACCCTAAAGTGATTGCGGAAAGCAAAAAAGAGGGCCCCTACTGATGTCACGTTTTGCGATCAAGAATCCATACTTCATCATTGTATGTTGTTTGATCATCGGTATCGTTGGCACCTCGGTGTTGGCTCGCATGCCGGTGGACCTGTTCCCGCCCATCAACATTCCGGTGGTCGTCGTGGCCACCTTTTATTCGGGAATGCCGCCCGAGGAGATTGAAACGGACATCACGGGCCGATTCGAACGATTCTTCACGCTGGGCAGCAATATTGATCACATCGAATCCCGTTCCTTGCCGGGCGTCAGCCTGATCAAGATCTACTTTCAGCCCGGGACCAATGCGGATGCCGACTTGAGCGAAATTTCGAATCTGGCCATGGCCGACTTGCGGAAACTCCCGCCCGGCACCTTGCCGCCCGTGGTGCTGAAGTTTGACGCTTCCAGCCTGCCGGTGTGCCTGATCACGCTCAAGGGCGAAGGGCTGAATGAGACTCAGCTGCGCGACCTGGGTCAATACAACGTGCGAAACCAGGTGGCGAATGTGGCGGGCGCCTCGGTGCCGCAGCCGTTCGGGGGCCGGTACCGGCAGATCATGGTCTATGTTGACCCGCTGAAACTGCAGGCGCACCAGCTCAGCGTCATGGATGTCGTGCGAACCGTCAATGACAGCAACCTGATTTTACCGGCCGGTGATGTTAAGATTGGCCCGATTGACTACAACCTTTACACCAACAGCCAGCTGCCCACCACGACCGAAATCAACCGCTTGCCTTTAAAAACAGTAGGCAATGCCTCCGTGCTGGTACAGGACATCGGCAAGGCGGTGGACGGACACGCCATCCAAACCAACATCGTGCGGGTGGACGGCCAGCCCTCAGTCTACCTGCCGATTCTCAAGCAGGGCGGCGACACCAACACCATCTCGGTCGTGAACGGAATCAAGGATGCCGTCGCCGGTTTGACCGATGTTCCCAGACAGCTGGTGGCCAGGGTGGTGTTCGATCAATCCATCTTCGTGAAGAAAGCGATTGAGAACCTTTTGCATGAAGGCGCCATCGGGCTGATCCTTACCGGTTTGATGATATTGCTGTTTCTCGGAAGCATGCGTGCCACGGCTGCCGTGTTTCTTTCGATTCCGCTCTCGGTGCTGGCCGCCTTTCTCGCGATCAGCGCCGCCGGGGGAACCGTCAACACCATGGTGTTAGGAGGTTTTGCCCTCGCATTTTCGCGCCTGATCGATAACTCGGTCGTGGTGCTCGAAAATATCTTCCGCCACATGGAAATGGGGGAAGCGCCCGAGGTGGCGGCGGAGAAGGGAGGCCAGGAAGTGGCCCTGCCGGTTCTGGCCGCGACCCTGACCACGATTGTGGTTTTCTTTCCCGTCGTATTTCTCTATGGCGTAAGCCGATTCCTGTTTATCGCGCTGGCGGTGGCGGTTGTGCTCTCGATGCTGGCCTCGTTCTTCGTCGCGATGACAGTGGTGCCCCTGTTCTGCGCCAAGCTGATCAAGTCGCCTCACCTGGTGCACGAACACGAAGTGAGCTCAACAGGTTTTGGCCGGGTTGTTGCCACCTTCAACCGTTATTTTGAAAAACTGGTGCGGCGTTACGACCTCACGCTGGGCAAGTCCCTGCTGCGGCCGGCCGCTACCACCGTTGGCTTGGTGGGCATTGCTTTGCTGAGCCTCTCGCTGTATCCGCTGGTCGGTGTCGCCTATTTCCCCCGCACCGATCCAGGCCAGTTCGTGATTAACCTGAAGGCCCCTTCCGGCACGAGGATTGAATTGACGGAACAAAGTGTGAAGCAGGTGGAAGACAAAATCCGGGAGATTGTGCCTCCCAATGAACTGGGCATGATTGTTTCGAACATCGGGATCGCGCCCGGATTTTCTGCGATGTATACACCGAACTCCGCCTCGCACACCGGTTTTATTCAAGTCAGCCTGAACGAAGGCCACAAGGTGGGAAGTTACGAGTATATGAATCGAGTACGGTTGGCATTGCGCAACGATTTGCCCGAACTCAGCGCCTATTTCCAGGCCGGCGGTCTGGTGGACTCAGTCCTGAACCTGGGCTTGCCGGCGCCGATTGATGTGCAGGTGAGCGGAATGGACCTGGACAAGACTTTCCAGACCGCAAGTGGTATCGCGAACAAGGTCCGCCATCTGAAAGGCGTAAGTGATGTGTTGGTCCCACAGGACCTCGACTATCCGGCATTGCGCCTTGATATCGATCGCGAGCGGGCGAGCCTGGTGGGACTAAGCCAAAAGGAAGTAGGCGATAACGTCATTACCGCCCTCACCTCCAACGGGATGATTGCTCCCAGCTACTGGGTCGACCCCAAGAGCGGCAATGACTACCTGTTAACCGTGCAATATCCGGAAACCCAGGTAGGTTCGCTTAACGATCTGAAGCAGATTCCGATTCGTGCCGCGTCCAACCGTCAAACCACGCAGCTCGATTCGGTGGCAGACGTCGCCCCTATCGAGTCGCCCACTGAAGTCGACCATTACCAGTTGCGACGCGTGATCGATGTCTATGTGGCCCCCCAAAGTGAGGACCTGGGCGACCTGAGCAGTTCCATTCAAAAAATTGTGGATCAAACCAAGCTGCCGGAAGGAATTCACGTGGATTTGCGCGGTTCCGTGCAGGGCATGCGCTCTTCCTTTAAGAGTTTCGGGTTGGGGCTTCTGCTGTCGGTAGCCCTGGTTTACCTGATATTGGTAGCGCAGTTCGAGTCTTTTCTTGATCCGTTCATCATACTTTTCGCTATCCCGCCGGGACTTGCCGGGGTCTTGTTCATGTTGTTGTTCACCGGGACCACGCTGAACATCATGTCGCTGATGGGGCTGGTGATGATGGTGGGAATCGTGGTGTCGAACAGCATCCTGATCGTGGATTTCTCGCGGAGCTTGTGGCGGGAAGGGAAGCCCTTGAAGGAAGCCGTGAAGGTGGCCAGCCGCATCCGGTTGCGGCCCGTGCTGATGACGTCTCTGGCGACCGTAATTGGCCTGATACCCATGGCGCTTAAGCTGGGCACCGGCGCCGAGGCCTATGCGCCGCTGGCACGCGCCATCATCGGCGGACTGCTCCTCTCGGTTGTAGTGACCGTCTATCTCGTTCCTGCCGCTTATCTCTGGGTACACGAGAAAGAGGAACAAGCGCAGGGCTCCGGAGCGGTCGCGTAATGAGAATCAGCTTGGCGGTCCGCTCCGTCTTATTGGTTTCTCTCTGCAGTTTGCCGCTGGCGTTGTGGGGACAGCAGGCGCAGAGTTTGCCATCGGCCCCAACACCGCAGGCGAGTTCCAGCCAGACTGCTCCCGCCCCGTCTGCGAACGGGGGGACGTCTTCCGCTTCGCAGGCCAACCCCGCGAGTGGGACGCCGCTGTCCCTGAAGGACGCCGAGGCGCTGGCGGTGAAGAATAATCCGCAGATTTCAGTGGCGCGGTTGACGGCTCTCGCATCCCAGCAAGTCACGCGGGAAGTACGTTCAAATTTGTGGCCGAGCGCGACCGCAAACCTCACCGGCGTCGATTCCCAGGACAACAGCCGCATCACGGCGGGCGGACTTAACAATCCCATCATTTTGGAACGTGCCGCGGCCGGAGTCATGGTCAATCAGTTGATTACCGACTTCGGACGCACCACGAACCTGGCCGCCAGCGCCAATTATGCGGCCAAGGCTGAAAGCCAGAATGCCCTGGCCACGAAGGAACAGATCCTGCTGGCCGTGGACCAGGCCTTCTACAGCGCCTTGCAGGCCCATGCAGTACTGACCGTGGCGCAGCAGACGGTGAGTGCGCGGCAGACGCTTTCGGACCAGGTAGAGGCTTTGTTCAAGAGCAAGTTGAGGTCGCAACTGGACTTCAGTTTCGCCGCCGTCAACCTGGCACAGGCCAAGCTCCTTCTGTTGGACGCGGAAAATAACCAGGACGCCGCTCTGGCCGCCCTCTCTGCCGTGCTGGGATATCCGGGTCTGCGCAATTTTCAGCTGGTCGAAGACACGACGCCGATTACTTTGCCTCCGGGCAATGTGGACGACCTCATCGCATCGGCCTTCGCCATGCGCCCGGAAATATTGGCGCTCGACTTTCAGTATCAATCCGCGGAGAAGTTTCAATCCGCGGAACACGACCTTTTTTATCCCACCATCCAGGCCGTCGGGGTTGTGGGAGATACCCCGGTGCGCAACCCTGTTCTTTCCAACTGGTACGGCGCAGTGGGCATCAACGTGGGAATTCCCCTGTTCAACGGGTTTCTCTATTCCGCCAGGTCCCGCGAGGCGCGTTTGAGAACGCAGGCCACCCAGGATCGCCTGCGTGATCTGCAAAACCGGATTTCGCGTGATGTGCGCACCAGTTGGCTCAATGCAAATACCGCGTACCAGCGGGTGAGTGTTACCCAGCAGCTGGTGGACCAGGCGAATCTTGCGCTCGATCTGGCGCAGACACGCTACAACCTGGGCCTGAGTTCCATCGTTGAGTTGAGCCAGGCGCAGCTCCAGCAGACCCAGGCCCAGATCAGCAGCGCCCAGGCTGGTTACGACTACCGGCTCGCCCTGGCCGTGTTGCGGTATCAGACAACCGGTATCTAGGCGGGAACCAAAGCTTCGCGTATATCGCGACGAGAGGACACTTGCGCAGCGACCGATTTGCGGGACACTTGGAACGGACATCAAAGCCGGCCAGGGTCCTATCGACAAAGAAGAAGAACAAGAACAAGGTCCAATTCAGGACCCGCGATGGCTTGTTGCTTCTGGCCTCGGTGGGAGTGTTCGTCGCTCTGATTTTTGTGTTGGTCTATTTTGCCTGGTACTTGCCCATGGAAAGGGCGCTTCGGTAGGAATTATTCCAAGCGGAATCCAGAAGGTATTTCTGATTTTCCCGCGCCGCGCTATTTCGGCATCACGACGATCTCTTCCCTCGGCATGGCGTCGAGCGTGGCCTTATCAATACCGAGGTGGGCCATGACGAGATCGGGCGGGGTGTGAGTGAGCCATTCCGAGAGCGCCAGGTCCTGATAGACGCTGCTCTTGAACATCTCGAGAAACTTGAGGTCCGTGCTGCCCGTATTCTGGACATAGTGGGGCAGCGTCTTCTGGACATAGCCAACGTCTCCGGCCTGAAAATCCATGGTGCGTGCCCGGCCTCCGGTGGCGAATACGGTCATTCGTCCTGCACCAGCGATGTAGTACTGCCATTCATCGGCGTTGGGGTGCCAGTGCAGTTCGCGTATTCCTCCGGGGTGAACGGTGACCAGCGCCGCCGCAATCGTGGTAGACACTTTGAACTTGCTGGAATCGATGATCCGCACTTCTCCTCCCCGGGTGCGCTTTGAAGCCGGCTGCTGCGCCGCGCGAAAAGCGAAATCCTGGGGCGATGCGCCGAGGGACCCGGCGGCGGACCTCTGGTCCGCGGCTAGCGGGCCGGGAACTTCAGCCTGGAAAATGAACTTCTCCCGCTTCGGCATTTTTTCCATGGCCTGCTCACTCACGCCGAAGTTGCTTGCCAGCACGTCTTGAGGCGTGTGCGCCATCCAGTCGGTGAGCAGCACCGTCTCATATTCCGAAAAGTTGCCATCATCGAACACCAGCAGAAACTCGGCCCCATCGGGATTCAGCCCTTGAATGGAATGCGGTATTCCGGTGGGAAAGTACCAGAGATCGCCTTCGGTTACGTCGCTGACGAAGCTCTTGCCGTCCAAATCAATCGCCGTGATGCGGGCGTTTCCGTAGAGCATGAAGGCCCACTCTGCCGCCGTGTGCCAATGCAGTTCTCGTATGCCTCCGGCGGTCAGTCTCATGTCCACGCCGGCAATCGACTTGGAAACCGCAAGCTCCCTGACCGTAACTTCGCGCGACCACCCGCCTTCCTGCATCCGTTTGTGAGAGAGCGCGAATGGATATTTGAAGGTCGGCACGCCGCCTGCGTCGGTGGCCGGCGGTAAGTTAGAGTCGGGATTCTGGGCGTCAAGTAGAGGATTGCCTGGCCCCGGGGCGCTCGCGCTCCGGTCGGTCTTGGCAGGATAGGGTCGTTGCTTCTGGGCTGATGCATCGGTTGCCGATACCAATCCGGCAGCCGCTAGCGCCGCCGACCCCATTCCCAGGAATCCGCGCCGCGAATATTTGTCTTTCTTCGGATCGTCGCTCATAGGCCGGTCTTTTCCCAAGCGTTTACAGGAAGCTCTGCCAAGTCCACTAGCACAAGCAGCAGAAGCGAGTGAGAAGCCACTATCAATTTTACACGCGGAGAATCATGACTTCAGTGGCTTTAATGAGGGCGGCCGCAGTCTGGCCGGGCTTGAGGTTCATTTCGCGGGCCGAGCTTGCGGTGATGATCGAAGTGATTTGCTGATCTCCGATCGAGACCTTCACTTCCGCCATGAGCCCGCTGATGCGGACAGTATCAATTCGTCCCACCAGCTGATTTCTTCCACTGACGCGGCGACTGACGAGAGTTCGTTCGGGGCCGGTCTTGCCTCTGGTCCGGAACAGGAGGCGGTCGATTTCACTCTGTGGAATGCGATGGTGCCCTCCTGCGGTTCGGACACTGCGAATCTTCCGCTTATAAATCCACTGCTTGATGGTGGGAAAGCTTACGCGAAGTTCCAGGGCCGCCTCGCGCAGCTTCAGCAGATTCTCGTCTTTATGTTTTGAGCGTCGCGCTTCAGGTTTGCCGGCCATCGCGAAGGGAATCCTACAATCACGCCCTGGCCCCGTCAATCAATCAGTGTTCAACGGAATCGCACGCAGAAGGCCTGCCTGGGCAGTCGAAGGAATAAGCGTAAAGAGAGATATAACCGTATACGATTAGACACGCTAACCGGTCTGACTATACACTTGTGCATTCTCGACTGAGAGATTCGTGTCAGGAGAACGGAGTGATGCGCAAAGATGAGCCCGGATCAGCCCTGGCTGCGCCTGGTGTCGTTGCCAAGATCGCCAGTGCTCGACGCCGCTCGCCGAAGAACTGCAGGAGCAGCTGGCTTTTGGCCACTTCTGTCGCTGCTGCTTTGTGTATGCCCTTCATTCGGCTGGGCCCAAGTGTCAGCGGCGTTGTCTGGAGTGGTAACCGACCAGTCGGGGGCGATCGTGGCCGATGCGAGTATGACGGCCCGGAACCTGGACACGGGGTTTTCGCGCAATACGGTCACGGACCTGGCGGGACGATATCAGTGGCTTGCCCTTCCGCTCGGAGAGTATGAGGTGCGGGCGAAAAAGGCCGGGTTTGCGGAAGGAGTCCGAACGGGAATCCGCCTTGTGGTCGGGCAAGATGCGAGGGTCGATCTGACTCTTCACCTCGGAGCGGTGAGCGAGGAAATGAAGGTGAAAGGAGACGCGGCCATCGTGAGCGTCACCACCCAGGATATCTCGGGACTGGTCGGGGAACGACAGGTGAAAGACCTTCCGCTCAACGGGCGCAGTTATGATTTGCTGGTTACGCTCAACCCGGGCATCGTCAACTTCACCGCGGAAAAGACTGGGGGCATCGGCGTATCGAATTCAACCACGGGAAACAATTTCTCGGTGTCGGGCAATCGGCCGCAGCAGAACCTTTTCCTGCTGAACGGGGTGGAGTACACCGGCGCCGCGGAAAACAACATGCAGCCGGGAGGGACCAGCCAGCAACTGCTGGGCGTTGATGCAGTGCGTGAATTCAACGTGCTGCGTGACAATTACGGCGCTGAATACGGTAAACGGCCGGGCGGCCAGGTAAGCATCGTGACCCAGTCGGGTACCAATCAAATACACGGGTCCGCGTATGATTTCCTGCGGAACAACGCTCTTGATGCCCCCAACTATTTCGACCAGGGCTCGGCCCCGCCTTTCCAGCGCAACCAGTTTGGCGGCTCACTAGGGGGCCCCATACAAACCGGCAAGACATTCCTTTTCGGCAACTACGAAGGCTTGCGCCAGCATCTGCACCAGACGTCGGCGGCATTTGTTCCAGACGCGGCGTCACGAGCGGCCGCCGTCCCCAGCGTGCAGCCTCTGCTTAATTTATGGCCGATCGCTCCGCCTGGCGCGCCGGATTTTAACGGGATCGCGCAAGTGTTCAGCAGCCCGTTGCAGATTATTCGAGAAGATTTTGGCACGGCCCGGCTGGACCAGATTATTTCTTCGCGCGACACGCTGGCAGGGGTTTACACGATCGACGACGGCGATGACTTCACGGCCACCACGGCCGACCCGTACAGCAGCGATTTCGTCAGCCTGCGAGAGCAAGTCTTCAGCCTGGAGGAAACGCACAGCTTTTCATCCGCTACCTTGAACGTCGCTCGGGTGGGCTATTCGCGCGCAGGCTACTTTTTTACCGGAGAACCAACTCCGGGCACGCCCGCGGCCGATGTTCCCGGCTTCCTGCTGGGACATCCGGTGGGCGCGGTCGTGGTGGGCGGCAGTGCCGCGTCGAATCCCCAGGCCCAGATTGGTTTGGCGGGCAGCAACAATGGAAGCAATCTGAAGATTGCACGCAACCTGTTCACCTTCGAAGACCGGGTGACGCTCACCCGGGGGCGGCACCAATTAAGCGTTGGCGCATGGTTCCAGCCTTTTCAGTCGAACGAGACGATCGCCCTGAGCCAGTTCGGCCAGGCAACGTTCTCCAGCCTGCAGACATTCCTGCAGGGAACGACCTCGAGCTTCCTTTACGATCCCGCGCCCACCGAAATGAACTGGAGGTCGCTGTTTGGCGCCTGGTACCTTGAAGACGTCATTCGCTTGACCCCGAAGCTCACACTGTCGCTGGGTTTCCGCGATGAGTTCACCACCGGTTGGAACGAAGCTCATGGTCGCGCCGCCAACTACACAGTCAGCAATGGCGTCATCTCGAGTCAGCCGAGAATTGCAGACTCGCTCTTCACCGTCAACCACGCGAAGTTTCTGCCTCAACCGCGGATCGGCGTCGCATGGAGTCCGGTCAGTCCAAAGACCGTATTTCGCGCGGGCTTTGGCATGTATAACGATCTTCAGGATGCGCTGGGATATCGAGCGGACCAGAATGCGCCGTTTAATCCCACTTACAGCATCGCGTCTCTGCCGGTCTCGCAGCTTCCCCATGACCCGTCGGCTCCGGTGCCTGCCAAGGCGCTGTTGGTGCCTGGGGGCGTGCAGCCCGACATGAAGACGCCGACTCTCATCTCGTGGTCATTGCGAGTGCAACAGGAAATTACCCCGAACACGGCTTTGAGCGTGGCTTACGTCGGGTCGCACGGCTATCACGAAATTATTGGAGCCGACGGCAACGAACCATTCCCGACGATTTGTCCGGCAGCGCCGTGTCCCGCGACCTACCCGGGCACCTTTCCTGGTGCGTTGGCGAACGCTCCGGTTCCGGCCGGCAGTTATTTCATTCCCGCCGGAACGCCAAAAGCGAATCCCACCCTGGCCAACACATGGACCTGGTTTTCGCTTGGCAACAGTAATTACAACGCGCTGCAGGTGGACGCCAACCATCGCTTCAGCCACGGCCTGTCGTTGCGCGGCGTGTATACCTGGTCAAAGGCGCTGGACAATGGAGATTCGTTGAATGCCACAACCTCCGCCAACGCGCCGGCGCTGGCGGCGAACCCGTTCAATCTGCACGCGGACTATGGCCTCGCCGGCTATGACGTCAGGCACGTGGCGGTGATCAGCGCTATCTACGAGTTACCGTTCGGGCGCGGGCAAGCCCTGGCAAACGGCCTGGGAGGATGGGGCAACGCGCTGGTGGGCGGTTGGTCGGTGAACAGCATCGTCACCCTTCAAGGCGGATTTCCATTTACTCCACAACTCAGCTATAACCCGGCGAATAACGGAGACACACGCAATCCGGTGCGGCCATTTGCCAATCCAGATTTTACCGGACCGGTGATTCTGGGGAATCCCAATCAATGGTTTGATCCAAATGCGTTTCTCCAGCCGCCGGCTAACAGCGGATTTTACGGTGATCTCGGGAGAGACACATTGGTCGGTCCGGGTCTTGCTACCTGGGATTTCTCGGCGTTGAAAGAGACATCAATTCGCGAACGCTTGACCCTGCAATTTCGCGCCGAAATCTTTAATCTTCTGAATCGGGCCAATTTCGATACGCCGAATCTGATTGTGTTCACTCCTTCCGGAGTCTCGGGCACAGCCGGCGCGATCACCAGCACCGCCACTACGTCGCGGCAAGTACAATTCGGATTGAAACTGATCTGGTAGGCAATCCCATCCTCTTCTGGTTAGAGGCCGGCTCGATCACATTCCCAACAGGTTGGGGAGAATCTTTTCGTAGCCGCGCTCTTGTGCCCAGAGATCGAGCGGGACCGAGGCAAGTTCGTCGACCAGAGGATCGGCCAATCCGTTCTTCGTCAGGTCCGTAGACTTGATGTAGGCGTGGCAGGTGTCGCAGCATTCGACGCGCATGTGCGGAAATTGGGCCGCGGTGTAGACCGGAAGTTTGGCTTGGTCTTCCTCACCACAGGCCGGACACACGATGCGGCGAAACTCCCATTCACAGAGACAGAAGCCGCAAAGCAGGTTGCGGCGGGCGCCATCACCGAGCTGCCGGAGGACTCCGAAGGCGGGCTTGCGATGGCAGAACGGACACATCGGATGAGTGTAGCCCCCGAGTTGCAACCCAGCGCGGGAGCGAACGGTTTCGGCGTAAGGCTGAAGAAAGGCTGCCGCGAGGAATTCCTGGGGCTCTGAAGGCGGTTCATTACTGTTCGACCAGCTGTGGTTGAGCAGCACAGACCATGAACTGGGAGCCGCGTTGCGCAATTCGTGACCCACCTCGGCGAAGCGAGCGGGAGCTTTTTCCTCGATCAGAGATAGAAATTCCGGAAATCGGGCTAGAAGTTCCGCAAATTCGGGCCGGTTGGAGAGCGAGACCGAAGAGTCCGCAGAAACATGTTGTAGTTTCTGGCCCAGTCCTTGCTGGAAGCGGGCCACGTGGACATAGAAGCCCAGAATTTCAGCCGCGAAGGGATGCTGAGCGGCGAATCGTTCAGCGCGCCGCATGCGCTGCTGCCAGGGATTTTTGGCCACCGGGCGATTATGGGGCATCGTCCCGCAGCAGGCAACTGCGTAGGTCCGGACTTTCAAGGCCGTGGAATATTTGTTCGGCTGGGCAGTTGACCGCGAATGAGGCGCGGGACTATATTTCTGGCAAGTTTGGGCGCGGACCGGCCGCGTGCTTCTTGGCGGTCGTCACCAATTGCGATCGAAGCGGCTGGAGGACACGATGGAACTCTCCCGCAGAACCTTCCTCAAAGGCGCGCTCACTGGCGGCGCGGCTGTCTCTCTCCTGGGATTTGATTTGATTCCCGCGGTGGCGCAACTAAAGGAACTTAAAATCGCCCGCGCTACGGAGACGCGATCCACGTGTCCGTATTGTTCGGTGAGTTGCGGCGTCCTTATTTATACCATTGGCGATAAGGCCAAGAACGTGACGCCGCAGGTGATCCACGTCGAGGGCGATCCTGACCATCCCATCAATCGCGGCACGCTGTGTCCGAAGGGAGCTTCGCTCGAGCAGGACATCCTGAATCCGCGGCGGCTGCTGAAGCCGCAGGTGCGCCGGCCCGGGTCAGACCGCTGGGAAGATATTCAGTGGCCGCAGGCGCTGGATGAGATCGCGCGCTGGACCAAGAAGACGCGCGACAGTTCATTCATCGAGAAAGACGCGCAGGGACACACCGTGAACCGCTGTGAAGGCATAGCGTGGACCGGAGGTTGCACCGACACCAACGAGTTCAACTACCTGGCTGTCAAGACCATGCGCAGCCTGGGCCTCACTTATGTAGAAAATCAGGCCAGGGTTTGACACGGGCCCACGGTCTCAAGTTTGGGACCAACATTTGGACGCGGGGCCATGACGAATGGCTGGATCGACATCAAGAACACCGACATGATGTTGATCATGGGCGGAAACCCCGCCGAGAACCACCCCTGTGGTTTCAAGTGGGCCCTTGAAGCCAAGAAGACCCGCAATGCCAAGATGATCGTGGTGGATCCGCGCTTCACCCGCACCGCCGCGACCTCAGACCTTTTCCTCCAGATTCGGGCCGGCGCGGATATTGCATTTCTGGGCGGAGTGATCAACTACGCCATCCAGAACAACCGCATGGCCAGGGATTACTTGCTCAATTACACCAGCGCCGCGCTCATCGTGAACGAGGGGTTCAAACTGCCGGAGGACGGCCTGTACGCCGGGTTTGATTCCGCCACGCAGACCTACGATAGAACCACGTGGAACTACGCTGAGGGTGGAGACATGAGCGGCATGACTGCTGCTCCAGCGGCGCATGGCCGGGCGCAGAAGCCAGCCGTTGAGGCGGCCAAGCCTCCCTTCCCGATTCCGCTCATGCCGGAGAAGGTCGCCTACGATCTCAGTCTCCAGCACCCCCGCTGCATATTCCAACTGCTCAAGCAGCAGTACTCGCGTTACACGCCGGAAATGGTCGAGCGCATTACCGGTATTCCCCAGGACCAGTTCCTGAAGGCCGCGGATATGTACACGTCCATCCGCAAGGATGGCGACATGAAGAAGGTGGCCACCATTTTGTACGCCGTGGGGTGGACGCAGCACAGTTACGGCACGCAGATTATCCGTACGGCGGCCATGTTGCAATTGCTGCTGGGGAATGTGGGGCGGGCGGGAGGGGGCGTCAACGCACTTCGTGGACATTCCAACATCCAGGGCGCCACCGACATGGGCGGCGTATTCGACATTTGGCCGGGATATCTGAAGGTGCCGGCTCCGGCTGATGTTGACCTGGCCGCTTATTTGAAACGAACTACGCCAACTACCTCCAAGCCGGCGCAGTGGGACTCTTTCAACTACTGGTCGAACACGCCGAAGTTTGCCGTCTCCTTCCTGAAGGCTCTGTACGGCGACGCAGCCAAAAAAGAAAACGACTGGGCTTTCCACTACATGCCAAAGGTGGATCGCAACTATTCCTGGACGCAGATCTGGGACAACATGTATCGCGGGTCGGTCAAAGGGATGTTCGCGTTCGGCATGAACGGCGTCGCCATCGGTCCGGACTCGCAGAAAAACATCGAAGCTCTCAAGAAGGCGGACTGGCTGGTCGTGGGTGAAATCTATCCCGATGAGACCAGCGACTTCTGGAATTCCCCGGGAATCACGCCCGAAGAAAAGAAGACGATCAACACAACGGTATATCGCCTGCCCTGCGCCGGCTTCGCCGAGAAGGACGGGTCGATGACCAACTCGGCGCGCTGGCTGCAGTGGAAGAACGTCGCGGTTCCACCTCCCGGCGAGGCTCGCCTCGATCAGGACATCGTGGCCCAAATCTTTCTCCGGGTGCGTGAGCTCTACAAAAAAGAAGGGGGCAAGTTCCCCGACCCGATTCTGAACCTGACCTGGCCTTATACCGATGCGCAGCACCCCGCTCTTGGAGAGTTGGCCAGGGAGTTGAATGGCAAAGCGCTCGCGGATCTCACCGATCCCAAGACCCAGGTGACGATCAAGCGAGGCCAGCAACTTCCGGGATTTGCCTGGTTGAAGGACGACGGCACAACTTCCTGTGGAAACTGGATTTATTCCGGATGCTGGACCGAAGCAGGGAACCAGCTGGCCCGTCGCGGGACTGAAGATCCGTCGGGCCAGGGTATCTATCAGAACTGGGCCTGGTCATGGCCAGCGAATCGCCGGGTCCTGTACAACCGCGCCTCCTGCGATCTGGAAGGCAAGCCCTGGGACGCGTCGCGGCGGCAAGTGTGGTGGGACGAAGACAAGCAGTCCTGGGTCGGCAATGACATACCCGACTTCAAGGCCGATTCCCCTCCCAAGGACCACATGGGTCCGTTCATCATGAATCAGGAGGGCCTGGGCCGTTTGTTCGTATGGCTCAATGATGGGCCTTTTCCGGAGCACTACGAGCCCATCGAAAGTCCGGTGCAAAATGCGCTTCATCCCAACCAGTCGAATAATCCGGTGGTCAAAAAGCTGAAGACAGCGGCGGACAAGTACGCCACTCCGGGCGACGGCCTCAATATCATCTGCACCACTTATCGGCTGACCGAGCATTACCACTACTGGACCAAAAACAATCAGATGAACGTGCAGCTCATTCCCGAAGCGTTCGTCGAGATTCCGGTCGAACTGGCGGCGGAGCTGGGGATAAAAGGGAACGACAAGGTGAAGGTCACCAGCGCGCGCAGCTACTACATCGCCAAGGCATTCGTGACCAAACGCATCAAGCCGATGACGATTGACGGTAAGAAGATCTACCAGATTGGGATCCCGATCCATCAGGGTTATCGGGGCATTCAGGAAGACGAAGGCAAGAACGCAAGGACGATTTTGAATCGGCTTACGCCGACGGTGGTGGACCCCAACGCGTTCACTCCGGAATTCAAGGGCTTTCTGGTCAAGCTGGAGAAGGCATGAAGGGAAATTGGTAATTGAGAAATTCGGTAATTGTGTGATTGGAAGAACCGCTTTGGGTTTTAAAATTACTCAATTGCCCGATTACACAATTACCCAATGGGGTCGGGCATGAGTCAGGCGACATTGGCAATTCGCAGGATCTCCGGCCACGCCGGGGCCGCCCCGGGCGAAGGCGTGGAGCGCGATTATCAGGTCTGCAAACTGGTGGACACCACCACCTGCATCGGCTGCAAGGCTTGTGAAGTGGCCTGTCTCGAGTGGAACGGCTATACCTTCACCGACACTGTCTTCGATAACAGCTACCAGACGATGCCGGAGACGCAGTGGAATTACTGGAACCTGATCAAGTTCAACGAGCACGAGCGCGAAGATGGCGGCGTCACTCTGCTCATGCGCAAAGACCAGTGCATGCACTGTGCCGACCCCGGCTGCCTCGCCGCCTGTCCCGCCGATGGCGCCATCGTGCAATACACCAACGGGATTGTCGATTTTCAGCAGGCGAATTGCATCGGCTGCGGATACTGCGTCAGCGGCTGCCCGTTCGATATTCCCAAGTTCAATCCGGCAACCAAGAAAATGTTCAAGTGCACCCTTTGCGTCGACCGGGTAAGCGAGGGGCTGGAGCCGGCGTGCATCAAGTCCTGCCCGACCGGGTGCCTGCACTTTGGGACCAAGGAGGACATGAAAGATCTGGCGGAGACTCGCGCCACCCAGCTGCGCGAGAACTTCGGCTTCGAGAAAGCCGGCGTCTATGATCCGGCGGGCGTGGGCGGAACCGGCGTCATCTATGTGCTCCACGATGCTACCCATCCCGAGGCGTACGGCGGGTTGCCGAAAGATCCGCATGTTCCATGGGTTGTCCGCTTCTGGAAGGGGCCGGCGAAGTGGATCGGAAATCTTGCGATGCTGGGCGGCATCGTCGGCGTGACCCTGCATTACCTGCGCTTCGGTCCCAAGCAAGTCGATGCCACCAAGCAAGAGCCGCCGAAAGATGAGAAGGGAGGAAGGCCGTGAGCACCTCGCACGTCATTTCTTCCGGCCGGCGGCTCGGCGAAACCGGCGGCCGCATCCTTCGCTACACGTTCAGTGAGCGGATTTACCACTGGCTCGCCGCGTTCACTTACATCTATTGCCTGATTACCGGCCTCGCCTTCTGGTCTCCTTATATGTATTGGCTGGCGACCCTGGTAGGCGGCGGCCCGACGGCGCGTTTCTGGCATCCCTGGTTCGGGCTCGGTTTCACTCTGTCAATGTTCTGGATGTACAGGATGTGGCGCCGCGACATGCTTACGACGGACGCGGACCGGCGCTGGTCGAAAGCAATGAAGTATTACATCGAGAACGAGGACGAGAAACTGCCGCCCGTTGGCCGCTTCAACTATGGCCAGAAATTATTTTTCTGGCTGATGGTGTATGGCGTGATCCTGTTATTAATTTCGGGCGTGGGTCTGTGGTGGGTTGAGTCCATTCCGTGGAGCCTGCGCTGGCTGCGTTATCTGGCGGTCGCGGTTCACGTGGTTGCGGCGCTGGCCACCATCGGTGGCTTCATTATCCACGTCTACATGGGGACCGCGATGGTCCGCGGCGGCTTCACTTCGATCGTGCGCGGAGAAGTCACGGCGGATTGGGCGAAATCCCATCACCGCCTGTGGTACGAGCAGATCACCAAAGGCGAGGTTCGCCAGAAATGAAATCCGGCAATCGAGCTCGCAGCGGAGCGACGCTCAATATCCCGCTATCAGCGACCGTGAGAGCCGCCGCCGTGGGCCCCGCCTCCAAAAGAGCCGCCTCCTCCGTGAAAGCCGCCGCCACCATGAAAGCCGCCGCCGCTATGAAAGCCACCGCCACCATGGGCTCCGAAACTCCGTGCCGTGCCCGCCATCGCAGGTCCGGAATGGAAGCCGTTTCCGGCAAATCCTGAGCGGTAGATGCCGTTCGCGTAATTGCGGCCTACTGCGTAGTGAAAGCCCGGCCCCCAGTTGCGAGCGTTGGTGCTGAAGTGATGGTAGTAGTAGCGCCGGTATCCGCCCCCGTACCCATATCCGTAGAAGGGCGCGTCATACACCCATGCGGGCGAATAGAAACCCCAGCCGAACGGGCTGTAGAAAATTCCATCGCCAGGAATGAAAGTGTAAGCACTAAACCAGGGATTCCAGTACCAGTCGGCGCCCCACCAGCCAGCTCCCCAGGGGCCCCATCCGTTGGCTGCGTAGAGACCGGCCGCATTGACGTTGGCTTCCGCCAGGTAGGCTGAACGCAAACTGCTCCAGCGATACAGATCGCCTTCCTCGTATGCCTTCTTTTTGAACTTCTGGGATTTGAGCGCGGTGTCGTCGGCCAGGCTGACCTCGCGACCACCTTTTACCGTGACGTGTCCACTGCCGTTCTCGACCGAGGCCTTGCCGTCAAAAACGCGGAGTTCCTGATTCCGGTCGAAGTCATACAACCCGGTTTTGAGCAACCGAGTGGTTCTGCCGTCCTCGGAAACGCGGATGTCATTTTCGGGATGAATCTCAGCCACTTCGATCATGGCGTGGCCTTTGTCCACTCCGATCTCCGTTTCCGTGATGCTCGGAGAAATCATTCGGACGGAGCTGTTGGCGCCGATGCGCAAAAACACTCCCGGCGTCAGCAAAATCTCAGCTTTACCTTTTTCAGTGTTCAGTGATTGCCCGGGCTGTAACTCGGTCGAGCCGATCGACTTCGAGTCAAGGGACTGGACGCCTATCGAAGCCTGGCCTTCAACATAATTAAGAGTTCCTGGTAGCGCTGAATTTGCGCTCGTATCGCTGGACCACGCGGGCGCAGATAGGATCGCGGCCAGGAAGAAGCCTGCAATTGCCTTCATCCTTGGCAACCTCATACATCTGTACTCCTTTTCTCTCTATCCAGTTAGATGAAGATTCGAGGTCGAATGATGCCCGCGTAACCCTCGCAACAGGCGCGACATAGCGCTGTCCATAGGAGGTTTGAGCCAGCGTATCTGTAGCCGGACCGCAATCTCAGAAAGCAGCCTCAATCACGAAAAGCGCCGGAAGCGGACGAACTGGTAATATTTGAGGCGCAAACCTGGAGCCTGAAGATCCGGAGATGCCGGGTGCTCACCTTGCGTGAGGGTAAATACGAAGCGACGCCATGAAAATCCTGCTTGCCATTGAAGAATCGCAATTCGCCGATGCTGGTATCCAGGCGGTGATCTCGCAGTTTCGCCCGGATGACACGCAGGTATTTGTTCTGCACGTGGTGGATTGGAACAACTTCATGCCCAGCCCCTTCCCCCGGGGCGGGGAGGAAGCGATGTATAGCGCGCATAAACTTGAATCCATTATAGAGAGTGAAATCAGTACGGCGCGCCAATTGGTGGCACGCGCCGCTGAACGTCTTGGCGCGGCGGGGTTTGTGACCAGCACATCAGTGCGAGAGGGAGACGCCAGGAAAGTGATCCTCGATTGTGCCGCCGAGTGGGGAGCTGACTTGATCCTGGTGGGCTCGCACGGGCGCAAGGGAGTGGCTCACTTGGTCTTAGGAAGTGTGTCCGAAGCGGTCGCGCGCTATGCCCCGTGCTCGGTTGAGATCGTGCGCCTGCCAAAGAATGCATAGCCAGTCGTGGTGAGTCTTTTGCGGCTGCGCGGCGATCCGAGTGGACTTCTGGAAATCGACGCCGAGGAAGCTTTGCAGGCTTAGGGGGCGAGAATGGAACGACTTTCTACCGATTCGCATCAGGCCCAGGAAACTTTGTCGAGATCGGTTGCCAAGACCGTGACCTACCGGGTGGTAATTATGATCCTGGATTTTTCAACCTTATATCTGTTCACCGGAAAGATTAAGATCGCCATTGGATTTATGGTGGTGAGCAACGTATACACGACGGTTGCGTATTTGCTCCACGAGAGAATTTGGGACCGGGTCAGATGGGGAAAGACGATATACAAGGTCGCATGACCGTCCAACGCAGAACCCAGCCATGAATGACCGCACTTCATACCGCGGCGGTGGCGACATGACCTCGGGCATCCACCAGAGAGCAGTCTGCCGGGACTGGCGACTCTAGTGGAACTTTACCAGCAGGTGCCTCCAGATGTCCTGAAGATCGTCCTGGTCTTATTTTTGTCTTTTCTGATCGGGCTGGAGCGGGAAGAGCACAAGGTGGTGATGGGTTCGTACTCCTTCGGAGGAGTGCGCACCTTCCCGCTCATTGGACTGATCGGCTACTCGCTCGCACTTCTCTCGGGCGCGCAACAGTTGCCGCTCACCGTCGGCTTCCTGGTCATCGCGGGATTCCTGCTTCTTTCCTACTGGCACAAGCTCTCCACTGTGGAGGCGGCCGGTATTACCTCCGAAATGTCCGCGCTCACGACGTTTCTCGTGGGAGCGTTGGTTTACTACGGACATCTCTGGATTGCCACCGCCTTGAGCGTTGCCAGTCTGTTGTTGCTCGACCTCAAAGCCGCGCTGGAAAAACTTGCGGTTCGCATTGCTCCGCAAGAGATTCTTACGTTCGCCAAGTTTTTGCTCTTGACGGGCGTCATACTTCCCGTGCTGCCGAATCAGGAATTCAGCCGATTCCACATCAATCCTTTCAAGACCTGGCTGGTCGTGGTCGCGGTCAGCACCATTTCGTACGGCAGTTACGTCTTGCAGAAATTGACTAAGAAGGGGGGCGGAGTGGAGCTGGCGGCATTGCTGGGCGGAGCGTATTCATCCACGGTGACCACGCTCGTGCTGGCGCGCCGGGCCGCTCGCGAAGAACATCCCCACCTGTTCGCGGGAAGCATCCTGATCGCTTCCGGCGTGATGTACTTGCGGTTGATCGCACTTCTCGCCCTTTTCAACCGGCCGCTGATGTCCTTGCTGGCGCTCCCATTTTTCGCGTTGGCCGCCCTGGCGGCAGGCATTGGTTGGCTCTGGACACGCCGGGCCGATACTGGGGCTCAGCCCATGGCAAGGGAATTCGAACCCAATAATCCTCTCGAACTGCTCGCGGCGTTTCTCTTCGCCGCATTGTTTTTGGCCATGCTCATAGCCACGCAGTTAGCCGTTACCTATCTGGGGACAGTGGGAGTCAACAGTCTGGCCGCCATCATGGGCGTTACCGATGTCGATCCGTTCATTCTGGGGATGACGCAGGCCGCAGGCTCACTCACACCGCTGAAAGTTGCGGCGGCTGCGGTTCTGATCGCCGCCGCCAGCAACAACCTGATCAAGGGGATCTATGCCTACAGCGTGGCCGACCGGAAGACGGGGCTGCAAGCGCTCTCGCTTCTAACCGCTCTGGCCCTGACTGGTCTTATTCCTCTATTTTGGCTCGGATCGTGAGAGTTGCGGAGGGCGGCTCCGCCGAGCGGCAGAACTAGGATCATCCGGGAAATGTGAGTTAAGATGCTAGAATTCCGAGGCCGTGGTGCGCCATGGAGAATCCCGCTTCACCAAAAAAACTGGCAGGCCGCTATGAGGTCAGGCAGGTCCTCGGGCAGGGCGGCATGGGCCTGGTTTACCGCGCCTACGATACCGTCGTGCGCCGGGAAGTAGCGGTCAAGACCATCCTCGACATTCCCGACCCGGCCTCGCTGCAGTTGTTCTACAAGGAGTGCGACGTGCTCGCCTCCATGAGCCATCCCAACATCGTTGAGATCTTCGACATCGGAGAATTTGAGGAAGACGGGAAGAAGAAGCCCTACTTCGTCATGCCGCTGCTGCCCGGCACGACGCTGGAGCATTTCATCCGCAATGCCAGTCATCGTCTGACGGTGGAGCGCACCATCGATATCATGGGCCAGGCCTGCCGCGGCCTGCAGGCGGCCCACGAACGCGGCCTGGTGCATCGCGATTTGAAGCCGAGCAATATCTTCGTGATGGAAGACGACTCGGTAAAGATCATCGACTTTGGCGTCGCGCACATGAGCGATGCTCACACCACGCGGGCGCAAAAAGGGACATTGCTGTACATGTCTCCCGAGCAGATCGAGTTGAAAGCGCTGTCTCCCGCGTCCGACATTTTTTCTCTCAGTGTGGTCTGCTATGAAGCCATGACCGGGCGGAACCCGTTCCAGCGCGCCCGCGCCGATGAGGTGGTCGACGCCATTCTCCACCAGATACCGCCGCTGGCGGCGGAATTGAATTCCAGCGTAAGCCAGCCGGTCAGCCGTGTGCTGCACAAAGCGATGGCCAAGCAATCCTGGCATCGTTTCGCCAGCGCCCGCGATTTTGGCGACACACTTAACAAGGCCCTGCGCAACGAGCCGATCGAGTTTTTCGATCCCGAGCGCACCCGGCCGCGGCTGCAACGCGCCACCAAAGCGCTGGAAGAAGGCGACTTTCAGTTTGCCGGAGAGATTCTCGGCGAACTCGAAGCCGAGGGCCATATGGACAATGCCATCGGCTCCCTTCGCCGGCAACTCGATGGCGCCGTCCGGCGAAAAACACTTTCTCAGTTGCTCGAGGCCGCGCGGGCGCGGTTTGACGAAGAGGAAGACCCGCTGGCTCTCCAGAAGCTGCAGGAGGCCCTGCAAATCGAGCCTGACAATGCCGCGGCGTTGGCCCTGAAGAGCAGGATCGAAAACCGGCGCAGCGAACGCCAGATCGACAACTGGTACCGCCTGGCCCGGCAGCACATCGACAATCTCGCGTACCCGTATGCCCGTGAAGCCTTGCAGAATGTTCTCCAACTTCGGCCCAACGAGGCCCGCGCGCTGCAGTTGCTGGCGGAAGTTGACCGTCAGGAGCAGGAATACAAGAAGCTTCGCCAGGAGAAAGAGCAGTTGCACAGCGCCGCCATGTTTGCCTGGCAAAAGGGCGATGTGAGCAGCGCTCTCGCCAAACTGGGCGTGGTGCTGGAGTTGGACCGGCGCGCGCCCGATTCCATCAATCGCGAGAGCGGCGCTAATTATCAGAGCTTCTACAACGAGGTGCGCTCCGAACACGACGCGATGAACGCCGCCTATGCCGAGGCGCGGCGAAGTCTCACCGAGCACAACTTCGGCAGGGCCATGGCTGCCTGTCAGGCCTATCTGGTCAAGTACCCGAACAATGCCATCTTCCAGGCGCTCAAGTACGACATCGAGGAGCATCAGCGCCAGGAACTCTCGGCCTTCATCGCGTCGGTGGATCGGCAGGTAGAGGCCGAACCGGACCTGGACAAGCGCGTTAACATTCTGCGAGAGGCGCTGGACCTGCATCCCGGAGAGCCCCATTTTGAAGGTGCGTTGCGCCTGGTGCAGGACAAGCGTGACCTGGTCAACTCGATCGTAGCCCGGGCGCACCTTCACGAAGAACAGGCATCGTTCAGCGATGCCCTGAACGATTGGGAAATCCTGCGCACGATTTACAGCCAGTACCCGGGATTGACCTTCGAAGTGGAGCGGCTGCAAAAGAGGCGCGACCAGCAGGTCCGGATCGAATCCAAAACGCGCCTGGTTGAACAGATCGATACCTGTTTGCATTCGAGCGACTACGCTCGCGCTCTCGATCTGTTGCAAAAGGCCGCCGCGGAATTTCCCAACGACGCGGAATTGACCGAGCTCGAGAAGCTTGCCCAGGACGGCGTAAAGCGAAAGGCCGAAGCCCACCGCCTGATGACCGAAGGCCAGGAGTTGTGCGCGCAGCAGAAGCCTGCCGAGGGGATCAAATTGCTGCGGCAAGCCTATGAACTGGATGAAAATAATCCGCTGCCTCGCGCCGTTCTGGCCAATGCCCTGGTCGAACAGGCCCGCTCCACGGTGGAAAATGATTGGCGGGAAGCCGAAAAGCTGGCAGGGGATGCGCTTGACTTGAACCCTGCGCATCCCATGGCCAAGACCATTCGGACCCAGATTCTGCAACAGAAGCGGGAAGCCTTCATTGACGAGTGTGTTTCCCATGCGCGCAAGCTGCAGGCGGCCGCCGATCTGGCCGGGGCCTTGTCCCGGATCGAAGAGGGCTTGTCGGTTTATCCGCGCGAGCCCCGGTTGGTTCAGCTGCAGGACGTCGTCCAGGGCGACCTGCAGATCCAGCGCCGCCAGGCGCGACGCCGCGACCTGGAAGAGTTGCGCGGGATGGAGAGCGAAATCGATGCTGCCGCGGATGCCGCGTCGAAGCAATCCCTGGGGCAACGGGTGCGAGCCTTGGCGGACAAGTATTCGAATGACAGTGAAGTCCAATCCATTGCGAACGGGCTTCTGCGCCGCCTTGGGCTGGACGAATTGAGCACAAAAACTTCGCTCGAGTCGCTCGCGAGCGAAACCGCGACGGTAACCTTCCACCCTCGGCCGGTAAGCCCGACCGAACCTTCGCCAACATTGCGGAACACGGTTTCGCTTCCTCCGCCCGCTGCGGACGTGGTTGCGGCCCCGCCTGCTCCGTCGGCGGCAATTCCGCCGACACCGCCTCCACCGCGGACACCAGTTGCTCCTCCCGCGGCCAAGCGCCCTGCGCCCGCGCCTAAACGCACATCTCCACCTTCCCATCTCAAATCACCGGCGCTACTGCAGAAGCATTACATGACGGCCATCCTCGCCTCGGCCGCCGCCATATTCCTGGTGGCCGCATTCTTTCTGTTCGGACGAAAGCATCAAGCGCCGCCCGTGGCCCCACCGCCCACGGAAACAGCTCCCAGCGCATCGGCTCCAGCTCCGGCGCCGCCACTGCCACCCGAGCCGCCGCTGCCCGCGCTGAAACTGTCTGCCGACACCGGCACCGGCAAGGTGACGTTCGATGACCAGCCGCCGGCAGAATTTCAGGATGGGCAGTGGACGCTGGAGAAATTAGCTGCCGGAGAACACAAGCTCAAGGTGGCGGGTCCGCAGGGAGAAGTGTCCTTCGCTTTCTCTAACCAGGACGGAGCGGCTCCGGCCCTCAAGGGGCCCATTGTTTCCCGGGGCTTGCTGGCGGTGGTGGTCAGCGGCATGGCCGACAAGCTGCGCGTGTATTCGAGCGATGCTTCCACCAAGGTCAGCCTCGACGGCCAGGCTCCACTCGACGTGTCTCCGGATGGTGTTGACTTTTCCTCCATCTCCGCCGGTTCGCACGAATTAGCGGTGACCCGCGGCAGCGATCATTCTCAGTACAAACTCGACATTAGCGCCGGCCCAGAACCAACGCTGAGCGCCTTCCTCGAATCGGGGCAGAACCTGGGCACGCTGGTCGTAGTGACCGGTCAGGACAAGGCGAGAGTGTTCCTCAACGGAGTGCTGCAGCCACGGCTCACCCAGGGTGGCCAACTGCGGATTCCGAATCTCGAACTCAAAGATTACGTGGTGCGAGTATCCAAGAGCGGATTCCAGGAAGCTCCAGATCAACGAATCCGGATTCGCAAAGGCGAGCAAGGCAAACTGATTTTCAATCTGCAGGCCATCCCCCACTTCGCTTCGCTGACGATCCAGGGGGGAGTGCCGGGGGCTGCGGTTCTGATCGACCAGGCCGTGGTCGGAACGGTTCAGCCCGACGGCACGCTCACGGTCGCCACCGTCAATCCGGGCGACCACGTGGTCGAGCTGCGCAAAGACGGGTTCAAGCCCAAGGCAAGCAGGAGATCCTTCGTCGCCGGAGCTGCGGTTTCCCTGGCGAATGCGGATGTGACGTTGGACCCCGCGCCGGCCGAATTAAAAATTACGTTCACACCTGCCGATGCTCAAGTGACCCTGGGGAAAGCGGGCGAGACTCCGATCAAGGTAAGTAGTGGGAGCACTCTGGGCCTGTCAGCCGGTGCCTACACGCTTACCGCGAAAATTGCCGACTTCACCCGCTCATCAACCGTGGAAGTCACGGCCGGTCAATCCCGGAGTTTGGATTTGTCCCTCGCGCCCAGTGGCATGTCCAGGTGGAACGACCCTGCGGGGTGGAAGCCGGAGAATGGATCGTTCGTCCATAAGGGCGGCGACTTCGTGATGTACAACCTGTCTCCCTCGTCCGGTACGTTTGTTTTCTCCGCCATGCTCAGTAAGGGTCGCCGCCTGCAGTGGATGCTCGACTGCGTCGACGCCAACAACTACATCCTGTTCCAAATGGACGAAAATAACTTCTACCGAACGGTTGTCCGCAACGGGGTGAAGGGGGACGAGATCAAAATTCCGCACAAGGGCGACAAGAAGAGTTTCCGGACTCTCCAAATCCACGTGGGAGCAAATGAAATCACGCACCAGATCAAGCAAGGAGAGAGTTGGGTGCTTCTGGATCGCTGGACTCAGCCCGGGAGCAACTTAAGTCTCGGCAGGTTTGGTTTCTACATTCCCGGCAATGACCAGGTCGCGCTCTCCAGCTTCGGCCACTATGTTGACCTGAACACGCGGTAGCCGCGCGGCAAATCCCGCCGGGACTTTAGGAGCAAGCTCCGGATACGTTGCTCTATCGGGCCAGGGCTCCTGCTTGCCGCACCGCCAGGCCACTCTCGATTTCGTATACCTCGTCGGCATGCCGGACCACTTCGCGGTCGTGACTGACCAGCAGCAATGCCAGTTGACTCTCCAGCTTTCGCAGGTTTTCCATCAGGCGGCCGACGGCCTGAATGTCCAAATGGTTGGTGGGCTCGTCAAGCACCAGGAGCTTGGGTTCCCGAAGAAGAGCTCGCGCAATCGCGATGCGCTGCCGCTGTCCGCCCGATAAGCGGACTCCGTCATCGCCCATCCGAGTTTCGTACCCATCAGGAAGCTTGGCGATAAACTCGTCGGCCAGGGCGAGATCGGCGGCGTGCCGGATCTGGTCGAGACTGGCGTCAGGCGCTCCGTAGGCAATGTTCTCCCGGATGGTTCCGTTGAAGAACACGGGATTCTGCGCGACGAATCCGATGGCGCGGCGCACGCAGGACAGGTCCACCTCGTCATAGGAGTGCCCGTCGCAGTACAAAACACCCGCGTGGGGGCGGTAGAATCCGAGAATCAGGTGCAGCATTGTGCTCTTGCCACACCCGTTGGGACCGATGAGCGCCACTGTCCGCTGCGGCCGAAGGGACAAATTGACTCCATTCAGCACATCCGGCTTTCCGTAACCGAAGCGCACTTCCTCGAACCTGATCTCACCCTGAAAATCAAGCTGAGCGGTTCCCGTGTAGGGTTCGACCGCCTCGGTGGACAACAACTGATAGAGCGCCAGCAGGGATTGGTGTCCCAGGACGATGGTGGGCGCAATTTCGAGGACCTGCGATCCGTACTGGCTAAGCATTCGCAGGGTCACGAAAAACGAGAGCAGGGCTCCGATCGTCATGGAGCGGTGGGCCACAGCGACCCCGCCGGCCATGAGAACCAGCACCCCCGCTAGCATTGCCAGATTGGCCTGGATCTGACTGTAGGCCGTATCAAACCAGGCAAACCGGCCAGAGGTTTCACGCAGCTCTTCAATGTGCTTCCGCTGGCGTCTCAGTTCGAATGCTTCCGCGGTCTGGCTGCGGGTAAGATCGATCGACTGGGTGACAAACAGCACACCCTTGCTGAAGGCTTCAAAGGAGCGGCGGAACCCACGGGAAGCTGCCTTCAACCTTTTCCCCAATATGTGGTTCACCCCAAAAAGGAAGGGGGTGATGAGCAGGGTCACGATAAACAGTTTCCAGTTGAGCCAAATCAGCACCACGGACAGCGAAACGCCGGCCAACAATGACGGCAGCAAGCGCGAGACAATGGCATTGCTCATCATGTCGACGCGCTCGGTGTCCTGCACGATGGTGTTGTGCAGGCCTCCGCGCTCGATACCGCTGTAAAAGCTCCGCGAAAACGCGTACAGGCGGGAAACCAGATCGTAACGGATGCTGCCCACGGCAATCTTCGTGGTGCGCAAAGTTATGCGGCGGACCCAGAGTACGAAGACGGTATAGAGCGACTGGCAAACTGCGATCGTGACCCCGTCCCAGAACACTCCGCGCAAATCGCCGCGCGGGATCACGACGTCGAACACGTGCCGCACCAGGTAAATGGTGGGCAGAACGAAGACAAACTGCATCGCGCACAACAGGACCGTGATGAACAGCGGCTGGTTCTGCCGCTTGTAACAACGAGCGTAGTAGATCCAGGCCGCGCGATTCTGCGACTTCGAGTTGTCCGGCGCGCTCATACGGCTGGGTTTCCTGAAGGATTGTTTGCCGGGCGAACCCGGGTGCGTCCGGTTTCATCGTAAGCAGACCAGGGCTTCAGCTGAACCGGACGGCCTGATCCGCGGTTACGGCGACGCTCGAGCGAGCGCCTCATTACGATACCCAGGCTCGAGCGTTCGGCGCTCATCTGGCGAGTCATGTTGCCGGCATGAAGCTGATAGAGCAATGTCACATCCCCCAGAATGACCATCGAGATGTCTTCTTCCCGCGCCCGCATGAACCAGTCTACGTCTTCACTGTAACGCAGGCTCTCCTCAAAAAGGCCGATCCGGTCAAAAACCGATTTGCGGTAAACCCCGCTGCCCAGGTGAACGTGGGTGAGAGTGCGATCCTCGGTCTCGAAGGGGAGGTCCAGCTCCTGAGCGCCAGGCAACGAAATGTACTGGATTCGCCCCAGCACCACATCGAGATGCGGCTCGGCCCGGAGCCGGCCGAGCTGAAGATCGAGCTTGCCCGCGGGCCACTCGTCGTCGGCGTCCAAAAAGGCGATGAACTCGCCCTTGGCGTGCCTGAGACCGAGGTTGCGGGCCGCTGCCGGCCCCCGGTTTTCCTGCTGCAGATAATGGCTGACGCTGGGCAGATTGCGCACCACCTCGGCCGTGTTGTCGGTTGAACCGTCGTCAATCACGATGATCTCGAGCGGATGATAACGCTGGCGATCGATGCTCGCAATCGCCTGCGGAAGAAAATGCGCCGCGTTATAGGCCGGCACAATTACACTGACGAGATTTTCCACACCCGTCATCGCGCGCCGCCTTCCAAAAACTCTGCGATGACTTGGGGGATCTGGCGCAGGTCGGTGCCGGCTTCAAGCCAGCAAACCGGGAGCGAGCGGCAGAGAGCGCTGATCTTGCGGGCGGCTTCGTCGGTCGCGCGGGTCAAGTGCAGGAGAGTCGTCGGGGCAATGGCGCGAAAAGCGTCCATGGCGCCGGCCTTGACCAGCTTCGTGTTGGTCAGGCCGGTCACCCGGGGCAGCAGAATGGCCCGCAACGGAAAGCCCCGGACAACGCTGGCCGGAAAGTGTTCGCGCAAATAAATGAGGGCTTTCTGCTGGTCCAGCTTGTCGGGATTTGAAACCAAGGGTGCAAGTTGAGGAAAGCGCTCGCAATTATCGGGAACCAGTTTGGCGGTTGAATAAAGGCTGTGGACGTAGGGTTGGGCCGCGATTTCCGCGAGCACGTAATCGTCGCCCGCATAGAGCAGGCCTGAGGTCAGGCACGCCAGGGTGGTTGTGGATTTACCCGAACCGCTTTTGCCCGCGATCAGTACGCCGCCGGAAGCGTTACCCACGGCCCCGGCATGAACGGCCTGCAGCGGGTCATGGCGGAAGCGCCAGTGCAGGATGGACCGCATGGGAAAGCTATTTTCCCAGTAGGGGATCCATTCGTAGTCTCGCACCCAGTAAATGCCCGCGTTCCGCTGGGCATCAAACATCTGCAGAATGTCGATGCCGATTTCATAGGTGGTAAAAAAACGCTCGTCGTTGTAGCCCTGAATGACGCCGCGCTGGCCGTGACACTCGGGGGCCCAGGGAGCGGGAGGCATCCGGGCACCGGTCGAGCGATCATCGAAGAAGTGCACGGTAAGATCGGGCGGCTCGAGCGATCTCTCGGAAAGATGTTCAATCGCGGGGGAGAAACGATCGGCAATGGCCGGGCCGGCAAAGCGCATGAGCACGGCCTTGCCGCCGATCCGGTAGCGACGTTCGATCAGCCGCCCGACGGAGGCCTGCTGAAATACATTGAGGACAGCGCCGAAAAATCCAGCCGGGTCGGGGAGAGAACCACCAGCAGAATCAGGCTGCCGTTCCACCGACACTGTAAGGTCCATTCTTAGCCTTGACCCTCGACTTTGCGATGCGGCCAGCCCGATTCGTCCACGTCGTGGATGGGATCGAGAAACAGCAGTTCCTGCATGTCGGTGTAGCGCTCGAGCACGGGAAGCACGAAGGGCGTGCCCGGGTCCTCTGGGACTGGTGCCTCCGTGGAGACTTTTGGGAGCGCGCCCGTCACCGGTACAATCAGGCTCTCGGCCACCAACTCTTCCACCAGGTTACGAACCGATCGCCTGACTTCTTCCTCATCGCCGCTGTGGCGGGCGAGCAGGAAGTCCACGGTCTCCTCGACCGAGGAACCGCGTTCGATCAGTTCCCAGATCAGCGGGGCGGACCCCTGCAGACTATAGTAGTTGCCGCTCTTCATCTGGACCAGGACCACTTCGCCGCCAAACGATTCCATTACGACGTCGGGCCGATTTGCCTGATAAAAGCCCATAGTACTCTATTCTATCATTTGAACAGAAGTGATGCAAGGGGTGGTGTCCTAAATTAGGACACTACCAAGCGCGGGGAGTGGGTCAGTCAGAGTTTCTTGGGATGTTAGAGGATTTGGCAGGGTGGCGCAGCGCTTTAGCGCTGAATTGAAGGTGAGGCGCGGGAGCCCGGCGTTCGACAGGAATTTTATTCAGGCCTGAAGGCCTGCTCCACCCTGGGACCGCCGTGCTTTCAAACGTCCCCCACAAAGCGCGCTGCACCGACGTTTTGGCGCGGTGCAAGGTTTTGCAACCTGGATACTTCCCGCGACGGTTATCCGTTACTCCGGCGCAGAGGCTGTAGAATCCAAATTGTCTTTGAAGCGATAACAGGGGGTGAATTGGACCCATCGGATGGCGGCAGAAATCGTGATTACCTCGGCCCGGCCGCTGCCGAGGCGCTTGCCTGCGAACTTGAGGATGCGCTGCACGACCTCCTTCAGACCTGGTTTCCCCGGTGCCTGGATCTGGAGCACGGCGGTTTCCTTTGCGACTTCGACTACAAATGGAGGCCACGGGGGCCTCAACTCAAAATGCTGGAGTATCAGACGCGCATGTTGCGGTTGCTATCGCGCGTGGCGGCCCATCCCCGTTTCGGCCACTATCGCGAATTTGCCACCCACGGTTTTCACTACCTCCGCGATGTCATGTGGGACCGTGAATACGGGGGCTGGTTTCGGATGCTTGATCCTGCAGGCAATCCGCTTGAAGCTGCAACCAAGCATGGACACGGCGCCAGCTACGGTATCGCGGCCTACCTCGCCTATTACGAACTCACCTCCGATCCACGAGCCCTGAATCTCGCCCTGGAGTCTTTCCAGTGGCTGGAGAAGGTGGGACACGATCCCGAGTATGGCGGCTATTTCGCCTTGTATCAGCGAGATGGAACCGTGATCCATTCGAGCGAGCAGTGTCCGATTCCAAACCTGGTGCGGGATTGCATTGGAACTCCCTTGGGGTTCAAGGACGCCAACACAAACGGCGATATGCTGGAGACTCTTGTCGATCTGTACCGCGTCTCCCCGGACCCGCTGGTTAAAGAGCGATTGTTGGAGATGCTGCACGTGGTGCGCGATGTAATGGTTGTGGCGCCCGGCGCTGTTCACATGTATTTTCAGCCCAACTGGACTCCGGTGCCCGATTTGGCTCGCTATTCGTACGGTATTAATACTTCCAATATTCTGGCGAAAGCGTCACGGTCTCCGTGCCTTGAGTCGGACCGGAAAACGCTCGATGTCATCAAATCTGTGGTGGACACGGTATTGAAGTACGGCTGGGACCCTTCGACCGGAGGGTTCTTCTACGGTGGTTCCACTTTCGGTCCAACTCACCTGGAAGACATTGTCGTCTTCATCGATACCAAATTCTGGTGGCCTCAAGCCGAAGGGATGAGGGCGCTGCTGAGGGCCGCGCTGCTATATCCGGACGATGAACGAGACTACTTACGGCGCTTCCATCAGCTTTGGTCGTACATCAAGACCTACATCATTGACGCGAAGCGGGGCGGATGGCTGTGGGTGGGAAAGGATTCACGGCCGCGGCGGTGGAGATCAGCGAAGGCCACGCCGTGGAAAGAACCATCGCATGAAGTTCATTCGTTGCTGGAATGCATTCGTTTGTTGCGTTCGTGACTCTCAATCTTCGTGGTTCGATAGAACCGCCAGGGTCAAATAAATGACGGAATCACCCCTGATCAGTGCAATCGTCCCGGTATTCAATGGCGAAAAGTATCTGGGCGCCGCCATTGAAAGTATCCTGGCGCAGAACTACCGGCCGATGCAGATCATCGTTGTGGATGACGGATCCACCGACAGCAGTGCGGCCGTGGCCCGGAGTTTTGCCCAGGTGGAATATCACTTTCAGGAAAACGCCGGGGTGGCGACAGCTCTCAACCATGGACTCTCGGAGGTGAAAGGCGAGTTTATCGCCTTCCTCGATGCCGACGACCTGTGGGTGGAAGGCAAGATTCGACGGCAACTCGAAGCGTTTGCCGATGATCCCGAGCTGGCGATGGTGATGGGAAGTGTCGAACAATTCCGTGAAGCGGGCCCGGACGGCGCCCCGGTGTCACTGGGAATTTTCAAGGGCTACCTGAAGATTGCAATGTTGATCCGGCGCAGCGCGATGTTTCAGGTGGGCCTCTTCGACCCGCAGTGGAAGACCGGCGATTTTATCGACTGGTACATCCGGGCGACCGAACTCAAGTTGAAGTCGCTCATGCTTCCCGAGGTGGTGGCCAGGCGACGAATCCATGAAACCAACATGGGGATTCGCCAGCGCGACGTCCAGAGCGACTACGCCCGCATTATGAGGCAGGCTCTGGAACGGCGTCGAAAAGCTAAAAGCTAGAGACTTCGGGTTTAAGGCGTCTCGCGGACCATATTTGCCGCATACGTTTGATGCCGTAGTTGAACGCTCTTGGAATGGCCTGCCAGGGCCGGTCCAGGTTCCAGTAATGCTGGAGGAAAAGCGGAATTCCAAGAGCGCGATTGAGCCAGCCTTTCCCTTGCATCGCGCGTTGATACTGGGGATAAAGCGCCTTTACCGTCTGGCGCATTCCCGGTGTCCCCAGCTGTTTCAAATGAAATTGATATTCGAGCTGCTGGTTCGGCGAGACCGGCATGGCTTCCAATTTCTGCAGTACGTCTTCGGGAACCGCGGCCCCGACGGTATTGACCAGATAGCGCAAGGCATCGCGCAGCGCGGGAACCACCTGGCATGTGGCGGCCACCTGGAGCAGGCGCTGCCAGTCAATGGCAGATGATTCGAGCACGCAACAGGCGTCCGCGACCCAGCGCAGAGGTGGAATTTCGTTCCACGCTACTCCGTGCGCGCAAGCGTGCAGTAATTGATCAGTGGGGCACAAGGCGCGAGTGGCATGCCCCTCGAACTCCACCGGAACCGAGGCCTCCCAAAACAGCTGGTCGGCCTCTTGATGGCACGCCTGCGCCAGGACATGCCAATGGAGATCAAGCCGCTCCTGCGGCAGCCGTCTGAACTCCGCCGACTGGCGGTAGGAGAGGAAGAATCTACCGAGGCTGACCGCAGGCAAAGTATTCCGTGACCAGCCTTGCGCTTCCAGGAGCGACACCGCATCCAGGGCGCGTTTTTCCGGGACCATGACGTCGAGATCCTGCATGGGCCGAAGTCCAAAATCGCGATAGTGCAGCAGGGTTAAGGCCGCGCCCTTCAGCAGCAAGGTGGAAATGCCTGCACGGTGGAAGCCAGCCAGAGCCGGTGCCATGCGCCGAAACACCAGGTGGTTCTCGCACCAGGCCCGCCGGTTGACGCCCCTGAGCTTCATCAGAACCGGGTCCTGGTAACCCAGGCTTTGGAGGTTGCGATAGGTCAGCGGCAGCAGACGATAGGAACCGTTATCCAGCCGATCGAGCCCGTCTTGCTCAAACCATTCCTGCCAGGCCTGCAATGCGGCATCGGTCTTGAGCAGGGTCGCTTTCAGGAGCAACTCCTGAAAGGGAGTGGGCCAGCAACCGCCGCTCGAGTCAGTAATGCGCATGGAAGGGTTTAATATAAGCGCGCAAGGGCCAAACGTACAGCCCAAATCCCTTGCCTGAAGCCATGTTCAGCCCATCTGCCAGAATCGTCGCTGTCCGAAATGCAGCCTCGCAAGCCGGCTGCGTCCTATTCCAAAGCCAGGGCCGGTTGAGTTCCCCGGCACGACCCAGTATCGGAATGACACTAAAACCGTAGTTACTCACACCGTGGACGGCTCCAGCGAGTATCTTCCCGGATGCCTGGACGCCATGGATCGGCACGGCATTTGGATGTGAGAGGGAATGAACGGTTCAGCCAACATCGCAGGCAGGCCTTGGCCTATCCTCGGATGATTTCGACTGAGCAGCCGGCGTGAAGCGCGACCGACTCCGACACGCTCCCCAGAACGACGCGATCGAATCCATGCCTGCCGTGCGATCCGAGAATGATCAAGTGCGCGCCCCAGGTGCTGGCTTCATCCAATAAGATCGCGCGCGGGTCGCCTACCGGTGCACTTGGTCCGTTAGCGACCTTCAGTCCGCTGGAACTTAAAACGTGTCGTGCCTGGGCAACGGCTTTCTCCGCTCGCTCGCGAGCGTCTTCCAAAATCTCAGTGAGAAGGCTTGGAGGATAAACCGGGCAAGGGGAAGCCACGGTATTGGCATTCTCCAGCACCAGAAGTTCACGAACACAAATAATCCTGATTTCGCTTCCCGCCGGCCAGGGGCGGTTGGCGACGGAACGCGCGGCGATTTCAGAACACTCGGACCCATCGGTCGCGAGCAGGAGTTTCATCGCATGGGCTGAAGCCGGCGAATCGAGCGAGGTGGGGCGAACAATCTCCACCGAGCAGGGTGCGGAGCGGAGCACTGCCTGCGCCACACTGCCGAGGAAGAATCGGGAAATGGCGCCCTGGCCGCGCGAGCCGACCATGACCAGGTCGGCTTTCCATTCCCGCGCAAAATCTGGAATTGCCTTCTTGGGATAACCCAGCTGAACCGAAGAATCAACCTCATGGCCGTCGAGTTTTTTTGTGGCCGTCTGCACCAGGGCGTGAGCGGCGCGCTTCACATCTTCAATGAGCGTCGGCAGCCGGTCCCATTCGCCCATGTCCACAATGCTCAGTACGCAGATGGTTGTGCCTGCCGGCCAGGGGCGGGCTGCTGCCTCGTTCACGACGTGCTGTGACCCGGTTGACGGGTCAATTGCCAATAGGACTCGCATATAGTTCCGGGCTTTCCTGACTCTGATCGTTCATTCGTACCTATTGAACTGCCCTTTCTACTCTGGCATCAACTCCGGTTAGCCAGGGTGACGACGCTCATGCTTACTTGTGATATGGATCACTGCAGCTTAGGGCCCTCTGATTCACTGTAAGAGTCGAGAGGTGGGATCATGGAGTGCATCGAGACCGCCAACGAAATCGGGCTGAAGAATATCCTCTATCTCACTGATTTCTCCGAACCTGCCGATGCCGCTCTTCCGTTTGCGACGGCCATCGCCCGCGAGTATGGGGCCAGGATTCATGCTTTTCACATCATCCTGCCGGACGTTTATACCTGTATGGCGCCCGAATTCGGCGATGTGGTGGCCTCCGGATTGGAGGAGGCAGCCGCGGCAAAAATGCAGAGACTCGAATCCCGGCTGACTGGCGTGCCGCATGAGACCGGTATTGAGTGGGGGTCGAATGTCTGGGACGTTCTCCAGCGGGTGGTACAGAAACATAACATCGACCTCGTCGTACTGGGCACACGCGGCCGGACGGGAATGCAAAAGTTTCTGCTGGGCTCGGTGGCCGAAGAGGTTTGGAGACGCTCGCCTGTGCCCGTGCTCACCATTGGCCCGCAGGTCGGCCGCATCCGGCACATCGAACGATTCAATTCCGTGCTCTTCGCCACGGATTTCACGACCCAGTCCCTGGCGGGACTGCCCTATGCGGTGTCCATGGCGGGAGAATATCGGGCGCACCTCGTCCTGCTCCATGTTATCCGTCAATTCAAGAAGGAAGAAGTATTGGGCGAAGCATCCGCAGCCGATGCGATCCGCCAGATGAGCCAGCTGTTACCGAAGGACGCGAAGCTCGGGAGTCGCCCGGAATTCATGGTGAAACATGGCGAGCCTGCGGAAAATATCCTCGAGACGGCCGCCCAGTGCGGCGCGGATTTGATCGTGCTCGGCATTCACCCGGGCGATCGTCTCGGCATCGCGACCCATGTCGAGGGGACAATCGCACACGAAGTAGTGGTCAAGGCGTCCTGCCCGGTCCTGACCGTTCGGGGCTGAACATCCGGACTCTGCGACCCCCATCCCGAAGCCTTCAGCTTTACTCTGTCATGCCAGGCGCAGCATGCGTTTGCCAAGTTCGACCAGTACGAGGTAGGTAACGGTTGAGATGGCGAGAAACACAAAGAACGGCGCGGGTAGCGGGACGAAGCCGAGCAATCGGGCAAACGGAGAATAGGGAAGGAATATCCCGGTAGCCACGATCAGTATGGTGGTGATCGCCAGCGGCAGGCTGGGCCGGCTCTTCAGCGGATTCCCCATGGTGCGAATCACGAAGATCACCAGCGTCTGCGTGGCCAGGGACTCGACGAACCAGCCGGTGTGAAATTCCGGCTGGCTGGCATGGAAAAAATGCAAAAGCACATAAAAAGTCAGAAAGTCATAGATCGAGCTGATCGGCCCGATGACGAGCATGAAATTTCGAACCATCTTCATGTCCCAGGGCCGGGGCCGGCGCATGTATTCGCTATCAACATTGTCGGAAGGGATCGTAAGCTGCGATGCGTCGTAGAGAAAATTGTTCAGCAGGATTTGCGTGGGAAGCATGGGAAGAAACGGCAGAAACACTGAGGCCGCGGCCATGCTGAACATGTTGCCAAAATTAGAACTGGTCCCCATGAAGAGATACTTAAGCACGTTGGCGGAAGCCCGGCGGCCCTCGATGATGCCGCTGTGCAAAACGTCCAGGCCCGGCTTCAGCAGAATGATGTCGGCCGCGTCACGCGCTACGTCGACCGCCGAGGCCACGGAAATGCCAACATCGGCGGCATGAAGAGAAGGAGCGTCATTGATTCCGTCGCCCATGTAGCCCACGACGTGCCCGCGGCGTTTGAGGGCATGAATGATGCGGTGTTTCTGCATCGGGGTTACGCGGGCAAATATGGTCGTCGCTTCCGCCCGGTGCTCGAGCGCCGTGTCGCTGGTCGAGTCAAGGTCATCGCCCAGCATGACCGCGGGATTTTCGATGCCGACCTCCTGGCAAACGTGTCGCGCCACCAGTTCGTTGTCGCCGGTCAGGATTTTGACGTCCACGCCATCGCGCTTCATGGCGGCGACGGAGGCGCCTGCATCGGGGTTCGGCGGATCTGCAAAGGCGAGGTAGCCAGCCAAGACGAGGGTGTGTTCATCGCGGGCTGAAAATTTGCCGCGAGGGTCCACGTTGCGATAGGCGACGGCCAGCAGGCGGAAGCCACGACCACTCAGGTCATCGAAGGTCTGCCGGCAGCGACTTCTCAGATTCGGGTCGAGGGGAGCGACCCTCCCCTCACTCTCATAAGAGCTGGAAAGTTCCAAGATTCCTTCCGGAGCACCTTTCACGATCAGCAATCCAGAGCTGCCGTTGGCCTCGTTCTTCTTCTTGACAACGATCGAGAGCCTGCGGCGTTCGAAATCGAATGGAACCTCATCACACTTCAAGTAGGCGTCTGCGTCCGGCCGGTCGTTTTTCAGAATCGCAAGCTCGAGCGGACTACGGATGCCAGTCTCGAACTTGCTGTTGATATAGGCCAGAGCCAGAGTGCGGTCAGAAGGGTGGCCCAGGTAGTCCACCGAGGAATCCAGGACCATTTCGCCGGTTGTCAGGGTGCCCGTCTTGTCGCTGCAGAACACATCGATGGTGCCGAAATTCTGAATGGCGGGCAGATGCTTAACGATCACGTGGTTCCGCGCCATCCGAATGGCGCCGCGGCCAAGGGTCACGGAAGTGATCATGGGAAGAAATTCCGGCGTCAGACCCACGGCCAGGGCAACAGCGAAAACGAAGGACTCGAATGCATCCTTGTGCATCGCGATGCGTACCACGAGGATGAACAGCACAAGGAAAAGAACGGTGCGGGTAATCAGTAAACCAAAATGGCGCAGGCCGCGCTGGAATTCAGTTTCCTCCGGCCGGTCGGCGAGTCTCTCCGCGATGGCTCCAAATGCGGTGTGAGTGCCGGTGGCGAGCATGCGAGCCACGCCGGTTCCACTCACGACCGAGGTTCCCAGAAACACCAGATCCGGCGCTTGCGCGGTTCCCTCTACTGATGTTCCGCCACTTCGCACCTCCTTTTCTGCGGGCATGGATTCGCCCGTAAGTGCGGCCTGCTGAACATAAAGGTCTCGTGCCTCGATGAGTTGGCCGTCGGCGGGAACCAGGTCGCCGGCCGACAGCCGCACGATGTCACCCGGCACAATCTCCTGCCGCTTGATTTCCTGCCAGGCGCCGTCGCGCAATGCGGTCGCGGTCAGGCTCACGTGTTCCTGCAGCCGGTGAATCGCCCGTTGCGATCGATAAGTTTGAACGAAATCAATGGCAACGCTGAATACGACAATGACAAAGATGAGCTCTGCCTCGATCTTCTGCCCGAGACTCGCGGAAATCGCACTGGCCACGAGGAGAATGATGACCAGAGGATTCACTAACAGGTGCAACAATTCAAATGCGAGGGCGCCGCGGCGGGTGGAGGCGGGATCGTTGGCGCCGTATTGGGAGAGGCGAGCTGCCGCCTCTTGCGAGGTCAGGCCAACCCATGTGACCGAAGGACCATGAGCGTCCTGGCCGGACGCTGAGGGTATGGAACTCATCGAGCTCTAGCCTCAGACGCTACTTTTGCTGGATCGTGCTCAAATATTCCGTCACATTCTGAAGCCGGACATAGCCAAGGTCTTGATCATAGCCGATTTGGTGGAAGATCGGTCCCCAGACCGGCATCTCCCTCGAACCATGGCCGGCAGGAACATCGTCTCCGGCGATGATGTTGCGCACTCGGGAGGTAGGGAACGTACCACCGCTTCGTTGAGCGAGGGTGGTAAGCGGCGGAAGTTTTGTCTTTAAAGCGGACGCAGCCGGGCCATCTCCGTTGCCGCTTACGCCATGACAGGATGCACAGTAGCTTCTGAAAATCTTGCCTCCATCCAAAGGCATAACAGCGCTTTGATCCGGGGCCTTCGCGGGCCGCGCAGTTTGCGGCGTGGCAGTGCCGAAATCACAGGCCAGCCACAGCAGCGTGAGACAGCCAAGTACAAACCTTAAAACCAACAATCTGATTGCGGTCATACGGATCGTGTGCCTCGCTCCGGTTTTTGCGGCGGACACTCCTGTCCGCCGCCTTTCATGTTTGACTCTATCTCACAAACAAACGAGTTATGCAAATGTGGCCCGGTGATTCCTCGCTATTCGTGTTGCCTCGCCGCTCACTTCCATCAAGGTTTAATGGCGACTTTGATGACGCCCTCGCGGCGTTCAGCAAAGAGCTGATAAGCCTCCGTAATCCGGGAGAGCGGATACGTATGGGTCAGAAGCGGAGTCAGATCCAGGCGTCCGTGACGGACCAGCTCGATCAGCCGGCGCATGCGCTCTTTCCCGCCGGGACACAACGTCGTGACGATCTTGTGGTCGCCTAACCCCGCCGCAAAAGGCTCCAGCGGAATGGAGAGCTTTCCCGAGTAGACGCCCAGGCTGGAAAGAGTCCCTCCCGGCCGCAACACACGTAATGCGCTTTCAAAAGTTGCCTGAGTGCCGAGCGCTTCGATGGCGACATCCACACCGCGGCCGTGAGTGAGACGCTTTATCTCTTCCACTACGTCATGCCGCGTGAAGTCGAATACGAAATCCGCACCCATTTTCTTTGCCTTCTTGATGCGGACCGGGTCGGATTCGACCGCAATGATCAGGCTGGCGCCCTTGAGCTTAGCTCCAGCAGTAGCACATAAACCAATCGGCCCCTGGGCAAAGATCGCCACTGTGTCCCCGATCTGGAGATCGGCGCTTTCGGCGGCGGAGATGCCAGTGGAAGCGATATCCGCGAGCAGCACCACTTGCTCGTCGGTCAACTCAGCTGGGATCTTGGCGAGGTTGGCCTGGGCGTAGGGAACGCGCAAGTATTCGGCCTGCGCCCCGTCGATGGTGTTGCCAAACTTCCAGCCTCCAATGGCGCCGCCGCATTGCGACCAGTTTCCGCTTAAGCAGAAGTTGCACTGCCCGCAAGGTGTGATGGCGCCGACCAATACGCGGTCGCCCACTTCATATCCAGTCACGCCGTCGCCGATTTCGTGAACGACCCCCACGGGCTCATGGCCAATAACCAGGCCCGGCTTGACGGGATATTCTCCCTTCAGGATGTGGAGGTCGGTGCCGCAGATGGTGGTCAGCGTTACGCGGATCACCACTTCACCGGCCCGGGCTCTCGGGATGGGCACGGTTTCCAGGCTGATTTGTCCCGGTCCGTGAAACATCAGGGCCTTCATGGTCGCGGTGTCGCGATCCTGTTCTGTGAGAAGAGCGTAAGAGGCTTGCGACATGGGCTTCTCCTTTCGCACTTAACTTATAGGTCGCGAGGCAAGCGAAGGCCTATGAGGACGGTTACGTCAGGGTGTGATCGGCGTCACAGTCGCACCCAGATGGTTAAAGGTCGAGAACCGCGCGGATTGAAGTGGGATCGCCTGCTGCCTGCGATCGGAAACCCAGCTTCCGGGCGATTTTCTTCATGGCGAGGTTGTCGGGCAGGATTTCCGCATCTACACGAGCCAATTTTTCATCGCGCGCGATCTGTATGACGCGACGGAATAGTTCTGTCCCGAGGCCCTGGTGCTGGCACTCATCGGAGATCAATACGGCCACTTCTCCTTCGTTCCTGGCATGGGATTTGACCAGCCTGCCTACTCCGAGGATCCGATGTTGTCCCGTGGCGTCCCGGCGTTCCGCGATGATCGCCATTTCGCGGTCGTAATCAACAAAGCAAATGCGCACCAGACGATCATGAGCCACCCGCGAACTCAGGCTGAGAGAATAAAAATAGCGCAAGTACACGCTGCGGTCGGAAAGCGTCTGGTGAAACTTGACCATCAACGGTTCATCTTCGGGCCGAATCGGACGCAGAGTGATTTCGGCGCCGTTCTTCATGACCCACGAGGAAACGTACTTGGAGGGGTAGGGTCGGATCGCCGGTCGGGGAAGATGATCAGGATCGGTTCCTGGCGCGTGCAATACCACGCGGGCGTCAAGCGCCAGAAGTCGTTCGGGCGAAGCCAGCAGGGGATTGATGTCGATTTCCGAGATCCACGGCTGTTCGACCACCAGTTGACTGAAGCGGACGAGCAGGCTTTCCAAGGCCGGCAAGTCAATCGGTTTGCGGCCACGCACGCCCTTGAGGGCTGTGAAAATGCGCGTTTGCTCCATCATGCGATGGGCAAGCGTGCTGTTCAGGGGTGGCAGGGACAAGGCACGATCACGATAGACCTCGACCAGCGGGCCTCCGGAACCAAACAGGATTACCGGACCAAACTGGGGATCAATGCTGCTGCCGAGAATCAATTCGTAGCCCTCCAGGCGCACCATAGGCTGGACGGTGACGCCAGAGAAATGATCCGGCCCGACCATCTTTTCCACGGAAGTCCTGATCGCCTGAAACGCAGAGCGGACCGAGGGCTCATCTTCCAGGTTAAGTTTCACGCCGCCTACGTCGGTTTTGTGCGTAATCGTCCGGGAAAAAATCTTCAGTACGACGGGGTATCCGAGAGTATAGGCGCAGGACACCGCTTCGTCTTCGCTGCGGGCGATCCGGGTCTCGACTACGGGAATGCCGTAGCGCGACAGAACCTGTTTGGATTCGAATTCGTCCAGCAAAACGCGACCCTGGCCGCGGGCTGTCTCAATGATTGTTTCCGCCTGGAGTCGAGAGTGCGGATCGAGCTCTCCGCCTTCCGCCAGCGTCGGAGTTTCGTACAGCCCGCGCAGGTCATAGCTGTAGCGCCACATGTAGGTGAAAGCCCTGGCGGCAGTGTCGGGAAAGGGGAATGTGGGAATACCGGCGGCATTAAGGATCGCTTCGCCTGGGGCTATGCTGGCGCCGCCCATCCAGCTGGTGAGCACGGGTTTCCCGGACGACGTGGCGTACGGCTTCAAACGTTCTGCCACGGCGGCCGGATCGGTCATGCCTTGCGGAGCAAGAATGACCAGCAGGCCGTCGCTATTGGGATCGTTGCAGGCGATTTCAAGGGCTTTGGCATACCGCTCCGAGTCGGCGTCCCCGAGAATGTCGATGGGATTGTTGTGGCTCCAGTGCCGCGGCAGAAATGCATCCAGCGCCCGCAGCGTTGTCTCTGAAAGAACGGCGAGTTGTCCCCCATTCGCCACCAGCGCGTCCGTGGCCAGCACGGCGGGTCCGCCGGCATTGGTAAGAATTGTAAGCCGCGGCCCCTTGGGGCGCGGCTGTTTGCCCAGAACTTCCGCCATGTAAAACAAATCTGCGATGGCGCTGACCCGCAGCACGCCGGAGCGGCGGAACGCGGCATCAAGAACTTCGTCGCTTCCGGTCAAAGCGCCCGTATGCGAAGCGGCGGCCCGGGAGGCGGCTTCCGAGCGGCCCGCCTTGATCACAATGACGGGCTTTTGCATCGCCACTTCGCGCGCGGCGGAGAGGAACGACCTGGCGTCGCCGACCGACTCCATATAAAGAAGAATGCTTTGCGTGTTCGGATCATCGCCAAAGTGGTAAATCAGGTCGCCCCAACCGACATCCAGCATGGAGCCGGTCGAAACGATGGCGCTGAACCCCACCTGCTCCAGCTGGCCCCAATCCAGAATCGCAGTCAGCAGCGCTCCGCTCTGGCTTAGGAAGGCCACGTTGCCGGTCCGCGCCGCGTCCTTGGCGAAGGTGGCGTTCAGACCGATCGCCGGATTCATGATCCCCAGGCAGTTAGGGCCAATCATGCGCATGCTGCCGCGGCTCAGCTGTTCCTGAATCTGGCGTTCCAACTCGACGCCTTCCGCTCCTCTTTCGCGAAATCCCGCCGAGATAACCACAGCCGCCTTCACATCTGCGTCCACACATTCGCCGATGATGCCCGGGACCGTGGCGGCCGGCGTCGCAATTACCGCCAAATCCACTTTGTCAGGAACGTCGCCAATCCTCGCATATGCCTTGAGCCCGCAAATTTCAGAGTGCCGCGAATTAACCGCATACACCTTGCCTGGGAAAGAAGGATGGCGCAGGTTCTCGAGCACGGTCCGTCCAACCGTGCCCGGACGCTCGGTGGCTCCGATCACGGCCACGGAATCCGGCAGGAATAATGCATCGAGCCCGAATCTGACGGCTTCACTTGCGACAGTCACCAGGTTCTCCTCTGCGCACCGGCGGCGCGCCACTCTCAGACTATCAGCCATCACAGTGAAACCCGACTTATATGTGACTCCACTCTTGCGGTCTGGTGATTCCGATCACAGAGATGAGTGAGGGACGCCGCTGCAACCAAGTCCTGCCTTAGTCAGAATCGCTACCACGTACAAGGGATGAGTACATATTTGCATCGATGGCACAGTCAACTCTCGGTAACGCCAACCATTCTTCGAAACCGGTCGGTTTTGACCAGATTTTGCGGCTATCCGAACGTGACAATCTCATCGGGTTCTCTCTTAACACCTCTGGAGGAGGTAGTCAGATGCTCAAACGCCGTCAAGTAACGGTACTTATCTTCTCAATCGTGTTGTTGGCCCTATTCGCAAGCGTTCCAGCCCCGGTGGCCGGGGGAGCAAAGCTTGGCCACCCAATCTATGCCATCCCTGCGTTCTCGCGCCAGTACGGCACATCCTGCAGCACCTGCCACGTGGACTTCCCCAAGCTCAACGATTTCGGCAAGGCGTTCAAGGATGCCGGATTTAAATTTCCTAAAGATGACGAAACCTTCATCAAGATCCCACCGGTAATGTTGGGATCTCCGGCGCAAAAAGAATTGTGGCCTCATACCATTTGGCCGGGAACCATTCCGGGATTGCCGCCCATCGGGCTGCGCTTCAATACGTTCTTCCAAGTGGTCGGGAGAAACCGGAACAACTTCAATCTGCAGGCTCCGGGCGATCCGACAGCTCCGTTTATTCCTCGCACCGATTTTCAGTCTGGCCTGTTCAGCATTTTCATGGCCGGTAACTTTGGGGATGACATCGCCTTCTGGGTGGACGACGACCTCAGCGTCGGCGGCTCCGGCGCCAATGGTGGCCTTGGGGATGGTTATCTGAAGTTCGTGAACATTGGCCGACACCTGAAGCTGCCCACCGATTCGCTCAGCGTGAGGATTGGACAGTTCGAACTCGATCTCCCCTTCAGCCCAGCGCGCAGCTGGAACCTTAGCGGCTGGGACATTTATGACCAAGCGAATATCGGCACGGTGAATTCGATCCTGGGCCTACCCACGGTCGCCAACTCTTTCGCCATGTCCAACGCTGCTCAGGGCGTGGAGTTCAGCGGCGGTCACACCTACCGCGGCTATCACTATTCGTTGGCTATCGTGAACCAGAATACGACCGGCGGGGCGGCCACCGGAAACAACGTTCCACCGGAAGTGGCCTATACATCAGACTCCAACTTCAAAGACATTTACGCCCGTCTCTCCTATCGTTTTAACCTGGAACGCGACCCCGCCAGCCGGAACGAAATTCAGGCGGCGGGAGCCTCCGGGCCTCGCGACCATACCTATCTCAATCTGGGGACACTCTACTTTTATGGACGTTCCGTCCAGCGGTTTCAAGGCCAGGACAGCACGGGAGTTGCAACTGTATTGACGGCGAGGGAGCCGTTCTATCGCGTGGGTGGAGACTTCAGCTTCAACTATCACGCCTTAAACCTGTTTGGACAGTACATGTACGGCCGCGACCAGAACCTCCTGCCGCTGTTGCCTGCGGGCCTCCCGTTGCCGACAGGCTTCCTCAGGGGAAGCCCGGCCAGTTTTAGCGGCGGCTTCCTCGAAGCAGACTACCTGGCACTGCCCTGGTTGATGACCATCATGCGCTGGGATGCGGTTCACTCCACTGCCGACCTAATCAACGGCATCGGAGCCACGCCAGATACCGATATCGGATCGTTCGTGTCGCCCTTCCGCGCCACCCGAAATCGCTTTACGCCCGGTGTGCAGTTTCTAGTTCACGCCAACATAAAGGCGTCCTTCGAGTACCAGATACGGCCGCAGCAGATCGTCTACGACCCGACGACCGGCAAGCCTCTCACTAATCCGTTCCGGACCAACTCAGCGATTGCGGGCCTGGAATTCGTTTATTAAATCGGGGAGGCCATGCCTTCCTTACTTGAATTGAAAGAGGAGAAATCATGAAGTGCAATGTTCTGATTCTGATCGCAGTCGTAATGGGAATTACTCTGGCGGCCAGCGCCGGCACCATCAGCGGACAAGTCTCTGGAATCGCAGGACAGTCAGTAGTTTACGTTGACGCGATTTCGGGGAAGACGTTCCCCGCGCCTACTGAACATCCAGTGATTGATCAACGAGGCCTGGTCTTCCAGCCACATCTGACAGCGGTCCTGGTGGGCACTACCGTCGACTTTCTCAATAGCGACAGCGTGGCTCACAACGTCTTTTGGACTTCCATCGGCGGCAACAAGAAGCTGGGCCACAACCTCGGCACCTGGCCGAAGGGTGACCGGAAGTCGTTCAAGTTCGACACGCCAGGCGCCGTGCCAATCCTCTGCAATGTGCATCCTGAGATGTCGGCTTACCTCGTGGTCGCTCCCACTCCTTACTTTGCTATCTCAGATCAGACCGGAAACTATAAGATTGAAAACGTTCCGGACGGCAGCTACACCGTGACCGCCTGGCACGAAGGGGCAAAAAGCCAGTCCAAGCCGGTAGCAGTGTCCGGCGACGCGAAGGCGGATTTCACTCTGAGCAAGTGATAGAAGAACGGGAGTGCGGGAAGCGGAGGCCCACTGGGCCTCCCGTCCCGCAAAAGACAGAATGAAAAGCTCGTCAATCATGTCCTCGTCAATCATGTCGATGAAAATCCTGGCAGTGATGTTCATACTGCTCTCACAGTTATTCGGTCAAACCAGTGGGAGTAAGGAAATTCCGGTCACAGCGGTAAAAGGCGAAAGCTGGATCAGCCATCTCCATAAAAGGTTCAGCGACACCAGCATGGGGAAGACTTACCATTCCGGACCGGCTGCGCCCATGCCAGGCGAGAAGTCCACTGGCGGGCAAGAGAAACTATCGCTCGATTTTGCCGCACGAACCATGGCTTATCACGGTTCCGATGTATACCGCCTGAATTGCCGGGGATGCCACGAAGCGTCGGGCCACGGTATGCCTCCGGAGATCAATTCCGTCATTGATCCGGTCCGGGCAACGTCTGTCAAAGTCATCATGGAAAGAATGAAAAAGGCTGGCATGAATATGAGTCGGGCGAACGCGGCGCTGCTGGCGAAGCAGTCGAATACGGCGTTGCTGGATCGCTTTCACAAAGGCGGTACGGACATGCCACCGTTCCCTCAACTAAGCGAACCGGAGATCCGGGCCTTGATCGCTTACCTGAGACAGCTTGCGGGCGTCCCCGGGGCAGAGAAAGAACAAGTCGCGATCAACGAGTCCCCCTCCCATGTGGGCGAGCAAATCGTGAAATCTACCTGCCACATCTGCCACAGCGCGGTGGGGCCGAACCCCAGTCCCCAGCAGATTCTGGAAGGGGCGATACCACCGCTCAGTACTCTTACCACGCGGACGAGCCTGCCTGATTTTGTTCGAAAGGTTACTGCCGGCTCCCCTATCAGCATGGGAGTCTCAGCGATGCCATTCCGTGGAAGGATGCCGGTATTTGACTACTTGAGTGAAGACGAGGTGGCGAATGCGTACTTGTACCTTACTCTTTACCCTCCGCAGGAGTAGGTGAGGGAATGAGGAATATCTGCTACCGCTTCTTTCGTCGGCTACGGTCCGCGCCCAAGACGGGGCTTCTCGGGCTGATCACTCTTATGGCCGCCACCAGCGGCGCCTTTGCGCAGGTCCTCACTCCGGCTGAGATCAAAGATCCAGATCTGCGCTCGTTGCAGGAACAGTACATCAATGACTTGAAGGTTGTAGGCCAGGACATTCAGGCACTCCCGCTCAAGTACCGTTTCTATCTGAGCCGCAAATTGGATCTCGACCAATCCGAACAAGAGCATGCAGATCAGCGCTCGATTCGATTTGATCGCTACAACGGCCACACTGTACTGGCAATAACCGGCAACTACTACGCAGCCTATCCCGAAAAGATTGCGGCGGAGCAACGGGCCCGCAGCACCTTTCTGAACGTAGTCATGCCGATTTTGAAGTCGGAAGTCCCGCGCTTTCAGACCAATCATCAGGTTCAAGGCTATGCCCTCGAGATTTCTCATCACGTGCTCGGGAACGTTATGGGGGTAACGGTGGAAAGGCCGGAAAATCTCATGGTGTATCTGCCGCAAAGCGGCGCTCTCCAACTCCTGGGTTCCCGGGACGAAAATGTCCAACAGGCCGGTCTGATGCAGGGCCAGATTTTTCTCAATGCCCAGCCCATCAATATCTGGCTCAATGGAGAAGGGCCCCAGCCCGCGCCGGAGACCGACTCGAAGTTGAGTTCCACCGAACGTGCGGAGCCGCCCGCGGGGAATCAAATTGCCCAGAGCGGCGACCTGGACAGCAAAACGGCAGGGCTGGGCATCGCTGCCCCTCCAGCAGAAAAACCCAACGAAGTCGCAGCAGCGCCGGCGCGGGACGCGTCACCGCAGGCGCTGGCGACACTGCAAGCTTCCAACCAGGAAGAGCTGGCCAAACTTGTGAAAGAGTTGGACCCCCAGGCGCACTTTGTCGCCTACGCGGCGCAGGGCTTTGTGGCATTCCGCCAGGGCATTTACCTTGAGCTTTCCTTGAACACGACTCTGCCGGAGTCAGCTATGGGATCGCGATACAAACTTGCCGCAATGGCATTTGATGACCACGTGGCGCATCTGATCCGGCCGACGCTTGCCTATTTCAAGGAAGAGTCGAAGTTCGATGGAATTAGTTTCAGCACCACGGTACACCTGGCAGGCCGATCGCCCGCCGCCGGCAGAACCGAAGCCGTTGAATTCTTCTTTCCTTTTGCGGCCCTGCGCTGCTACGAGAAATACGATTGCACGGGCCAGCAACTCATCGACACCGGGGTGGTACTGATCAACGGAGAACGCGTTGCCCTGGACCTGCAGGTCGCTGAATCCGGTCTTGGCCGCTGACGCAGCCCCATTTGGCCATCGGGAAGAGACGGACTCGCCGGTCCGAACCGAACCTCTTAAGCAGCCGATTGTGTCCGTTTCTGCTGCACTGACTCGGCCTCGGCTTGCGCCCAGTGTTCCAGGGCATGGCCATCGATCCGTCCTTGCTGCTCGTAGAGTTCAAAAGCGCGCCGCCGGAGTTCAGCCGCCAGTTCGGCCTGAGTGTATCCTTCATTCCTGGCCTGGTTTTGGTTTGAAACTTTTAGTTGTTTCATGGAACCACCTCTCCAAACTCGTAGAATCCATCTCGTTCTTCATTCGGCTGGAGGGCCGCCGTGAATGGAGCGGTCAGCACCGGGCAATGGGCGTTGGCAATGACCTTGTGAGCCGTTGCCCATGGCAGATGCGTGGCGGCGCCGAGGTGGCCGGCTGCAGCCCGCACTCCGAGCACGATAAGGTCGGCCCTGGAGTCCAGAGCTTCCTGGAGTATGCAGTCCGCGGGTGGGCCAAATTGGACTGAAGGCCGGGGTGAGCACCACAGCCGCGCCTCCTCCGGTACAAGTTTCTCCAGTCTTTGTAGCATGAGCTCGAGCGGTTTCGGCCGGCGATCTTTGTCCGTGAACTTCTCGATCACGTGAAGCAGAGTCAGCTTGGCCTGGAATTCCTGGGCCAGGGAGGCCGCAAAGGGCGCGGCAGCGAGGGATTCGGGGCTGAAATCGGTGGCATACACGATCTGCCTCACTGAAATCTCAACCGGTGCGATTTCCTTATCTTCACCTGCGAGCGCCGGCAACTTCGCCCGTCCGGAGACTTTCGGGCCCACCGTGAGAACTGGACAAGGCGCCTGGCGCAAAATCTCTTCTGCCTTGGACCCGAGTAGCAGTTTTCCCACACCGGTGCGTCCGTGGGTTCCGACGATCAGCAAGTCGATTTCCTGGGTCCGGATAATTTCGGAGAGACCGTCCCAAACTTCCGCTTCACGAACGTAAGTATGGGGGGCGAGAGTCTTGAGGGGCGCGGCCAGAGCCTCCATCTGCTGCTGGGCATCGGCGCGGGCGGCTTCGTGAATCGAGTCAATCGTCACCGGAACGTCAGGTATGGAAGGAATCATGTAGCCGGCTGGCGACGATAATATATGGACCACGTGCAATCGGCTGCCATAGCGTCGGCTGATAGCCGCGGCGTAGGGCAAAGCGGCTGCGGAAGCCTCGGAGAAATCGGTGGCCAAAAGGATATTTTTAAGAGAGATACCGCTGTGACTTGATACCTCCAATAGCTTCATAAGGCACCTCCTGGAGCTCGTCTACTTTTCAAATCTCTCACCCTTTATCCCTGGGGCCTGTGCCCCCGCTCACGGCGAATTGTGACTACGCTCACTTGTCGATCACGCTCTGAGCCACGACGCATTTCCAGTTCGTTCGACGCCGCGTCGCGCCTGGCCGCGGGTTGTTCACTGTCTACAAATCTGCCCTTCTAACGATAAGAATTGGCATGAAGGCAAGAACTGCAAGCATCACCACATACACCGTCCCGGCCACCGGATCCCGGCCTGCCAGGTAGTCAGCAACCGTTAGCCCCCTGATCCAAAGCACGACGGTGAATTCGGCGAGGAGCAAGAGTCCGAGGGCGAAAAGTCCCCCTGCAAGGCGCTCAAACCTTGAAAGTTGCAGGCCAGGGCGCCGGCCTACCCAGCGCGCCGCGAGAATAATTACCACGAACATGAGGGGCGCCTCCATCAGCTCGGCCTTCCTTGTGCCGAAACCCGGGACAATCCACAAGGTGCGGATGGTTCCCAGCACAAAGCCGGCTCCAAATACGAGGGCGAAATAGAGGGCGCCAGCTTTCAGAATCTGCAGGCTCGAATCACGCAAGCCCGCCCGCCGGCCGCTCATGGTTGCACTTTGCTGTCCGGTGGAGGGGTCTTTTTAGCGAGGAACCGAACATAGTTGACCAGGTCCCAGAGGCCATCCGATTTCAGACGAGTACCTTCGGGCGGCATATCGGCCTTGCCTTGCTTGATGATGTAAAAGAGCTCTCCGTCAGTTCTGTCCTTCAGGGTCGCTGGATTGGTAAAGTCGCTGACCTTCAGCTTCATATCCGCTCCGACATCGCCTTTGCCATCGCCGTCTTTGCCATGGCACATGGCGCAATCGTATCCGTACCACTTCTTGCCTTGAGCGATTGACTCGGGAGTTGGTTTAGCCGGGTTGACCTGATGCACCGCTTCGACAGGAATCACGTAGGGCGCGACCGGCGCTGCTTTGGGCTTTTGATCTTGCTGTCCGACGGCAACGAGCTCAAGAATGGAGAACAAGCAGACAATCAGTAAGGTCTTCAACATGCTCCTCCTTCAACTATTGGCCCGGGATTTCCAGTTCCTCCAGCGAAGTGTGTTCCACGTCTGACTTTCCCGTCTGGATCACTTCCTGCATGGCCTGCTGATCTTTCCGGATTCGTTCGACCAGAGCGCGGCCTGCGCCACAGCTCTCAGCTACCTTCTCCGCGGCTGCAAGGGCGTGGCCGAAGAGCGCGCGCGCCACATCGAAGTGTTCGTAGTCGCGATGGAGGTTGGCGAGGACATTCAGATCTCGCGCAAACGCCAACCACTGTTGCTGGCGCAGGAGATCGATGCCGTCCGATGGCCTTGTGGAACGCTCAACTTCGCGCTGTTCCTCGGACTGTTCCTCGATCTGGCTGATTTGTTTGCGCAACCAGGCAGAGAGGGCTTCTTCCAGCTCCAGCTGGGTTCCACAGCGATAGAAGTAATCGATCGTTTCCCCCTTGTCGGTGAGCGGAATGAGCCGGCATGGCGAAGCCTGGTCCTTTAGCTCGCTGGGAACAAACTGCATCAGCAGACACTCGCTGCACGGATGCGGCCGCGCGGGATCGCCAAAATTAGGACACGTAAGCGAGTCCTCGAAAGCCAACTGGCGACGCCATGGGGTGTGAGGAGAGCGGCCGTAGCCTCCATCCTCAAGAAACTTCAACTCGAATTTGAGGAGATCCAACAGTTCGTTCTGGTCGTGTGCCATGTGCCACCTCGCCTGACAACATCAGGATCGCAGAGACAGCCTGGTATCGCCGTGGCTCTCCTCACTTGCCATGGTGATTTCGATCACACCCCTCGGCTTGAGGTTAATTGTTGTTTTAATCCCTGGAATTCAGCGTCGCCATGTTCCCACATCGACAGGCGTGCGCGGCGTTCCGCCTCTGCCTTGACCAGACGGAGCGATACCCGGCGAATCAGCTCGACGCCAGGGGAGACCAGCGACCAGTAACGCCGAAAGGCAGCCCGCGCAGTCTGGTCCGTGGTGGCGACCCGTGTCTCGGTGCGAGCCACCGACGCGCTGGCGCTAATCGGATCGGCACGCAATGTCCATGCGATCCTGGTGTAGCCGGGCTCGTGAAACGAGGCAAACTCCGCGGAGGGGAGCGGGCGGAAGACAGGATTGGCAACCCAGGGACGGGTCACCGCGCCGAGGGCGATCTCACGACCCGGCACCTCGCCCAGCACAACCCATCCCAGCTCTTTCGCTTGCGCCAACAACGTTCGGGGATGGCGCAGATTGTCGGGATGGCCGCCCAGAATCAGCTCGCGGCCTTTGAAAATGCAGCGGACCATCGGCGATTGCAGCAGGTCCATTTCGCAGGCCGCAGCCAGGGTAGTCTCGGACGGCGCGGCGACCTGCACCGAATGCCGCTCCACGACTTCATACACCGGAATAAACTGATCGAGTAATGGGTCAATCTCCTCGCTGGATGGGCGTGGCGGATGCCCATACCGCAACCAGGTGAAGGCGGCGTGGGTGGCGTACAAAGCGGCGGCGAATCCACGCGCCGGCCGCCAAGCACCGGAGGGCCGGCCGGCTATGTCTGGTTGCCGAGTTCATTGACCTTTCCTTTCGAGAAGAGGATCCGCCGCCGCAGCGACAGATTCGCGACGCATCTCAGCCGCGCACCGTCAGCACTGGGCATCGCGCCTTCGCGACCACTTGCGAAGCGATGGGCCACGGTGTGTACTCTGATATCGCGCCCTTGGCCGGCTGCCGCACTCCCATCACGATCAGGTCCGCTTTTCGTTCCTCGGCGAGGCGCAGCATGCCCTCTTCCGGAAACTCAAAACGCACCACGAACTCAGGTTTGCACCAATTTTCCGCGTCCGCCGGCACCAGAGCGCGCAGCATCTCACGCGCGCTCGCCTCTTCCGACTCCCGGTACTGGTAAGGAGTCAGAGAGATCAGCTGCAAGAAAATCAAATCAGCCTGATTCTCCTCGGCTAGCGACAGGGCATAGGGCAAAGCCTTCAGCGAGGCCTCGGAGCCGTCGGTAGGGAAGAGAATGGTCTTGAGTCTCCATTTGGCGGCACCCAAGCGGGGCACTTGAGGGCCGACGGTTAGCACGGGACAAGTCGCTCTCCGGTAAATCTTCTCCGCCTCCGATCCCAGCACCAGCCTCTTCAGTCCTTGTCTCCCATGCGTTCCCGTGACCACGAGATCGATCTTGTTCTTCTGAATAATGTCTGCAATCACATTCCAGACCTCTCCGCGTTCTAGCAGCACTTTGGCTGGTCTGGTTTGCAACAAGTGGTCGCCGAGAGCAAACTCCACAAGCTTCGCCTCGGCTGCCAGGCGAGCGGGATCGGCTTCAGGGGGAAGCGGATCCAGAGGGACACTGAGCATAGGTTCAGGGCTAAGCGCATGCGCGACAACGATCTTTGCCTCGTATTGGCTGGCTAGAGCTGCTGCATATGCCAGGGCATTCTTTGAAACCTGCGAGAAGTCGGTCGTAACCAGGATTTTGCTCAACGAGATGCGGGTGTTGGTGCCAAGGGCTTCCATAGTGTCGTCTCCTCGAAAGATGGCTTCCAGGACAACGAATATTTATAGGCATCTACAGAAAATCCTGCAGTGACCTCGATCACTCCCTTCGGTGACGCCAACCACGGCCATTTCGGGCCCCACCGGGTAAAAAGGATGTTCGAGGCGATCGGGGGAAGAGGAATGACGCAAAACAAAGCCGTTATGGACGGGAATGAAGCTGCCGCCTCGGTGGCGTACCGGCTCAATGAGGTGATTGCTATCTACCCCATCACTCCCGCGTCGCCGATGGGGGAGTGGGCCGATCAGTGGAAAGAGGAGGGATGCAAGAACATATGGGGGACGGTCCCCAGCGTCATCGAAATGCAAAGCGAGGGAGGCGCTGCCGGGGCCCTGCACGGCGCCCTGCAGGCCGGGGCGCTCGGCACAACCTTTACGGCTTCTCAAGGGTTGCTTTTGATGATCCCCAATATGTACAAGATCGCCGGGGAGCTGACGCCGACCGTGATCCATGTAGCGGCCCGTGCCATAGCCACCCATGCTCTCTCGATTTTCGGCGACCATAGCGATGTTATGGCTGCTCGCGCCACCGGCTTTGCGATGCTGTGCTCAAATTCCGTGCAGGAAGCGGGCGATTTCGCCCTGATTGCGCAGGCGGCCGCGCTCGAATCACGCATCCCCTTCCTGCATTTCTTCGATGGCTTTCGCACTTCCCATGAAGTAAGCAAAATCGTACCCCTGAGCGATGACGATCTGCGTGGCCTGATCGATGACACTTTCGTTCGCCAGCATCGGCAGCGGGCATTGTCACCCGATCACCCGCTGCTGCGCGGGACGGCGCAGAATCCCGACGTATTCTTCCAGGCCCGCGAGGCCATCAATCCTTTTTACCTTGCGTGTCCGACCATTGTGCAGGATGTAATGGACCGCTTCGCCCAGCGCACCGGCCGGAGCTACCACCTGTACGACTACGTTGGCGCTCCCGACGCGGAACGAGTGATTGTGATGATGGGCTCAGGCGCCGGAGCGGTGGAGGAAACCGTAGAACATCTGCTGCAGCAAGGCGAGAAGGTCGGTGTCCTTAAGGTCAGGCTTTACCGGCCTCTTGCGGGGGAAGCTTTTATTTCGGCTCTCCCGAAAACCGTGCGCAGCATCGCCGTCCTGGACCGCACCAAAGAGCCTGGCAGCCTGGGCGAACCACTCTACCTGGACGTGGTTACTGCATTGAGCGAATCGCGGGCGGCCAACGGCGCGGCCTCCCGGGCCGTTCCACTGGTGATCGGCGGCCGCTATGGTCTGGCCTCGAAGGAGTTCACGCCGGCGATGGCGAAAGCCGCCTTCGATGAATTGAAGAAATCGGCGCCGAAGAATCACTTCACGGTCGGGATTCATGACGACGTCACGCATACCAGCCTGGCCTATGATCCAGAATTTTCCACCGAGGATCCTGAAACGGTTCGCGCCCTGTTCTATGGACTCGGCTCTGACGGAACCGTCGGCGCCAACAAGAACTCGATCAAGATTATTGGAAAGAATACGGACAACTACGCCCAGGGATATTTCGTCTACGACTCCAAGAAGGCAGGATCGGTAACGGTTTCACACTTGCGTTTTGGCCCGCGCCCGATCCGGTCGTCTTACCTGATCACCAGGGCCAGCTTTGTTGCCTGCCACCAGTTCCAATTCATGGAGCGGATGGACGTGTTGAACTGCGCCGGGCCGGGCGCCACGTTTCTTCTGAATGCGCCGTTTGAAGCGGACGAAATCTGGGACCACCTGCCGCAGCCGGTGCAGGAAGTCATTATTCAGAAAAAACTCAACTTTTACCTGATCGATGCCTACAAGGTCGCGCGCGAAACTGAAATGGGTAACCGCATCAACACCATCATGCAGACATGTTTCTTTGCCATCAGCGGGGTACTGCCGCGCGAGCAGGCGATCGAGGCCATCAAGAACGCTATTCGCGACACTTACGGAAAGCGCGGCGAGGCCGTCGTAGCCAAAAACTTTGTTGCTGTGGACCACACGCTGAGTCATCTGTACCAGGTTACCGTTCCTGCCGCGGTGAGCAGCCGGCTAAGAGTCCTCCCTCCTGTCCCGGAGCGCGCACCGGAGTTCGTGCGTCAGGTGATCGGCCCGATGATCGCGGGTCGCGGAGATGATCTTCCGGTGAGCGCAATGCCCGTCGATGGCACGTTTCCCACCGGCACCGCCATGTGGGAAAAACGAAATATTGCGCAGCAGATTCCCGTCTGGGACGAACACCTTTGCATTCAGTGCGGGAAGTGCGTTTTAGTTTGTCCGCACGCGGTCATCCGGGCCAAGGTCTACGATGCTCTGCTGCTGGGGGATGCGCCGCAAGGATTCAAGGCAGAAAAGCCGCGCTGGCGGGAATTCGAGAGTCTGCGTTATACGCTTCAGGTCTCGCCGGAAGACTGCACCGGATGCGAACTCTGCGTCGAGGTCTGTCCGGTAAAGAGCAAGAGCGAGGCAAAACACAAAGCCATTAACATGCAGCCGCAGGCGCCGCTTCGCCAGGCGGAAAGCGCGAATTGGGACTTCTTCACCAAACTTCCAGACGCAGACCGGAACCAGCTTGCGCACGGTCAGGTAAAGGACGTCCAGCTTCTGGAACCGCTCTTCGAATTTTCCGGGGCGTGCGCGGGATGCGGTGAAACGCCCTACATCAAGTTGCTCACACAGCTTTTTGGCGATCGTTTGCTGATTGCGAATGCCACTGGCTGCTCGTCGATCTACGGCGGCAATCTGCCTACCACTCCGTACACCATCAATTCGCTGGGACGAGGTCCGGCCTGGTCCAATTCGCTGTTCGAAGACAATGCCGAGTTCGGTCTGGGCATGCGGCTGGCGGTGGACAAGCAGGCAGACTATGCGCGCGACCTGGTGACGCAACTAGCGTCGCACCTGGGCGACGGGCTCGCGAACGGGCTGTTGAATGCGGATCAATTGAGTGAGGCCGGGATCGAAGCGCAACGGGAACGCGTGGCTGAACTAAAAAAGAGCCTAATTTCGCTGGATTCGCCGCCCGCGCGGGACCTGCTGATGGTGGCCGACGCGCTGGTGCGCAAGAGCGTGTGGCTGGTGGGCGGTGACGGCTGGGCTTATGACATCGGCGCCGGCGGACTCGACCACGTGCTGGGTTCCGGAATGAACGTCAACGTCCTGGTGCTCGATACGGAGGTTTACTCGAATACGGGCGGACAGATGTCCAAGGCCACGCCGCGCGCCGCGGTGGCGAAGTTTGCCAGCGGAGGCAAGCATGCCGGCAAGAAAGATCTCGCCATGGAAGCCATCAGCTATGGATCGGTCTATGTAGCCCGGGTGGCCATGGGAGGCAACGATACGCACACGGTGAAGGCGTTTCTCGAAGCGGAAGCCTACAACGGGCCCTCCCTCATCATCGCGTACAGCCACTGCATTGCTCATGGTTATGACATGAGTCAGGGGATGGCACAGCAGAAGGCCGCCGTGCTCTCGGGTTACTGGCCACTCGTGCGTTACAACCCCGAGCTGCGGTTGGAAGGGAAGAATCCATTCCAGCTCGATTCCCGGGCGCCCAGTATTCCATTCAAACAATACGCATATCAGGAAGCCCGATACACCATGCTGGCGCGAAGCAATCCTGGGGTGGCCCGCGAACTGCTGCAACTCGCTCAGGAGGACGTCCAGCGGCAATGGGGTGTCTACTCCAACCGCGCTGCCATGCCGGGGAATGCAGAAACACCCGGCCAGGTTGTTTCCGACCCGGCCGCGTCCACGCCGCAACCCGTCACCGCAGGGGAGAAGAAATGATCGACATCACGACCACCTATCTCGGTTTGCCAATGAAGTCTCCGATTGTCGCCTCGGCGTCTCCGCTTTGCGAGTCGCTGGAAAACATACGGCACCTTGAAGACGCCGGGGTGGGCGCCGTTGTGCTGCCCTCTCTTTTTGAAGAACAGCTTGATCGGGAGAGCTATGCGGTCGATTCCGATCTTTCACGCGGCAGCGAGAGCTTCGCGGAATCGCTTAATTACTTACCGGACTTGCTTACCTACAATCTTGGCGCGGACGGCTATCTCGAGCTGATTCACAAGGCCAGGGAACGAGTCTCCATTCCGGTGATCGCCAGCTTGAACGGCGTTTCCCCCGGCGGCTGGGCCCGCTACGCCGGCATGATGGAGCAGGCCGGCGCGGATGCGATCGAGTTGAACATCTACGCGATCATTACCGACCCCAATATCGTCGGCGCCGACGTCGAGCAGAATTACTGCGATCTGGTGCGGCAGGTTAAAGCCAATGTCAGTATCCCCGTCGCGGTCAAGTGCTCGCACTTCTTCAGCGCGTTCGCAAACATGGGAAAACAGTTGGACGCGGCCGGCGCAAACGGACTGGTTCTCTTTAACCGCTTTTACCAGCCGGATTTCGACGTCGAATCGCTCGAGGTTGTGCCCAGCCTGACGCTGAGTCGTCCCCAGGAGCTGCTACTGCGGCTGCACTGGGTCGCGATTCTATACGGATGGGTCCGCGCCGATCTCGCGATCACGGGCGGGGTGCACAGTGCGACGGACGTCCTGAAGTCCATGATGGCCGGGGCGCATGTCGCGATGATGACGTCCGCACTATTACAGAACGGCATTGGCCACGTGGCCACCGTTCTCAAAGAGCTGGTGCGCTGGATGGAAGAACACGAATACGAATCGGTCCGCCAGATGCGTGGCAGCATGAGCCAGCGTTCCGTATCGGATCCGGCGGCTTTCGAACGTGGCAATTACATGCGAGTTCTCAGTTCTTACGTGGCACAAAAAGCGCATTAGTTGGGCGCCGCAGGTTGAGCTTTTCAGGAAGCGATATCGCTCCCGCTACCGGGGCTTTGGTGCTCGTGGCTGCTTGGCCTCGCGGCGGCGTTTGTCCAATGCCTGGTCTTTGGCTGTCTTTGACTTCTGCCGCAGCTTCTTTGACTCCGAAATGATCTCGGCCTCCCTCGCATCCGTTCGTCCTTTTATTTCACGATCTTCTCCCGTATCTGCCATCTCTCACTCCTTCGAGGCCGCTTGGGTGCTCCGGCCCATTCTTAGTCTAAATTGCCAGCTCGAATGTGACATATCTCACCGCTGGCGGTAATCGTGGTCACAAGGTACCAGCGAAAACCCTTCATATACTCCGGACGTCCGCTGATCACAGCGGTTAGTGACTGGCCTCACTGTCTTCGCAGCCCCGTGTCCGTATTCTGACTAGCTAGGGGGATTTTTGTATGGCAAAATCGCGTAACAAAAGGGTGCTCATCGTTGACAACGATGAGAAAGAAGCACGAACGCTGGGTGTCATGTTAGACGACGCGGGGTACGCTTCGCGTACGACCTGGAGTGGGCTCGAAGCCCTCGAGCTTTTGCAGTCCGGGGAGTACGACATAGTTCTGGTCAGCAGTTACCTTCCCGATCTTTACGTGGGAGATTTCTTTGAGCGCTTAGGCCACCTGCCGGTGCAACCCTGTTCGATTGTCATGAATGAGGGACGTCCGCCCGCGGCGACCCTCCTAGAAATGAAGAGCATGATCGGAGAAGAAAAATATCAGTAGACTCGAAAAGCGGCGCGGCCATCGTCGTTCTAAAATAGCAGGCTGAAGTGTCGAAGGAGTTCCTGCTTGAAGGCTGCCATCCTGAAGTCGCCCGCGAGTATTTCTGAGCGTCCGCTTCGGATCGAGCAAATCTCCGCTCCCTCGATCTCAACTGGGCAGGTGCTCTTGCAGGTGCGAGCCTGCGGCGTTTGCCGAACCGATCTGCATATCGTCGAAGGCGAACTTCCGCCCCTTGGCAGACAACTGATTCCCGGTCATCAGATCGTAGGGGAGGTCGTCGACGGCGAGACGCCGGAAGTTCCCTTGGGCACGCGCGTCGGAGTTTCCTGGATCGGAGGCATCGACGGGACCTGCTGGTATTGCAAGCATGGTCTGGAAAACCTCTGCGATTCGGCAACCTTTACCGGTTACAGGCGTCAACGGCGGATATGCCGAGTATGCTTTAGCCCGTGCCGATTTTGTTTTTCCCTTGCCTCAAAATCTGGATGACCTGCATGCCGCCCCACTTCTGTGCGCCGGCATCATCGGTTTTCGCAGCTTGCGGGTTGCAGGAGTGGAGCGCGGAGAACGTGTGGGACTGTTCGGTTTCGGGGCTTCGGCGCATCTCGCCATCGCCGTACTGCGCGCCTGGCAGTGCGAAGTGTACGTCTCTACCCGGGGCGCCTCTCATCGCCAACTGGCAGAATCACTGGGCGCAACCTGGGTTGAAAAGAGACCGAGAAGCCGCCTGTCCCCTCTGGATCGTGCCGTGACTTTTGCGCCCAGCGGCGATGTGGTGGTGGCGGCGCTCAGCAGCCTGCGGAAAGGCGGGGTGGTCGCGATCAACGCGATTCATCTGGACCGGATTCCTGAGTTTGACTATGACCGCCTGCTTTGGGGCGAACGGCAACTTCGCAGCGTCGCCAACATGACGCGATCCGATGCCCGGGATTTTCTCCATATTGCGGCTGACATAAGGCTCCGGCCCAAGGTGACGGTTTTTTCGCTCGATCGGGCCAACGAGGCGCTGGCGGCGGTGAAGAGTGACGCAATCGACGGCGCCGCTGTAATCGTTCCCTAGGCTTCGAAACATTTCTCGCTCTCCAATCCGATTCTCACCCAAACAGGTACTCATTAGGTCCGTCCGTGAGCATGGTTACCCAGGCCGGTGATCTGACTCACATCTATCGAGGCGACATGAGGACAAACTGGGATCGAACCGAGAGGGGGCTGAACATGGCGAATCCCAAGCGCGATCTCCTGGAGGTTCTACGGCTTGAACTGGAGTTCCTCAAAGGCGGCGGCTACCGGAAGGCATCCTCATGGCGCCCGCAATTCATCTTCGAGGACTCCCCCACGTGCTTGAACTTCGGGAGCTTAGAGCATGAAAGACCGTGCTCTGAGTGCGTGCTGATGCAGCTGGTGCCCATGGAATTGCGCGCCGCGGCCGTTCCTTGCCGGCACATACCGCTGAACGAGAAAGACGAAACCATCCACTCTCTCTATCGCTGTGGCACGCCGGAGGAACTCGAAGCGGCCCTGAGCGAGTGGCTCATGAACATGATTCAGAAGCTGGAACTCGAACGAATTCAAGAACAGCTTGACGGGAACGACGTGAGGCCGAAAAAGAGCGCATAGATGGATTCTGGAATAAAGGCGCGATGTCCTACAACTGTTCCAATCCGGATTGCAACGGAGCTTTTGACTACCGCAGCGGACGGATATTCCGCTTTCATAACGATCAACCGGACAGTCAAACGCCTGAGACCGCGTGCCACTGTGTCAGGCATTTTTGGCTTTGTGACGGGTGTTACCGGACTCACGTTCTTGAGTATCATCTCGGCCTGGGTGTGGTGATCAGTTCGCGATATGAAGGCCTGTCGGGTGCGCAGACGTTTCGCCCCGTCTGCTGCTGTGCGAAGTCCAAGATCAGTCCGTGTCTCTCAGAGTGATTCCTGTCAGTAGCGGCCTTGCTCTAAAGGCGGGCGCGGTGCTAAGTTCCTTCGTGATGCGCCGGCCAACCAACCGCTTCAGCGACAATTTCAGCCCCGGGGATGAAAGGTTCCGCCGCCTGCTGGAAGCAGCGCCCGATGCCATGGTCATCGTGGACCAAACGGGGCGGATGGTGCTGGTCAACTCGCAGACCGAGAGAATGTTTGGTTACACGCAGGAAGAGCTGCTGCAGCAGCCGGTTGAAATCCTGATTCCCGATAAATTCCGCGGCAGACATGCGCAGCATCGCGAGGCGTATCACGAATCGCCTCAACCTCGCCCCATGGGCACCGGTCTCGAACTGCTCGCGCGACGAAAAGATGGCAGCACATTCCCGGTTGAGATCAGCCTGAGTCCTCTGGAAGAAGAGGGCGGTGTTCTGGTCACGGCGGCGATCCGCGACGTGACGGAGCGGAAGCGAGCCGAAGAGGCCCTGCAGCAAAGCCGGGAGCGTTTTCGGTCCGTAGTGGAAGAAGTCAAAGACTATGCGATTTTCATGCTCGATCCCGTGGGAAGGATCTTGAGCTGGAATGAAGGCGCGCAAAAGATCAAGGGCTACGCTGCCGAGGAGATCATCGGTCAGCACTTTTCACGATTGTTCCTGGCTGAAGACATAGAACGGGGCAAGCCGGACGAGGAACTGACGCTCGCCGCCGCGGAAGGCCGATGGGAAGAGGAGGGCTGGCGGCTTCGCAAGGATGGTTCGCGCTTCTGGGCCGATGTGGTGATCACCGCATCGCATGATAAAGACGGTACGCTCCTGGGCTTCACCAAGGTCACACGCGACATCACGGAAGGGAAACGCGCCCGCGAAGCCTTCCTGCTGGAGGTGACGAATGCGCTGGTTTCAAACCTCGACATCCGCCAGTTGCTGTCCGCCATTGCCTCCTGTGTCCGCCAGGTGAAGCCCTTCGACTATGCGACCCTTGCGCTGTATGACGCGCCGACGAAGCAGCTGCGCATGCATGGGCTCACATCTCCGGCCGGCGATGAGTTTAACGGCGGTGCCGGCGAAGAGCCCCTGGTCTCTCTGGGCACCTCACCGGCCGGCTGGGCCTACACCACTCGGAAGCCGCTGTTGCTCAAAGGCCAGTCGGGCGAAAAGTGGCTTTTCGAAATGCCGCCGAGATTCGCCGATCAATCGCTAAGGTCCGGCTGCTGGATTCCATTGATCGGCCGGGAAGGCGTGATCGGAACCCTGAATGTGTTCAGCCGGCGCGCGGGAAACTTCACCGATGACGACGTGAACATGCTCTCGCAAATCGCCGGCCAGGTGGCGATAGCCCTGGGCAACGCCCTGGCGTTCCGGCATATCTCGGAACTCAGGGACCAATTGGCCGAGCAGAAGCAATATTTGGAAGACGAGCTGAAAACCGAGTTCAATTTTGAGGAAATCGTCGGCCACAGCAAGCCGATCCGGCGGGTCCTGAAACAGATCGAAACCGTTGCACCCACCGACTCCACGGTTTTGATCCTGGGAGAAACCGGTACGGGAAAGGAATTGCTCGCCCGGGCGGTACACAATCTGAGCCTGCGCTGCCACCACAGCTTCGTTCGCGTGAACTGCGCGTCCATCCCGGCCGGCTTGCTCGAAAGCGAGCTATTCGGCCATGAAAAAGGAGCCTTCACTGGCGCCATTGCGGCGCGCGTCGGACGGCTGGAACTGGCCCACCAGGGGACGATTTTTCTCGATGAGGTGGGAGACATCCCGCTCGAGTTGCAGCCCAAACTGTTACGGGCGCTGCAGGAGAAGGAATTCGAACGGCTGGGCAGCACGCGGACCATTACCAGCGATATTCGTATCGTTGCCGCCACCAACCGTGATTTAGGCAAACTGGTGGCCTCGGGACAATTCCGCAGCGACCTGTTTTATCGTCTGAATGTTTTTCCGGTTACAGTGCCGCCGCTGCGGGAGCGGCGCGAAGATATCCCGCTCCTGGTTCAGTATTTCTTGTCGAAGTTTTCCCAGCGGATGAAGAAAAATATCGCCAGCGTGCCGCCGGAGGGGATGAAGGCGTTGTGTAATTATTCCTGGCCCGGCAACATTCGTGAACTGGAACATGTCATCGAGCGTGCGGTTATTCTGTCGCCTGGCCCCGAACTCAAGGTCCCGGCGTTCGAGCCCGTTTCGACGGAGAATGCGCCTTCCACTTCTTCGGCCCTGGAGGACATCGAGCGGGCACACATCATTCGTGTGCTGCGCGAAGCCAAAGGCAAGATCGGCGGGCCCGGGGGCGCGGCCGAGCGCCTGGGTATGAATCGCACAACCTTAAACTCGCGCCTGCAGAAACTAAAAATCTCCCGCCAACAATTCTGATCCCTGGCTGCCACGAGTGCCTCGAGTCACTTCCAGCCGTGATTTCGATCACCGCGCACTTGGTTGCTTTCTGCGAATCTGTAGTTGCAGCGCTGGTTTCCATAGTTTCCTGCCTATTGCCAGACGCAGGACGGACTTAAGTCCCGAACCGCCGAAACCAGCGCTGACACCCCCAGGAAACGAGAGGACATTAACATGGCGGAAACTACCGTAACCGTACAGCGGGCCGAGGAAAAGCGGGTCGCGATTACTCCGATCGAGCGTCTGATGGATCGGGTCAACAAGCTTTCCGAGGCGATCACGCAACGGGCATACCAGATATTCGAGGGAAGCGGGCATGGACTTGGCCACGACCTCGATGACTGGTTCAAGGCTGAGATGGATCTGCTTCATCCTGTCCATGTGAACATCACTGAGTCGGGAGAAAACCTTGAGGTCAAGGCCGAAGTGCCTGGCTTCAACGAGAAGGAGATCGAGGTCAGCGTCGAGCCGCGCCGATTGACCATCACCGGCAAACGGGAAACTGAACAAAGGGAAGAGAAGAAGGGCAAGACGGTTTATTCGGAATCTTGTTCGGACCAGATCCTGCGAATCGTCGACCTGCCCGCAAATGTCGACGCCGAGAAGACAACGGCAACGCTGAAGAACGGCGTCTTGCACTTGACGATGCCGAAGGCAGCCAAGGCGAGAACGATTGAGATCAAATCAAAGGCAGCGTAGGCACTATCTACAAGTCGGCGGGCGAGTGCCGGCAACCCGGTTTCGCCCGTCCGACAGATACTGATTGACCCCATCCCGCTGAATTGGGCGGGGCTGACGCAGTTTCGCCATTTGACGAGATCTCGTCTCGTCAGTGCGCGTCTTTCTGATTTCGTCTCCAAGCTATAAATCCCAGCTATCTTGCTGTCCTGTCGCTAGTTGGAGATTCCTGCACATGCAATAAACACTCTGGCAGTGACCGTGCTCTCCTATTCGTGTGCTTAAGATCACCATTCAGAACTCATCCAGTGGGGTGATTCTGAAACTGGAAGGCAGCCTCAAGGGGCCATGGGTGGACGAGTTGCGAAAAGCTTGGCTTACCTCGGCGAAAATGGCGGCGGGACAGCCCGTCAGTGTGGATCTGGCCGGAGTGACTTTCGCTGATGCACCGGGGCGGGACCTGCTTCTGCGAATGCGGAAAGAAGGCGTCGCTCTGAACGGAGGGTCGAGTTTCCTCCGGCAGCTCTTGGATCCGAACCGCGGCCCCGAACATTTTCACAAAAAGGGAGAACAAAATGAAAACGCACGTGCCTTACGGACTGGATATCGCTGACGACTGTGCCACTTGTCCAATCCGAAAAGAGGGATTTTTTTGCCAGATGACGCCAGAAACCCTGGTCGATTTCCAGAAAATGAAATTCACCAGCCAGTATCCCGCCGCGTCAGTCCTGTTTGTCGAAGGCCAGGTGCCGCGCGGAGTGTACATGCTCTGCAAGGGGCGCGTGAAACTGACCATGGCTTCGCCATCAGGAAAAACTGTGATCGTGAGAGTGGTTGAAGCGGGCGAGCTGCTGGGCCTGCACTCCGCCATCTCCGGGGCCCCTCACGAGGTTACGGCTGAGACTCTTCAGCCGTGCCAGGTGGATTTCATCCGCCGCGATGACTTCAAAAAACTACTGCATGAACATGGCGATGCTTCGATTAATACGATGCAGCAATTCAGCAATTATTACCGCGGAGCCTGCCACCAGATTCGTTATCTCGGCTTGACCCCTTCGGCGACTGAGAAGATGGCGTGCTTCCTGCTCGAATCAGCGGCCCACGGCCAGGAAACACCCAAGGGCATCCGCTTCAACCTGAGTCTGACGCATGAGGAGATCGCCCAGGTCGTTGGCGTGACCCGCGAGACCGTGACCCGGGCGCTGACGGAGTTGAGAACCAGGATGCTGATCTCCACCAAAGGCCCCAGCGTTCTGATCAGAAATAAATCGGCACTCGAAGCGATGGTCCTGGCCTGACGCGTAACACGCGCGCCGGAAATCCAGATACAAGTGCCCTGAAGGCTGCCAGGCCGTTGGGGAGCGGAGCCAGCGCACTTCCGCTACCCCGGCTGGCGTGAGGTCAGCACTGGGCAGTGCGCCTGCAGCACGACGCGATAAGCGACGGTATTGCGGAAATGCGTGGTCAGCTCCCCGGCCTGGCGCACTCCCAGCCCGATCAAGTCCGCGTTTCCAGTTTGTGCATGCGCCAGAATCCGCTCCACGGTGTCCCCAAAATCAACTACGAACTCCGCCGGGCTTCGCGGATCGATGTGAGAGGAAAAAATGCTCTGCATCTCCTGACGCAGCGGTTCCGCCAGAGACTTGGCGTCTGGGTTCGTGGCGGTCTCAAGCGGGAGGACATGCAGCAGCGTCAGGGACGCTTTATAGTCTGACGCCAGCGACGCCAGGTAGGGAAATACCGCCCGGGATTCGTCGGAAAGGTCGGTGGGAAACAAGATGTGCTTGATTTCATTTCCTTGCATCGAACGCTTTGAAATGTTGGGTCCGACCGTGAGTACCGGGCACGGCAGATTGCGGAAAAGCTCTTCGGCCACCGAGCCCATCACCAGGTGCCGCAATCCGGTGCGGCCGTGCGTGGCCAATATGGCGAGATCCATGTTCTTTTCACGCGCCAGCCGGCCGAGTTCCTGCGCAGGATTTCCTGATATGACCAGGGCGGTGGCGGGCAGCCCGGTCAGTTCGCTGGTGGTGAGGAGCTTTCGCGTCCTGGCTTGTATTTCGCGCTCGTCCTGGTGCTGCAGAGTCCCCGCAGCTTCGGGACTGATCATCGCGTACTGAACCGGCGTCCACACGTTGACCACAAACACGCGGGACCCATACTTGCGGGCGATAGTCGAAACCAGCGGCAAGACTGAAAGTGAGACCTCGGAAAAATCAGTCGCGAAAAGAATTCGCTTTACCGCGATGTCGGGAACGATGGGAATCACGACCGCATTGGTTTTCATGACCTTCACCTGCTGGTATCTTCGGCCATGGAGGGCTTTCACTTCAGTGACGAACCTCACCTGCGTGCGTGAGCAGCGTCACCCGGATGTGGCCGCTGATTTTGCGGTGCGCGGTCTGGGGCATGCGATTGTCCAAAGCGTCGAGGATGCGCGAGGCGCGCCGGGAGCTGTATTCCTCAAGCGCGGTCCCTCCGGAAAGCATGAGTACCACGATGCAGCCCACCAGATACTCGCTCTGCAATGCTGAGGTCAGAATCGAGATGCCGGGCTAACAGGTCGGATCCGAAGTTTCCAGCCACAATTCGGCGGATCAGGCCGAACAGGAGTGGCACGCCGCCGAGAAGCAGCACGACATATAGCGGTACAAGAGAGAGTTGCGCTGCGGTGCGAAAGCCGCCGGAGCAGGAGATGAATTGCGATCCCGGTGGTCGCAAGCAGCGCGATGGCTAACTCTGCCCGGTCGGATGCCGGAGTATCGCGCCGAAAAGTCCCTGCTGGCTGCAGATGGCCGGAACCAGACTTTAGGGTATGAGTCATCTTTGCGGGTCGGGATGAACCTGATGGTCGCGGTCTTTGAAGGGGAGTCTGAGCTTGTGAACAATTTCAGGCCAGAACTCCCGGAGAACATCAAAACCCATGTCACCGGCAATGCTGATGCCTATTCCTCGGGATACCGGCCCTACACCGCGGGAGTTCCCGGGGTGATAAGCGTTACTCAGAGTCGCCGAAGCGGTTGTGCCCAACCATTCCGAGAAATTAAACATTTTCCGGCCGGAATCACTCTCCGCCACAAAAACATGGGAAAGCGCATGCCCAAGGCGAGCGCGCGGAGTTCCTTCCAGTCTTCTGTAGTAGCGTGGATCCTGGCGAAACACAACCGGAAACAGGTAAGTATGAAAAAAGCCGCGAGACACCGAGTCCGCGAGCGCCGCGCCGTATCGCTTTGCGTAACCGGACGTGCCCTGGCCGAAGCTGGGATCGTCATCGCCCGCCTGCGCGAAGCCAGCGTCCAGCGCGGCTCCCACGAAGTTGGTCGGCTCGATACTGTCTTGCATGAAGAGGTGGAATTTCTCAGACGGATCCAGGGCGCATACGGTTAGGCCCGTGCGATGTGGGTGCACCGTCCTGATCTCTGGTTTTCGCGAAAAATACACGACTACTTTCTGGAGCGGGCCTTTGTAGTCGGCGGCGGAGAAGAGAGGAGCCGGTTCGACGCAAGAAGGAGTCGCAACCGGGCCCGCTTGCGCGGAGTCGGATCCTATGAATGGTGGTAGTTTGCGACCAAAGCAACTGGCTCTCAAAGAGGAAGACGATTGCCAGAGCCCGAAACACCGATATTGCCGGCCTCAAGTTCACTATGAACAATCCCAAGGCTCCTCCGGCGATTGGCCGGGCCTCCTCGGATGGAGGCACTCATGGTCGCACGTTTCAGTAGTTCGGCAAGGACAACCTCCATACCACAGAGATCGTATATTTTCTTCCAAAGGTGAAAAGTGATGCGGGTCACACGCGAGCGTGATTCGAGCCAGCGCCTCGGAAAGACCGAAAACCGGCGATGACGACCTGGGCGGTGGCGTTGCTCTATCGCGGCCGCGCTCGCTGCGACGACAGGCACTCTTTCAATTGATTGGCTAACCGCTTCAGTGGCTCATTGGAGATTCGAATCTCGCCGCCCGAACGAAGTCCAAAGTTTCCTGAGCCGCCATCCTGGAACGGGCGTTTTGGATGGTGGCATCGTCCTGGGCGGGTTTCATGCGAATCAGTTCCAGATACGTGAGATGCGTCCTGAAGCGTTTAATGCATCGCCAATTCCAAGAATGGCGGTGCGGGAAGCCGCTGTGCAATGCCGGAAGCAAACCCAGCCGCCTGCATGCTGAAATCAGAAACTAAATGTTGCCTGCAAATCGAGTCGGCGATTCGCGGCGCCGGTCGAGAACGGCCCTCCCTGCAGCGCGTTGGCGGTATCAAAAAATGGCGAGCCGAGAATGCCGCTGGGATTCGCCACATTCACATTATTAAGGACGTTGCGGACAGCAACGCCGAAGGTGAGACCATAGCGGCGGTCCGAACCGGCTGACATTCCCGGTGGCCCGCCACCGCCTCCGAATAGCGGGCCGTGAGGTCCTCCTCCGCCCCGGTGACCGCCGCCTGGGCCGCCTGGGCCGCCGGGTCCCTGGCCGGTTGTCGCACCCTTTATCTTGGGCCCGAAACCGAAAGTCTTGGTCAACCGGAGATTCAGCACAAAATGGCCAGGGCTCGTCCCGAAGTTGATGGGGAGAATCCGTTCCGGAGTCACGGCCAAATCCGGCCGCGCGTTGAAAGTTCCCAGCGGCGTGCAGTAAACGTTCGGGTCAGTCGGACTGATGATCGGTCGTTCCGCACGTAGCGGGAGAGACGAATCCGGGGCGGTCGTTGAATACGGAATCCCCATTCAGGTCATTCGGCGACGTAATGTTGAAGGGCGATCCGGAACTCGCAATCATGAACGGGCTCAGTCGAAACGCATAGGGCAGCGCAATGGTGCCTCCCAAAAAAAGGCGGTGGCGGGTGTCAAACGATGCCCGGCCATAATCCTGGCTGATGTTGTAGGAATTGGAAGGGAAACCCGAAACGCCGGAGGTATCGCTATTGGCATAGTTCAACGTGTAGAAGCCGAACATCTGGATGCGGGTTCCCAAACGCACATTGCCGTTGACGATCAGCTGGTTCTGCTTGAAATTCCCTTCGGAAACGTAGCGGTAGATATTTCCCGCGCTGGGATCGGGGCGGGTGGTGCTGCCCGGTGTTCCCGGAAAAGGGGCGTTGGCGTTCAGGGTAAGCAGCTGATCGAAGCCCCGGGAATTCAAATAGGTGACCGATAGAGTCGCGGACTTGGTAAGCTGCCGTTCCACGCTGATCGCGGACTGCATGGTGTAAGGGGCGTGCAATGCGGGATCGATCTGGTAGATCGTCGGGGTTGTGACGCTGGAGGCGCCGCAAGTCGAAAGCTGAAGCGGCACGCCGGCCCCCGGAAAGCAGGTTGGATTGTTGATGACAAACTGCTGCTGGGTGACGCCATTCAACCTCTCCGCCTGCAGAAGCTGCTCGGACTGGAAGCGATCGTAGAAAATTCCGACGCCGCCGCGCAGGACGACTTTCGGCGGCGCGCTCTTGCCGCCGATCCCCCACGCAATCCCCAGGCGCGGCGCCCAGTCGCCGTGATCGTGAATGTCGTTCTGGGTCTCAAAGCGCAGGCCTGCGCTGAGCGTGATGTTGGGCCGCAACCGCCAGTCATCCTGCGCGTACAAGCCGGCGTCATAGGTTGTGACGTTGGCGTTGGGCAGGCCGCTGGTAAACGAAAGTTGGGTGGCGTAGGGCGTTCCGCCCGGAACCGCAAGCTGTTGTACGGCAAATTGATATGAGATCGGGCACGGCGTTGCCGGGTCGGCGCCAATGTCGCAATTGGGATTCGACGGCGTGTCTTGCGCCGCATCCAGGGAAGAAAAAATAAAAGTGCCGTTGAACCCGGATTGAGAAAAGCTGGCGTCGCGGACAGCCCGGAGCCGTCCTCCGAACTTGAACATGTGAGTGCCGTGGACCACCGACGTATAGTTCTGCAGCTCGTAGTGGTCCTGGCGATCGATGATGGCGCCCTGACCGTTGCCGCCGGTAGTGAACGCTCCCAGGACATTGACCGCCGGCGTTGTGGTCACCGGGAGCTGGCTGTCGCGTTCACGAAGATATTGGAAGTGGGTCTCATTGACGACTTTCGCGCCGAAGATCTGGGTGTCGCTGATCTGGAAAGTGTGTTCCGTGGATTCCGAGTCGTAGGCCTGGGGCGAGAGGTTGAACTGCCCGATTCCGTCGTTGTTCTGAGCGTCGCGGAAATACTGGTAGCGCGCCGTAAGCGTATTGTTCTTGCTGATCTGGTAGTCGAGGCGCGGGCTGAGATTGGTGCGCGTCCGCGGGTTGGGCACCGCATCGGTAAAGGGAACCGTGCTGCTGCTGTCGTTGGGATCGAGGATGACGGCGTTGATGGCGGCAAGGTCGTTGATATTCCGCCGATCGATATTAAAGAAAAAGGAAGCCTTCTTGCCCAGCGGGCCACCGAGGCTTCCGCTGTACTGCGTCGAATCGTAACCTGGCTCCGGACCCGCGAAAGGATTCGCGGCATTGAACGCAGAATCGTTTCCATCGACATAAAACTGCCCGTGAAATTTGTCCGTGCCCGGCTTGGTGAAGATTTCGATCCGGCCATAGCCCAGTTTGTCGTACTCCGAGGAAAATGGATTCTGATTGATCCGGATCTCGCGAATGGATGACTTGGGCGGCAGCTGGCCGGCGGTGAAGCCATCAATGTACATCTGTCCGCCGTTCGGCCCGGCTGAAGGGCCGGCGAGAGCTTCCAGATCGGACTGCAACTCATCCGGGTCGTCGGGCAGAGCCTCGAGTTCCTTGCCCGAAAGCACGATGGCGCCGGCATTGTTGGCGGGATTCACGTCCACCGTGGGCGCGGTGTCGGAGACCTGGATCTTCTGCTCCTCCACGGCGATGGTCAGTTGAATATTCAACCGCAGCGGCTGGTCAGCGATGGTTGCATTGTCGTTCTCGTAGACGGTGAACCCCTGGGCGATGACGTTCAGCGTGTATTTTCCCGGGGGCAGCCCCTTGAACTCATACATTCCCTGCGAGTTCGTCTGCGTGGTCACGGGAGAACCAGCGGGCGGGGTCATCACTACGGTAGCGCCGGTGATGGCGGCCCCGGAGGGGTCGGTGACCTGTCCCCGCAGAACGCCCGGTGCCGACTGTGCCGGCGAAAGATTCGTCAGTAGCAGTAATAAGGAGAGCCTGATCAAAAGGGTAGCGCATTTATCAACTTTCATTCCCGAGTCCAGCTCCCTGACCAAGATCTCCGCTGACGCGACGCACTATCGATTCCGCGGGAGGCTTTCTGTTGAAACCGAATCTACTGACCCCAATTTATTGACCTAACTTTACTGATCTAAACTTACTGACCCAGGGCATCGCCGCCCGCGGGCGCGCCGCCCAGGCTCCACGGGGACATCATCATGGCCTGGCTTCCGCTGGGAGCAGCTTGCAGAATGGGTTCCACGCCGCTCAGCAGGGTAATCGCCGTAGGTCCAGTCGTCGGTGTGCCTTCCGTGGCGACGATCATTACGGCCGCGCCTTGGTGGAGATCGGCCAGGGCAACGGTGGGCATGCGGCTGAGCATTTGCTGGAAGTCTGGAGTTCCACCGGGCCGCGCGCCCCCGGTCATTCCTCCTCCACCTGCCGCGCCTGGCCCGGCTCCTCCGTAAGGCGGTCCGCCAGGAGATGGCGCGCCGGGCCGCGCGCTCGGCGCACTTCCGGGAGATGTTGCACTCGTGTTTGGACTCGGAGCTCCACCCATCGCGCCCGCCAATGCCGCTTTTAGGCGCATGGCGATCCGTTGCGCCATCTCGGGCGGCAGTTGGTGAAGTTGCGATTCCGGCGTGATTCTCACCTGCACCAGCTTCTTGGTCAGTAGATCCTGAACACCCATCGTTCCTGCACTTGCATCGACTGAACTGACGATTCCCGCCACATTGCGAAAACTTCCAGTAACAATCTCTTCCGCCGACAGTTCCGTTCCATCGGGGCTGCGAGTGCCGCGCGCCCGCAACTGGTCGCCCGGCTGAATTTCTTGCAGAGTGCTGGGCCGGGCGTCGTCGAATTTCATCGAGTCCGGGGCATAACGGCGAATCACAGTGTCCTTGGAAGCGTGGATCACGATGGTTTTGGCGCCTCCGAATCCGGTGACAGAAATAGTTGCGCTTCCCGCCGTCGGATCCACCGCCTTCACCAGCCCGCCGAGGCCGCGCTTCTGCCAGTCCTGGCGTTCTTGTTCCTGGCGCGCCTCAACGTCGGACCTTTTCATCACGACGATGGAGGCGGCGGCGAGCGCCTTGGCATCGTCAGACGCTGTGCCGGCCACCAGAATCCGGTCTCCAACCTGCAGGTCCTGCAACTGGACTGGAGTCGCGTTCTCCAGAGTCTTTTCTCCCGGCGCGATACGCACGATGTGCGTAGCAGCCTGCACCATGACCACGATTTCGGGGCCGGAGTCTGGTGTAAGCGTGACCACGCTGCCGGCGATCGCCTTGATGGCTCCAATGTGTCTTGCGGTCCCAGTCCCGCCGGTCGCTTCCGAAGTTTGTGGCGCACTCGACGGAGTGGCCGCGCAGGCTGGAATCAACCACGGACCTGCGGCAGCGGCCGCACAGAATGCAAATACCGCGATCCCCGTTCTCGCCACGTTCATGTTCGTACACGCCCCATCACTGATAATTTACATCGCGAAAACCCATTGCCATTCGTGCTTTACAAAGTTTTACGCTGAGCGCGCGCGGGCTCTGCAAAGGGGGAAGGCACGGTTCTTCCGTGCTGGGAAAATGAAGGACAGGGAGAAGGCAGGAGTTCATGACGAGTATCGGCGAAAAGCATTCCACGCCAGGCAGCGTGGCCGGCGATCAGCCTTCGCTGGCGGTTGCCGCCCGCGCGCGAGCAAACGTGGCGAAGAGTGGGGCTGAAGGTCCCTGGCATTGAATTTGGAGCATCTTGGCGAACTGTTGGGGGAGGACGGGCCGGCTGAAATAATATCCCTGCGCTTGGTCGCATTGGTGGGATTGCAGAAAAGCCAGCTCTTCCTGCGTTTCCACGCCTTCGGCAACGACGCGCAGCTTCATGCTTCGGCCCATGCTGATCACCGCGGTCACGATGGTCGTCTCGTCGGGGGTGGTGGTGATCTGGCGGACGAACGACTGGTCGATTTTGAGCGCGTCAATGGGGAACTTTCTCAGGTAGCTCAGGCTAGAGTAGCCAGTGCCGAAGTCATCGACCGCCAGCTGTACCCCTCTTGCTCGCAGAGTCTTGAGGATGGCTTCGGTGGATCCGGCATGCTTCATGAGAACGCTCTCGGTCAGTTCGAGTTCGAGAAATCTTGGATCGAGGCCCGTGTCCTTGAGAATCGCGAATACACCTTCAAGAAAATTTTCGCCGCGGAACTCCATGGCGGAGATGTTCACCGCCATCGTGCCCAGCGGCAGCCCGGCATCCAGCCAGTCCCGGGCTTGCTGACAAGCCTCCCGCAGGACCCATTTGCCGATGGGCAAAATCAGGCCGCAGTCTTCCGCAACCGGAATAAATTGTCCCGGCGAGACCGGCCCGCGCACGGGATGCGTCCAGCGCAGCAAGGCTTCCGCGCCGGTTATCACTCCCGTCTTCAGATCGATCATAGGCTGGTAGTGCACCGCAAATTCCTTGCGGTCCAGGGCGCGGCGCAGACTTTCCTCAATGGCCTGGCGCTCCACCGCGCGGACGTTCATCGCGGGTTTGAAGAACTGGTAGCTCTGACGTCCGTTTTCCTTGGCCTGGTACATCGCCGTATCCGCGTTCTTGATGAGCGTCTCCGCATCCAGCCCGTCGTCAGGGTAGACGCTCACGCCAATGCTGGTGGTGACGTGAAGATCGTGCTGGTCGATGGAATGGGCCTCGGCCACGGCCTGCAGCATGCGCCTCGCCGTGATGGCGGTGTCTTCCGAGCGTTCCACTTCCGAGAGGAGCACGACGAACTCATCTCCGCCCTGCCGGCTTACCGTGTCCGCGCTGCGCACGCAATTGACCAAACGCTTTCCGATCGATTGAAGCAGCTTGTCACCGGTGGGATGTCCCAAAGAATCGTTGATGTGTTTGAAGCCGTCGAGGTCGAGGAAAAGCACAGCGACTTTTTTCGAGTGACGCGGCGCCATGGTGATGGCCTGATTGACCCGGTCGTTCAGGAGCATCCGGTTGGGCAATCCGGTGAGGAAGTCGTGCTCGGCCGAATGCGCGATCTGCAACGCCATGGCGCGGGCCGCGCTTACGTCGCGAAAAACGATGACCGCTCCCGCTGCCACGCCCTCACGGTCGTGGATGGGGGAGACGGAGTCTTCGATGGGAATTTCAAGTCCATCACGCCGGACGAGAATCGAGTTTGAAGGCAAGTGCACGGTCCGGTCTTGTCCAATCGCCATTTCCATCGGATTCGGGGTGGCTTGGCGGCTGATGGCGTCCATGATTCGTAAGACTTCGGCCATGGGCCGGCCGGCCGCTTGGGGCAGCGGCCAGCCGGTCATTTTCTCCGCCACCAGATTGAGGAAGGTAATGTTTCCCGAGCTGTCGGTGCAAGCTACGGCGTCGCCAATACAGTTGAGCGTGATTTGGGCGCGCTCTTTCTCCACGAACAAGGCCTCTTCCATGCTCTTGCGTTCGATGGCATAGCGCAGCGCCCGCACCAGGCCGCGGGCCTCGATCTGACCTTTGATGAGATAGTCCTGCGCGCCTTCCTGCAAGGCCTGAGCGGCGAGCACTTCGTCGTCCATCCCGGTCAGCACGACCAGGGGAACGCGGGGCGCGCAGGCGTGCGCCCGCCGTACCGCTCCCAGTCCATGGGCGTCGGGCAATCCCAGGTCGAGCAGGATAATGTCAACCGCATTCGCCGCCAGATGTTTCTCGGCGTCGCTCAAGCGATGCACGTGCGTCAACTCGGTGTGTTGCGGGCCTTGTTCGTTCAACATCTCACGCAGCAGACGAGCGTCCCCCGGATTGTCTTCGACCAGGAGAAGTATCCTCATCGATTTCTTGGTCATCCGCCCTGCTCCTGCTGCGGCAGCTTGACCTTGGTCAGCCAGAAATCATTGATGCTCTTCACCAGGCCCTCGAACGCGTCCAACTGCACCGGCTTGGTGAGATAGCAATTGGCCTGAAGTTGGTAGCTCCTCACGATGTCCGCTTCCGCATCGGAAGTGGTCAGGATCACCGTAGGGATGGTTTTCAGTTTGTGATCTTCCTTAATGTGAGCCAGCACTTCGCGGCCATCCATTTTAGGCAGGTTCAGGTCCAGCAGAATGAGATCGGGACGAGGCGCATTCACGTGGACGCCTTCATGCCGAAGAAAGGCCATGGCCTCCACGCCGTCCGAAGCCACATGCAAATTGATGGACCGGTTGGCATCGCGGAAGGCCTCCTGCGTTAGCCGCACGTCGCCGGGACTATCTTCGACCAGGAGAACTTGTACAGGCATACCGTTTCCTCCCATGGCTTTCATGCTTGCCTCTCAATGGGCCCGCGCGTCCCGGGCTCAACTGCTTTGTGGTGCTGCGGGAACTTGACTTTGGTGAGCCAGAAATCATTGATGCTCTTCACCAGGCTGTGGAAGGCTTCGAAATGCATGGGCTTGCTGAGGTAGCAGTTGGCCTGCAACTGATAGCTCTTTACAACGTCTGATTCCGCCTCGGAAGAGGTCAGAATCACCGTGGGGATGGTCTTCAGGTCCTCGTCCTCTTTGATGTAAGCCAGAACCTCGCGGCCGTCCATCTTGGGAAGGTTCAGGTCCAGCAAGATAAGATCCGGGCGAGGGGCATTGGCGTTGACTCCCTGGCGCCTCAGAAATGCCATGGCCTCCACCCCATCGTTCGCGATGTGGAGCTCGATCAAGGGATTGACATCGCGGAAGGCTTCCTGCGTAAGCCGCAAGTCTCCGGGACTGTCTTCGACCAAAAGAACTTGTAGAGGCATGCCCTGTTCCTCCGTGGGACTTCATGATTTCCTAGCTACTTCCCCAGGATCTCCCCGGCTCCATTCCTGCGCTTCAGGTGCGTCAATTTTGCTTCTGCGGCAGCTTAGCCGAGGTCAGCCAGAAATCGTTGATGCTCTTCATCAGGTTCTCGAACGCGTCTAACTGCACCGGCTTGGTGAGGTAGCAGTTGGCGTGCAGTTGATAGCTTTTGACAATGTCAGATTCCGCCTCGGAGGTGGTCAGGATCACGGTCGGAATGGTTTTCAGGTTGTCATCCCCCTTTATGCGGGCCAGAACCTGGCGGCCATCCATTTTGGGCATGTTTAGATCCAGCAGGATCAGGTCAGGGCGAGGGACATGGGTGTGGTTCCCCTCCTGCCTGAGAAAGGCCATGGCTTCCACGCCGTCGTTCGCTACGTGCAAATGGATCGAAGGATTGGTATCGTGGAAGGCTTCGAGCATCAGGCGGACGTCGCCGGGGCTGTCTTCGACCAAAAGCACCTGCAGGGACATGCCTTTATCTTCCACTGGACCCTCCCGTAGCTCTCATGGCTTTCATTTCAATTCCCGCCAGGGCAAAGCGAAAGGTGGAACCTTGTCCGGGCTGCGACTCGACCGAGATGCTGCCGCCGTGCCGTTCGACGATCTTCTTGCAGATGGCCAATCCGATGCCGGTGCCGGCGAATTCTTCCCGCTTGTGCAGCCGCTGGAACATGCCGAAAATCTTTTCGAAGTACTGCGAATCAATTCCCAGTCCGTTGTCCCGCACCGAGAATATCCATTCCTTCCCGCCCTGCGGGGCGGCGGAAATGTGCACCCGGGGAATTCCCGGGCCCTGGTACTTGATGGCATTGCCCACCAGGTTCTGGAATAGCTGGATGAGTTGGGTTTCGTCGGCCATCACTTCGGGGAGGGGATCGTGGGTCACCAGCGCGCCGCTTTCTTCAATGGCGCCGCGCAGATTAATCAGGGCGCGCTGCAGGGCTTCTTCACTGGAGGTATCGAGCAGGTCCTTGCCCTTGGTCCCGACGCGCGAGTAGGCCAGCAAGTCCTGGATCAGGCGCTGCATGCGGCTGGCCCCGTCCACCGCGAAAGCGATAAACTCATCCGCGTCGGCGTCCAGCTTGCCTTTGTAGCGCCGCGAAAGCAGCTGAGTGTAGCTGGCCACCATGCGCAACGGCTCCTGCAGATCGTGCGAGGCGATGTAGGCAAACTGGCCCAATTCTTCGTTGGAGCGGTTCAGTTCTTCCACCTTCCGCAGCAGATGCAGCTCGGCCTTTTTGCGCGTGCTGATATCCCGAATGGCCGCGGTTACCAGGACGCCCTCGGCGCTTTCGAGCGGGCTCAGCATGATTTCGATGGGGAAGTCGCTGCCGTTCTTGTGCCGCGCAATGAGTTCGATGCCGGTACCGATCTGCTGTGCCAGGGCGTCTTCCGCGGAACGAAGCGCGTCCGAGATCAGCCGTTCCGCGAAGCCTTCGGGAATCACGTTCTTCACTTTCTGACCCAGCAGTTCATCGCGGCTGTAGCCGAACTGTTTTTCGGCTTGGGCATTCAGAAGCACGATCTCCCCGCCCTGGTTGACCACTACCATGGCGTCGGGGGCGGCTTCGAGCAGCCCGCGGTAGCGGCCTTCCATCTGCGCCAGGTGCCGTTCCGCGTCCTTGCGGACGCTGATGTCGCGGATGGCGGCTGTCACCAGGATGCCTTCCGCGCTTTCGAGCGGGCTCAGCATGATTTCGATGGGGAACTCGCTGCCATCCTTGCGCCGGCCGGAAAGCTCGAGCCCGGTGCCGATCTGCTGGGCCAGCGCTTCGGCGGCGGTGCGGGTGCCGTCTGCGATCAGCCGTTCGGCAAAACCCTCGGGGATGATGCTTTTCACTTTCTTCCCCACCAGCTCATCGCGACGGTAGCCAAATTGCTTCTCCGCCTGCACATTTAACAAGACGATTTCTCCGCCCGGCTTCACCACCACCATGGCGTCGGGGGCAGCTTCGAGCAGCCCGCGGTAGCGGCCTTCCATCTGCGCCAGATGTTTTTCCGCATCCTTGCGCACGCTGATGTCGCGGATGGCGGCCGTCACCAGGGTGCCCTCGGCGCTCTCGAGCGGGCTCAGCATGATCTCGATGGGAAACTCGCTGCCATCCTTGCGCCTTCCGGAGAGTTCGATTCCGGTGCCGATCTGCTGCGCCAGCGCTTCGGCGGCGGTGCGGGTGCCGTCCGCGATCAACCGTTCGGCAAAGCCTTCGGGAATGATGTTCTTCACCTTCTGGCCGACCAGCTCATCGCGGCGGTAGCCAAACTGCTTTTCCGCCTGCACATTCAGCAGAACGATGTCTCCGCTCTGGTTGACCACCACCATGGCGTCCGGGGCCGCTTCGAGCAAACCGCGATAGCGGCCCTCCATCTGCGCCAGATGAGTTTCCGCATTCTTGCGCACGCTGATGTCGCGGATGGCGGCCGTCACCAGGATGCCCTCCGCGCTTTCAAGCGGGCTCAGCATGATCTCGATGGGAAATTCGCTGCCATCCTTGCGCCGCCCCAGGAGCTCAATCCCGGTACCGATCTGCTGCGCCAGCGCTTCCGTTGCGGATCGGGTGCCGTCCGCGATCAGCCGTTCGGCGAAGCCCTGGGGAATGATGTTCTTGACCTTCTGTCCCACCAGTTCGTCGCGGCGGTAGCCGAACTGTTTCTCCGCCTGCACATTCAGCAGAACGATGTCTCCGTCCTGGTTTACCACCACCATCGCATCCGGGGCCGCTTCGAGCAGCCCGCGGTAGCGGTTTTCCATCTGCGCCAGGTGCTCTTCCACCTCATGGTCCGCGCTTTCTCCGCCGCGCCGGGCAGCTTCCGCCAGATCGAGCGCGGCAAAGTCATGCTCGATGGCCCAGCCCGCCCCGCCGGCGATCAGCAAGCCCAGAACGGTCCCGAGGAGCAGAACGTCCCGGGTCTGGCCCAGGCGCCGCTTGGCCTCCGCGTCGCGCATCAGCAACAAGCGCAGTTCTTCATCCTGCATCACGCGGACGCTGGCTTGAAACTCATCCTGGCTCGGCCGCTCCGCCTGATTCCGAACCGCCTCCGCCGCCGCTTCCAGGCCCTGGGCCTGGCGCAGGCTCATGACCATCTCGGCGCGCTGGATCTTCTGTCCAGCCAGGGCTTCAAGGGCAGGGATCTGGCGTTGTTGTTCCGGGTTGTCCATGGTCAGGCTGCGCACCGCTGCCTGCTCCTGCTCAAACCTTAACCGGCCGGCGCGGTAGGTATCGAGATAGGATTCCTGGCCGGTCAGGGCAAAGCCGCGGCAGCTCGATTCGACCCGCTCCATGGCAAAGAGCAGGCCCTGAAGGTTCTGCAAAACCTCGTGCGTATGCTGCACCTGCCGTTCGCTTGCACTGGACCGGGCCAGAGCGCGATGGGAGATTATGCCCACCAGGAGTAAGGCCACAATGGCAGATCCAAACGCCAGTTGCACTTTGCGATTCGAGCGGGGATGGGTTTTCATTTCCCTTTGCTGGTTACCCGGCGCTGCCTTTCACTTTCGATTTCAAGTAGGCTGCCGTGTTCTTGAGGTAAAGCCGCCTTTGAAAGTTTGCCTTATGGGCGACAGTTCAGTATGTCTCTGGCCGATTGACTCGCGCGTTAGTAAATTCTCACCTGGAGGCCGACGGATCTCGAATCGGGACTCTGCCCAGATTGAGCATCGCGGTGAGAGCTCAAGCGAATGGCGGGGACGATCCCATCATGGGATGACGAGGTGGGATGACGAGATGGGATGACGAGATCATGGACGGAGATACGATAAAGCGATTCTAGAGCGCGCCATGGGCATGTTTGAAAAGGCCGGATTCCGCGGCCAGGGTCTCAAGTTGCTCCTGCAGTTGGTTCTGCGTGGCCTCGTCCAGGCCGATGAACTCGATGCCCATTCCGACTCCGCCATCGCAGGTCCTGACAATGGCATGGGTCTGAATTCGCAGGGAATTCAGCCAGAAGGTAATGTCCACCAGCTTTCGCACCGGCAGGGGCTGCAGGGTTTCGACGTAACAGCCGCAGCCTGCAATGTCTTGCGTGCTGGTTTGCAGGTGGGTGCCGACGCTCTGCCCATCCCGGATCTCGATGGGAAAAGGGATTCGCAGCCGGCGGAATTTTCTCTTGTTTTTCACCGCCGGCGCCGTCCGGGAAATGGGGGCGGCCGTGCTCCGCTGCCTCGCGATCTCTTCCCGCCAGGGACAGGGTTGCCCCTCCACGATTTTTACTCCAGCCTCAGTTTCGCGCGCCGGCCGGGCGTCGCCCGCCCAAATCACCTTGCAGCGGGCCCGGGTGCCGCCGAATTGCACCCCGATGATGTCCCCTGGTCTGAGTTGTTGTTCCAGGCCGGAAAGCTGCGCGCCCTGCTCGCTTATGTTCGGGGCATGCGCCTTCTGGGAGAATGGGTGGCTGTCAGCATCCATGCCAAACACCCGGAGCAAGAGGTCAACTTTGAAGCGGAACTCTGACGGCTCAGGCATAAGGTGCGAGTTACCGGATGAAACGTTAGGCATGAAAACCAAGTTGTGCCCGGCGCGGCCTTGCAGTCTTCAACTCTCGGGCGGGCTGGCCAATGCCTTCAGGTCAGCCCGCGCCAACGGGGTTGGGGCCTCGGCTTGTGCTTGCAGTATGCCTTCGAAGGCAGTCACCACTACATTAGAAACTGCTCGTACCGGTATGGGCGCGTTTCAAATCCGGACACGAACCAAAACGGCGACTGGGGGAGCGGCTCGGGCGCCGGCGGCGGTTTTTTGAAGCCACCACAAACCAAGGCGGGGACGGCTATCTCCACGGAGGTCGTGATGGGTTTCGAAATCTGTGGTTAAATTGCGCTAAGATGTGGCCCGCGGCCAGGCCGGCAGGCGGTTCTGCCAGGTCCCGTAGAGGCCTTGCTGGTCGCGAGAATCGCGTAGATCAGGTAGAGTCTCGGTGGGGTCGAAGGCGGAGGCTGAAATGGCGGAGGCTGAAACTCGCCGTGGAACTCAACCCGTGATCACCGAAATCGATGTCCTATGGATCACCGCCGGCCTGGGCTGCGACGGGGACACGATTGCCATGACGGCCGCCACCCAGCCGAGCATTGAAGACATCGTCACCGGCGCCCTGCCCTGGATCCCCAAAGTCAACTTCCTCAATCCTTTTCTCGCCATTGAAAATGGCGACGAGTTCATGCAGCGTTTTCACCTGGCGGCGCAGGACCAGCTGGGCCCGTTCATCCTGGTCATCGAAGGTTCGATTCCGGACGAAACCAATAAAGAAGAAGGATATTGGGCTTCCTTCGGCACCGACTCCAAAACCGGCCAACCCATCACCACCTGCGAATGGATCGATCGGCTGGCGCCCAAAGCCTGGGCGGTCGTCGCGGCAGGGACGTGCGCCACTTACGGTGGAATCCACGCCATGGAAGGAAATCCGACGGGCTGCATGGGCCTGGCCGACTACCTGGGCTGGCAGTGGCGTTCGAAGGCTGACATTCCCATCGTGTGCGTGCCCGGGTGTCCGGTGCAGCCCGATAATTTCATGGAGACGCTTCTCTATCTGCTTTACATGGCGGCCGGGCGCGCGCCTATGATTCCACTCGATGAAGCGTTGCGTCCGACCTGGCTCTTTGGCAACACGGTGCACGAAGGATGCGATCGCGGCGGCTTTTACGAGCAGGCCCAGTTCGCCGAAGAATATGGTTCGCCGCTTTGTATCGTGAAGCTGGGATGTTGGGGTCCAGTAGTGCAGTGCAACGTCGGCAAACGGGGCTGGATGGGTGGCATCGGCGGTTGCCCGAACGTGGGCGGAATCTGTATCGGCTGTACCATGCCCGGCTTTCCCGACAAATTCATGCCGTTCATGAATCAGCCGCCAGGCTCGCTTTTGTCGTCGGCCGCAGTCCAGACTTACGGGCGCGCGATTCATGCCTTGCGCCGGTTCACGCAGTCGTCCATGAACAAAGAGCCCAGCTGGCGCAAGCGGAAGCGCTGAGCGTGTGGCGCGGACATTCCCTTCGGCTGCGCTCAGGGCAAGCATGTCCGCCGCTGTCTGAATTTGTTTGTTGGGGTTGAGCGATAGCTTCGGAATTCGCAGTGGGGGAATGGGAATTGCAATGACAGAGTCAACATCAAAGGCGGCGGACAGGCCTGCCCTGAGCGCAGTCGAAGGGAGTGTCCGCCCCACATTCCCTCCCGCTGCGGTTGCCGATCCTGACCTGAATCCCGCGCAAGCCGAAGAAATTCTCCAGAATCTGGCCGGAGTTTTCAGTCATCCCAATCCAGCCCGCGCCCGGCGCGTCGTATATCCACCGGAGCGGCCAGGCCAGGAATGGCCGGAAGATCCGCAACTCCCCAATCTCGAAGCCCGATATCGCGCCCTGGTGGAACAGATTCCCGCCGTCGTCTTCATGGCCTACCTCGATCGGGGAATCGGCGAGGCTTACGTCAGCCCGCAGATTGAAGCCGCGCTGGGCTTTTCCCAGGAAGAGTGGCTGGAGGATCCGGTTCGCTGGTACAGCCACATTCATCCCGATGACAAGCAGCGCTGGAGCACCGAAGCGGCGGAGATGTTCCTGAACGGCAGCCCCTTGCGCTCGGCCTATCGCGTGGTGGCGCGCGACGGCCGGGTGATCTGGTTTCATTGTGAAGCCAAAATGATTCGCAAGGAGAATGGCGAGCCCTGGTTCATTCACGGCGTGGGATTCGATATCACCGACCTGAAGCGGACCGAAGAAGCCTTGCAGGAAGAGCGCAACGTGGTTTCCGCCATCCTTCACACCGTGGGCGCGCTGGTGGTGGTGCTCGACCCCGAAGGCCGGATCATCCGCTGCAACCGGGCCTGCGAACAAACCAGCGGATATTCCCTGGCTGAGGTTTCCGGCCAGAAGATTTGGGACTTGTTCATGGTTCCGGAAGAAGTGGACCGTTTCAAGTCAGTGTTTCAGCAGCTTTGCTCGGACCAGTTGGCCGGCGACTATGAGGGTTACCTGGTAAAGCGCGACGGCACGCGCCGCTGGATCGCCTGGTCGAGCACGGTGCTGCCGGGCAACGACGCTGCTCCCGTCTATATCATTGCGACCGGAATCGACATTACCGAGCGCAAGCATCTGGAAAAAACGATTTTGGAAGTCAGCGGCCGGGAACAGCGGCGCATCGGGCAAGACCTGCATGACGGACTGGGCCAGCATCTGACCGGCATTGCATTCATGAGCAAAGTGCAGGAGCAGAAGCTCATGGAAAAAAGCATGCCCGAGGCCGGCGATGCGGCCAAGATCGTGAAACTGGTGAACGAGGCCATCTACAAAACGCGTGAACTGGCGCGAGGCTTGCTCCCGGTGGTGTCGGATGCGCAGGGATTGATGTCGGCGCTACAGCAGTGGGCCAGTGAAGTGGAAGACCTGTTCGGAGTTTCCTGCCGCTTCCAGTGTTTTGCTCCGGTCCTGATTCATGACGACACGGTAGCGACGCATCTTTATTATATTGCGCGGGAGGCGGTCAACAATGCCATCAAACACGGCCACGCCAGCCGAATCGTGATTCGCCTGGCCGCCAACCAGGAGCAGGGCGTGCTTACGGTCAGCGATGACGGTTCAGGAATCGCCGACATTCCAGCCAACAATGCGGGTATGGGACGCCATCTGATGAACTACCGGGCCCGCGTCATTGGGGGATCGCTCGAGATACAGCGGGTCGCGACCGGCGGGACTATGGTGAGCTGTTCTTTTCCGATCCGTATGATGGCCGGCGAATCGATTCGCGAAATTAAGGAATAGACGATGAAGACAGACACCAGCGTCGCATACAAATCGCAGAACCAGGCGGCCTCCAGAAAAAGCAGAATCCTGGTGGTGGACGACCACCCCATCGTGCGCCAGGGTCTGGCGCTGCTGATCAATCAGGAAGCCGACCTGCTGGTTTGCGGCGAAGCCGAGGAAGCCATGGGCGCCATGCACGTGCTGGCGTCGTCCAAGCCAGACGTTCTTATTGTGGATATTTCGCTCAATGGCCCGGATGGCCTCGATCTGCTGAAGAATATTAGAAATGTTTACCCCACGCTGCCGGTGCTGATCCTCTCCATGCACGACGAGTCCATCTACGCGGAACGGGCGCTGCGGGCGGGCGCCAATGGATACATCATGAAGCAGGAGGCGACCGAAAAAGTTCTGGTGGCCTTGCGCCGGATTCTTGGCGGCGAGATTTATGTGAGCGACCGCATCGCCAACAAGATGCTGAAACACTACATTACCGGGTCGGGCACGCTGAGAAATTCTTCCATTGCCGATCTGAGCGACCGCGAGTTGGAAGTGTTTCGTCTGATCGGAGACGGCCACGGCACCCGGCAGATTGCCGAAGAATTACACCTCAGCGTAAAGACGGTGGAATCCTACCAGGCGCACATCAAGGAAAAATTATCTCTACGCAGCGCCCGCGAACTCATGCAGCATGCCATCCAGTGGAACATGAACGAAAAGACCGCGTGATGGGAGCGCTTTGCGATCTTTGCGTCCTTTGCGGTTAAAGGCTTTGACCGCAAAGTTCACTAAGGTACCGCAAAAGCGCAAGGAAGGTGCCCGGTTCGCCGTCGTCCCCTTTCCAGTTTGGGAATAGAGAAGACTCTTCCAACCACATTTTCCCTCAACCCATCAGGGAATCCCTGATAGAAAAAATAGTGTTTCCCACGAAACTTAAAAAGTGGTGCGCCCGCTTGTGAGCGATCTTTGGTTTGTTGATGCTAGGGGCGTCGTCGGCATCCAGACCACTTTCAGGTTTCCATCCCGAGCGAACAGAACTGCGAGCAGGGCGAAGCGGTAAAAATATTCGCTAATCGTAAACGAGAAATTCGGCAACTCCCGTCCTGCAGTAGAGATGGGAAAGGAGAGACCAGCTATGGCAGCGGAAACGGTTCCGTACGGTCGGAAAACGCAGAAACCATCGCCTGTCGCCGAGGTGCACATTCTCTGGATCACCGCCGGTTTGGGATGTGACGGAGACTCGGTTTCAGTCACCGCGGCAACTCAACCCAGCATTGAAGATGTTCTGCTGGGGGCGATTCCGGGGCTTCCCAAAGTACACCTGCACAACCCGGTCCTGGCTTACGAGAACGGCGATGACTTCCTCAAGTTCTGGTATCAGGCGGAGAAAGGCCAGCTGGATCCCTTCGTCCTGGTGGTAGAAGGTTCCATCCCCAACGAGAAGATAAAGAAGGAAGGATACTGGGCGGGCCTCGGAACCGATCCAAAGACCGGTCAGCCGATCACCACCAACGAGTGGATCGACCGCCTGGCGCCAAAGGCTTTGGCCGTGGTGGCCTGCGGCACTTGCGCTACCTACGGCGGCATACACGCCATGGAAGGCAATCCTACCGGAGCGATGGGCCTGGCGGACTATCTGGGTTGGGACTGGAAGTCAAAAGCCGGTCTGCCCATCGTCAACGTTCCGGGGTGCCCGGTGCAGCCCGACAACTTCATGGAAACCGTTCTCTATCTTCTTTATCAGGTCGCCGGACTGGCGCCCATGATTCCGCTCGACGACCAACTGCGCCCCACTTGGCTCTTTGGCAAAACCGTCCACGAAGGCTGCGACCGCGCCGGCTACTACGAGCAAGGCGACTTCGCGGAAGTATACGGCTCCCCGAAATGCATTGTGAAGCTGGGATGCTGGGGGCCGGTGGTGAACTGCAATGTGCCCAAACGGGGATGGATGGCCGGAATTGGGGGCTGCCCGAACGTTGGAGGCATTTGCATCGGCTGCACCATGCCCGGATTCCCCGACAAGTTCATGCCCTTCATGGATGAACCGCCGGGAGCCAGAGTTTCCAGCTCGGCCATCGGTGCTTACGGTCGCGCCATCCGTGCCCTGCGCTCGATGACCCAGTCGACAGTCAACAAGGAGCCGAAGTGGCGTCATCCACGCGCGGAACTCACGACCGGGTACCACCCCAGATCGTATTAGGCAAACTCAGCTGAGAAGCCCGGCTGATAACCCTTTACTGAGAATCCAAAGGAGCGATTGCAATGAGCACTATTACCGCACCGACGAAGGATGCTCCCGGCAAAAAGGGGAACCTGGTGGAAATGAACTGGGACCCGATTACCCGGATCGTGGGCAGCCTGGGAATTTTTACCAAGATTGATTTCGAAAACAAACACGTGGTCGAGTGCCACAGCACTTCGTCTATTTTCCGCGGGTACAGCATCTTCATGAAGGGTAAAGACCCGCGCGACGCTCACTTCATCACCAGCCGCATCTGCGGCATCTGCGGCGACAACCATGCCACCTGCGCCACCTACGCGCAGAACATGGCGTTCGGGGTCAAGCCGCCTCCGATCGCCGAGTGGATCGTCAATCTCGGCGAAGCTGCCGAGTACATGTTCGACCACAATATCTTCCAGGACAACCTGGTCGGCGTGGACTTCTGCGAGCAGATGGTCAAGGAAACCAATCCCAAGGTCTGGGCGAAAGCGCAATCGACGGCGGCGCCGCACGCCAGTGCGCATGGCTATCGCACCATCGCCGACATCATGACCGCGCTCAATCCGTTCACCGGAGCTTTCTATCGCGAAGCCCTGGTCATGAGCCGCATGACGCGCGAGATGTTCTGCCTGATGGAAGGCCGGCACGTTCATCCTTCCACGCTTTATCCGGGCGGCGTGGGCACGGTGCCCACCGTCCAGCTATTTACCGACTACCTGGTCCGCCTAATGAAGTATGTGGAGTTCATGAAGAAGGTCGTGCCCCTGCATGACGACTTGTTCGACTTCTTCTATGACGCTCTTCCCGGCTATGAGGAAGTTGGCCGGCGGCGCGTGCTGTTGGCCTGCTGGGGATCGTTCAACGACCCGACGTCTGCGACTACACCTACAAGAACATGACGAACTGGGGCCGCGGCATGTTCGTCACTCCCGGGAATCGTGGTCGACGGCAAGCTGGTGACGACAGACCTGGTGGACATCAACCTGAACATCCGCATTCTGCTGGGCAGTTCCTATTACGACGAGTGGAAGAACCGCAAACCTTCGTCAAGACGGATCCGCTGGGCAATCCGGTGGACAAGAACCATCCCTGGAACCAGACCACGATTCCGCGGCCGCAAAAGCGCGATTTTGGCGGCAAGTACACCTGGGTGATGTCGCCGCGCTGGTTCGACAAGCGGACCGGCGACCATCTGGCGATGGACACCGGAGGCGGACCAATTGCGCGCTTGTGGGCGACCGCGCTGGCCGGACTGGTGGACATTGGCTATATCAAGGCCACCGGCAGCAGCGTGAAAATGTACCTGCCCAAAACCACGTCACTGCCCGAAGCCGAGTTCGAGTGGAAGATTCCGAAGTGGAGCAACGCCATCGAACGCGACCGCGCCCGGACTTACTTCCAGGTCTATGCCGCCTGCGCCGCCCTGCACTTCATGGAGAAGGCGATGGCGGAACTGCATGCCGGACATACCAAAACCTGGACCGAGTTCAAAGTGCCGGAAGAGGCCATTGGTTGCGGCTTCCACGAAGCGGTCCGCGGTGTGCTCTCGCATCATGTGGTGATCAAAGAAGGCAAGATCGCGAACTATCATCCTTATCCGCCGACGCCCTGGAATGCCAATCCGCGGGATATTTACGGCACTCCGGGGCCGTACGAGGACGCGGTGCAGAACACGCCAATCTTTGAAGAGAACGGCCCCGACAAGTTCAAGGGAATCGACATCATGCGCGCGGTGCGGAGCTTTGATCCTTGCTTGCCTTGCGGCGTGCACATGTATCTGGGGAACGGCAAAGTGCTGGAGACGCACCATTCCCCGATGTTTGGTCTTCAACCCTGAATCCGCACCATGGTTGACGAGGGAGTGAGGGTGATAGCTAGGAATTGCCAGATGCGCTCACTGAGGACGGAGCTGGCATCTCAAAACTGCGCTCGCGCTCCTGATTTTTTGAGCTTCAGAGGGTGACAAGGAGCCTTGTGGCCGACAGCAGAGATTTTCGGCAAGACATGCAGCGCATCGGCGGCCTGGTACAGGAAATCGAAGCGATCGCCGATCCTGCGGTGCGGGCCGCCACGAAGGGCCTGGTGCAGTCACTCATGGATCTGCACGGCGCGGCCTTGGAGAAGGCGCTCGATATTGTTGCTGAGGCCGGGGAGCCGGGATTGAACATCATCGACCGGCTGGGCCGCGATGCGCTGGTGAGCAGCGTGCTGATTCTTTACGGCCTCCATCCCGAAGGCCTCGAGACCCGGGTCATCAAAGCCTTGGACCGGGTGCGGCCGCAGTTGCGCAAGCAGGGTTGTGAGGTTGAAATCCTCGGAGTGAACGACGGCGCCATCCGGCTGCGAGTCGAAACTGGACCGCATACTTGCGGCTCTACCGCCAAGACGGCACAGGCAACGTTGGAGGGAGCCGTCTATGACGCAGCGCCAGACCTGACCTCGCTGGTCATCGAAGGTTTTGAAGAGAAGCCTGCTTCCGGATTCGTGGCGCTCAACAAGTTGACGGGCAGTCCGCCCCCAGTAATTCTGGAGCCGCAGGGCGCAGACTGAAATAGCGCAGCCGTCCCGCCCGACAAGCGAGGGCGAGACGCCCTCGCGACAGCCGGCAGGATGCCGGCGCTACAAGGGAATTGAAATCATGAGCGCGGGACAATTTACGGAATCCGCCGATGGCTTTGGCACGCTGCGGCAGTTCGCGCGCCGTGAGCGTCCGCTCGAGCGCTGCGAGTTGTGCAGTATGGGATTGTCGCCCAGCCATCCCCACTTGATCGAAGTGGCGCAGCGCAAACTCCTCTGCACTTGCGATGCCTGCGCCATCCTGTTCAGCGGACAAGGCGTGAAGTTCAAGCGCGTGCCGCGGCGGGTGCGTTCTTTTCCCGGCTTCAATCTCACCGACGCTGAATGGAACGGACTGATGGTCCCCATCAATATGGCTTTCTTCTTCAAGAGCAGCCTCGAGGACCGGGTGATCGCGCTCTATCCCAGCCCTGCCGGCGCGACCGAGTCTCTGCTGGAACTGGAATCATGGAATGATATTGTGCTGCGCAATCCAGGGCTGAACGAAATGGAATCCGACGTGGAGGGCCTGCTGGTCAACCGCCTGGGCTATTCCCGCGGATATTCCACTGCCGAGTACTACCTGCTTCCCATCGACGAATGCTACAAGCTGGTTGGCTTGATTCGCATGCACTGGAAGGGTCTTTCAGGAGGCACGGAAGTGTGGCGGGAACTGGGCGAGTTCTTCACCAGCCTGAAAGCGCGATCGGTCGACGTCTCTATCGAAAGCAGGCGCGCGCCAAAAGAAGAGGAATCTCATGCCTGATCTGGCCTTTCAGGTCGAGGGAGTCGAGGTTGTGGCCAATGCGGCGACGCCACTGCTGGCCTTCAGGCTTCGGCTGACCGACGCCAATCCCGAACAAATCATTCACACAGTCGCGCTGCGCTGTCAGATCCAGTTGGAAGTCACCCGCCGCAAATACAGGGTTGAAGACCAGGAGCGCTTGCTCGATCTGTTCGGCGAGCCCAGCCGCTGGGGCCAGACATTACGAAATCTTCTGTGGACGCACGCCAACCTGGTCGTGCCTTCCTTCCAGGGAAGCACTCTGGTCGACCTTCCCGTGCCGTGCACGTTCGATTTCAACGTCGCCGCCACCAAGTACTTCGACGCCCTGGCCGACGGAGAAGTCCCAGTCTGCCTGCAGTTCAGCGGCACGGTTTTCTATGCCGGCGGCGAGGGCGGCTTGCAGGTCGCGCCCATCTCATGGGACAAGGAAGCCCGGTTCAAGCTGCCCATAAAAATCTGGCGCGACATGATGAATTCCTACTATCCCCATGGTGCCTGGTTGTGCCTGCACAAAGACGCTTTCGACCGGCTGCATCAGTACAAAGTACGGCACGGCATTCCCACCTGGGAAGAGGCGCTGGAGCGCATCATTCCAGTGGAAGAGACGGTGATCGGATGAATCTCGGAGTGGTGGAGCAGATTGCGAAAGCGGTGCTGTACGAGGGATACATGCTCTATCCCTATCGCCCTTCTTCGGTAAAAAACCAGCAGCGCTGGAATTTCGGCGTGCTCTGCCCGCAGTCGTACAGCGAAGCCCAGAAGGGCAGCGAAGCCTGGACCATGCAGACCGAGTGCCTGGTCGAAGGCAGTTCGATGACCGGGCTTGAGGTTCACGTCCGCTTTCTCCAGTTGGTTTCCCGCACTGTCGGCCGGCTGACCATGCCGATGAGCGAGTTGTTGCCCGGTGAAGTGCCGGAGTTTCGCCTGGTGGACAAACTGGCCGTGAACGACCGCGTGTACCTGCCCTGGCAGGAAGCGGTCGAACGGGAAGTGGTTTTGCCGGTGTACAACGTGGAGGCCCTGGGCTCCCGGCTGGTGCCCGATGCCTTTATGTTTCCCGCGGAAACACAATTCGAACATCTGCGTGACGGCAGCGGGCAGATTGTCGGCGTGATCGTGCGGGAACGGAAGCCCCTCAGCGGCGCTGTCGAAATCATGGGCGAGCGGGTGGCGGACGGACTGCTTAAAGTCAGGATTCGGATTCGTAACACTACGCCTTTTGAAGTGACGCGGGACGCCAGCCGCGACGACGCTTTGCTGAGTTCGATGGCCTCCACGCACACCGTTCTCGGCGTGCAGGATGGCAGATTCGTTTCGCTGCTTGCGCCTCCAGACGCGCTCAGCGAATTGGCCGCGAGTTGCAGGAACGTGGGAACCTGGCCCGTCCTGGTCGGAGAAGAAGGACAATGCGACACTCTGCTGTCTTCGCCCATCATTCTTTACGATTACCCGAAGATCGCTCCGGAAAGTGCCGGAGATTTGTTTGACGGAACCGAAATCGACGAAATTCTCTCCCTGCGCATCATGACGTTGACCGACGACGAGAAGCGCGAGATGAGCCAGTCGGACGAACGCGCCCGCGCCATGCTGGAGCGGACTGAAACCATGCCGGCCGAACAGTGGATGAAGTTGCACGGAGTTCTGCGCGGCCTGCGCCCACTCAAGGAGGAGACCCAATGAACGAGTGGGAATGGCAGCTCCTGGAAGAAAAGACTTCCGTAGATCATCTGGAACTTTCAGGAATCGAAGTGAGGACGGGAAGTCGCGTGCGGCTGCGTCCGCGACAGGGCGGCGATGTGATGGACATTGCCCTGGCCGGACAGATCGCGACCATCGAATGCATCGAGCAGGACTACGAAGGCAAACACCACGTTTGCGTGGTTCTGGACAACGATCCAGGAAGAGACATGGGCTTGCTGCGCCAACCCGGCCACCGTTTTTTCTTCGACGCCGAAGAAGTCGAACCGCTGACGGAAGACGAAGTCCGGCAGCACCAACCGGTACAGAAGCCCAGCGTCCTGGTCGCGGGGATTGGGAACATCTTTCTCGGCGACGATGCGTTCGGCGTCGAAGTGGTGCGCCGCATGGCGGGTCTGAAGCTTCCCGAAAACGTGCGAGTGGCCGACTTCGGAATCAGGGGCTTTGATCTGGCCTATGCGCTGCAAGATGGATACGAAACCACGATTCTGGTGGACGCCTGTCCCCATGGGCAGGCTCCGGGCACACTTTACGTCATCGAGCCTGACCTGAAGGCGTTGGACAATCCCGAAGGCCCGCAAGCCACGGTGGAAGCCCACTCCATGAATCCCATGAACGTGCTGCGCATGGCCCAGGCCATGAATATCGAAGTGAAGAACGTTCTGCTGGTCGGATGCGAGCCCGAAACTCTCGGCGGCGAAGAAGGACGGATGGGTCTCAGCGCTCCGGTTGAGGCTGCGGTGCATGAAGCGGTCAAGCTGGTGGAATCGCTAGTGAACAGAATTCAGACGGGTGACAGGCCTGATTCAAGACCTGCTTCGAACCTCTAAGTTTGAAGCAGGTAAGACATCCTGCATAGGAGGAGACGGGCAATGGAAAATGGCAACGGGAACTTCAACGACAAAGACACGCTGTTCATGCTCGGTGGCGTAGCGCTCATGGTTTTCGGGGCGGGCCTGATCCTTACCAATCCCATCGCCCGGCGCTACATGGGTCAGTTGGGCGTTGGCGATCTGGCCAATCTGGCTTTGCCGGATCTGGATCGCTACTTAAAGTTGCGGGCCATGTGACAACCGCCGGCCACACGGGTGCAACTAAGTCAGGGGGAATATCGGTTTGTCCACAGCAGGAACGCCGCCAGCGACGACGGTTCGATACTTAATTGATGCCACGGTGAGTAAATTCATTGTCCGGGCGTTTGCCACCGGGATGCTTTCGGCATTCGGCCATAACCCGACCATTGCGATTCCGGACTTCCAGGGCGAGGTGCAGTGGACTTCAGGCGGCTTGGAAGATGCCTCGCTGCGAATCGCGATTCAAGCGGCATCCTTGACCGTGACCGACGATATCAGCGAGAAAGATCGCCAGGAAATAGAACGCCGCATGAAGGACGAAGTACTGGAGACAGACGGCTTCGAGCAAATAGTTTATGAATGTCCCCGGCCTTCGTCGGTCCAGAAGATTTCCCAGGGCCAGTATGCGGTAACTCTGAATGGGGAACTGGCGCTGCACGGAGTGACGCGAGCACAGCCAGTGTTCACGCGGATAACCATCAAGGACGATGCCTTGCGCGCGGCCGGCGATTTTTCCGTGCGCCTGAGCGACTATGAGATTCGACCTGTGTCCGCCGCCGGAGGAACGGTGAAACTTAAGGACGAGATAAAACTGTCGTTCGATATTGCCGCGCGGAAAGCTTGAGAACCGTCGTTGGTCGTTGGCCCTTGGTCGTTGGCCAAGGGCAAGACGCAGCGAGGCGACTTGATGAACAAAGCAGACGGTAAGCAGTCGGAGGTTTCAGGTTTTGGCCAACGTCCAGCGACGAACGACCAACGGCCAACGACCAGTCACGGGAGGATGTCGCATGTGTCTAGCCATACCGGGGAAGATCGTCGAAATCTCCTCCGACAATACGGATTCGGCGCTGGTCGATGTGGTCGGCGTCCGCCGCACGATTGATCTTGGCCTGCTGAAGGACGACAGACCGGCGCCGGGCGACTGGGTGCTCATCCATGTTGGCTTCGCCATGAGCAAGATCAGCGAACTCGACGCGCTCGACCAGATGAACACGCTCCGGGCGTTGGGAGAGATCGATGGCGCCATGCAGGAAGTCCAGGGCTACGGCCTGGACGAAATAAACGACGCCGAAGTGCATTGACGCCTGCCCGCGTCCAGCCTGCGAGGGAGGATCGGCATGAGATTTGTTGATGAGTTTCGCGAACCTGAACTGATTTCACGAACTGCGGGCGAAATTCGCCGGCTGGCCGGCCGCGACCGTCACTACCGCCTCATGGAAGTCTGCGGCGGCCACACTCACGCCATTTATCGCTTCGGCCTCAAGGACATTCTCCCCGACAACATAGAACTGATCCACGGCCCCGGCTGTCCGGTGTGCGTGCTTCCCATGGGACGAATTGACGATGGCCTGTCCATCGCGCAGCAGCCCGATGTGATCTTTGCCGCTTTCGGCGACATGATGCGCGTCCCCGGAACCCAGGGCAGTCCGCTTGAGCACAAGGCCCGGGGGATGGATGTCCGCATCGTGTATTCGCCCTCCGACGCTTTAAAACTTGCCCGGCTCAATCCTGAAAAGCAGGTCATGTTTTTTGCCATCGGCTTCGAGACCACCGCTCCCTCCACCGCGCTCACCTTGATGCGGGCCAAGGCCGAGGGCATCGACAATTTCTCGGTGTTCTGCAATCACGTGACCATTATTCCCGCGATCCGCGCCATCCTCGATTCTCCAGATATGCGGCTGGATGCTTTCATCGGGCCGGGACATGTTTCAACGGTCATCGGTTGCCGGCCCTACGAGTGGATTGCCCAAGACCAGGAAAAACCGATCGTGGTCTCCGGCTTTGAACCGCTGGACATGCTGCAATCCATTGTCATGCTCCTGCGTCAACTCAAGGCGGGCGAAGCCAAAGTGGAAAACCAGTACAAGCGGGTGGTTCCGTGGGAAGGCAATCGCGCGGCGCTTCGAGCCATGGCCGAGGTTTTCCAGTTGCGTCCTTACTTTGAATGGCGCGGCCTGGGATTTATTTCGCAATCGGCGTTGCGCCTGAACGACAAGTACGCCGCGTGGGACGCGGAACAGCGCTTTGAGGTTCCGGGCATTCGCGTGACCGACCCCAAGGCCGCTCAATGCGGAGAGGTACTAAAAGGCGTGTTGAAGCCGCACCAGTGCAAACTTTTTGGCCGTGAGTGCACGCCTGAGCATCCCATTGGAGCACTCATGGTGTCATCGGAAGGATCATGCGCCGCTTATCACAACTACGAACACCGGAAAGCAGCAATGGCGACCACCCTGACCTCGATCGCTTAACCGCCTCGGCTGTGCTCGAACCCGGGCCCGCTTCCGTCCGGTTTCGCGATCCGCAGATCGAGATGGCTCATGGTGCCGGAGGTAAGGCCAGCCGCAAGCTGGTCGAAGGCCTGTTCGCGCCCCTGCTTTTTGGGTCTGCTCCCGGACCTTTAGGAGACGCCGCGCTGGTTGACATCAATGGAGCAAGAGTCGCGATCACAACCGACAGTTTTGTGGTTAAGCCGCTCACTTTTCCCGGCGGTTCCATCGGCGAGCTTGCGGTTAACGGCACGGTCAACGACCTGGCGGTTTCGGGGGCCCGGGCAGAAGCCTTAGTCGTCACCTATGTGCTCGAAGCTGGACTTTCAACGCCAGTTCTCGAAGCCGAAGTACGCGCCATGGCGAAAGCCGCGCGGGACGCGGGAGTCCGCATTGCCGGCGGCGATACTAAAGTTGTCGAACATGGCAAAGCCGACCAGATGTACGTGACCACGACCGGCATCGGCCGCCTGATTCACGGCGTGACCATCGATCCGCGCTCGGTTCGCGTGGGCGACAAAATTCTGCTTTCCGGGCCGATCGGCGATCACGGCATCACGATTCTTCTGGCGCGTGGTGAACTCGATCTCGAGGCTGACCTTCGATCCGACACCCGCTCCGTGCTTCCGCTGGTCGAAACGCTGGTTCATGCGGCCGGCCCCGGTATTCGCTGGATGCGCGATCCAACCCGAGGCGGGGCGGCGACATCCTTAAACGAACTGGCGCGCGACTGTGGATTGGGCATGGTGCTCTTTGAAGATCAGATTCCGGTGCGCGACATGGTGCGTGGAGCCTGCGAGTTGCTGGGGCTCGACCCTCTGCACATCGCGAATGAGGGCCAGTTCCTCGCCGTCGTTTCGCCCGAGTACGCGGATGCCGCGATCAATGCCCTGAGCCTGGCTCCGGGCGGAAGCGAGGCCCAGGTGATCGGCGAAGTTCGGGAACAGCCCGCCGGCACGGTGCTGGTGACCACTCGCTATGGCGGCAGCCGAATTGTGGACATGCTGGTCGGCGATCCGTTACCGCGAATCTGTTAAGTGACAGCGCTATGGCGACTGCGGTCAAACTCGCGAGTCAAGTGGAAGAGCGGCTGCTCGAGCGGAACGAATTGTTCGAACGGTTCTTTTCGCGTGAAGCGCCGCGTCTGGCCGAAGCTTGCCGCGAGATGTCGGAACGGTTCCTGCGCGGCGGGCGCCTGCTCGCCTTCGGGCGCGGGCCGTACGCCACCGACGCACAACACGTCTCGGTGGAATTCGTTCATCCCGTGATTGTGGGCAAGCGCGCGCTGCCCGCGCTCGATCTCTCGATTCTGTTTCGTCCCTGGCTCGAAGCCATACTGCATCCCGAAGATATCGTCATGGGATTCGGCCCGCCGGAAGGCGATCCGGAAGTCTGGGCCACACTGCAGCAGGCCCACCTGCGAGATGCGATGACCTTCGCGCTGCCGGGCATGGAAGGTTCCTATGCGCTCGATGCCCCGACGCAGGATCCGTTCATGCACCAGGAGATGGTCGAGATTCTTTACCACACGTTGTGGGAGACGGTGCACGTCTTCTTCGAGCACCGCGAACTCGGGCACGAAGTAGGCGAGTCGGCCTTTCTCTACCCGTTCCTGGGCACGGAGAAGCAGGGAACCGGCGACCTGCTGGCTGAAGTTGCCGCCTCCATTCTGATGAAGGTTCATGATGACGCCAAGCTGCGCGGCCAGGTGGCGCGAGAGCAGTCGGAGCAGATCAGCAGCGCGGCGGTGGCGATTCATCAGCGTCTGCAGCGTGGCGGCAAACTTATCATTTTCGGCAATGGCGGATCGGCCACGGATGCCAACGACTTCGCCATCGACTGCGTGCTTCCGCCGCCCGGATCCAGGCCCGTTCCTGCCGTTTCGCTGGCGCTCGAACCGGCGAACATCACCGCCGTCGCCAACGACATCGGGACCGACGCAATCTTTCTGCGCCAGCTTATCGCGCAGGCGCGTCCCGAGGATGTGGCGGTGGCGATCTCAACCAGCGGCGGATCGCGCAACATCATCATGGCGCTGGAAGAGGCCCGCAAACGAAATATGCTGACGGTAGCGCTCCTGGGCTATGACGGCGGCGAAATCAAGCGCCGGCGTCTGGCCGACTTTCCCGTGGTGGTGCAGTGCGATTACATCCCCCGCATTCAGGAAGTGCAGGCTTCGATCTATCACGTCATTCGCGAATCTCTGGAGGTGCTCGACCGTGGCCAAGCTTGAACTCTACGGCACTGCGCGCTGTCCTTATACCGGAGAGATGCGCGACTGGCTGGAATGGAAGCGCTCGGAGTTCGTGGAGTACGACGTCGAAGCCGATCCCGTGGCCCGCGTTCGCATGCGAGAAGTGGCGGGCGGACAGCGCAACGTCCCTCTGCTGGTGGAAAACGGCAAGGTGGTTCAGGTCGGTTGGCAGGGACGGAGTTGCGTCGTGGATGTGGAGTGATCATGGCCAGCGCCTGTTCCATTCGCGTGCGCGGAGTGGTGCAGGGCGTCGGCTTCCGTCCGTTCGTGTATCGTCTGGCCCGCGCCAACACTCTCGGGGGATGGGTCCTGAATGGCGAGGAAGGTGTCGAGATCTATCTGGAGGGCGCCGAGCAAGGCCTGCAGGCATTTGTGCGCGAAATGAAGGCGCAGCCTCCTCCCGCCGCGAGCATCGCTGAGATGAATGTTGAGCCGGTCACACCGCTGGGTGTGAACGAGTTCACCATTCGGGAGAGCCAGCACGGGCAACGCCCGACGGTCCGCATTTCGCCCGACCTGCCGGTTTGCGACGATTGCCTCAAGGAACTTTTCGACCCATATAATCCGCGCTACGGCTATCCCTACATCAACTGCACCAACTGCGGTCCGCGCTATACCGTCGTGCTCGGCCTGCCTTACGATCGCGCCAACACCACGATGAAGGATTGGCCACTGGATGACTACTGCGCCGAGGAATTTGTGGATGCAGGCAACCGCCGATTTCACGCGCAGCCGGTTGCCTGCCCGGCCTGCGGGCCGAGTTATTATTGTCAACCGCAAGACCAGACGCTGCCGGGTACGGAAGCAGCCATTCATCACGCAGCTCAACTTCTAAGCGCCGGCAAAATTCTGGCGGTGAAGGGCCTGGGCGGATACCACCTGGCTTGCGATGCCCGCAATGCCGCGTCTGTCGCGGCTTTGCGCGACCGTAAATATCGCAAGGAAAAGCCGTTCGCGGTCATGGTCCGCGGCATTGATGAAGCCCACAGGCTGGCGGAACTGTCTGCGGAAAGCGAGGCTCTGCTCACGTCTTCCGCCCGGCCCGTTGTGTTAGCGTCGGCGCGAATGGAACTGAACGGGGTGGCTCCGCAAAACAATGAACTCGGCGTCATGCTGCCTTACACTCCCCTGCACCATCTGCTTTTTGCCGCCGGCGCGCCGGAAGTACTGGTCATGACCAGCGCCAACCGCTCGAGTGAGCCGATCGCTTATGAAGACGAAGATGCGCTCCAGCGTCTCTCCGGGATCGCCGATGCATTCCTGATTGGACAGCGGCCCATCGCGCGCCGGGTTGACGATTCCGTCGTCAGGGATGGAGTGTTTGGTCCGGTTATTTTACGGCGAGCTCGCGGCTATGCTCCCGGGACGGTAGCGAAGTTTCCTTCTGCGCGGCCGATCCTGGCGCTGGGCGCCGACTTGAAAAACACCATTACCCTGGTGGTTGATGGCCAGGCGTTCGTCAGCCAACACATCGGGGACCTGGAGCATTACGAAGCCTTCCGCGCGTTTCAGGAAACCATCTCCGATCTGGTGGCGATGTACGAGGTGGATTGGGATGAACTGCTGGTGGCGCACGACGGTCATCCGCAATATGCATCCGTGCTCCATGCCTGGGACCTGAGGGTGTCGAGCAGGATGGCGGTGCAGCATCACCGCGCTCATGTGGCGTCTGTCCTGGCCGAGCGCGGCGAGTGGGAGAAGCGCGTGCTGGGCCTCAGCTTCGACGGCACGGGTTACGGAGACGACGGCAGTATCTGGGGCGGCGAGATGTTTGTCGGTAGCGTCAGTGAAGGCTTTGAGCGAGTGGCTCATCTGCGCAACGCGAAGCTTCCTGGCGGCGATGCCGCGGCGCAGTATCCGGTGCAGGCTGCGGCCGGTTTTCTGGCGCAGTTCGATGACTTGCCGGACATGACTGCGGCGCCTTTCAATTTTCCCGATCGATTTAGAAATGCATCGGAGTTGGTGACCAAAGGCGTTCGCACTTTCTCTACCAGTTCAATGGGCCGGCTATTCGATACAGTTGCAGCATTGCTTGGATTTACTAGAGAAATTTCTTTTGAAGGACAAGCCGCGATCTGGGTCGAACAGCTGGCGCGGGGCGCTGCCATCGCCGAAGCGTATTCGCTTCCCTTTACCGGCACGGAGCTGGATTTCCGACCCCTACTGCGAAGCGTTGTGAGGGCCCGCCAGCGAGGTCGAGATCCGGGCGAAATTGCGCGAGCCTTCCAGCGAGGAGTTGCCGCAGGCGTAAGAGATTGTGTGACCGAGCTTTGCCGGACCCACTCCCTGGACACCGTCGTTTTGTCGGGAGGAGTCTTCCAAAACGAGCTCTTGCTCGAAGATATCAAGGCGCTGCTCGAAGACGAGCCGGTCAAGATTTGGACGAATCACGCCGTTCCGCCAAACGATGGAGGAATCAGCCTGGGGCAGGCAGCGCTGGCAGCATTTTCAACTTCTTCGTTGACAGCCGGTCGGACGGAAAAGAAATCGCATGCATGAACTCTCCATTGCGATGAGCATCGTCGAAATGGCGCAGGACGAGGCGCTGCAGCGCGGAGTGCAGGTCAACGCGGTGCACCTCAAGCTGGGAGCGCTTTCCGGCGTAGTGAAAGAGGCCCTGCTTTCGTCCTACGAAATGGCGTGTGACGATACGCCGCTGCGGGGATCGCGGCTGGTCATCGAGGAAGTCCCGGTGGTGATCTTTTGTCCTAAATGCAAGGCGCGGCGTCCCCTCAGCTCGGTGCAGTTATTGTGCTGTGGTGAATGCGGTACGCCGACGTCGGAGATCGTGCAAGGCAAAGAACTCGAAGTGGTCGCACTGGAGATACAGTGATGAGTCCAGAACCCCGATTGGTGGAAGTTCGAAAGAATGTTCTCAAACAGAATGACCTGGTCGCGCGCGAGCTTCGGACTCGCTTCCGTGCTGCAGGAGTGTTCGTGGTGAGCCTGGTCTCAAGTCCGGGCTCGGGGAAGACAGCTTTTCTGGAAAAGACGCTGACCCTGCTTCGCTCGCGTTATCGTGTGGCTGCCCTGGTTGGCGATCTGGCGACGGAAAATGACGCAGCGCGCCTGGCTCGCAGCCAGGCTCCAGTCAAGCAGATCATTACCGGGACGCTCTGCCATTTGGAAGCCGCCATGGTGCAGAATGCCGTGGACGAACAGGGATGGGACCTTGGCCAGTTGGATTTCCTCTTCATCGAGAATGTTGGCAATCTGGTCTGTCCTTCGTCCTACGACCTGGGAGAAGATCTTCGCGTGGTGCTGCTGTCGGTGACCGAGGGTGAAGATAAACCGCTCAAGTATCCGACGATTTTCAACAGCGCGGACGTGGCCATCGTCACCAAAAGCGATTTGGCGGAAGCAGTCGAGTTCGACTGGGAAGCCACACGGAGGAACATTCAGGCGGTCCGCCCCGGCATGCGGATTTTCCAACTTTCGGCGAAAACGGGAGAAGGGGTCGAGGAGTATCTGGGATTTCTGGCGGAGCGACTGGCGGGGTCGCGGGCCACAGTCGCCGTTTAGGAAGCGGGAGGCTCGGCAATCTTTGCGGGTTATGACTTTGCTTACTGCAGCATCAAACTCTTAACCGCAAAGTGCGCTAAGAAAAGCCGCAAAGGGCGCAAAGAACCCGATATTGGGAAGCTGGCTGCATCAGGCTTGCAGCTTGAATATTCTTTCCATCCGCAGCCATTTCTCGCCCGGTTTTGCCTCGGGGAGCGACTGCTGGAACTTCCACATTAAATTCTCCCACTCCTGGATCTTTGGATTCCCGCGGTCGGCCCGCGCTTTCGCCTCGAAGGAGAAGTCTTCGGTCACTTCCATGATCATGAACATGCGCGTGCCGAGCAGATAAATCTCCATGTCTTCGATCCCGGCAGCTTTGATGCTTTGCGAGATCTCCGGCCAGATTTTCTGGTGGTAGAGCTTGTATTCGGCAATCAGCGCCGGATCGTTTTTCAGGTCCAGGGTAAGACAGAATCGTCGGTTCATTTTGTCGGTGCAATCCCCTCTTTCGCCCCTTCGGGGCTCTCCTGGTTTCCCACCTGCACCCACGGCTTGCGCCATGGGCTTTATTATTGCGCCGCTTCGCGGCGGTGCGCTAGCCCGATCTCGTACTGCATGCTTGGGCCCGCAGCCTATTGAGTGGCGCCTCCGAAGAGAATGCGGAAAGCGTAAGCATACTTGCCGGGAGCTTGCGCGGGAAGTTGCAAGTGCAGGCCATCCGGCTCTTGCCGTGACTGGATTCTGGCATCCGAGCCCAGCAGGGCCACGGACTCAACCTTCTGGCTGCCCACCGCGGTCCCCAATGAATGGATCACCGCCTCGCCGCTGGAAGGCCAGCCCAGTTCAATGGCGTACAGTGTGTTGCCCTTTGTGGTGAAGCGGAAATCTTCCGCGGTGTAGTTGGCGGTGTCGGTGTCATGGAACGAACCTGCTGCGACCCGGGTTGGTCCCTCGCCGTACGTCTTCCACGGACGCGTGCCGTAGATTGCGTCGCCATTCACCGCGAGCCAGGAACCTACATCCCGCAGCACCTGCTGCACTTCGTCCGGTATGGTGCCGTCCGACTTCGGGCCGATGTTCAGCAGGAGGTTGCCGTTCTTGCTGACGATATCAATAAGCTGTTGCACCACGAATTGCGGCGACTTGAACGTGTCGTTCTTGATATAGCCCCAGGACTTGTTGCTTACCGAGGTGTCGGTCTGCCAGTACAGGGGGCGAATGTCGGCGAGCTGTCCACGCTCCAGGTCGAGCACCGCGGAGTGTTCTTCCAGTGCCCAGTCTTTGTAGTTGATCACGCCCACGTGATCGCCATATTTGAGCGAAGCGTTGTAGTAGAAGGCGGCAAAACGGGTCAGATCGAGACGAATGGAAGGCTGCCCGATCCACCAGTCGAAGTACATGATGTCGGGATGGTATTTCTCGACGATTTCAGAAGAGCGGGCCAGCCAGTCGTCCGCCCAGGCGGAAGAGACGAAAGTGAAATCATTTGACACCGGCGTTCCCCGCTTGTTCTCCAGCCATTGGTGCGCCGGGCCGTAGAAGGCCGCGTATTGGGGGTCGTTAATGTCGGAAGCAAAGGTGCGGCCAACGCCCAGAAAAAAATTATGTTCCACCCGGTGGGAGGAAGCGCCAAAGTGCAGACCCTCGGCCCGTATCGCCTTGGCCAGGTCGCCGATAACGTCGCGCTTCGGGCCCATCTTGGCCGCGGTCCAATCGCTCAGACCGCTGTCATACATGGCGAAACCGTCATGATGCTCGGCCACGGGAACCACGTATTTGGCGCCCGATTCCTTGAACAAGCGGGCCCAGGCGGCAGCATCGAAGTGTTCGGCTTTGAACATGGGGATGAAATCCTTGTAGCCGAACTTGTCTTGCGCGCCATAGGTGGCGATGTGGTGCTTGTACACTTCCGAATCCTGGCGATACATCTCCCGCGGATACCACTCGCTGCCGAAAGCCGGAACAGAATAGACACCCCAGTGAATGAAGATGCCAAACTTGGCGTCCTTGTACCACTCGGGCACCTGGTATTTCTGGAGCGATTCCCAGTCGGGACGAAATGGTCCCTGGTGAGCGACCTGATCCACTTGCTTAAGGATCGCCCCGCGGGGAACGTCATACTTCGCACTCGCCTTCTGCCAGATCTGGTCGATGACAGCTGGATCTTCAGAGGCTGTGGGAGCAGTTGGGGAGGCTGGCGCTTGGGAATGCATGGCCACAGGGGCAGCCGCGAAAATGCCGAGCGTCAGGCCGGTCACTAGAAATTTACGGAGGAATGGAAGCGCTGCGACAGACATGGGATATTTTTCCTTCTCATCATGGAGATATATTGGCGCTGACCTCGCCGTCACGCTGTTTCTTCAGGGAATCCTGCTTTGGCTCCGATAAATCCGTAGACTGCGATGAATGCGTAGGCCACCAGCGGAACCAGATACGCCAGGGCAATGCCGCGGGCTTCCGCAATCAGGCCCATGATCGGCGTCAGCACAGCTCCGCCGACGATGGCCATCACTAGCAAAGAGCCGCCAATCTTTGTGTTGGGCCCAAGCTTCTTCAACCCCAAAGCGAAGATGGTGGGGAACATCAGCGACATGAAGAAACTGGTGATAAAGAGCGCCCACAACCCGACCCAGCCCGGCCGCGTCACTGCGACGGTTACCAGGACTATGTTGAATAAGGAGTAAGTGCCCAGCAATTTGTTGGGGGCGATGAACCGCATCAGGTACGCCGAAACAAAACGTCCGATTCCAAAAGCTCCCAGAGTGCCGGTGAGGAAGTATCCCGCGACTTTCTCGGGCTGGTGGGTGTAGTCCTGCACATACTGGATGAAATAACTCCAGGTTCCCACTTGGCCTCCGACATAGAGGAACTGGGCCACCACGGCCAGCATGAAGTGGGGAAACTTCAGCAGGTCACGGAAACGGCCATGGTCGCCGCCGCTGGCTTCGTGTTCGCTTTGAATGCTGGGAAACTTAGTCCGGATAATCAGCAGCGCCCAGAATATCGCCAGCACGCCCAGCGCGAGATACGGTTTGACCACGCGCAGCGTTTCCGTCCGCAAGTACGTGTCATAGAGGTGCTGCGACTTCATGGCATCCACTTGCTGCGAACTCAATTCCACGCCGGAGAAAATGAATGCCGTGCCGATCAGGACGCCGGTAATGGATCCCATCGGGTTGAACGCCTGCGAGAAGTTAAGCCTCCGCTCCGAACTCTCCGGGTCACCCAACTGCGCGATGAAAGGGTTGGATGCGGTTTCGAGAAACGACAGTCCGCTGGCGATGACGAAAAGAGCGAGCAGGAAAAACGCGTAGCGTCCTGCAACCGCCGCCGGCCAGAACAAAAACGTGCCCAGTCCGAACAGGAACAGCCCGATCACAAATCCGGCCTTGTATCCCAGCTTGCGCATGATCAGCGCCGCCGGCATGGCCAGAACAAAGTAACCCATATAAAAGGCCGACTGCACCAGTCCTGCCTGAAACCGGGTAATGGCAAATGATTTCATGAACTGCCGGATCAGGACGTCATTCAGGTTGTTCGGTATGCCCCACAGGAAGAACAGCGCGGTCACCAGGAAGAAGGGCACAAGTTGTCCAGCAGGGAAGAGCGGCCGGCGCTCACTCGTGGTCGGCCTGGCAACGGCGTTCGATACTTGCATCGGGGATCCTCTATTCGGGAACCGCTTATGTGGTCTGTGTGGTCGCGGGCGACTCGCCCGCGGGTTGTGACTTCAGCTTTCAGATCTCGCGGACGAGTCGCCCGCGACCACACGACCTTTCACCACCAAAAACTATTTCAGTCCAGGCACATCATGATCTTCTTCACTCGGGACGGATTTTCGCTCCACGCAGCCAACGCTTGTGGAGCTTCATTCATGGTGACGATCGAGCTGACGGCATCTTCGACCGGGAAACGATGTTCCTCCAGCATGCGAATGACCTCGCGAAAATCCTCCGGCAGGGCGTTTCTCGATCCCAGAATGTCGAGTTCTTTCTGCACGAACAGCCGGGTCTCGTAGGACACCGGTTCCTTGGCATAACCGATATACACGACTCTGCCGGTGAAGGCCACTTCCTCCACCGCGGCGCGGAAGGTTCGGGGCAGTCCGATGGCTTCGATCACCACATCGGGCCCACGGCCGTCGGTGAGTTCAGCCAGCCGCTGATGAAGGTCCTCCCTGGCGGTGTTGATCGAATGGGCGGCGCCCGCGGCCCGCGCGGTGTTCAATTTTTCATCATCCATATCGACGCCGATGGTCCTGGCGCCGCGGAAACCGGAGGCGGCCACAGCGCCGAGTCCGACGCCGCCGCAGCCCAGGATCGCCACCGTATCTTCGGCGGTGACGCGTCCCCGGGCTACCGCGTGGAAACCCACAGTCAAGGGTTCCACCAGGCACAACTCCTTCAGGGTAAGCTTTGCCGGATAAATTCTTTCGGAAGGCACGACGATGTATTCCGTGGCCGCGCCGTCGCGCTGCACGCCCAGAGTCTCGTTGAATTGGCAGGCATTGGGACGGCCCCGGCGGCAGGAGGCGCATTTTCCGCAACTGGTATACGGAGAAAGGGTTACATCCACGCCAGCAGCGAGCGCAGGGTTCAGATAGCTGCCTCCGACGATCGAGGCCGAGACTTCGTGGCCAGGTATTCGGGGGAAAGATACCAGGGGATTGCGGCCGCGGAATGAATTCAGATCGCTGCCGCAGAAGCCGACCATCCTGACCTTCAAAAGCAGGCTGCCCGGCGTGACGACCGGTTCCGGGATTGACCTGATTTCCGCCTGACCTGGTTCTTTGAGCACGAGTGCTTTCAATTCATCGCCCTTCCCGCCCGGTTTGGTTCGATGATCGGCAGACTGACGGCAGAAATCGTCCCGTCAATGGCCGGCGTCGCCGTTCCGCGGAAGACCCGATGGCCAGATGCGGTTAAAAGACTGGCCGAGCAAGGCGCGGACTTCCGCCACCAATCTACGGTCGGTGGCTACCCCAAGCAAATTCAGGTTGGCTTCGACGTGCTGCCGGGTTGCCATGCCAACCAGGGTAGTTGATACATAGGGATGATCGAGACAGAAACGAAGCGCCACGGCGGTCACGTCAACTCCGTGAGCGCGGCACAATTCATCCACTCTCTTGCCCGCTTCGCGCACTTCCGCGGGCGCCGGATGCCAATCCGGGGGCCCCTGTTTAGTCAAAACTCCCATATGGAGAGGTGAGGCATTGATGAGTCCGATGCTGCGCTTCTCTACCACCGGCAAGAGAACGTCATCCATGTCGGCAACCATCAGATTGTACCGGCAATAGCTCAGGATCGTATCCACCGGAACCGCCTCGGCAATTCGGACCAGGGTGGTCAAGGGCAGCCCGGTAACGCCAATGAAACGGGCTTTGCCCTGTTCCTGAATATTGCGCAGGGCAGGAATGGTCTCGTCGATGATCTGCTGGACGTCGCCAAATTCCACGTCGTGGGCCTGTAGCAGGTCAACGTAATCGGTTCGTAGCCTTTTGAGGGACTGGTCAATGCTGGCGGTAACGCGCCGGGCGGAGAAATCAAAGTCATTGACTCCGTAGCGCCCAACCTTGGTCGCGAGCAACACCCGGTGACGATGGCCGGCGAGGGCATTCCCCAATCGCTCCTCGGCCAGGGTCAGCCCGTAGTAGGGAGAAACATCGAAGAAGTTGATACCGCGGTCGATGGCAAGGTGGACCGCGGAAACCCCTTCGCCGGGGTCGGTGGGCCCGAAAACATCGCCCAAAGGCGACGCGCCAAAGCCCAACAGCGAGACTTCGAGGGAGGTGCCGCCCAGCTTTCTGTATTCCATAGCGACTTGCGTACCCAGGGGCCCGGATCCCATTTCGCTTCCACGATTGTTGTGGGCCCTGCCCTGCAACGCAGTACTGCCGCCAGGCCCAAAAAGACAGCATTACAGTAAGCGATAAAGTAAACAAAAAGCAAGCGTAACTTCCGGGCAGCCCGGGCAGGCAGGGGAGGGCATGGATTTGGCTGAAAGGTCGAAAAAGCCAGCCCGGCAATGAAATCTACAGCGAGTTCGTGCGCGCGATGTTGCCCAGCACGGCGGCGCTGGGCTTGATGGTCCTCCGCTGCGTGGCCCGATCCACTGCGACGATTCCGAACTTGGGTTCGAAACCGGACATCCATTCGAAATTATCCAGCAGCGACCAGACCATATAGCCGCGGACATCTACGCCGTCGTCAACGGCGCGTTTTAAGCCCGCGAGAGCGCGCTGAAGATATGCCACTCGGCGACTGTCATCGGTGGTGGCAATTCCGTTTTCCGTGACGATGATGGGCACACCTGTCGCCTTACTGGCGTAGCGCACCACATGCTCAACGCACTCCGGATAGAATTCCCAGCCTATCTGGGTGGTTTCGGCGCCTTTGGGGGCAGGTAAGTCCTTCTTCCCGACGATGGATCGCGAATAGGTCTGCACCCCCAGGTAGTCGCACTGTTTCGCAACCTCCAGCCAGGGACCATAAACATCGGCGCGCTTCTCATCCAGATGACTGTCTTCGGGCGCCGGCTGGTCGTCCGTCATGGCGAGGTTGAAGCCCACGGGCATTTCGTTCCTTACCGATTTCATCGCAGCTTTGCCCTTGTGGTGTGCCGCCAGCAGGCCATCGCGGATCTTTTTGCCATCCCCGAGAAAGAAGCTGGCGAATTCCGGAGCGTTGACCTGCTGGCGCACCCGGCTCAAACTTCCCTGCATCATATCGATCACGCTTGTTCCCTGCGTTCCCGGCAAGTTAATCCAGCTCAGCAGCTGGGGCACATCGGGTTCATTGAAGGTGGACGCATAGTCCACGAGGTCGCCCAGATGCCGGGTGGCCTTTTCGCAGAAGCGGGCGTAAAGGTCGGGGGCTGCGGGATTCTGCCATCCGCCCTTAACCGCGAACCAACGTGGCATGCTGAAATGAGAGTAAGTCAGCAGCGTGGTCAGATGATGCTCGTGGCAGGTAGCCAGCATGCGCCGGTAATGGTCCAACTCGGCGTTGGAGAAGCAACCTTCCTCGGGCTCAATGCGCGACCATTCCAACGAAAAGCGATAAGAGTTGAACCCCAGATCGGCCAGCATGCTTATGTCTTGCGGATAGAGGTGGTAGTGATCGCAGGCGTCGCCCGAGGGCTCCTTGAAGAAGGTGCCGGGCAGGTGTTCCATCAACCAAAGATCGCTGCTGGTATTGTTGCCTTCCACCTGATGTCCCGCGGTGGCGCATCCCCACAGAAACTTATCAGGGAAAGATTTGCTCTTGCCGGCGGAGCTGGAAGCAGCCGCTGCGGCCGGCTTGTCCCCGGCAGCCGTCTGTGAAAGGGACTTGCTTCCAACCATTCCCACGACGGTGGCCGCAGAGGCGCCCTGCAAAAGGGTTCGCCGGGTGATGGATTTCACGGCCGATTCAGCAACTGGAGCTTTCTCGTCTTTCATGTCGGCCTCCCGCCATTTCAGGATGTTCGACAAACTTTGACGACTTAAACCCAACCGCCATCGATCACGTAGCCTTGACTGGTGATGGCAGCGCTGTCATCCGCAGCCAGGAAAAGCACGAGTCGAGCAACTTCTTCGGGCATGATCATACGCTTGAGAGCCTGGCCCCGAAGAATCTCCGCCTTGTAGGCGTCCGTAAACCACAACTGTTTTTGACGCTCGGTAAGGATTGCGCCCGGAAGAACGCAGTTTACGCGAATGTTGTCCGCCCCCAGTTCATGAGCCAGGGTGCGCGTGAGCCCAACGATCGCGGCCTTGGCGGTGACGTAGACCGGCAATCCCACCGACGGAATCATCCAGCAGATTGAACTCAGGTTGATGATGGCCCCTCGCCCCGCCTTTTTCATCGCCGGAATCACCGCCTGGCTGGTGAAAAACTGGTGTTTGAGATTGACCGCGATCATCTGGTCCCAAAATTCCGGGGTCACGGCCTCCACGGAGTGGCGGGCATCATGGCCTGCGTTGTTGACCAGGACATCCACGGTCTTAAATTGCGTAACGATTTTCTGCACGCATTCCCGCAGGGCCTCAATGTCGGTGAGATCACACGGCAGAAAGTGAGGTTCGGTCCCGCCGCCGGCGCGGATCCTGCTCGCAAGCTGCGTTCCGGCTTCCTTCTGGATGTCGAGAAATGCGACTTTTGCGCCCTGCCGGGCAAATTGCTCCACGATTTTTTCGCCGATGCCGCTGGCGCCGCCGGTCACCACCACTACCCGATCCCGCAGGCTGGGATAGGACCCGTATTCCATGTGCCTCTCTTCTGTCATCCGCAATTCTCTCGTCAGGCTTAGTAGGTTGCTCGTCCGCCGCTCAAATCAAAAACCGCTCCGGTGGTAAAGGAATTTTCTTCGGATACCAGCCAGGCCACCATGGCGCCGATCTCGTCGAGTTCGAGAAATCGTCCCCGTGGAATCTTGGACAGCATGTAGTCGAGATGCTGCTGCGACATCTGATCGAATATTCGCGTGCGCGCCGCGGCCGGCGTAATGCAATTGACGCAATATTCTGATCGGCCAGTTCTTTCCCCAACGACTTGGTCAAGGCGATCACGCCCGCCTTGGCGGCGCTGTAGGCGGAGGCATTGGGATTTCCCTCCTTCATTCTGGACACCGAAGTGGGAGATAACACCGCTCGCGGCCTGAGAGCCCGCGGCCATCTCAGTCACAAAGGGTACACGCCGGACGGATGCGGGCGCCAGTTTCCAAATGCTGCGCCAAATACAAAACGTCCCAGACTCTCAATTGAGTCTGGGACGCTTGTCGAACAGCCCTCCCCCGAAGTCTGCTCAATTACGAAGGTATAGGCTGTGAGAACGCCTGTGAATGGCACGTTCGGGCTACTGTGGAAATCTGTTGTGGGGGGCAAACACTGTGCGTCGCCAAGGCTGCAACGGTCTTCATCCTTAACATAGCAGCCCGGCGGGGCCGCGAAACCATGCGCCATTGACGGTACGGATCAGAAGCGAGATACACTGCTGACGAGTTGGAGTTCGGGCCCTGGAGCCGCCGTCAAAAGAGTGGGGCCAGGCTGGGGCCGTCTTCGCATGAACGAAGAAAAACACAGCAGCATCCGGTGGATGGACCTGCTCTGGCTGGTCTTCCTGGCGGGTCTGGCGGTGCTTCCGCCGGTGCGGGAAGTCCACAAGCAACTGGCCTTGCTGGCCATTGGAATCTTGCAGCTGGCCGAGGGCAGGATCATCGCGATCTGGCCGAGGTCCGGACGATCCGCCGTGGTTCTGGTCAAGATTGTGTTGGCCACGCTGCTGATTAACCACACCGGCGAGCTGGGCATTAACAGCAGTTACTACCCGATTTATTACGTCCCCATCGTAACCGCAGCGATCCAGTTCGGCCCCTGGGGCACTCTGCTCTGGACTTCGCTGGCTTCGGCGGCCTACTGTTCCTACCTCTATCCCGCGCTGCAGGAATACACGCTTACTCCCGAGGGCGCCGCCGAGCTCGCCATCCGCATCATGTTTTTCTTTCTGGCGGCCATCGTGGTAAACCGTTTCACCATCGAGAACCGCCGCAAGACCACGCAGTACCAGCAGGTGGCCGAGGAATTGATGAAAGCCAATCGTCAGCTGGAACGGGCCCAGGCCGAAGCGCGGCGTTCGGAGCGGCTGGCTGCCCTGGGGCAGCTTTCGGCCGGGCTGGCGCATGAAATTCGTAATCCGCTGGGCGTAATAAAAGGGTCGGCGGAAACGCTGAGCCGAAAGCTGGAAAACTCGAATCCCCTGGCCAGTGAGCTGGCGGGATACATATCGAGCGAGGTAAACCGGGCGAGCGCGCTGGTGACCCGGTTTCTGGATTTTGCGCGGCCGCTGCGCACCGAAACCCGGCTGCAGCAAGTCACGGAATTGATCGATCAAGCGCTGAAATCCGTAGGGGACCAGTGGAAAGGCGGCCCGGTTGTGGTGGAACGCGAATATCAGAAAGATTTGCCTCAGGTGCCGCTCGACGAAAATCTTTGCGAGCAGGTGTTTTTGAATCTCGTGCAGAATGCGTATGAGGCCATGGGCAGCGCAGGCGGGACTTTCCGGGTGGAGGTTTCAGTCGCGCGCTCGAACGGACGCAATGGAGTTCAGGTGCGGCTGAAAGATACCGGACCCGGGGTTCCGGCGGAAATGCGCGAGCAAATTTTTAATCCGTTCGTGACCACCAAGAAGACCGGCGTCGGGCTGGGGCTTTCGATTGTTTCAAAGATTGTGGATGAGCATCACGGCAGCATCCGCCTGGAGAATTCCGACGGGAAGGGGGCCGGCTTCGTGATCTTCTTCCCGGCAGAGGAGAAGGCCCAGCAAAAAGCGGGAAGCTCATGACGACACCCAACGCCACCATCCTGATAGTCGAAGACGAAGCGAAAATGCGCCGCCTCCTGGAACTCAACCTGGGAGACGACGGTTTCCAAACCGTGTCCGCCGAGGATGCGGAAACCGGCCTGAAGCTGCTGCAGAACGGTTCGGTCGACCTGGTGATCACCGATCTCAAGTTGCCGGGCATGAATGGCCTGGATTTTCTGCAGGCAGTGAAACGCTTTCAGGCGGCCCTGCCGGTCATCGTCATGACCGCGTTCGGCACCGTGGAAACCGCGGTCGAGGCCATGAAAGCGGGCGCCAGCGACTATGTCCTCAAGCCTTTTTCTCTCGACGAAATGCGTATGGTGGTGCACAAGGAACTGGATGTGCAGCGCCTGCGGGTGGAGAACCGGTCGCTGCGCGAGGCGCTGCAACAGCGTTATCAGCATCCCAACCTGGTGGCGCGCAGCCCCAGGATGCAGGAAGTCCTGGCCACCGTCGAACGAGTGGCGCCGACCAATTCAACCGTGCTGCTGGGCGGAGAAAGCGGCGTGGGCAAAGACCTGGTCGCGCGCGCCATCCATGAGAAGTCACGACGGGCGTCCGGGCCCTTCATCAAGATCAACAGCGCCGCGATTCCGGAGAACCTGCTGGAGAGCGAATTATTTGGTTACGAGAAAGGCGCATTTACCGGAGCCACCACCAGCAAGCCGGGCAAGTTCGAGCTGGCCGACAAGGGAACGCTTTTTCTCGACGAAATCGGCGACGTTCCGCCCGCGATCCAGGTGAAGCTGCTGCGGGTCCTGCAGGAGCGGCAGTTCGAACGGCTGGGCGGCACGAAAACCATCAAGGTGGATGTGCGGCTGGTGGCAGCCACCAATCGCGATTTGCGGGCGGCGCTCGAGGACGGCACCTTTCGCGAGGACCTCTATTACCGCCTCAATGTCGTGCCCATCGATATTCCACCGCTGCGCGAGCACAAAGAGGATATTCCCGAGCTGGTAACCCTGTTTCTCTCCCGCTTTGCCCAGGAATCCGGCAAGAAAATCACCGGGGTCTCACCGCAGGCTTTGAGGATCCTGATGGACTATCACTGGCCGGGCAACGTTCGTGAGCTCCAGAATATTATGGAGCGGGCCTCGGCATTGGCCGCCGGACCGTTGCTCGAAGCCGGGGATATCCACATTGATTCGCGAGCCAGCAAGGCCGCGGATTTCCCCGCCAGCTTTCTTCCCGAGGGCATGACTCTCGAACAGTGGGAAGACGAAATGATCCGTGAGGCTCTGCGGCGCGCCCACGGCAACAAAAGCCAGGCTGCCCGCCTACTGGGACTCTCGCGCAACGCGCTACGCTACCGGCTCTCAAAGATCGGCATTAGCGACGACCCGGAAAAAGAAAACGAGGAATAGTCCTGTGTGGTAGCGCCGGAGGCCGACGCTACTTAAGCCCGCAAAATTACGGTGGCTGAAAACCACCACTTCTGGTTGACCTCAGCCAGGGACGGTTCCCGCGTCCGAAACTGCCACGAATCGTCCTTTCTAATCAAATGAAACTAAACGGCTTATCTAAGGTAATCCAGGCAGAGTTTGGCACGGCACCTGCATTGTCTGTTGTGCGCGATTCTTTGTTGCGCGAGGTCGGGCCATGAAAAACAGATTCGCATTGATTTTCGGAGCACTGATTTTAGGCGCGAGTGCCATGGCGGGTGCTCAGGTATCGGAGCAAGTGCCCCTGCAGCCGCAGGGTCAGCCGCAGATGCAGGGACAGCCGCCGGTGCAGGGACAAGGACAGGCGCAGGCCGAGCCCGCGTCCAGCGTGGCGCGCATCAGTCTGACCCACGGCGATGTCTCCATCCAGCGCGGCGATTCCGGTGACTGGGCAGCGGCAACGCTGAACCAGCCCATGGTGAGCAGCGACAAGGTTTCCACTGGCGTCAACTCCCGGGCTGAAGTGCAGCTTGACTCCGCGAACATCCTGCGCCTGGGCGACAGCACGCTGGCCAGCATCGCGGGCCTTTCCCGGAACCAGATCCAGATACAGGTCGAACGCGGATTGGTCGACTACACAATTTTCAAGGGCTCCGACGCCCCGGCGGAAATCGACACCGCGAATGTTGCGGTACGACCCTCGCAAAACGGCGGAATTTATCGCATCGAGATCAATGCGGATGGCGAGACCCAGGTGATCGTCCGCCGGGGGTCGGCCGAAATTGCGACGCCCCAGGGCAGCACCCGGGTAGAGAAGGGCCAAATGGCCGTCGTGCGCGGGACCGGCGACGACACGCAGTACAAGTTGGCCGAAGCGCCGGCGACAGATAGTTGGGATTCATGGAACATCGAACGCGACCGGCTGATCTACGACGCTCAGTCCTGGCGAAACACCAACCGCTACTACACCGGATCGGAAGATCTTGACGGTTACGGACGCTGGGTGACAGTGCCAGACTACGGTCCAGTATGGTCGCCGATCGCGAGCCCGGGCTGGGCGCCATACCGCAGCGGACGCTGGGTGTGGGAACCGGGATGGGGCTGGACATGGGTTTCATACGAACCCTGGGGTTGGGCTCCTTATCACTACGGGCGCTGGTTCGTTTACAACGACTCGTGGGTATGGTGGCCCGGACCGGCCTACGGATATCCGGGATATCGGCCGGTATGGGCGCCGGCGTATGTGTCCTTCTTCGGATTCGGGGGAGGAGTTGGCGTCGGATTCGGATTTGGCTCCGTCGGCTGGCTGCCAGTCGGACCGTGCGACTCGTTTTATCCCTGGTATGGCCGTTACGGCTCGCGCTACAACGTGGTCAACGTCACGAACATCAACAATTTTAATGGACGGAGGTTTGGAGGCATCGGCCCGCTTCGTCCGGGTGGCGCTTATTCCAACTTACGGCTGGCTGCGATGAACGAGAGAGTGCGGGGCGGCATCTCCACCGTTCCGACCGGTCAGTTCGGCACCGGACGTTCGAGGCCGGTAGGGGTCAATGGCGAGACGTTTCGTGGCGGGCGCATGATTGCGGGAAATCTTCCTGTGGTTCCGACCCGGGCGGCGTTGTCGGTGAGCAACCGTCCGGCAGCGGCGTCCACGGTGCCGCGCGGCGGCGAGCAGCAGCGCTTCTTCTCGCAGGCCCGGCCGGCGGCCGCGCCCCAATCGTTTGACCGGCAGGTGTCGCAGATGCGGCAGTCCATCCAGCGCAACGGCGCTGGAACCAGTCAGTCGTTTTCCGGGGGCACCAGCTCCAGGGGCTCCGGCCAGACTTCCGCGATCGCCCGGCCCTCGCCAGGAGTTCGCACCCCGGCAGGCGCGGGGATCAGCAACAGTGCACAATCGTCGAATCGAGTCTCCACCTGGACCCCTGACCGTTCGGCGCGGTCCGCGACTCCCGACAGTTCGGGCTGGCGGCGATTCTCCGATTCGACTCCAGCGCAGCGGAGTGGCGTGATCAATCGTTCGGCAGTGCCGGCGATGTCCAACCCTGCGACTTACAACAACAATGTGCAGCGACCGGGAAATTCTTCTCGGCCGGAGGCTTCGAGCAACGATGGAGGCTGGAGGCGCTTCACGCCGCAGTCCGGCGGAGGCTCCGGCACTCGCGTGAACAATGGCATGAATAACAGCGTGAACAACGGAGGCGGCATGTATGGCGGGCGCGGTTCCGAGCCAAACTTCCAGCGCGGTCCCTATCGAGAGGTAGGGGGCGGACGCAGTATGGCACCGGAATCGCCGCGGGGCTACTCCCGGCCGCCGCTCGAAATGAGGCAGCCCATCGTCACGCCGCGAGGCTATGAAGGCAGGGGAGGAAGCGCGCCACGCGAGGCGGCTCCATCACGAGGGGGCGGCGGCGGAGGCGGCAGCCACGGTGGGGGCGGCGGAGGTCCGCACGGAGGGTCAGGCCGGCACTAATAAAAGGCCGCCCTCGCGGTCTGGCTAAAAACGATAACGCCAACGGCATCCCGACCGGATGCCGTTGGTTTCTTGTGCTACGCTTCCAGAATGGAAGTTCCCATTCACCGCAAAATCGCGCGCTGGATTTTCCATCATCTCCTGTGGGATCCCGCCGGCACAGGGCCCGAAGGATTCTGGCGAGCCCTATGGGCGACGCGGAAACTTCTCATCGCCCTTGCCGGATCGGCAGCGCTCGACTGGATGGAATGGGTCGAGCACCATCCTCCCGAAATGGCCATCATCGTGGTCATTCATTTCGTGTTCGTGTTGGCTGCGATTGCGCTTGTTGTTTATGTCTGGCAATCGGTCAGTAGCAACCGGACTTCGCTGAGCAAATAAGCCAGGAAATTCCGCAGCGGGCGCGAGCAAAATCCCGTGATGCAACGGGCCCATCTTAAGTTATAGGGGTGCTTCGACTCCGCCGGAACCCACGCACGGGCTTCCGGCTCCGCTCAGGATGACAGTGGAAAAGGTTTAAACTGGTTTCTGTGCCGCCAGCAAATCGCGACATCGCCCCGAAAGCCGCAAGCACCAAGGCCCGTAAGAAAACTGGATTTCTAGCGCGGCACTCCTTGAGTATCGCGTGTGTGGGTGTCCTGATTCTTTGGATCGTCCTTTATAACGGGTCTGATCCCAAGACCCACTGGGGCTCGTTTTTTGGAAACGCCATCGCCGACTGGTCTGGGGTGGTGGTGACGGTGTTGGCCACCAAATACCTTTATGAACGAGGCTCGGCGGAGAGCAGAAAACCGCCGCTGAATTTGCGCGGACCTTTCTGGGAGGCGATCACCGATCACTCGCTGACGCTGTTTCTGCTGGCGACCGGTATCTGCTGGGTCGCCGTCTATAAGCACGCCGACCCAGATTCGAAGTGGGGACAGGTAGCCGGGAACATCGTCTCGGAATGGACCCAAATTCTTGCGCTCGTACTCTTGACCAAGCGCCTGATTGAGACGCACTCCAAAGAGAGCCAGAAATAACCCCGCCGGTCAGACCCTGCCCGTAAGTGCCAGGATCACTACGATCAGCAGAACCAGTCCCAGTCCGCCGCTCGGGTAGTACCCCCAGCTGCCGCTGTAAGGCCAGGTCGGAAGCGCGCCCAGCAGGAGAAGCACCAGAAGCACGATCAGGATTGTTCCCATGGAAGTCCTCCTCATTTCGTTTTGAATTCGATTGCTGGACAAGGCTACTGGCGACGCAATTTCACAACAATCCGGGCAAGACTGTAATCGCCGGGACATATCCATGTAGGCAAAAGTTTGCTGTTCGGTAAAGCAGGCCTTGGTGGAGGGAATAGGGGCCCTTCGACTACGAGGAACGCTTCGCCAGCGAAGCGTTCCTCTCCGCTCAGGGTGACACAGGAAGCTAAGCCTTTACTGGTGAATTCTGGCCGCCCAGCCTCCGCCGGGGGCGAGCGAGATTTTCAGTTTGGTGTCTCGCGTGATCTGAGTCTTGGTCTTTTTGTAGTCGCTGGCCATGCGGTCGGCGTTAACTCCGTCCTGGTAGGCTTCCAGCCAGAACGTTCCTGCCGGCAGAAACGAGAAGTCCACTTGCAGGTCGCGCGCGGTCCAGTTGGTCATTGCACCCACATACCATTCCTTGCCGCTTCTTCGGGCGACTAACGCATATTCGGCGATGCGAGCATCGAGCACTTTGGTGTCGTCCCAGACGGACGGGACGGGCGCCAGGAATTCCATCATCTCCGGTTCGCGCATGTAGTTCGACGGACTATCGGACAGCATTTGCAGCGGGCTTTCAAACACCACATACATTCCCAACTGGTGGCAGCGCGTGCCCAGGCTCATGGGTCGATCGAAGACGGGAGCAAAATCCTTCTTGGTCGCATTCAGCATGGCGCCGGGAGTAAAATCCATCGGTCCCAGAAACATGCGGGTGAAGGGCAGAGTGACGTTGTGCTGGGGCTCGGTTTCGGCGCTCCACTTGCTCCATTCCAGGCCGCGCACGCCTTCGCCGCTGATCATGTTGGGCCAGGTCCGGGTCATGGTGATCTGGCTCTGTCCGCCATGAAAATCGACCAGCATGTGGCGCTTGGCCGCCTCGCGGGACGTCTTGTAATAAAAATTGATCAGCTTCTGATCGTTGCGCTGCATGAAATCAATCTTCAGGCCTTTGACTCCCCATTTCTGGAACTCGTCGAAGGCCGGGTCGAACTGGTCGTCTAAAGTTTTCCAGACCATCCACAAGATGATGCCGACGTTTTTCTGTTTGGCATACGCAGTCAGCTCTTCCATGTTCAGGTCGGGCGACACCTCGAGCAGATTGCCGAGTTTGTACCAGCCCTCATCGAGGATGATGTACTGCAGGCCGTACTTGGCGGCGAAATCCACGTAGTACTTGTAGGTCTCGGTGTTCACTCCGGACTTGAAATTCACGCCGTAGAGGTTGAGTGCGTTCCACCAGTCCCAGGCGACTTTGCCGGGCTTGATCCAGGAGGTGTCCTCTAGCTGCGACGGCTTGGCCAGCAGCCAGACCAGTTGATTGGTAATCAGATCGCCATCTTTTTCGGCAATCCCCAACAACCGCCAGGGATAGCTGCGAGTGCCGCGAGTCACGGCAATGTAATCGGCGGCTTCGGTAACTTTGAAATCGCGGTCCTTCTCCAGCGTTTCTTTGAGCGGATACGGCGCGAAGGTTGCCGCCAGTCCGTTGCCGCCGGTGCCATGCAGCCAAAGTCCCGGGTAGTCTTCGATGTCGGCTTCGGCAATCGCCACTTTCACGCCGTTCGCGGCTTCGACCACCGCCGGCAGGCTGGCAATCGCGGCGGGCGCGATGGTCTTCAAATTAATGGGCAGATAATGCCGTTCGTTGTGCGAGAAGAAAGATTCTTCCTGCGCGTAGTAAACCCGGTAGTCGTCAGGGAAGTTGAAGTTGGATTCCTCGCTGTACACTTTCACTTCGGCTTGCGGCAATGAGGTTTCCAGGCGGTAAGCCACGCCTTCGTTGTAGGCGCGGAAGACGACGGCGTAGTTGCCATCCATGGTCAGGCGCAGTTCATTGTAGTTCTCGCGCACTTTGGCGAATTTCTGCCGCACCGGAGGTTCGAGCGTGCCATCGTAGCTGCGCTCCTTGGCCGCCTTGACCCTGGGTTGCAAACCCAGCGTGCTGTGGTCAATGTCGATCGAGAAAGTGGAATTTTGCAGCAGCACGGTCCCCTTGAAAAGGACGTCATAGCTGAAGCGGTCGCCGGTCCGTATTTTTACCTCGATTCGCTGGTCGGGAGAGAGGAGGCTGTAGCTGGTTTGCGCCCAGGCAGCGCCAGCCACGCCTAGCCATAGGATCAGAATGAAAGCTGCTTTCCAGAAAAGTTTCATGGCACACTCTCCTCGTGCAGTTCGGCGATCGGGGCATGGCGGCGGGGCCTGCCTCGGGATGTAAACGTTTCCAATCGCGCCACCAAACCTAACATAAAACTGAAATGCGCGGCTTCAGGAACTTGGGCCACCGCGCCCTCGGTGCCCTCAATGTCATAATGATTCCAGAGGGCACGAAACTGAGTCCCGACTATGCCGCAATGCTATCGGTCGCACTGGCCGAGGCCCGCAAAGGACTTGCCGAGGGCGGCATTCCCATCGGCGCGGCGATCTTTGATGCCCGTGGCCAACTGGTCGGCTCTGGTCACAATCGGCGGGTGCAGCACGGAGACCCCTCGATGCATGGCGAGACCGATGCCTTCCGCAACGCAGGGCGGCAGCGCAGCTATCGCGATCTTGTCATGGTCACCACCCTGGCGCCGTGCTGGTACTGCAGCGGGTTGGTCCGGCAGTTTGGTTTCGGCACTCTGGTGGTGGGCGAGAGCCGCAATTTTCACGGCGGAGTGGAGTGGCTGCGCTCGCTCGGAGTGAGAGTCATCGATCTTGATTCCGAGGAGTGCGCTTCGCTGCTGAGCGAGTACATCCGCAAGAATCCCGAAGTTTGGCATGAGGACATTGGTGAAGTGTAGTTTGCAGGAACCATGAGCCGGTTAGGAGTCAGTTCGCGGATGGTCGTGCTCCTGGCCATCTTTGCGTCCGCGGCAGCGCCGCAGGAACCCACCTTCAACGCCCAGTCCACCGTGGTGTTGGTGCCCACGCTGGTGAGAGACGCGAAGGGCAATGTGGTTTACGGGCTGCAGGCGAAAGATTTCATTATCGAGGACAATGGCATCGAACAGGCATCTTACCTGGACGAGGCTGCGGAGGCGGAGCCAGTCTCGCTGATCGTTGCGATTCAGACCGGACGGCGCGCGTGGCGTGAATTCGGCAGGGAGCAGGGATTGAGTTCCATGCTGTCCCCGATTCTCGATCAACCCCGCACTCAGGTAGCGGTTCTCGCCTTTGACAGCCGGCTGAATCTGGCGCACGACTTCACCGGCGACCAGGGGCAGATCTCCGACTGCCTGCGCAATCTGGGGCCTGGCGACGACGGAGCGGCAATTCTCGACGCCGTGCAATACTCCGTGAGATTGCTGAATCAGGTGCCCGAAGGAAGACAGAAAGTGTTGCTCCTGGTCAGCGAAACCCGCGACCACGGCAGCAAGTTTGCGAAAATTGAAGATGTCGTGACCTTAATTGGTAACAGCAATACAACTGTGTACACGCTGGTATTCTCCCCAACTCTCTCCAACATTTTGGACACTGAACGGGGCAACAATCAGGACGAAATGAAATCCACCGTCGATCTGCTTGCGCTGCTCGCGCACGCCACCGCAGCCATGAAACGCAACACGCCGAAAGCAATTGCTTATGAAACCGGAGGCGAATACGAATTGTTCGAGTCGCGCAAACGATTTGAAAGTCGGATGACGGATTTCACCAATCACGTTCACAACAGATATCTGTTGAGCTTTCAACCCGAGAGCCCTCGCCCGGGGCTGCATCAGATCCGAGTCCGATTGAAAGATCCGGAAGGGAATGAGACGGTATTGTTCAGAAGCAACTACTGGGCCGGCGGTGTTAACCAGTGAACGGTTCGTCGACGACCGGAAGGTATGGTGTCCTCTCATGAAGCTTGATAAAGACCGGCTGACCAGCTTGCCCAAAGTGCTTTTGCACGAGCACCTCGATGGGGTATTGCGGCCGCAGACCGTGATTGACCTGGCGGGAGAAACAAAATACACAGACCTTCCCACCAGCGATCCGGTGGCGCTGGCGCAGTGGTTCCATCAGGGCGCGAACAAGGGAAGTCTCGCCAAATATCTGGAAGGCTTTGCCCACACCATCGCCGTCATGCAGAGCGAAGAGGCGCTGGAGCGCGTCGCTTACGAGCAGGCCGAAGATCTGAGCCACGATGGCGTGGTCTATTTTGAAACCCGCTTTGCGCCGGTCTTTCACACTCGCAACGGACTGACGCATCAGCAGGTGGTTTCAGCCGTTTTAAAGGGACTTGAGCGCGGGCGAAAAGATTTCGGGACGGCCTCAGGATTGATCATTTGCGCCATGCGAAATATGGATGTATCGCTCGAGATGGCGGAACTGGCGGTGGATTTTCGCGAGCGCGGCGTGGTCGGCTTCGACCTGGCGGGCGAGGAAGGCGGATATCCGCCCAAGAAGCATGTGGATGCCTTTCATTACATTCAGCGCCAGAATTTCAACATCACGATTCACGCCGGGGAAGGCTACGGCAAGGAATCAATCTGGCAGGCCATTCAGTACTGCGGGGCGCATCGCATCGGACATGGAACCAGGCTGATCGACGACATCGCCATTGCGGACGGCAAAGTGGTGAAATTGGGCGACCTGGCGCAGTACGTTCTCGACAAGCGCATTCCGCTGGAGATTTGCCTGATCAGCAACGTCCATACCGGCGCGACCCCGAGCCTGGCGGAACATCCCTTCAAGATTCTTTATCAGGAAAAATTTCGCGTTACCCTCAACACCGATAACCGGCTGATGAGCGACACCACGATGACTCGGGAATTCGAGGCTGCCGCGGAAACTTTCGGCCTGTCTCTCGATGACTTCGAGAAAATAACCATCAATGCGATGAAGAGCGCGTTCCTGCCCTATCGAGCAGCGTTGCCGATTTGATTTACACGGTGATCAAACCGGGATACGCAAAGATCCGCGAAGCGTTGCCGCGGAAGAACCCGAAAGTGTCATCCTGAGCGGAGTGGCTGCTTCGCGACGCGAAGCAGCTACGCAGTCGAAGGACCCCGGCTCTCTCCACACTCTCGCGGAGTCGTCGACACAAAGGCTGCCGACTCGCACGGGCCGTAAAGATGCTAGAGGTCCTTCGACTCCGCCTGTCCATTCGCGAGCGAATGGACGGTGCTGCGCTCAGGATCACACTAGTTGAAGCTTTCTTTTATGCCATGCCAGCAGCAGGGCCGAGCCGATGATCATCAGGCCGCCGCACAACCCGATCCATATGCCTACGGCCCCCCATCCCAATTTGAAGCACAGGACATAGCCGACCGGCAGCCCGATCAGCCAGTAGGCGACTAAGTTGGCCAGCATCGGCGTTTTGGTGTCGCCCGAGCCGCGCAGGGCTCCGGTCGCGACCGTCTGCAAGCCGTCGAAGAATTGGAATGCGGCAGCGACCAGCAACAGTCTCGCGCCGGTGCGTATCACCATCGGATCGGGAGAGAACAGACGCGCGATCCAGGTGGGAATGGAGACGAACACCAGGCCCGCGCAGGTCATGAATCCGGCTCCGAGCATGATGGCCGACCAACCCGCGCGCCGCGCTCCCGCCGGGATCTTTTCTTCCCAATTGTTGCCCCACGCGAACCGCGGCCGCGGAGCTGATCCCGAGCGGAACCATGAAGGTGAGGGCGGCACAGTTCAAAGCGATTTCATGACCGGAGAGAGGGACAGGCCCCAGCCTCGCCACCAGCGCGGTGGCCGCCGAGAAAGCCCCGATTTCGAGCAGGATCTGAGTCGCTGCCGGCGCTCCCAGCTTCAGCAGGGCCGCCACGCGATGCAGATCGATGCGAACCGCGCCCGTCCACTTCGGCAGGGAAGGTTTCGATTCCACCCACAACAACGTGATGGCAAGCACGCTCGCCATGTAGAAGCGGGCAATGCACGTGGCCCAGCCAGAGCCAGTGATGCCCATGGCGGGCAGCCCGAGGTGCCCGTAGATCAGCGCCCAGTCGCCTACCAGATTTACGAGATTGGAAGAGACAAGCGCGAACATGATGGGAAGCACGACGTTCATCGCCTGCAAATAACGGCGAAGGGCGAAGTAGGCAAGCAGGGGCATGGTGCCCCAGTTAAGCGCGCGCAGAAACGGGCGCATCGGCCCTACCAGTTCAGCGCTGATTCCGAAGTGCTGCATCAGCGGCGGCCAGAAGGAGACTGCCAGCATGAGGACGGGCGTCAGTGCCAGCGCGAGGAAAAGTCCGTTTACCAGGGAGTGTCGCGCGTCGTTCAGATCTTCGCGGCCATAGGCATGGGCGACGAAGGTATCCAGTCCCAGCAGCAGGCCGGCGCCAAAGATTGCGACACTGTGGTACAGGCTCTGGCCCAACCCGGTGGCCCCGATGGCGACGGCGCTATCGGGCAGCCGTCCGACCATGATGGTGTCGACGATGCCCATGCTCATCCATCCCACCTCGGCGATGATGAGGGGCAGGGCGAGGCGCAGCGTCAGAACGAAGTCTGCGCGCAGCGGGGCATGAGAGGTGGACTGAGATTCGACCGGCATCGGTTGCTTCTGACTATATCAACTGAAATGGAGGGAGGGCTGTGTGGTCGCGGGCGACTCGCCCGCGAAAGCCTCGAGTCAAAGTCAAACGCCGCGGGCGAGTCGCCCGTGACCACACGCTCGCCATTAGTCGAACAGCTGTCGCGCGGTGTCACAAATGGCCAGCACTGCCGGATGCTTCAGCTTTCTTTCCACGGAGATGGCATAGAAGCGGTTGCGGACATCTTCGGTACGGCCAATCCTCTGCAGGTTGCCCTGTTGCTCGATCTGTTTTTCGAATACTGAAGGAATGGGGAAAACCCCGATGCCGGCCTGTCCGAAGGCCCGGAGCAGGGCATGGTCCTGGAACTCTCCTGCAATCTGGGGGCGAATTCCCAGAGAATCGAACCAGTAGTGAAGGTTCCTGCGCACTTCGGTGTTCTCAATCGGTAGAAGCATGGGAGCGCCGTCAAGCGACCTCGGGAATTTATTGGTAAGACTTTTCGCCAGCCGGGACGTGGCTACAAAGGTCACGCCGCACTCGCCCAGAAGATGGTTGTAGACGCGGGCCCTGGCGTTGGGAGCGAAAGCCACATCCGACAAAACCACGTCGAGTTCGTGATCTGCGAGTTGTGAGGTCAGGTGATCGGAACTCCCTTCCCGGCAGACGATGTGCACCGGTTCACGGAGCTTCAGAGCCGGCGCGATCAGCCATTGCGCAATCATTTTGGGGAGTACGTCCACCACTCCGACCACCAGGCGCAACGGCCGTCCGGTGGGACGGTTCTTTACCGTCTGCGTGAGTTCCCGTCCCAGCGCGAAAATCTCCTCGCTGTAGCTGAAAACCACGTGCCCGACCTCGGTCATGACCAGATTACGTCCGGAGCGGACAAACAACTTCTCTCCCAGACTCTCTTCCAGGCTGTGCAGTTGGGCGCTGATGGCGGGAGAAGAAACATGCAGCTCCTTGCTGGCCTTACTGATGCTTCCGGTCAGAGCCACGGTCCAGAAATAGTGCAGGTGATGGTAGTTGAGCCATTCCACGAGAATTCCAGTATTAATAAAAAGTTGGAACGAATGGCAGAATTGTACACCCTAAGTTAACTGATTGACCACGGGCATTGCGGGCGCTGCGGAGAAGATCTTGAAACTGTCCCTGCATTCTGACCCATGGCCGCGGACCCTTTTGTTAAGCAAAAGCTAAGGGTAGCGCTCATATTTTGTAGCTTTCCCGGGCTGGAGCCGTCGCATCCCACCATCATGATTCGGCTGCACCAGGTTCGCGGGCCCCCGGTGTGATCGGGCGGCCAATACAGGGCAGCCAACACAAAAAGGAGGACAAATGAAAGCGAAGCGGAACAAATCCTGGATGGCATCTTCGTTAATGACGGCATTGTTCGTGGGCATTCTAACCTCAGTCGCGGCGCGTGCCGAGGTGTCCGAAGATATCGACAACGGGCATCCCCACGTTGCCAATCAGCTAACGTCGTTCAAGCAGACTGCGCTGGAGATGCAGCGTCAAGCCGATCGGCTGGACTCAATGAGGCTCACCCGGCAACTGGATTGGAGGACCCATGCTGACAGTCTCACGACCCTGAAGCAGCAGGTCAACGAACTGGGCCGCACCCTCGACAACCTCGAGGAATTCAAGCCCCAGGCAAATGAAGGGCAGCGGCTGGCCATTGAGAATGCGCGGCCTCACCTTGTTGGGGTGGCGCAAGAAGTAACCCGTGCCATTGATCTGCTGTCCGATGACCGCAACAGCGTGTATCACCCCCCGTACAGGGATACGGTGAGCAATCTCTATAACCACGCCGAATCACTGTACGAAACGGTCGATACGATCATGGACTACGAAAACGCCAGGATCCGATTGTTGGACCTCGACCTTCCGCCCTCGTCGGAGGGCAGTTGATGCCGCAACCCCGGAACCCGGGTTTCTCAACCTGGGTTCCACAATCCGGTTCCATCGGGGTCGCCGAGAACTGGGCGGCGGCCCTGGTGGAATTGCAATCCACGAACCGAATCTGGAGGAAAAGCGATGGGACAGGACGAGCACGGCAAAATTCTGATTGCCGACAACGACGAGGATGTTCTTGTGGCATTGGAACGGGCTCTGGAGGACGAGGGCTATGACACTGCGGTCACGGTAAACGGGGATGTCGCGTTCCAGATTCTTTCCACCGGCGTTTTCGATTTGCTGGTGCTGGACGACTATCTTTCCGATCGGCACTGCATTCAGGTCCTCACCCACTTCCAGAGCGTGGGAATGAAGCCGCTGGTGGTTGTCACCTACCATCGGCTTCCGTCGCGGGCCGAGCGCAAACAACTGCGGACTCTCGGTGTGAGCACACTAGTGAACAAACGCGCTCCCATCGAACTGGTTCGGACCGTCCATTACCTGCTGCGGCCCCTGGGAAGATGCGGCGATCAGTTCGACATGACCTAGTCGGAGAAGCGATCGGGCTCACGGAGTGCCAGTTTCGTAGGAATCCAACAAACCTGGGTCAGGGATCCGCCCTGATCTCGCCCCCGGGCCGTGACTACATCTTGTTTAAGCTTCAGAAATCTCAAGCCTGCCATTCTCCCCGCTTGACCGCCCTCCCCACCCCCAATTCTGAACGAGCGCAGTGTAGGATACTGGGTTAAACTTTTGTGGCTGCCGGTTTCGCAGCGAACCAGGCCCGTCCCAGAGCTTCGAATGCCAACTGCATATCTGGAAGAAATCAATCCGTGGGAAGCGCAGGTTGCCCGCTCCGACGTGGCGGCGCAGAAGCTCAAGCTCAACGAGGGCCTATGGAAAATATTGCGCGAGCCCAGCCGGGAAATCATCGTGCACATCCCGGTGCAAATGGATGATGGCCGTCTGGAGACATTTACTGGGTTCCGGGTGCAGCATTCGATTGATCGCGGCCCCGCCAAGGGAGGCATCCGTTATACCCCCAACGTGAACCTGGACGAAACTCGCGCGCTGGCCAGTTGGATGACGTGGAAATGCGCCGTGGTCGATATCCCGTTCGGGGGCGCCGCCGGGGGAGTCATCTGCGATCCCGACAAAATGTCCAAGCGTGAACTGGAGCGCCTTACGCGCCGTTACACTGCGGAGTTGATGGAACTGCTGGGGCCGGAGAAAGATGTTCCTGGTCCCGACATCAATACCGACGAGCAGATCATGGCCTGGATCATGGATACCTACTCCATGCATGCGCGCCACACCGTCACCGCGGTCGTGACCGGCAAGCCTCTGGAACTGGGCGGGTCGCACGGGCGCATTGAAGCTACGGGGCGCGGCCTGATGATTGTTTGCGACGAGGCGGCGAAGAAGCTGGGCATGAGTCCGGACCAGACCCGAGTGGTGATTCAGGGCTTCGGGAATGTGGGTTCGAATGCCGCTCGCCTCATGCGCCGCAGGGGATACAAGATCGTTGGAGTCTCCACCAGCAAAAGCGGTCTGTATAACAAGAACGGCATTGATATTGAAGCGCTCACGCAGCATTACCAGCACAACCGCACGCTCAGCGGTTTTTCCAGCGCCGAAGAAAGCAATTCCGCCGATTTGCTGGTCGCGGACTGCGACATCCTGATTCCTGCCGCGCTGGAGAACCAGATCACCACCCGCAATGCCGATCGGGTCAAGGCCAAAGTCCTTTGCGAGGGAGCGAATGGTCCCACCACCGCCGAGGCCGATGAAATCCTCGTGGACAAAGGTGTGTTTGTGATTCCGGACATCCTCGCCAACTCGGGCGGAGTGACGGTTTCCTATTTCGAATGGGTGCAGGACCGTCAGGGATATTTCTGGACGGAAAAAGTGGTCAACGACTATCTGCAGCACACCATGCGGACCGCCTTCGCGGAAGTCCTGAAATACGCCGAGACCCATGGCGTCAGCAACCGCATTGCCGCCTACATGCTGGCCATCGACCGCGTGGCTTACACCCTTCGGCAGCGTGGCATCTACGCATAAAACTGACCGCTCGATGAACCCACCCCGCTGGTGGCGGCGAATCGCGGGTGTGGTGGGACGCGGATTCGCTCTGCTGCTGGTGATATCACTGACCGGCTGGGCACTGGCAGCGTTGTATTTCGACCTGCTGTCGAGTTCCTCTCTGCGCACTCTGGCCGCGTCCGGCTATGGGATCGCCATGCTGGCGACGCTGCTCGCCTTCCGCGGAAGCGGCAAAGGGATCGCAATTTGCCTGGCCGCATTCGGCCTGGTGCTGGCCTGGTGGCTTACCCTGAAGCCGTCGAATGACCGGGACTGGCAGCCCGACGTGGCCCAGACCGCCTGGGCGGAAATCGACGGCGACCACGTTACCATTCACAACGTTCGCAACTGCGACTACCGCACCGAAGGCGACTATACCCCGCATTGGGAGACCCGATCGTTTGACCTTTCGCAGATGCGCGGCATGGATATTTTTCTGACTTACTGGGGCTCGCCCTGGATCGCGCATCCCATCGTCAGTTTCCAGTTTGGCGACCACGACTACATCGCCATGTCGATTGAGACCAGGAAAGAAGTTGGAGAGGTGTACTCGGCTGTCCGCGGATTTTTCCGCTACTACGAACTGATTTACACCGTCAGCGACGAGCGCGACGTGGTGCGCCTGCGGACCAATTATCGCAAGGGCGAAGAGACCTATCTCTTTCACACGCGAGCCACGCCGGAGCGCGCCCGCGCCACTTTTCTCAATTATCTGCAACGGATAAACCGCATCCGAAATCGGCCGGAGTGGTATAACGCGCTGACCAACAACTGCACCACCAACATCGCCGCGCTGGCGGGGGAGCCGGAATGGGACTGGCGCGTGCTGTTGAATGGGCGCGCCGACCAGATGCTTTACGAACGCGGCGACCTGGCCACGGGAAACCTTTCCTTCGCTCAACTCAAGGAGCAGGCGCACATCAACGCGGCGGCGCGGGCGGCCGGCGATGCGCCAGATTTTTCTCGCCGTATCCGGCAAGGGCGCGCGGGGTTTTAGGAGCCGGAATCACCACCAGCCACGTGGGGAAGCTCTGGGCGTCTGTCCCCACGTGGTCTGTGCAGAGGGATCCCACCCTTCGCAAAAAAAAACGCGAAGGATGGGGCAACCAGCAACCAGGGATGAGAAACCTGCTACTGGGAGGTCAGTTTCAGGACGTTGCCGCCGCCATAATCGAGGACGTACATTTCTCCGTTGTTGTCCTGGCCGAGCGACGAGATCGTCAGATGGGTGGTCAGCAGGTCGGCGCGGGTCCAGGTATTGGCGGGCGCTTCCGTCAGGCTGAATATCTTGCCGGTGAGATCGCCAAAAATGTACTTGTTGGCCAGGCTGGGGATGGCGCTGCCTTTATAGACGTAGCCGCCAATGACGGCGATGCCGACGGTGTGAGGGTATTCGACAATCGGCAGGACTTTGTTGCTGGTGTCGCAGCCAGTGGGTGGGTTGAAGCAGTGGTCGCCTTCCATTACGCTCCAGCCGTAGTTTCCACCGTTCTGCAGGATGTCGACTTCTTCCCAGCTTGATTCGCCAACGTCGGCAACGAATATGCGGCTCCCGCCGCGCTCCAGCGTGAAGCGCCAGGGGTTGCGCAGTCCATAGGCAAAGATCTCAGGCAACCCGCCACCGCCCACGAAAGGATTGTCCGGGGGAATCGCGTACTGCAGGCTCCCGGTAAAAGGAGGATCCACTCCGATGCGGAGCATTTTCCCCAGCAATGTGTTTAAGTTCTGTCCGCTGTTGAGAGGGTCGGTAGGAGGGATGCCGCCGTCGCCGAGCCCGATGTAGAGAAAACCATCGGCGCCAAAGACCAACTGGCCGCCCTTGTGATTGGGAAACGGCTGGTTCACAACCAGCAGATCACGCTCGCTGGTAGGGTCGGCCTCATCGGGGTCTGAGGTGGAAGCCTGGAACTCGGCAATGACGGTCTGCCGGGTGGGGGTGTCCCGTGTGTAATTCACATAGAACTTGCGGTTGGTGCCGTAGTTGGGATGGAAGGCCATGCCCAACAGGCCCTGTTCCGCGCCGTCGAAGTTCACCAGGCTCCGGATATCCAGAAAAGTTCCTGATAGGAGCGCGCCATTTTTGATGATCCGGATGGTCCCCGGTTGTTCCACCACGAACAAGCGGGCGTCGCCAGGCGGCTTTTCCAGACCAAGCGGATTGCTGAGACCGCTTACCACGTTGGTCAAAGCCAGGTTCGTGGGGGTTGGGGTGGAAAAGCTGCCGCCACCTCCACAGCTGGGTAACAGAAGCGCAAGCAGCAACACAGAACTAACGAGCAACCAGTTTTTGGGGGACATTTGACCAAGCTTATCTGAAGTCTGGATACCCTGGAAAGTCCCGGAAGGCCGTGGGTAAGGCAGTTTGAAGTATCGGCCTCAAGAAACCACGTGGGGACAGCCGCCCCGGCAGTCCGGCGGAGCGAGCTCCACGCGGTTTCGCTGCCGGCAAAAAGCCGTTTCGATCTTGGCTCGTCCGGTCCGCCGAGGGCGGCTGTTCCCACCTGGTTCGTGGCGGATGAATTTTGTCCCGGCGCGGTTCTGTGGCAGACTCCCTTGGGACTTTTATCCAAATTATGTTCGGATCGATTGAAGCGGGCGGCACCAAATTCGTTTGCGGAGTGGGAACCGGGCCGGCGGACCTGAAGACCATGCAGTTTCCCACCACCTCGCCCGAGGCCACGCTGGCCATCGCCATTGAGTTCCTGCGCCAGGAATCCAGGGGCGAATTGAAAGCGGTGGGGATCGGTTCGTTTGGGCCGATTGATCTGCACAGCACCTCGCTTACATTCGGCTATGTCACCTCCACGCCCAAGGCGGGATGGCAGAACTACAATCTGGCGGGCACGGTGCGCGACGCTTTGGGCGTGCCGGTTGGTTTTGACACCGACGTGGACGCCGCCGCGCTTGGCGAGGCCCGCTGGGGCGCGGCCCAAAATCTGACTGATTTTCTCTATCTGACGATCGGCACCGGCATCGGCGGCGGCGCCATCATCAATGGCCGCGTTCTTCATGGGCTGGTCCATCCCGAAATGGGGCACATTCGGGTGCCGCACGACCGGGTAAAGGACCCGTATCCTGGCGGCTGCCCATACCACGGCGATTGCCTGGAAGGATTGGCCGCGGGTCCGGCGATGCAGGCACGCTGGGGCCAGGCCGCGCAGGACCTGCCACCCGACCATCCCGCCTGGACGTTGGAAGCGCACTATCTGGCGCTGGGGTTAGCCAGCTGGGTGCTGACGCTGTCGCCCCAGCGCATTCTGTTAGGCGGAGGCGTGTTGCGCCAGTCGCATCTTTTTGGCCGGATCCGGAAAGACCTGGTGGAATTGCTTAACGGATATGTCCAGGCGACCGAAGTGATGCGTGACATTGACCAATACGTGGTTCCGCCCCAACTCGGAGGCCAGGCCGGGGTCCTGGGCGGTCTGGTCCTGGCCGAGCAGGTCTACACTCGGCTTGACCGCGAATGATGCGGGCCTCAGCAGGGATTTGGAGCCGCAAGCGGTTACTCGCCCGGCGGATTGCAGGCGGCCCTTGGCATTTCTACCGAGGGAAGATGACACTGCCGCTTTTCCAGTTCGGAACGGGCATCCTGCTCACTGGCGTGGCCTGAAGTCCCTCCGCACTTCGTGCAGAACCATTCCTTCGTGGCGGGATTCCAAATCAGGTGTTCGTGTCTCATGGACTCTGAACCATGCCGCACGGCGGCAATCGCTCCTATGGCAATGATTTCCGCATAAGGGAAGGCGCTGGAACCGGCTTTCCATCTGACGGTTGGTTCAGCACCGACAACATCTGCCGGACGGTCGCATCATTCGATGCTCCGGTTGCCTCGAGTTCTGCCCGGGCCGAGCCTGCGTCCAGGATTTGATACGAAGGAGCGATATAGGTTTTTTTGGCAGCCACTGGATCCCGAGCCACAAATACACCTCCGACCCTGTTTCGACCGTTTGGGCCATCCCAGGCAATCGCTTCTGACTTGATCTTTAAGGGAGAATGACCTGGAAGAAATTGTTACAGCAAAAAACTGTGGTCAAGAAAAAGAACCACAGGGGGTCGCTTTTCCGACGTTGAACGGAGGGGGCATTTCGGGGTTACGGGCGGCAGCAGATGTGGGCCGGCAGCCAGGTCCGATGGGTCGGCGGGCACAACGAATGACTCCGGCGGTCTCGGCCGGCCTGAATTCGGAGCAATCGATTGCCCTTAAATATTTCAAACCGATCTGCGGGTGAAGGATTGCGGAGGTGGGTCGTGGTGCAGTCTGCGCAAAACGGCGCCACCCCTGGTCATTCCGAAGCCAGGTTTATCGGCGATCTGCTTGCTGCCAGCGCAGCAGATTCCTGGCGCGCGCAAATACCGCGCTTCGGAAGGACAATCCTTTTGGGATTTTCACCTGCACCACTACCCGGAGGTGCTAGTTGGATGGTTCCAGAACACCCTCGGTGGTGATCCGGTTGGCCTTGCGGATTTCGGCGGCGACTTTTACCAGCGCTTCATCGGCGCGCGCGGGCCCCTCTTCTGAAATCATGGAACTGGCGGCCAGCGTGAACAGCAGCGCGTCTTCCTGCTTATCGAAATAAAGAACTACCTGACTCGCCGCCATGTGAAATACCTCCCCGGGGTTGTCTCTGGAAATGATAGGCCGAATGGGCAGCCGATTGGATGTACTCTCTTGATGCCTCCTGCGTCTGGCAAAAGGACGAATCCTTTGGCCGGTCAATCGCCACGAACTACGAGGGGGCAGCTTAATCGCAATATGAAGCGGATGACCTTTTCATTGCGATTAAGCTGTCCCCACGGGGTTCGTGGTAAAAATACCCATCCACCGTGCGAAGTCCGATGCCCGGATCCTGAAGTCCGGCGCCCGTCCTGCTAAAATCCCTTGGTGCTTCGAACCAGCTCAATCGTGATGATCTGTCTCGGACTGGCTTTGCCGGCGGTGGCGCAGCAATCGCCGCCGCAGGTCAAAGTAAATGTTCTGAACGTGTGCTCGCCTTCGGCCGGGGAACAGCAGGAAATAGCGTCGGCGCTGTCCCGGGTTCCCAAGCAGCCTTTATTCGGGGTGGACTTCGAAGTCGACCGCGGAAGGTCCAGCCTGGAAGTGGGGCCGGGATTTCTGCAGCCTGGGTCGGGAGGGCAGATGTCCTCCGATCCGGGGACGGCAAACTGGGTGCGCATCCGGCGCGAATTTTCCGTGCAGGCGCTATTTTCAACGGTGCAGTACTCGTTCAGCATTGACCCCAAGAATATGGTGGAGACGCTGGTCTTCCGGGTGCGCGATCCTAAAGACCTATTGGAGGTTTCGATCGAAGACAGCGCCTCGGCCGTGACCACTCCGGCCACCATGCTGACCAGCGGCACGCCAGCCAGCCGTATCAAGCTGGAGCGCTTCGGCAAGTCGTCGGTGGTGCTGGCGCGGTGCTTTGCCTCGGAGGCAGGCCCGGCGCCGGACCAGAGCGCATACGAGCCGCTGTTTCAGAGCGCGTCGGCGATTCTGTCGAACTATCGCGGTCTGCTCGGGGCTCGAACTACCGTGCCCGAGGAACTGGCGCGGGTGAGTGGAGCGGCGGAGAAGAAAGCCGAGCGATCGCCTTCCGCCCGGAAGCCGGCAGCGAAGAAGAAATAGCATCGCCGCAGAGGGCGGGACGCCCTCCGGACAGCCGGCGCTACTTGCATCCAAATCTGAATTTAGCAATCTAAAGCTGCACGCCTCTGTCGCGCCTGACTATGGAGAACATTCGCAACGTTGTCATCATCGGGTCCGGTTGCTCGGGCCACACCGCGGCGCTCTACACTGCCCGCGCCAATCTCAAGCCTCTGGTGATTGAGGGCCATGAGCCCGGAGGCCAGCTCTCGCTCACCACGCTGGTGGAAAATTTTCCCGGGTTTCCCGAAGGCATCCAGGGCCCTGAGCTGATTGAGAACATGCGCAAGCAGGCGGGACGCTTTGGGGCGCAGTATCAACTGGGCCACGTGGCCAGCGTGGATCTCAGCCAGCGTCCCTTCGCGGTGAATTTTGGCAAAGAGACGATTCATGCCCGCACCCTGATCGTCGCCAGCGGGGCCTCGGCCCGCTGGTTGGGGTTGCCGGGCGAAAAGGCATTGATCGGGCACGGCGTTTCCTCCTGCGCTACCTGCGATGGCTTCTTCTTTTCGGGAAAGGAAATCGCGGTCGTCGGAGGCGGCGACTCGGCCATGGAGGAGGCGATTTTTCTTACCCGCTTCGCCACCAAGGTGACGCTGATTCATCGCCGCGACCAGTTCCGGGCCTCCAAGATCATGCTCGACCGGGCGCAGCAGAATAAGAAGATTGAATTTCTCACCAACACCGTGGTCGAGGACGTGCTGGATCCTTCGAAGCAGGAAGTGACCGCTCTAAAACTGCGTGACACCAATACCGAAAAGGCCTGGGATTTCCCGACCAGCGCGATGTTCCTCGGCATCGGCCACATCCCGAATGCCCGCATGTTCGAGGGCCAGCTCGAGACCGACCAGGACGGATACCTGGTGACCGAAAAGAACGTGTTCACGCGGGTGCCGGGCGTTTACGCCTGCGGGGACGTGCAGGACCGGCGCTATCGCCAGGCCATCACCGCCGCCGGCACCGGCTGCATGGCCGCGCTCGAAGCGGAGAAGTTTCTGGAAGACCAGGGAGAGTAAGGCAACAAAGATTCTTTTGGAGGTAGTCCCAATGCCACGCGCGTCCGCCGCCTGTTCCCACCTGGGGGAAATTCGACAAGTTAAACCGAGCGGCCAGGGCTGCAAAGAATGCCTGGAGATGGGCGATACCTGGGTCCATCTGCGGGAGTGTCTCAGCTGCGGCCACGTGGGCTGTTGTGACTCTTCGAAGAACAAACATGCCACCAAACACTTCCACCAGACCAAGCATCCCATCGTGCAATCGTTCGAGCCCGGCGAAAACTGGCGCTGGTGCTACGTGGACGAGGTCTTCCTGGACTGACGCCGGACTTCAGACCTCGGACTTCAGACCTCGGACTTCGGCCTTTTTCTCAGGCCAGAAGATAAATCCTGCTGTGTTTACCTCAAGGCCCAAGGCCTGAAGTCGACGTCCGCCCTGTTACCTAGGTCATCTTTACGTTAAACCCTGAGGCGAAATAAGCTGCAAGTGAACTTATGAATCGCCTCATTGCTTGTGCCCTTCTGATGCTGTTTGGCCTCTTCGTCTATCCTTCGCCATCGTGGGCGCAGCAGGAGCAGGCCGAAAGCACCCGCAAGATCGTGTCCCGGGTCATGCCTCACTATCCTGAAATGGCCCGCACGCTGAACCTAAGAGGGAACGTGAAGGCCGAAGCGGTGGTCAAGCCGAATGGTCAGGTCAAGTCTGTCGACGTCAGGGGCGGGCATCCGATACTGGTGCGAGCGGCGGAAGACGCGATTTACCGGTGGAAATGGGAGCCGGCGGCGCACGAGACCCGCGAACCCATCGAAGTCAGGTTTGATCCCCAAGCAGTAAGCCAGTAGAGCCACAGCCCTTCAGCCCTCACCTCGGATTCTCTTCGACTGTGATACAAAATCCTGTGATCTTCATGCACGCCCGGCACGTCTGCCGTCCCGAATTTGGCCTGGAACGAACATGCTGAGGGCGCTTTTTATTTCTCTTTCCGAGAACCGCTCGCTGCGCGGGATGGCCGAGCGATCCGCCATCGGACGGCGGTTGTCTAGCCGCTTTGTGGCCGGCACTCAGGTCGAAGATGCGCTACGCGCCACCCAAACCGTCAACCAGAAGGGCCTGAGCGTTTCCGTCGACAATCTGGGCGAGAACGTTACCAACGCTGAAGAAGCCCGCGCCAGCGCCCAGCTCTATCACCAGATGCTGGATGAAATTTCGACTCGCCAGCTCAACGCCAACGTCAGCCTGAAACTTACCCACATGGGTCTCGACGTGGACGAGAAACTCGCCCGCGATCTGGTCACCGGACTGGTGGCGAAGGCCGCGGCCATGAATCCGCGCAATTTCGTGCGGGTGGACATGGAAGGCTCGCCCTACACCCAGCGCACTCTGGATTTTGTCCACGAACTGCACCGCATGCCCGGTCATGCCGGCGCCGTGGGCGCGGTGATCCAGTCTTATATGCGGCGCGCGGAAAAAGACATCGAAGATCTGCTGGCCGAGCGCATTCGCGTCCGCCTGTGCAAAGGGGCGTACAAGGAACCGGAGGAAATTGCGTTCCAGAAGAAATCAGAAGTGGACGCGAGCTATGTCCGGCTGATGAAGGTCCTGATGAAGAGCGGCGTCTATCACGGCTTGGCGACGCACGACGAGGCGATTATCAATCAGGCTAAGGCCTTTGCCGCGCAGGAAAATATCCCGCGCGACGCCTTTGAGTTTCAGATGCTCTACGGCATCCGCCGCGACCTGCAGCGAAGGCTGGTTCGCGAAGGATGGCGCATGCGTGTCTACATCCCGTTCGGCACGGAATGGTATCCCTATTTCATGCGCCGCCTGGCGGAACGGCCGGCCAATGTGTTCTTCATCGCCAGAAACCTGTTGCGCAAGTAGGTTGCGCTCTAATGTAGGCGCGAGCGCCCCGCTCGTGCTCCGCAGGCACGGACTCTGCTCAGAAAAATGCAGCCCCCACCCCCGCCAGCGAATCGAAATTTATAGAGCCAAGACTAAGAGGAGAACCTATGGAACCACGCATTGATTTTTACCGGCTGTCCCCCGACGGATACAAAGCCATGCTGGGCCTGGAACATTACCTCAGCAAAAGCAAAGTGGAGAAGAAACTGCTTCACCTGATCAAGCTGCGGGTATCGCAGATGAACGGCTGCGCCTATTGCCTGGACATGCACTGGAAGGACTTGCAGGGGGAGGGCGAAAGCGAGCAGCGCATGTATTCTCTCGACGCCTGGCGCGAAACACCGTACTACACGGATCGCGAACGGGCCGCGCTGGCCTGGGCGGAGGCGGTCACCAACATCACCGACGGACATGCGCCCGATGAACTGTTCGAGGAGGCGCGTCAGCACTTCAGCGAACAGGAACTGGCGGACCTCACGCTCGCGGTCGCGACCATCAACAGCTGGAACCGGATTAGCATCGCCTTTCGCGTGGTGCCGGGAACCTACCAGCCGCCGCAGTTGAAAAAGCGAGCGTAGATCTCGTTCACGCCTGGGCGCAGAGCGCGGTTCACAACTTCATTTCCCAGATTTGCGATACCAGATCGTCGCGACCCCAGCTGCGATGCTTCTCTTGTTTCACCAGGCGGAAGCCGGCCTCCTGGTAAATATGGCGGGCCGCCGGGAGCTCGCTCTGCGTCCATAGAACGATTTTCTTGTAGCCCACTTGCCGGGCGAAGCGCAGACACTCGCCGACCAGGCGCTTGCCGATGCCCAGTCCGCGGGCCGACGGCTCCACCAGCAGCAGCCGCAATTTGGCCACGGCCTTCGATTTCTTGACCAGAAAAACGGAACCGACGACGTCGCCATCTCTTTCAGCAATCCAGCAACGCTCGCGTTTCGGATCGAAGCGCTGAATAAATTTGGCTGCGATCTCGGCGACCAGGGCTTCGAAGGTCTCGTCGTAGCCGTACTCCTGGGCGTAGAGAACGCCGTGGCGATGCACCACCCAGCCCATGTCGCCGGGCTGATGCGGGCGCAATATGTACGGTGTTCTGGGTTCGGGGCCGGCGCCGAGCACGCTTTCGACCACGCGCACGGCCTGCACCAGCCGGGCCTGCTCGGTAGCCGGGACTTGGCGCAGCATGGTTGCGACCTCTTCGTTCTGGCGAGCGTCCAGGGTGGCGAAAGTTTCTCTGCCGCGGGCGGTCAATTCCAGCAGGCTTTGGCGGCCATCCTTCGGGGACGCCGATTTGCGGACAAGACCGCGCTTTCCAAGCCCGCGCAGGATGCGGCTCAGGTAGCCGGGATCGAGCCCCAGTTGCTGGCAGAGTTCGGTGGCAGTGGGCTGCTCGCGGTGCGCGATTTCGTAGAGCACACGTACTTCAGCCAGCGAGAACGGGCTCTTGAGCAGGCCCTCGCGCAGCACGCCGATCTGGCGGGTGTAGAAGCGGTTGAAGCTGCGAACCGCGTGGATGGTCTGCTCGACAGTCATAATGTGACATAGTCAAGTATATACTTACGTCTGTCATACAATCCACTTAGGGGCGAGTGTCCTTACCCTCCTGGCCGGGCAAGGCCCGGCTGGCCTTCCGCGGCTCCCCGCTCGAACCCCGGTCAGCTCTGCGCGGCTCGTGGCGCACCAGAAATCTTGTCAAGGGCTCAACCTCGGCCTACTGTCCTTAACCCGCTGGCGGCGTGGGAGATAAAAAGCGCGCTCGCATGTCCCATTCGCGCTCTGGCGGTTGCTATGCTTTAAGTAGGAAGAGACTCGGGGGATCAGCGGCGCACGCGGCTGACCTGGGCATAGCGGAAGCACTCGATGCTGTGGTCGTTCACCATGCCCACGGCCTGCATGAAGGCGTAGCAGATGGTTGATCCCACGAAGTTGAAGCCGCGCTTTTTAAGGTCCTTGCTCATGGCGTCGGACTCCGCCGTGCGCGCCGGAACGCGCTGGCCCGAGCGCCATGCGTTCACTTTCGGCTTCCCGCCGGTGAACTGCCAGATGTAAGTGTCGAACGAACCGAACTCTTTCTGGATGCTGAGGAAGCTCTTGGCATTTCTTGCCGCGGACGCGATCTTGAGGCGGTTGCGAATGATGCCGGGATTGCGCAGCAGGCTATCCCGCTTGCGGCGGTCGTAGCGGGCGATGCGGAGCGGGTTGAAGCCGTCGAGGGCAGCACGGTAGTTCTCGCGTTTCTGCAGAACTGTGTCCCAGCTCAGGCCAGCCTGGGCGCCTTCCAGGATAAGAAACTCGAAGAGCACGCGGTCATCGTGCTGCGGCAGGCCCCATTCCTCGTCGTGATAACGAATCGCCAGGGGATTGCTGGGCCAGGCGCACCGGATGAGGTTTGGAGATTTGGGCGCCATGTTTACATAGTTTACGGCTTTGTTGGGTGGCGCGGGCGCCCCGCCCGCGGCTTTTGAATTTGACGTCAGGGTTTCGCGGCGAGGGCGCCCGCGCCACCCAACAAGCCTTCAATCCCATGGACCAGAAGACTTTGCCCCGAAATGACCAAATGTGTGCTCCTTTTGTAACTTGGTTTTGAAACCGCAGTCCCCTACAGTCGGGACAGTACTAGCCGCAGCGGCGCTTTCGGCCCGATACGTGCATCTAATTGACAGGCGAGGTCTTTAGCGCCGGTTTGGCGTGAAATTTTTGGGTTGACTGGGCATGAACTACACGAAGTGGTGTCGGTGGCTAGTGGCAGTTTCAGTTTCGCTTGCCGCCGCCGGACTGCCCGCCCGGGCGCAGTCGCCGTATGTGGCAGCCTCCAGCGTGGCCCTGCCCGAGGCTTCCCCGAACACCGGGTCTGATTCGTCGGATCCCATCCTTACCATCAAGAAGCGGGTTGACGAAGTCAATGTGCTGTTCATTGCCACTGACCATCGCGGCAAGTTTGTACGCAATTTGAACCAGGGCGATTTCAGCATCCTGGACGATCATAAGCCGCCGCAAGCCATCATCAACTTCCGTCGCGAGACCGACCTGCCGCTCCAGCTGGGGCTGCTGGTGGATACCAGCGGTTCGGTGCACGGCCGCTTCGACTTCGAGCAGGAAGCTGCCGTCAGCTTTTTGCAGCACACCCTGCGGGCCAATTTCGACAAAGCCTTTGTCATGGGCTTCAGCACTCACAGCCAGGTCACGCAGGAGTTTACCGACAACGTTCATCTGCTTGAAACCGGGGTGCGAAATCTACGCAACGGCGGCGGCACCGCGATGTACGACGCCATCTACAAGGCCTGCCGCGAAAAGTTGAGCAAGGAAGACCGCGGCGACCATCCGGTGCGACGGGCCATCATCGTGGTCAGCGATGGTGAAGACAACCAGAGCGAAGTCAGCCGGGCGCTGGCGATCGAGACCGCGCAGCGCGCCGAAGTGATCATCTACGCGATTTCAACCGACGACAGCGGACTGATTCTGCGGGGTGACAAGGCCCTGCAACAGCTGGCGGACGCCACCGGCGGACGCGCCTTCTTTCCTTTCAAGATGAAGGACGTAAAGAATTCTTTCGCCGCGATTGAAGACGAACTGCGGAGCCAGTACGTGGTTTCCTACAAACCCGCCGACTTCGATGCCGACGGCCGTTACCGTTCCATTGAAATCACCGCGCTCAAGAAAGACCTCCAGGTGCGGGCCCGCAAGGGCTACTACGCGCCCCGGCAGTAGCGGAGAGCAAAGCCTCAACTCCAGAGTTTCCTTGAAGCTACCTGGCTTCGTGTCCCGCGCTGCCGTCCATGGGAGGCATGGTCAGTACTGTTTCATGGTCGCAAACGAAGAAGGCGATCAGTTTCGCCGGCTCTTTGTCGCTGGCATTAGCCGATACCTCGTGCACCCCGTTCGGCGGCTCGTAGAAGCTTTCTCCCGCTTTGAATACGGACTCGGGGCCGCCACCCCTTATCTGGAAGCGAATCGCCCCCTGTGCCACATATCCGATCACGGTGCAGGGATGGCTGTGCGGCTTGTCTGCCTCTCCGGGCGCGTAGTTTACTTCGAGGACGGTGGCGCGCAGGTGATTGCCATCCAACTGTGGCAGCGCGTGCGAGAAAGCGTCGGGATGACTCGCCCTTGCGCCGGATTGCGCAGCAGAAAAGTGTGCGCTCCAGACGCAGGCTACAGCGACGGCAATGGACAGCAAGAGGAATGAAATGAGTCGTGAGGCTGGCCGCCTCTGACTGATTTTGAACATACTTATCTCCTCCGGCGACAAGGGTAAGGACTACGATAAAAAGATAAATCGTGCGGCAAAGGAACGGCAATGGCAATGAAGAATTCCGGAATGGTTGGGCGCTTGCCGCCCAGGATTTCGAGGTCCGAGGTCCGAGGGCCGGGGTCCGATTGCGATGCTACAATTCGGACTAGGCCGTGGCCGGCATCTAACCCGGTGTGAGGCCTTGAAGGTACCTTGGTTTTCCTCAAGTCAGCCCGCTGCGCGAGCGTCTGGTTAGTTCTGGCGTTGATCCTGCTTTTGCTGGGTTTGTGGGATACGGCGTCTGCGGCCCAGCAAGCTTCAACTCAAACTCAACCACCTGTGGCCCCGGCGTCCGGGGCGCGCAAGCGTCTGGTCAAGGCGGCGAAAAAGAAGGCGGCCCCCGATCCTCCACCTGTACCCGCCGCGCCGCCGCCGCCTCCCACGCTGGAGCAGATGCCGGCCCAGCTGCCGCAAGTTCACTACAGCCGGGGGCAGCTGACGATTGTGGCTGAGAACTCAACGCTGGCGGACATTCTCGGGGCGGTGCGGACGCAGACCGGGGCCGCGGTGGAGGTTCCGCCCAGTGCCACCGAGCGGGTGGTGGCTCATCTGGGACCTGGGCCGGCACGCGATGTCCTGACCGCGCTGCTCAACGGGACCCACTTCAACTACGTGATGATCGGTTCGCCGGCGCATCCCGAGAACGTGGAGCGGCTGATCCTGACTTTGAAGACTGGCGGGGATATCGAGGCCGCGCCGCCTCCGCCCGAGGCTCAGAGCAGCCCGGTACAGACCGATGGGATCGGACCTCAGGGGATGGACATCTCCGAACAGCCGGTCGATGATCCGGCTGATGCCAGCGAGGTCCCGCAACCGCAACCAAACGTGCAGCAGGTGAAGACTCCAGAGCAATTATTGCGCGAACTCCAGCAACAGCAGCAGCAACAGCAGCAGCAACAGCAGCAGCAGCCCCCGCCCGGCGGGCCACCGCCCCAGGGCGGCCCGAACTAGGCCCGGACTTCAGACCTCGGACTTTAGACCTCAGCACAAATCTCTGGCTGGAAACTTGATGTGCAGACGCGAGACGGGCGGGACACCCGCCCTCCAACAAGACATTAGGGATCTGAGGTCTGAAGTCTGGTTTCAGTCGCCGCTGGCTTGGCTTTGGCTGGGGACTAGAATGGCGGAGGCGGCGCTGGCGGTGGCGCGCCGGCGCGAGCGGTAGGCGAAAGCGTACAGAATGCCGGTTACCGCGGCGTAGGCCGCGAGGATGCCTACCAGAACGACAGTGACAGCAGTAAAGGAAATGACGAAAGCAACCAGTAACCCACCCAAGCTCGGCCTACTTTCCTGTTAGGGCGCCGGACAAAGCTGCCCGGACCCGTTTAGCGCAATCCCTCACTTTACCTGCGTTGACGCTAGCCGCAATTAGCAACTAAGATACGTGAGTAGAGTCGCGCAAACCCACTTTCCATCATTTCTGTGGGGCCGTCCATATTACGGAAGGCCAGCTTCACTCTCGCCAATTTCATGCCTATTACCAAGATTTCGGTGCGCGGGGCGAGGCAGCATAACCTCAAGAATATAAACGTCGAAATCCCTCGCAACACGCTCACTGTGATTACCGGGCTGAGCGGGTCGGGAAAGTCTTCCCTGGCCTTTGACACCATCTACGCCGAGGGCCAGCGGCGCTACGTGGAAACGCTCTCGGCTTATGCGCGGCAGTTTTTGGACCAGATGGAGCGTCCGGACGTGGACGCCATTGACGGCCTGAGCCCGGCGATCTCGATTGAGCAGAAGACCACCAGCCGCAGTCCGCGGTCGACGGTGGGAACGATCACCGAAATCTACGACTATCTTCGTCTTCTATTCGCTTCGATCGGAGTCCCGCATTGTCCCAAGTGCGGGCGCGCGATTGCGCGGCAGTCGGCGGAGCAGATTGTGCAGCGAGTCATGAGCCTGACTCCGGAAGACCGCGTGATGGTGCTGGCGCCCATCGTACGCGGACGCAAAGGGGAGTTCAAGAAGGAGATGGAGAAGCTGGTGCAGCACGGTTTTACCCGGGCGCGCATTGACGGCGAACTGGTGAATCTCGAAGACGACATCCCGCTGGACAAGCGGCGAAATCACACCATCGAAGTCGTGATCGACCGGCTGCTGGTGAAGCCCGGGATCGAGCATCGGCTGGAATTGTCGGTGGGGCTGGCCATGAAGCTGGCGGGCGGGTTGGTGCAGGTGGCGGTGGTGGGAGGCGAGGAACAGCTTTATTCGGCGAAGCTGGCTTGTCCGGATTGCGGGATCAGCGTGCCGCAACTGGAGCCGCGGTCGTTTTCGTTCAATAGCGCCTACGGCGCATGTGCGGAGTGCCATGGGTTGGGCAGCCGCTACGAATTCGATCCGGCGCGGGTGATCGCTGACTGGTCAAAGCCTTTGCTCGATGGAGGGCTGGGGCCGGGGTCAGCGTCGCAGAACCTGATTCATCAGCTGCAGATTACCGCCGCGGCCCACGGGTTCGACCTGGCAACGCCATTCGAGAAGTTTCCCGACAAGATCCAAAACCTGCTGCTGTACGGCGAGGCGGGGAAAAACGGCGCCGAAACCGGGAAGAACAGGAAGACAGGCTTCCGCGGAATTCTGGGTTATCTGAAACTGATGGTGGACGAGTCTACTTCCGATACCTATCGGGAATTTCTGCTGGACTACATGTCGGCCACGAAATGCCCGGTGTGCCAGGGCAAGCGTTTGCGGCCGGAGAGCCTGGCGGTGAAGGTGAATGGCATGTCCATCGCCGATTTCACGGCGCTGCCGCTGTCGCGCGCCCTGGAGACGGCACGCAAGATCAAACTCAACGGACGCGAGGCCATCATCGCCGGGCGCATCGTGCACGAGATTGTCGAGCGCCTGCAGTTTCTCGACGCCGTGGGGCTGGGCTACATCTCGCTGGAACGCTCGGCGGCAACGCTCTCGGGGGGCGAAGGCCAGCGTATACGGCTGGCCACGCAGATCGGGTCCAAGTTACGCGGGGTGCTTTACGTGCTGGACGAGCCCTCCATCGGATTGCATCATCGCGACAATGGCCGGTTGCTGAAGGCGCTCGAGGAATTACGCGATTTGGGGAACACGGTGCTGGTGGTGGAGCACGATGAAGAGACCATCCGCCGCGCAGACTACGTGATCGATCTTGGCCCCGGGAGCCGGACGGCATGGCGGCGGCCTGGTGGCGTACGGGACCCCCGAGGAGATCGAGCTAGCGCCGGAATCGCTGACCGGGGCCTACATCTCCGGCCGGTTGCAGATCGAAATGCGGTCCGAGCGGAGGGCGCCGAACGGGGCGGCGATCACGCTGCTGGGCGCGCGGGAAAATAATCTCAAAAACCTGGATGTGGTTTTTCCGCTGGGCGTGATGACGGTAGTGACCGGCGTTTCAGGATCGGGAAAATCCACGCTGGTGAATGACATTCTCTACCGCGCGCTGGCCCAGAAGCTCTATCGCTCGCGGGAAGAGCCCGGCACTTACAAAGCGATTTCCGGCACGGAAAATATCGACAAGGTGATTCGCATTGACCAGTCGCCGATCGGGCGCACGCCGCGCTCGAATCCGGCGACGTATACCGGAGTGTTTGCGCAGATTCGCGACCTGTACGCGATGCTGCCGGAATCGCGCGAGCGAGGCTACAAGCCGGGGCGCTTTTCTTTTAACGTCTCGGGAGGGCGTTGCGAGGCTTGCCAGGGCGAAGGGCAGCGGCGGATCGAGATGAATTTTCTGCCCGATGTGTACGTGCTGTGCGAACTCTGCGGCGGCAAGCGCTACAACCACGAAACCTGGCGGTGAAATACAAAGGACAATCGATCGCCGATCTGCTGGAAATGCCCGTCTCGGATGCCTTGCCGATCCTGGAAAATATCCCCCAGGTGCGGCAAAAGTTGCAGACGCTGGTGGACGTGGGCTGGGCTACATTCATCTGGGTCAGTCGGCGGTTACGCTTTCCGGCGGCGAGGCCCAGCGCATCAAGCTGGCGCGGGAGTTGAGCAAGCGGCAAACCGGCAAGACGATGTATCTGCTGGATGAGCCGACCACCGGCCTGCACTTCGACGATGTGAAGAAGCTGCTGGAAGTGCTGCATCGCCTCACCGACCTGGGAAATACAGTTATGATCATTGAGCACAACCTGGATGTGATCCGCAACGCCGACTGGATCATCGATCTGGGTCCGGAAGGCGGAGAAGAAGGCGGGCGAATCGTTGCCCAGGGCACGCCTGAGCAGGTGGCGCGCAACAAGAAGTCGTACACCGGGCAGGCCCTGTCGGGATATTTTGCCAACGGGCAGAAAAGCTCGATCGCATAAGTTTTCAGGTGTGGGGCGGACACCCCTTCGACTTCGCTCAGGGCAGGCTTTGTCCCACGCTTTCGCAGTTGATGTTGATTTTTAAAATTTGCAGTGCCGGTTCCGTACTGAATAAAAGTCAAAGGCAGCGGACAAGAGTGTCCGCCCCACACAGGTACCCAAACCAATTGTCTTCCCCGGATCATCCGCTTCCTGAAGTGCAGGTCGAGCCGCCGCTGGAACCGGCGCCGCCCGTTGCTGCAGTCGTGATCAATCCAGGCGCTGAAAATCCACCGTGGAGCGGTCTCGATCTCCTGATCGTCGGGCTGGTTTTGGTGGCATCGCTGTTCCTCTTCAGCTCGATCGCTTTCGTCATCGTCTTGCATAGCTCGCTTTCTCGCGGCATGACTGCGGTTGAATTGGGCAAGAATCCTGGGCCGCTGGTGGTTGTGCCCAGCATGACGCTGGCCTACCTGGCCATGCTGATTGCCATGTATGGGCTGGTGACGCGTCATCGGCAGCGTCCTTTCTGGCGGACGGTGGGGTGGCGATGGCCGGGGAACATGGGCTGGCTGGGCTTTCTGGCGGCCGGCGGCTTTCTGGCCGTGGCCCTGGGTGAGCTTTCGCGGCTGTTGCCGATTCCAAAGTCTTTGCCCATGGACAAATTCTTCCAGAATGCCCAGGGCGCGTACCTGATGATGGTCTTTGGGGTGGGCATCGCGCCGCTGGCGGAAGAGATGCTTTTCCGTGGATTCCTGTACCCGGTGCTGGACCGCTGGCTGCAGACCCTGTTTATGACGCCGCATCAGGTTCGGCGGGGCTGCATATGGATACTGATCATGTCCGGTTGGGGATATGTTGAGCACCGGCTTCCCCTGGCATGGTCGGTCCTGCTGGCGGTTTGTGTATTGCTGGCGGTCGGGGCCCGGGTGGTGTTTCAAAGTTTGAAGTCGGGAGGGAGGCCGTCGGGCGCGGTGTTGCTGCCGGCGGCCACGGTGGTCGCATGGGGGCTGGCGTCGGGAGCGATTTCCGACCATGTTTTCGGCATCGCGACCACTGTGCTGCTGGTTCTGGCCGGCCTGCTTGGGGTGCTCAGTACGGCTCCAACCCGGGGCGCTTCGGCGGCGGGCAAGTGGGGCAGGTTGCTGGCTGTGCTGGCGACCAGCCTGGCTTTCGCCATGGTGCACAGCGAACAACTGGGACAGGCCTGGGGGCCGCTGCTGGTCCTGTTCGTGGTGGGCCTGGTGCTGACCATCACGCGCGTGGTGACTCGATCGGTGACGCCCGGACTTCTGATTCACGTGGGCTATAACCTCATGCTGTTCGGCGTGCTCTATGTCGGGACCGACCATTTTCGGCACCTGGAGCGCATGACGCAATAGCAGGCAGCGAGCGTGATATCGTAGATTTTCATGGCTTCCGCGCGTCAGGATTTGCTGCGCTTGCTGGCTTCGAAGTCGTTCCGGCTGGGACATTTCAAGCTCTCGTCCGGAGGGACGAGCGACTACTACATAGACTGCCGCACCACCACGCTGGCGGCCAAGGGCGCGCGTTTGACCGGACAAGTCGTCCTCGACGAGATTCGGCACCGATTATGGAAGCCTAAAGCGATTGGCGGCTTGACCATGGGTGCGGATCCCATTGTGGTGGCCGTTTCCGTAGCCAGCGGCGATGTAGACGGATTTCTGGTGCGCAAGGCCGAAAAGCAACACGGTACAGGACGGCGCATCGAAGGCTTTCAGGAAAAAGGCGCCCGAGTCGTGATTGTGGATGACGTTTGCACCACCGGATCCTCGACCGTGCAGGCGATTGAGGCAGCACGGGAATTCGGTTTTGAGGTGGTGGGCGTTTTGTGTTTAGTGGAACGCGAGGAGGCGGGAGGGCGTCCGAACGTGGAGAAAGCGGCTGCGCCGGCGCCATTTGTTTCCGTGTTTACCGCCAGCGACGTACGGCGAGAGCATTTGCTGCAAAATGACGAGACCTCTCCGGGAATGCCGGCGGCAGGGGCCGGCTGCGAGATTTGCGGAAAGCCGGCAGTGGTGCATAACCCGCGAATCCGCTGCGCGGCGCATAAAAACTGAAAGACAGTCTTCAGTCGTCGGTCTTCAGTCGTCAGCCATGCGTAGCGGCACGACTGGGTTGCTGAAGACTGACGACCGAAGACTGAAGACTGAAGACTGCTCTTATGATTCAAACCCTTGAATGGACCGATTCCGGCGTGCGTTTCATCGATCAGACAAAACTGCCGACGGAGGAGACGTACGTTACCTGCAGGACTTATGCCCAGGTTGCCGACGTCATCCGCAACATGGTGGTGCGGGGCGCGCCAGCGATTGGGGTGGCTGCGGCAATGGGCATTGCGCTCGGGGTGAAGACTTCCAAAGCTGAAAATGGTGGCGATCTGAAGCAGGAGTTTGACCAGATCTGCGACGTGATGGGGAAGACCCGCCCGACGGCGGTAAATCTGTTCTGGGCGATCAAGCGCATGCGCGACAAGTTTGAAATGTTGCGAGTGCGGCCGCTGACGCAGATCAAGCAGTCGCTGATTGAAGAAGCCCAGCGCATGCACGCCGAAGACATTGCCGCCAACCAGGCCATGGGCAGGCACGGCGCGACCTTAATGCCGGCAAGCGGTGGCGTGCTCACCCACTGCAATGCCGGCGCCCTCGCCACCTGCGGATATGGCACGGCGTTGGGAGTGATCCGCGCCGCCGTCGAGCAGGGCAAGACGATCCACGTTTATGCCGATGAGACGCGTCCCTTTCTGCAGGGTTCGCGATTGACCGCGTGGGAGCTGATGAAAGATGGCATTCCCACCACGGTGATTTCCGACAATATGGCAGGCGCCATGATGAACCAGGGGAAAATCAACGCCATCGTGGTGGGCGCCGACCGCATTGCCGCCAACGGCGATGTGGCCAACAAGATCGGGACTTATTCGGTGGCCGTGCTGGCGAAGGAACACGGCATCCCGTTCTATGTCGCCGCCCCGTTGTCAACCGTGGATTTTGATACGCCCGACGGGAGCGGCATTCCTATCGAGCAGCGCGACGGAAAAGAAGTCACGCACATCGCCGGCCGGCAGATGGTGCCCGATGGCGTAGAGGTGGAGAACCCTGCGTTTGATGTCACCCCGGCAAAGTACGTGACGGCGATCGTGACCGAGCGGGGGATTGCGCGAGCGCCTTATGGGGAGTCGTTGCGAAGATTGGCGCCGGAGGCGGCAGTAGCGGGCTGAAGGGCTCTTAGCCGTCGACGTTCATCGCGGCGAATTCTAGGTGAGGCAAGCGGGTTTTGGATTAGATCCCAGTTATTAGTTTCACGTTCTCGGTTCTCAGTTTCCGGAGGGAACTTTTCGCGAGTTCTCGTCGTAAATCAAAGCAGGGGCGATTCCCGGGAGGTACGGCCATGTTAGGTTTCCTGCTCTGGTGCATTCTGTTTGTGGTGTGCTGGCCCCTGGCGCTGCTGGCGCTGGTGCTCTACCCGTTTGTCTGGGTGGTTCTGCTGCCATTTCGACTGGTGGGGATTGCGGTCCACGGTGCACTGGCGCTGGTCTGGGCCCTGGTCATGCTGCCGGCACGACTGCTGAGTGCGCCGTTCCGGGTCTGAATCAGGCATTCAGCAATTGGCACTTGGCAATTGGCACGGGACCGGATGTTCGACACTCTTTGAATTTTGCCAATTGCTGTCTTCTCATTTCCCTTCGGTTTCCTGAATTTCTGATTTCACGGCTTTCAAATCAAGATTGCGGATCAGGCGCAGCAGGGAATTGGGGTGCATCCCCAGAGCCTTTGCGGCTTGTATGTAACTGCCGTTGGCCTGCTGCAAGGCTTGCAGGATGAGTTGCTTCTTCGTTTCTTTGATACTGCCGTGGTATTTGTCGGGCGACGCCGGGGTGGTGGAACTGGCTTCGAGGACGGTCTCCGGCAGGTCATCCGGAAGAATGGAATCTGTTGAGCCCAGAACGAGCGCGCGTTCCAGTGCGTTCTCCAGTTCACGAACGTTGCCGGGCCAGTCGTAGTGCATCAGGCAGGCCAAGGCTGCGGATGAAACCGGCTTGACCCGCATTCCGCATTTGCGGCTGGCTTTGGCGGCAAAATGGTCGGCCAGCACCGATATGTCGTCGCGCCGCTCGCGTAACGCGGGCATATTGAGCGTGACCACGTTCAGGCGGTAGTACAGGTCGTTGCGGAAAGTGCCGTCCTTGACCGCTTCGGGCAAGCTTCGGTTAGTGGCTGCCACCACGCGGATGTTCAGCTTGATCGGCTTGGTGCCGCCCAGGCGTTCGAATTCGCGTTCCTGCAGGACCCGCAGCAGCTTGGCTTGCAAAGCGGGCGCGAGTTCGCCGACCTCGTCGAGAAACAGCGTTCCCCCTTCGGCGACTTCCACTTTGCCTTTCTTCTGAGCGGCGGCGCCGGTGAAGGCGCCCTTTTCGTGGCCAAAGAGCTCGCTTTCCAGCAGGGTTTCGGTGATGGCGGCGCAGTTGATAGCTACGAACGGTTGGTCTGCACGCGGGCTGTTGCGATGCAGGGCGCGGGCCACCAGCTCTTTCCCCGTTCCACTCTCGCCCTGGATAAGGACCGTGGAGTCGGTGGGCGCAACCCGGCGAATGAAATCGAATACCTTGCGCATGGCGGGACTGCCGCCGACCATATTGTGTTCGAGAGCGATTTCGGCCCGCAGCTCCTGGTTTTCCTGACGCAGATCCTCCCAGTGGCGCACGTTGTCAAAAGCCAGGCTGGCGATGCCGGCGACGGCGGTCATCACCTGCAAATGTTCTTCGTCGAACTGCACTGTCGGGCTGGTCGTGTCCAGGTAGATGGCGCCCAGGACTCTGTCGGCAACCACCAGGGGAACACAAAGCAAGGACCTTACTTTCGATTCAAACAAGGTCTTGACCTGGCGCAGAGCGTCATTGCCCAGTACGTCGCTCACCACCATGCCGACCCGCTCTTTCAAGGCGCGCTGCACCACGGTGCGACTGACTTGAACCGGATGGCCGGGCCCGCGCGCCCGGTCCCAGGCGGCAGTCGAAGTGAACTCGTCCGGGTGATCGCAGAGCAGAACGGCGCCACGCTCGGCTGGGACCACGTCGAATATGAAGCCCAGAAGTTGCCATTGCAGAGAGTCCTGGTCGCGAATGCCACCGATTCCGGTGGCGATCTTCAGCAGGGAATTCAGGTCGCGGGCACGGCGCGCCGAGGGAGGCAAAGTCGCGCTCATCTTCTCCGGTTGCAGATAGAGCGCGTCTTCCGCCCGAAGCAGGAGTGGAGGAGCCGCAAAAGCCGCGGTGTCCTGGAACTCAACTGGGTTCCTGGTGGAGTGTTCACCGTCCTCGTTCAGCAGGAAGAGGAGAACGGAATCGCCGATATAAATCTGGTCTCCGTGCCGCATCTGCTGCTGCTCGATGGGGACGCCGTTGATAAGCGTGCCGTTGCGGCTTCCCAGGTCGCGGATAGAAACCTGTTCGCCGCGGGCGACCACGAGGCAGTGCCGGCGCGACAATGCGGGATCGGGGGCCCAAAGGTGGTTCGATGAGTCGCGCCCGATCGAAACCTCGCCGGCAGGCAGAGGGAAGGCGGCGCCTTTTAGAGGACCGCCGATGCCCACCAGTCTGGGGTTAGACTCCGCCATACTCCGCTGTTTAGCACATATCTGGCTGCGTGTACACGTGGCTTGCCTTTGACCGTGTGGGACCAGCGGGCAATTAACCATCCGGTTGGCTTCTTCTAACACTTGGGTTAGCGGCACTGCCGCTTGAACCTGACTCCGAATGCTTGGCGGCTCACATCATCATGGGGAGAATGTCAAGTCCATCAATCAGTTGAGAACATCCAGCCACACAGGCCTACGCCGCCGCCAACTGTGGCACGCCACTTGCAATCAACGGTAGTGTCCCCGGCTTTCAGAGCCATGGCCAGGGGGTCGGAAAAGCAGAATGTTGTCGTAGTCGCGACGCTGCATCAGAGGCGCCCTTCGGGGGAAGGCGCACTTCTCGGGTAGCGGAGCATGAAAAGGGGCACATTCCGTGCCCCTTTTTATTTTTCGGCGGAGTCCCGAAACGCAACCGCCGGCCTCACCGGCAACCGCGATGCAACTGGCGAGCCCGGGCGCTGCCTGCTAACATCCCACCAGATGGCCCGTCCCAAGCCCAGGAAAAAGGTCAAAATCGGAGCCCGGAAAGCATCCGGGAGAAGCCCGAGGACGGCGGTTCGCCCGGCGGGTGAACTGGTCATCATCACCGGCATGAGCGGATCGGGCAAGGCGTCCGTGCTCAAGGCCTTCGAGGACCTGGGCTACTACTGCGTGGACAACCTGCCGGTCGAGTTGATTCCGCGTTTTGCGGAACTGGTGGGGCAGTCCTCCGAGATCAGGCGCACCGCCCTGGTCGTCGACGTTCGTGAAGGCACCCAACTGGAAGGGTTGCCGGCGATCGTGAACTCGGTCAAGCGGATGCTGCCGACCAAAGTCATTTTCCTCGAAGCCGCGGAATCCATTCTATTGCGGCGTTTCAGCGAGACTCGCCGGCCGCATCCCCTGGGCACGCACGCGCCGGTCAAGTCGTCGCTGGCCGCCGAGCGCCGTCACCTGCAGTACATACGGGCCATGGCAGACCTGGTCATCGATACTTCCAGGTTCAATGTCCACGAACTACGGGCCTATATCACGGAACGTTTTCACAAGCGCGAGTCGGGCAAAAACATCCTGGTATCCTGCGTGAGTTTCGGATTCAAGCACGGAGTGCCCGATGACGCGGATTTGCTTTTCGACGTGCGCTTCCTGCCTAATCCGCACTTTGTGCCTGAGTTTCGGCCGCTGACCGGCCTGGATCCGAAGGTTGCCAAATATATCCGCTCGTTTCCCCAGAGCCGGGAATTTATCCAGCGAATTTCTGAGTTGCTGGTCTACCTGCTGCCACACTACATCCGCGAAGGCAAGAGCTACCTGACGATCTCTTTCGGTTGCACCGGCGGCCAGCATCGCTCGGTGATGATCGCGGAGGATGTAGGCAAACGCCTGCGCAAGGCAGGATACCGGGTGAAGGTGGTGCATCGGGATAGTCCGAAGTGAGCAGTCTTCAGTCGTCAGTCCTCGGTCGTCAGCGCGCCGCAGTTCAAGAATTGTTCTGGCTGACGACTGAGGACTGAAGACTAACGACTGCAGTAGAATAGGACCTTGCGACGTATGTCGATCTCTTCAGGCGCGGGCCTCGGGCAGCTGCGCATCGGGAGCCCCGGATGCGGCAACTGACCCGCCTTCTGAGGTACGTGCTTCCTTTTGGACTGCAGTTGCTGCCGGGCGTTTTGTTGTTGGCCGCGGTCGGGTTCCTGGAGGCGTTTCGGCTGGTGCTGGTCAAGCCTATCTTTGACCGCGTCCTGAACCCGTCCTCCGGATCGGACAACATTCAGCTTTTTACCATTCCCGGCAGCGGCCGCATCGTCTACCTGCAGCAGTTCGTTCCCGCCCATTTTCATAATGCCTGGACGATCGTGGCCTACGCGCTGGTGGCATCCACGATCCTCAAGGGCATTTTCGATTATGCCGGCACTTACCTGGTGAACCATGCCGGGTTCGGCATGATCACAGACCTGCGCAACGATCTGTACAACTCCGTGCTGCGGCGCTCGGCGGCATTTTTTCAGAAGCACACCACGGGGACGCTGATTTCAACCATCATTAACGACATCGAGCGGGTGCAATACGCCATGTCGAGCGTGCTGGCGGAGTTTCTTCAGCAATTCTTCACCTTCCTGTTCACCGCCATCGCCGTGGTCGTGCTCGGGCGAAAACTTGCCTGGGTGCTGCTGCTGTTCGTTCCTTTCATCATTTTCTCGGCGGTCAGGATCGGGCGTCGCGTGCGCAGTACCACCCGCGGCGGGCAGGACAAGCTGGCCGACATCCAGAACATTCTTCAGGAAACCATCAGCGGTAACCGGATCGTAAAGGCGTTCAGCATGGAATCCTGGGAGATGGCGCGCTTTCGCCAGGCGGCGCAGAAGCTCTTCAAGGCGAACCTGCGCTCGGTGGCGGCGGCGGCCATGAGCTCGCCGCTCATGGATATTTTCGGGGCGATTGCCATTGCCCTGCTCTTGTTATTGGGCCGCGACCGGATTGCGCACGGAGAGTTCACGCTGGGAACATTTGGCGCCTTCATCACGGCGGTCTTCAGCTTGTATAACCCGGTGCGGAAGTTCGCGCTCTTCAATAATAATTTCCAGCAGGCGCTGGGCGCGTCGTCGGAGATTTTCAAGTTCATGGACACCGAGGACGACGTCAAGGAAAAGCCGGGGGCCAAGCCCATACCGCCGTTTACCAAAAGCATTCGGCTGGAGGGGGTTTGCTTCTCTTACGAAGCGGACGGCGACGAGTCGCGGGAGATTCTTTGCGACATCAATCTCGAGGTGCGGGCGGGAGAAGTGGTGGCCGTAGTAGGATCGAGCGGCGCGGGCAAGAGCACACTGGTGCATCTGATTCCGCGCTTTTTTGATGTGACCGCGGGACGCATTCTCATCGATGGGCGCGACGTGCGCGATACCACGCTGGCCTCGCTGCGTTCGCAAATCGGGGTGGTCACGCAGGAGACGGTGCTGTTCAATGACACCTTGCGCAACAACATTGCCTACGGGCAGCCCTCCATTTCGCAGAAGCAGGTGGAGGCCGCGGCCCGCGCCGCCCTGGCGCATGACTTTATTATGGAGTTGCCGAACGGCTACGAAACCATGATTGGCGAGCGCGGGGTGCGGCTTTCCGGCGGCGAGCGGCAGCGTATCGCCATCGCGCGCGCCTTGCTGAAGAATGCGCCGATCCTGATTCTGGACGAGGCCACCTCGGCGCTGGACAGCGAGTCGGAGGCGCTGGTGCAGTCGGCGCTGCAGAATCTCATGACCGGGCGGACCGTGTTTGTGATCGCGCACCGGCTTTCGACCGTGCGCCGCGCCGACCGTATTGTGGTGCTGGAGAACGGGACCATCGAGGACATCGGGGCGCACGAAGAGCTCATGCAGAAACCTGGGACCTATCGGCGGTTGTATGATCTTCAATTTGCGGAAGGGGAGCCGTCCAAGGCGAATGCGGTCCGGTAGTTGACAGTGCGAGGGCGAGACGCCCTCGCGACAGCCGGAGCCTGCCCTGAGCGTAGTCGAAGGACCGGCGCTACGAAACACCATGCCTATTCGTTCCATGACCGGGTTTGCGCAGGTGAAGGGCCAGGTGGCTGATCCGCGCAACAGTTTGCCGGGCAAGAGCCCGATGGGCTTCACGTTGTCCTTGAAGGCGGTGAATCATCGTTTTCTCGACGTGCACTTTCGCATGCCGTCAGACAGCGATTCGCTGGAGATGAAATTGCGCCGTCTCCTCAAAGAGAAGCTGGCTCGCGGCCATGTGGAGTTGACCCTGAATCTGGAGCGCGGCGGGAATGAAAGCTTCGCGCTCAACCGCCAGATTGCGGGAGGCTATATCCAGGCGTTTCGGGCGGCAGCGTCGGAGTTCGGGCTGGTCGCCGAGCCGGACTTGAATGCGGTGTTGCGTCTGCCCGGCGCACTGGACTCGGCGACCCTTCCTGCCGATGGTGCGCTTGAGGCCTCCGTGCTGGCTAAAGTGGAGGAGCTTCTCAGTCACCTCAACCAGATGCGCGAGGAAGAAGGGCGCGGCACTGAGCGGGAGTTGCGGGAGCGCATGGCCCATGTGCAGAAGGCCGGCGACGGAGTGGAGAAACATCGCCGGGCAGTGCAACAGGCGTATGTCGAAAAGTTGAAGACGCGTATGCAGGAGCTGATTGGAAGCCAGGTAGATCCGGAGCGCCTGCTGCAGGAGGCGGCGCTGCTGGTCGACCGCAGCGACATCCAGGAGGAACTGGTCCGTCTCGATACCCATGTGAAACATTTTCTGGGATTGCTCGACCAGGGCGGTGAAGTGGGCAAGAAGCTCGATTTTTTGCTGCAGGAAATGAATCGCGAGGCCAATACGCTGCTCTCCAAGACCTCCGGTCTGGCGGGCGACGCGCTGAAAATCACGGAGATGGGGTTGGCCATCAAAACCGAAATCGAGAAGGCCCGGGAACAGGTGCAGAACATCGAATGAGCGGCGTGTACATCATTTCGGCGCCGTCCGGTTCGGGCAAGTCCACGCTGGTGAATCAGGTGCGCCTGCTTGTCCCGGGCTTGAAGTTCTCCATTTCCTACACCACCCGTGCGCCCCGCGCGGGCGAGCAGAACGGCCGGGAATATTATTTCGTTCCCCGGCCTGAATTTGAGGAAATGGTCCGCCGCGATGAGTTCCTCGAGTACGCCGACGTGTTCGGCAACTACTACGGCACGGCGCGCCGTTTTCAGTTCGAGGCCGAAGAGGAGGGAAAGGACCTGCTGCTGGACATCGACGTTCAGGGCGCGGCCCAAATCAAGCGGAAAATTCCAGCGGCGGTCAGCATTTTCATTCTGCCTCCCAACCGGCAGGAACTGGAGAAGCGGTTGCGCACTCGGAGTCTGGATGCGGAAGAGGTGATCCAGCGCCGGTTGGTCACGGCCTCTCGTGAGATTGAGAATTATGACAAATACGACTATATTTTGGTTAACGACCGCCTGGAAGAATCTATCGACGCGCTGAAGTCGATCCTGCTCGCGGAGCGACGGACGCGGCCAGGAGCCCAAGAACAGAAACAACGATCCGCTGACGACACCGACCTGATGGCCAAGGCAGAACGCTGCCGCCTTAAGAATGTGCGGGAGCGATTGCAGCCGATTCTGGTTTCGTTCGAAAAAGCAGCGGTGCCAGGCAGACCTTAGCGGCAGGGGAGAACACAATGAAGTTGATGGATGGGTTTGACAGCAACTATCGGTACATCCTGGTGGCCGCGCGGCGTGCGCGGCAATTGCAGGGTGGCGCGCCGCCAGTCATCGAAACACCTTCCCGCAAACCTTGCCGGATTGCACAGGATGAAATCAAGGCGGGCAAGGTGAAGTGGGTGATCCCTGAAATACCGCGCTCCGCGGCCGAGGTCGCCAGCGAGATGCTGGAGAAGGCGATCGCCAAGGATGTGTGAATTGCAGATTGCAGATTTTTGATTTCAGATTTGTAGCCTCCGGCCGCTTGCCGGGAGGTGCAATCTGAAATCTTCAATCTGGAATCTGCAATCGGGATCTGACCATGAAAGTTGCGCTCGGAGTCAGCGGTGGGATCGCGGCCTACAAGGCGGCGGAAGTGGTTCGCTTGCTGCAGGACCGCGGCATCCGGGTGCAGGTGATCATGACCCAAGGGGCGCAGCAATTTGTCCGCCCTCTGACGTTTGCCGCGCTCTCCGGCGACAAAGTCATTACCGACATGTTCGGCGCGGGCGGCGGCGAAAACGCCCAGCCCAACATCGACTCCGCCATCGAGCATATCGCTGTAGCCCAATCCATTGACGCTCTGCTGGTTGTGCCCGCTACGGCCGACATCCTCGCCAAATTCGCGCAAGGCATCGCCAACGATTTTCTCACCACCTTATACTTGGCAACGACCGCGCCGGTAGTGGTTGCGCCTGCCATGAACGTGAACATGTGGAACCATCCGGCAACCCAGGCGAATCTGGAGCTGCTGCGCCAGCGTGGCGTGCGGGTCGTGGAGCCGGGTGATGGTTATCTGGCCTGCGGTATGACCGGCCCCGGCCGTCTGGCGGAGAACGACCTGATCGTTGCGGCCGCAATGGAAGCTCTGGGGGCCTCGCAGGAACTGGCGGGCGAAACCGTGCTGATCACGGCTGGTCCCACCCGGGAGAAGATCGACCCGGTGCGCTACCTTACTAATCGCTCGAGCGGTCGCATGGGATACGCGCTGGCCGAAGCTGCCTTGCGGCGCGGTGCGCGAGTGCTGCTGGTGAGTGGTCCCACCGCCCTGACGCCTCCGGGCGGCGCTGAAGTCGCGCGGGTTGAATCCGCCGAGCAGATGCGCCAGGCGGTAATGAAACTGCTGCCCGAGGCCACCATCGTCATCAAGACCGCAGCCGTGGCCGACTACCGTCCCAAACGCGCAGCGGAGCACAAGATCAAGCGCAAGGGCACAATCTCGCTGGAATTGGAGCCCACAACCGACATTCTTGCGGAGCTGGCGCGCAGCAAAAGCTCGCAGCTCATCATCGGATTCGCTGCTGAAACCGAAAATGTGCTGGAAAACGCGCGCAAGAAGCTGATGTCGAAAGCGCTCGACGCCATCGTAGTCAATGATGTGTCGCGGGAAGGCGTGGGGTTCGATTCCGATCGTAACGCAGTCACCATCATCACCGACAGCGAGGTGATCGAAGTGCCCGAGACTACCAAGTGGGAAGTCGCCCAGCGCGTCCTCGACCAGGCGGTCCGCCTGCGAAAGGTTCCACAGGCCCGGTAGCGGCACATCTCAGAAAGATTTCAGATTGTTGATTTTAGATTTAAGATTGGACACCAGCCCCTCGGCACGAGGAAGTTCAATCTGACATCATCAGTCTGAAGTCTGCAATCGTTTTTAAGTTCCCCATGGCCACGACCCTGGATCCACAAATCAAACGCGCCCTGGCCGACCGCATCCGCTTCTACAACGAGCTTGGCATCTATGATTTTTACCGGCGCGAAAGCGCTGTCCAAATCCAGCTAGAAGAGCGAGAGCCATTGCCCAGAGCCAAAGCCGCAGTTGCAACTCCCACACCGGAGTTAGTCGAAGTTTCCACCCAGCCCGAGTCTGGCCTTGCCGACCCGGCCCAGGGACTGCGTGCCATTCGCAAAGACATTGGCGACTGCACCCGCTGTCGCCTGGCCAAACAAGGACGGAAGCAGATTGTCTTTGGCGTGGGCAATCCGAGAGCGGAGTTGATGTTTATCGGCGAAGCGCCGGGCGCCGACGAAGACCAGCAGGGCGAGCCTTTCGTCGGCCGCGCCGGACAGCTGCTCAACAACATGATCAAGGCGATGGGCCTGCGGCGCGAAGATATCTATATCGCGAATATCATCAAATGCCGGCCGCCGGGCAACCGCACGCCAGAGCGCGATGAGTGCGAAACCTGCTCTCCATTTCTGATGCGGCAGATCGCGACAATCAAGCCCAAGGCGCTGGTGGCTCTGGGCGCGGTCGCGGCCAAGACGCTGCTGGCGATCAATGCGCCCATGTCAGAGCTGCGGGGCAAGTGGTACGACTTCCGTGGGACCAAGCTTGCCGTTACCTACCATCCTGCATTCCTGTTGCGTGATCCGCGCCAGAAGAAAGAAGCTTGGAAAGACTTGCAGATGGTGATGAAAGACCTGGGGCTGGTGGCTCCGCCCAAGAGCCCGGAATAGACTGCCGTCATTTTCCTCGCTGCCGCACGAGCGGGGCGCTCGCGCCCACATTGAACTTCACGATGTTACGATGCCACTGAGCCGGTAAGACGCCGGCGCTACCATGTCTGAATTCTGTGACGTTGCTCTGCCCGTGCCGCTCGACATTGTCTTCACCTACGCTGTTCCCGAGGGGATGCAGCCGGTCGTGGGTGGACGCGTGCTCGTGCCCTTCCGGCAGCAGCGTATGTCCGGGATCGTCACCGGCCTGCACGATCACAAGCCGGAAGTTAAGATCAAGAGCGTCGTCAGCGTACTTGATCTCGCACCCGTGCTCGACGAGCAACTGATCCGCCTGGGCCAGTGGATCGCCGACTACTATCTGGCTCCGGTCGGAGAAGTTTTCCGGACCATGCTGCCGCTGGGCGCGGAATTCAAGAAGGCCGTTGGCTACCGCATCACGGCAGAGGGGCATCTGGCGCTGCACCTGGCGGGAATGTCAGGATCGTCCGCGCGTTCCCAGAAAACTCCCGAAGACCAAGTGGTTGAGTTTCGCGTGCTTGACTACCTGGCGGAACGTGAGACGACGCGGGAAGGAAGTTTGCGGGCTGCGACCCGGGCATCCAGGCCGCTGCTGGCGGGAATGGTGCGGAAAAAATGGATCGTTCGGGAAGACTTGTCCGAGGCGCGCGAGGCGGTCCGCAACGTCAGGTTCGCCGTGTTGAAAAACGCCGAGGGTAAACTCAACGCCAATCAACAAACCCTCATCGACACTCTCATTGCTGCTGGAGGCAAGGCATCGGTTGATGCCCTGCAGTCGTTAGAGGTTCCGCGCACCACCTTGAACACACTGTCGAAGCGTGGGTTGGTGGAGATTGTGGAAGAGCCGGCGGAGTTCACCGTCTCTGTGCTGAAGGCGAGGCCCAGCCTGTTTGACTCGCAGTTCAGCGCGGCGCAGCAGGCGGCGCTGAAGTCTATCCAGCAGAGCGTAAACGCGGGTAAGTTTTCCGGCATGCTGCTGCACGGCGTTACCGGATCGGGCAAGACGGCCATTTACCTGTCAGCGATGCGGGCGGTGCTCGAAGCCGGGCGCTCGGCCATCCTGCTGGTGCCCGAAATCGGGTTGACTCCGGCAGTGGCCGCCGATTTGCATCAACTGTTCGGAGAAGGAGTTGCGATCCTTCACTCGGCGCTGTCCGACAAAGAACGCGCCGAGCAGTGGCATCGCATCAAGCGCGGAGACGCCCGCATGGTGGTGGGGACGCGTTCGGCGGTGTTCGCTCCCGTCACCGACCTGGCGCTGGTAATCGTGGACGAGGAGCAGGACCCGTCTTATAAGCAGGAGGAGATGCCGCGCTATCACGCTCGCGATGTGGCGGTGATGCGGGCCAAGATGGCGAACGCGGCCGTGGTGTTGGGTTCGGCCACGCCGTCGCTGGAGTCCTACTTCAACGCCAAGAAGGGGAAATACAAGTTGCTAGAATTGCCCGACCGGGTGGAGCAGCGGCCGTTGCCGGAAGTCGAAATCATCGACATGCGGCAGGAATTTCAGGAAACCGGAAGCGAGCAAGTCATCTCACGCAAGCTGGCCGAAGAAATTAAAGAGCGGCTGGAGCGCAAAGAGCAGGTCATGGTACTGCTGAATCGCCGGGGATATTCGCCGGTGGTGCTGTGCCGCGCCTGCGGCAAGACGCTGGAGTGCAAGAACTGCGCCATTGCGATGACCCACCACAAGCGCTCCCGCCGCATGGAATGCCACTATTGCGGCTACACCGCGCCGGTGCCCAAGGCTTGCATCCATTGCGGCAGCGAGTACGTCTATTTCCTCGGCACCGGTTCGGAGAAGCTGGAAGAGTTGCTGCATGGAATGTTTCCGCAGGCGCGCATCGGGCGTCTCGATCGCGATACCGTGCGCGGCCGCGAAGACTTCGAGCGCGCGCTCAACGCTCTCGATGAAGGTGAACTCGATCTGCTGGTGGGCACGCAGATGATCGCCAAAGGTCACGACATTCACGGGGTCACGCTGGTAGGCGTGGTAGGCGCCGACATGGCGCTCGGTTTTCCTGATTTTCGGGCGGCGGAGCGCACGTTCCAGTTGTTGACCCAGGTTGAGGGCCGGGCGGGGCGCGGCCAGACTCCCGGAAAAGTCGTGCTGCAGACTTATTTTCCCGACCACTACGCGGTGCAGTACGCGGCGAACCACGACTTCGTCGGTTTCTATGAAAAGGAGTTGCGCTTTCGCAGCTGGATGCACTATCCGCCATACAGCGCGTTGGCGAACGTGCTGGTGCGGAGCGACAAATTGGACGAGGCGCTGAGCTGGTCGGGGTTGCTGGGAAAGTGGTTTGAGAAAACCCGGCATGAAGGGATTCGCGTGCTCGGGCCCGCGGCTGCACCGATTGTGCGGTTGAAGCGCGACTATCGCTATCACTTTGTGGTGAAGTCCGCCAGTCGCGAGAAGCTGAATACGCTACTCCGGGCGATGCTGGCGTATGCTGCCCAGCAGAAGATCCCGCGCACGCAGGTGATCGTGGATGTTGATGCAGTGTGGCTGATGTAACGTAGCGCCGCCGTCCCGGCAGGATGCCGGCGCTACAACTAGAGACTCTTGTTCCGTAGAAATTCTCCTACAACTTGTTTGACGTCGCGGTGCTGGCCGTCCACCGCGTAGTTGAGTTGGCGCATGTCATCATCGGAAATCTTTCCCGCGAGTTGTTCCAGAGCGGTTCCCACCTCGGGGTGACGAGCCAGCATTGCCTGTCGCATGACTGGTACGGCCTCGTAGGGCGGGAAGTAGTGGCGATCGTCTTCCAGAACGAATAGATCCAGTACCGGGATAAGGCCATCGGTCATGTTTCCAGCCGCCAGGTCGATTTGTTTGTCCTTAAGCGCGCGGGCGAGCAATCCGAGGTCCATGATGCTGGGAGACTCGGCGAAACGAAGTCCGTAGGTTGCCGCCAATCCCTTGTAGCCGTCGGGACGTCCCATGAACTCGTAGCCGAAACCAGCACGCCATTTTGGAGTGTAGGCAGCGGCTTGCGAGATGGTCTTCAGACCGAGGCGGCGGGCGTCCTCGCCGCGGATTTCGATGGCGAAAGTGTTATTGAATCCGAAAGGCTGCCCGATCTCGAGATGAAATTGCCTGGCGTATTCGGTCTTGACCCGATGGTAAACCTCTGCGGGATCGCCGGACGGCGGCTGCTTCAGAATCGCGGTCAGGGCGGTGCCGGTGTATTCAGGATAGATATCGATGCGGCCGCCCAGAATGGCCTGCTGGCAAATGTATGTGCCAGCCAGGTAGAAACGCCGCTCCACCGGCAGGTGCGTCTTATTTTCGATCTGCTGGGCCATGATTTCGCCGAGTACGAGCTGCTCGGTGAAATTCTTGGAACCAATGACGATGAGGTTGGCGCGAGGAGGACCGCACGCGGTAAGAAGGAGCAGCGCGGCCAGAGCAGCAACGAGTTTCGGCATCGCGACAATGGTAGACACGCGCATGGTTTCGGCGGCCGGACCCGGAAATCGGTGAAGCGAGGTTGCTTTCGCCCCGCTGGGGCTGGCTGATTCCGCTTCTCACCTACGGCTTACGCCGTGGGCTGTATTCTTTCGCCGCAGCGCGGCTCCTCTACTCCACTTCAGGAGGGAAGTAATCTTCCTAGCCCGGAGCCAGGCGCTTCTCCAGCCATCCCAAACTCGCATCCGCCAGGATGGCCAGTGCGGCGGCGGGAATGGCGCCGGCCAGTATGACCTGATTATTCACCATGGCCAGACCGCGAAAAATGTATTCGCCAAGGCCGCCGGCGCCGATGGCGGCGGCGATGGTGGCCACGCCGATTGAAAGCACGGTGGCTACCCGGATGCCCGCGATGATCACGCTCAGCGCCAGCGGGAATTGTACCTGCCAGAGCAGTTGGCGATTGGTCATGCCCATACCTCGTCCAGCCTCAACTACAGCTGGATCCACGCCGCGTATGCCAGTATAGGTGTTCCGAATAAGCGGCAGGAGCGCGTAGAGCGTAAGCGCAAGTATGGCGAGACGGTCGGCGCGGGCGCCGATCCAGGGCGCGGGCAGCAGAAATCCGAATAGGGCCAGGCTGGGGATGGTCTGAATAATGTTTGCGCTCCCCAGCACGGGTTTGCTCAACACCGGCCAGCGCGTGATCAGGATGCCGAGCGGAATTCCAACGAGCACCGCCAGGGCAATGGAAGCTCCGACCAACCACAGGTGTTCGGCGGTGAGTTGGAGTACTTCGGCGTGATTTTGCAGGATGAATTGCAGGACGTTCATGAGTGACCTCCGCGAAACGGTCCGTTGCACGAGCGTGCTTTGCACACATTTCGTTTGCATCTCCGAGGGCAGGATGCCCTCGGGACAGCCGGCGGGACGCCGGCGCTACTTTGATGGTTCATCTTTGTTTCACCTGTGCGGGCGAGATTTCGGTTTTGAAGGCGTCGACGTAGGCGGCGACCATCGAGTCGGTGGAACGCAGAAATTCGTCTGGCGTGAGCGCGACTAACAGCTGACCCGATTCCATGAGAGCGATCCGGGTGCCGAGCAACAGGGCCTCACGCAGGTCGTGAGTGACGAAGACGACAGTTTTCCCCAGGCGTTGCTGCAAGGACAGAAATTCACGCTGCAGTTCGGCGCGAGTGATGGGATCGAGCGCGCCGAAAGGCTCGTCCATCAGGAGAAACTCGGGGTCGGCGGCCAGGGCGCGGGCCACGCCGACCCTCTGCCGCTGTCCACCGGACAATTCGCGCGGGTAGCGCGCTGCCAGTTGAGGTTCAAGGCCCACCAGTTGCAGCAGCTCTGATACCCGATGCTCGATGCGGTCGGCAGACCATCCTTCGATCTGCGGCACGACTCCGATGTTACGGGCAACCGTGAAATGCGGGAACAATCCGACTTCCTGAATGACGTAGCCGATCATGCGGCGCAAGCGAATTACATCCCATTCTTCCAGGGAACGGCCGTCCACGTAGATAGCGCCCGCGCTCTGGGTGAGCAGCCGGTTGATGAGCTTCAGCGTGGTGGTCTTGCCGGAGCCGCTGCGGCCGAGCAGTATCAGGGTTTCGCCGCGCTGGACTTCGAGATTGAGATTGCGAAGCAGGGTGCTGCCATCGTCCAGGCGGTAACCGACATCGCGGAATTTGATGGCGGGACCGGCATCGAGGGAATTGTTCATGCTGCTTTCTCGCCAACAATAAATTGGCGCCACTGCGAGGGCGAGACGCCCTCGCGACAGCCGGAGCCTGCCCTGAGCGCAGTCGAAGGGCCGGCGCTACGATGCTTCGTATGCTTTTTCCGGCAGGCCGGTAATGCGAATGCCGGAGTGGCCCTTGTGGCGAATGTTGAGGCCAATCAGGAGCGCGGTGATCTGTTCCAGAATGCGCGCGTTCTCCAGCTTGCCTCCGTCAATGGCGCGGACGCCGGGAATTTTTGCAGCCAGCGTTCTCGCCGTCTTCGAGGCCTCGGCATCATCGCTGCAGACGATCACGTCGCAGTCTACCGGACCATTTCCATTCAGCACTTCCGCCGAAGTGTTGTGGAAGGCGGCTACCACTGAAACTCCCTGGGGCACGAGTTCGGCGGTTTGCTGCGCCGCGGAGCCTTCCCAGATACCGAGAGTGCGGGTGGCACGCCCGCCAACGCTGGAAGCCAGTGGCACGGTGGCATCAATCACGATGCTGCCGGACCGGATCGCCGGCTTGATCTGCTTGAGCAGAGCCGCAGTGTCCTTCGAACGGGATGGTCAGCACCAGCAGGTCGGAGGCGGCGCAGGCGGCGCTGTTTTCTTCGCCCGTAACTTTGGCTTTGCTTCCGACTGCGGCCTGGATTCTGGTTGCGGCCTCCCGAGCGCGTGCCGCGTCCCGCGATCCGATGATCACGCTTTCACCTGCACGCACCCAGCGCAAAGCTAGTCCGAAGCCCTCCGGTCCGGTGCCGCCGATGACAGCGATAACGCGGGGCATGACTAGACTGACTCCATCATGCGAACTCCGGCTCGAGAGCTTCCTGGACGGCGACGTGGTCAGGTTGCAGTTTCAGAGTGATCCGCGTGTAAACCGTATTGCGCTCGGCGGGGATGCGTCCAGCTTCGAGAATCAGCGACTGAAATTCTTCGCCGCTGGTGTATTGTCCCGCAGTGGCCCCGGCTTCACGAGAGATATTTTCTTCCATCAGCGTGCCGCCGTAGTCGTTCGCGCCGGCGTGCAGGCAGAGCTGCGACAAGCGCCGGCTCAGCTTTACCCAGGACACCTGAATATTGTTGATCGCGCCCGCCAGCATGACCCGCGCCAGGGCGTGAATCTTGAGATGCTCCGCCAGAGTCGGGCCAGGGCGGGCGATGCCCTGATGAAAAAGCAGCGTGTTCTGATGCACGAAGCCCAGCGGGACAAATTCGGTGAAGCCGCCGGTCTGCTGCTGGATGTCGCGAAGAAGCTCAAGCTGATTGACCCAGTGGGTGGGGGTTTCGACATGTCCATACATCAGGGTTGATGTGCTGCGAATACCGCACTGGTGGGCGGTGCGGACCACCTGCTTCCATTGCTCGGTGGAGAGCTTGTTGCGCGAGAGCACGAAACGCACGTCGTCGTCGAGAATTTCCGCGGCCGTTCCCGGAAGAGTGTCGAGGCCGTTGTCGCGCAACATGGCGAGGTAGTCAGGCAGCGGCATGCCGGTGAGTTCGACCCCGTAAACGATCTCCATGGGGGAGAAGGCGTGAATGTGCATGTCCGGCACGGCAGCTTTGATCGCGCGCAGGATATCGCGGTAATAGAACGGAGGCAGCCCATGCGGCAGCCCGCCCTGGATGCACACTTCGGTTGCGCCCAGCGCCCGGGCTTCGACCGCCTTCTGCGCCATGGTGTCAAGGCTGTGGAAGTAGCTGTCTTCTTCACGCGGGCCGCGGCTGAACGCGCAAAATTTGCAGCCGACAAAACAAACGTTGGTGAAATTGATGTTGCGATTGACCACGTAGGTAACCAGATTGCCCACCAGATCACGGCGCAGCATGTCGGCCGCCACCAGCAAACCGAGAAGATCATCGCCTTCGGCATGCGCCAGGAGCAGGCATTGTTCGCGAGAGAGGGCGCTGCCGTCCTGCGACGCCAGGACCTGATCGAGCGCGTTACGCGATTCCGAGCCCATACGCTCCGCGATGCCTGACCATTCCAGGGCAGGAAAATTTTCGAGTTCAGAATCGGGTAGCACTCGGGCCACGGCTCCTCCTCGGAAAAGACAACGACTCAGCGAAACAGGTCATTCGCAGCCGGGCGAATCAGATCACGCGCGCTGCCCCGGCCGGGACGATAGGCGAATCCTCGAATGATACATGCCGGCGTACGAGCTAGCTTGCCGCAGACCAGGCCCGCCGCGCAAGCCAGCTGGTCGGCGTCGGCTTCAATACTAGCCTGCAGCCTGTATCCGTGCGAATCCAGCCGGCCGCGATAGTCGTGAAGAGCTTGCATGCCGGCCACTCCAATGGCAACTTCAGTCAAGCCTTCGCGCCAGGGCCGGCCGAAAGTGTCGGTGATGATTACGGGGACGGAAATCCGCAGGGCTTTTTTCAGCTCGCGATGGATTCGCGCGGCGGAGCGGTCGGGATCTTGCGGCAGCAGCAGCGCATGTCGGCCTCCGTCGACGTTCGAGACGTCTACCGCGCTGTTGGCGCAGATCAGGCCGTGGCGAGTTTCCGTGATCAGGACGCCGCGCTTGCGCCGCACGATGCGCCGGCTTTGTTGGATGGCGAGCTCGATGACGCGTGCATCAAGGTGATAGCGCTTTGCCCAGCGGCGGGATGAGGCCGAGGGCTTCACCGTTTCCAGGTCCATCCATTGGCCTTCCGCCTTGGAAACAATTTTGTGTTTGATGATCAGGATGTCGCCGGGTCGCGGTTTTTGGGATTTGAGAGCGCCAAGAAGAAGTTCGGAAACGGAATCGCCGGGTCGGACCTCGGATCCTAAGAAAAGAGGGATGACGCGAATATCCGGGGGCCGAGAAGGTTTCTTTCGCCCCTGCGGGGCTTTCTTTTGGCGTACGAGCAGCGCCGGTCTACTCATTTGCGGCCGCGGGGAACTCGGCCAGGTGCCATTGCCGGACCAGGCGCTGGGCACGGGTTTGGCCGGGCGCGGAGGCCAGGGCGCGCAGATCGGAGGGAGTGTCCACGTCGAGTGCGATGCCCGGCAGGGAAAGCACCACGCAGGGCTTACCGGTGGCTTGAGCGGCGGCATAGTGAGGTTCGAAACTGTCATTGCCGAAGCGCGCGGGAAACAATCCGGCGGGACGGCGATAGATGGCGTTTGTGCCTCGTCCGTCAGCCGCGCGCACCAGAACGGATCCCTGCGCCGGTGCCGATTGCAGAATCTTTTCCAGCTCCCAGCTCTGGATCAAGGGAATATCGCCCGGAATCACCAGCGTGCTCTCTACTCCCTGGGCTTCGCAGATGCCGGTCGCCATTTCGATGGCATCGGTCTGGCTTCGGTTGAAGTGGTCGGAAATCACGGAAAAATGAAATTGATGCGCGAGTTGAAGCGCGAAAGGATCGCTGGTTACGACGGCCACTTCGAGGCGATCTGTCCAGTTACCCAGGGTCTCAAGCACATCGAACAGCATGGCTTGCGCGAGTTCGGTGCGGGTGGGTTGATCGAACAGGGAGGCAAGGCGTTGCTTGGCGCCGGAGAGATTTTTGACCGGGACCAGAATCATGACAAGTCCGAGCCGGCGTGGGCGGCGCTTTCGGTCGACATCAACGAAAGGACCTGCCGCGCCAGGTCAACCTTTTCCTCGGCGGTGCTCATGATTGTGTTAACGCACTGGACTCGCAGCCCGGACTGTTTCAGTTCTTCCGCTGCCTTGGCGTCGCGGTTGTCGACCACCAGGATGTCCAGAAATTCGCTATAGGCCTGGGCCACGCCGGCGATGGAGACCGGCAGGCCCTGGGCCGCCATCAAAATCCCAGCCGGTCCCGAAACTGCGGTGTTGCCGATGATCGGACTCACGGCTGCCACCGGGGCGCGAGTCTGTTTGAGGGCCTCCACAATACCGGGGACGGCCAGGATGGGGCCGATGCTGGTGACGGGGTTGCTGGGCGCAAGCAGCACCACGGTGGCCGACATAATGGCATCGATCACGCCCGGCGCGGGTTCCGCCTGTTCAATGCCGGCAAAGCGGATCGATTTGACCGGGTCCTGATACCAGCGCTGCACGAAATATTCCTCGAAGCTGAGGTCGCCGACCGGCGTGTCCACCCGGGTTTCTACACGGCTGTTCGTCATGGGGAGGATGCGGGCCTCAACCCCCATCTTGGCCGCGATTTCAGCGGAGATCTCGGACAGCGTCTTGCCCTGCTTAAGCAGCTTGGTGCGCAGCAGGTGGACCGCCAGATCGCGGTCGCCGGTGTGAAACCAGATGGGTTCTCCCAGATCGCCCATGGCTTGCAGGCAAAAAAATGTGTCGCCCTTTACGCCCCAGCCGCGTTCCTTGCTCAGCAGTCCGGCCAGCACGTAGGTGATGGAATCGAGGTCGGGCGAAACGTAGAGTCCCCACCACTCCAGATCGTCTCCGGTGTTGACGATGATGGTCAGATCTTTGGACGGAACGACCTGGCGCAGCCCATCCACAAACTTCGCGCCGCCCGTCCCACCAGTGAGTACGACAATCATGCTGCTCTTGCCCTCCCTGCGTAACCTTCGCGATCGGCGGCGGCCTGAACTTTTTCCGCCAGCAAGCCGGGGCGCGAATTAAGCGCCGTCAGGAACTCAGGATAAACCGGCAACCGCTGGCGCAGAATATATCCTTTTGATTCGGTGCGGGCCTGGAGCTGATCCAGATGCGGCCAGGGCTTTTCCGGATTGATGAAGTCGGGGGTCAAGGGCGAGACCCCGCCCCAATCGTTGATTCCGGCGTCGAGCAGGTCTTCGTAGTTGTAATAAGGAGCGGAAAGATTCGGCGGCGCCTGCAGGTTGACCTCGGGCATGAGGAGGCGCGCCACCGCGACCGTGCGCAACATCTCGCCCCGAGTCGGTTCCGGCCAGTCGCGCATCGGGATCTCCGGCTTGACGCGGAAATTCTGCACGATCACTTCCTGAATATGCCCGTAGCGGCGGTGCAGTTCGCGGATGGCAAGCAGTGCGTCCACGCGGTCTTCCAGGGTTTCGCCGATTCCAATCAATAAACCCGTGGTAAACGGCACCGACTGTTTGCCGGCTTCTGCAATGGTGCGCAGGCGTTTGGCGGGGATTTTGTCAGGCGCATTGTCATGTGCGGCGCCCAGCGCAAGCAGGGAGGCATTTGTAGTTTCGAGCATCAGGCCCATGCTGGGAGAGACCGCGGCCAGGCGAGTGATCCACTCCGCGCTCAACAGCCCCGGATTGGGATGCGGCAACAGGGTGGTCTCGCGCAACACTAGTTCGCACATCGCTTCCAGATAGTGCAGCGTCGAGTTGTATCCCAGGTAGCGCAGAGTCTCGCGCATTTCCGGGAAGGCCAACTCCGGCTTGTCGCCCAGACTGAAGAGGGCTTCGGTGCAGCCCATCTTTTGTCCCGCAGTAGCCACCTCCAAAACCTGGTCCGGGGTCATGGTGTGCGCCCCGGGCTGGCCTGGGTCGCGGCGGAAAGTGCAGTAGCCGCAATAGTCGCGGCACAAGTTGGTCAGCGGGATGAATACTTTGCGCGAATAGGTGACGACGCCGGGCTTGAAGCACTGCTTGAGTTCCAGGGCGGTGGCGAGCAGAGCGGGGAGTTCATGGTCCGGGCAACGCAGGAGTTGGCAAGCGCCCTCGCGCGAGAGCGGCAGTCCGTCGCGCAGTTCGTCGAGATAAGCCGTGGACGAATTTTCCTGCACTGGCATGTATTCTGTCGCTTTCAGGTCCGGAGAGATCGGCATCACCAGATGAACAACAGAATGATACATGAGAGCGATTGTCCGACCGTTGAATTGTTCAACCTCTTGGGTTTGGTGGTAAAACTCTTAAGGGCTGATGCGGGCGATTGCCCGACTTTGCACGAAACCGAATTGCCAGGGGCTCCCGTCTTCCAATGGTCGTCACTCAAGCAGAATTCCGCAGCGCACTCGGCAGTTTTGCCACGGGAGTCACGGTGATTACGCTGGACTACGAAGACGAAGTGCACGGCATGACCGCCAACGCTTTCAGCTCCGTGTCGCTCGATCCGCCGCTGGTGCTGGTTTGCGTGGACCAGCGCGCCCGCACTCACGCCCACCTGCATGCCAAGAAACGGTTTGGAGTGAATGTGCTGGCCGAGGGCCAGCGGGCCATTTCCGAATACTACGCGCGCCCCGCCCAGGACCATCGCCACGCCGAGCGCGAGGCCGGGGCGCACTTTGATCGCACCGCCCATGGGACTCCGGTGCTCAACGGAGCTCTGGCCTACCTCGAGTGCCGGCTGCATAGCGCGCAGGATGCGGGCGACCACACCATTTTCATCGCGGAAGTCGAGGAAGTCGTGGTGCGCGGCGGCGATCCGCTGCTCTATCACCGCGGGGAATACCGGACCATCGGCGGCTTCGAGGCCTAGTGGTCGCCAGCCCGAACTATGGGTTTGTGTGGCGCGGGCGCCCTCGCCCGCGTTAGCAGGCGGCGGGCGAGACGCCCGCCGGACAGCCGAAGGGACGCGGGCGCTACGAAAGGCTCTTACGGGATTGTTTCCTGGATAGCTAGCGCAGCGGCTTTGCGGCCGTAGGCTTCCTCCCAGGAAATTATGCGGTTGCGCAGGATTCCAATACCTTCGATTTCGCATTCCATCACATCGCCAACTTTGAGGTCGCCATTGAGTGCAGTTCCTGAGACCGTGCCCGTCGACAGCACATCGCCCGCGCTGTAGCCCATCGGGGAATATTGCGAAAGAATTTCAGGGATCTTCAGCCTCTTGCTGGCGGGCAACTTTTGCCGGAGTTCGCCGTTCACTCGCAGTTCCATGGCCAACTTCTGCGGATCGGGGATCTCATCGGCGGTCACAATCCACGGCCCCAGCGGACAGAACGTATCAATCCCTTTGCAGAAGCCCAAAACTCCCGACTTCATCTCGCGGCGCTGAATGTCGCGGGCCGTAATGTCGTTAAAGATGACGTAACCGCCGATATAGCTGGCGGCATCTTCCGCGGCGAAGTGTTTGCCGCTTTTCTTCAGCACCACCGCCAGCTGGATTTCGCAATCCAGTTCCTGGGTGAGGTGCTCGGGATAGATCACCGGCTCCTCATGCCCGATAATGGCGTCCACGTTCTGGAAGCCGGCGGCATGGAAAAATTTCCGGGGAACAATCGGCGCCTGGAGAGCGACTTCATCGGCCGGATAGAAGATGGGCTCGCCCCGCGCTCCAGAAGCGCTGTCGCTGCTCAGCACATGGTCAAGAGCCTTGCGGGCAGCTTCCAGGCTGGTGTCGCCGCCCGAGAAGAGATCGCGCATGTTGGGCGGGACCAGGGCGTCGGCCAGGCGGTAGAAAGCGCTCTCTTGCTCCACATCCCGCAAATACAAAGCGCAGGCGGAATTCAGGTCAACCACACGTCCGTCGGGAGTGAGGCCGCCTACACGGGGCCGCCGCACGCTGTCTTCAAAAGTAATAAGTCGCATACCGGGCTCCGCGGGAAGTGGCCCTAGAAGTATAAACCGCATCGTGATTGGCCGGCGGCGAGCGGCGCGGCTCGCGGGTACGCTAAGATAGGTCGCTCCTGAAGTTCCAGAAACGTTGTCTGCGCGGAGGCTCGATGGCGAACCGAAGGCAATTCATGCGCACGCTCTCCGGTGTGGCGGCGCTCAGCATAACCACGGATGTGAGCCGGCTGGGCAGAATGCGCTTTCTGCGCATGGCCACCGCCATGCCCGACACAGGCTTGCACGACCGCCTGGAACCGGACTGGTACCGGCGCAAGGTCGGCCAGGTGCAGGAGAAGATGAAAGAGCGCAAGCTCAACGCGCTGCTCCTGCTCGATGCCACCAACATCATCTACACCGTGGGCTATTTCCATCTCTCGACCGAACGTCCTCTGGCGGCGCTGATTCCGCAGTCGGGGGATCCGGTGATGTTCATCCCTGAGCTGGAGGCCGACCAGGTCAAGACCTGGTGGGTGAAAGACTACGAGTCTTATTTTGATTTTCCCGGCCCGGTGAACCGGGTGCGCTGGATCTTCGAGCGCGTAGCCAGGCGCGGATTCGACCGGGCGCGCATCGGCGTGGAGGAGCCCCGGCCCAGCCGGCTGCATCAAATGAGTCTGGGCGCTCCGAAGGCCAAAATTGTGGACGCCGGCGACCTGGTCGAGGACCTTCGCTTGGTGAAAGACGAGGACGAGATACGCATCATGCGCCGGGCCATGACGTATGCCGATTTCAAAGTGCAGGCCGGCCGCGAATTCGTGCAACGCAACGGCGCGGTGAGTGAAGACGAAATCCTGAAGGTGACGGCCGACGCGGTCGCCGACAGGATGTCAAAAGAATTGCATGACGTGGTGGGCGTGGGCATTGACCCTCCCTTCGGCGGATTGGTGCCGTTCGGCAAGCGGTCGGCCTTCCCCCATGCGGTTCCGAGTAAAGACCGGCTGAAGACGGGAGACGCCTTGATCTTGAGTTTCGGCGCTCAGGTGGGAGGCTACAACGTCGAATGCGAGCGTTCATTCTGCGTGGGCAAGCCGACTGACTACGCCAAGCGACTCTTTGACGCCATGCTCGCGGCCCATGACGCTGGAGTCGAGAACCTGAAAGAAGGCGCGGTGGCCGAGGAAGTGGACCAGAAGAGTCTGGACCAGATTCGGCAAGCGGGGTTCGAGAAGTTCCTCAGGCACCGCACCGGACATGGCATCGGCCTTGAAGGCCACGAGGCCCCCTGGATCGCCGAGGGTGACAAGACGGTGCTGCGGCAGGGCATGACGTTCAGCTGTGAGCCGGGGGTTTACGATCCCGACTTTGGCGGTTTCCGGCACTCGGACACGGTGGTTGTGCGCAAAGACAAAGGCGAGGTGCTGAACACGTATCCCACGCGTCTCGAGGATATGGTCATCGAGATTTGAGGGTAAAGATTTAACCAATCACGATCCGGAGAATGTAATGGCAGACAAAATTGACAAGCCGGAAGCAGAATGGCAAAAACAGTTATCGCCGGAACAGTATTACGTGACTCGCAAGGCAGGAACCGAGCCGGCGTTTAGCGGCAAATATTGGAAGACGAAAGACGCGGGCACGTATGCCTGTGTCTGTTGCGGGCAACCGTTGTTCAGCTCCGAGACCAAGTTCGATTCCGGCACCGGCTGGCCCAGCTTCTGGAAGCCCGTGGACGAGGCCGCGGTAGTAAACCACACCGACAAGACCTACGGCATGGTTCGGACCGAATCCCGTTGTGCGCGCTGCAATGCCCACCTGGGGCACGTTTTCGAAGACGGCCCGGCCCCGACGGGCCTGCGCTACTGTATGAATTCGGCGGCGCTGGATTTGAAACCGGAAGAGAAGAAGTAGGTGTGGGGCGGACACTCTTGTCCGCCGCCTTTGACTTTCGTTGTTTAGAAATCAGGCCAAAATCAACTGCAAGTGCGGCGGACCAGAGTGTCCGCCCCACACGGAACTAAGCGCCTGCGACTGCGGTAGCCGCCTTGGGCTGCTCGGCTGCGGCAGGTTTCGACTCAGCCTGGGCCTGCTTCTGACCTTGAGTCTTACTGTGCTCGACCGCGCGCACCTGCACGCTGCCCTTCAGAATGGCTCCGTCCTCAACGCTGATGCGCTGGGTGACCACATCCCCGGTCAGCGAACCCTCGCTGCGGATGTCGAGCCGGTCGGTGCATTGAATGTTGCCCTGCACTTTGCCCAGGATGACCACTTCGCGGGCGCTGATGTTGGCGGCGACGCTGCCGTTGCGTCCAATCGTGACGCGATGCTCGGCAAAATTGACTGTGCCCTCAATTCGCCCGTCGACGTAGAGCGATTCGGTGCCGCTGACTTCCCCCTTGATGACCACAGAGCGGCCGATAGTAGCCTGCTCCACGGGCACGCTGACGGTTTTGCTGGGGCCGAGGTACGGGTTCGAGGGTGACTGCGTTTTTTGAGAATCTGGTGGCTGCAGCATCGGTGGCGCGCTCCTTGAGTATTCCGCGCGGCGCGCACTTTGGGCGTAACCGCATGCGGCAAGTCTGCTTGACTATGGCCGATTGGCCAAGCTGACTATCGCATGGGAGCAGGCAATAAAGCAGGTTACGGAAGAGCCTGTACGGGTGTCGAAAATCAGGTAACTGGCTGGGGGAACGCTCGGAATGCGTTCAAGGTATTATGTTTGCAGGGCCTCACCCAGCGCTTCCCACTCCGCCAGCCGGCTCTGCAGTTCGGTTTTTCTTACGCTTAGTTCCTGCGTAACGCGCTGGGTTTCCTCGGCGCTGACAAAACTCTGCAAGGCTGCCTCACATTCGGCGACCGTATCTTCCAGGCGGTTGATCTCCAATTCGAGCTCGCGGACGCGATCTTCCATCTGCTTGCGTTTGATGGGATTCAGGCGCCTGGCCGCGGAGTCCTCGGATTTCGCCGGCTGCCCGTTGGAGTTGCCATTTGCGGGCGGCGAATTTGCCGGTGACGTAACCGCCTTTTGCAGCGCCGCCGCCCCGCCCTCTTTTCGCCAGCGATAGTCTTCATAGTTGCCGGGATAGACCTCGACCCGTCCATCCCCGACTTCCAGAACTCGCGTGGCCAATTTGTCGATGAAATAGCGGTCGTGGGAGACGAAGACAACGGTGCCGTTGTAGTCGGTCAGCGCCTTCAGCAGGACATCCTTAGCGCGCATGTCGAGATGGTTCGTGGGCTCGTCCAGCAGGAGAAAATTTGCCGGGTGCAGCAGCATTCGCAGCAGGGCGTAGCGGTTGCGCTCGCCGCCGGAGAGCACGCCGATGCGCTTGAAAACGTCGTCGGCGGAGAACAGGAAGCATCCCAGCAGGCTGCGCAACTCGGTTTGGGTGGAGCGGGGAGAAATCTCGCCCAGGTCGTCGAGGATGCGCGCATCCGGATCGAGCTCTTTGTATTGGTCCTGCGCAAAGTAATCGGGATCGACATTGTGCCCCAGCCGGTATTCGCCCCGAGTCAACGGCTCGGTCTGAGCCAGCAGCTTGATCAGCGTGGATTTCCCGGCCCCGTTCACTCCGACCAGGGCAATCCGGTCGCCGCGCTCGATCATGAAACTGACGTCACGAAAAACTTCCTTCTCGCCATAGGATTTCGCCACCCCGATGAACTCGGCCACGATCCGGCCGGCGGGCTTGGGTTGCGGGAAGGAGAAGTGAATCGTCTTCTCTTCCTCCGGCAGCTCGATGCGTTCGATCTTCTCCAATTCCTTGATCCGGCTCTGCACCTGCTTGGCCTTGGTCGCCTGATAGCGGAAACGGTTGATGAAGACTTCCAGTTGCTCGATGCGCTCGCGCTGGTTGCGATAGGCAGCCTCCAGCTGCTCCAGTCGTTCTGTCTTGGCGTTCAGATACTTCGCGTAATTGCCGTGGTAAAGATGAATGCGCTTGTTCCAGATCTCGACAATCTTGTTGATGGTTACGTCGAGAAAATAGCGGTCGTGCGAGATCAGCACAAAAGCGTAGGGATAGTTGCCGAGATACTCTTCCAGCCAGTTGCGGGCTTCGAGGTCAAGGTGGTTGGTGGGCTCGTCAAGCAACAGCAGGTTGGGCTGCTGCAGCAGCAGTTTGACCAGTGCAATGCGCATCTGCCAGCCGCCGGAAAATTCCTCGGTCTGCCGGGTCCAGTCTTCCTTCCGAAAACCCAACCCCGAAAGCACCGTGCCGACTTGCGCTTCGATGGCGTATCCATCGCGAGTGGTAAATTCATGCTCGATGCGCTGATAGCGTTCCGCCACCTGCGCGTACTCGGGAGATGAGTGGTCGAGTTCGGACATGCGTCCGGTCAGCTCTTCCATCTCCTGTTCCATTTTTCGCAGATGCGAAAAGACCGACATACACTCGGCGAACACGGTGCGTCCGGAGAGCGCCAGCCCATCTTGCGGCAGGTATCCCGCGCTGATGCCCTTGGCGCGGCTGACCGAGCCATAGTCCAGGGTTTCAATGCCGGCCAGAATCTTCAGCAGCGTGGTTTTGCCGGAACCGTTCGCGCCCACCAGGCCTACGCGGTCGCGCGGCGTGATCATCCAGTCCGCTCCTTCGAACAGGAGCTTGTGGCCATAGCGCTTGCCGGCAGAGGAGAGCTGGAGCATTCCTTCAATCGTCTCATGAGAGAGCTTATTTGAAGAAGCGCTGTCATCCTGAGCGTAGTAGGAAGCCCGCGCGCGGGCTTCCCGCGAAGTCGAAGGACCCCTACTGCACAAGCGAACCCATGGGGCCAGGGAATTGGCAGCGCTCCGAATGAGTGATTGGAAGGGAGTAGGGGTGCTTCGACTTCATCTGTGCCGGTCGCAAGGCGACCACACAGACTTCGCTCAGCATGACAGGTGGCGGGGCGGAAGGCCCCCAAGAGCCGCCGGGACGGCGGCGCTACATTCTTGGAAGGCTAGGGCGCCGCTGCAGCCTGAGCCAGGCCAATCTTCTCCAGCGCCCGATCGACCACAGCCTGCAGTTCGCGCGCGTATTTTACTTCGCGGCCTTTGGCCAGGATTTTCCGGGCTTCATCGGGGCCGAACCAGGTGGGATTTCGGCTCGCTTCCTGGGGCTCTTCCGCGAGCTCCACTTCCAGCAGAAATGCCTTGATCACATACTCCCGCACTCCAGGTGGTTTCCAGAAAACACCTTTGGAATGGATGTAGAGGCAGAAATGGCGGGAGTCAATGCGGCCGCGGACGCCGGCTTCTTCCCGCGCTTCGCGTTCCGCAGCCTGGCCGTGCGAGAGATTTGATTCAGGATCGCCCTTGGGAAACGTCCACTTGCCGCCGCCGTTCGTGTTCACCAGCAGGAACTCGACCGAGGGACCGCGCCGCCGGTAGCAGACGGCCGCCACCTGCAGCGGAAGAGCGTGTTGTGGAATCCGGGCCGCTCCCATTTTCGAAGCCTCCGCAGAGCTTTCCCCGCGACAATGCTAATCCAGAAGATATTTCAGTAGCGTTAAAGTGTAACGGAAAAGGTGCAACCCACTATTACCAAAGGGTTACGGGCACTTCTCAAGCTGGGACACGGCTCCTCCGGCGGTCACTGGTCGTTCCAGCAGCCGCATGGTATCAAGGACAGTCGAGATGACGATTTCATCCCCGACGGCGGTGTTGATCATCATGTGGTAGAGACAGCGGGTGGGCCAGTCGGCGCCGAAGTAGTGTTTTACAAATTCGATGCGGTCACGATCCACGGTGTCGACTAGTTCTTCGGCTTCTTTTTCGTTGTGCCCGATCAGCCGCAGGCGCCGCAGCTTTTCTGACCGTGGTGCATAGAGGAAGACGTGGAACGCGTCCGGCAGCTCGCGCAGGAAATAAGGAGAGCCTCGTCCGACGATGACGCAGTTTCCGGCCGCGGCCACCCGGGTCATCACTTCCCGGCCAATCGCGACGAAGCGATCTGCGTCGAAAGGCTCGGTGCCCTTCAGCGGCAGGCTACGCTCGTAGCTGCCGCGCCAGAAAGTTTTGGCCAGCCGGTGAAAGGTGCTGTCCAGGCGTTCATCGCAATACATCACCGCGGAGCGGTCAACGTGAGCTTCGTGCGCGATCTCCTCGGTCAGGGCCTGGTCCCAGAGCTTCCAGCCGAGGCGGTCAGAGATTTGGCGGGCGATTTCCGCGGCGCCGCTGCCGAATTCCCGTTCGACGGTGATGACTCGAAACACAGTGTGCCCTTTCTAGCCGCGTGTGGGGCGGACACCCTTGTCCGCCGCTTTTGATTTGGGTTTTGAGCCCTCAGAGTTCTTCATCGGCCCCCACCACCAAAACTCTGAAGTCCCAACCAAAACCAACTTCAAAAGCGGCGGACAGGAGTGTCCGCACCCACACGTGAATCTAATGGACCGCGATCTCGCCGCCGGTCTTTGGCCGCTTCATCAGGAAAACCAGCGGAACCATGACTAAGATAGCTACTCCCAACAACCAGAAGTTGTCAATGTAAGCCAGCATGGTGGCTTGGCGGAAGACGTTGGCCTGCAGCAGCGCGTAGGCCTTCTGCATGGCTTCCGAAGCAGAAAACCCTCTGCTCTCGAGCGCGCGCGTGGTGCCCTGAATCATGGCCTGCACCTGCGGACTTCCAGCCGTAAGATGACTCGACATGCGGTTGAGGTGGTACTGCTGTCTGCGGTCCAGCATGGTGGTCACAATCGAGATGCCCACGCTCCCGCCGATATTGCGGGCCAGGTTCATCAGTCCCGAGGCGGCGTTGTTCTTCTCCCGAGGGAGGAACGCGTAAGCTGCGGTGTTGATGGGCACAAAGAGAAACGCCATGCCTGCGGTCTGGATCATGCGGGCAAACATCACGGTCCGAAAATCGACTCCCAGGGTGAAATTCGTCATGTGAAACAGGGAGAAGGAAAGCACCAGCAGTCCGGCCACCATCATCTTCCGGGCATCGTAACGGGAGAGCATGAAGCCCACCAGCGGCATCAGCAGCATCAGAAGGAAGCCGCCTGGCAACAGGGCCAGGCCAGAGTGTTGGGCGGTATACCCGAGCAGGGTCTGCATAAATAACGGCAACAGCACCGTGCTGCCCAGCAGGGCGAAACCCAGCATGAACATCAGCATATTCGAAGCCGCGAACGTCCGGTTCTTGAACAGGTGCAGGTCGACCACCGGTTCTTCCCGCGTCCACTCCCAGTAGATCAGGAACAAAAGCGACGCAGCCGCGATGACGGACATGATCACGATGAAGTGCGACTCGAACCAGTCGTCACGCTGCCCTTTATCCAGGACCACCTGCAGGGTTCCTAAACCCAGGGCCACCAACCCCAGGCCGATGTAATCAATTCTGGTTTCCGAAAGCTTCTTGCGCTTCAGGTAAGGCGGGTCCTGGATGAGGCGCGAGGTCAACACCAGGGAAAGAATCCCGACCGGAATATTCAGAAAAAAGATCCAGCGCCAGGTGAAGTTGTCAGTGATCCAGCCGCCCAGCGTGGGGCCGATGGCCGGCGCCAGCACCACCGCGAGACCATACACCGCAAAGGCCATGCCGCGTTTCGCGGGCGCAAATGTATCGGCCAGAATGGCCTGTTCGCTGGGCTGCAGGCCTCCGCCGCCGGCGCCCTGCAGGATACGGAAGAAAATCAGCATGCCCAGGTTCGGCGCCAGCCCGCACAGAAACGAACTGACGGTGAAGATGGCGACGCAGCTCATGTAGAAGCGCTTGCGTCCAATAATGGAAGAGATCCAGCCGCTCAGTGGAAGGACGATGGCGTTCGAAACCAGGTAGGAAGTCAGCACCCAGGTGCTTTCGTCGGTCCCGGCAGAAAGGCTGCCGGCGATGTGCGGAAGGGCTACGTTGGCAATGCTGGTGTCCAGCACCTCCATGAAGGTGGCCAGCGTGACCGCCATCGCGATGGTCCAGGGATTGATCGCCGGACGCGGCAGGGCTGAGCCGTCCAAAGTCACCGCGGCCGAACTCATCTGACCCAGACCTTGGGTTCGACCGACATTCCCGGGCGCAGAATATGTTCCCGGGTTTCTCCCGGATCGAAGGTGATTTTCACCGGAATGCGCTGCACCACTTTTACGTAGTTGCCGGTCGCATTTTCGGGAGGAAGCAGGCTGAACAGGGCCCCGCTGGCTCCCGCGATACTGTCCACGTGCCCGTTGTACTTCTTTCCATAAGCGTCAACGGAAATGGTGACTCTTTGTCCGGGCCGCATATAGCGGAGCTGGCTTTCCTTGAAGTTGGCAGTCACCCAGATGTCGTCCAGGTTAATGATCTTCATGAGTTCCTGGCCGACCTGGACATTCTGCCCTACCTCGACGGTTCGATTGCTGACGATGCCGCTGATGGGAGCGACCAGTCGGGTGTACTGCAGGTCCAGCAGGGCTTGGTCCAGTTCGGCTTTCTTTTGCTGGGCCTGGGCTTGCGCGGATTGGGCGCGAGAGCGGATTGCAGCCATCTGTTGAGGCCCGGTCTGGGCAGCGCGCAGGTTGGCCTCCGCTTGCTCACGTTTGGCCTGCGCCTGCGATACCATCTGCTCGGCAGCGGCGGCGTTGGCCCGGGCAGCAGCAACTCCCGCGGCACTCGATCGAGCGGCCGCCACTGCCTGGTCATACTGCTGGTGCGAAATCTCCTGCTTATCAACCAACTGCTTGTAGCGCCCGACGTCGTTCTGGGCCTTGATGTCATTCGCGATCGCCTGCTCCAACTGGGCCCGCGCGGCCTCCGATTGCTGGCGCGCCATGGAGACTCCCGCGCGCCCGCTCTCTACATCCGCCTGAGAAGCCGACAACTGGCTGTCGGTATTGACCGAGGTGATCGGAACATTCACCTGCATGGAGTCCGCGTTGGCCTGCGCATCCTGGTAGGCTGCCCTGGCCTTGGCCACCGCCACCTGGTAGTCCTTGGGGTCGATCTCGACCAGGGGCGTGCCCGCCTCCACAAGCTGGTTGTCGTTGACCAGCAGCTTGATGACATGTCCGGAAACACGGGTGCTGATGGCGTTCAGGTGGGCATCAATCTGCGCGTCGTCGGTGGACTCGTAGCTGCCCAGGTAGCGCCAGAAAAAAAAGCCGGCCACCAGCAACACGATTCCGCCCACGATCAGGGCCACGCGAAAGCGGGGATTGCGGGAGGCTTGCTTCCAGCGGAGGTCCTTGTCCGAAGCCGGCAAGGGAGGATGTTCGCGGGTTTCAACTGCAGGCGTGTCGTGCACGGTCGTCGTGGTTGTCGTCTGTTCCATATTACTTGCTCTTCAGATAATCCCGTACGCCCTGTTCGGCGTATCCCATGGCGCGGACCAGTTCGATCTTGGCGATGTTGTGGGCATACAGACTGGAGATGTAGCTTTCATGGGCCGCCGCCACCGTCTGTTGCGCCTGGACCACTTCCAGGTTGTCGGTGACCCCGGCGGAAAATCGGTCGCGGGCCTGGGTGAGGGTCTGCTCTGCCAGATCGACGGAACTGCGCGCCACTTGCACCTGCTGGTCGGCAGCTTCGATATCCAACAGCGCGGTACGCACCTCGTATTCAATCTGGCCGCGCAGATTCTCCAACTGGGCGCGGGCCTGGCGCAGGGTGGCCTCGGATTGCAACACGTCGGCGTGGACTTTGCCACCCTGAAAGATAGGGATGTTCAGGCGGCCGGCGACGGTAAAAGTCCCGTGCGAGTTCCCGAAATTGATCCCCAGATCGCCGTAATCGGCGGTCACATCGAGGGTGGGAAAGTATTCCGCGGTGGCACCTTTGCGATAGTACTCGGCGGCGCGGACCTGTTGCGCGGCTGCCAGGTAATCCGAGCGGGAGGCATAGGCCCGCTGCAGGCTCTGCTCGATTCCAGCCGTGGCCAAGACATCATACGGCGCTTTTGAAATCAACGCGATCTCCTGGCCTACCGGCAGTCCGATGGCGCGCACCAGGGCCAGCTTCTGTTTGGCAAACTCATTGCGAGCGACGATCAACTGCTGCTGCCGGTTCTGGAATTCCACCTGGGCGCGAAGCGTGTCGATGGCCGGGCTGAGGCCGGCGTTCTGCTGATCGGTCGCCTTGCCAAAAAGTGCCTGCGCGGTTTGCAGTTGCGCCTCGGCGGTTTCGAGACGCGCCGCCCCGGAAAGCGCCTGAAGATAGGCATTGCCGGTCGCCAGCACCACCAGTTCGCGGGCGTCCTTGTAGCTGAATTGCGCCGCGCGCTCATCCTCCGCCGCTCCGCGCTGCCGGTTCAGTGCCTTAAGGTTCAGGATCGACTGGCTGAGGTAGACCCGGGCATCGGAGTATCCGAAAGGCCCGACGATGGTGGGGAATCCGGGAAATCGCAGACCTTGGGCCGCCAGATTCTCCTGCGCCACGTTTTCGCTGATCCTCGCCGTAACGTTGGGCAGGAGTTCGCTCAGCTCTTTCCATTTCTGTCCCCGGGCCGCGATGGTGTTGTAACTCTGCAGCAGCACGCCGAGGTTATTCTTAAGCGCGAGGTCAATCGCATCCTGGAAAGTGAGCGAGACCACTTCCGGCTTGGCGGTTCCCTGGGGAACGCTGCCGCTGTAAGGGCTCTGATTGGAGGGAGAAGTAACTTGTATGCTGGCGGACGGAGTTGAATCCGACGCGGAGTTCGAATATCCGCCGGCTTGCGCCCGTGCTTCTCCGGACCAGACCACGAACAAACAGAGAATGACGACGGCGGTAACTTTCTTCTGTGGTGACTCCCTCTCGGGGTTCTGGTCGTCCATATGGAAACAGGGGCGGAACATAACCAATGCAATAGGTTATCTTGATTCCCGGTGCCGCATTATAGATGCAAACGATTGCTGGCAGGTGGCTGAGGGCGATCTCGCACCCTTCTCGGCGGGATTCCTGCCGGCGGGCGCCCCGCTTTGCAAAAATTTTCACTTCCCCCCGGCTGACTCGTTGCATCTAAAGCATATATCGTTCTGGAGGGTACCTTGAGAAAGCTAAGCTTAATCGCAGTGCTGTTTTTTCCTTTCATTATTCAGGGCACGGTTCATGCGCAACAGTTCGATGTGGCTTTTGGCGTGGGCACGCTGACCGCGCCTTCGGCGTCGAGCGCCACGGGAAACCATAACCCGGTGTCACTCACCGGCGGAGCGTACCCGGTGTTCAGCGCGGACATTCTTTTGAAACGGGATTTCGGCGTCAGTGGCGAACTGGCCTGGAGAGGCAGTCAGAATCTCTACGGCGGCTTCCAGCCCTACCGTCCGCTTTTCTACGACTTTGGCGGGATTTATGCTCCGAAGCTGGGCAGTCACGCAATGGCCGAACTTTCAGCCGGCATCGGATGGGAGAGCTTGCGCTTCTACCAGGGAACCTTTGTCTGTGGTTTCACCTGCACCGACTTTGTCAGCAGCAATCACTTCATGGGTCATTTCGGCGCCGGGCTTCGCTACTACTTTCGCGGCCACTTTTTTGTTCGCCCGGAAGCCGACCTTTACCTGATCCGCAACAACCAGGAGTTCAGTTCTCCCCGAGCCACGCGATTCGGCGTGTCCCTGGGATATTCATTCACCCCGGGGTTCTAGCTTCGCAGTCGCGATGACCGGTCCACTCACCCGCTCAGCCCACAGACCACCTAGGGGCAGATGTCCTCATCTGCCCGGCGGAGCAACGCTCCGCTAGGTTTGGCAGTCGAGAAAGAGCGGTCGAGCTTCGCTCGACAGGCCAGCCGAGGACGGCTGTCCCCACGCGGTTCGTGGTGAAAAGATCGCCGCGGGAGATTTCACACCAAGCCACTACCCACTGCGGGGCTTTCATTGACTTGCCGGTTTCACAACCAGTAACATCGTGCGCCAGTGATCGGCCGGACCATTTCGCACTATCGCATTATCGAACAGGTCGGCGGTGGCGGCATGGGTGTTGTCTACAAAGCCGAAGACACCCGCCTGCACCGCTTTGTCGCTCTCAAGTTCCTGCCGGATGACGTTTCCCGCGACCCGCAGTCGCTGGCGCGCTTCCAGCGCGAGGCCCAGGCGGCTTCTGCCCTGAACCATCCCAATATCTGCACCATCTATGACATCGGCGAGGAGGCCGGGGAGGCCTTCATCGCCATGGAGTATCTGGACGGCACGACTCTCAAACATAAAATTGAGGGCCGTCCGCTCAAGCTTGAACAATTGCTCGAGCTGGGCATCCAGATAGCCGACGCGCTCGACGCCGCCCACTCCAGTGGTATTGTGCATCGCGACATCAAGCCGGCGAATGTTTTTGTCACCCAACGCGGGCAAACCAAGATTCTCGACTTCGGCCTTGCGAAGCTCACTCCGCAAGGGAACCGCGCGGTCGATGCCTCGGAAGGCACGCGTTCGGCCATCAGTGTGGACCAGCTCACCACGCCGGGGACGGCGATGGGCACGATTTCCTATATGTCGCCCGAGCAGGCGCGCGGCGAAGCTCTGGACCATCGCACGGACCTATTCTCATTCGGCGTCATGCTGTATGAAATGGCGACCGGCAAACAGCCCTTCTCGGGAACAACCTCCGCGGTCATCTTCGAAGCGATCCTGAACAAAGTGCCGACGCCATCGGTCCAGCTGAACCCCGGCCTGCCGCCGCAGCTGGAAGCGATCCTGAACAAGGCTCTGGAGAAAGACCGTGAGCTGCGCTGCCAGAGCGCGGCTGAGCTGCGTGCGGATCTGAAGCGCTTGAAGCGGGACACCGATTCTTCACGCGCCGGTGTCAGCGGTGTCGCTGCGTCGGCCCTGGCGGCCCCGGAAAAAGCGAGTAGCCATAAAGACAGGCCGGTCCCGGCGCAGCGCAGCCGCCGTCTTCTGCCCGCGCTGGTCGGCCTCGGACTGCTTCTTGCTCTTGCCGCCGGACTATTGCTGGGCAAGCGGCTATGGGGATCGTCGGGGACCAGCGCGCCGCTGTATCACGAGATCACGTTCCGCCGAGGCGAAATTCGCTCCGCCCGGTTCGCGCCCGATGGGCAGACCATCTTGTACAGCGCCTCCTGGCAGGGCAATCCGGTAGAGATCTTCTCTGCCCGCCAGGGTACGGTCGAATCCCGCTCTCTGGGACTGGGCCGCGCCGAGCTTCTGGGAGTTTCCTCGACCGGTGAGATGGCGCTCTCTTTGGGCAGCCATCCGGTTGGAACCTGGGTGAACGTGGGCACGCTGGCCAGAGCGCCATTGGCGGGCGGCGCGCCCCGTCCGATTCTCGAGGACGTCGAGTCGGCGGATTGGTCTCCGGATGGGACCAGCCTGGCGGTGGTGCGCAACGTGAATGGCCGTGAACGGCTGGAATATCCCATCGGCAAGGTCCTCTACGAAACCAGCGGCGGCTGGATCAGCTATCCCCGGGTTTCGCCGAAGGGAGATCACGTCGCCTTCATCGACCACTCCAACCAGGGAGACGACGGCGGCTCCGTCGCCGTGGTGGATCTGTCTGGCAAGAAGACAAAACTGACTCGCGACTGGTACGGCACCGGGGGGCTTGCCTGGTCAGCCAACGGCGAGGAAGTCTGGTTCACCGCCAGCGAGTTGGGAGTGGATCACTATCTTTCCGCCGTGAGCCTGGCGGGAAAAGAACGGTTAGTGGCGCGGATACCCGGCACGCTGGTGGTGTTCGACATCTGGCACGATGGACGGGTGCTCCTGGCCCGCGTCGGCCGGCGGCGCGAGGTCATGGCGCTCCAGGAAGGTGAGACCAAAGAGCGAGACCTTTCCTGGCTGGACTACTCCTATCCCGCCGACCTTTCGCCTGACGGCAAAATCGTCCTTTTTGATGAGGAGGGAGTTGGCGGCGGAGTGCAGTATGGCGATTCAAAAGAGCTGACTTACGCGGTGTACATTCGCAACACGGATGGTTCCCCAGCCATTCGTCTCGGTGAAGGCGTTGCCGACGCGTTGTCTCCCGACCAGAAGTGGGTCATCGTGCAGAGTCCGGGCTCGCCCGAGCAACTCCGGCTGTTGCCTACCGGGGCCGGCGAGACCCAGCCGCTCACCAACGATTCGATCAACCATCAGTGGGCCCGCTGGTTCCCCGATGGCAAGCGCTTTGTTTTCTCGGGCAACGAACCGGGCAAAGGCGTTCGCCTCTACGCGCAAGATCTTTCCGGAGGAACCCCGAAACCGATTTCTCCCGAAGGCGTCGACGCAACCGCGTTTGCGATTTCTCCCGATGGCCAGCTGGTCGTCGGAACGGGTCCCGACGAAAAGGGATACTTCTACCCGGTTGCGGGCGGCGACCCTCGCTTGGTGAATGGATTCGAGCCGGGAGATATCCCCATCATTTGGAACCAGGATGGAAAGTCCATCTATCTCTATCGCACCGGAGAAGTTCCGGCCAAGGTTTATCAGTTGGATCTAGCCACCGGGAAGAAAACTGCCCGCAAACAGATTGTTCCGGTCGATACCACCGGCGTCTCCACCATCGGACCGATTCAGACGACGCCCGATGGAAAGACCTACGTCTACGGCTTCCATCGCACCCTGGGCGATCTCTACCTGGTCGAAGGCCTTAAGTAAATTCCGCTTGGGCATTACCCAACCGGGTGTGCCCCATCCTTCGCGTTTTTTGCGAAGGGTGGGAGGCACATCGTCAGCACCAGAGTCAGCGAAAGGTTTTGGTCTGTGTAAGGCGGATACTGTTCCCGGTTCGCTGTTCACGTCCTTGCCTCCCCACCCTTGCGCACACAAACAAGATCACCCTCAGCCGGGAAAGCGCAAACAGAAACCCGCTACCTCGTGTCTACGAGGCGCGGCGCAGGAAGCGCCGAATGCCGAAGTCGTAGATTCCAGCACCCACGACTCCCCCGATCAGCGGCGCCAACACCGGCACCCACCACACCCGGTTCCCGTCCGTGATTCCATTGTTGCGAAAGCCGGCCAGCACCGTGAACAAACGAGGGCCGAAATCACGCGCCGGATTGATCGCGTATCCGTGCATGGCCCCAAAGCTCATCCCGATGGCGACCACGACCAGTCCAATCATCAGCGGCGCCAGGTTGGCGCCCGGAGGCATGTTGAATTCATCAATGATGGCGAAGACCAGAAGCAGCAGCAATGCCGTGCCGATTACCTGGTCCAGGAATCCTGCCTGCGGCAAGTTGGGGAAGGCTGGAAAAGTGGTGAAGATGCCCGCCGTTCTTTCCAGTTGCGGATCCACCAGACGGAAGGCAGGCAGATAGTTGCGATACACCAGCGCCGCGGCCACGAATGCTCCGGCACTCTGCGCGATCGAGTAGGGCAACACTTTGCGCCAGGGGAATCCGCGGAAAACCGCAAACGCCAGGGTGACCGCTGGATTCAGGTGCGCCCCCGAAACCTTTCCAGCGACATATATCCCCATGGTCACGCCCAGCCCCCAGCCCAAAGTGATGTTGGTATAACCGCCGTGAATCACCTCGCCCGGCGTCTGGCTGGGAAACAGCACCACCATCGCAACCACGCCGGTCCCGAACAGGATCAACACAAAGGTTCCGAGGAACTCGGCCGTCAACTCCGCCAGCAGCGAGAACTTGGGGTTCATCAAGCAGCTCCAATCAGCGATCAGGCAGAAAGTCCGCGACGTAGTCTAACCGCGCCGTAGTCTAACAACGATCGGTGCGAGCGGAATATAACTTCCTGAGCGCCAGGGTGCCCCACCCTCGTCGCGCACTTTGCGCCAGGGTGGGTGATGTAATCTATTGAACGCTGCCCGAACGCACCGTAAGCATCACGCGGCGATAAGATGTCAACCGCGGTGACCCATCGTCCGTCACCGCCAGGATGATGTGCGCTGTCCCATTTCCCAGGCATTGCCCCCGAGGCAGCCATTGCGGACGGCAAACCGCGGTCGCCGTCACCGTGGCTTTTGCCGAGTCGGCGCCGCTGATATTGACCGAGGCCAGGTTCGCATCGGTGCTGCCTGCTTCGCCATAGTGAAACCAGTGGTAATGCAAGCTCTGGCCGTCAGGATCGCGACTCCGGCTTGCGTCCAGTGACACTGGCTTGCCGACTTCGGCATCGATCAGCAGGGGAGCGGTCCCAGGCTGACCATTCACTTCCACCAGCGGATTGTGATTGGCATGTTTGTAGTCCTTAATGGTCCAGTCCATCCGCGCGGCAAAATCGTTCTGATAAGCTTCGCGCCAGCGCCAGATTGTTGCCTGGTCGGAGGTGTACTCCCTGCCATCCACGCCAATTACCGTGTCCTGCGACGTGACCCGCGAAAAAGTGTTGCCTCCCTGGGTCCAGATGGCATGCATTTCCCCGTACGGTTGCCGGTAAATGTAGCGGCCTCCCCACCCACCCCAGTCAGGCCGGCGATAAGCATTTAGTCCGTTGTCGATCAGACCCAGAAAGGAAGGCGTGTCCCCTTCCATGATGAAGGCAAACCTGGGATACAGCTTCCCGAGCGGCCCCTTGCTGCGGATGTTCGTGTCCAGCCACTCGTTGGTGACGATCGTCGAGTCCGCGCCCGCGCCATTGCGGTAGTAAACGTCGCCGCTGATTCCGGTCCAGGTCGCGTAATAGTAGTCGTCGCCCTTCTGGGTTGAAGGCTGAACAATGTAGAACAGGTTGGGGAATTCCCGCCGGATCCACGGGCCGGTATCATCCTGATCGGTGATGGAATAGACGCGGATCTTCTCGACGAATCTGTCCACCTCGCCGGCCGGTCGGGTGGCGCGTACATGCAAGAGCGCTTGCGCCAGGGTGTTGGCCCCGCCCCAGACACAAATCCACAACGGCCGCGGGTCGTCGCGGTCAACCGACCGAATGATCGCCTCCGCTCCCGCCGACATTTTGTCGGCCCCGATGGCGGCCAATCCGTATGCCGGCTGCCCGCTAAGAACTCGGTCGCCGAGCTCCTCTGCATTCGGCCAGCCCTTGGCGTGCAGCAGGAGATTGGGCCGCACCTGTCCATAGGCCTGGATCAGGGCATGCATGGTTTCGGGATGCAGCGCACTCTTCTGCCAGGTGGAGGTGGTGGCAACGATTCCTTCGATCTCAAATTCATTCGAGTACAGGAGCAGGCGAACGAACGACATCTGATCATCAGGTTCGTTGCCGATGTCGCTCATGATGACCACCCGCGGGCGACCGGTGAAGTCGTCCACGTGGGTCGGGGGAAGGGCTTCAGCCGCGAATGAGAAGTGCGCCAGGCTGAGGCGAACAGCAACAGAACAAACACAACAAGTCCACCGCAGACTCCACGTGGCCACGCGCGGCGGACATCATGCTCGACGATTGCTCAATCTGAAACCTCAAGGCCTCGCCGGCACAGTGTATGCCACAAGTGAAAGTGACGAAGTCTGGAATGGTGGAAATTGCGCTCCGAATGAAGCCGAAGCAAAAGTTAAGTGCCGTGGTTGGATGCATTCTTCACGTTCCATCCGCACACGGTCGAGAGCTACCAGCGTGCTTACCCAAAGCGACGCTGCCAGATATCCGGCGATCACGTCGCTGGGATAGTGCACACCCAGATAAACGCGCGACAGACCAATGGCCGCCACCAGAAGAGCAGCCAGCGTCCAGATCAGAACGCGCGCCATCCGGGACCGGATACTCCTGGTCAGCAATCCCGCCAGCACGCCATAGAAGCAGAATGAAAACAAGGAGTGCCCGCTGGGAAAGCTGTAGGTGTAGGGCACGGGCACAAAAAATGGGACAGGGCGTGGGCGATGGAAGGCATATTTCAGGCTCAGGTCCAGCACCAGCGCCCCCAGAATGGTGACCACCATCCACAGCGCCGCCCGCCTCCAGCGGAAGATGCAGGAATGCAATCACCGAGAGGATGGCGGCCGCAGTCAGCCCGTCCCCGCCCAGAAACGAAATGAAGATCATCGCCTTGGTGAGAGGCGGAGAGGCGTAGGCATGGACCTGGTTCCGTATCGCAAGATCAAAGCCGGCCGTGCGGTCGTGCGCAACACCATCCCCGATCCACGCGAACAGAAAAAGCGAAAGCACCGCCACCGTCAGGCTGGTGAAGCCGCAGCTTCAAAGATGATGTTCGACTTGGGGGCGGCCGCCGGCTTTGGGAGCAGTGATTCATCCTCCGTCGTCACTTTCGCCTCCGTCCCGCCCTCGCCGCGCGCGTCGACGTGTACTCCGCGATCAGACTGCAGAGTTTGTCCAGCAGGGCTGCGTTTCCCCGTCGTGGATACGCCGTCAATCGCTCCCGGTAGTCCGGCAGATTATAGAGAAACGACTCGATCCGTTCCTTGTTCAGTTCTTCCCAATAAGTGCCGTATCCCATCTTGTCGAGCCAGTATGCGTTGAAAATCTGTTCAAACTGATGTTCGATCGGAATCGCAAGATACGGCTTCCCCAGGTGAAGCGCTTCGGTCATCAGGGAAAATCCGGCATTGGCGATGACGGCTTTCGCGCCGATCAAGTCTTCCAGAAATTGATCCATGCCGGGCTTTCTGTAGAGCACATTGCCACTCTGTCCTTCACGTCCGAAGCCGTAGGCCACAAACGGACAGCGCACCGAGCCCAACAGCTTCGCCAGAGCCGGCGCCGGAGAAGTCACATAGACCAGGACATGCTCGCCGGTCGTGGGAACGGCTTGGAGTACCTGCTGGCGCAGAATCGGCGGAAACAGGAATGTTCGAGGACGCTTGACCCGCGCCTCGAAGAACGAAGTCACCAGATACGCATCAGCCCGCGGAGTCATGATGCGCGTAACCAGCTTCGCCACCGCGGCGTCGCGCCGGTATTTCTTGGGATAGGACACGTCCGTATTGGTCAGGCAGTGCTGATTGTCGATGGAGATCACCGGCAGGCGAAGGTGCTGACCAACATGGCAGGTAAGCGGCTCAAAATCGGTAATGACCAGTTGGATCGTCCAGTTTTCAACCCGTTCGGACAGTAGCGCGATGCTCTTCGCCCTCTGCCGCACCGAAAGCAGGTTCCTGGTCAGCGTACGTCCGTACCGGACCTCATTGTTCACGTACGCCAGCCGCAGACCGTAGATTTCCGTCACTTCAAATTTTTCGCGCAGATTGCGCAGCCCGCGATCGAAAGAAGCTACATGGACGCTGTGTCCCCGGGCGATCAGATGGGAGATGACTTCCTGGGCCCGGGTGGAATGGCCTGAGCCTTCGCCATTGACGCCATAAAGTATGTTGGCCATCCGATGCCGCAGTATAGCGCGCGGCGTGTGGGTCGGACACTCTTGTCCGCCGCTTTTGAAGTTGGTTTGGTTTGGACTTCGAGGCGTGATGGGAGCGAGCAACAGAGTCCAAGTCAAAAGCGGCGGACAGAGTCCTGCCCTGAGCGAAGTCGAAGGGAGCGTCCGCCCCACACAACCTACAGGATTTCGGGTTTGGGGTGGGAGACGGGGATTGAACCCGCAACGTCCGGAGCCACAGTCCGGTGCTCTACCAATTGAGCTACTCCCACCGTTTCATAGCGATTATAGCAACTGGGGTGAGAGCTGTCAGAAGGCAGGGGAGGGCTGCGCGGACGGCTGCAAAAACGCTTAGTGCCGGCCGACGCCGACGTACTCGAATCCCATGGCGCGCAGGCGCGTCGAGTCGAGAAGGTTCTTGGTGTCCACAATCACCGGGCGCTTCAGCAGGTGCTTGATGCGATCGAAATCGAGGCCGCGAAACTCGGGCCAGCCGGTGCCGACGACCAGCGCATCCATGCCCTCGCACGCCGCGTAAGGCGTTTCGCAATAGTGGACGGTGCCATTCAGTTCCATGCGCGCCTCGGGGATGGCTACCGGATCGTAGGCGCGGACGCGCGCGCCCCGCGCCACCAGATTCTGCGCCAGTCGCATCGAAGATGATCCGGCGACTGAGTTGGTGTTGGGCTTGAAAGCCAGGCCGAGAATTCCCACGTCTTTGTTCTGCACCGATTTCACCATGGTCGAGATCTTGTCCACGATGCGGTCGGCCAGGCTGAGATTCACTTCCCGCGCCGCGGTCAGCACCTTGAGCGAGACTCCCTTGCCGCGCGCCAGTTCGGCCAGCGATTCCATGTCAGACTCGGCGAAAATTCCGCCCATGCCGGCTCCCGGCTGCAGGCAGCGGGGCGCGATTTTCTTGTCGAGCCCCAGCGCCATCGCCAGGCTGACGGCATCGGCGTTGACGTGCTCGCACAAACTCGAAAGCTCATTGATGAAAGAAATCTTGGTCGCCACAAACGCCGTGGCCGATTCCCGCACCAGCTCCGCGGTTTCGTGATTGGTCACGATGACCGGAACGCCCCGCATCACCAGGGGATGGAGAATCTGTTTCAGCGCCAGCACGGCATCGTTGGCCGCCGTGCCCAGGATGATCCGATCGGGCCAGTTGAAATCTTCGACGGCGCAGCCCGGAGTGAGAAACACGGGTTGCGACACGATGGTGGCTTTCAGTCCAGCGTCTTTCAGCCGCTTCTCTACACTGGTGGCGGTTCCGACCGACACCGGCGTCATGATGGTCAGAATGGGAGGCTTCGGCGCCAGGCGCGCGATTCGAACCGCCAGGTCGGCCAGGTGCTGCGGCGTGTCTTCCGCCAGGAAAATCACCTGGGCTTTCCGGGCGAAAGACTCCATATCGGTGGAGTACGCCAGCCGGCCAGAGCGCACGTTACGCTTGATTACTTCCGTGAGGTTCTTCTCGAAGAAGGGCACATTGCCCTGTGCCATTTCGACCATGCGGGAACTATCGGGATGGCAGCAGGTTACCGGAGTTCCGAAGTCCGCCAGACAGGCTGAAACCACCGTCCCGAGATAGCCTGACCCGTAAACTCCTGTCTGCATAAGCCTCCTGGCCGTAACGCCCCAAAACCCTTACGGGAAGCGGCTTTACGCAGCAACCCAACATCTTATGTACGCCCAGAAACCGGGCTTGGCAATAGACGGGAAGGCCATGTACTTCGGAGGCGGAGAGTGGGCGCCGGACCTCGGACTTCGGCCCTCGGACGCTAAACAATCAGCCACGGATCTCACGGATTTACACGGATAAGGCAAAAGAAGATAGAGATGTTAATCCGTGAAAATCCGTGAAATCCGTGGCTGATTTTTCTGAGGTCCAAGCGCCGAGGTCCGACGCCCGGTTTACGACACCAGCTGGCGGCCCAGCGGGACCCCGGCCAGATCGACCCAGCAATTCTGTTCGTCTTCGCGCACGAAAGTCAGTTCACTCACCTGGATATCGCGGCTGCCGTCGAAGTGGGCCCAACGCTCGCGGGCCACGCGATAGGCTCGCTGCGCCTGGGGCTCGTCACTCATCTTCACGATGGTGAGGTGAGGCATGTACGGCCACTCTTCCTGGGCGGCCAGCGCCTTGGTGTTGAGCTGGTCATGCAGCTCGCGCATGCGGTAGGAGGCTTCGGCCACGCGAATGAAAACCGTGGGCGTGCGCGGGACGAAGGTCTCGACGTCGCCCAGCGTAACCGTGAAAGGAGCGACCCGGCTGCACACTTCTTCCAGGATCGCTACCGCCGATCGTTCCGTCCCCTGTAGCAGGCGGGGCGGGAGCACAGTGAGATGGGCCGCCAAGTGAGGGAGTTCGGGGTGAAGCTGCCGCCGGAGCCGTTCGACAAATTCCCCGACCGGATTTCTTACGTAGGCCACCAGGGCATAACGCGGGGTCAGCATGATCCAGTGCTGAATTATACGCCGTGTGCGTAACCGGAGCACTGGATTCAGCCCGTGCTGGGGCACGGGAAGAAGCCGGACAAACGCTGACGTCGGCTATAATCGAACTGAAGGTTTCTTCACAGTCGGGGCGTAGCGCAGCCTGGTAGCGCACCTGCCTTGGGCGCAGGGGGTCCGCGGTTCAAATCCGCGCGCCCCGACCAAAGCTTCATCTCCAGCGGGTGGGCATCGCTCCAGCGAGTACGAGGAAGGGCATCGCTTATGAACACCTTGATTTTGATCCTGATTCGTATCGTCGAAGTGATGTTTGTGGCCGGCGTGATCGGGTCGTCAATCGTGGTGGTGCTTACTTCCGTGGAGGATTTCAAAATGCTGTTTGAGAAAGAAACCTCGCCCGGCGGAAATAGGGCGCCCTGAACAGTAGAGGCAGATGTCCTCAGGACCGGCGGCGCGCAGTCCGCGGTATCCAAGTTCAAAACTCATGTTCTCAGGCAGAGCCTGTCGAGCTTCGCTCGACTGGGCAGATGAGGACATCCGCCCCTACGTGGTTTGTGATCGATCACTCGCCAGCCACCAACGCCGCAGCGCCACCACCGACCAGATGCCTTCCACAATCCCAAACGGCCAGGCGCCCTGCAGGAAGCCGTAAATCGAGCCCAGCACGCAAGCCACGCTGAACCCCAGAATGAACCAGCGGGTGCGATTCTCCAGCGCGTAGGTCACCAGCATCGCGGTTACGGCAAAGAGTCCGAAGAGCGTGAGACGGTTCAAGGCGTTGCTCCCTGAGTCTGCTTACCAACTCCCCTGCTTTCGTCCCATCCACCATACCAGCCCAATCGTTGCCGTATTCTGGTCCTTTTTGAAAACCCCCGTCCGGTCGCTCAAAAAGAATGGCTGATTGGAAAAATCCCGCCGCCACTCGGTGCGAACCAGGAACCCGTCCGTGAACCTGTATTCGTAGGTGAGCGTGGTCTCCTTCAATGCCTGGGTGGCGCCACTGAACAAGCCGCCGCGATCTGAAAGATACTCGGCCCGCCCTGCCAACCCAACTTTGGGCGTCACCTGGTAGCGCACGTACGCAGCTCCGCCGTCAACATGAGCCGGAGCCGAATGCGATAGGACACGATTGATCACGTAATCGCCCTCCACGGCCAGCGTAAGTTTTGCCGTCGGTGTCCAGGTCGCATAGGAATCGAAAGCGTGAAACCACCCGTTCGGAGCTGGCACAACCGGCGTCACGGGCAGCCCAGGCTGGGTAGGTTCGGTGGGGAAACCCGGATTCAGTATAGGTACAACGTCACGCTGCTCCTGCCCGCCGTAGTAGTTGATGTTCCAGCTCACCGTTTTGGAGGGATGAAGGGTAAGAAACATGAGTTGGGACTTGAAGCCATTGAAGTCTTCGGCTTGCCCGACGCCGTTCACAACTCCATAGGTCAGAGTGGCAAAATTGTTGAATTGGTAGGTTGCACGTACGCCGGTGTGATAAAACGGCAGGAAATTGAAGAAATACGAGCGGGAATAGTTGATTTGATCCTTGGTGTAGTTGCCCTCCAGCCCCAGGGAACTCGCCCATTTGCCGAAGTCGACGGTTAAGCCTTTGCCCAGAGGGAAAATGTATGTCCCATATGCCTGCCAAATAGGGCGATAGGCTTGCGGCCGAAGTTCATTGCCGGGATTTCCTTGACTGGATTCCGTTGCCTGTCCGTATTGCAGATCGAGCCGAACCCCAAAGCGACTCCCCGCGGAAACGTCAGCCGCATGTTCGATGATCAGGTTCGCCTGGTTCAAACTGAAGCTGTTGCTGCTGACGTCGTAGGCGCGCAGCAGATTGACCCTCCCCACCGGCTGATTGAAGTTGTATCCGTAGTACCCGTCAATGCCCAGATTGATGGTGGTCCCACGAAAGAAGTCCAGGACGCCGCGATCATCGGGGCTGAGCACAGCAGCGGCAACGGGGGCGCCGTTCGCCGGTTGTGGGGCGCCGCCGGGATTTTCCGCCGCACCTGCAGCAGGTGGCTGCTTCGGTGCCTGGCTCTCCAGGGTCGCGACCTTAGCCTGCAAATCATGCACCAGCTGCCGGAGTTCTTGAACCTCCTGCGCAGTGGCCGGAACCGGCTGTTCCTGCTGCGAGTAAAGGACGGGAACAGCGAATAGCATGGCCGCTGCTACGCCAGCTATGTATCTGATCCATCCTGGTCCAGATACGAGAGCGGCTAGAGTTCTGCGTGTGTTGATTTTCATTTTTATTTCCATCCTTCCCTTTCTTCACCATGCGAGGACATATCAGTCACACTTCGGGCTCTTTTCAGAGATGAAACTTTGTGAAGGGTGACGTGGAGGGCGCGCGACTAAGTGACTACCAAGAGGGGTGGTCAATCCGGGCCGTGGCCTGATGACTATTTCGAGAGCGAATCCAGCGCCAGGTTCAGTTCCAGCACGTTGACACGAGGCTCTCCGAAGAAGCCCCATTGCCGTCCCTGGGTGTGCTGAGCCACGATTGTCCGCACCGCTGCTTCGCTCAGGCCGCGTGCCTTGGCAATGCGGGGGACCTGGAATTCTGCCGAGGCCGGCGTTATGTCGGGATCAAGCCCTGAAGCGGATGTTGTGACCATGTCGGCGGGCACCGGTTTGCCGGGATTCTCAGCCTGCGCGCTGGCCACGTCGGCGTTCACGCGATCGATCAGCTTCTGATTAGTGGGCCCATAGTTCGTTCCTCCCGAACTGGTTGCGTCATAACCGTTGCCGGCCGCAGAAGGCCGCGGATGAAAATATCCCGCGCCCACGAAGGGTTGGGCGATGATGCGCGAGGCCACGACGGTCCCATTGCGCTCGACCAGTTGTCCGTTGGCCTTGTCACGAAAGAAAAGCTGCGCCAGCGCTGTGACCACCAGGGGATAGACCAGGCCCAGCAGGACGGTGGTAACGATGGTCATCAGTACGGAAATCAGGAGGTTCTTTTTCATGGCGGTTCTCGTTAATACTTGCCTCTTGTGTCTTTAGATCTGAATTCTTAAATCTGAATTCTAAAATTCCTAAGCCATCCCGATGCGCGTGATGACCATGTCAATCAGCTTGATGCCGATGAACGGCACGATAATTCCACCCAGGCCATAGATCAAAAGATTGTTACGCAACAGGGCGGCTGCGCCCATGGCGCGATACTTCACCCCCCGCAGCGCCAGCGGGATCAGGGCGACAATGATCAGCGCATTGAAAATGACGGCCGACAATATCGCGGACCCCGGCGTCTTGAGATGCATGATGTTCAGCGCGTTCAGCACCGGGAAGGTGCCGGCAAACATTGCCGGAATGATGGCAAAGTATTTGGCTACATCGTTGGCGATCGAGAACGTGGTCAGTGCCCCGCGCGTCATCAGCAACTGCTTGCCGATTTCGACGATCTCGATCAGCTTGGTGGGATTCGAATCCAGGTCCACCATGTTTCCCGCTTCTTTCGCGGCCTGCGTGCCGGTGTTCATGGCGACGCCGACATCGGCCTGGGCCAGGGCGGGCGCGTCGTTGGTGCCGTCTCCGGTCATGGCCACCAGTTTTCCTTCGGCCTGTTCCCGGCGGATCAGGTCCATCTTCTCTTTCGGGCGTGGCCTGGGCGAGAAAATCATCGACTCCGGCTTCGCGGGCAATGGCGGCGGCGGTAAGCGGGTTGTCGCCCGTGATCATCACGGTACGAATGCCCATGGACGCGGAGCTGGTTGAAACGTTCTCTGATTCCGCCTTTCACGATGTCCTTGAGATGGATCACGCCCAGCGCCCGCTTGTTCTCGGAGACCACCAGAGGCGTACCGCCGGAACGCGCAATCTGTTCGACCGTGGCCTGCACCTCTTTGGACAGGCCGGTGCCGTTTACCGCGGAGATATATTTCGAAATCGCGTCGGATGCGCCCTTGCGGATTTCGCGGCCATCCAGATTCACGCCCGACATGCGGGTCTGCGCGGTGAAGGGCACAAAATGCGCTTCGTGCTCCGCCAGGTTGCGTCCACGGAGGCCATAGCGCTCTTTTGCCAGGACCACGATCGAGCGCCCTTCGGGAGTTTCATCGGGAAGCGATGACAGTTGCGCGGCGTCGGCCAGTTGGGCCTCGGTCACTCCGGGCGCGCAGACAAACTCGGCAGCCTGGCGATTTCCCAGGGTGATGGTGCCCGTCTTGTCGAGCAGCAGGGTATTGACGTCGCCCGCGGCCTCGACTGCGCGTCCCGACATGGCCAGCACGTTATGCTGCACCAGGCGGTCCATGCCGGCAATGCCGATGGCGGAAAGCAGACCTCCGATGGTGGTGGGAATCAGGCAGACCAGCAGCGATACCAGCACGAAGACCGTCTGCGGCGATCCTGAATAAATCGCGAAGGGTTGCAGCGTGACCACGGCCAGCAGAAAGATAATCGTCAAGCCCGCCAGCAGGATGTTGAGCGCGATTTCATTGGGCGTCTTCTGCCGCTCGGCGCCTTCGACCAGCGCGATCATGCGATCGAGGAAGGTTTCTCCGGGATTAGACGTAATTTTGATTTTGATGTGGTCGGAGAGCACGCGCGTGCCTCCGGTCACGGCCGAGCGGTCGCCTCCGGCCTCGCGGATCACGGGCGCGGACTCGCCCGTGATCGCGGACTCGTCTACCGAGGCAACTCCTTCCACAATCTCGCCGTCACCCGGAATGAATTCGCCCGCGGCCACCAACACCAGGTCGCCGGAACGCAGCTTGGAGCTGGCGATCTTTTCGATTTTGCCATCGGGCAGCACGCGGTTGGCCACGGTCTCCGACCGGGCCTTGCGCAGAGACTCGGCCTGGGCTTTGCCGCGGCCTTCCGCCATGGCCTCCGCGAAATTGGCGAACAGCACCGTAAACCACAGCCAGAGCGTGATCTGCAGATTGAAGCCAAACTGTCCCTGGTGGCCCAGCACATCGCGCACCAGCAGGACGGAGGTCAGCACGCTGCCCACTTCCACCACGAACATGACGGGATTGCCCATCATTTTGCGGGGATTCAGCTTCAGCAACGAGTCCCAGAGCGCGCCTCGCACGATCTTCAAGTCCCAAATCGCTTTGCCCTTTTTTTCTGCCATATTTCCTCAGAAGGTCTTTCCGGCCTGCATCAACAAGTGCTCAAGAATCGGTCCCAGGCTCAGCGCCGGGAAAAAACGTCAACGCACCCACAATCACAATCACCCCAACCAGCAGAACACTGAACAGAGGGGTCGTGACCGGGAACGTACCCAGTGACGGCGGAGCATATTTCTTCTTGGCCAGGTTTCCCGCAATGGCCAGCATGGGGAGGATCATGAAAAAGCGCCCGATCAGCATCGTCATTCCACCGGCGATGTTGTACCAAGGCGTGTTCCCGTTTAGCCCGCCGAAAGCGGAGCCGTTGTTCCCGGCCTGCGATGTGAAGGAATACAGAATCTGAGTCAGGCCGTGGGGCCCAGGATTGCTTATGCTTGAAGTCCCAAATCCCTCGACCGACGAGATGCCGGTCAGCACCAAAATGACGAGCGGAAACACCAGCGTTACCAGCATGGCCATCTTCACGTCATAGGCTTCGATCTTCTTGCCCAGATATTCCGGCGTGCGCCCTACCATGAGCCCGGCGATGAACACAGCCAGCACGACGTAGATCAGAATTCCGTACATGCCCGCGCCCACGCCGCCGAATACGGTTTCGCTGAGCATGATGTTGGCCAGCGGCACCATCCCGCCCAGTGGTGTGTAGGAATCGTGCCAGCCGTTGATGGCGCCGCAACTGGCGTCGGTGGTGATGGTCGCAAAAAGCGTCGAGTCGGCAATGCCGAAGCGGACTTCCTTGCCTTCCATGTTGCCGCCAGACTGCATCGTGCTGGCGTGCTGATCTACTCCCTTGAGCAGGGGATTGCCTTTGGCTTCTGCCCAGTAGGCCGTGCTCACGCCGCACACGAACAGAATCGCCATGGCCGCCCAGACCGCCCAGCCGTGACGCGGCGATCCCGTCATCCGGCCCAGGGTGTAGGTCAGGCCGGCCGGAATCACGAAGATGGAAATCATTTCCAGGTAATTACTCAGCGGCGTGGGATTCTCGAAAGGATGCGCGCTGTTGGCGTTAAAGAAGCCGCCGCCGTTGGTGCCCAGCATCTTGATCGCTTCCTGAGACGCGACCGGCCCCTGCGCGATCACCTGGTCGGTGACTGTGTCCATTACCGGCTTGCCGTCCGGGCCGACAACTGGTTTCCCGTCAGCGACCCTTTGCACCTGCTGCGGTTCGACAAGTTTTACCGTGTCATACGGCCTGAAGTTCTGCACCACGCCTTGCGAGACCAGGAGCAGCGCGTAAATGATGCATGCCGGCAGCAGTACCCAGAGCGTGGTGCGCGTGAGATCGACCCAGAAATTGCCAATGGTTTCTTTCTCGCGCCGCGAGATGCCGCGGATGAATGCAATGGCCAGGGCAATGCCGACCGCGGCCGAGGCGAAGTTGTGGTAGGCCAACCCGGCCATCTGTGTGAGATAGCTCATGGTGGCTTCGCCGCTGTAGTTCTGCCAGTTGGTGTTGGTGGTGAACGAGGCCGCCGTATTGAACGCCAAGTCGGGAGCGACCGCGGCGAATTTCTGCGGATTCCAGGGCAGGATCTGCTGGGTGCGTTCGATCAGGTACAGCACCAGCATGGAAACGCCGCTGAACAGCAGCATCGAGACTGCGTATTCCGTCCAGCGCATCTCGTGTTCTTCGTCCACCAGGGTCAGGCGGTACAGCAGGCGCTCCATGGGACGCAGCACCGGATCGAGAAAGGTGCGCTCCCGGTTGAACACGCGCGCCATAAACACGCCCATGGGCTTGGTTACCGCCAGTATCACGGCGAGATAGACGATGATCTGTAGCCAGCCATTTACGGTCATTAGAATTAAAACCTCTCCGGTCTCAGCAGGGCGTACAGCAGATAAACCATCAGTCCTGCGCTCACCACCAGCACGATGATCGATTCAGCGTCCATGTCATCTCACCTCAGCGAATGCGATCACAGAACTTCACATACGCGATAGAAATCAGAAAAAAAGCAATGGTTGCGGCGACGAAAATAATGTCTCGCATAAGGTGTCTCCCCCCGTTTTACACACTCCGGCTTCGAGTACTATCGGTAGCCGCATGGCTCCAGTTGAACTGGAACGAATAGCGCACGGCGAAAGCCATGGGCACGTCGTCGAACACCTGTTCGCAGACCGGGCCTGCCCGCCCGGGCACGGGTGCAATTTTGACGAACTGTTTGGCGGGTTCTTTCCTGCTTTCGGCAACAAACGCGAACAGGACCCGAAGCATAAACCCCATGCTCAGGACACACAAGGCCAGCATGGCGTAGACGGCGGAACCTGCGACTGTATGTAGTTCAGACATCGAAACCTCCCGGCCTCAGCCAGCCTGCTGAATGACGTCTCCTATCTGCATTGGATACGGTGAGCCGTAAAGTTTGTATAAGAAGTGCGTAAAAAACTCGTAAAGAGCTCATCGCATTGAGTCGAAGCAAGTTAGAGGCTGGAGGCAATCACTACACTGTCATGCTGAGCGGAGCCTGGGCGGTCGCTAGCGACGGTCGGACGGAGTCGAAGCATCCCTATCACGTTTCAGGTTCTCGGCGCCGCGAGGTTTCAGCTGCGGCGCGGTGACTCGGCCTTTCTCGGTCCGGCGGGTCTACCGGGCTCAGTTGTGGGTAGGGGACCCCTCGACTTCGCTCGGGGCAGGCTCTTCGACTTCGTGGAAAGTTCGCTTCGCGAACTTTTCTCTTCGCTCAGGATGACCCTGCAAGCTCAAACTTCGCCCGTAGGTTCGAAGCGGTATCCGACCCAGGGCTCGGTGATGATGTAGCGCGGCGTCTCCGTAGAATCTATTTTCTTCCGCAGTTGTCCGACCAGGACGCGCAGGTGTTCCGGCTGCTCCAGGCTGTTGGGGCCCCAGATGGCAAGAAGCAGGGCCCGATGCGTAACCACCCGGCCCGCGTGTCGGGCCAGATAGAGCAGGAGTTCAAATTCTTTGGGAGTAAGCCGGACTTCATTATTCCGCAGCACAACCCGGAATGCATCGGCATCAATCTTGAAGTCGCCGATGGCGATGGTCCGCTGGGACGCATCTTCAGTCGGCTGTGTCCGCGCCAGGTTCCTTCGCACCCGGGCCAGCAGTTCGTCCATGCCGACTGGTTTGGTGACGTAGTCGTCGGCCCCGGCGTCGAGCGCCTCGACTTTGGTTTTTTCCTCGCCCTTCACCGACAGCACGATGATGGGCAAGGCGGACTCCGCGCGCAGCTGGCGGCACAGCTCAATGCCGCTCATGTTGGGCATGGAAACGTCAGTGATCACCAGGTCCGGATGCCACTCACGCGCCGATCGCAGGCCGCTGTGACCGTCATCGGCGGTGCGGACTTCGTAGCCGTTGCCGGTCAAAGCGGTGCGCAGGACGCGCGTGATCTGCGGCTCGTCATCCACCACCAGGATGCGTTTCTTGTCCACCATAAGAGGTTAAGAGGATTGCTGGGTGACAATGTGGACATCCACGGGAGGCGCGTCGCGAAGAAACTTGTGGATCGCGTTCAGATACAGATATCGCTTCCAGCCTTTTACCGCGGAGTGGCCGAACACGACCTGGGTGATGTGTTTCTCCCGCACGAAGCCGGCGACCGCCTTGGCCACTGTCGGTGACTTCAATTTGACGACCTGAGCGCCCACCGCTTCGGCAAAGCGAACGTTGGACGCGAGCGACCGCTGATTGGCTTCGTTGTCGTCGACTCCGATGTCCACATAAACGACGTACAGCTCTCCGTCCAGCCGCTTTGCCATTCGAGCCGCCCGGGCAATGAGCTGCTGCGCTGCGGGATTGGAGCTGATCGCGACCGCAAACCGTTCGCGTATCCCCAGGTTGCGTTCGCCGCCCTGCGCGTCGAGGTAGGTTTCGAGACTGCGGTCAACCTCCTGGGCCACTTCCTGCAAAGCTAGCTCGCGGAGAGCAATCAGGGTCCCCGGACGAAAAAAATTGGAGAGCGCTTTCTCCACCCGGTCGAGGGGATAAATATCGCCGCGCCGCATGCGGGTCTGCAGCGCCTCTGGAGTGAGGTCCGCCATGACCACTTCGCGCACCCGCTTCATCACCCAGTCCGGGACCGTCTCCCGCACCGTGACACCGCTGATCCGCTGCACGCTGGGAGCGACGCTCTCCAGGTGCTGCACGTTCATCGTGGTCAGAACGCAGATGTCGTTGTCCAGCAATTCCAGGACATCTTCATAGCGCTTGTGATGCCGGCTGCCATCGATGTTGGTGTGGGCCAGTTCGTCGACCAGCACCACCGCCGGCTTGCGGGCCAGAATTCCGTCCAGGTCCATTTCCTCGAAAACCGTGCCTTTGTATTCGAGCTTTTTTCGGGGCACGATTTCGAGCTTCTCGACGAGTTCAACCACGCCCTTGCGGCCGTGGGTCTCGACGATGCCGATCACTACATCCTCGCCGCGGCTCTTTCGCCGGATGGCTTCGCTCAGCATGCTGTAGGTTTTCCCCACGCCGGGCGCATAGCCAAGAAACAGCTTGAGCGTGCCGCCTTTTTTTTCCGGAGCGGCTTCTTCCAGCCATTGTTCTGGAGTCTTGGCCATTGCCGCTTATTGTCATAGACGCCGTTCAATTTGTCGATATCGGCTACAATCGCTGGTCGTGAAACAGTCGGCGATCAGGATGGTCGTGCGTTTCGCCGCGTGCGCCGCGGCGCTGTTCGTTGTGGTGCGTCTCTACACCAGGGTTGTCCACGTGAATCCCACGACGGTAGCGCTGACCTTTCTGGTTTCCGTCCTGATCGTTTCCGCGTTGTGGGGTTTGCGTTACGCGCTGTTCACCGCATTTGTCGCGGCAGCGGCCTTCAATTACTACTTTCTGCCCCCCACCGGCACCTTCACCATTGCCGACACGCAAAACTGGATTGCCCTCTTTGCGCTGCTGACGACCGCCGTAATCGCCAGCGAGTTGTCAGACCGGGCGCGGAAGCAGGCGGACGAAGCGGTGGGCCGGCGTCGTGAACTCGAACGGCTCTACAGCTTCAGCCAGCAATTGCTGACGGCTGACAATGTTCTGCAATTACTGAATGCAGTGCCGAGCCACGTGGTCGAGTCGTTCGGCGTGTCCGCGGCGGCGGTATACGTACCGGACAAGGGAAACATCTATCGATCGGGAATCGAAGTGCCCGACCTCGATGTGGACCAGCTCAAGTCCATCATCGCGCGCGGCGAGCCCATGGTGGACAGTGCCCGCAATCTGAGCTACACGCCGCTGAAGATGGGCGTGAGAACGGTGGGCGCCATCGGCGTGGCGGGAAATCTTTCCCGGCAAACCCTGGCGGCCATGGGAAGCCTGATCGCCATCGCGGTCGAACGCGCCAATGCGGTGGAGACGCTGGCCCGTTCCGAAGCGGCGCGGGAAGGCGAACGCCTGCGTTCCGCGATTCTCGATTCGGTCACCCACGAGTTTCGAACTCCGCTGACTTCGATCAAAGCTTCGATTACCAGCCTGCTCTCGACGACGGGCCTCAGTCCTGACGATCGCCAGGAGCTGATGACGGTGATCAACGAAGAAAGCGATCGCTTGAACCGGCTGGTAGGAGAAGCGGCGGAGGTGGCGCAACTCGAGTCCCACGAATTTCAGCTCGACCTGCAATCGTGTCGTGTCCTGGACCTGGCGCAGGCCGCCGTAAACGACGTGAAACAGACTCTGGGCAAGCATCCGATAGAGATCATGGTGCCGGAGCAAATCCGCGCCCGCCTGGACCCGGATCGCATCAAGGAAGTCCTGGTGCAGTTGTTGGAGAATGCCGCCAAGTATTCACCACCCGAATCTCCTATCCGGATCACGGCCGAGATGAAGGGCGCCAACCTCGAAGTCAGCGTGGCCGACCAGGGCGCCGGCATTGACGACATGGAGCAGGCGCTGATCTTTGACAAGTTTTATCGTGGCAAGAATCAGCGCTACCGGGTGCAGGGTACAGGCATGGGGTTGGCCATCGCGCGGGCGATTGTCGAAGCCCATGGCGGAAAAATCGGCGTTACCAGCCAGCTGGGATGCGGCTCGGTATTTCATTTTCTTTTGCCGGTGCGGCCGTAGGCGAGCGGCTTTCGCATGGATGTGCGCCATCCCGGTTGGCCGGTGTCGCGGTAGCGAAGCAGCACCAGCGCGGTGACGTCGTTGTGCGCCGGCGGCGCCTCCATGAATTGCTCGGCCGACTGCAGGATGGCCAGGCACAAGTCCTGGGCGGTGAGGGCGGAGGCTCCCTGGAAACTTTCCTTGACGCCTGCCAGACCGAATTCCTGGCCTTCGTGCTCCGCCTCGACAATTCCGCGGGACACCAGCAAGAGCGCCGTGCCCGGCTCCAGGGCGCAGGTCGAGGCGCTGTGGGTGGCATGGGAAAAGATGCCGAGCGGCAGGCCGCCCGCCTCCAGTTGCGTGATTCCGGAGTGGTCGCGGAGCAGCGCTGGAGTGTGGCCGGCGTTGGTGTAGCAGACCGTCCCCAGGTCTTCGTTGTAGCAACCGATAAATGCAGGACAGCTGCGAATGCCGCCAGCGACCTGCAGGATGGTGTGGTTCATTTCGTGGCAGAGGCCGACCATGGCCTCAGCCTCGTTGAAGTCCCTGCCCGCAAAAAGCTTGGGCGCGAGGCTTCGAAATGTGTTCTGCGCCGCGATCAGGATGGCGCGCGTGTCTTTTCTGCGGCCCGCCACGTCGAACAGGCCGAACAACAGGCGGGACGGCCCGACGCGCAGGAATTCGTAGAAATCGCCGGCCACCCGCTGGCTGTGATACACCGCGGCGACTTCGGCCCGGCGCAGCACCGGCACGGCGGAATGCCGTGGATCCACCGGTTGCGTGATGTCACGGCGCCGGAACAGGGAGCGAACAAAATCCGACGGCGGCAGATTCAGGGCGCGAATGATTTCTGCTCTTCGTGTCATAGTTCGCTCGCGGCTCGACCCTGGCCTGAGCTCATCAGCATGGACCAGATATTGCGTACACTTCTCCCGATGCGGGCGAGTTACCTCAAACCAACTAATCGGCTATCCATCCCGGGAGCGTTAGAGATTCCCGCTCGGCGGGAGGTTGTCTGGGCAGGTTGGCTCAATATAGAGAAGCGTTGGGTGGCGGCGCGCCTCCAGCGGTTGAGGTCGGTAAACCGACTTCAAACAGTCTTTTAACCGCGGAATTCCTGGCAATGACACAATGCGCGAAGTGGTCCTGGCTTGAGGCTCTTCATGCAAGATGCTGGGAGATGCAGGGCCTCAAGCCGCTCAGAATCGGTAGTGGTGGAGTTTCAAAACCCCCATAAGGACTGTCATTCCGAAGCGCGGTATGGTCGCCGATTAACCTATCTCCGGAATGACGAGAGCTAGGATTATTTTTGCGCAAACTGCACCACGACCTCAGAATTCTTCCTCTTGACAAGCTTCCGCTTGGTTTAGCTCTCTTGACTTTCTGAATCCACTTCTGACTTTGCCTCACACGATCTTGTAGCCCGGTTGTGCGGGCTGGCTGGCACTACGGGGCCATTTACGTCAACCGGAAAGAAATCTAGGCTGCGGTTGAGCAGTTCTGGGGGAGGGCTGTTCGACGGGCGTCCCAAGACTCAAACCTGGGTCTGGGGCGCTTTCGTTTTTCCGCCGGGAAATTCGCCGCAGGCGCACCCATTTCGTCGCCCGACTACGCGGCGAGCATTAGGGTCAATGTCCCTCTGGATGTGCAAATCCCAAAGCGCATACAAATCTGTCGGCGGCGTCGCGACCCGGGGCACTGCAAGAGGCGTTCGCGACTAAGTGGAACCATCCACGCGGGTTACGAAGCTTTTAGCGTTCGGCAAGAAAGCCGCCAATTGTCACGAGGCTTGTCCCGAAACGAAATTAGGTCATCCCTTCCACAAGCTTTCCACAGTATGTGGCAGTGGAGTTGTAGGCAGGATTTAACCGGGAAATCCGCTATTCCGCCAGTCCCGTGCCGTCCTGAGCCATGGTCTCAAAGCGGGTGGACCGCTTGAGGAACGCCAGCTTGATTCTGCCGGTGGGGCCGTTGCGCTGCTTGGCGATGATGATCTCGGCGACGCCGTCCAGCTCGGGCTCGTCGGGCTTGTAAACCTCTTCCCGGAAGATGAATGCGACCACGTCGGCGTCCTGCTCGATCGATCCCGATTCGCGCAGGTCGGCCAGCTGCGGGCGGTGGTCGCCGCCGCGGCTTTCCGGCGCGCGGCTCAACTGGGAGAGCGCCACCACCGGTACCTTGAGTTCCTTGGCCAGGCCCTTCAGTCCGCGCGAGATGGCGGACACTTCCTGGGTCCGGTTTTCGTAGCGCCGGCTTCCGCCCGACATGAGCTGCAGATAGTCCACGATAATCAGATCGAGCTGGCCCTGCGACTGTTGCAGCCGGCGTGCCTTGGCGCGCATTTCGCTGAGACTGATCCCGGGCGTGTCATCGATGAAAATGGGCGCGTGCGCCAGTTGCTCCATGGCCTGGACGACTTTGTCCATATCGTCGCGCCACAGCGAACCGGTGCGCATCTTGTGCGAGTCTACCCGGGCCCTCGAACACAGCAGCCGAAGCAGCAACGCTTCCCGCGACATTTCCAGGGAGAACATGCCGACCACCTTCTGGTCCTCGATGGAAGCGTTCTCAGCAATGTTCATGGCAAAAGCTGTCTTCCCCATGGAGGGCCGGGCCGCGATGATGATCAGATCGGAGCGTTGCAGGCCGCTGGTCTTCTCGTCCAGATCGGCATAATGGGTGGCCAGTCCGGTGATGCGCTGGCCGCGCTGCAGCAGGGCATCGACCGATCCGAAAGACTCCTTGACGATTTCCTGCACGCCCATGAAGCCGCGGCCGATACGCTTTTCCGAGAGCTGTAGGATGGAGGCTTCGACGTCGTTGAGCACTTCCTCCGCGGGGTCGCTCTGGTCAGCGGCGCGGGCGATGGCCGAGTTTGCGGTGTGGATCAATCCACGCAACAGCGCCTTATCGCGAACAATCTTGATGTAGTGCTCGATGCTGGGCCGGTCAGGTACGCCATCCACCAGGCCGGAGATGTAACCCACATCGCCGATGGCCTCGAGTTCCTTGTGACGGTCGAACTCTTCGACCAGCGTGATCATGTCGATCGGCCGGGAAGATTCGGCCAGGTCCATCATGCGGGTGTAAATGCGGCGATGGGAGTCGAGAGAAAAGTCTTCCGGCTTGAGATGCTCAGCCGCCTGATTGTAAGAAAAATTGTCCAGCAGGATGGCGCCGAGAATGGAGCGCTCGGCTTCAACATTTGCCGGGAGGCTATGCGCGAGACTGTAGTCGGTGGTTGCCAAGGTCTGGTTATGTGTAGAGAGAGTCAGGATCCAAGCGCGCCAGCGATACTAGCCGCGAGGCGCTTGTGGACGTCCCGCGGCCGCTTCGGAAAACCGGAAACAAAGAGAATTTTTTCGGCTGCATACGTGCTCAGCCAGTATAGGAGAACAAAAAGCGAATTATCAAGTGTAAGTATGATGGCAGCCCTGGGCGTTGATGATGGGTGTCGTCGGGACCGTGCGAACCCGCGAAAATTCGTGGTCAAGAAGCGCAAAATAAATGCGGCCCAGGCCAGCCACCTGGGCCGCATCGCTCGTGAGTGCGATGTCTACAGGTTTCACCGCGTTAAGCGGCGAAATGTGACGCCGGGAAACCGCACTCCCGAAGGAGCGTACGTTCACCGGCACACCCTGAAGACAATCAATCGGCAAATTCTAGATTTGCCGATATTGATCCGCTGCGACTGCGGAAGCGGCGGCGCCAGTCCAGCTTTTTAGGGAAGGACTCTCTGAGGAGGCCGCAACGCCCGAGTTTCATGAAACGCGCCGAAGCGCATTTCTAAAAACCCTCCCGGTGGTTCACCCTCGAGAACCACCAGTCACCGCCAGCTCCGTGACAGCCGCGAGCAGGCTCAATGCATCTCACGTTTGCACTGAGAGCACTGTGAGGGAATAACGAAACCTGCGCAACGGAAAATTGATCCTTGCTTGTGCAGAAACTGTGGAGGACAGGACTTCCTTGTGGAAAGGGAAGGAAAAAGCGGTGAAAATTCCCGGCCACGGATTTACACGGATCAACGCGGATAAATCTTTTCTCTTTTTCCAGAGCTCCCAATCGTTCGTTAGGCTTCCGCCATCCTTATTACGTTACAGAAAACAAAAGGCACGACCGAAGCCGTGCCTTAATCCGTGTGATCCGTGTAAATCGGTGGCCTGAATTTTAGTCCCGCACTCCATCCGGGAACGCCCGCAACTTCCGCGAAAACCAGGTCGCGCGTTTGGGATTGGCCAATCTGGCGAAACTCTCAAGAAAGCAAAAGCCCCGAGAGTCACTCGGGGCTTGAACGTTGATACTGGACGCTGCCTGCATCTAAATCATAATCCTGCTGCCACGCTTGTCAAGCTCGTTCGGCGACTGCGAGTGACCGCGGAGGGCGAGGGATTTGAACCCTAGTGGCTGACTAGGTCACTCGACTGCTTCGCAGGCAGCGGCCAGTACCCACTGGCAACACCCTCCAGACGCTGTCCTGACGAGAACGATCATATTTCCCACGTTGTCGTTGGGGCACCAGTTAGACAGAAATATCTTGAGTTCAGTGCTGAATTGGGAAAAAACAAAAGGCACGACCGAAGCCGTGCCCTACATTGGCCTGAATTTTCTCCGTGTCTCTGTGGCTCCGTGGTGAACCTAGTCGCGCACCCCATCCAGAAACGCCCGCAACTTCCGCGAGCGCGACGGATGCCGCAGCTTGCGCAACGCCTTCGCCTCGATTTGGCGGATGCGTTCGCGAGTCACGGCAAACGACTGGCCTACTTCTTCCAGGGTGTGCTCCGAACCGTCTTCCAGACCAAAGCGCATCTTGATGACCTTCTCCTCGCGCGGCGTGAGCGTGCGCAGCACCTGCGAAGTCTGGTCCTTCAAGTTGACGTTGATCACGGCTTCGGCCGGTGAAACCACTGCGCGGTCTTCGATGAAGTCGCCCAGATGCGAATCTTCCTCTTCGCCGATTGGGGTTTCGAGAGAGATAGGCTCCTGTGCAATCTTCAGCACCTTGCGCACTTTGGCCACCGGAATGTCCATGCGCTTGGCGATTTCTTCCGACGTCGGTTCGCGTCCCAGTTCCTGCACCAGCTGCCGCGAGGTGCGGATCAGCTTGTTGATCGTCTCGATCATGTGCACGGGGATGCGAATCGTACGCGCCTGATCGGCAATGGCACGGGTAATCGCCTGCCGAATCCACCACGTGGCATAAGTGGAGAACTTATACCCGCGGCGGTATTCGAACTTGTCCACGGCTTTCATCAACCCGATGTTGCCTTCCTGGATCAGGTCCAGGAACTGCAAACCGCGGTTGGTGTACTTTTTCGCGATGGAAACCACCAGGCGGAGGTTGGCCTCGATCAACTCTCGCTTGGCCTGCTCCGCATCCATGTCCCCCTGGATGATTTCCCGTTGGGTCCGCTTGAGTTCCTGAAAGGAAACCCCGGCTTCGCCCTCCAGTTTCTCCAGTTCAGAGCGCACGGACCGCGACTGGCGGCGATAGTCCTTCTTCTGCTCATCGCTTCGGGTAGCTTCCGCTTTGCGTTCCAGGTTCTGGGATTGCCGGTCGAGCGACCGCATGGTGTCGACCGTCTTGTTTACCCGGTCAATCAGCCGCTTGCGCTCGGCGTTGGTAAATCCCAGCTTGCGGACGCAAAGAGAAACAGCCACCACGGCGCGCGCTAGGTTCAGGCGATAGCGCCGGTAGTCCTTGGGTCGCTTTTTCTGCGAGACCGTGGCGAATTTTTCGATCAACTGGCTGGCCTTCTTGTAGGCCTTGGCCAGGTCGTCGATCTTCCCGGTGAATTCCTTCAGGCGGTTCTGGAGGATTTCGTCGGTGATTTCCTCCTCATCGAAGGTGACCACTTCCTTAATGGACCGGACGCCCTTTTTGAGGTCCTCTCCCATCGCCAAAAGTTCGTTAATGACAATCGGCGACCGCGAGAGCGCTTTCAGCACCCTCAGCTGCCCGCGCTCGATGCGCTTGGCGATCTCTACTTCGCCTTCGCGCGTGAGCAAGGGAACAGTTCCCATCTCGCGGAGATACATGCGGACGGGGTCGTTGGTTTTTTCCAGAGCGCCGGGCGTGAGGTCGAGTTCGACATCCTCGCCGGCTTCGCCTTCTTCTTCGAACTTCTTATCGAGCGCGGAGGAGGGAAGTTTCGGTCCCTCCAGCACATCGATTCCCTGCGTACCAATGGTGGTCAGCAGATCGTCCAGGTCCTCGGGAGAATGCACGTCGTGCGGGATAAGGTCGTTGACCTGGTCATAGGTCAGATATCCCTTCTCTTTACCTGTGTCGATCAGCTTTTTGATATCGTCGTACTTGTCGTCAAGAGCCAAGACGGATTACCTTCTTTTTGTCCTACGGAAAGGACAGAGAGCGTTTTTTAGCGGTGGGAACGTGAAGCGGCGAGCTGCGCGCCGGGCACAAACCTTCGAATTATAGCATCGGATGGGTTTAGTGGATATCAGCGATAGGCTGATTTTTGACACACCCCGTCCATGTTCCCGTCAACTGTTCATTTAGATGTTAGCGAACTCCATTTAGTTTCATAGTGTTTTGGCCGCTTACGCGGGCCGGGCCGTAGGACCCTCGTCGGCCAGGCTAGGGTCCATAAGAGCGCGTTTGAGCCGCATTTTTTCCTGCAAAAGGGCCTGTATTTGGCTGGCTTCCTGCCCTCGCATGACCTGCAGCTCTCTCTGCACCCGCTCCAGCTTCCTTCTGAGTTGGATGCGCCGGAGGGCCCGCACTGCCCCCTCCAGCCGCTCGGCGGAAAGCTCCTCGTCATCCTTCATGAGGATGGAGGCCAGCAGGTTGCGATCGGCTTCCGGGAGGGGCAGATCGGTAACGTGGACCGCTTCAGACCTGAGCAGAACCTCAATCAGCGATTCGGCACGCCACTCCCTGGTGCAGACCCTCGCTTTTGAGGACAAACTGGGCCTGGCGGCACGGGTCAAACTCATCTTCCGCGCCTTCGCGGGTTGAAAGATGCGCTTCGGAGGTCTGCATCTCGGTGGCCGAGGCCAGCGCCCGGATCAATATTTTTTCGGCATCCGTAATCTGGACCTCCGGCCGGGCCTTCAAAGTCGCCGTGGAGCGGTTAGCGGCAGCGTGCTTCAACTCCTGTCGCAGGACGGAGGAGTCGATGCCCAGCTTTTGCGCCATCTCCCGTGCCAGCTCATCGCGCACGATGCGGCTGGGCACCCGCTGGATGTGAGGCAGCAGGTAGTTGACCGCCTTAACCTTGCCCTCAGCGCTCCGGACAGGGAACTGGGCACGGGCCCGTTCGATCAGATAGTCGAAATACTTTTGCGAATTCTTCAGAGCGCTGGCGTAGGCTTCTTTCCCCTTGCGCCGGATAAACAGGTCAGGATCGAAGCCCGACTCGAGAGTAAGCACCTTCACCTGAAATTCCTCTTCCACCAGCAGGCCGAGAGTGCGTTCCGTGGCCTTGGCGCCAGCCGTGTCCGGATCGAAATTGACCACCACGTTTTTCGTAAAGCGCCCCAAAAGCCTTGCCTGAAGCTCGGTGAAGGCCGTCCCCGAACTGGCGATCACGTTGTGGAAGCCCGCGGCAAAGACCGAAATGCAGTCCATTTGCCCTTCCACCAGGATGGCGTAATCCAGTTTGCGGATGGCCTCCTTCGCCTGATCGAGATTGAACAGCACCCGCGACTTGGAGTAGATCGCCGTCTCCGGCGAATTCAAATATTTGGGCCCAGCCTTCTCATCGGCAGAAAGAGTGCGGCCGGTGAACGCAATCACGCGTCCGGCTTCGTTGGTGATGGGAAACATTACCCGGTTGCGGAACTTGGAGTACATCGCGGCGGCGGCTGGCTTCTGGCTGCTGGCTTCTAGTTCCTGCCCCTTACTCTCGTCACCCGGAGTGTCATCCCGAGCGGAGTCGAGGGACCTTGCGTTTTGCTGAGGGCTGAGGGCTGAGGGCTGACGGCCGCTTTCCGCCTTCCACGAGAACAGCCCGCTCTCGCGCAATACTTCTTCTTCAAATTCGCCCTTCAACCGGTCGCGCAGGATAAACCCCGAATCCGGCGCAAAGCCGATCCGAAACGCCTTTATGACGCCCTCGTTCAACCCACGCCCGGCCAGATATTCGCGCGCGTGCGCTCCTTCCGGCCGCCGCAGATATTCCTGGAAGAAGGCACAAGCACGCTCGTGCACATCGAGCAACACGGTGCGCAGTAGGGCTTCTCTGGCCTCGGCCGGGCTCGAGTAGCTGATCTTGGGCAGCGCAATCCCCAGCTTCTGCGCCACTGTCCTAACCGCTTCGGGGAAAGTAATGTTCTCGACCTTCTGCACAAAACTGAAAACGTCGCCGGACACGCCGCAGCCGAAGCAGTGATAAAACTGCCGCGTGGCGTGGACCGAGAACGATGGCGTCTTCTCGTTATGAAAAGGACAGAGACCCGAATAGTTCTGCGCTCCCGCCTTCTTCAGCTTGACGTAGTCGCCGACGATGCGAACGATGTCCGCCTGCAGCTTGACGGTTTCCTTGAAGTCGCTGGATTCGGTCATGGATGGAGGCACAGCTGTCCGCTGGAATTGTGAGGCTGAATGCCGCTGCTTTGAATATACCGGAACGAGATTGTTGTGGAGAAGCTGTGGAAGTGTCGATTTATCGGTTAGCGTAAGAGGAAAAATGGTCCAATGACTGAACCGTTGCTACCGGTTCAGGGACTCCGTCACTGGCTAAAATCGCGCGATTCCGTTGTACACTAATGCCCGCTCACGCGACTCGCTCTGCAAATGCCAAAGGTACGAACCGCATCGGACGATGGTTGCATAAAGCCTAAGGCAGGCATTTGTCTGGTGCTCCGCCAACATTTCGGACAGCGAACCGTATTAGGGGTCGCCATTCCGGTTCTATCGGCCCATATCGATGAAATGAAGCTCGGATATGAACCGAAGGGCCTGACGGAAAAGCAGATCGAGGTCGCTTTCAGGGGATTGAGCGCGAAATTTGTAAAGAGTGACTACCACTCGACTTATCTGCACAGAGGGCTAGCCCGGTTTCTCGAACGCTAGGAAGCCACTATAGAATCCGCCGGCAGTTGCTCACGAATACATCGATTGCTGATCTGGAGCAACTTCGACGCGACCTAGTCGAATCGCTGCGGACCGCATACGAAAAACGGCAAGCAGTTATCAAGGAACTGATGGATACTTGCTCCCTTCCGGTCGAGCGAATAGAGGAGCGGCATGCCTTGGTGGACTCCTATCTGTCGCAACTGACAGGCAATCGCGGGGAGATGTTCGAAGTGGTGTCGTTTGCCGTTCTGCGGGAATACTTCCGGACCTTCGGTTTTTCTCTGCAAAGATTTTCGACAACCCATGCAAACGACGGAGGCATGGACTTCGTGGGTGGGGAGGCGATATACCAGGTCACCACCGATGAGAGCGTACAGAAGGTGCGGAGGGATCTTGCAAAAGCGCCGGGCACAAAGCGAGTGCTGGTGAGGCCGACTGCAACACCCGACGTCGATGAATTGTACAAGGGTGATGTATTGGAAACGATTGAGCTTAAGGACTTGCTAAACCACTTTATTTCATGGTTGTTTGCGCGCGACACGCGATCGAAACAGGCGAGGCATCTCCAGCGTGTGCTCGAGATTGCTCTCGCGGAATTCCGCCGAGAAAACAGAGCGGAAACCGCGGAAAACCACGGCAAAGCTATCTAACGACCCAAAAGGAGTGCATATGTGGCGCTGCCCGAAGTGCAAGAGCGAAATCCGCATTTTCGATGCCCGCACGACGATATTGGTGTACGAGGAGGGGTGCGAACAGGACGAAGGCTTCGAATGGGAAGGCGATAACAGGGCAGAATGCGTTTCTTGCACATGGGCGGGTACCGCTGATGACGCCTACGACGAATCAGTCGCGTGAACGCCCGACCGTTAACACCTTAAATTATGCGCCCACCCTTGCGTAGCGCCTGAAGAAGCTGTAGTGACGTGTAGAACTGACGCTCTTCAGCCGATAAGCGTACGAACGACCGTCCGTACCACTCGCCGATGCCAAATCGGTACTGAGTACTGGGCGTTTTCCTAGCTCTTGGCAAGCTCTTGAACACCTCCACGTACTTGGTCGCCCATGATATACCTTCGTGGAACTTTAGGCCGTCGATACCCGATTCGAAGCAGCTGCATGGCGGGTAAGAGACTCGTCTCGGTCCGGACCTTCGCCAGGATCTGAAATAAATAAGCTTGCAATAAGCAGACGCTCAGGCTCCCGCGCCCGAAGTCCGCCTACTCGTAGGCCAGCGCGTCGATGGGGTCCTTCTGGGCCGCTTTGTAGGCGGGGTAGAGGGCTCCCAGGATGGCGCCGACGATGGCGATTGCAGTGGAGCGCAGGATCCATCCGCCGGTGACGACGACCGGCAGCGTGGGCAGACGGTAATGGATTGCGGCACGCGCGACTAGGCTGACCATGACTCCGAGGACAATGCCGCCAATGGCCAGCAGCACTGTTTCCCGCAGGATCACGTTCACGATATACAGCTTCGAGGCTCCGATGGATTTCAGGATCCCGATTTCGCGGGTGCGTTCCATGACCGCGGTGTACATGGCCTGGAAGATGACGATAAAGCCGATGATCAACGAGATGCCGATCACCACGTTAATGAACGTGGAGAGGCCGGGATAGCTGCTGACCGTCATCATGGAGAGATATTCGCGCATGGAGCGCACCGAATAGGTTTCCAGCCCCTGCACGCTCTTGACCTCCTGCACCACCGCTTCGGCGTTCGCCGGATCGTCCAGCTTCACGTAGAAGACCGAGGCTTTGCCGGCGCTGCCAATCAGGTCCTGCAGCGTGCTCATGGGCAAAAACTTGCGCGCTCCGCGGCCATGCTCCACGATGCCTGCGACCCGAAACGGGTGATTGAGAATCTCGATGCTGTCGCCGACTTTCACCTGCTGCGACTGGGCAAAAAAGTCATCCACCAGGCAATCGTTCGGACCCTGGAAAGGGCCGCCGTGGAGGTAGTGAAACGGGACCAGCGCCTCAAAAGTTTTGAGATCGATCCCGTAGATGACTTCCAGGTTCTTGGTGGTGGTGAGCTGCCAGATGACCGGAGCCACCACCTTGACGTGGGGCAGTTGCGAAAGCACGCCGCCGATCTTGATCGACATGGGGGCGTTGCTTACGCCCGCCATGAAAGAAGTGTTGGGGGGCTGCACGATCACATCGGCGCCGATGCCGGCCTGGCGCTGCCGGGCGTCATTCAGCATGCCGACGGAAAGCCCGACGATTAAGAGGATTAGCGTGACTTCGAGCGCGATGGCCACAATGCTGATCAGCGACCGGATGGGCCGATGCACCAGGTTGGCGAAGATCATTTTGTTCATCATGGGCAGTGGTCAGTCGTCGGACTTCAGTCGTCAGGCAGCTTCTGGCTTCTAGCTACTGCCCTCGGCCTTCAGCTCCAAGTGCCAAGTGCTGAATCTCTATTTCGGGTCGGCCCCGTTTACCTGGCTGGCTTGGGGCTGGTCGAGATGCACGACTTGGGCGCCGGCGGGCTGGTCCAGCGCGAATTTGTCATCGGGGAGCGGCTCATTCAACTGCAGCTTCACGATGGTCAGAGTAATGTCGTACTCTTCCTGCGGTCTCCAGATTTCGATCTGCGAAGGAAAATTCTCGCCATCATAGTCTTTATAGCCTTCGTAGCGTGAGTCGGTGGACAGGTTGCCATCCTCATCGTAAACGAACTGGCGGTGAGGCAGGAGATCGGTGCGGCTGAAGATGATCTTGCGGGAGAGAAACCAGCCGCGGTCGCCCCGGCGGATCACCTCTATCTCGTAGTCGGCCTGCTGTACCTGATGTTTTTTGCCATCCGTAACGATCTCAAAGCTGTTCTGCATGACCGCGATTTCATTTTGCGGATCCACCTCGCGCAGAATCAGGGCTTCGTAAATATGCTGAGGGCGCAGGTTCTCCATGGGTTGGTCCGGATTGTGGCTCTCAATGTCATTACGCCCGATCACGAAGCGGTTCTTGGGCGGAATCCAGAGCTTGAAATCGCGCCCGTCGCTGACCATGTCGAAGGCTTTGTTACGGACAATGGGCAGCAGCCCAATCATGCGCAACATGGCGGGCTTGCGCAGAAGAATGTAGCCCCGGATCTGCTGATAGTCGGTGACTTTGCCCTTCTTGATCCCGCCCACTGAAGTGTCGATGTCCACCGTCGCCTGCAAACTCTTGATTTTGGCGGCCTGGGAGTTCATGTAGTCAATCAACTCTGCCTGGGTGGCGGACTGCAGCGGGGCGGTGCTGATCTGCCTCTCCACCCGGCGCGACCGGAACAGACACCCGGTCAGAGGGAGGACGGCAAATAGAACAATCAACGCCCGATAGCGGGAAAATATAGACATGGAGACTGAATTGGATTCCTTAGGAGGCAGTAGGGTTCACCAATAGGTAAGTATATGCGAATAATGGACGGTAACGCTGGCTTGGGGGTTGTCAAATCAGCACCTGTCAGGGCCCTACAGATTAGAAGAGACTAACGCTTCTGCACGGCTTGCCGCAGCTTGGCAACGTTCTGGTTGTGTTCTTCCAGGCTGCGGGAAAAACGGTGGTGGCCGTTGCCGTCGCTGACAAAGTAGAAATAGTCGGTTTGCGCGGGATGCAGGGCAGCTTCAAGAGAACTGCGTCCGGGATTCCCGATCGGTCCGGGCGGAAGTCCGGGATGGGTATAGGTATTGTAAGCCGACTGAAAGCTCATGTCGGAATGATGCAGCGTCCCGGCATAGTTTCCATTGAGCAGTTCGGCATAGATCACGCTGGGGTCGGCCTGCAGCGCAATGTTTCGCGCCAGCCGATTGTAGTAGACGCTGGCCACTACCGAACGCTCCTCCGGAACCGCCGTCTCCTTCTCGATGATGGATGCCATGGTCACCGTCTTCTGCACATCTGTCCCCTGCCCGCTGGGCGTGAGTCCGATCTGCAGCGCCACCTGGCGGAACTGCTTTACCATGGCCGCGGCGATGTCCTTCATGCTCTCGGTGCGGGTGAACTCGTAGGTATTGGGGAAGAGGTAGCCCTCGAGGCTTTTCGCTTCCGGCGCCAGGTCCGAGATCAATTCGGTGTTGGAGCGCGCCACCGCGAGAAATTCCTGGCTCGATCCCAGGCCTGCATCCTGCACCGCCTGCGCGATGTCAAAGATGGTGAAGCCCTCGGGAATGACTACCGTGTGCACATAAATATCGCCGCGCACCAGGCGGTTATAGACGTCCAGCGGTCTCGCCGTCTTGTCGAAAAGGTATTCGCCAGCTTTCAACGATTGCTTGTGGTGGACGCGGTGCCAAAGGATAAAACCAAGCCGGCTGCGGATTACGCCTGCGGCCTCGAGCTCGACCGCGATTCTTCGGGTGGAGTAGCCGGGCCGCAGCATCACAAACTTCTGCCTCTCCGGCGTAACGGGCATCATCAGCGCCCACGTCAGCCAGCCGCCGGTGGCGAGGACGGCGAGCAGCACGATTGTCAGGAGCCTGCGCAAATTACAAATAGTTTAGATGAAGAATCGTCGCTGGTTGTTGGCCATTGGTCGTTGGCCGTTGGGCCACACGGATTTGCACGGATTCACACGGATAAGGCAAGACAAGAATTGCATTAAATCCGTGAAAATCCGCGAAATCCGTGGCCGAGGTTCTTGCCAACGACTAACCACCGCTTCTCGCGTCCATCCAGCTCTGCAGAATCAGTACTGCCGCCATCTGGTCGACCACTTCTCCGCGGCGTTTGATGGACATATCGGTTTCACGCAGGAGCCGGTTGGCTTGGGCGGAGGAGAGGCGCTCGTCCCATAGATGGACCGGCAGGCGAAAGCGGCGGCGGATTTCGTCAGCGAAAGCTTGCATTTTTTCAGCTTGTATCCCTTCCCCGCCGGTCATGCGCAGGGGGAGGCCGATCACGATTTCGGCCACCTGGTAATCGCGAATGACCTGCTCCATTTGGGCGAAATCGGATCGCTTGTTCTGCCGGTGGAGGGTTTCCAGTCCTTGCGCGGTTATGCCCAGCGGGTCGGAAATGGCGAGGCCGATCCGCTTTGAGCCCACATCGAGCCCAGAACCCGGGGGGGAGGCCCCGCCACGGAGGCATCGGTTTGGTGAGAAGGCACCTGGCGATTATATGTCGCATACACATTTTTGCAGTTAGGCTACGATACCCCTTATGGCCATTGACGAAGCAGCGATCGACCGATCTCCGGTTCAAGCTCCGGCATTGCCCCCGCCCAAACCGCAAAAGCCGCACTGGGCGTTTACCGCGATTGGAATCGCCACGATCCTGGGTATTTGCTATTGGGGAGAGCTGGTGCTGGCGGTGATGTTGGTGTCGGTGTTGCTGGCCTTCATCCTGGCGCCGGTGATGGAATTGTTTATCCGTTTTCATCTGCCGCGTGGCCTGGCCGCGGCTGTCGCAGTGATTTTGTTGCTCACTCTAATTGCGGGTCTGGCGTACTACTCCTCGAACCAGGCGATTATTTTTGTGCAGGACCTTTCCAAATACACCCGCACCATTCGACAGGAAATTTCTAACGTCCGGGAGCGGGCGGAATCGCTGGGGGACACGGAGCCGGGCGGTCCGGCGAAATCCGCGGACACCCGTTCCGGCACCAACTGGGAAGACCTGCTGACGCGCGGTTTTGGGTCGGTCTCGCAGGCACTGCTGGCTGCATCTTTCGTCCCCTTCCTGGTGTATTTCATGCTGAGCTGGCAGCATCATGTCCGTTCCGCCACCGTGATGCTTTTTTCGCTGGAGAACCGGAACACGGCGTATATCACCCTGGGTTTGATTTCCGCGATGATTCGCAGCTTCATGGTGGGAAACCTTCTGATTGGCCTGTTTCTGGGAACGGCCAGCACGATTGCATTCGGGATTCTGAATCTGCCGTTTTTTTATTTCGTGGGTTTCATCAGCGGATTTCTCAGCCTGGTGCCTTACCTCGGTGTGGTGCTGGCCATGGCGCCGCCGATCTTTGTGAGCATGGGACGCATCAATTCCGGCGACGCGGTGGTCATTGTGATGATCGTGCTGGGGCTGCACCTGATCGCGCTCAATGTGCTTTACCCCAAGTTCCTGGGCAACCGGCTGCAATTGAATCCGCTGGCCGTCACCATGGCGTTGCTGCTCTGGGGATGGCTATGGGGCGCCATGGGCCTGGTCCTGGCCATCCCCATCACCGCCGCCATGAAGATCGTTTTCGACCACATTGAGTCGCTGAAGCCTTACGGGGCGTGGATGGGGGAGTAGTCGTCAGTCCTCAGTCTTCAGTCGTCACCAACGACAACTTCCTTTTTCCAGCCCCTGAGATTGTTCATCGGTCACAGACGAGACGTGCCCCAACCTGCTAAAGGAACATCTTTAAGGCGGGTGGCGACGATGAGCGGTTCCTATCGGGACATCAAGGTCTGGCAAAAAGCCATTGAGTTGGTGATGGAAATCTATTCCTGCACTCGTAGTTTTCCCAAAGAGGAAATGTACGGTCTTATAGGTCAACTGAGGCGTGCCGCGATTTCAGTTCCTAGCAACATCGCCGAAGGCAAAGGCCGCCGGACGGACAAAGGATTCCTGCTGTTTCTGCACCATGCCCGGGGATCCATCTTCGAGTTGGAGACCCAACTTACCATCGCCGGACTGCTCGGGTACATCCCAGAAACTGAAGTCCGCCGGCTAGGAAATTCCGCAGGCGAAATAGCCAGAATGCTAAGCGGCCTTATCAAGGCAATTGGTTTTGAGGGAAGTAAACAAGTCGCATGAGTAGTGGCTTTTTGGGTTTTCTGACGACTGCAGACTGTCGACCGACGACTGCACTTAAGCTACAAAATCCGAGGCTTCCGGGAAACGCAGTTTGCTCTTGGAGAGGGCCTTCGAGAGCATTTCCTCGATCTGGGCATCTTCGCAGTTTTTGGCCATGGCCAGTTCACTGACCAGGAGGTAGCGGGCGCGTTCCAGCATCTTCTTTTCGCGGAATGACAGAGGCTTGGACTGGTTCAGCAGGAGCAGGCCCTTCAGGACGGCCGACACATCCAGCAGCGAACCGGTGCGCATCCGCTCTGAATTTTCCTTGAAACGGTATTTCCAGTCGGCGTTGTTGTCACACTCGCCATCTGTAAGAAAATCTACGATTTTCTGGATTTCGCCGTTTTTGACCACCCGCCTCAGCCCTACCGTGTTCACGTTATGGAACGGAACCATGACTTTCAGGCTGTTGGCTTTGATCTTCAGGAGATAGTACTTTTCCACAGTCTCGCCGATGGTCCGGCTGCTGATTTGTTCGATAACCCCAACGCCATGATTGGGATAGACGACCTTATCACCTATGTGGAAATCGCCGCTGATCATGAGGAAACACCCACGAGGGCAGGGCAAATGAGGAACTGCACAGTCACTATTTTACCCCAAGCGGGACAGGGAAGGCAATTGAGAAGCGGAAGCGCAAACCTCGGGCTTCAGCCCACCTCCTTACGATGTGACGGCGATCATAATGATTTCGATGGTGCTCCAGGTTGCATCGGTCGCCAGGGCCTGAAGTATCAAGGCCGAACCCTGAGGTCCAAAGCCCGAGGTCTGAGGTCTGAAGTCCGAGGTCTGACGCCGGAAGTCCGACGCCGGGTTTATAATCCTCCAGCACATGACTGAGCAGATCAAACGGAAATTGCAGGAAGAAATGAACGTGCTCGAACACGAGCTGGTGCATGAGCTTCCCAAGGAGATCAAGAAAGCCGCCGCCCTCGGGGACCTGAGCGAGAACGCCGAGTATCACATGGCGAAACAGCGTCAGGAGTTCGTCAAGGCGCGGCTCCGCCAATTAGGCGCCCGCATGGCTGAGCTCGCCCTTATCAACATGGAGAATATTCCCAAGGACAAGGTGGGGCTGGGCTCGACCGTCCGGGTTTATGACAATTCCAAGAATGCCGAGGTTGAGTACAAGCTGGTGACCAGCGAAGAGTCAGACGTGACTGCGGGCAAAATCTCGACCAGTTCGCCGATCGGCCGCGCCTTACTCAATAAGAAAGTGGGAGATAGCGCGGTCGTGGTCACGCCCAACGGCAACCGCGAGATGGAAATTCTGAACCTGACCACCATCCACGACCAGACGGAAGCCAAGTGACGAGGTTGCGATGAGCATGACCTGGACGAGCGCCTTTGGCCGGGCCTGCGGCGTGCTGCTCGACGCCATCGTCCGCTGGCTTGCCCTGGCGCAGATCAACCCCAACGTCCTTACTTTCCTGGGCCTGGTGGTGAATACCGTCGCGGCCTTCCTGTTCGGCTACGCCAACAGCGACAACCAGGCTCGCATGTTTCGGTATGCCGGCCTGGTCATCATCGGTTCCGGCTTCTTCGACCTGGTCGACGGACGCGTGGCCCGGGCCAGCAACCAGGTGACCCGCTTCGGCGGTTTCTTCGATTCGGTTATAGACCGCTACAGCGACGCCTCCCAGTTCTTCGGACTGCTGGTGTTTTTCGCCCGCGGCGATCGCTTCTTTTATGTGGTGCTGACGGCTTTCGTGATGGTCAGCTCGATCATGGTCAGCTACACCCGCGCCCGCGCCGAATCGCTAATCGGCTCTTGCCGCGTGGGCTTTATGGAACGCCCTGAGCGCCTGGTACTGGTCATCATTGGAGCCCTGTTCAATCGCATGGCGCCGGTGCTGTGGCTGATCGCGGTGCTGTCCACGATCACCGTGATCCATCGCATCCGCTACACCTATACGCGGACGGAAGGCGCGGATGCGGTGCCGCACAAGGCGGGTCAGGCGGCATAGCCGAGCTTCGCTCGCTCGGCCGGACGAGTCCCTTCGACTACGCTCGGGGCAGGCTCCGACCCGTCCCTACACAGTTCTTGCCGACACTCGCATCCTGCTATCCTGACTTTTCTCTTTCTCTTGAGGATTCCTCTTGGCTGATCCGGTTCTGGTAGTTCATGGCGGGGCATGGGCCATTCCCGATGACATGGTCGAAGCTCATCTCAAGGGCGTGCGCAATGCCATGGCAGCCGGCTGGCGGGTGCTCGAACGGGGCGGGACGGCGCTCGATGCGGTTGAGGAAGCCGTGGTCATCATGGAAGATGACGAGACTTTTGATGCCGGCCGCGGCAGCTTTCTCAATCGCGACGGCAGAGTGCAATTGGATGCGCTCATCATGGATGGCGCCACTTTACGGGCGGGCGGGGTGGGTTGCGTCGAGCGGCTGCGCAATCCTGTCCGCGCCGCGCGCAAGATTTTGAGCGATAGTCCGCACGTGTATTTTGTGGCGGAAGGCGCGGAGCGATTTGCGGCGGAACATGGCATCCCGCTGTGCCGCAACGAAGACCTGATCATTCCGCGGGAGGTCGAGCGCCTGCGGGAATTTCAGGCGCGGGCGGCGGACGCGAAAGTGGATCTGTTCGCGCCCACCATCTCTCACGACACGGTCGGCGCCGTGGCGCTCGACGGCGAAGGCAATATTGCCGCCGCAACTTCGACCGGAGGCACGCTCAATAAAGCGCCCGGACGGCTGGGCGACTCTTCGCTGATCGGATGCGGGTGCTACGCCGACAATCAAACCGCTGCCGCGTCTACCACCGGCTGGGGCGAACCGATCATGAAGCTGGTGCTGGCCAAGTGGGCGGCGGACCGGGTGGCGACTGGCAGCCTGCCGGAGTGGGTGGCGGCCGAGGCCATCAACTATTTGAAAGACCGGGTCAACGGGCACGGCGGCATGATTCTGCTCGACGTTCGCGGACGTTTTGGCATCGCGCACAACACGCCGCGCATGGCTTGGGCGCTTAAGACATCAAAGCATGAGAGTTACGGAATCGAACGGGGTAAATAACCTTCAGTTTTCAGTGATCAGTTCTCTGTTCTCAGATACTTGCTGGCTAACTAAGCCAATTCCCGTCAGTGATTTAGCTTGATTTCGTCTCCCTACCTGATGTAAAAACCCTGCGGCGTTTGGGTTCGCGAAACGTGCCTGCCTGCGAAGGTTCTTCGGTCCACGGAGATAATTCTTATGGTGCTGCGAAAGCTCCTCTCAGTTGCGTGCCTGGTCGTGATGTTCGCTGCTCTGGGTTTTGCTCAGGGAGCCGCAACCGGCGATCTGAGTATCACGGTCAAGGACCCAAAGGGCGACCTGGTGACCAACGCCCGTGTCACGGCGCGGGATGAGACCAAGGGACTGGAGCGCGCGACCAGCGAGAATACCGAAGGCCTGTACCACTTTCTGCTGCTGCCCCCGGGACAATACACCGTGACTGTGCAAGCGCCGGGCTTTGCCAGGGCCAGCGTGAAGGAAGTCACAATCACCGTGGGACAGATGGCGGAAATTCCCATCACGCTGGCGGTGGCGGGGGCCCAGGAAGTGATCGATGTGACTTCGGCGGCCGAGCTGGTGGAAACGCAACGCACCTCGTCCACCGACACCATCGACCAGAAGCGCATTGACAACCTGCCCATCAACGGACGCAATTACATCAACTTTGCACTCACCGATTCGCAGGTATTGCGCGACAACGCGCCCAGCATCGGTGCGGCACCCACCTCCGGCCTCAACATGAGCGGGCAGCGGGCGCGGGCCAACCTGGTGAACGTGGACGGCGCCGATGCCACCGACAATTCGACCAACGGGGTGCGCTCCACGGTGTCGCAGGAAGCGGTGCAGGAGTTCCAGATCATCACTAACGGCTACGCGCCCGAATATGGCAGGGCATCCGGGGGTGTGGTCAACATCATTACCCGCTCCGGGTCGAATGACTTTCACGGCGACGTTTACGGCTATTTGCGGAACCGGAATTTTCAGGCGGTGAATCCGTTCAGCACGGTGCCCAATCCGGCATACACGCGGGTGCAGGCGGGAACCGCGTTTGGCGGTCCGATCAAGAAGGACAAGACGTTTTATTACTTCTCCTACGAAGTCACGCGGCGGCACGAAACCGGCTTCTCGAGCGTGGGCGCTCCCAACGGAACTTTCGGGATGGTGAACACCGATGTCTCGACCGCATTCGGATTTCCCCAGGGATCGGGATTTGTAATTCAGGCGACGCCGGCTCAGGCTGCCTTCCTGGGTGCGGCTCCGCCGCCGGCCTTTGCGCCGTACGCGATTCTGGTGGGAGCGGCTTCCGGCATTGCTCTGAATGGCTCCTATCCCGCGTCCTTTGCGGGATTGGTTGCGGCAGGGGCTCTGCCCACGCCCACGAACGGGTCCAATCCTCTGCAGCAGTTTTTCAGCTCTTGCAACATCAACCCCGCCAATCCTCCGGCCTCCAACACGCTTTGCAACGGACTTCCCAAAAATTTCCTGGGCTTGGCGCCGCAGGGCGGAAATTATCCGGTTTTCGAGGGCACCAGCCTGTACTCTCTGCGCCTGGATCACAATGTCAGCAACAACAACCGGCTGACCTTCCGGGCTAACGTGAGCCCCAGCACGGTCACCGGCATTCAGGTGAACGGCGAGAACCAGACCTACGGACAGAACGCATTTTCCCGCACCTCTTCGCAAACCTACCGCGACGTGGCCGGCGTGGTGCAGGACACCATGACCATCGGCACCAACAAGGTGAACGAGCTGCGCTTTCAATATGCGCGCCGGGGGTTGCAGTACTTCTACTCGGACGCGCCGGGCGGCTCCAATGTGGCGTCGAATATCGCCGGCTTCGGTTTTGTCGGCCGCGAGCCCTATTCTTTCATCCAGCGCGTCGAACAGCGCTACCAGTTCACCGACAATTTCTCCTGGACCCTCGGACGGCACGACACCAAATTCGGAGTGGACTTCAACTACATTCCGCTGACCGCTACTTTCACCGTGAACTACGGCGGCGTGTACAACTTCAGCAGCCTGCCTGCCACCCAGTTTGGTTTCCCGTCGGCCTTTCCGGAACTCACCGGCTTGCAGGCTTTCGGCTTGGGCATTCCCAGCACGCTGGTGCAGGGCATTGGCAATCCCAAAGACAGCTTCTCCAACAAGCCGCTGGGCTTGTTCTGGCAGGATTCCTTCCGGGTGCGGTCAAATCTCACCTTCAATCTGGGCTTGCGCTACGACATCGAATTCCCGCCCCAGCTGGCTCCGCTGAGTGGGCTGGCGCTGGCGGCCTATAACCAACTGGGCCTGCAGAAGGGAATTCAAACCGACACCAACAATTTTCAGCCGCGCGTCGGCATGGCGTGGGACCCTCGCGGCAACGGCAAGAGCGTGATTCGCGCTTCGTATGGCATCTTCTACGATCATCCGCTGCTCGGGCTGTACTTCCTGGGCGATGCTTCCGACGGATCGAAGAGCGGACAGCTGCTGTTCGCCGGCGGCGCTCCGTGCAGTCCCGGGGTCGCGCCCGGCGCGGGCAGCCTGAATGCGACCAACATTTTTCAGGGCATTCTGAACACCGAGTCCGTGCTTGCCGACCATTCCGGGTTACCAGCCGAACCAGCAGCGCTTCGATCCTTCAAACGCCAATCTTGTTCATCAACCAGAATTACCTGAACCCGGCAACATTTTTTCCCGTGGCTTTCCAGCCCTTCGGATATCCCCAGGGCAAAGAATTTTGTTTACGCCTATGCGCAGCAGGCGAACCTGACCTTCGAGCAGGACCTGGGACATAACATGTCGTTGAGCATCGCGTACAACTTCAACGGCGGCCGCCACCTGAATCGTCCCATCAATGCCAACACCACGCGTGGCGACCTGCTGGTGAAGAACTGGCAGGTGGCGCTCAACGATCCCACTTCGAACGCAGCCGCCGGACCGCTCTTTGTGGGCGCGGGAGCGGCGCCGTGCGGATTCGTCGGCGCCGTGCCCTGGGTTTCGTCGGCGCTGACCAACTTCTTCCGGCCGGGAGGACTGAACCCTGCCATCGCCGAGGCCTTGATCGGCACGCCGGCGCAGGGCTGCATCAATGCGGCGCTGGCGGTCCTGCAGCAGGGAGGGCTCAGCACCGCGTGTGATCCTTCCACCACCGGGCTGACCGGTTGCATTCCCTTCAGCGACATGGACGCCAATTACTCGAACGGCAGCTCGATTTACCACGGCCTCACCGTCAACCTGAAAAAGCGCTTCAGCGATCATTACGAATTCCTGGCGTCTTACACCTTCTCGCACGCCATTGACGACTCGACCGATTTGCAATCGCCACTGGCGCCGCAGGACAGCTATTTGCCCGGCCTGGAGCGTTCGACGTCGCTGTTTGACCAGCGTCACCGCCTGGTTTTCAGCGGCGTGTACCAGAGCGGCAAGCTGGCCGGCGCGGGCTTCGGCAGCCGTTTCTTCAGCAACTGGACGATCGCGCCCATTGTCGAAGTGGCCTCGGGCCGTCCCTTCAACATCATTACCGGCAATCCGGACAACTTCCAGTTTTCGCCCAGCACCAGCCGTCCGAATGTAGTGCCCGCGGGCACGGCGGCGACGCCATGCGGACCAACCGTCCCCTCGAAGTTTTCGCCCACGGGATTTTTCCAGGAGCCCTGTTACGTCCAGTTTGCCGCCGGGGGAACGCCGACGCTCCAAGCATTCGACGGCAACCTCAGCCGCAACGCCGGGGTGAGGCCGTGGACGGTGTACAACGACCTGCGAGTTTCCCGGCGCATCAACCTGGGGGAACGCATGAGCGTGGATTTGATTGCGGACATTTTCAATCTGGCCAACAAGTACAACGTCGCCGACGTGAATCCGCTATTCACCAGCGCCGGACAGCCGACCGCGGCCGCCGACCCGCGCCAGTTCCAATTCGCGCTGAAAGTTAACTGGTAAGGCGGACGCCGGACCTCGGACCTCGGACCTCGGACGTCGGTCTCTAGGCCTCAGAAGTCAGGGACACAGCCACGATTTTATTTGTTGAGAACAGGATTCTGAGGTCCGAGGTCCGAAGCTCCGAGCTCTGCTACACTTTCTTTCTATTCTTGGCGCTTGCCGGAGATTCCTCCACATGTCTGATACCCCTGCACCCACGGCGCGGACGCGTGTCGTCCGCGAAGCTCATCGTGGGGTTTATGAACGCGCGGCTGCTTACCAGATTCTCGATGAAGGCTTCATCTGCCACGTCGGCTTCGTGGTGGATGGGCAGCCGTTTGTGATTCCGACCGCCTACGGACGAACGGGCGACAATCTCTACATTCACGGCTCGGCCGCCAGCCGCATGCTCCGCAATCTCGATAAAGGCGTTCCGGTATGCGTCACCGTGACCCTGCTCGAAGGACTGGTGCTGGCGCGATCGATCTTCAATCACTCGATGAATTATCGTTCGGTGGTTGTGCTGGGGACGGCAGTGGCCGTTCTGGATGCGAAAGAAAAACTGGAGGCCTTGCAGCTTCTTTCCGAACATATTTTGCCCGGGCGGTGGGCGGAATCGCGTCAGCCTAACGAGCGAGAACTGAAGCAGACGCTGGTGATGCGGCTGCCGATCGAGGAATTCTCGGCCAAGGTAAGGCAAGGCCCGCCGATTGACGACGAAGAAGACTACACGTTCCCGACCTGGGCGGGAGTGATTCCGCTGGAGACGGTCGCAGGCCCGCCGATCAACGATCCGCGGCTGGACCCGAAAACGCCGGTGCCGATCTATGCGCGCGCGTACTCGCGAAAATAGGTCGTGGGTCGTTGGCCCTTGGTCGTTGGCCAACATCAAAAACAGCCACAGATTTTCGCGGATATACACGGATAGAGCCTAAAGATAAAAAACTTGATCCGTGTAAATCCGTGAAGATCTGTGGCTGATTTGTTTGGCCAAGGGCCAACGACCAACGGCGCTTTTTATTTTGCGTTCAGCCAATCCGCATACGCCTGGAACGAGTACGGGCGTCCCAGAAAATTGCGGACCATGTCGGCCGCGGGTTCGGTGCCGCTGGGGGCCAAAACCGTGTTGCGGTATTTCGCCGCGACCTGGGGATTGAGCAGTCCGTCTTTCTTGAACTCCGTGAACATGTCTTTGGCGATAACCAGCGACCACATGTAGGTGTAGTAAATCGCCGAGTAGCCGTTGAGGTGGCCAAAGGCGGTCTGCATGTGGGTGCCCTCGACGAACTGGAACGGCGTGTATTGAGCCTGCAGCTGCGACACCAGTTTGTCGGTATCGAGTCCCTGGGGATCGCGATTATAGAAGTCCAGGCTGATGGAGGCATAGAACATCTGGGTGCGCACATCCAGGGCGCGGCCGAATTTGTCAGCGGCCTTGGCCTTCTCCGCCAGCTCCGCGGGAATGGGCTCGTTGGTCTTATAGTTGCGCGCGAAGAGTTTCAGGATGGCGGGATCTTGCGGCCATTCTTCAAACATCTGTGACGGCGCCTCGATGAAATCATTCTCCAGGTCGCCGGTGGCCCACTTGGTATTTCCCCTCAGGATGCCGTGGATGAGATGTCCGTACTCGTGGAAGAAAACGATGACGTCGTCACGCTCCATGAGGCCGGGCCCGGCGGTGGCTTTGGGGAAGTTGCAGACCAGGACGTATTCGGGAAGGCGAAAACCTGCTTTGCCTGTCGCCAGAGTGAACGTGGCGTAATGCTTGTACTTGTTTTCCCGGGGAAACATGTCGAAGTAAATTCGCCCGATCCGGTTGTCCTTGTCGTAGACGTCATACGCGGCCACTTCGGGGTGCCAGACCTGGGGTGAAGCCACGGGTTTGTAGGTGATGCCGTACATCCGGCTAGTGATATCGAGGATGCCCTGCAACACGCGGGAATACTCGAAATAGGGCCGGATGACCTGGGAGTCGTATCCGAATTTTTCAATCACCGCCCCACGCCTCAGATGAGCGACGTCCCAGGCGTTGACGCTCGCCGCTTTCGGATCTTCCTTCTTCTTGTAGGCCAGCAGTTCCTCGTAATCGTGTTTTGCGCCGGCCTGCGCCGCTGCCGAAATTTTTTCGATGAAGTCGGAGGCATTCTGCTCGGTCCCGACCATCTTGTCTTCCGTGACGTAGGCGGCCCAGTCCGGATATCCCAGAACGTTGGCGAGTTCGTGGCGCTTCTGTAGAAGCTGCCCCAGCACGTCGATGTTCTTGGGATAGGCGCGTTGCCGGTACAGCACGTAGAAGGCTTTCCGCGCCGGCTCGCTCTTCGAATAGTCCATGAACGGAAAATAGTCGGTGTTGTCGGTGCTGAGCGTGACCTTGCCGGAGGAGTCGGCGGGGTGGGAGCGCTTGAAATCGTCGGGAAGTCCGTCCAGATCGGAGGCGTTGACCTGGAGTTTGCGCACATCGGCGGCGATGTTCTCATCAAATTGCTGGCCGATTTTTACCAGTTCTTCTTGCAGCTTCCGGATTTTGTCCCGGGTCGCGTCGTCGCGGTCGACACCGGCGCGGTGATAATCGCGCAGGGTGGTCCTCAGGTAGTAGCTGCCAGCAGGATCGAGCCTGGCGCCATCGAGTGAGGCCACCACGTTGTACATCTCCTTATCCAGCGAGATGTCGGTGAGCAGGCGGCTGACTTCCTGTTCGCAGACCTGAGCAGCATCGCGGAAAGGCTTGGAGGGATGCACCTGTTCGGCCAGGCCGGCGCGATTTTCGGCGTCCGAGGCGATGAGCAATGCGGTGTCGAATGCCTGCAGCGTGGCGAAGGCGTCGCGCGGCGGCTGGCTCGCCTTGAGGCTGGCGATGCGTTTTCTGGTTTCATCCAGGTCGCTGCGGCAGGAAGCGAGGAAAGATTCAGCAGTCCCGGCCAGGTAGCTGGAAGCGTCCGGCGCAGGCATGGGCTCCTGGGCAGTGGATAACAGGCTTGCGCCTGCGAGCAGGAAAACAGACAAGCATCCGGCAAACTTACAGCTCATGAATATTCTCCAATCGAACCGTGAAGGCATAAGACGTGGCAACGGCGCACAGGTTAGACGTACGCAAACTGGTCAGGTTAAACAGAGGTTTGGGGGCCGTCAAGGCCAGAGAAAAGCACACTTAACATTTGTGGAAGGCCTTCCATTGAAGCTGGCACGAGCGGGGCGCTCGCGCCCACGTCGGTCGTCTATTTTTATTTTTACGGATTAGTTGGTGGGGCGGGTTTCGTATTCGGAGGTCGTGGTTTCAGATTCGCTTCGTGCGCACTGCCGAATTTCCAAAATTCGTGAAGTCACGATCGGAGTGCGGTAAGCGGGATGGCGGAATTCCAGGTGCATGCCGCGGCCGACAAAACCTATCTTGAGCATCGAGCCGCCCCAGGATGAACCTTCAATTCTCACCAGCACGGGTTCGGGGCAGAATGCGGGGTGCCCCCATATCCAGGCCTCGCCGCGCCCGCGGTGCACCACCGTGTACCAGCGGTGCTGAGTCTGGATTTGTAGCATCGACCGGGCAGGAAGATCCTCAAGAAACGCGCCGCCTTCGATCTCCGACTCGACGATGTTGCGATTCACCGCATCGTCGAGATTGGGATGACAACGAAAGAATTGCGGGCAGGTATCCACCGAGCCCCCCATGTACGTAGATGGAGTATAAACCCGCGGTGCAAACTGAAAACCGTCTTTGGTACTAGTCTTATGGTTTGGAATTTGACCCTATTGGCCGGCGGGCCAGGCCGCGAGTATCATGCCGCCGCTGTCCCTTAAGTAACAGGGAGTACTCCATTACGGATTGACCCTGCAAATTCATGGAGAGTACGATTCATAATCTCAGGAGTCTGCGCTACTCGACTCTCTGACCGGGAAGCAGAGTCGTCGCAACGCGAGTTGCGGCAGTGTAAGTGATAGATAAACATGGGGATGAACAAGCTCACGCTGTTCGCTGCGCCCTTGGCGGCCCTGCTTCTGGCGGGCACCGCCTGCCATACCGAGCAGCGCCAGGCCAAGCTGCCGGCGCCCCAGGCCAACGCCCCGGCGTTAACTGCCGCGGTTCCCGCGAATCCAGCCTCGGTTTCTCAAAAAGCCGCGGATCCCCAGCCGATGACGCCCGAACCGGCCGCAACCACGCTGCAGCCCAAGCCCGATCCGGCTGATGAACTGGTTGCCAGCGCGGAGAAGGAATACCAGGCTGGAGAGGACAAATTCAAGGCCGGAGACCTGGAAGCCGCCAAGCGGAGTTTTGATCACGCGGTTGACATGCTGTTGCAGAGTCCTGCCGAGATTCGCTCGGATGAACGGGTGCAGCACCAATTGGAGCGGGTTCTCGAAGGCGTAAACCGTCCCGAACTGGCGGCTTTGCAGTCGGACAGCCCGGCGCCGCAACAGAAAGCCGAGCCGGCGCCGATTGATGAGGTCAACGATGTCACGCCTCCCGTCGACCCCAACGTCAAGGCGCGAGCCGAAGTCCAGGTCCAGGTCACTCACTCTGACCTGCCACTAATGCTGACCGACCCGGTGGCGGGCTTCATCAATTATTTTTCTACACCCAAGGGTCACGCGATCCTGCAACACGCGCTGGAGCGCGGCGGGCGTTATCGCGAGATGATCGAGAGCACGCTGCGGGAGGAAGGCGTTCCGCAGGAACTGATCTATCTGGCCCAGGCAGAGTCGGGCTTCCATCCTCTCGCGCTATCGCGGGTAGGGGCACGCGGCATGTGGCAGTTCATGTCCAGCCGCGCGCGGGGTTACGGACTGCAGCATAACTTATGGGTTGACGAGCGCCAGGACCCGGAAAAGTCAACTCGCGCCGCCGCCCACCACCTGAAAGATCTTTACAACCAGTTCGGCGACTGGTACCTGGCGATGGCGGCTTACAACTCCGGACCGGGCACGGTGCAGAGCGCGGTCAAACGCACCGGTTACGCCGATTTCTGGGAACTCTACAGGCGCAACGTGCTGCCCAAGGAAACCCGCAATTACGTGCCGATCATTCTGGCCGTCACGATCATGGCGAAGAACCCGGCGCAGTATGGACTGGATAACATCGCTCCGGAGCAGCCGGTTCCTTACGATGCGGTGAAGATCGACTATTCGGTTGACCTTCGTCTGGTCGCGCAGTGCATCGATGTGTCGCCCGCGACCTTGCAGGACCTGAATCCCAGCCTGTTGCGTTTGACCACTCCCAAGGACCAGACCTTCGAGTTGCGGCTGCCGGTTGGCACCAAGGATCGCTACCAGGCAGCGATCGAACCGATTCCTCCGCAGATGCGGGTGTGGTGGCGTTACCATGAAGTTGCGGAAGGAGACACGCTGGCCTCGATTGCCCGTACCTACCGCACCAGCCTGGCGGCCATTGAAAAAGAGAACCATCTCACGCTCAGCGATGACCTGAAGCCCGAGAGCAAGCTGGTCATCCCCATCCCGCCAGGCAAACATGCGGCCACGGAAGACGGCGCCAGCTACGCCCATCACACCACCCGTTACAAAGTGAGACGCGGAGACACGGTACAGACTGTAGCCGACAATTTCAGTCTTCCGCCGACCATGATCCGGCGCTGGAATCACCTGCGGGGGGACAGCCTGCGCGGCCGGCGTATCGTTTACGTGCATCTGCCGGTGACCCCAAACGCCCTGAGCGGGGAACCGCAGTCTACGTCCAAGTCCAAATCCGATAGAGACTTACACCCAGCCCCCCCGAAGACGGTGCAACACCACAAAGTGCAGCCCGGCGAGACTTTGACTTCCATCGCCAGCACTCATCACACCACGGTCGAAGCCCTAAAGCGGGATAACGGCAACCTGGCCATGTTGCGTCCGGGGATGGTTCTGGTGATCAGAAGCGTCCGCTAGGATTCGTTCCTGGATTTAGCCGTTTGCCGGTCCCAGCTACCGAAATTCCCGATGCGAAATACTGGCGCTCGCTGCTATTCGACTTTGTCCACTCGGTGTAATATGCATCCTGCGGACGGCTGGTTCTCGATCCGGTTTCGCGAAAACGCTGTGCTATAATCGCGCCCCGTTCAGCCAGCACGGAAGTCTTTCAGTTGTCTTTTTATTTCCCTTAGTACCCGCAGCGCTTGCGCAGCGGCCCGCGCCCGGCGCGGCCAAAACCAGCAGGAGGAAAAATGATCTTCGACGATACCCTCTACGCACGTGATGATGAGATGGATGAATTCGGCGACAGCGGCGCCTACGGCGATTCGCTGGAAGAAGATTACGAGGAAGAAGAAGAGGAAGAAGAAGCCGAAGTGGCGGGCGTGATTGAGCCGCAACCGGAGCCGGCAACGCCCGCTCCAGCCGCGCCCTCCGGCGGGGGAGGCTCGCCCAAGGCTCCGCGCAAGCCAGCGGCGAAAAAACCTGCCAAGAAGAAGCCGGCCAAGAAAGTCGTCAAGAAGAAGCCGGCCAAGAAAAAGAAGGCGGCGCGCAAGCCCGCGAAGAAAAAGGCCGCGAAGAAGAAGCCCGCCCGCAAGGCGGCGAAGTCAGCCCGTCGCAAAGCCAAACGGGGCCGCCGGTAGGCAGTGGGATGGAAACCACGAACCGCGAAGGGACAGCTGCCCTCAGCTGTCCCGGGGAGTGGAACTCCGCTAATTTCGCTCTATTATTTCTCTCCAGGCAAAAAGGCAGCCGAGCTGCGCTCGACCGGACGCCTGTCCCTACGCGGTTCGTGGTGGACTGTGACCGAGGCGACGCTAAGCTGCCTTGGGCAACGTCGTCGTGGGTTGGGTCACTTTTCGTATCCCCAGCGACATCATCACGCGCGCGACTCCGCTCATGATCATGCTCACTCCCACCAGCGTGCCAATCGCCCAGGCTGAACTGGACGGCCAGTGCATCGCGATGAACCCGGCCAACAGCAAGGTCACCAGCCCGTCGAACAGCACCCAGCCGGCGCCCCGCGCGGGACGCAGCTTGGCGTAGAGCACCAGATCCAGAACGCCCTCGATGAGAAACAGAGAGGCCAGCACCAGCGTCAATGAGGCCACTCCCAGAAGCGGATGCATGATCAGATATCCGCCGAACGCGATGTAGGCCAGACCCACCAGGAGTTTCCAGATCATGCTGCCCGCGCCGTGAGCGTGAAACGCCACCACCAGATGAACGACGCCGGCGAGAATGATGAGCCAGGCGATCAGAGCATTAACCGCCACGGCGGCCAGCAGAGGCGAGCCGATGGCTACGATCCCAAAGATGATCAGCAGGACGCCCCAGACGATGGACCATCCAGAAGCCTGCCGTAACAGCGAGCCGGTTGATTGTGCGACCATAAAATGTGCCTCCTCGGTCGAGTTTCAGGACGGCACATTCTGCTCCCTGGGGGCGATTTTCGCAAGCCGGATAAGCAGGGAGGGTCTGATGGGCATAGGCGCCCGTCCCTTCGACTAGGTGGAGAAATGGCCGGTAGACTCTATCAAAGGTGCGACCCTTGCCGGGTGGATGGGTTACTTCTTGCCCGCGACCGCCTGCAGGCACCTGCTGTAGAGCTCGAGCAGATGTCCGGCATATTCTTCCGGCTTGGCCGCCGCTCCGGTACCCTGGAACCCGACTCCTGACGAAGTCGTGCGGCCGTACCCGGTAGTCATGGCGACAAATTTCATGAGATCCAACGCGATGTCTTCGTTGCGACGCGATCCGCTTGCCCCGCCAGCTACTTCTTCCATGCCATGCCTCCCGTATGACCGAATAGCGATGATAACAGAAGACTTTAGTGCCTCAATATCTGTGTGGGGCGGACGGTAGTGTCCTATTAGCAATGTTAGGACACTACCGGGGCGGACCCTCTTGTCCGCGTTTTTGATTTTGTACGCTGGGCTATCCGGGTAAGGCTGGTTACACGGAAGGTCAAGAAAAATCGGGACTTCAAGAAAAATCAAACTGCAAGGGCGGCGGACAAGAGTGTCCGCCCCACACGAGAATCAGTTCACATCCTCGAGTTTGGTGTAGGTGAAGCCGCCTTGAGGGCTGTTCAGACCCACAAAAGTCCAGACCTGGCCCGCGCCGAATGTGAGTGTGCCGGTGTCGACGGCCGCGAATTTTTGGCCTACCGACGTGAGTTCGATCTCGTAGTTGCCAGAGGCCAGTGACTGGTAGGGAGCAGTTGCACCAAAGCCCAGATTGCTGATGGTGGGACTGACGGTCGACAGGGGGGTCCCTGGGGTGACAATGTAGACATCGGCTGGGCCCAGGTTCGGCGACGCATTGATGACCCGAATCTTGAAATCGGCCGAGGCGGGCGCGGAGTTGTCGTCGGTGAGCACGAGATTGGCGACCTGGGTGGAAAAGCCGTAGGAAATGACGGTGGTGTCGGTGCCGGAGGCGAAACTGATCGACTGTTGCAGCAGCGTGGTGCTTGATCCGGAAGGCTCAATTCCAATCTGATGGGAGCCGGATTTCTCGGAGAGGTATCCAGTGCTGGTGCCATACGCGAGGTTGCTCGACACCGAGGTGCTGTCGACCAGTACCTCGATACTGGATTCGTCCGGGACCGCATTCATCAGCCGGAAGCGAGTGCTTCCGCCTCCGCCACACCCCCCGATGAGAAGCAGGGTTCCCAGGCCGAGGATGCCGGCACACAACGAGGTCAAGCGCAAGATTCGTCCCACAGTTTCACCCCTTGGATTTTTGAAAGTCTGGAGTTTTCACGCGAGCAAAAACGGACTGATGCAAGGCTTTCAATGGGGAGTTGCAAGGGTTGCGTAAAGAGTAAGTCAAGGCAAGTAAAGTCTTGTAAAACAGTTTTAGTCGTCAGTTTTCAGTCGTCAGTTGGGATGGTGGATTCGCCGACGACTGACGACTGAAGACTGATGCAGGCTTTACGAACTTTTACGCGACTTTACGAAGTCTTTACTCTGTCGCGGATGGCGAAGTGTTCTAACTAGCAGATAGATTTCTCCGGGAGCCGAAAGCTGCCGCGAGTTACGTGAATATGAATTGGAGAGTACTCACATGTGGAATTCAATAGTCCCCAAAGGAACTCATTTCGGCCGGAGCGCACGCAAGTCCTTGGTTGCCGCCGCTTTTGTTGTGGCATTGCTTAGCCTTGGTCTGGGCGCCGGCAATGCCTTTGGTCAAGACACGCAGGATACGCCGCCACCCCCGCAGCAGCAGCCCGACCAGCAATCCGGTCAGGGGATGGGAAGAGGCATGGGAAAGGGCATGGGTCATCGTCCGATGATGAGCGTGGACGACCAGATCCAGCGCCTGAACAAGAAGTTGAAACTGAGTGATGACCAGCAAGCGAAGTTGAAACCCATCCTCGAAGACCAGAGCAAACAGATGGAGCAGATTCACAACGACTCGTCACTTTCCCGCGAAGACCGGTTCAGCAAGATGCAGGCCGTGCGGCAAAGTTCCGACACCCAGATCAAGAGCGTGCTGGACGAAGAGCAGCAGAAGAGTTTCGACAAGATGCGCGAAGAGCAACGCGACCGGATGCAGCATTGGCGCAGGGGAGGCGATACTCCGCCTCCGCCTCCCAGCAACCCGGACAACCAATAAAGCGGCGTCGGGCTTGGTCTGAAGTCCGAGGTCCGACGTCCGAGTTCAGTTTTCTCCCAAAGCCTCTGCCTCTGGCAACTCTTTTGCGTCGCCCGCAAGAGTTGACAGGTTCAGGGGCTCCCTTTTTTTCAATGTGGGCGCTCGCGCCTACATTTTCATCTCGCACATCAGGGCCAGCAGATTCTTCTCGGGGTCGTGGAAGTGAGTCATCCAGAGATCGTGGGTGGGCATCTTCGCGATTAGATGAGGCGCATCCTCGAAGTGTACGCCGCTGCTGAGCATCTGCCGGTGCGCACTCACGATGTCGGGTACGGTAAAGTACAGAATGGAGCTGGGGTGATCGAACTCCGGCTTCTCGGGACGGCTGAGCATAAGGCGAACGCCGCCACAGTCGAAGAAAGCCAGGGGGCCGGCGGTGAACAGCAGTGGAAGTCCAAGAATGTCCCGGTAAAATGCGGTGGCGCGGTCGAGATCGTGCACGTTGATCGCGATCTGGCCGAGTCGCGAAATTCCGATGGGCAAGGTTGCGGCAGTCATGACGGGCAGCCTCCAGGGCGAATTGTTAGTATAGCTAACTATATTTCATGACCGGGCGCAAGCCAAAAAAAAGGGGTCTGCCGGAGACCTCCGCGATCGCCGACCGGCTGCATTCCGCAGCCATTCACCTGTTGCGCCGGGTGCGCAAACAGGATGCGGCCACGGGCGAAGGTCCGGCCCGGCTGTCGGCATTGTCGGTGCTGGTTTTCGGCGGCCCGATGACGCTGGGCCAGCTGGCCGCAGCCGAACAGGTGAGGCCGCCCACCATGAGCCGCATCGTGACTGGGTTGGAACACAACGGGCTGGCGGAGCGCCTGACGGATTCCAAAGACGCCCGCCGGGTTCGGATTCGCGCCACCCCGAGTGGCGAGCGTCTACTGCACCAGGGCAGGCGGCGCCGCATTGAGTACCTGGCCCACCACCTCGACGGTCTTACCCGGCGGGAGCTTGACACCCTCGAGGGTGCGGTCAAATTGTTGGAAGCAGTGCTGCGCGACTGGCAGGCCGAGGAGTGACAGGCCGAATAGCAATCGGCCCTTCGGCTAGGTTTCAATTCCCACGTAGCAGATGCGGCCGATCAGATAGTCATGGACCTTCTTACCCGGCTCCATGGCCATGACTTCGACGGGATAAGCGTGGTTGTGGGGGCGCAGGACCAGCTGGTCTCCGGCAACCTCGACATATTTCACCGTGCAGTCGCCATCGCGATGGACCGCGTACATATTGGATTCGCCCTTGAGATAGGGTTTGAGCGAATTGTAGTGGCGGTCGATGAGGACGGTGGCCCCCGGCAGGAGGCGAGGGTACATGCTCATGCCTTCGCGACCGCCGGCGCGGATGATTACAAAACGCTCCCAGCCTTCGCGGTCGCCCTCCATCTCCGGGCGTAGCTTGCGCAGGAAACTCTTCTTGAACTTCAGAATGTCCTTTACCTTCATGTTGGTGATGAGGGGCTGGCGCGCGGCGACCGCTCCGTCCACCAGGAGAACGTTTTCGAAGGCATCCTCGCTGGGGGGAGTGATGCTGGCGCGCTTGTTGATCTCGCTGGGGTCGAGCAGATCCAGAACCGACAGGCGCTGCACGCTCAAAACCTTGTCCATGCCCTCGACGCTTAAACCCCGCTTGCGGTTGAGGAAGTTGGAAATGTGCGCCTGCTTGAAACCTGTTTCCCGGGCCAGACCCAGACCGGTCAGGTCGCCCTCCTCGATGCGCTCCCTAAGGGCTTTGCGGAGGTTTTCCTGCAGAGCGCGAAACTTCATGCCCAAAGTATAGCACCGCATGTATAGCGTATTGCTATTCAAACATAGCCATGAACATCTGAGAGGAAATATCTACTTGACTTTAAGAAATCAGGAGCTATACGATGAGCGCCTTGTATAGCCATTTTTCCTTGAGGGGGAATTTCATTTACAAGAGCGCACAAGGCCATGTTAAGCAATTCACAATCCGAGAGCGAGGAGAACAACTTCGTGGAATTCCGCCGCAAGGTGCGGGCCGCGGAAATGCTTTCCTCCGCCATGGAGCGGCTATTGCGGGAGCTCCAGTTTACGGGCCGGCTCAGCGTCGTGGTGCAGAATGGCCGCGTGCTGAAATCCGGCTATGAGGAGGGCTATTTCCGCCGGCCGACAGTTTCCTAGGTCCGGTGCAGGCCGATAGTTCCCCGTCTCAACACTAGCAGGCATTCATAACTAAATAGTCCCAACAGGCCATCGTAAGAGAAACGAGCCCTGTGACCGAGCAATCGGCACAGGGTTTTTTTATTTTGCTCTCAGCTATCAGCTCTCAGCCGTCAGCAGGGGGAGAGTTTTTAGCGGCTGATGGCTGACAGCTGAGAGCTGAAAGCTAAGAGGCAATCATGAAAAGCGAGGATCCGGAAGTGATCCAGTTAGAGCTCAAGTACTGTGAACGTTGCGGGGCGCTGTGGTTGCGGCTCAAGGGAGGGCAGGCGATCTATTGCGCTCCGTGCGATCTGGAGATGCTGGACTTGCCCTCTCCGCGGAAGGCCACCAGCCGGCCGCGCCTGCCGGGAAACCACAAGATTGAAGGCAAGGCGAAGGCCGGCGAGGCGCCGGCCTTTTGCGGAAACGGAGGAACGGCATGACCGCCATTTCGCTTTCCCCACCCCTGGCAGGGGTCCTCAGGAAATCAGATCGCAGGGGCGGGGCCGTTCCGGGCAGCGGGCGCGATCCCGATTTATGGCTCTACCGGGAGCGGACGCTCGGCATGTTGAGACGTTATCAGCGCATGTCGGTGGAAGTGGGACGACTGCCGTCGCTGTTGGGGCGGGAATTTTTCCGGACTCGGGTGACTTCTTATCACGCCGGAACTTTTGAGGATGCGGTGATTTTCGTACATGATGTGGCGAATGGTCTGGCCCGACTGGGCGGGTTCGAACATAAGCTGATTGCGAAAATCGCGCTGCAGGACTACACCCAGGGCGAAACGGCGCGTCTGCTGGGCTGCTGGCGGCGTACCGTGGGGCGGCGCTTCCCGGAAGCGCTGGACCGACTGACGGAAATCTTTCTGGAAGCCGGTTTGCTGATTCGACTGCCGGCCAACGATGTCGCCCGGGCCCACAACTGTCAAGAGGGAAGAATCGAGCAAATTCCTGCAACTGCTTCTGTCCAGAGGGAATAAATTTTGCGAGAGCATGTCCCATTCCGTGCAACAGACTTGCTATTCTAGATTTAGAGATTGAGAAAGACGAAGTTGAGGGCGCGCTGCAGAGCGCGCCTTTTTTGTTTGCCGGCGCAGACGCGCCGGAGGCGGCGGGCGGGAGCATGAAGAAAGCGAAACCGAGAACGGGAACCGCGAGATCGAAAGCACCTTCGCCCGCCAAGGCCCCGAAGGCGACCGACCTGGCGGAGATCCGCCGGCAGATCAGCGATCTGGTGGGAAATGGCGCGGTGGGCATGGTCGAAAGCGCGATGGAAGAAGTGGGGAAGGGCCACTATTTAGGGATGAAATACCTGTTCGAGATGATCGGACTTTACCCGGCGGCATCCCCCGACGATGGGCCACTGGAGGATTCTCTGGCGGCGATCCTGTTGCGAAGGCTGGGCCTGCCCGAAGCGCCAATGCCGGAAGCGGGCGTTACCGAAGATTCTGGACGAACCGCCGCGGCCCGGGAGGATGTTTTAGAATGAAAGCCAGCGGTTGGGCGACAGCAGCAGGTCGCTGGTCGCAAGCGGCAGGTCGCATGTCAGCGACCTTCAGCCATTGCGCCAGGACGCAGACCGGACGGCCGGTGACGCATCTGCCTTTACTGCACGGGGCTCTCAGAATGGACATGACGTGGGTGACGGGGCGGGTGGCGGTCGGCGGCGGAATCTGGACGGCGGACAACATGGCGGCAGTGGCGCAGTCGGGGGTAACGCACATCATCGACATGCAGATTGAGTTCGACGACACCAGGCTGGCGGAACCCCATTCCATTGAAGTGCTGTGGAACCCCATTGACGATGATTTTCAGCCCAAGCCTCCCGAGGTATTTCAGCGGGGGGTGGAATTCGCGGTGCAAGCGCTGGAACGGGACGAGACCAAGCTGTTCATCCATTGCGCAGCCGGGGTGCACCGGGCACCGATGATGACGCTGGCCGTGTTGTGCTCGCTGGGCTGGACGCCGGCGGCGGCGCAGGACCTGATCGAGAGAGAGCGTCCGGTGGTGGATTTCGCGGATGTCTACTTGCGCAGCGTGGAGAGGTTTCTGGACGAGCAGGTGAGAGCGGGAGAGTAAGAGACCAGTTCCCGGTTCGCAGTTCCCGGTTCTCAGTTCTCTTTTTTAAAAACCAAAAACATTTTTTGTGAGGCGCACGGCCCCTTTTTGGGGTTGAGGGAAGGGTCTGCCTCACGATGAAGGAACTCGGCAAGGAGGAAACATGTTCGACGAGCACCGCCGCCCATGGGGGCGGCTTTTCTACTTGCTGGCATTTGTGCTGGTCGGAGTTGGGTGGGGGCAGACGCCGGCCACCACCACAATCAGCGACGTGGTTTACCGGGCGGATGGAACCCTGGCGGGTGGAACGCTATTGATTTCGTGGCCGACGTTCAGCACATCCGCCGGGCAGTCGGTGGCGGCAGGACGGAAGAGCGTAACCCTTGGCGCGGGGGGAGTGTTGTCGGTAGCGCTGGTCCCGAACACGGGCTCTACACCAGCCGGAACGTTCTATACCGTGGTCTACCAACTGGACGATGGAACGGTAAAAGCCGAGTTCTGGATAGTGCCTTCAACTTCTCCGACCACGATCGCAGCGGTACGGACTTTACTGGGATCGGGGAGTTCGGCAGTCATAGCCTCGGGCAGCGGGTTGTTCGTGAGCAAGGCGGGCGACTCCATGACGGGCCCACTGCAGTTGCCAGGCGATCCCGTGGCGCCAAACCAGGCGGCTGACAAGCACTACGTCGACAGCGGGCTGGCGGTGAAGGCCGACGTGGTCAGCGGAGTGGTTCCCAGCGGACAACTGGGTAACGGAGTGGCGAACAGCGGCGTGTGCCTGCATGGGGACTCCAGCTGGGAGGCGTGCGGCAGCAGCAGCAATGCGGTCTCGATTCAAAACGTTCCGGTAGACACCACGGCGCCGAGCGACAACGAGGTTATCACTTATGTTGCCTCTTCCGGGAAATACGAACCACGGGCGGGAAGCGGAGTGACGGCTGGAATGGCGGTGACGAAATACTCGCCGGATTTCAATTGGTCGCAGTCGCCCTCGACCAGCCTGACCACGGCGGGAGCGAAGACGGTAAATCTGCCAGCCTGCGTGGCCGGCGTGCTGGCCTCGGAGCCTCAATATTACGTCTACGTGGCCGGCACCGGCACCCCGGAAGCAGTGTTGGTGACCGGTGGAACGTGCAATGGCGACGGCCAACCGGGGACACTGCAATTTACAACCGCGAACGCCCATACCTCGGGCTACACGGTCGGCAGCGCCTCGGGCGGGTTGCAGGAATCCCTGATCGCGGCGCGATTTGCACCTACGAATCCGACCGGCACTGCGCAATCCGGAAAAGTGATTGTGCCACCCGGTGAGTACAAGGCGTTCGCGCGGGTCTCGATTCGCTCGTCCGACCTTACCGTGGATTTTTCGGGGTCGATCATCGAATGCTGGATGAACGATACCTGCATCTTCGTCGGGGAGCCCGGGCGGGTGAAGCTGATTGAGGATCGAGTTACCCAGCTGGAAAAAAGCGAGATTCGCCGTGGCGTTTATGACCGCATTGTGAATGCGGCGATTACGGTGGCGATCAGCGCGGCCATCGCGATGCATGACCGGTGGTCGTTTAAATGATTGGAAGTGAGATGTCTCTGCAATTTCAGTTCCCGGTTCTTAGTTCTTAGGTCTCAGATCTCATCACACACATTCAAATTATTCGGGGAGGAATGCCATGGATTTTTTGGCCAAGCTGTTGCAGGGGATTGCGTTTGTGCCTTCGGTGGTGAACGGAATCGAAGGCTTGTTCGCCAGCCACTCCGGGGCTGAAAAGAAAAACGCCGCGATGTCGTTCGTTTCGGCCGCCCTTCAATTGACCGATGCGGTGACCTCGCGCCACATTATCGATCCGGAAAAGTTCAAGCAGGGTTTGAGCGCCGTAATTGACGGCACGGTCCTCTGCCTGAATGCTTCCACCTGGGCCAAACCCACGCAGCCGTGAATCATCCGATTTCTTCGGTCCAGTTTTCCAGGGTCTTCTTTACCTGGGCCATGAACTGGTCCGCGACCGCGCCGTCGATGAGGCGATGGTCGTAGCCCAGCGTGAGATGGACGATGGAACGGATCGCAATCGAGTCGTTGCCATCGTCGTCGGTAACCACCATCGGCGCTTTGGTGATTCCGCCGACGCCCATGATGGCCGAGTTCGGCTGGTTGATGATGGGCAATCCGAAGACCGCGCCAAACTGGCCCGGATTGGTAATGGTAAAGGTAGAGCCTTCGACTTCTTCGGGTTTGAGTTTTTTATTGCGGGCGCGCTCGCCCAGGTCACTGATGCCGCGCTGCAGACCGAGAAAGTTGAGGTCGTCGGCGTTCTTCAGCACAGGGACGATCAGGCCCCAATCGAGAGCGACCGCGATCCCGAGATTGACGTGGCGGTGATAGCGGATGCTTTCGCCTTCGATGGAGGCGTTCACGATAGGAAACTGCTGCAGCGTGATGATGGCCGCGCGAGAAAAAAACGGCATGAAGGTGAGGCGGGCACCATTGCGTTTTTCAAAGGCGGACTTGTGCTTGTTGCGCAACTGAACGATACGCGTCAGATCCACTTGAAACATGCAGTGGACGTGGGCGCTGGTGCGGCGCGACTCGATCATGCGCTGGGCGATGATCTTGCGCACATGGTTCATGGGCACGAGGTCGCCGGGAATTGACGCGGGGGCAGGAGAGATGGTCTCTGGCTTCGCGGGAACCGCAGCGGGAGCGGTTGATGCGGGCGCACCGGGCTGGCTCTTTTCCAGAAAAGCGCTGACGTCCTGCTTGGTGATGCGTCCGCCCAGTCCGGTTCCTGGTACTTGCGCGAGATTAATGTTGTGCTCGCGCGCGATTTTGCGGACTAGCGGGGATGAGCGAGCGTGGTCTTCTTCTTCGTGCCCAGCCTGGGGTTGCGAAGCCTGGGGTGACGCAGCCTGGGGTGACGGGGCCGGGGCCGAGGCCTTGGCTTCACCTGCCGGGGCCGCCGCCTTGGCTGGAGCCGATTCTTGCTTTGCCGGGGGAGCGGGTTTGGCGGCGGCGCTGTCGCCATCGGCGGAAATCGTGCCCACGACCGTGTTCACCTGAACGGTCGCGCCTTCGGCAACTTTAATGTCCTGGAGGACTCCCGATGCCGGCGCAGGAATTTCAGCGTCCACTTTGTCGGTTGAGATCTCGAACAGCGGTTCGTCGCGCTGCACCTTGTCACCGGGTTTTTTCAGCCACTTGGTGATGGTCCCTTCAAAGATCGATTCGCCCATCTGGGGCATGACGATATCAGTCGGCATAAATCCCTTCCACGCGGCTCGGTTTCGGTCCGCGCAATCCATCATTATATATATGGGCCGGGCTGCGGCTGTAGCCTGTCAGTCGTGGTGGCCGTGTTCTTCTCCCTGGGGATCGACAGAGGGGGGCGCGACCCCGGTGGACTTCTTCCAATAATCCTGTACGGCGGGGGGCAGCTTCTGGATGCGCGACAGGAAGGCCGTGACCTTCCACATGTCCTGTTCACTCAAAGCCTGACTCCAGGCGGGCATGCCGGTGTACCGAAGACCAGTGCGAACGGAGTAGTAGATGTGCCACTCAGGATCATCCAAAGGGTCGAGGATCAATTGCGGAGGCGGCGGGTAGAACGATCGCGCGAGCGGACTGGGTTTGTTGTCGAGTCCGCCGTGACAACCGGCGCAGTTCATGGTGTAGATTTTCATTCCGTCGATCAGATTTTCGTCGGTCGGGGGCACGGGGCTGGTGACCCGCGGGGCGTGGCGCTCCATGGAGGCGTCCATGGCGGACATGGCGATGCGGCGCTCCATTTTCGGCGGAGTGGAATCGGCGTTCGTGGGCAGGAAGCCGAGCATAGCGATGGCCAGTCCTCCCATGAAGAGCAAGAGCAAAGTAATGATGGCGCCGAGTATGAAGTTGCGCATTCTCCCCTCCTTTAATACTTCGCTGGTGTCGAAGGCGCAGCTACAGATTATCCGGCGAGACGGTGTGTTGCAGGATGGCGCGAGCGTCTTGCGCGTCCGATTCTCTCACCTGCAGCCTGATTCCGCCGAACATATGCGCATGCCAACCGCCGATGCGAAGCATGTTTTCATCATACGCGAAGCATTCAATATCAGCTGACTGCAGTCGGGTGCGGGCCAGCAGGAATTCTGTCTGGCTTTGAAAGACCGCGACGGTTACGAGGTTTTCCTCCATTTTCAATTGCTGCTTTGCCGAGCTTCCCTCGGCCGGACAGCCCAGGGCAGCTGTCCCCACGCGGTTTGTGGTGGCCACAAAACTCAGTATGCTTTTAGCCGCCGGGCTTCGCGCAACACGTCGCTCACCTGGGGCAGGAAATATTCCTCCTGCGGGGGCGAGAACGGGACTGGAGAATCCTGGGCGGCGATGCGCACGATGGGGGCGTCGAGATGGTCGAACGCCTCTTCATTGATGATGGCTGCAATTTCGCCGGCGAGGCCTCCGGTGCGGGAGTGTTCGTGCAGAACGATGACCTTGCTGGTCTTGCGCACGGTCTCGGCAATGGCTTCGCGGTCGAGCGGCGAGAGCGTTCGCAAGTCCACGACTTCGACTTCGATTCCTTCGTTGCTTAGAGTCTCAGCGGCTTCCAGCGCGGTGTGGACCATGGCAGCATAAGTAATGATGCTCAGATCGCGACCTTCACGCGCGACGCGCGCCTTGCCGAGCGGCACAATGTAGTCTTCCTCCGGCACTTCTTCCTTGATGCGGCGATAAAGATATTTGTGCTCGAAGAAGATGACGGGATTGTTGTCGCGGATGGCCGCCTTGATCAGGCCCTTGGCGTCGTAGGCGCTGGCCGGACAAACCACTTTCAGGCCGGGCGCATGCACGAACCACATTTCCGGATTCTGCGAGTGGAACGGGCCGCCGTGCACATTGCCGCCGCTGGGTCCGCGGATGACCAGCGGCGCGGGCGCTCCCCAGCGGTAGTGAGCCTTGGCGACCATGTTGACGATCTGGTTGAAAGCGCAGCCGATGAAATCCATGAACTGAAACTCGGCCACAGGACGCATGCCGGTGAGCGAAGCGCCGAAGGCCGCGCCTACGATGGCGGATTCCGCGATCGGCGTGTCGATGACACGCTCCGGGCCGAAGCGGTCGATGAAGCCCTCGGTGACTTTGAAAGCGCCGCCGTAGATGCCGATGTCCTCGCCCAGGCAGAAGACGGTGGGATCGCGCTCCATTTCCTCCCAGATACCCTGGCGGATGGCTTCGAGATAGGTCAGTTGCGGCATTTTAATTTTCTGTCATGGTAGAGACTCACTTCAAATGTACCGCTGCTTCCGTGCCTCCGGGGCCGGCCGCCCGCCCCTTCCTTACTTTCGGAATTCCGTACTTCGGCTTGATTTCGTGGCAGCCAGCTTCGCAATACACTCCACCTGCGGCGGATTTTGGTTCGGGCATCGGGCTGGCGAGTGCGAAGTCGCGGTCGGTTTCCAGTTGTTGATCAACGCCAGCGATCAGTTCTCGGTTCTCCGTTGCGGTGAGCCATTTTTTTACGTTTAACAAGAAATTCTCGAAGCGGGTGATGCAATCGCGCTTGCGCCAATATTCGAACAGCGGCTTGGGGACGTAATCGGCGGCGTCGTGGATGGCATGGCCTTTCATCCGCATCATCTTGGCTTCGATGAGGGTGGGGCCCTCGCCGCGGCGGGCGCGTTCGCAGGCTTCGTGGGCGGCGTCGTAGACCTGGCAGGCGTCGGTGCCGTCTACGATCACGCCCGGGATGCCGTAGGCGATGGCTCGCTCAGCCAGATCTTTCACGCGGAATTGCAGGTCGGCCGGCGTGGAGTATGCCCAGAGATTATTTTCGACGACGAGCACCAGGCCGAGGTCCTGCACGGCGGCGAAATTCAGGCCTTCGTAGGTGACTCCTGTGGACTGGCCGCCGTCGCCGATGTAAGTCATGACGGCGATGTTGCGTCCCTGAAGGCGCGCGCCGAGAGCCACGCCGGCGAGAACGGGAAGAAGATCGCCCAGAGTCGAGATAGGAGAAACTACATTGCGGTCTTTGATGTCTCCAAAATGCGACGAAGCATCGCGGCCATGGGTCGGCGAACCGGCCTTGGCCATGTACTGCATCATGATGTCGCTGGGAGAGAAACCGCGGACCAGGGTCGAGCCCTGATTGCGGATCATGGGGCCCAGCCAGTCTTCTTTGTGCAGGGCGTAGGCCGAGGCGCAGGAGCAGGCTTCCTGGCCCAGGCCGAAGTAAACGCCGCCGACAACTTTTCCCTGTTTGTAGAGATTTTCGAGTGCGGCCTCCATCTTTCGATTCAGAAGCATCCAGCGGTAGATCTCGATGCATTGCTTTTGGTTCAGATATTTTGATTCGCGGATGGGCGGAACGGGCGCGCTGAGGTCGCCGGCGACTTCATAGGCGACTTTGCCTTCTTTACGCACCTGGTGGATGGAGAAGCTGGGCTTTTCGAGGCGATGATCGCGGATGGTATAGGTACGCTGGTCGGCGCTTGTGGCTTTGCGGGCGGATTTGACGGCGAGTCGTTTGCTTTGTTTCTTGGCCATGTGCGGCTCGGCGACATCCATGCTAACGCGGAGGGTTCGGTTCTGTCGCGTCCCAAGCGCTGACCGAGGTCATGCCCGGAATATGTCTTCTTCCTTGCGCAGCCGCCGCAGTTCCTCTGGCGGTTTTAAGGGCACGCCCACGGAGTTTCCCAGCAGCGCGTCGAGGCTCTCCAGCCAGAGCATCTGGCTCCCGAAAACCACGCCGAAGTTGCGCGAGATGGAATGGGCCACGTCCTGTAACGAGAGTTCCTTGCCTAATTCCTTCGCCATGGAAGTTACCGGCTTGGTGGCGATACCGCAGGGGACGATCAGGTTGAAGTAGTCGAGGTCGGTGTTCACGTTCAGCGCGAAACCATGCGAGGTTACGGCGCGGGAGATGTGGACGCCGATGGCGGCGATTTTGGCTTCCAGTCTGAACACAAGGTCCCTCGACTCCGCAGGGCAATTCGCGAGCGAATTGTCCTGCTGCGCTCGGGATGACAAAGGTTTGGGATTCGTCCAAACACCGGTGAGGCCGCAGATGCGGGTGGTGGGGATGCCGTAGTCGGCGCAGGTGCGGATCAGGACTTCTTCCAGGCGGCGCACGTAATCAACCGCGCCTAGCGTTTTATGCTTGCCGTCAGGCGTGGCAATTGCGCGCAGGTCGAAAATGGGATAGCCGACCAGTTGGCCGGGGCCGTGGAAAGTAACGTCGCCACCGCGATCGGATTCGAATACTTCTACACCGCGATGGGCCAATAGTTCGGGTGAAGCCACGATGTTGCTTTGTTTTCCATTCCGGCCGAGAGTGATGACGGGCGAATGTTCCAGCAGCAGCAGGACGTCGCCGATACGGTCTGCTTTGCGCAGTTCTACGAGGCGCTGTTGCAGGCGCAGGCCGGTGGCGTAATCGATGGCGCCGAGTTGGAGGACGGAGATCAAGGGGGATTGGTAATTGAGTAATTTGGTAATTGGGCAATTTAAAGAGTACGAGCGTTTTCAAATTACCCACCTACTAAATTACTCAATTACCAGATTCCTCAGGCGTTGACTGCCATTCCGTACACGCTATTGGATGCATCGAGCATGGCTTCGGACAGAGTGGGGTGAGCGTGGATCGTCCACATCAGGTCTTCCACCGTGGCTTCGAGTTCGATTGCGACTACCGCTTCGGCGATCAGTTCGGTGGCCTGGGGGCCGATGATGTGGACGCCGAGGATCTCGCCATAATCGGCGTCGGAGACGATCTTGATGAAGCCCTCGTGCTGGCCCACGATAGACGCCCGCGAGTTCGCGGTAAAGGGGAATTTGCCGACCTTGAGGTTGTATCCTGCTTCTTCGGCTTTGGCTTCGGTCAAACCGACGCTGCCAATTTCGGGATGGCAGTAGGTGGCGTTCGGGATATGCTCCGGGTTGATGGGCTTGCCTTTTTTCCCGGCAATTTTGGTGACAGCGACGATGCCTTCCATCGCGCCCACATGGGCCAGTTGCGGGGTCCCGAGCACGATGTCGCCGATGGCGTAGACCCCGGGCTCGGCGGTCTGCATCCAGCTGTCGGTCTTGATGAAGCCACGGTCGGGCTTGATCTTTGTTCTTTCCAGGCCGATGTTCTCGGTGCGCGGCTTGCGGCCGACGGCGATCAGGATTCGCTCGGTTTCGATTTTCTGCGGCTTGCCATCCACGCTGAAGGTTACCGTGACGCCGGATTTTCTCTTTTCGATTTTCTCGACTTTGGCGCCGGTGTGGAAGGCGATGCCGCGCTTGCGGTAGACGCGCGCCAGTTCCTTGGAGATTTCTTCGTCTTCAATGGGAACGAGGCGGGGCAGCATCTCGATGAGGGTAACTTCCGCGCCGAAGGAACGGAAGATGGACGCGAACTCCACACCTACCGCTCCCGCGCCAACGATGACCAGCGATTTGGGAATCTGGTTGAGCGCGAGAATTTCGATGTTGGTCAGGATGTGGTCGCCGGGCTCGAGGCCGGGGAGCATGCGGGCTTCCGATCCGGTGCAGAGGATTACGTTTTTGGCTTTGACCTGCGTGGTTTTGCCGTCGGCGTTGACCTCGACGGTCAGCACGCCGTTTTGCGCCGGGCCGGTGAGCTTGCCGTATCCCCGGATGGTTTCGACCTTGTTCTTCTTCATCAGGAACTCGAGACCCTTGGCGTGCTTGGCCACGATCTTCGATTTGCGTTCCTGGACGGCCGGCCAATTCAGCTTGCGAGCGTCGACGCCTTCGATGCCGAATTCCTTGGCGTCTTTGAGGTGGTCCCAGAGCTCGGCGTTAAAGAGCAGAGCCTTGGTGGGGATGCAGCCCACGTGCAGGCAGGTGCCGCCGAGCACGGTGTCTTTTTCGATGAGGGCGGTTTTCAGGCCGTATTGGCCGGCGCGGATGGCAGCGGTATAGCCAGCCGGACCGCTGCCGATGATGGCGATGTCATAAATGGTTTCGGGCAAGGAGTTCCTCACTATGAAGAGATGCGCTATGGCAAACGTTTGATTCTAGAACAGGCGGGTTCAAAGTTCGATAGCGGATCGGCAAGGTAGGGTGGCGCCATGGCGGTTTGCTCGACGCCCGGGCCTCGAGACCCTCGCCCAAGCAATGCTTGGACAGGGCACCCTCGAAAGGGAACTTTTAGCACAGGTTGGACGTATTATTTTGTAGGAGGCATCTATGCACGTTTTTGGGTTCTTCCTTTTTCCGTTTTTTGGGTTCGGGTTTGTGGTGTATTTCCTGCCTACGCTGATCGCGCTGGTGCGCGAGAAACACGACAAGGTTTCCATCTTTCTGCTCAATTTCTTTTTGGGTTGGAGTTTGATTGGGTGGATCGTGGCCCTGGTTTGGGCATGCAAGGATGACCGGATTGTCTACGTGCAGAATGCGCAGCGCTACTAGCCCAGCGCAGCGTCGCTCGCTTCCTTGGCGTAGTAGGTGACGATAATGCTGGCGCCGGCGCGGCGGATGGAAACCAGCGATTCCATCATTACGCGCTCCCGGTCGATCCAGTTATTGCGGGCGGCGGCTTCGATCATGGCGTACTCGCCGGAAACCTGGTAGGCGGCCAAGGGCAGGTCGAAACGTTCGCGGGCGGCGGCAATCACGTCCAGATACGGCATGGCGGGCTTGACCATGATCATGTCCGCGCCTTCCTCGATGTCAGCTTCAATCTCCCGCATAGCTTCGCGCAGGTTGGCGCCATCCATCTGGTAGGAGCGGCGATCGCCGAACTGGGGGGCGGAATCGGCAGCCTCGCGGAAGGGGCCGTAGAAGCCGGAAGCGAACTTGGCGGCGTAAGAAAAGATTGGAGTGTTGGTCAGGGCGGCTTCGTCGAGCGCCTTGCGGATAGCCGCCACGCGGCCATCCATCATGTCGGACGGGGCGATGATGTCGACCCCGGCGCGGGCCAGCGAAACCGAAGCGCGGGCCAGCAGCTCGAGCGTGGGGTCGTTGAGAATCTCATAATCGCCGGCAATGGCTGGAGGAGTCGCGACGGCCGCGCCCAGCGATTGCGCGCCGGCACTGGAACGCACGACGCCGCAATGCCCGTGGGACATGTATTCGCACAGGCAGACATCACCCACAATGATGAGCTTGGGGACTTCGCTCTTGATGGCGCGGGCGGCCTGCTGCACGATTCCGTTTTCCGCCCAGGCGCCGGTGGCGGCCTCGTCCTTGGCCTCGGGCAGGCCGAAGAGGATGACGGCGGGAACCCCCAGGGCGGCCGTCTCGCGCGCCTCTTTCACGGCTTCATCGACCGAAAGGTTGAACACGCCCGGCATGGAGCGCACTTCCTTGCGCACAGCTTCGCCCGGACAGACAAAGAGGGGGTAGACGAAGGCTTCGGGAGTGAGCCGGGTCTCGCGCACCAGACTCCGCAACAGGTCATTTTGGCGGAGGCGGCGGAGGCGTGTGACCGGGAAGGTCATGGGCTGATTCTAGCAGAGGCTCCGGCGGGCATGACATGGTCGCCGAGGCGGGCAGCGAACGCGCAGGCAGGCCGAGCGCACAGCGGACGCGCTCAAATGGTCGTGCTCCCCGGCTTCGCGGTACCAAAGTAACGCTTGGTTTATCCCGAAACTGAACGGGTGCAAGCGCAACCACTTAGAATGCGGAGTATCCAATGATCGCGAAGCACCCATGGCGGGTCGCCTGTTTTGCCGGCATAGTTCTCATCTATGCCAGCGCATCGCTAAGCCTGTCCGCCGGGTTTGCACTCCTCGCTTTCGGGGACGTTGCCCAATTCCTGCTGCTTTTTATTGCCTTCCTGCTCATGCTGGCGAACACGGTTTCGACCCGTGGCCAAACCCGGCTGTTTTGGGGACTGATGGCTGTGGGCTGCCTTTTTTGGTCGGGCAATCTGTTTCTATGGACGCTGTATGAAGTGATCTGGCGGCGGCCCATCCCGGACCCGTTTATCGGGGATGTAATCCTTTTTGTTCACGTAGTGCCCTTCATGGCGGCGGTGGCGCTGCGTCCTCACCAATCGGAAGGAAAGAAACTCTACTTCAGCACCTTGAATTTTCTGATGCTGCTGGTGTGGTGGGTTTTTCTCTACGCCTTCATCGTGTTTCCGGATGAGTACGTCGTGCTCAATGTGACGGTTTACAGTCCGCATTACGATCTGCTTTATCTGGTGGAAAACCTGGCCTTTCTGGCGGTTCTTGGCATACTGGCGTGGAATGCGCGGGGGGCGTGGAGAGACATTTACCGGAACCTCTTTGTCGCCTCGGGACTCTACGCGGTCAGCTCCCTGGCGTTGAACATGGCCATCGCTCGCGGGCAGTACCACACGGGCAGCCTCTATGACATCCCGTTCGTCGCCTCGGTTTGCTGGATGATCTGGGCCACGCTGCTGGCGCGGGATTTGAAGCCGCCTTCGCAGCCTGCGCCGGCAGAGCTCTCGCGCTGGCAAATGCTGGCGCCGCGGCTGGCCATGCTGGCGATGCTTTCTCTCCCGCTGATGGGATATTGGGCATGGTTTCGCGACACGGCGCCGCCCCACCTGCGGCAGTTCCGGTTGCTGGTTACGCTGGCGGCGATGCTGGTGCTGGGCCTGTTCGTGTTTCTGCGGCAGTTCCTGATGGATAGGGAACTGGTGCGTCTGCTGGAAGAGTCGCGCGCCAGTCTGGAAAATATGAAGCGGCTGCAGACCGAACTGGTGCAGCGAGAAAAGCTGGCCTCCCTGGCGCAGCTGGTGTCGGGAGCGGCCCACGAGATCAACAATCCGCTGGCGGCCATCTTGGGATACTCCGAGCTGCTGGCCGCCCAGTCGGACCTGGAATCGAAACAGGCCATCATGGCGCGCAAGATCGGGCAACAGGCGAGACGGACGCGGGAGCTGGTTTCCAGCCTGCTCAGCTTTGCTCAGCAGTCGCCCGGGGAGAAGACGCTGCTGGATATGGGCTCCATATTGCAAAGAGCGCTGCAGATGAAAATGCTGCGCACGGAAAATAAGAACATTCATTTAGAGAGCCGGATTGAGCCTGACTTGCCGCAAATATGGGGCAATGTCAACCAGCTGTTTCAGTGCTGCGTGGAAATTATCGGGAATGCCACCGACGCTTTGGAAGAAGTCGGCGGCGGGACGTTTTCGGTGAGCGTTCTGCAGGAAGGCGATGAACTGGTGATGGAGTTTTCCGATTCTGGCCCCGGCATCCGCGATCCGCAGCGCATTTTCGATCCCTTCTATACGACCAAGCCCGTGGGCAAGGGCATGGGGCTCGGATTAAGTGTCACCTATGGGGTGGTGCAGGACCACCAGGGAAAAATCAGTTGCGAAAACCGGGTGGAGGGAGGGGCGGTTTTCGAGCTTCGCTTCCCCCTAGCCAAGCAATCCGCTCCAAAGATTGCCGAGGCCGTCAGGGCCTAGGATTTTGCGCTCAGACTCCTTTGCGAGCTTTGCGGCAAAAGGGCTTTAACCGCAAAAGGGCCCCGCAAAGAACGTAAAGAAAAGCCTTCGATAGGTTCGGGCCTTTACCGCTTTCCCTTCCCGTCACGTCTGCCGTGAGTCAGGCGCTTCTTGTAACATGAAGTCGATGCAAGCTTCGCTCGTCCACAGCAGCGGCCGCGTTCTGGAGTTCGAGTCCCTGCGCGATTTGATTCGGGGATATGCCTCTTCGCCGCTTGGGCAAGGGCGGATTGCAGCGCTCGCTCCCGCGGTGGATCGGCGATGGATTGAGAATCAGCACCAGCTGACGGTTGAGATCCGGGAGTTCCGCCGCGTGGGGGGCCGCTTCGAGTTCTCCGGGCTGCTGGATATTTCAAAAACCGTCGAAGAGGCGCGCATTCAGGGCGCGGTCCTTGAAACTGCGGAGATTCGCGATGTGGTGCTGGTCGTGGACCGGGCGGCGGAATGGCGGGAGATTGCCCTGAGTCCTCCGGCAGCGATGAAAGTGGAGTGGACCGCGGTGGCGGCACTCTCGTCCGGCATCGCCGATTTCACCGAGTTCCTGCGAAGCTTCCGCAACAAGATCCAGCCTGACGGCACGCTCGAAGACCGGGCCTCGCCCGAACTGGCTCGAATCCGGCGCGAGATCGAGCGGCAAAGGAAGACCATCCAGGAGTCCCTGCGCGGCTATCTCCGGCGGCTGGCTGAAGGCGGCGCGGTGCAGGATGAGCTGATCACGATACGCGGCGAGCGCTTCGTGATCCCGATCAAGATCGAGCAGAAGCGGCGGGTGCAGGGCGTGGTCCATGGCGCCAGTTCCAGCGGGCAGACGGTTTTTGTCGAGCCCCTGGAGACGATCGAACAGAACAACGAACTGGTGCGACTGTTCGATGAAGAGCAGGCCGAGATTCACCGCATTTTGCTCGAGATGACGCGCCGCATCGGCGAAAGCTCGGAGCTCATCTTGAAAGCAGTGGGAGTGCTGAGTGAATTGGAGCTGCAATTCGCCAAAGCGCGTTTCGCCGAAGACTACAGCTGTGTTCCAGTCGTCATGGGGAAGCATGGCACTCCGGGCCAGCAAGAACCACGTGGGGACAGCCGCCCCCGGCTGTCCGGGCCGAGCAACGCTCGGCTGGTCTTGATCAACGCCCGCCACCCGCTGCTCGAACGCAATCTGAAAGCCAAGGGTGGGCATGTGGTCCCCATCAGCATCGAACTCGAAGGCGAGCGGCTTGAGCTGGTCATCACCGGTCCAAACACGGGCGGAAAAACCGTGGCCTTGAAAACGGTTGGGCTGCTGGCACTGATGGCGCAGTCCGGCATTCCCGTGCCTGCAGACCGGGCCGAGTTGCCGGTATTTGATGCGGTGCTGGCGGATATCGGTGACTACCAGTCGATCGAGCAGAATCTTTCGACGTTCTCGGCCCACGTGACCAACATTGATTTCATATCGCGGACCGCGACTGCGGAATCGCTGGTACTGCTGGACGAACTGGGCTCGGCCACCGATCCGGAAGAGGGAGCGGCCCTGGCGGTGGCCATTGCCGAGCACTTCCGGCGGATTGGGTGTATTACGGTGATCTCCACCCATCACACTTCGTTGAAAGTATTCGGCGCCAATACGCCCGGGGTGGTGAACTCGTCGGTGGGGTTCGACGAAGCCACACTGCAGCCAACCTACGAGCTGCGGATCGGTGTGCCGGGGGCGTCAGCGGGCATCAACATCGCGCAGCGGCTGGGGCTGAACCCGACGATCATCGAGGCGGCGCGGTCGAAGCTGGGCACGCAGGCGCGCGACGTCGGTCAATTTCTCGACAGCCTGCATGCCGACTTACGGGAGGCGGCGGCAGAACGGCTCAGGCTCAAGGCCCGCGAGCAGGAACTGGAACGCGAAAAGACAAGCCTGGCCGCCGAGGGACGGAAAGAGCAGCAGGCAAAGATCAAAGAGATGGAGAAAAAGATCGAGACCCTGCTGCGGGATTTCGAGTACCAGGCGCGAGAGATGGTGAATGCGGTCCAGGACCGCACGGCGTCGCAAAAGCTGTCCAAAGACGCCGAACGGAGAATTTCCAAACTGCGGCGGGAATTCGGGAGCAATTCGATTCGGCCGTGGTTGCGCACACCACTGGAGCAGACCGGGGCGATCCCGATGCGCAGCCGCAAGTAGTGAAACATGTAGCCGAGGGCGACATGGTCAAACTCAAGTCCGTGGGCCGCGCGGCGGTGGTCAGCCGGCGGGTGGATGAAAATCATTTTGAAGTCGAAATTGGCTCCATGAAGATGAAGATCGCGCGCGACGACATTGCTGAAGTGCTTTCGCGGGCGGGGGACTCGCCGGTAAAGGCGGCACGGGCGCGGGGGATTTCGGTTTCGCTGGAGAAAGAAGATGCGAGCGTAGCGTCAGAGATCAATGTGATCGGCCGCACCGTGGATGATGCTACCCGCGAAGTGGAGAAATTCGTGGATCGGGCGTTTCTGGCAGGATTGCCTCGGGTTCGGGTGGTGCACGGAAGCGGGATGGGCATTTTGCGGAAGGCGTTGCGGCAGTATTTGCAGAAGCATCCGCATGTGGAGAAGGTGACGGAGCCTCCGCAGAATGAGGGCGGGGGTGGGGCGACTGTGGTGGAGTTGCGGGTGTAGGTTTGTGGTGGCTATAGGGGTGCTTCGACCTTGGCGGACTAATCGCAGGGCGGAAAGCCCGACGTCAAACGCCCGAGGTCAGACGTCCGGGGTCCGTTTGCGTTGACAATATCCTCTACCGTACGTTATCTTTAAGTCTTTAGCAGTCCTGCGGTTGCCCGCCTGGTACCCTGCGCCTTCGGCGTTGAAGTGGATACTCAGCGGTCTTCTTTGGCTTTTTTAATTTCTGGGAGACTCGTAATGTCAACCTATTTCCCCAAAGCGGGGGAAATTGTGCGCAAGTGGTACGTCGTGGATGCCTCGGGGCAGACCCTCGGCCGTCTGGCTTCTCAAGTCGCCCGCATCCTTATGGGTAAAGAGAATCCGCGCTACACAACGTTTCTCGATACTGGAGATCACGTCATCATCATCAACGCCGAGAAGGTGAAGACGACGGGAATGAAGTCCGAACAAAAGGTGTATCAGCATTACACCGGATACCCGGGCGGGTTGCGCACGGAAGAATTCCGTAAGCGTTTTGACCGCAAACCGGAGTTGATTATCGAAGAGGCGATCAAGCGCATGCTGCCCAAGACGAAACTGGGCGGGCACATGATCAGCAAGCTGCAGGTGTATCGCGGCGACAAGCATCCGCATGAAGCCCAGAAGCCTGAGGTCCGGGCGCTGGAGCCGACGAGGGCGTAGGGCCAGTTTCGGGTTTCAGAAGCATGAGGGTTTGGAATTCTTTGAAAGGTTGAGCACCGGTTGGCTGAAAGCTGACGGCTGAGTGCTGATAGCTAAATGGCAGAGTTAGTGCAGTATTACGGTACGGGACGGCGCAAGTCGGCGATTGCGCGCGTTTATCTGCGTCCGGGCAGTGGCGAGTTCAAAGTCAACGGACGTCCTTTTGAGCAATATTTTGTGACCGAGTCGCAGCGCTCGAGCGCAAAGCAGCCGTTGCTTTCGACGGAAACGGCGGCCACGTTCAATGTCCTCGCCCGGGTTACGGGCGGCGGAGTCAACGGCCAGGCGGATGCGGTGAAACTGGGTATCGCCCGCGCTCTTATGCTGTTCAATATTGAGCTGCGCAAAAAGCTGAAGGCGGAAGGCATGGTCAGCCGGGATTCGCGCTCTAAGGAACGCAAAAAGTACGGGCAGAAGGGCGCACGCAAGCGGTTCCAGTACAGCAAGCGGTAGGTGGGATGGGTCCGAGCAGATCGAGATTCCTCGCTCCGCTCGGAATGACAAGGTTGTTGAGTTGGCCTTTCGCTGACGACTGAAGACCGACGACTAACGACTGGTTTTTAAGGTGTTCAATTCTTCCTGCGCCTCGCGGTGCGGGGCGGGAATGGCAATCCGGAGCAGCCCTAGGGTGAGCGCCGGATGCAGACCAACTGAGGAGGTTGATTGGCTAACATCACCATGAAGGAGTTGCTCGAAGCGGGAGTCCACTTCGGGCATCAGACCAAGCGCTGGAATCCCAAGATGAAGGAATACATCTTCGGCGAGCGCAACGGGATCTACATTATCGACCTGCAAAAGACGCTGAAGATGTTCAAGGAAGCGTCGAAATTCGTGTCCGACCTGGCTGCGGCGGGCAAAATTGTGCTTTTTGTGGGCACCAAGCGCCAGGCCCAGGACGCCATCGCTGAAGAAGCGACGAAGTGTGGCGGCTTTTACGTGAACCAGCGCTGGCTGGGCGGACTGCTGACCAACTGGGTGACCGTGCAGAAGTCGGTCAAGCGGCTTAAGGAACTCGACGAGATGGCCACGGATGGCCGCTACGAGTTGCTGCCCAAGAAAGAAGTTATCAAGCTGGAGCGCGAGCGCAAGCACCTCCAGGCGAATCTTGCCGGCATCAAGAACATGAACCGGCTGCCGGACGCGATCTTTGTAATTGATTCCAACAAGGAACAGATCGCGGTGCGCGAAGCCCGCAAGCTGGGTATTCCGGTGGTCGCGGTGGTCGACACCAACTGCGACCCCAGCGAAGTGGATTACGTGATTCCCGGCAACGACGATGCGTTACGCGCGATTCGGTTGTTTGCTTCGAAGATTTCCGATTCCGTCGCCGAGGGCGCGCAACTGATGACGGACAAGCAGGCCGCTGACCTGGCCGCGGCCGTCTACGCCGAACCTGAGGCGGTTCCGGCGGCAGAGGCGGCGGAGGAACTTGCAGCCACGGGCGCTCCCGAAGCCGGTTCGGAGGACATCAGCATGGAAGATGTTCTGGGCAAGGGCGTGCGTAAGCAGCCGGCAGCCGCCAAGGAATCCGTGGACGAAGACGTTCCTCAGGTGGAGACGCAGACGTACTAAAACCGTCGTTGGCCTTGGTCTTTGACCGTTGGCTAAGACCCAAGGCTTGAGCGGAAATCAGACCCGCGCGTCGTCCGGCGCGGGTCAAAGTTTGTAAGGACAGTTGTGAGTCATCAGTCGTCGGTCTTCAGCTTGAGCATAGAGCCGATGTTTGAACTGACGACTGAAGACTGAGGACCGAAGACTATTTATTATGAGCACATCTACCGTGAATATTTCTGCGACCCAAGTGAAAGAGCTCCGGGAAAAGACCGGAGCGCCGATGATGGACTGCAAGCAGGCCCTGACTGAAGCCAAGGGAGATCTGGAGCAGGCGGTCGTCCTGCTGCGCAAGAAGGGCATCTCTGTGGCCGGCAAGAAGGCCAGCCGCGTGACCAAGGAAGGCGCGGTCGCCAGCTACATTCATGCCGGAGGCAAGATCGGCGTTCTCGTGGAAGTGAATTGCGAGAGCGACTTTGTCGCGCGCACCGATGATTTCAAGGAACTGGTCCACGACATCGCCATGCACATCGCGGCCAGCGATCCGAAATTCGTGCGGAAAGAAGACGTCACGGCGGAAGCTTTCGAGCGCGAAAAAGATATTTACCGCGCCCAGGCCGCGGCTACGGGCAAACCGCCTCAGGTGGTGGAAAAGATCGTGGAAGGCAAGATGAGCAAGTTTTACGAAGAAGTCTGCTTGCTCGAACAGCCCTTTATCCGCGACCAGACGGTCAGCATCGGCCAGCTTGTGGCCACCAAGATTGGCAAGCTGGGGGAGAACATCGCGGTCCGCCGCTTCGCGCGCTTCAAGGTGGGCGAAGTGGGTGAGACCATCGCGATCACCAAGCCGGAACAAAAAAGCGAGTGATTCGCGGGGCGCCTTGAGCGCCCTTTTTTTTGCAAAGCGCGGGACGCCCAGGCGACAGCCGGCGGGACGCCGGCGCTACTAACTACCATGCCGACTCCGGTGTTCAAACGCATTCTGCTCAAACTCTCGGGCGAGGCCCTGGCCGCGAACCAGGGGTTCGGCGTGGATCCCCTCCGCATCCACGAGATTGCCGCCGAACTGGCAGACGTTCACTCGCTCGACATCCAGATCGCGATCGTAGTGGGCGGCGGGAATTTCTTCCGTGGCGTGGCCCAGCAAGCGCGGGAGATGGACCGCGTCTCCGCCGACCACATGGGCATGCTGGCGACTGTGATCAATGCCCTGGCCCTGCAGGACGCGCTCGAAAAACAGGGCATTCACACCCGGGTGCAATCGGCGATTGAAATGAATCAGGTGGCCGAGCCTTTTATCCGCCGGCGCGCTATACGGCATATGGAAAAGGGGCGGATCGTGATCTTTGCCGGCGGCACCGGCAATCCTTATTTCTCAACCGACACCGCCGCATCCCTGCGCGCCATGGAAATCAAGGCGGATGCCATTCTCAAAGCCACCAAAGTCGATGGCATTTACGATGCCGATCCCATGCTGGTGAAAGACGCCAAGAAGTTTACCGAGATCAGCTACATGGAAGTGCTGAAGCGGGGACTCAAGGTGATGGATTCCACCGCCATCTCGCTCTGCAAAGACAACAACCTGCCCATTATCATTTTCAATCTCAATCATCGCGGGAATATCCGCAAAGTCGTCATTGGCGAGAAGATCGGCTCTTTGGTGAGCGCGTAGGAACCGGCCCCACTCGAACCTTTGTCATCCCGACCGGAGCGAAGCGCAGCGAGCCTAGTGGAGGGACCTGCTTGAGCTGCCACCTGTGGCGCCGCCATTTGTGACCGTCGAATAGTGATTTGTGAAGCGAATGTGACTAGCGAGCAACTGTCCGTGACATGGAACTCCGGTGCAGTGGCATTGCCCAAAGCAGGTCCCTCCACTGCGCGCGCTGCGCTTCGCTCCGGTCGGGATGACAGGAGCTTTTATTGTTCGAAGGTTTATAATGCAACGTTTTGATTTTGAATAATCAACGGAGTTGATCATGGCTGATGCCGGTCCACTTAGAGATATCCGCATTCAACTGAAGACGCGGATGGACAAAGCGGTGGAAGACTTTCGCAAGGCGATGGCCGCGACCCGCACCGGGCGGGCCTCGGTGCACATGCTGGACGCGGTCAACGTGGACTACTACGGATCGCAGATGCCGCTGAACCAGATTGCCCAGGTGCATGCGCCCGAGCCCCAGCTCATTACCATCCAACCCTTCGATCCCACGGCGCTGACGGCGATCGAAAAGGGCATCCGCACCGCTGACCTTGGTCTTAACCCGATGAACGACGGTAAGATCATTCGCGTGCCGGTGCCGCCTTTGACCGAAGAGCGCCGCAAGGACATGGTCAAACACCTGCACAAAATGCTGGAGGAACACCGGACCGCGGTGCGCAACATCCGCCGCGACGGCAATGACGCCATAAAGAAGGCAGCCAAGGACAAGAAGATCGCCGAAGACGATGAGAAGCGCGCCATGGATGAAATCCAGAAGCTGACCGACGACGAAATCAAGAAGATGGAAGAGATGAGCAAGGCAAAAGAGAAAGAAGTAATGGAGATTTAGAGGCGGGCGTCGGATTCAGACTCGGACCTCAGACCCAGGACCTCCGCTCAAAACCGACGACGGAAAACGATTGAAATGGGCACCCTGTCCAAGCTTCGCTTGGGTGGGGTTTTTGTTGAAGCCGCACCATAGGAGTTTCTCAAGTCTGTCCTGCTTTTGCGTGATCCACAGTAACCTTTCGGTGAATGTTCCAGGCAATTCGTTCGTGATGCAGGGACCGTTCGGACATCAGGTCACGGTTGATGTGAATGGCAGCACGAACTACAACAGCGGCTTCAGCCTGGACACGTTGCCCACGTCAGGCGGATTCGTCTCGCTGCAGGGCACGGTGCAGATGGACGGCAGTATCCTGGCCAGCGATGTGGAATTCATCACCACGGACCGGGCGTTCGTCTCGGGCCGGATTCTGGCCCTGAACCCGGCCACGGGGCCGGTGCAGACCGTCACGCTGTGGGTGGGCGAGACCGGGGGCGGGGCTTCGGGCCTGGTGGACACGGTGCAGACGGTGGATGTCAGCGGCGTATCCAACTACGCCATCTGCTTCTTCAACAACACCTGGTTCAGTCCGAACAACCTGTTTGGCAGCTCTTCGATGCTTGTAGGGCAGAGAATCTTCATCGGGGGCAGCTTCAGCGGCAGCACGTTTACGCCGGATTTCATCTCGTTGCGGCGCCAGGGCGTGTACGGGCTGGTCGTCCCCGGCAGCGTGACCGTCACCAGCGGGAATGCCGGTGACTTCCAGTTGTTGAACACCGGCCTGCTGGGGCTGTCGCTGGGTGCGCCCTTGACCGTGAATACGGGAGCGGGGACGGGGTTTTTCCAGGGCAACAGCAATACCCTGACGCTCACCGACCTGCAGACCGCAACCGCGACCACTTCGGTCCCGGTGGTGGCGCGGGGCCTGGTCCTGAAAGACTCGGTCAGCGGTGATCCGGTGCTTTGGGCCCATCGCGTGCGCGAGGCACAAACGGCGCAATAGTTGTCTGGCGGTTCAGCGGGCGGCTTCAGGCCGCCCGCTTCTTTTTTTAGGCCTTATAATCGATGCGCCATGCAGAAAGTAGTGCACGCCGCCTGTCCGCACGATTGTCCCGATGCCTGCGGCGTCCTGATCACCGTCGAAAACGGCCGGGCTTCACGGATTCAGGGGGACCCGGCGCATCCGGTGACTCGCGGCTTTCTGTGCGCCAAGGTGGCGAAGTATCTGGACCGGGTGTACTCGCCGGACCGCGTGCTCTATCCCCTGCGGCGGGTGCGGCCGAAGGGTACGGTCGCGGGCGAGTCGCCCGCGGCCACACAAGCCTTTGAGCGGATCACCTGGGATGAGGCGCTCGACGAAATTGCCTCACGCTTTCGGGAGATTGCTTCGGAGTTTGGCAGTGAAGCCATTCTGCCGTATTCCTACGGAGGCACGCTGGGCGCGCTTAATGGCGCGTCCATGGACCGGAGATTTTTTTACAGGCTGGGGGCTTCGCAACTGGCCCGCAACATCTGCTCGGCGGCGGGCGAGGCTGGGTTGAAGTCGGTGATCGGCATCAAGCTGGGGACCGATCCGGAGCAGTTCACGCACTCGCGCTACATCATCGCCTGGGGCGCGAATATTCACGGCAACAACGTCCATTTGTGGCCGTTCATCGCGGAAGCGCGTCGTAAGGGTGCCAAGTTGGTGGTCATTGATCCCTACCGCACCCGGACCGCGGCGTGCGCGGACTGGTATCTTCCTATCAATCCTGGCAGCGACGCGGCGCTGGCGCTGGGCATGATGCATGTCATCATCAACGATGGACTGCACGACGCCGACTATCTTGCCCGCTATACCCTGGGCTTCGACGAACTGCGTGAAAAGGTGCAGGAGTATCCGCCGGAGCGAGTGGAGAAGTGGACTGGCATTGCTGCCTCCGATATCGTCAAGCTAGCCCATGAGTACGCCACCACGCATCCGGCGGTGATCCGGGTAAACTACGGGGTGCAGCGCTCCGAGGGTGGGGGCATGGCCACGCGCGCCATTACCATGCTGCCCTGCGTTACCGGTTCGTGGAAGGAAGTTGGCGGCGGCCTTCAGCTTTCCACCAGCGGCGCGTTTGGGTTGAACCGAGGCGCCCTGGAGCGGGCAGACCTCATGGAAAAGGCCCTGGGAAAATCGGCGCGGACCGTCAACATGGTGGAACTGGGGACGGCGCTCAATACTCTGGAAGATCCGCCGATCAAGGCGCTATTTGTCTACAACTCGAATCCGGCGGCGGTTTGTCCGGACCACAACCAGGTCATTCGAGGATTGCAGCGTCCCGACTTGTTCACCGTGGTGCATGAGCAGTTCTTTACCGATACCGCGGACTACGCTGACATCGTTCTGCCAGCGACTACGTTCTTTGAGCACAAAGACCTGCAGGGCGCGTACGGGCACTACTACCTGCAGATGTCGGACGCAGCCATCGAACCGCTGGGCGAGTGCCGTTCCAACGTCGAAATGTTTCGAGCTCTGGCCTTGCGCATGGGATTTGAAGAGGACTGCTTCCATGAATCCGTGGACCAGATGATCGATGCGGCTTTAGCTTCAGAAAATCCGTGGCTGCGGGGAATTGATCGGGACCGACTGGAGAGAGAAGGGCATGTCAGGCTTAATTTTGAACCGCAGTTGCCAGATTCCAGTTCCCGGTTCTCAGATTTTTTGCCGTTTGCGGAAGGTAATTTTGGCACCAGGAGCGGGAAGGCTGAACTCTACAGCGAGGAACTCAAGGGGCAGGGTCTCGACCCGGTAGTAGCCTTTAATCCGCCCGACGAATCGCGGCACGGTTCGCGGGCGCGGGAGTTTCCGTTGGAGTTGCTGGCCCGCAAGGCGGACAATTTCCTGAATACTACTTTTTGTAATGTCCCAGCGGTTCAGGAGATGGAAGAAGCCGGATTATTGGAAATCAGCGCGGCCGATGCCCGGGCGCGTAAGATCGTCGATGGCGACGTGGTGCGGGTCTTCAACCGGCGTGGAGACATCCAGTTACGGGCCCGGGTGGATGGCGCGGTGCAGGCAGGCGTGGTTTCGGCCCGGCTGCATTGGGCCAAGTTGAGCCCGGGAAGCCGGAACATAAATGTTCTTACTTCGGAAAAACTTACGGACCTAGGCAACTCCGCCACGTTTTATTCCGTCTTGGTTGAAGTAGAGCCTGTTAAGCCGTCTCCCTGAAGTGGGGGCGGTTTGGACGGTCTCCACGGCTCTACCGTATAATTGCCACTTTCCTACTCCCAGGATCCGAGGTCGTAACGATTCTTCGTTTTCATCAGGATAGCCCTGTAGTGACGAGGAGTCGGTCGGGCCATGCGTGGCCCGCTCCGGCTGGTGCATCGCCTTCATCTCCTTCAATCATAAAGATTTGTAAAGCGCGATGGCTTCTTCTCTGCCTGGTGCATTCTGGTGCTGTGCTCGGCGGGATGGGGCCAGCAGGAAGTCATAACGGAGATTGTGATCCACGGGAACCGGCGAATCCCTGCGGAAACCGTACGGGGGCGCATTTTCACCCGCGCCGGCGATGTCTATGACGAGGCGGCCCTGGATCGCGACTTTAACTCCTTGTGGAATACCGGGTATTTCGAGGATATCCGCTTCGAGCGCGAGCAGACTCCCAAAGGCTGGCGCATCCACGTTTACGTCAAAGAGCGTCCCACCATCAGCGAGATCGAGTACCTGGGGTTGAATTCGGTGTCGAAGAGCGATGTGCTCGACCGTTTCAAGGACCGCAAGGTAGGGCTCTCGCCGGAAAGTCAATACGATCCCACCAAGGTCAAGAAAGCCGAGGTCACGATCAAGGAGCTGCTGTCCGAGCATGGCCGGCAGTTCGCTACCGTGCGCACCGAGGTCCGGCCCATTCCGCCCGCCAAAGTAAGCGTTACGTTTGTGGTGAAGGAAGGGCCCAAGGTCACGGTGGGCAAGATTACGTTCATCGGCAACAAGCACGTCAGCTCGCGCATTCTTCGCGGGGCCATGAAGAACCTGAAGCCGATCGGGATTCCGCACTCCATCTTCCTGGAAAATATCTTCGCCAAGACCTACGATGCCACCAAGCTGGACGAGGACACGGAACGGGTGCGCGCGGAATTCCAGAACCGCGGCTACTTCAAAGTCGTGGTGCAGGATGCCAAGACCGAGATTCGCGACACCGGCCGCCCCGGCTTTCATGTCCCGCTGTTGATGAAAGGACCGGGCAAGGCGGTCGACATCACGATTCCGATCGATGAAGGGGAACAGTACCGTCTGGGCGGGATCACCTTCAACGGGAACAAAGAGGTAACCAACGTCAAGGCCTTGCGCTCGCTCTTTCCCATGAAAGACGGCGACATTTTTTCCCGCGAAAAGGTGGCCAAGGGCCTGGACAACCTGCGCAATGCGTATCGCGAGTTGGGCCACATCAACTTTACTTCGATTCCCAACACGACTTTCGACGAAGACAAGAAGCTGGTGTTTCTCTCCATTGATCTGGACGAGGGCAAGAAGTTCTACGTCCGTCGCATCGAGTTTGCCGGCAATACCACTACTCGCGACAAGGTCATCCGCCGCGAGGTCGCGCTGGAAGAAGGACAGGTTTACGACGAGCGGCTGTGGAAGCTGAGCCTGCTCCGGCTCAATCAGCTGGGCTACTTCGACATCGTTGAAGCCGGACGACCCGAACGTCACCGAAACTCACCTGGACGAAAAGAACGGCACCGTGGACCTGACGCTGAAGGTCAAGGAGAAAGGCAAGAACAGCATCGGCCTGAACGGCGGCGTGAGCGGCCTGGAAGGGGCCTTCATCGGGATCAACTACAGCACGAACAATTTCCTCGGCCTGGGTGAGACGCTGGCGGTGCAGACCAGTATCGGAAACGCGCAGCGCATTATTTCGTTCAGTTTCACCCAACCCTATCTTTTTGATCGCCCGATCCAGGGGGGCTTTTCGGTTTTTGCCCAGAAATTCAACTATAACGAGGCCCGCCAGCAGGCCATCTTCACCGGCCAGCAGGTGAACCTGCCCAATGCGTTTCTGAACAACCTGCAGAACTATACCCAGTCCAGCACGGGTTTCACCGCTTCCCTCAGCTATCAATTGCACCATTCGTTCAAGCGGGTGGGGATCACTTACTCGTTTGACCGGTCGTCCATTGTCGCGCTCAGCGATGCCTCGAAGATATTGTTCACCGACCTGGCGTTTCGAGGAATCAGCGGCCCGAACTCGCTGCAGGGCATCATCACCAGCAAGATCCTGCCCAGTTTTTCGTTCAGCACCATTGACAGCCCGATTTCACCCAAGCGCGGGACCAGCGTGTTTCTGGGCGGGGAGATTGCCGGACTGGGTGGAACGGTGCGGTCCTTGCGTCCCATCGTGCAGTACAAACACTTCAAGCCCATGCAGAAGGGGCGCAATACGATTGGATTTAACTTCCAGGGTTCGTTCCTGGCGGGGTATGGCGGTGTGGTGGCGCCGCCGTTTCAACGCTTCTACCTGGGCGGTGAAAACGACATACGCGGTTTTGATATTCTTTCTGTGTCTCCGGTGGCGTTTCTTCCTTCCAAAAGCAGCATTATCCTGCGTAACCCGGATGGCACGATTGTTCCCAAGGACCCGGCCAATCCGCTTCGCGGCAGCTACACGGTTCCGGTTCCGGTGGAGCAGATCGTGTTTCCGGGCGGGGATGCCAGCCTGGTCACAAACCTGGAATATCGGATAACCATCGCCGGGCCGGTTGCGTTGGCCCCGTTTGTGGATATCGGAATGAATCCCGTGGTCAGGGGATCGCAGCTGCGGATCAATCCCGGCCAACTGGCCGATATCAATAGCACGGTGTTTGGCTGCCCCGCTCTCGACATCGCCCTGAACTGCGTTGGCGGACACCATCAAGAGCCCGCCGTTCTCCCAGCAACTGCAAGTCGTGGACTCTACGAATTGGATTCCGAGGATGTCCACCGGGCTGGAAGTGCAGGTGTTTCTGCCCATTATCAATGCCCCGTTCCGGGTCTACTGGGCATACAACCCCGTGCGCCTGGATAACATTACCCGCGGCGCGGTGCCGATCACCCGCGACATGTTTCCACCGGGGGCGGCGGGAGACTTTACCTTCCAGCAGGCTTCCCGAAATCTCACGCCCGAGTACCAGCTGCGCGAGCCCCGGAAGACGTTCCGCTTCAGCGTGGCGACGACGTTTTAATGCGGATCGGGCGTCGGACCTCGGACGGCGATACTCGAGCCTTTGGACTTGCCGAGGTCTGACGGCCGACGTCCGGGGTCCGAGTTTGACCTTAGGCGGAGGCTGTACCTATAATAGGAAAATCCACGCCCTGAAGAAGGCAGCCAACGGGGTGGTCACCACGCCGCATCAGGTTCGGCGTGAGGCGCTGGGAACTCCGGCCCAGCCTCTTCCGTTGACAGCAAACGGTCGGGTTAGTGCTGAGGCGCGGCCAGCATCGGCTTGTATGAAAATCTAACCGATTCCCCGGGACAAATTTCCAAGGAGTTCAAAATCAACCACATGACAAGCAAGTTCGTGCGATTCCTTATGTTCACCGTGTTGACCGTTTCGGTCGCAGCCCTGGCCCAGACATTACCCGCTGCCCCTAGCGCGGCTGCAAGCAAGGCCGATCCCTCCGCCACCAACGCCGTTCTCAATGCCACGGGAACCCGGATGGGGACTGTCAATGTCGAGCAGGCGATTTTCGCCACCAACGAAGGCCAGCGTGATTTCGAAGCTTTGAGCAAGAAGCTTGAACCCAAGCAGACCGAGCTCAAGAGCCAGAATGACGAAGTCGAGAGCCTGAAGAAGCAGCTCAACACCCAGGGCGATAAGCTGAACGAAGACAGCCGGGCCACGCTGGTGAAGCAAATCGAGCAGAAGCAGAAATCCCTGGAGCGCGCGGTACAGGACGCGCGCGACGATGCCCAGAATCAACAGAACGAAATTGCCCAGCGCATCCTGCAGAAGATGGGGCCGATGCTGGTGAAGTACGCCGCGGACAATGGTTTCGGCGTGATCATCGACACCTCGAACCCATGGCCGAACGGACCGGTGCTTTGGGCTGGACCGGCAGTGGACATCACGCGGCCGGTAGTCGAGCTCTACAACGCGCAGTCCGGAGTGCCCGCGCCCGCAGCGAAGCCTGCCGGAGCCAGGCCGACCACGCCGGCATCCAAGCCGGCGACCGCCGCGCCGAAGGCGCCCGCCACTCAACCAAAATAGTTGTGCGACACCTGGTGTCGTGAAGAAGTTCCCACAGGCCGCGTGCAGAACGCGGCCTTTTTTCTTTGCTCCACTTCCGCTGGCATGCGTCTGAAGCTGAAGGCAAGGCGAGGGCCCTGTAACGTAGCGCCGGCGTCCCGCCGGCTGTCTGGTGGGCGTCTCGCCCACCTCTGGGCCGGCCGGAGGCCGGCGCTACTTTGGCACGCTCTAGTGCCCCGGAAAACTCGGGAGTAGCACAGGCGTAACCATGCGGCCGCCGCTGCGCCCGCTATAATCGGCAGCAGTGGCTACCGCCGAAATTTTGAAACGGACCGCGACCCGTCCCACCTGGGCCCAGGTGTCGCTGGAGAACCTGCGCTACAACTTCGGCGTGGTGCAGCGGCACATCGGAGCGGGAATCACCGTTTGCGCGGTGGTGAAAGCCGACGCGTACGGCCACGGCGCCACGGAATGCGCGCGGGCGCTGGAGGAAGAAGGAGCGCGCTGGCTGGGCGTGACTTCGCTCGATGAAGCCATCCCGCTGCGTGAAGCCGGCATTCGCACCCGCATCCTGCTGATGACGGGATTCTGGCGGGGCGAAGAAGAAGAAATCATTCGCCTGCAACTGACGCCCACGGTTTGGGAGCCGGGGCAGGTGGAGTTGCTGGAAAAGGCCGCTGCCGGCCTGGGTTTGCCGAGACTTGCGGTCCACCTGAAAGTGGATACCGGCATGGGCCGGCTGGGAGTCGATCCGGAAGACTTGTACCCGGTCTGTGCCGCGCTGAAGTCGTCGCCCCATCTGCTGCTGGAAGGTCTCTCGACTCATCTGGCTTCCTCCGAAGTGCTGGACGCGCCTTCGGTCAACGAGCAGCTGCAGAAGTTCGAGCAGGTGCGAAACGTTCTGCGCAACGAAGGATTCGATCCACCGCTGGTTCACGTGGCCAACACCGGCGCCGTCATTGCAAAGCGAGAATCATGGAACACCATGGTGCGGCCGGGGATTGCCCTGTACGGCTACCACTTGCCCTTTGAGCGGGCGGGAAGGGAAGTCAGCGGCAGCAAGCTGCGGCTCGGGGTCAAACCGGTGCTGACCTGGAAGACGCGGATCCTCTCGCTGCGCGATGTGCGCGCCAACCAGGCCTTGGGATACGGCGGCACTTATGTCACCAAGGCCCCGGCGCGAATTGCGGTGCTTCCGGTGGGATATGCGGACGGCTTGAATCGCGCCCTGTCGTCGCGGGGACGGGTAATCGTGCGCGAACACTACGCTCCCATCGTGGGGCGTATTTCGATGGATTTGACTTTAGCGGATGTGACCGGTCTGCCGGGCGTTGCCGTGGGCGATGAAGTCGTCCTGCTGGGCGCTCTGGACGGTCTGAGCGTAGATGCCCGCGAACACGCCGAACTGGCCAACACGAATGTGTACGAGATTCTGTGCGCGATTTCGAAGCGCGTGCCGCGGAAATACAGCTAGTCGTTGGACGCCAGGTGTTGGCCAAACCCAAATATCTTTACCACAAACTGTGTGGGGCCGGGTCTTTGACACGGCCGGGCCGCGGCTGGGGTTTCGTCCCGTCAGATTGTGGCGATGCCTGCATAGCCGTGGCTTCGCCGACGGCCCGGGCGGGTCGAAGACCCGCCCCCACACGGCTGGTGATGACCTCCGATTAAAGCCCTCACTGTCGAGACAAATGCCGAATACCGCGATTCGCTGCGCTTGCGCTGACCTGCCCGCTTCCTCTTTGTTATCCTGATTTATCAATGCCTTCCCGCTACCAGCAGTGGATGTATGACTGGGAGACCCGGCTTACCTCGGTGGATAACAACCGCGTGGTGCGTCCGCTGGAGTGGGGCGTCGAGTGGGCGCGGGATTGGCCTTGCCGCAACGGCTTCGCTCCCGGGTATCGTCCCGGGGCAGCGCGGATTCCGAGAAGTTCCTGCGCGAGTACAACCGGCGGATCGTTGCCTCGAGCGACGAGTTTTATTCCTACAAAGTGCCATCGGACTTCCGGCTTGAACATCGGGAAGTGCAGGTCTTCAGCACGCGGGAAGTGCCGGATCAGAAGCTGGAAGAGAAAGTCCGCGGCACATCCGCCGATTTTCTGCGCTTCACTTCGCCGGTCCACACGCCGTACTCAGAAAATAACCTGGTGAACGCCCGGTGGTTTCCGGCACGCGGGCGGCGGGCGGTGGTGCTGTTGCCGCACTGGAATTCCGATGCGATCGCCTACACCGGGCTCTGCCGCGTGCTGAACCTGCTGGGCATCGCGGTGCTGCGGTTGAGCATGCCGTATCACGATATTCGCATGCCGGCGGACACGCGCCGCGCGGACTACGCGGTCTCGGCCAACATCGGGCGTACGCTCGACGCCTGCCGCCAGGCCGTGGTGGACGTGCGCTGCTGCTTTGACTGGCTGGAGCAGCAGGGCTACACGCGGCTGGGCATCATGGGGACGAGCCTGGGTTCCTGCTATTCGTTTCTCGCCGCGGCGCACGATCCCCGCATCCGCGTGGCCGCCTTCAATCATGCTTCGACCAATGTCGCGGACGTGGTCTGGCACGGACAGTCCACGCGGCACATTCGCGAGGGTCTCGAAGCGCAGATCGATCTCGACCGGCTGCGCGCATTGTGGAGCGGCATCAGCCCGATTTCGTATTTCGAACAGTTCGCGCGCTGGCCGAAGAAGTCGCTGATCATTTACGCGAAATACGACATGACCTTTTTGCCCGAGCTCTCCCGCGATGCGGTGGCGGAGTTTGAGCGTTACGGGCTGGACCACAAAGTTGTCGTGCTGCCGTGCGGCCACTACACCACCGGCGAGACGCCGTACAAATATATGGATGGCTGGCAGCTGGTTTCGTTTCTGCGGACGGCGTTTGAGAGCGTTAGCAGCTTTTAGCTCTTAGCCATTGGCTTTTAGCTGGATCTCTCGCTTCATTGGTAAGAACATGGACCTCGAGGTTCCAATGTTGAAATTGCGCCGAACGGCGAGACGGATCTTCGATCCGTCTGGACGGGTCGGAGACCCGTCCCCACACGGCCGGTGCAGCCAAGCGCTGGGCACATGGCTAAGAGCTAAGAGCTAAAGGCTAAGAGCTAAGTTAGAATGACTTGAGTGCCGCTGAAGAGACCTGATCATGAAAACTGACCGCATGTCGCTCCCGCTTAGCGAAGTCGATCCCCAGGTGGCCGCGGCCATCGATAACGAGGTTCGCCGTCAGCATGAAGGACTGGAGCTGATCGCTTCCGAGAACTTTGTCAGCGAAGCCGTGCTTGAGGCCATGGGCTCGGTGTTCACCAACAAGTATGCCGAAGGCTATCCCGGCAAACGTTACTACGGCGGCTGCGAGTTCGCTGACGTCGTGGAAGAGTCTGGCGCGGGAGCGGGCCAAGAAGCTATTCGGAGCCGAACATGCCAACGTTCAGCCCCATGCCGGTTCCCAGGCCAATATGGAAGCCTTCGCGGCGGTGTTGCAGCCCGGCGATACCATTCTGGGGCTCAACCTGGCGCATGGCGGACACCTCACGCACGGTCATCCTCTGAATTTTTCCGGCAAGACCTATCGCATCGTTCCTTATGGAGTGACCAGGGAAAGCGAGACCATCGACTACGACGATCTGGAGAAGCTGGCCGAGAAGGAACGGCCGAAGCTGATCATCGGCGGGGGCAGCGCGTATCCGCGAATCATCGATTTTGTCCGCATGCGGCAGATTGCCGACAAAGTAGGCGCGCTCTACCTGGTCGACATGGCGCATTTTGCCGGGCTGGTGGCGGGAGGCGTGCATCCTTCGCCGGTGCCCCATGCGCACATCGTCACTACGACCACGCACAAGACCTTGCGCGGACCTCGAGCCGGGATGATCCTGAGCAGGCAGGAGTTCGCGGCCGCCATCGACAAAGTCGTGTTTCCTGGAATGCAGGGCGGACCGCTGGTCCATATCATCGCCGCCAAGGCCGTCAGCTTTCTGGAGGCGATGCAGCCTGAATTTCGGGACTACGCGCGGCAGATTGTGGCCAACGCCAAAGTGCTGGCCGAAACGCTCACTGCGGAAGGCTTCCGCATTATTTCCGGAGGCACGGACACGCACCTCATGCTGGTGGATGTGTTCTCCCAGGGGATCCTGGGCAGCGAGGCGGAGAAGGCGCTGGGCGAAGCCGCCATCACGGTGAACAAGAACGCCATTCCGTTCGACGTCAACCCGCCCATGAAGCCGAGCGGGATCCGCATCGGGACGCCCGCGCTGACCACCCGCGGCATGAAGGAAGAAGAGATGAAGCAGGTGGGCCGCTGGATCTCGGAAGCCCTGCATCATCGGACGGACACGGCCGTGCTGGGCAAGATCCGAAAGCAGGTTTTGGGCCTGGCGGAGGCTTTCCCGCTGTATCCCGAGCGCAGGGCGAAAGCCCAGGTGGAAGCGAGAGCCTAAGACTCTCGCGCCATGGAGGACGGGCGTCCCCGCCCGTCTCGGCGCCGGCTCCGATTTCTTAATCGTTAAATTTTCCAGCCTTCCAGCATTGGACGGGCGGGACGCCCGTCCTCCATCATCGAAATACGGGGCCGTGCCTGCGCTGTGCCTAGCCGTGGACTGCGCTCTGTGATTAAATCTCCCCGTGAGAGTCGCCATCGACATCCGGCGGATGACTGAATTCGGCGTTGGCACTTACACCCGCAATATTGTCCGGGCCCTGGGCCGGCTGGACAGCGAGAGCAAGTACTTCCTGATCGGGCCGCCGAAAAAAGTGGCGGAGATTGGCCCGCTGCCGCCCAACTTTCACACCGTACCTCTCCTCGGCAACGACGCTACCATCAAGAGCTATTTTGACTATCGCGCCATCCTCAAGCGCTTGAATTGCGACCTGGTGCATATCCCGCACCTGTTCTGGCTGCCGCGGAATCTGCCTTGTCCGTACGTGATGACCGTGCATGATGTGCTCGATCACATGTACCGGGCCCGGGACCAGTCGGGATTAAAGCGCTCGTTGCATTTCTACCTCACCCATCGGGCATTGAAGGGAGCGGCGCGAATTTTCGCCGTCTCCAACTTCACCAAGAGCGAAGTGGAGAAGCTGTTTGCCATTCCCGCGGACCGCATCGAGGTGGTGTACAACGCGATTGATGAGCGCTTCCTGCGCGGCCACGCCACCGAGGCCGACCGGCAGGTGCTGGCGGAGCGCTATCTGGTGAACCATCCTTTTCTGCTCTACACCGGCCGGATCAGCCCGCACAAGAACGTGGTGCGGATCATCGAGGCCTTTTCCGCGCTGAAGGCCGAACTGGAGAAGGAAGCGCTGTTTCCCGGCTTGAAGCTGATCATTATCGGGGACGAGCTGTCCAAGCATCCCGACCTGCGCCGCACCGTCATTCGCAGCCGGATGCAGAACGACGTGCGCTTCATGGGATTCGTTCCCATCGAAGTGCTGCGCATCTTTTACGACGCGGCGAAGATTTTCGTATTTCCGTCGCTCTACGAAGGATTTGGACTGCCGCCGCTCGAAGCCATGGCCCACGGCACGCCGGTGGTGACTTCGAACACGTCGTCGCTGCCCGAGGTAGTGGGCAACGCCGCCGTGCTGGTGAATCCGGAAAATGTTTTTGAGATCATGCGCGCGCTGCATCGCGTGCTGCTGGACCAGCCGCTGCGCGACAAACTGAAGGAGCGGGGCTACGAGCAGGCCAAGCGATTCTCCTGGGACGCGGCCGCGCAGCAGATTCTCCGCGTCTACCACGAGGTGGCGGGAACGCCGGCAGCCCAGGCGCAGTTGAGGGACGAACCCGGCATCGTGTCCCGGGCGGCGAACTCCTAGCCGGTCTCAGGCATTCTTGAGCAACGGCTGTCCGGGAGAATTGAACTCCAGGCGATGCAGTTTGGCCGCGATGCGGGTGCGATCGGCTTCGGTCTTCGCCGCGCTGTGGCGTTTCTTCAGCTTGGTGATCTTTTCACTTCGGGTGCGGCGGCGGCGAATTTCGGGCCGGCGGCTGGGTGCGGACATGAAGGTAACTCCTGATTCTGTAGGTCGAGAACCAGTTTATATCAATACGATGCCTTTCGCGTTATTCGTAGCTACGAGTCAGGCATTCATCCGTTCGCGCCCGCGCTCCCAGCATGTGTTCCGCGTGTAGGGGTCCTTCGACTTCGCCAGTTCATTCGCAAGCGAATGGACTGGCTGCGCTCAGGATGACAGGAAACGAAAATATCAAGCACTCGCTACTTGTTGGTATCTTCGAAGGCAAACTTGCCCAGCACGAAGGGGTGGGAAGTCTGCGGCTTGGTGTCCGCTCCATTTGCAGGATAAGTATCCGAGCTGAAGGTTGGGAAGCCCCAGATTTTCATCAGCAGAAGCCCGGCATCTACGCGCAGACGGACGGCAACGATCGACCAGGTCGCCGCCGTAAACCTGGCATAGGCGGCCAGACCTCCAAACAGAATTACAGTGCCGATCTCCAGAATCTTGACGGTCCGGCTCGGGCTGATGATGTCACGGAGGAGCAGGAGGAATGAAACCATCGCGGCTGAAACCAGGCCCGGCATGATGCCGGCGATTCGCTCGATGACCACGTAGACGATGAAAGGCGCAAACGCCAGCAGTGTTTCCATAAGGATCGGATTCTACAATATCCGAATTGATTAAGGCCGACGTGTGAGCGGCAAACGTTTCCAGGCGGCGGTCAGTGGCGCCAGTCCCAGACGGGTTCTCCTTTTGCGTCTCGCAGAACGAAGCTGTCGTTTCCTTTTACTATTTCCCGCACCAGAAAAACGTCAGCGTCACCCAGCTTCGCTTTTGAGCCGGTTATGGCGATCGCGTCTCCCTTGGCAAAACTCATGCCCATGTCATCCAGAAAAGTCTTGGGGCACAAATAAACATCGATGGAGTTGGCGCCATCGTTCACCTGCAGGTGGACAATCTCCTTCTCGCTGCCTTTTGGCGGCAGCTTGATCTCTTCCACGGTGCCTTTGATCTTGGTTTCGGCCTGGACGTCGTACTTGGGAAGGCTCGCGCCCGCAGGATTTCTTCTGCGCACGGGCCGGCAGCACAACCGCCGCAGCGATAAAAAACATCAGGAAGATGATCTGGCGGGCACGCTTCGAGCGGGCGAATCTGGTTCGAGCAGCGCATGGCTCCCCCTTCGCATCGAGGTACCGGGGAGCCAATGATTGGGAAATTATTAAGGAAGATATCGGCTCTCGGTCCTTATGAGGCCCGTATAGGATGAAGCCAACTTGCGGGCACTATGGTACTCCATTCCTGGAGGCGCGAAGGCGGAGGAATCGCTGAAAGGAGAGTGACTCTTTAGGGTCACACCGGCGCCGCAGGGGTCGCGCCCGGCCGAGGATAGTTTCGTTTTGCCGGTCATCCATTCGCGACAGCGATGCGCCGCTCGCCTGAAAGGAACCGGTCAGATGCCAGCGTACCAGGCATAGCCTGCTTCTGGGGACGCGGAGCCCAGGCCCTTGCCAAAACTTTTCAGGCTGTCGGTGACCGTCAGGTGGGTGATGAATTTCACGCTCTTGTAGCCGAGCTGGCGGGGGAGCCGCAGGCGAAGAGGCCCGCCGTTGCCCACCGGGAGCTCATCGCCATTCATCCCATAGGCGAGAAAAGTTTGCGGATGCAATGCATCGGCCATGTCGATGCTTTCCCACCAGTCGGGATCGATCGAGAAGTAGACAACGTATCGGGCTTGCGGGTGGACCTCCACGGATTGCAGGATGTGGGAAAGAGGCACACCGATCCACTCGGCTACATATGACCAGCCCTCTTCACACTGCAGCATAGTGATCTGGCTCTGCGACGGGTAGCTCTTAAGCTGGTCAAGCGAAAACGAGGCAGGCCGGGCGACCATGCCGTTGACGGAGAGCCGCCAGTCAGCGAATCCTCCGGCCTGAAGGCGCTTAAACTCGTCTCTCAGGGGCGGCATTTCGTTCGCGAACGGAGGCTTTGAAATCTGGCTCCGGGGGAACTCCCGGGCTAACGAGTGCCTGGTCAGCAACCGCTGAGAAGCGTAGGTCAGGGTTTCGCCGAGGCCATAGATTCCGCCGTGATCGGGCGGGACCAGCCCATACTTTTGCGCAATGCGCGCAGCCACGCCCAGGCCCGCGACGCCCGCCGCAGCCGCGAGTCCAGTTGTGATCAGTTTGCGGCGTGACCGGTCGCGGGGTGACTGATGGCCGGGTGAACGATCGCCGAGTGAACGCTCGCTCATATGCGCTCCGTATCTGTACCGGCGCGGCCGGTGATCATGGCTCGCATACGGCTCCTGAATCCGGCAATAAAAACCATTGCCACGTGGACCAGCAGGAAGAGCAGGAGAGCCAGGGAGACGAAAAAGTGCAGCGTGCGCGCGGATTGCTGGCCGCCGAGCAAGTTGACGGCCGCCGGAACCGCGGAAACGAAAGCGGGAGACATTGCCAGGCCTGTCCAGATTACCAAGGGGAAAAGAACGAAGATCACGAACAGGTAGCTGAGCCGCTGGAGCGAGTTATACGACCATGCTTCTGCCGCACTCGGCCGCTCAAAGCGCAAATGGTTGGCCATCGCGGCCCGGAACGCCCGCCACGAAAGGTCGTCCTTACCCGGGAGCAAGTCTTTCCGAAAATGCCCGGTGAAAAAGCCGAAGATTACATAGAGCAAGCCGGTCAATACCACCACCCAGGCAGCTTGAAAGTGTAGATACCGGCTCCAGCCGTTCTGGTCCGGCAGCACTCCGTAGCCGGTCGGCACCAATGCTCGCGATGAAGGGATCGGCAGTTTGAATAACACGGGAGTCAAATCGTTGCCGGTCTCGCCCCAATAGAAGCGAGGGTGAGAGATCACAATTTCAACTCCGGTGACAAGCAGGGCAAGAAAGCAGAGAGTGGTAATCCAGTGAGTGACGCGGACGAGGGCGGAATGCCGCGAAGCAACCGTCGTGGTTGGGACAGCCGAGGCCGCACTTGGGACGCAAGCGGAGTCGCCCACGCGGGAATGGTACCATGGGGCGCGCACATCCGACATCCACGAATCTGCCCGATTGGGTGTACTAACGAACGAGGTGTTCCTGCCGCTGCCCAAGCGCGTTAGGCCTGCATCGCAACGGGCCTGATTGGCATTTGGAAGTGATTGAAAGTAGAAGTTTGTGGCAGCCGGACCTGTAAGCCGAATTCTGTCCGCCGGATTGCTCCGGCAGGACGGTCATTCCTCTGGGCCGCGCATTACTGCGCGGCTCAAGCGACCTACCCGGAGGTTGTGGCGCGCCGAGCCGGCACGCTCCCCGGGCGAGGCTTATTCAGCCCGCCCCAGGCTCCCTCCCTATTTGGTCTTGCTCCGTGTGGGGTTTGCCCTGCCCGGCGCATTACTGCGACGGCGGTGCGCTCTTACCGCACCTTTTCACCCTTACCCCGGCGTTGCCGCCGGGGCGGTATATTTTCTGTGGCACTTTCCGTCGAATGGACCCGCCCAAGCAAAGCTTGGACGGGGCACCCTCCCGGACGTTATCCGGCACACTGCTCTGTGGAGTTCGGACTTTCCTCCCTTGCCACTTGACGCGGCGAGAGCGACCGTCCGGTCCAGCTGCCAACAGTGTCATTATAGCGTCGACGGCGGGCGTCAGACCTCGCACTCGGACCTCGGCTTACGACGGACCCACGGAAAATCCGTGGCTATGTTTTAGCCGTGAAACCGTGACAGATGCTCAGTTCGGCAGGTTCTTATCGAGCTTTTGAATCTTCCAGAAAGCGTTGGGCAAGCGTTCGTTGACCGGGGGCAGCGGGAGATAGCTTCTGGTGCGGCTCGGTCTGGTACCAGAAGGCTACGCTGGTGTAATCGTCGGCCCGGTCGTTGGCGTGACCGTGTTCAATGGTCGCGCGCAGAGATTTCTGAAAATAGATCGGGTCTTCGATATGGAAGCGGTACATGGTGTGGCTGCCGGTCCAGTCCCGATTGCCTTGTTGCGAATAGCCGATGAACGGATAGTTGAATTCTCTTTGGAAAGCCCACGCGTTGTTGAAGTAGTCTTCCATCCCGGTCCCGTTGATGGTGGCGCGGGCGCTTTCCCCATCCACGAAAAACATGTCGTCGCCTTCGCCCCACCATCCCGTCGAAAGCCCGAATACGTTCAGGATGGTTCCCACGTATTGGCCCTTGCCTTTGGCCTCCATGAACACGTAGTTGTTCTTGCCGTCCACGTTTTTGCCGCCGGACTCTGATTCGGGGACGGCGCGGGTGAGTTCGTGCCTCCACTGGGCATGAAAACGTCCCTGGTTCGACACGACCTGGGCGCCAGCGGTACTCCTGATAGTCGATGTGGAAGTAGAGATTTCGCACGTCCTGCGTCCCGTCATTGGTGAGGGTGATGCGCGCCCCATTGCCAAACGGCATTTCGAAGTAGCAGTTCATGGCGCGATCCTGGACGGTGATGGGCAGGGACCACCAGGAATGGTATTTCTGGCCCTCATCGGCCATCTCGAAACCCGTCCCGAAGAAATCGCCAATCGGGACTTCGACGCTGGGGTCGGTTTCGCCGTCCCAGTACATGCGCAGCACCAGCTCGCGTAAATGAAATGGGCTGGGCGAGTTAATGGTGAACCAGATATGCCGGATGGAGCCTGCGCCTTTGATATCCGCGAGGGTGGCGGTAGAGCCGGCTTTTACCTCAACCCAGTCTGCATTGCCGCCGGAGCGATCCGCGCTTGAGGCCCGCCTCGAAACCGCGTCGCTCAGATTGGCCAGTCCGTCGAGAGGAGCGTTCTGCTGTCCGAGAGCCAACGCTGAAAGACATACGAGAAGGCCGACGATCCTGATCATGGCGATCCTCCTGCGAATTGCGGTAGGAACCTTATCACAGGCCAGGAATGTTATGTGCTGGCCTGGGAATGGCGCGGAGAGGATAGGAAGAGCGAGCCGGTCCGGCGCCGCACCAGTAAGCTGCTAAACTTGATGCAGGGCGCGGTTCTAGCGGTCTATCGCCTGACGACCAAAGACTGACGACTGAAGACTGATATCCGATGACAACCCTTGAGGCCATCCGTATCGCGCTGCTCTCGCTGTGGGCGAACAAGCTGCGCTCCGCGCTGACTCTGCTGGGCGTGGTGATCGGGGTGGCGGCGGTGATCGCGGTGGTCACGTTCGTGAACGGGATCAACGGCTATGTAGCGGAGAAAATTTTCAATCTGGGCGCCGATGTTTTCATCATCAGCAAAGTCACGCCCGTGGTCACCAACGTCGACCAACTGCTCGAGGGTCAGAAACGCAAAGACCTGACCATGGAGGACTACCAGGCAGTGCTGGAGTCCTGCAAGCATTGCGCGCAGATTGGCGCTTCCATTACCAACACCGCGGGCCACGTCAGGTTCGAGGAACAATCCATCGCCGACACCTGGATCCGCGGCTTGACGCCGTCGATGGCTCCGATCCTTGACCTCGACATTACCGCGGGCCGCATGATCAACAAGAACGATGAGGAGAACCGTTCGCAGGTGGGCGTGATCGGTACCGACGTCGTGGACACTTTCTTTCCCACCGTGGATCCGCTGGGCAAGGAGATTCGGGTCGAGGGTGAAGTGTACCGGGTGATCGGAGTGGGAAAGAAACAGGGAACCACGCTCGGCCAAAGCCGGGACAACTACGTGGCCATCCCGATCACGACCTACTTGAAGCAGTTCGGTTCGCACACCAGCGTTCGCATCTCGGGCAAGGCGGCGGGCGTGGGCACGGAATTGGACGCCGCGATTGACGAAGCTCGCGCCGTGCTGCGGGCCCGGCGTCATGATCTTCCCGGGCGTCCGGACAGCTTTGCCGCGGAAACCAACGCCAGCTTTTTGAGTATCTGGTCGAATCTGAGCGGCACGTTTTTTATCGCGATGATCGCCATTGCCGCGATCTCGCTGGTGGTCGGCGGCATCGTGATCATGAACATCATGCTGGTGTCGGTCACCGAGCGCACCCGCGAGATCGGCATACGGAAAGCGATGGGCGCGCGCCGCCAGGACGTGCTGCTGCAGTTCCTGATCGAGTCCGGGACCATGGCGCTGGTGGGCGGCCTGCTGGGCGTGCTGTTTGGCGTAGTCTTCGCCAAGGGTATTACCGCGATTATCGGCATGCCTTCTGAAATCAAGTTGTGGGCGGTGGCGGCCGGCTTGCTGGTTTCTGCCAGCGTGGGCGTGTTCTTTGGGGTGTACCCGGCCCGGCGCGCGGCGATGCTGGATCCGATCGCGGCGTTGAGATTTGAACTGTGAGGTTCACCACCGAGACACTGAGACACGGAGAAATGCAAAGAAGATCTCCGTGTCTCTGTGCCTCCGTGGTGAAATAGGGTTATTCCATGTTGCGTAGAAGCGATTACGGCGAAGTGGTCCACATGGCGCTGGACACGATCCGCACCAACAAGATGCGGTCGGCGCTGACCGTGCTGGGCATCGTGATCGGCGTGGCCGTGGTGATCGGAATTTCCTCCGTGGTGCGCGGTCTGAATGACAACGTCAGCCAGGTCATCAGCAGCCTGGGCTCCAACATCATATTTGCTTACCATCAGCCCCTGACTTTCGGCCGGCCCACGGAAGAAATACGGACGCGCAAGGAACTTACCTTCGACGATTTTGAAGCCATTCAGCAATTGCCTCATGTGAAAATCGCTACCACGGGCTTGCGCTATTTTCGCCAGGAGTTTGGCACCGGCACTTACGAGGTCAAGTACAACGGCCGAAAAGTCAGAAACACAATTCTGGAGGGCGACACCGGCACCTGGAAAGACGTGTTCGATCTGGACATCGCCTCGGGTCGCTGGATGAATGAGATTGATGAAGAACATCATTCTCCCGTCATCGTGCTGGGCTCGGACACCGCCGAGGAACTGTTCCCGAACGAAACCCCTCTGGGCAAGGAAATCACCATTGATGGTCAGCTGTTCACCGTGATTGGGGTCGCGGCCAAGCGCAAGAGCGTGTTTGCCGGGGGCAAGAACCCGGATGACAACATCGTGTATTTCCCGCTGGCCACCTTCCGCAAACTGCATCCCGAGCTGAAGCAATATTGGGTCAGCGTCAAGGCCACTTCGCACGACGACATGCCCAAGGCCATCGACGAGATCCGCGAACTGCTGCGCCGGCGCCGCAAGGTTTCAGCGGACAAGCCGGACAACTTTGCCGTATTCACTCAGGAGTCGCTTTCCGACGTGTGGAACCAGGTCACGGGCGCGGTGTTTATCTTCATGTTCGCCGTTTCCAGCGTGGGTTTGATCGTCGGCGGCGTGGGCGTGATGAACATCATGCTGGTTTCGGTGACGGAGCGAACCCGTGAGATCGGCGTGCGCAAGGCCATTGGAGCGCGCAAACGCGACATCCTGCTGCAATTCACGCTCGAGGCCATCACCCTGACGGCCATGGGCGGCTTCCTCGGCGTGCTGGTGGGAGCGATCATTACCTGGACGATTCCTGCCATCTGGAGTTCGCTGCCGGCGCGGATGTCGTTCTTCTGGGCGGCCTTCGGATTGGGTTCGGCGGCCGCCGAGGGACTGTTGTTTGGGATTTATCCGGCATGGAAGGCTGCGAACCTGGATCCGATCGAGTCGCTGCGGTACGAGTAGACTAGCCCCATCCGCATGATTCACCACATTTTCAGGGTGCTCGAAATGGTTGCCATTCTTGGGGACGGTTGCGAGCGTCGGCTATTACGTTCTTTGCTTGTACAGCGCGGCTCGATTTCTGGGCGAGCGAAAGGCGGCGGGCGAGGGCGCCCGCCCCACACAATCCACACCATTCACCCCGGCGGTTTCGATTCTCAAGCCGCTCCGGGGCACCGATCCTGAGATGTATGAGAGCTTTCGCAGCCATGGTTTGCAGGATTATCCCCAGTACGAAATCATCTTCGGCGTCAGCGACGCTGGCGATCCGGCGATCGAATTCGTCGAGCGATTGAAAGCCGAATTTCCGCAGATTCCCATCCGGCTCGTGCTTTGTCAGAGAAATCTGGGGGCCAACACTAAAGTCAGCAACCTGGCGCAGATGGTGACGGAAGCACAGTACGAGCACATCGTCGTGAACGATAGCGACATCCGTGTGCAGTCCAACTACTTGCGGGAGGTTGTTGCGCCGCTGGCGGATCCGAAAGTCGGCCTGGTGACCTGCCTTTACCGCGGCGTGGCCAGTCCCAGCCTGGGAGCGCGGCTGGAATCTCTTTCCATCAGCACGGATTTCAGCGCCTGGAGTACTGGCGGCGCGTCAACTGGAAGGCGGCATTCATTTTGGGCTGGGCTCGACTCTGGCTTTCCGTCGTGCGCGACCTCGCGTCCACGGGCGGGTTTGAGGCTCTTTCGGATTATCTCGCCGATGACTACGAACTCGGTCGACGCATTGCCGGGCTGGGTCTGGGGGTCGAGCTTTCCGAGACCGTGGTCGAAACTTTTCTGCCGCGCTATGACCTGAGGCAATTTCTGGACCACCAGTTGCGATGGGCGCGGACGATACGCGATTCGCGTCCTGGCGGTTATTTCGGGCTGGTGGCGACTTTCGGTCTGCCCTGGGCGATTCTTGCCCTCATATGTGCACGCGGCGCGGGATGGGCCTGGGCGCTGCTGGGTGCTGCCAGTGTCATGCGATACGCCGTCGCGTTGGTTGGTGGGGCGCATGGTTCTGCAAGACCGGCAGGTGACAAGCTGGCTGGCGCTCGTTCCCCTGCGCGATTTTGTCGCGGTCCTGGTGTGGTTCATCGGCTGCTGGGGGCACACCGTGACCTGGCGCGGGAAGACGTTCGAGTTGAGAGACGGGAAACTTACGGAGGCGCAGCCCGTGCTTCACTCCGCTGCGGGAGATGGCAGCGGCTCGAACCGGCCGTCGGAATAGAGACGATACCGCCGCCCGCGCCAGACAATCGTATTGCCGAAGAATCCAGCCAGCCAGAAGCAGAAGGCAGTCGACGTCCTCGATCGGCAGCAGGAGCCAGTTGATCCTGGCGTGCAGCACCCGCGCCGAAACTACGTAAGCCGCCAGCAGGCGCACGGCGAGCGTCACCAGCAGCGCCGGCCACCATGCCGGGTTTACGGCGCAGAGCAACAGCGCCAGAGGCAGAGGCATGGTGAACAACTGCCCGACATAACCCAATGGCCGGGATCGTCGCGTGCTGCGCGCCCAGCGCAGACGATGGGCGGCGTTGTGGCGCAGGTCCGCGCTTCCGATGTGATGTTCGATCACATAGGAAGAAAGAATCACGCCATGTCCGGCGTCAGCGGCAAATTTTCCCATCACAAAATCTTCGGCCAGATAATCCTTTAGCCGGTCGAAGCCGCCGATGGCTTGCAGCACCCGCCGCCGGGCTGCGATGGTCGGGCCGACGGCAAACTTCATGCCTTCAAGCATGCGCGCCACCAGAATGCCGGCGGCGAAATCGGTGTTCATGCCGATGGCCTCGAGCCGCGACCAGAAACTTGGGCCGGCTACCGCGCGGTATGGGCAGGTGGCGACGCCGAGGCCGGCGTCCTGAAACTCGGCGGCCACAGTTTTCAGCAGGCTGGGAGTGACTCGTATGTCGCTGTCGCTCATCACCACCAGGTCATTTGCCGCAGCGGCAAGCATCTGTTGCAAGCTGTAGACCTTGGCGTTGGGATAGGGAGATTCTCCCGTCACCAGCAACCGCGAGGGAATGTGCGGATATTCCAGGCGAAGCTTCTCGACAATCGCCACCGCCGGATCATCCTGGCTTCGCACTGCGAACAGAAGTTCGAAGGCGGGATAGTCCTGCTCAAAAAACGTTCGCAGATTGGATTCGAGCCCGAGATCGAGTCCGGCCAGCGGTTTGAGAATGCTGATCGGCTCGGGAGAGCTCAAGGTGGGTGGACGTACCGAGAGGTAGCGGAAAGCGGCCACGATCGACAGCAGCGAGTAAATGACGGCGCCGGCCAGCAGAGCCAGGAGGAGGATGGTCACGCCACTTCTCTCGGGCGAATGGATCGGGCGTGCTGGCTCATACGAGATTCCTTCGGCGCGGGCGTGCTCGGGGAAGCAGCCGCATGAGGCGCTGCCGCGCGAGCGGGGCGCTCGCGCCTACATTAGATCGAACGCAATTATATGGGATGTCGCAGCCGGCAATGGACGCGGGTGTCCCCGCCGGCGGCTGGGCGGGCGGGACGCCCGTCCTCCAGCGAGTAGCAAACGCCTATTTCGATGACGCGGCGCCCGCAGCCGAGGCTTTTTCGGCGTCGAGCACTTCGCGGACCTTGCGGGCCAGGGCTTTCAGGGAGAAGGGCTTTTGCAGGAAGCGCGTGGTCACGTCAATGGCGCCGTGGCGCTGGAAAGTGGCTTCGGCGTAGCCGGAGACAAACAGAATTTTCATGTCCGGCCGATCGGCGGCCAACTCTCCCGCCAGCTTGGCTCCCCCCATCTCGGGCATGACCACGTCAGCGATCATCAGATGGATGGGGCCAACGTGTCCCCTTGCGAGGGCGAGCGCTTCCGTGCCATTTTGTGCTTCGAGGACGGTATAGCCGTTCAGGCAGAGAAACTCGCGAATGGACTCCCGGACCGCTCCTTCATCTTCGGCCAGCAGCAAGGTTTCGCTGCCCCGCGGGCAGCCTTCCGATGGGAACCGTGGGCGCGGTGCGAGCTTCGCCTGGCGCGCCCGGGGCAAATAAATCTTGAAAGTCGTTCCCAGGCCGGGCTCGCTGTACACCCAAATGAACCCGCTGTTCTGTTTCACGATGCCGTACACGGTGGCCAGGCCGAGTCCGGTGCCCTTGCCTTCCTCTTTGGTGGTGTAGAACGGCTCGAAGATATGCAGCAGATGCTCGGGGGCGATCCCGGTTCCGGAGTCGGTCACCGTGAGCAGAATGTAGTCTCCCGGGGGAACGATGGAGTGTTCCTGGACATAGGCGTCGTCCAGACTTACGTTCGCCGTCTCGATCACCAGGCGGCCGCCCTTGGGCATGGCGTCGCGTGCGTTGGCCACAAGGTTCATCAGAATCTGTTCGATCTGCACCGGATCGGATTTGACTTTGCCCAGCTTCGCGCCCGGAATAAACACCAGTTCGATATCTTCGCCGATCAGGCGAGGCAGCATTTTGTTGATGTCCTCGATGATGAGGTTAAGGTCGAGAAGCTGCAGGGTCTGCATCTGCTTGCGTCCGAAAGCCAGCAGCTGCCGGGTCAGGTCGGCGGCGCGGCGGGAGGCTTTCTGGATCTCATCCACGTTGCGGCGCAGGGGATGCTGGGGCGTCAGCGTATCCAGCATCAGCTCGGCGTAGGAACTGATGACCATGAGGAGGTTGTTGAAATCATGGGCCACGCCTCCGGCCAGCCTTCCAACCGCATCCATTTTCTGGGCCTGCTGGATCTGATTTTCCATCCGGCGCCGGTCGGTGATGTCCCGATCGTTGGAGATAAAATGCGTGATCTTGCCCTCGCCGTCACGCAGAGGAGTGATGGTCTTTTCGGCGACGAAAGCGTCTCCGTTCTTTTTGCGGTTCACCATGGTGCAACGGAAGACATTGCCCGCGAGAATGGTTTGCCACAGTTCCTTGTAAAGCTCCGCTGTCTGCAGATCGGATTTAAGGACCCGGGGAGTCTGACCCATCAGTTCTCCGGGAGAATAGCCGGTCAGCACCTCAAAGGCGGGGTTTACATACTCAATCACTCCTTCGCGGTCGGTGATCATGACCAGGTCGGCCGACTGCTCGACGGCGCGCCATAGCTTGCGCAGCGTGTCCTCCGCTTTCTGGCGTTGCCGCTCTTTGGAATACTCATCAATGGCATGGCGGATGGTGCTGGTGATGGCGGGCCGCTCGGCACCGGGAGCAAGGGCAAAATCTCCGACGACGGCCTTCAGGGCCTTGTCGACCGTGGCTTCGTCCATGTGATCGCTGAGAAAGATCACGGGCGCCCCGGCTCCGTTCCGCCGCAATTCGTGCAGCAGGCGCAAGGCGGCGCCATCTCCCGACTTGTATTCGCACAACAGCAGGTCGTAGGTCGCCTGGCCCAGGCGCACCAGGGCCTCTTCGGCAGAGTGCGCGTGGTCCAGGCCCACATGCCCATTGCCGGTTCCGTTCAGGAGGTTGCGTAAATAGCTGGAGTCCTCGTTGTCTCCCACCAGCAGCAGTTGCATCTGGGCGGTGCTGACTGCGGCCTGTCTTGGGCTTCCCATAAGTAACCTGTTACTGCGGCTACTGAGTACATCGGAGGTCAGAGGCGCAGACATGGCGAGGAGAGGAGCCGTTGCGAAAAGAAGGTGAAATGGGATGTCAGATTGGGACGGGTGCCATTTCAGAACGATGAGTTAAGGCGGGCATTGCGAGTCGCCCAGCGGCCAAATTACGCGCGGGGGCAGGCCGCATTTAGACTGATATATCCGCCAGCGAACAAGCGATGATGGAAACCA
>CAWFJA010000006.1:0-31663 GCA_963816025.1 Terriglobia bacterium
CTGGAAGCGCGAAGTTCACCGTGATGCGAGTCTCGAATTCAACTGCCTTGCCTTTGAGTTGGTGAGGATTGAAACGCCACTGACGCACCGCGTCGGTGGCGGCTTTGGCCAGCAGGGGATCGCCGCTGATCACGGTCAGCTCGCGAACTGCACCGCTGGTTCCGACCAGAACGTTGAGCACCACGGGACCTTGAATGTGCTGTTGCCGGGCCGCTTCCGGATATTCGGGCTCTACCCGCTGCAACAGATAACTGTTCGCCGACGGAGGAGAAATCGGCGCCGGCGCCGCTGAGCCGTCATCTTCCCGCGCAGCCGCTTGTTGAATCGCATCCGGCGGAACCACCCCGGGCTCGACTTTGGAGGGAGACTCCTTTTCTGACGGCCCCATGCGAAAAACTACCTTGCCGTGTTCATATACCACCAGTCCCCCGTTGAGTTCAGGCGGCGCAGGTTTTTCCACCTTCGGTTTACAGCCGGCTTGGCTGGGCGCGGCAAGTCGGGCCGGGAAGCGACGGATGGTGCGGCAGCCGCGGCTTCCTCCTGGCGGGGAGGAGGCGTCTGCGCCTCCGGAATCACTCGTGCCGGGGGCGGCGGCTCATCCGAAGACAGAGGAATCTGGATAGGGGCCCGGTTGACTGCCATAGTCCAGCCCACGCGGCCTACCATCCAGCCCAGCAGCACAGCCAGAGCCAGAACGGCCGCCGTCAGCGCGCCGGTCCGGTAATCCCGCCGAACGGTAACCACGTCCGGCTGAGGCGGGACGGCGGTTACGTCGGACGTCGGCGTTTCAGGTTCCGGCGAATCAGCGGGCGGCTGGGAAAATGCCTCCAGTGCCGGCGCCGTATTTCCTCCCTCGATCGCTTCGTTCACCGTGTTCGAGATCTTGCGGCTGAGCGACTGCAACGCCTGCAGATCCGAATCACTGAAGGCACGGGGAACGGACGAAAAAACTTCGAGCACTCCCCATAGTTCTCCGCCATCGAGCACGGGCAGAACCACGATCGATCGAATTCCCAGATCGCGGCAGGCGATCACATTGACGCGGGGATCGGCCAGAGCGTCGTCGCAAAGCTGCATCTCGCGGGTCTGCACGCACGCGCCCGAAAGCCCGGACCGAGTATTCAGGCAAACCCCGGCGCTGGGCGCCTTGTCGCCCATGGTGGCCCGGCACACCATCTTGCCTCCGAGGGCCAGCGCGATCACGGCTCCCGTCGCCGCGGTAGACAGGCGGGCCTGTTGCAGAATCTCACGCAGCCGCAAATCCAGGGCGCGGCCGGCGGGCAAATCTGCCGGGCTGGGGAATGTCTCGGTTTCTCCCGGCTCGAGTCCCGGGTCCGGCGAGTCCGGCTCGATCCATTCCGGACCAATGCTGCGAGTTTCAACCAGAGAGGGATAGCGCGTTGAGTCAGGCTTTAACATGGTTCAAGCCATGCCAGTGACTGGCGGCGCGGAATGGCTGCAAAAAGGTGATTGAGCGGAGTTTCGCCTGAAATAAACGTCTTGTCAACACAAATGAACCGCGCTAATCACCTCAAAACAAAAACCTTATTGAGGCAAAAATCCCGCGCATCAAGCAATATTTCTGCTGTCTGCAATTGTACTTATTCCTACGGATTGAAAGACAAACTTCGTTCCGCACTGAAGGACGATGGCGCCACCGACATCCGCGCGCGCCCGCTGGTGGTTACCCCAGGTCTGCGGTGTACACTTCCCCGACGAGATATGTTCCGCCACGTGAGGAAGAACGGCTGACCCTGTCGACTTCAACCCCAGCATCTCCATTACCGCCTTCGCGCTCCGGCCGCTGGCACGCGGTCGCAGCCAGCTTTTTAGGCTGGACCCTGGACGCCTTCGATTTCTTCGTGGTGGTCTTCCTGGTCGACACCCTGGCGCTGCACTTCCACGTGGCAAAAACCGCCATCGTGTGGACCATGACCGCGACCCTGGCCATGCGCCCGGTGGGCGCGATCATATTTGGATTGCTGGCCGACCGCTACGGACGCCGCAAGCCTCTCATGGCGAACGTGATTTTCTTTTCCGTGGTCGAGCTGCTGTGCGGATTTGCTCCGAGCTACACCGTGTTTCTGGTTCTGCGCACCATCTATGGAATCGGGATGGGCGGCGAGTGGGGCGTGGGAGCTTCGCTGGCCATGGAAAGCGCGCCCGCCAAGTGGCGCGGCATTCTGTCCGGCATCGTGCAGAGCGGATATTCCATCGGCTACCTGCTGGCGGCGGTGGCGGCGCGATTCATCCTGCCCGCCTGGGGATGGCGCGCCATGTTCTGGGTGGGCGGCGTCCCGGCCCTCCTGGCCTTGTACATCCGCTTCCAGGTGCGCGAGTCGGAGGCCTGGCAACAGCGCCGCGCCCCGACCGTGAAGGCGATCGTGCGCACCGCCACCGGCCACTGGAGGATCTTTCTTTATCTCGTCCTGCTGATGACGCTCATGATGTTCCTCTCGCACGGCACCCAGGATCTGTATCCCGACTTTCTCAAGACGGCCCGCGGATTCGATTCGAAAGTTGTGGCCTACCTGGTGATTCTGTTCAACGTGGGAGCGGTGCTCGGGGCCATCCTGTTCGGGCATCTTTCGGAAAGCTTTGGCCGCCGCCGCAGCATGATTCTGGCGCTGTTCTTGTGCCTGGCGATGATTCCCGCCTGGACCTTCGGCGGGTCTCTCATGACTCTGGCGGTTGGGGCTTTTGTGATGCAGGCGGGCGTTCAGGGCGCATGGGGCGTCATTCCCGCGCACCTCAATGAACTTTCGCCCGATGCCGTCCGCGGGCTCATGCCTGGCTTCGCCTACCAGCTGGGAATTCTGATAGCGGCCCCGGTCAACAACGTCGTGTACGCCCTGCGCAAGCCGCTGGGATATCCCTGGGCCCTGGCCGCCTTTGAGATCGCCAACATCGCGATATTGATGACCGTGGTGGCCCTGGGATCAGAGCGTAAAGGGAAGAGTTTTGCACATGACGACGGCGGCCTTTAGCTGTGATTGCCGTCACGCTCGGCTGTGACACATGGCCCGCCCCCTCAAACCGGCCCAAAAGCCGTATCATTGCTATAGGTTCGTGGGATCCGGACTGCCGCTCTGGCCGCGGAAAAAAGCTGCTAAAGTATTTGATCTGACCGGACGGGCAATCTGGTCTGCTCAATCGCGCAGAGGGAATTCTGGGATGCACATCGCCGTAGTAGGTTCGGGCTATGTGGGACTGGTGGCGGGCGCGTGTTTTGCCGACCTCGGCCACAAGGTGGTCCTGGTGGACAATGACCAGGGCAAAGTCGAAGCGCTGAAGGCCGGCGAAGTCCCCATCCACGAGAAGTTCCTGCCCGAACTGTTGAAGCGGCACCGCGGGCACAATCTTACTTTCTCCGATGATTTGCCGCAGGCGGTGCGGGCCAGCCAGGCCATCTTCATTGCCGTCGGCACGCCCCCGACCGAGCAGGGAGAAGCTGACCTCTCTTACGTCGAGTCGGTTGCCCGCAGCGTCTCCGGCGCCATCAACGGTTACAAGGTCGTGGTGGAAAAAAGCACGGTGCCGGTCTACACCAGCGACTGGGTGCGCAAGATTATCCTGCGCAACGCCGCCGCTCCGGATTCTTTCGACGTCGCCTCCAACCCGGAATTTCTGCGCGAGGGCACGGCAGTCACTGACTTTCTCTATCCCGACCGCATCGTGGTGGGCGCCGACAGCGAACGCTGCGCCGCGGTGCTGCGCCAGATTTACGCTCCTTTGACCGACGGCAGCTACTACCAGGGCAAGGATGCGATTCCGGCGCCCGACCGGGCGCAGATTCCGCCGCCGCTGATTGTGACCAGCGCCAAGAGCGCCGAACTGATCAAGCACGCCTCCAATGCTTTCCTGGCGATGAAGATTTCGTTTATCAATGCGGTCGCGTCCATTTGTGAATCGGTGGGAGCGAACGTGCAGCAGGTGTGCCAGGGGATCGGGACGGACAGCCGCATTGGTCCGCGCTTTCTGAATCCCGGAATCGGCTACGGCGGTTCCTGCTTCCCCAAAGACCTGATGGCTTTCCGCGCGGTGGCCCGGGAGTGCGGCTACGAATTCCGCCTGCTCGACGAGGTGATGCGCATCAACGAAGACCAGCGCCAGCGTTTTCTGCGCAAGGTGCGGACGGCGTTGTGGACGTTGCGGGGCAAGCGCCTGGGCGTGCTGGGCCTGGCTTTCAAGGGCGGGACCGACGATATCCGCGAATCGCCCGCCATGCTGCTGGTGCAGTCGCTGTTGCAGGAGGGCTGCCAGATCGCGGCCTACGATCCTGCGGCAACGACCCGGGCGCGAGAGGTGCTCAACCAAAAGGCGGAGTTCGTGAACGATCCGTATGAAGCCGCCCGCGATGCCGATGCGCTTCTGATCCTTACCGAGTGGGAGGAGTTTGCCACCCTTGACCTCGATCGCCTGCAAAAACAGATGAAGTATCCCATCGTGATTGACGGGCGCAATCTTTACGATCCCGACGCGATGGCGGCCCGGGGCTTCACTTACTATAGCGTCGGCCGCCTCACGGGAGCGCCTGCGGTTTCTGTCGATGCCGTTGCCGCCCCCACGAGGAAACCCAAGACATCATGAACCCGTCACGCGCCCTGGTCACTGGCGGAGCCGGGTTCCTGGGATCGCATTTGTGCGACGCCCTGCTGGCCGAAGGTTATTCCGTCGTGGTCGCAGACAATCTCGTGACCGGAAAACTTTCGAATCTCGATCATCTGCGCAACGAAACCCGGTTTGAATTTCAGCAAATTGATATCAATGAGCCGTTTGATTGCGGCGCGGTGAATTACGTCTTCCATTTTGCCAGCCCTGCCAGCCCGGTGGACTATGCCTTGCACGGAATCGCCACGCTTAAGGTGGGCTCGCTGGGGACATTTCACGCGCTCGATATTGCGCGCAAGTATGGGGCAAAATATCTGGTCTCTTCGACCTCGGAATGTTACGGCGATCCCCTGGAGCATCCCCAGAAGGAAACCTACTGGGGCAATGTAAATCCCATCGGGCCGCGCTCGGTGTACGACGAAGCCAAACGATTCACCGAAGCCGTCACCATGGCCTATCGGCGCTATCACCAGGTGGACACGCGCATCGCGCGAATTTTCAATACCTACGGACCGCGCATGCAGGTGAATGACGGACGGGTGGTCCCCAACTTCATGAAGCAGGCGCTGCGCGGCGAAGACCTGACAGTTTATGGAGACGGCAGCCAGACCCGCAGTTTCTGCTATGTCAGCGATGAGATTGACGGCTTCCTGCGCTTATCGAAAGCGGACGAGCATGGGCCGGTGAACATCGGGAATCCGACCGAGTTCACGATTCTGGAATGTGCCCGGCGCGTGCTGGCGGTAACTGGGTCGAAGAGCAAGATCCGCTACGAGGCCTTGCCCCAGGACGATCCCAAGCAGCGCTGCCCTGACATCACCAAAGCCAGGACCCTGCTGGGATGGGAACCAAAAGTTGATCTGGAAACCGGGCTGCGCCTGTCGCTGGATTATTTTCGCCAGGCAGTCAGCTGACACTCCAGATAAACTCTGCCCGCAGCCTCTTGTCATCCTGAGCGGAGCTAAAGCTTTCGCTTGCGAAACATTTGGCGGAGTCGAAGGACCCCGATGAGCGGAAAATTGCGCGTGGTCAGGTAGGTATTCAGCCGATGAGGTAATTTTTAAGCTGCAACGCCGCCCTTACGCCAGGCTGTCTTCAGCCGTCTGAGCCGCAATCAACTGTTTCACCTGTTCGCGCTCGTCGGCGGTATTGAGGCTGAACTGCACTCCCATCCCGAAGCCAGGATGAGCCACCTGCACCGTTCCGCGAACCCGTAATTTCATTTCGTGAGTGCGGACCACGATGTCCAACACGGTGCGCGGAAGGAAATGGAGACGGCGTCTCCACGTAACAGCCGCCCGTGCTCACATCGCTTAAAGTACAGCGATTGGGAATGCCCTCGCCCAGGCGGAAGACATCGGCGCTCAGGCGGCAGGCGCGGCGTCCCTGGACGCGGCGATTCGAAGACGCCGCCGAGAGCCCCAACCCAGCCAGCCGGGTGACTGCCGCTTCCGGCGGAGCCACCGGTTCCTTCTTGGGCGCATTCTGTTCGGCCTTGGCCAGCCGGGCAAGACTGCTCTTGATCCACTCGTTCATGGTGCGTCGCGAAGTCTGGGGCACGTCCACGAAGCGGATGCCCACGCGTCCAGAAGAGTCCTGCCATACGACATCGCCGGAAAGCCGGACGGAGGATTTTTCTCCCGGCAAATTAAATTGAAAGTAAACCTTGCAGCGGGGAGGCAAGCGGCGTTCGGACTGGATGGCGAGCCCGTCCTCGCTCAAATCCAGGAGCGTAGCAGCCACATTCTCGGCGTTGGCGTAGGTGATCGACGCCGGAGCGTGCAGCGAGACTCGTAATTTGCCGCGCTTTTCCCGTGCCATCAGACCTCTTGCCGCCCGCAGGCTGCTTCCCGCCCGCTCCGCCGAAACCGGCTTGTACACAATGAAGTTCGCGCCCTGCCCGAAAATGTCGCGCACCTGTTCCCGGCCATCGACCAGTCCAATGATCAGCGTGCTGCGATTCAGCGGCAACTTGCGCACGCTCGCAATCAACTCAATCGCTGGCAGCTGCTCCTCGCAATCGACCACGACGGCATCAAAATGCTTGCGCTGCCAGCCGGGCCGCCGCCGTCGCTAAATCTCCGCAATGTTCCGCTTCGATGTTCAGCTCCCGCAGAATCTGGCTGAGCACCTGCACGGCTTTCGGGTCTCTACACACCACCAGGGACGTAAGCGCCATACCTCCAGGATGTTAGGGTTCGGCGGTAAGGAGAGACAAGTTACCTCGGTCATCGGGGCAATGAATTCAGGGCAGGGAGTGACTTTCGTCATCTGGAGTTAAACCAGAGAACTCGCTATGGTCGCAAGTGCAAGCCACTCCAGGTTATAGGCGAGTGCGTCTCCGCTCCGCCAAAAAGGCACTGAAGATGACATCACAAATCGGCAACGGGTTGATCGCCGTCGGAGCCTTGGGAGCGTGCATCGGACTCATCATGCTGCCCGCTGCGCTGGGGGAAAACCCGGACACGAGCCTTCTGATTCTGGGTGCGTGCGGAGTGTCACTGGGCTCCCTGACTGCCGCCTCGGGCATCTATTTCAAAGCTCGCGCCATCCAGTCTCCCGCCGGCGGCCTGGGCGCGTCGGGGGAGGCCAAGAACTCAACTAAGCGGGTCCGCGGCGGCTGCGATGTTTGTCATGGGGACTTGCCGGTGATCCACTGCAAAGTTCACCAGGTCCACCTTTGCGCCGACTGTCTGGGGCAGCACTATGATTTCCGCACCTGCTCGTACGTCCCCAGCACCCGCCGGAGCGCCGGGAAAACTTCCAAGAACATGGCCAGAGCGCACGGCGCCTGAATCGGCCCCGGCTGTCCTGCTTAACTAAGTGGGGAAATCAGGCGGTGGGCTACTCGCACGGTCTTTATTCGACTTCAGGAACGCCCCGCAGGCCGCTCATCGACTGGATGTCGATGCGAAAGAACACCGGCTCAATCTCCAGGTCCCTGATTTGTTCACGCCTTTGCGCCAGTGGGGTTCGCCACCACTCCGCATGCTGCGCGAGTTGTTCCATGGCGTGTTCCCGCTCCGCCGGGTAACGCGCCTCCGAGAGTTCCAAGTACGTCCCGTCGCGACGACGCTGATCCAGTTCGAACGATTTCCTATTTCGTCGGCTTGCAGGCAAACTTTGGGATTTTGCCGCATCCACTCAATCTTTTTGCCTAAAGTCGAAAAGATATAGATGCTGTCGGGCTCATACGAAAAGGCGACGGGCACGATGTACGGTTGGTCGTCTAATGCACAGGCCAACCTTCCGATCGATACCCGCTTCAACAATTCACCGCATTCTTGCTGGGATATGGCAACGATTCGCATGACGGCTTCTTTCCTGGACACTCTTCCCCAGCAAGTCTAGACCACTTGGCAACATTTTGGAGATGTTTCGCGAGTAAACCGGCCCGCTTCCCGGTCTCGAAATGAAAGCCGCCCGCCCCGGAATCAATGACCCATCGGTCAGCCTCTGGTCTCCGTGTATCATCGACTTGCTGGCCGAAAACAGCGTCGGAGGAATGGGCCTTGCCCCAGATCAGCGCCATTTTTTGGGATGTTGGCGGAGTGCTGCTCAGCAACGCGTGGGACCGCTCCCAAAGGGAGCGCGCGCTCGAGCAGTTCAAACTGGATGAAGCCGAGTTCCTGGACCGCCACGAGATGCTGGTTTCATCGCTCGAGCGGGGCAAGATCGGCTTCGACGAATATCTCGATCGAACCATCTTTTACCGCCCGCGGCCCTTCGCCCGGGAAGTCTTCAAGGATTACGTGTTTTCGCTGTCGCAACCGCATCGCGAGGTGCTGGCGGTGGCCGAACAGCTGGCCCGGTCGGGCAAGTATTTCATGGCGACCATCAACAACGAGTCGAAGGAACTGAACCAGTACCGCATCCAGACCTTCGGCCTGCGCGAGATCTTCTCGGTGTTTGTCAGCTCCTGCTTTGTAGGCTTACGCAAGCCGGAGGCCGGCATTTACCGGCTGGCCCTGGAAGTGACGCAAAAGTCGGCGGGAGATTGCTGCTTCATCGACGATCGCCCCCTGAATCTTGAGGCGGCGCGCCAGCTGGGAATGCATACCATCGAGATGCAGGATGTGGAACAGCTGCGGCGGGACCTGCGGAAACTGGGTGTGGAAACCTAGCCTTGCGACTCGTCCGATAAAAATCGTTAGGGCTTGCGCGGCAGTCCGGGAATCGGGGTTCCCGGGGCGGCTGCCAGGTTTCACCGGCGATTCCGCGGCGCCTCCCATACTAGGTCGCTCGACCAGCAGTCGGCCAGAATTTTCCATTCACCGTTGGCTTGACGATTGAGCAGCACCAGATACATGCTGCGGTCCTCGCGGCGTTTGCCCACGGCGCTCGGGACCAGAGACTTGCAGCGCCCGGCTCATAACCTAGTTGCCCAGCAATTCGGCGCGCTGCGGATCCATTTCCACTTTGCTCATTCCGGCGTCCAGCAGTCCAAAAAAAATTCGCGAATGGCGGCCGCGCCGCGCACCATGGGAACAATCGCCCGCAACACGGTGGCGTCGGGAACATACAGGCTCACCAGGTCGTCCAGTTGCTTGGTGTTGCAGGCCAGCGCCCAATCCTCGGTGGTTTTGCGGAGCGCCGTTTCGGCCCGGCTCAGCGATGCCCCGCCCAGCGGAGTCGCGCCCGCGCGATGTCGCGCGCCGGATAACGAACGCCCGCCGCGCGCACATCGGGACCGGCCAGCGCGTCCATGCCGCCGACAGACGAGAAATAATGGTGGTGATAGTGATGATGGTAGTGATGGTCGCCGGGCGCTTCCGTGGCTGATGCGGGATTCGGCGGCGCGATTTCCGCTCCCTCCGCCGCTTTCTGCAGCGGGACGCCGCAGCTGGCGCAGAAACTGTTCCCCTTGCGATTCGCGCTTCCGCAAGCCGCGCAAATCTGCCGGCCCGCGCTTTCAGGTTCAGAGGTCACTTTCACGGATTCTTCCACGCTCTGCTCCAGGGCAAACTGCTGCATGGCCCGGAGCACGCCGGCTTTGGATTGGGCGACCAGCTTGGGATCATTCATGCCTCGTCGCCGCTCCGAAACAAACACCGGCCAGGGTTCATTCTAGTCGAAAACTTTCTTAGCGACTGGAAAACTCCACCTTGGCCTCTGACTCGGTGGGTACACCGTTGCACAGCGCGGGACGATAGCGCCACAAACGCACAGCATCAAGGATGGTGCGGTCTTCGCTGGGTCCGGCGCTCTCAAGAATCAGGGCGCTATGCACCCGGCCGTCAATCCCGATGATGAAGCTGACACTGACTCTCGAATTCAAATCGGTTTCGTCCAGCAAGGGATCGGGCGTGGCCAGCGCTTGCGGAGGCTGGACTGCTCCGCACTCGGCCCGCAGCGCCGGGTGCGCCATGGCGGCAAATTCCAATCGTGCACCGGCGCGCTCCATACGCGATGTTCCCGCTCCGCCAGCGAAACCTGGCTGCCGCCAATCCCCCCAGGAATGGATCCGGCCGAGGCGAAACCTGGGGCCGCCAGCGCAAAAACTAAAACGAAAAAGCATAAGCTTCGAAGCGGCATGCTGCTGATTTCCCCCGCGGAGGGCGGCCGGGTGCCGCGCTTCGGCGTGCTTAGATGAAGGGGCAATCGAGATGCCAAGAGGGATTATGTAAGTGCTTTATTACTTTATACTTACACAGTGCTGCTGCAGGCCTGATGAGGCCCGGATAAAACCCTTGCAGCTTGGGACGGGCAATGTGGCGTTGCCGGAAGCTGACAGAATCCGTCAATTTTTCGCGCGCCCATTATGATCCCGCCTGACTTTTCGATACAGTGGGCCAAGTCACGTCCCGCTCGCGGGTTCGAACCAGGGGGCTCATCTGCTTTCTCGTCAGCGGTCATTCTTCCGGGGATTTTGCTTAGCGATGTGGATCGGGTTCCTGTGGCTGGCCCTCACCCTGGCAGCGTTCGCGCAAACTCCGGCAACCAGCCGGATCTCGGGTCTGGTAACCGACCAGACGCGCGCCGCCATTGTTGGCGCCGAGGTAGTTTTCAGCAGCGGTTCCCTTTCCGCAACCCAGATCACGGACGACCGGGGCGCATTCGTATTTTCCCAAGCCCCGGCGGAGTCCGGAGAAGTGAAAGTTTCCGCGCCCGGATTTCAGCTTCGCAGCCTGGACTGGCGGGCCGGCGCCGGACTTCTTCAAGTCGTGTTGCTGCCGGCGTCGGCAGCGGAGCAGGTCACGGTCACGGCCAATCGCACGGGTGTGCGCGCGGTTGAAAGCGCAACCAGCGTCACTATTCTTTCTGCCCAGGATTTAGGTTCGACGGCCGCATTCCGGACGGACGACATCCTGCGCCAGGTGCCGGGATTCAGCCTGTTCCGGCGGACCACCAGCCGCGCCGCCAATCCGACCACGCAAGGCGTCTCTCTGCGCGGGCTGGGCGCAGCGGCGCCAGTCGCGCCCTGGTGCTCAGTGACGGCTTTCCCTTGAACGATCCTTTCGGCGGATGGGTTTATTGGGACCGCGTGCCGCGCGTGAGCATTGGCAGCATCGAAGTGGCCAGCGGCGGCGCTTCCCATCTCTACGGATCCGATGCGCTGGGCGGAGTCATCAATATCGTGCGCGCGCCCGTCGACCGCAATGCGATTTCGCTGGAAGCGGCTTACGGGAATGAGAACTCACCCGATCTCTCGCTGGCGGTCAGCCGGAGCATGGGGCCGTGGGCCATCGGCCTGGCCTCGGAGCTTTTCCGGACCGATGGCTACATCGCCGTGCCCGCTGACTTGAGAGGCGCGGTGGATACGCCGGTGAATTCGCAGGATGCCAGCGGCGACCTCACGGTGCGCCGCAAGTTCGGCAATCGCGCCGCAATTTTTGCCCGCGGCTCCCTGTTCGGCGAGTCGCGGAACAACGCCACTCCGCTGCAAACCAACAGCACCACCATTCGCGAACTGGACCTGGGCGCGAACTGGGACGGGCATGAACTGGGCGCATTCGCGCTCCATGCCTTCGCCACCCGCCAGAGTCTGAACCAGTCCTTCTCTTCGATCGCTTCCGACCGCGACAGCGAAAGCCTGACTCGCACCCAGGTCGTTCCCGCCCAGCAGGTAGGATTCTCCGCCCAATGGCAGCGCACGCTGGGGACGCGCCAGCACCTGGTGGCAGGACTGGAAGAGTCTGATGTGCACGGCCGAACCGATGAGCAAGGGTTTTTCGGCGGCAATCCCACCAGTACTTCAGCCGGCGGAGGGCGCGAGGTGAACTGGGGCGCTTATCTCGAGGACATCATCCGCATCACTTCAAGCTGGCTCCTGACAGCGAGCGGACGAGTAGACCACTGGCAGAATTTCGACGCGTTTGCCCCTCCGAATCCCGCAACGCCTGTGGGCGCGGCCCCTCTTTCCGACCGCAGCGAAAGCTTTTTCAGTCCTCGCCTGGCGCTGCTGCACAAGCTCACCAGCAATGTATCGCTGACCGCTTCCGGTTATCGAGCATTCCGCGCGCCCACTCTGAATGAGCTCTACCGCGGCTTTCGCGCGGGCAACGTGTTTACCGAATTCAATCCCAACCTGCGCGCGGAACGCCTGACCGGCGCGGAAGGCGGCGCCATCGTCACCGGCTGGGAGCAGCGCGTGATGGTGCGCGGAACTTTTTTCTGGAACCAGATCACGCGCCCCGTGGCCAACGTCACGCTGACCACCACGCCCAACCTGATCACCCGGCAGCGCCAGAATCTGGGAAGCACGCGCTCCCAGGGACTGGAACTCGAAGCCAGCGGACGCCTGAGCAATTCGGTGACGCTCTCGGGCGGCTACGAATACACCGACGCCACGGTCACCAGTTTCTCCGTCGACCCCGCATTGGCCGGACTGAATCCGAGCCTGGTGGGCCTCGAGGTTCCGCAGATTCCGCGCCACCAGTTCACTTTCCAGGCGAGCTACTCCCGTCCTTTTATTCTGCTCGGAGTGCAGGGCCGCTTCGGAGGCAACCAATTCGACGACGACCAGAACACGCTTCTGCTGCGTCGTTATTTCGTCCTGGACGCCACCGCGTCCCACACCCTGCGACGCGGAGTTGAGTTGTTTGCCGCGGTGGAGAATCTTACCAACCGGCGTTACGACGTTGGACGAACTCCGGTGCTCACCGTCGGCCCGCCCATTCTGGCCAGGGCCGGCGTGCGGCTGCAATTTGGCGCAAGATAATGCCGTGTGGCGCGGGCGCCCTCGCCCGCGACCGTCGATGGCAGATCAAAGTCCGCGGCTGCACGTCAACCGCCGCGACTTCAAAAGCAAAATCCGCAGGCATGGGCGCCCGCGCCACACGGCTGACTCGCTATTGGACGGCGCTGCCTACCGACGAGAAGACGTTGTTGGCATTGTTGCCCACCAGACGTATGGTGCCCACGACGATCACCAGAATCACCGCCAGCATCACCGCGTATTCAGCGATATCCTGACCCTGATCCTCCTGCCACAAATTACGCACGATATTCATCATGCTTCCAGCCTTTCTGCGAACCAGGCTCGCCTGCGCGAGGCTGATCCAGGGGAGTTTTGTGAGGCAAAACCTCAAAGGCTGGTGGGTAAGGCGGCTGGTACTTACCTTGATTGCGTGTGATTCTGCGCTCGCGGAGCAGCCGGTGTCAAGACAATGCTGTGGAATTATTCGGGGCGCATGCGTTTGGAGTGAGCTTCTGACGCCGGAAGGCGCTCTTCCCCCTACGCGAATACCTCGGCATCACTAAAAGGAACGCCCCGACGGTCCTTGGCCGAAATCGTCGGAGGCTGGTTGAGCCGCCAGTCGATGTTCAGCGTAGCGTCGTTCCACGCGATGGTGCGCTCGCCTTCGGGATCGTAAAAATCTGTGGCCTTGTACACCACGTGCGCATTTTCCGAGAGCACGCGGAATCCGTGGGCAAAACCCGGGGGTATCCACAGCATTTTCTGGTTCGCCTCCGAAAGAGTCAGCGCGATCCATCTCCCGAAAGTCGGCGAACTGCGCCGCAGATCGACCACCACATCGAGAATCTCGCCCACCACCACCCGCACCAGCTTGCCCTGGGGACGCACCTGGTAATGCAGGCCGCGCACCACGTTGCGAATGGAATAGGAGTGGTTGTCCTGTACAAATCGCTCGCGGATTCCCGCCTCCGCCATGGTTTTCTCGTTATAGCTTTCGAGAAAAAAACCGCGGTCGTCGCGGAACACCCTGGGCTCGAGAATGAGCACTCCCGGTAACTCGGTTGGGCTGACCTTCATAGTGGAAGCGATCGTCTGAAGACGGCTCAGAACACCTTTTCCCGGAGCAGTTGCTGCAGATACGCGCCGTAGCCATTGTTCTTCATTGCGGCCGCCGTGTCCTCAAGTTGCTGGGCCGTGATGTATCGGTTGCGAAACGCGATCTCCTCCGGACAGGCGACCATCAGGCCTTGCCGGGTTTCGATGGTTTGGATGAAAAGCGAAGCGTCCAGCATGGCCTGGTGAGTGCCGGTGTCCAGCCATGCCATGCCCCGGCCCATGACCTCGACGTGCAATTGCTTGCGCCGCAGATATTCCTTGTTGACATCGGTGATTTCGAGTTCTCCCCGGGCGGAGGGTTTCAGGGATTTGGCGATATCGACGACCTGGTTGTCGTAGAAATAAAGTCCGGTCACGGCATAGCGGGATTTCGGCGCCTTCGGCTTCTCTTCCAGACTCAACACCTTGCCCCGGGCGTCGAATTCCACCACGCCGTAGCGTTCGGGATCCTGCACCGGATACGCGAACACGCGCGCGCCCGCCGTTTGCCCGCACGCATGCTTGAGGGTTTTGACCAGGTCGTGTCCGTGGAAAATATTGTCGCCCAGCACCAGCGCGCAGCCGGAAGAGCCGATAAATTTCCGGCCGACCAGAAACGCCTGCGCGATCCCTTCCGGCCGCGGCTGCACCGCGTACTGCAGACTCAAGCCGAAGCGCGTCCCGTCTCCCAGCAAGCTGGTCGAATCGGGGCGCATCCTGGGGCGTGGAGATGATCAGGATATCCCGTATGCCCGCCAGCATCAGAGTCGAGAGCGGGTAATAGATCATGGGCTTGTCATAAATCGGCAGCAGTCCCTTGCATACGGCTTGGGTCACGGGATAGAGACGCGTGCCCGATCCGCCGGCCAGGATGATGCCCTTGTACCTGGACTGCATGGGATTTTGTTTAGACATGGAGAAAATGGAACGGCTTGCAGTGCCCTTTCGTTACTGCCACAACTCACGGAGACTAGATTACTGCATTGCTGTCGCTCCCCGATAGCTCCGATTCGTAACCGCGCAGGTCCGCATAAAAACCCAGTGAATATGCGGCTTTCCGCCCGATCCTCCCGCTGCGATTGCGCGTCCTCCGCCGGCCCGCCCAGGCACCCAGGTAACCACTAGTCCAGTTTCGTCGTGGCCGTATGGCCGAGACCCGCATTCACTTCCGGTATCTACCGCGTGTCCAACCCCCAGAGCAGACTGCATTTGGCTGCACTATTCCACGTTTCAGTCGTTTACGGATTGGCACTCGGAATGGTGCAGAGAGCAGCCAAATCCCCCGCCGTATGGCCGTACGGCTAAAGAGGTCTTCCGTGAAGGAGTTCGGCACCCGCGGTAAACTGGTAGCGGTTCTTCTCTCTCTTGCGACGATGCTGGGCTGTGGGGCGCTCGAAGCCAGCCAGCCTTCGGTTCAGACCTCGACCGGACTGGTCGCCACTTCACCCGTTCTCGATTTCGGCTCCGTCCCGGTTGGAACCACCAGCGTGCTCAGTAACACCGTCGTCAATAAAACCAAATCGCCGATCGTGGTCACCCGCGCCCTGGTAAACCAGGCGGATTTCCAGGTTACCGGCAAAAACTGCCGCTGACGCTGGCGCCGGGCCAGAGCACCGCTCTTCGGATCGTATATTCGCCTCAAACTGTCGGCAGCTCGCAGGGCCGAGTCGTGCTCGCCAGCAACATCATTCGTTCCACTCCCATCTTCACCATGTCGGGGATAGCCATTAATTCTTCCCACATCAAGCTGACTCCGTCGAGCTTCAGCTTTGGGAACGTGGCGATAGGCAAGACCCAGACCCAGGCCGCCGCCTTGTCAAATCCGGGGAAGGTCGCGGTCACCATAATGCGGGTTGCGATTTCGCAAAAAGGATTCGTGCTGAGCGGACTGCAGTTGCCCATGACTTTGCGGGCGGGACAAAGCGTCCCCGTCAGCGTGAGCTTCACTCCCACGACGAACGGCGCGGTCAAGGGCAACATCCTGCTGAGCGGAACGGTTTCCGTGAAGGTTGCCAAGCAGCGGCCGGTTGCGTTTGGAGGGCGGGAACCCGAAACCGTCTTCGCGGTGAATACCGTGCCCACAGTTCTTAATGCGGCGGTTTCAGGGGTGGGGATGGCCTCCGGCCAACTGGTGGTTTCGCCCACCAGCCTGGCTTTGGGCAACGTTAAAATCGGCGCCAGCCAGACCCAGGCCGCAACCCTGATTAACTCGGGCAGCACCAGCGTCACCATAAGCCAGGCCACGATAAGCGGCAAGGGCTTCAAGATGAGCGGAATCACCTTTCCCCTGACCCTGGCCGCCGGCGAGCGCAAGAGCTTCACCATCACGTTTGCGCCGCAATCCGCGGGCAGCTCCAGCGGAAGTATCGCGGTCGTGAGCGATGCCTCGGACTCGGTGGTCAGCGTGCCGGTTTCGGGCATGGCCACCGGCCCCGGAACCCTGGCCTCGAATCCTGCCAGCCTCGGCTTCGGAAGTGTGCAAGTCGGTCAGGGCCAGACTCTGTCGGAAACTCTGACCAACTCGGGAAGCGCCACCGTGACCGTATCGCAGGCGAGCTTCTCCGGGTCCGGCTTCACCATTACCGGCCTTAGCCTGCCCTTAACCCTGGCCGCCGGCCAGAGCGCGGCGTTCAGCGTGACCTTCAAGCCGCAGGCGAGCGGGCCGGTCAGCAGCGCGCTTACTCTTACCAGCGATGCTTCCAACGGCGCGCTCGCCGTGCCGATCACAGCCAGCGGGGTGACGGCCGGAGCCCTGGCCTCCTCGCCGGCCAGCCTCAGCTTTGGCAGCGTGCAGGCGAGCAATCCCAAGACGGTCGCGGGAACCCTGACCAACTCCGGCGGTTCCAGCATCAGCATTACTCAAGCCAACATCTCGGGCACCGGTTTTACTCTGAGCGGATTGACCCTGCCGTTCACCCTGGCTGCGGGCCAGAGCAAAAGTTTCAATGTGACTTTCACTCCGCAAGCCGGCGGATCGGCCAGCGGAAGTCTCGCGGTCGTCAGCAACGCTTCGAACCCCACGCTCAGTATTCCGTTGACCGCCAGTTCTGCGACCCCCGGCGTGCTGAGCACCAGCGATTCCAGCCTGACGTTTGGCAGCGTTCCGGTGGCCGGCAGCGCCACCCAGTCGGAGACCCTGACCAACACCGGTGGATCGACGGTTACCGTTACTCAGGCCAACGTTTCCGGTTCAGCCTTCAGGACCAGCGGATTAAGCCTTCCGCTGACTTTGAGCCCGGGGCAAAGCTTCACCTTCGGCGCGGTGTTCAATCCGACCGCGGGAGGCAGCATCACGGGATCGATTTCCGTGGTTTCTGACGCATCCGATTCTTCGCTCACCATTTCCCTGGCTGGGACCGCCACCGTATCTGGCCAACTGGCGCGTGAGCCCGGCCTCGCTGAGCTTTGGCACGGTCACCGTGGGACAAACCAAAAGCCTGCCCGCCACGCTCACCGCCAGCGGCTCCAGCATCACGGTGACGGCCGCCAGCATGACCACTTCAGAGTTCAAGGTGAGTGGGCTTTCTCTCCCGCTGACTCTGGCTGCGGGACAGAGCGCATCGTTCACCGTAATCTTTACTCCGCAGTCCAGCGGAACCGCCTCGGCCAGCGGATCGTTCGCCAGCAATGCGGCCAATTCGTCCGCGGTCCAGGCCCTGACGGGCACCGGCGCCGCGCCGCCTCAACACAGCGTGGCGCTGTCATGGAGCCCCAGCGCTTCGAGCGTGGTCGCCTACAACGTCTATCGCGGCACCAGTTCGGGCGGATCGTACTCCAAGATCAGTTCCATGAATGCCAGCACCAGCTATATTGACGACACGGTTCAGGCCGGCCAGACTTATGTCTACGTCACCACCGCGGTGGATGGCTCGGGCAAAGAAAGCTCCAACTCGAATCAGGCCCTGGCTGTAATTCCGACACCCTAAAGGTTTGCAAACCATTGAGTGGGAGCGTGAAGATCCTCACGTTCCCATTCACCGCTGATCAAGCGTATTTGCTGCAGGCGCGGGCAATCTCCCCGTGCTTCACCGAGCCGGGCTACGACCCGGCGTTATGTACTACTGACATCTTCTTCCATTTCGCTCGCCGATTTACCTTCCTGACGTGCCGCTTCCCTGCTTCGGTTCAAAATCAGGGATCCGGTTCGCGCCAGTTGCCGAGACCCGCAATTCGCGCGGCATAAAAGTCCCAATTTCACCCAGGTATCAAACCGCCGAACATCGGGTTGGGCGTTGCGGTTCGCAGCAGACAATTTTCTATGGTGAGGTGCATTGCGGCCATGCAGGGACGACTGTTTTTGGGCACGGCTATCTTGACGGCAGTAATTTCGTTCGGTTGCGGCAACGGAAGCGGCATACAGCGGGCCGTGGCGGCGGGCGAGCTTGCCGTTTCCCCAGCGGCGCTGAACTTCGGCAAGGTCGCGGTGGGTGACAAAAAGGGCAAGAACGTCACCCTGACCGCGGGCGATTCAAGCATCACGGTGGCGTCGGCGGACTGGAGCGGCGAAGGATTCTCAATCAGCGGGATCGTGTTTCCGGTGACCGTGCCGGCGGGCCAGAGCGTCAACTTTAAAGTGCTGTTCGAGCCGCATCAGGCCGGAAACTCGACGGGAAATATCCGTCTCGTAAGCAACGCTTCGAATTCTCCGTCTGCCGCCTTCAGCGGTCACGGCGAGCCGACCGGGCGGCATAGCGTCACCCTGGCCTGGGCGCCCACGGCTGCGGCGGTGGGTTACAACATCTACCGCGGGCCAGCCGAAAACGGCCCTTTCGCGAAGATGAACACTTCTCCGCATCCCAAGTCAACCTTTACCGATGCCTCGGTGGTGGGCGGACAGACTTATTTCTACCGGACAACTTCGGTGAATAAAGGCGGTCGCGAGAGCAATTACTCGAACCAGGTTCGAGTGGAGATTCCGAACTCCTGACGACGTCTTAAACTGCCGACGCGCGCGCGGGCGGCAGCGCAACCGGTTTCCCGGTGCCGATCGCTTCTTCAATCGCGATGGTCACTTCGGAAACCTCCACCAGCTCTTCGAAAGGAATGGGCGAGCCAGTGCCCCGGCGTATGGCTTCCAGGGTCAGTTCGATTTCCCGTTGATGTCCTTTATCGCGTCTGCGCCTTGGTGCGCCGGGTCTTTCCGTCGCTGGCCAGTTCCAGAGTGCGGAAATCGTCGATCCGTCCAACCTTGCCCTCGCAGAATACCTCGTACTGCTCCTTTGCAACCGACCGGTCGCCGTTGGCCAGATATAAAATGTTGGCGATGGAGCCATCCTGGAAGGTGAGCGTGGCGACAACGTTGTCCCGGTTGTAGCGGGCTCCATCGGGAAGTCCATTGGCAGCTCACGCTGACAACGCTGTCGCCCACTACACAGCGCGCCCAGTCCACAAAATGGCAGAGCTCGCCGATGATTCTGCCGCCTCCACTGCTGTTCTGCTGCGTCCAGTGCTGGTGTGGCAGATATCCGGCATTCACCCGGATATGGACGACCATGGGCTCCTGCCGACCGGCAAAAAACTGCTTCAGCTTTTCCGTGAAGGGCGCGAAGCGGCGGTTGTAACCGACCATTAGAAATGGAGAGGCGTGTCTCTCCTGCTCCGCCTGGTAGGCGTAGCGGACTTCCTCCAGCTGCTCGCGGCTGACGGCCAGCGGCTTTTCCACCAGAACCGGTTTGTGATTGGAGAGCGCGGCAATCACGTATTGCGCATGGCTGTCGTGGCGGGAGAGGACGACCACCAGATCCGTGTCCTTGTCCTGAAGCAGGTCGCCGGCTTGCGCTGCCCGAGCAAAGCCAAACAAGCGGCGGGCAGATTCCGCGGCCACGCCGGACGCGGTCGCAACCGAGTGCAGAACCACGCCGCGGCTTTGCCGCAACGCCGGAAAGATCACGGCCCGCGCGAAACTTCCGGCGCCGATGCAACCGATCCTGAGATCCCCCGGTCCGCGCGCCCGCACCGGCTGCGGCGAATCGCTCGACGCAACTGGTATCGCGGGCAACGCCCGGACAGGATATTCCACCAAAACCGTATACGCGCCAGTATCTTTCAACTCCCGATAGGCTGCGCCTCCCTGCTCCACCGAACAACGCTTCTCGATGAAAGGCGCGACCTGGATCGCTCCCGAGGCCAGCAGCTCCAGAAAGGCCTCCATGTTGCGCTTCTCCGTCCAGCGCACATAGCCGATGGGATAATCCAGACCTTCTTCTTCGTATTGGGGATCGTAGCGGCCCGGGCCGTAGGAACGCGAAAGGACCAGCGACAGTTCTTTCATGTACATGGGCTGGCGGGAGACTCCGAGATCGACCGTGCCTACGACCACGATGCGCCCGCGATCGCGGCAAATTCCTGCGGCCATCTCAATGGGTTCCGCCGACGGCGTTGCCGCGGTAATAATTGCGACATCGGCGCCGTGACCGGCAAATTCCTTCGCCCGTGATGCAGCATCCCGATCCGACGAGCACAGCGCCAGGTCGGCGCCGAACCGCCGCGCCTGTTCCACCCTTTGCGGATCAAGATCAATGGCGATCACGCGACAGCCCGCCGCCTTGGCCAGCTGAATCGTCAGCACCCCAACCAACCCGGCGCCGATCACGGCCACGACTTCGCCCAGCACCGCCTGACTCTGACGGAATCCCTGGAGCGCAATGGCGCCAATCGCGGTCAATGAGGCGGCCTCCAGCGGCACCGCATCCGGAATTCTGGCGGCAAGATTTTTGGGGATGAAATTGACTTCGCAATGGCTGGCGTATCCGGCGCCGGCGCAGGCCACCCGATCGCCGGGCTTAAACTCCTGCACTCCCTGGCCCGCAGCCAACACAATTCCCGCGCAGCTATAGCCCAGAGGGCCAAGCGAATCCAATCGCGATTGCACTCTCTGGTAAGCCGCTTTCACGCCCGACGTTCGGGCAAAATCGAATACCTGGCGGACCAGGTCGGGACGAGCCAGGGCTTTGCCCAGCAGGGATTTTTCCACCTGCTCGCGGTGCGCCAGCTCGGTGCCCGCGCTGATGGCCGAAAACGCGGTCCGCACCAGGATGCCGCCGGGACGCAGCTCGGGCTGCGGCACTTCGTGGCTGGCCACTTCCCCGGAGCGAATGTCTTCCAAAATGGCTCGCATGGCGATTGGCTATTGTCTCATCAAGGCGAGCACGGCGGAAGATGGAGGCCGGCATGAACTGCGTGGGGACAGCCGCCCCCGGCTGTCCGGCGGAGCAGAGCTCCGCCAGGTTTGGTTCTAGAAGGTTTGGTTCCAAGGTTGGGCTCGAAGGAAGAACTAGTCGAGCTTCGCTCGACCGGACAGCTGAGGACAGCTGTCCCACGTGGTCCGTGGGAAACTCAGAGCTTGCTCAATATTTCGGCAATGCGTTCCCCGGCGTGGCCGTCCCACAGCGGCGGCACCGTGCCTTGCTTTTGCTTGCCCTGAAGAATTTTGCCGAGCTCGGCGCGCAGCGTGGTCCCGTCCTGACCGACCAGTATGTTCGTGCCCATGGTCACGGTCACGGGACGTTCGGTATTGTTACGCAGGGTGAGGCACGGCACTTTGAGATAGGTGGTTTCTTCCTGAATGCCGCCCGAGTCGGTGACGACCACGGTGGCGCGGCGCTGCAGCGCCAGGAACTCAATGTAAGGCAGCGGTTCCCGCAAATCCAGCTGGCTGACGTCAATCCCGAAGGCCGCAATGCGCTGGCGGGTCCGCGGATGCACCGGGAAAACTACTTTCAATTGGCTGTTGAGTTCCAGCAGGTATCCCAGGATGACTTTCAAGACGTTGTCGTCATCCACGTTGGCCGGACGATGCAGCGTGACCAGAACGTAGCGACTCGGCAGTCCATTCAACTTCTGGTTGATCGCCGCCGGCAGCAAGCGGACCAGCGAATCGATCATGACGTTGCCGACGTTATGGATCTTCTTCGCGGGAATGCCTTCGCGCGCGAGATTCTTGTCGCCGTCGTCGGAAGGAGTGAACAACAGGTCGGCGAGCTGATCGGTGACCAGCCGGTTGATCTCTTCCGGCATGGCCCGGTCGAAAGAACGCAGTCCGGCTTCCACGTGGCCCACCTGGATCAGGAGTTTCGAGCAAACCAGGGCGGCCGCGACGGTGGAGTTCACGTCGCCGTAGACCAGCACCAGGTCGGGTTTGCGTTCGAGAACCACCGGCTCGAAGCGGGTCATGATGTCCGCGGTCTGCCGGGCATGGCTTCCCGAACCTACGCCCAGGTTAACGTCCGGAGCCGGAATCGCCAGTTGCTCGAAAAACACGTCCGACATGTTGGTGTCGTAGTGCTGGCCGGTATGAACCAGGCTCTGCTTTATTTTCGGATATTGCCTGAGCGCGCTCAGCACGGGCGCGACCTTCATAAGGTTCGGCCGGGCGCCCACTACGTGAAGAATATGCATGCGAAGGTCCTAACGTGGAGTCTACACTGGCCGACTCACCAGTCAATTGCCGATGGTAATGGGTCGTGGTGCAGTTTGCGCAAGAACAACCCCACCCCTTGTCATTCCGAAGCGCGGTTTATCGGCGAGGAATCTGCTTGCTGCCGGCAGAAAAACAGCAGATTCCTCGCGCGACAAACCGCGCTCGGAATGACAATCCTTTATGAGAGTTTTCAAACTGCACACTGGTAATGGCGCATTTCGCGAGAGCGTGACGAAATGATTGCCGCGGAAGAAAACCCGGCGCGGGCTACGAGTCGCTCGCGTCGGTTCGCGAACCCGATTGTGAACCGCCGGCCACGACGCCCGGAGCTTTCTCCAGCGACTGCCGCCAGTCCTTCAACTTCAATGCGACTTGCTGCATGTACGCGGCGGCCTGGGCGGGCGAAGAGATTTCTTCTTCATCGCCCGGCGTGCTCGGAATCCGGGGGACATCTTCAACCGGGATAAACGGCAAGTCGGCGCGCGGCGCCTCCGATGCCGACCGGAGCTTTTCGATGTCGAGGTCGGCCATGACCTCGTTCACCACGTCGGCATCGATGGCGCGCTTGCGCAGCGCGCAGGCCAGGGAGAGCGCATTGAAGCAAAAGTTGTTGACGTTCCGCGGAATGCCTTCGGTAAATTCGGCAATCGCTTCATAGGCCTGCGGCGTGAAGAGGGGATCGCCTCGGTAACCGGCCACCATCAGCCGATGCTCGATGTAATTCTTGACTTCCCATGACGGAAGCGGCTCCAGGCCGTGCACCATGGACACGCGCTGCCGTAACTGGGCCAGGCCCGGCAAAACCAGCTTGTCCGCCAATGCCGGCTGCCCGGCTAAAATGATGTGCATCAGCTTGGCGCGCGAAGTCTCGAAGTTGGAGAGCAGGCGCAAAGTCTCAAGCACTTCCAGTTCCAGGTTCTGGGCCTCGTCAATCACCACAATCAGGCGATGCCCGGCGCGCGCTTCCTGCATCAGGCGCTTGTTGAACTCTTCGTGCATCTGCACCAGGTCCTGGATGGTGCCTTCGTAGCCCAGTTCCGCCAGCAGCAGGCGCATGAACTCTCGCGAGTTGCATTGGGTTTGAAAGATCAGCGCGGTCCGGGCGGTGTCACGAAATTTTTCCAGCAGATGGAACAGGATGGTGGTCTTGCCCATGCCCGGCCTGGCAATCAAGCCGAGAAAGCCGCGATTGGCTTCGATACCGTAATACAAGGAGGCCAACGCCTCCCGATGAGCGGCGCTCAGATACAGAAACCGGGGGTCGGGGGTGACGCCGAATGGTTGTTCGCGCAACCCGAAAAAACTCAGAAACATGCCCAACTCTCCGTTCGAACGCTCCCGCCTCAATCCGCTGCTGGATGCGGGCAAACGGGCGCCCTGACACCCAGAATCCGGGACGAATCATCTCCTATTGTAAGGCAGGATGCCGGGAGGTGCCGCCAAAAGGCCACGTCAGCTAGGCGGGACGAGTGACGCTGGTAACGTCGATATGGCTAAATGGAAAGGAGGAAATCGATGGCGGGGAATATCATCAAGATTCGTGGTCGTAGAATGCTCTTCGTTTTTCAACGTCAATCAATAAGATAGAGGTCAGGGGCCAGCCGCTCCGGCCGTGCGCGTCGAAGTCCAGGGAACAGGCTGGAACGCATCGCAGACGCCGTGCCGGGCAGGAGATCGGCTGTTCCAGCCCTACGCCAGGCCATAAGCAGGTTTGTAGAATGCCGTCCAGTTCCGCCGCAACCCAACCCGCGACCACAGCCGAGCTCTCGCCGTCCGCGGGAAGCTATTTGTCCTGGGGCAGGTATCCTGCGGCCACGCATCGCGCCGTCTACCGCGCCAGCTGGATGGACCAGGTGCCCGGCATTCTCGACCGGGCTGCGCCCGAATCATTGCTGGCCTACGGACTGGGCCGAAGTTACGGCGATTCCTGCCTGAATGACGGCCGCGACCTGGTCGAGTGTTCCCGCCTGGACCGGATCCTCGGTTTTGACGCAGAGCAGGGCCACATCCTTTGTGAGGCGGGAGTGAGCCTCTCGGATATTCTCGAGGTCGCGGTCCCGCGCGGCTGGTTCCTGCCGGTCACGCCGGGTACGAGATTCGTGACCGTCGGCGGCGCGATAGCCAACGATGTGCACGGGAAAAATCATCATCGCGCAGGCACTCTCGGACGGCATGTCCGGCGATTGGAGCTCTGCCGCTCTGACCACGGCCTGTTACTGTGCAGCCCGGAGAGCAATCCGGACTTATTTCGCGCCACCATCGGCGGTCTCGGACTCACCGGGGTGATTACCTGCGCTGAGATCGCGCTGAAGAAAATCAGCGGGCCCTTCATCGACCTGGAGACGATCCCGTTTCACTCCCTGCCGGAATTCCTGTCGCTCAGCCACGACAGCGACCAGACTTTCGAGTACACGGTCGCGTGGGTCGATTGCGTTTCGCAAAAAGGCACGCGCGGCATCTTCTTCCGCGGCAATCATTCAGACAAACCCGGCAAGGCGCCTCGCTCCGGCGGAAACGCTCGAGGTCCCTTTTGCTTTTCCCGGTTGGGTGTTGAACCGTTACACCATGAAGCTGTTCAACTCCGCGTACTATACCCGGCACGCCTTTGGGAAACGCCGGTCGGTAGTGCCCTACCAGCCTTTTTTCTATCCGCTGGATGCGGTTTCGCAATGGAACCTGATCTATGGCAAGCGGGGATTCCTGCAATATCAATGTGTGATTCCCGACGATTCGTTCGAAGCTTTCCAGGAATTGCTGGGCCTGATTTCGCGTTCGCGCATGGGTTCGTTCCTGGCGGTGATGAAACGATTTGGTTCCGTCCCGAGCGCGGGCATGATGTCATTTCCCCGGCCCGGCCTGACCCTGGCATTGGACTTTGCCATGCGGGGAGAGGCGACGCTTCGGCTACTGGATGAACTGGACAAGGTCGTCATCAGAAGCGCCGGCGCGGTGTATCCGGCCAAGGACGCCCGCATGAGCCGCGGCGCTTTCGAAGCCTCCTTCCCCAACTGGCGGGAGTTCCAGGAATTTATCGATCCCAAGTTGTCGTCGTCATTCTGGCGGCGGGTAACGGGAGCGCAGTGATCATGCAGAAAGTTGTCGTATTGGGGGCGACGTCGGGCATTGCGCAGGAAGTGCAGCGCCTGCTCGCCCACAGCGGAAAAGAAATGATGCTGGTGGGGCGCTCTCCGGAACGCTTGGCGGCAATCCAGGGCGACTTGCTGGCCCGCGGCGCCCGCGAGGTCGTGACCTTCACCGCGGACCTGGCGGATATTTCCACGCATGTGCCAGTCCTCGAGTTTGCCAAAAGCCACCTGGCAAATTTCGACACGATTCTGCTGGCCTACGGGACCCTGCTCGACCAGCAGGAATGCCAGCACTCCGTCGACGCTCGCTGGCCGGGAAATCGAAACCAATTTTGTTAGTGCCGTGGCGCTTGCTCACTATTTTCGCGGAGCACTTTGAGAGTGCGAGAACGGGTTGCATCGCAGCCATCACTTCGGTCGCGGGCGATCGCGGGCGCCGCTCCAACTACGTGTATGGCGCCGCGAAAGGAGCTTTGAGCCTGTTCCTGCAGGGACTTCGCAGCCGCTTGTATCCCGCCGGAGTCAAGGTCATCACCATCAAACCCGGCCCGGTAAAAACGGCGATGACCGATAAGATGGAAAAGAGCGGCATGTTCGCCGACCCCAAGGACGTTGCCCGCGATATCTATCGCGCGCTGGAAAAGCGCTCCCCTGACGTCCTCTACACGCCGCGCCGTTGGCGGCTCATCATGGCGGTGGTGCGCGCCATCCCGGAACCAATATTCAAGCGGCTGTCTTTTTAGGGCAACGCAGGAATTCGACGTGCCAGAACAGTACGAGAACCGGTGTTATTCGAGGTACCAGGCGGATTAGGCGCGGACGGCTGCCTGTTAAACTTGCCTCAACGAGTAGAGACGGCTCGCAGGTCATAGGAATAGGCAGCGTCAGGACGAAGTATTTTGCAAAATGCACACTTCAGAGCAAACTCAGGCGGAGTCCAGCGGTTCGGCGACTGCGTCTTCCGTCTTGTGCGTTGACCTGGATGGAACTCTCTTGCAGAGCGACCTGCTGTGGGAATCCCTGTTGCTGCTGTTGAAGCGACGGCCTGTGACCCTGCTTCGACTGCCCGCGTGGCTGGCTCGCGGGAAGGCCTATACCAAGCGTCAAATCGCCCTGCGCGTCGCTCCCAACCCCGCCACTCTTAACTATCACCCGCAAGTCCTGGAGCTGATTCGAGAGACCAGACAGCAGAACGGCAGAGTTGTGCTGGTGACCGCGTCGGATGCATTGGTGGTCGAACCGATCCGCGACCATCTGGGAATTTTCACCGACTGCATGGCCAGCGATGGGACGACCAATCTGAGCGGAGCGACAAAACGCGACGCGCTGCTTTCGCGGTTCGGCGAATCGGGATTCGATTACGCGGGCGATTCCCCGCGCGATCTGCCGGTCTGGAAAGAAGCTCAAACCGCCATTCTGGTCGAGCCCTCGGCGGCTTTGAAGAAGAGCGCCATGCGCGTCTCCAAGTCGGTGCGCGTTATCGAGTCGGAAAAGCGTCCGGTTGCGGCGTTGTGGCGGGCCCTGCGGCCTCATCAGTGGCTGAAAAACGTGCTGGTCTTTGTTCCCCTGGTCCTGGCGCACCGAATGCGGGACGTCGCGACCATTGAGCGCGCCGTCCTGGCCTTTGCCGAGTTCAGCCTATGTGCTTCCGCCGCCTATCTTCTCAATGACCTTCTCGATCTTGAAGCGGACCGGGTGCATCGCACAAAACGCAATCGGCCGATTGCTTCGGGACGGGTCCCCATCCCCGCTGCGCTGGGATTGACGCTGATTCTGTTGTTGATTTCCTTCGGCCTGGCTGGCTTAACCGCCCACGTCGCGGCCATCGCGCTGCTGGCGCTGTATCTGGTTGTGACCACTGCCTATTCGCTTTCGCTCAAGAAAATAGCCATTCTTGACGTGGTGACGCTGTCCGGCCTGTACACGCTGCGCATTTTCTTCGGAGCCGTGTCGGTGCACGTTCCGGTTTCGCCCTGGTTGCTGGCTTTCTCCGTTTTCTTCTTTATGAGCCTGGCTATGGCAAAACGATTCAGCGAACTGGTTCGCTCGCCGCAGGAAGAAACCCGGGAAGTGGCGGGACGAGGCTACCGGCCGGGCGACAGGCTGATTATTTCCAATCTCGGAGCGGCCAGCGGATATGTCTCGGTCCTGGTCATGGCTCTTTATGTGAACAGCCAGGAGGTGACGGCCCTGTATCATCGGCCGCAGCTGTTGTGGGCCATATGTCCGACGCTGCTCTACTGGATCAGCCGGCTTTGGTTGATTGCCTATCGCGGCGAACTGGGCGAAGATCCGGTGGTCTTTGCCATGGAGGACCGGCTCAGCTATTTACTGGGAGGCCTGGCCCTGCTGGGGATATTGCTGGCGTCGCCCAAGCCTGTGCTGTGAGTTGGTTCCGTGTTCTGCTCAGCGCGCGGCCGAGCCGTCGCGGCACGCCCATAGATCGTAATACTCGCTGGATCCCACTTTTTGGTACTCCTGCAGGAACGCCTGCCGAAAACCATCTTCAAACAGGTTCCGCTCGGGAAAGATCCTGGCATCGGCGTAGATGTTGGGCATGACAAACGGTTCCTCGCCCTTGGGGATGAGCCATATTTGCGCCTGGCACGATTTGATGTAGTCGATCGTGGCTTGTGGGATGGCCAGGCCTGAGAGTTGCATGTCGTCGAGCGCCGGAGCGTCGAGGGTGAGCGGATTGCCGGCAAAGACCAGCGTAGGACGATAAAACGTGAGCGGATAGGAACGGCTGTATCCCATCTCGATGCGGTCGCCGGGGTGAGCTTGCATGATGCCGGTCAAATCCTCGGTCACCGCAGCCGCCAGCGACCATCGTGCAGCCAGCTTCCGTTCAGTCGCCAGAAACTCCACCGGGATCCGCGTCGCCACCGTACTGGCCAGCCACAGCCAGCAGACTGCCCTGGCGATGGAGCCGTAAGTGAAAGTCCACGCGGCTCCTGCGACTTCGATTTGGCTATAGATATCGCAACAGAGAAACCCGATCACGGGATAAAGCGGCAGAAGATGATGGTTCCCGGCGCCGAACTTCGAGGCCGCAATGATCATTAACCCGAGCGCGGCGGCGAGAGCCAGGAGAAAAAGCTTTTGTTCCCGTAAATAAGCCAGACACTTCCTGGGATCGCCTTGATGGAACCGCCACAAGAGGAGGAGCGGCCGGAAGCGAAATCGTCACCGCGGTCCGCAGGTTGCTCAGAAACTCGACCGCGCGGAGGGGATGGCGCGATGCTTCATGGAACCAGAGCAGGTAATTCATCAGGGAGATCTGGGGAAGCGCAAACGGGAGACACCCGACCAGGCCCGCGCCGCACGCCGCGAGGGCCGCGATGCGTATGCCAAACCGGCGATAAAGCAAAACGAAAAGCGGCAGGAAATACAGCACTCCCGTGAACTTGATTCCAAAGCATAAGCCGGTCGCCACGGACAACAGGATCACAGCCGTCCAGCGTGACGAACTCAGAACGCCAAACAGCGCCAAAGCTACCGTGAGAGGCATCAGCACGTCGCCTCGCACCTGGAACATGTAAGGCTCCCCGCTCATCATGAATGCAACCACCACCGCAACCGCGAACAGCGCCTGCGGCGTGTCCAGGCGTTTGCGATAAGCAGCAGCCAGGAAAATCAGAAAACAGACATTGGCGAGCAACACCAGCAACTTGAGCGACCAGAGGCTGCTGCCCAGAATGCGAAGGGCCCAACTGAAAGGCAGGTAGGCGATAGGACCGTAAACCAGGGAGTAGCGTTGCGCAGAGGCCAGGCCGTGGTAGAGCGGGGCCCCATGATTGAAAGCTGCCGCAACCGAAGCGACATTGGCTTCGACGTGATCGAGATATCCCTTATAGAGAGTGCTGCACAGAAGAAAAGCCAGGAACGCCGCCAGAAATAAAAGGCTCACAGGGAACCAGAAGCGCTTCGATCCGATAAAGCCGCACAGCCTCTGGAAAGCCGACGGCCAAAGAAAACGCAGGGCAAGGAATGCCGCAAGCGCAGCCGCGAATACGGCCAGAGACAGCAAATTAGTCGAAGAATGCAGCGCCTCAATGAGGGTTGACATTGATTGACCTTATTAACCTTATTTTGACTAGCCTATTTTGATTAACGTGATCTGGAAAGGCCGTTCTTGGAGCGGGAGCGCCGCATCACTGTCCCGCCCAGGTCCAGCAGGATCGTAATGCGCCCCGCAGTCTGCGCTCCGCGGCCGACTTGGGACAGAACGACGCCGCCTGCAATTCAAATTCACGAGCGCCAAATCCAGCCTTGAATCTGCGCAGTCCGGGGCTTTCGGCGCCCGCGCCTCCAAGATTAAAGACTCGCGCTCCTTCCTGCTTGACCAGAGCGGCGACCTGCGACACCAGAAAGGGAGACGCGCCAAGTTTCATCCCTTCAGGCAGAGTTCCCGCCGATTGATAATATGCGCCCTCGCTCGATCGGAGCACCAGCATAGACGACAACACCTGCTCCCCGAGGACGGCCTGAAAAATCTCGCCCGATCCGCTGGCCAGCAGCGCCAGGGGCCGCGCGCTGTCCTGGCCGGAATCCACTTTCTCGCCGCGATGGGCGCGCCGTTCGGTGGAAGCATCCATGAGTTCCAGATGTTTTGCGCAGGCGGATGCCTCGCGCGTCCGGCGAATCGACAATCCAGCTTTGCCGGCACGACTGATGTTTCGCCGATGCTGTGTGCTCACCCCGTCCAGGATGTTGTCGCATCCCAGGTCCAAAGCGTATTCCCAACGGTCACGCCGTTCCAGCTCTCCGGGCAGTTGCGGAATAACGGCTCCCGGGGAAGCGTAGGTATCGATCTGCAGGCCCCAGACCCCCAGCCTGCGGCAGGATTGCATAACGCCTCGCCAAAAGTTTTCCGGCTCGGGCAAGCTGGGCAGCGAACGAATGTGGAGATTGCGGCGCAGGAACCAGCCGGACAAAAAACCCAGGCAGCCCGCTACCAGGTCGTCGCCCGCGTAGAGGCCAAGCAGGCACACTCGTTCACCCAGCGACTCGTGCGCTTTCGCATACTCGGGAGTATGCAAGGGGTTGGCCGGGTCGCAAGCCGCGAGTTGCTCAACGAGGGACGGCGGCGGCCGCAAGACGGAGCGGAATTGGAGAGACAATCTCCTCCTCCTGACAGAATTTTTGTTCCAGGCTCTGGGCGTCGATGAAAGAACTTGCATGCCCAGCTGGGATACTGAAATCTCTCGTATTCACCCGAAACCGGAAAGCTGCCCTTCACCGCGCCTCGCGTTTCCAGCGCGCCTTCGAGGTTGACGGTCTGCCGCACGTAGCGGTTGGCGGCCAGGGCGGCGTCACGAAATCGCGCGTCCCGGGTCTCGCGATACAGCAGCAGCCAGCAAATCGCGATCTGCTCCGTTCCAGTCAGGCAGGACCAGCGTGGCCGTGCTCTGCCATTGATTGTCGAGCCGGCCGGGAAGAAAGCCATCCGGTCGCAGCGCCCCCAGCACGCCTTCCGCTGTCTTGATGGCGCCTTGAAGGACTCTGCGATCGCCGCTGAAGCGGTGGGCTTCCACCAAACCACGCAGCACATAGCCAATGGTGTGGGTCAGGGGATTCAAAGGGTCGGTGAGACAGCCGTTGGCAAACCAGCCCGCCTCATTCTGCTGGGTAAGGGCCCAGTACACGTTGCGCATGGCGGCTTCGCCATACCCGCGGCCGGGTTCGAGGCGGGCAGCTTCGACCAGGCCCCAGGCCACGTGAGTCTCATACGCCTTCTCTCCCGGCTCCGCGAAAGGGGTGGGATATTTCCGCCAACAACCGTCCGGGTCCTGCGTTTCCACCAGCCAGTCGGATGCGGCAATCATCGCTTGCCGGTACTCCGGGCCAAACTCCGCGACCCCGGCGGCCAGCCCAAGCAGGATCTGTCCGGTATTAAACGTGACCGGCACCACGTTGGAAGTGTCCACGGTACTGCCCTGGAAGGCGCCACACGGCATCTGGATGCTGACCAGCCAGTCGAGCATTTTGCGGGCCCGGGCCAGTAACACGTCATTGCCCCGCGCTCGCCCCTCGGCGATGAGCGTGGGCACGATATAGCCGGTGGTTTCGGGGTAGGAAGCGCTCCATCCGGACGAGAGGCTGTAATGACGTGCCACGCCCCCGTCTTCGGACGACGAATAGTCCTGCGCTCGTTCCATCCACCCCAGGGCCGCCGAGACCGCAGCTTCGATGGGAATATCACGCTGGGCCTCAGGCCGTTTCTCGCGCTGCATTTCTGAACGAGCCGCGGCTGAAATTCCGGACCGCAACCCAAGTCAGAGACTCGTCTGCCCACACGCCGAGCTAGAC
>CAWFJA010000007.1:0-237399 GCA_963816025.1 Terriglobia bacterium
CCGGCGCACTCGACATGGAAAACGAACCCGGAGAACTCTGCGGTTCAGCCAGCCTGGTCTGGGCGGCGGCGTCCACGCCGCCAAGGTCGGCGGGCGGCGGCCCCTCCCAGGCGTATTCCTTGGACAGTCCCGGCGGAGGGCCGGAGTCGGGTTTGGACGACGAAGGCGCGCTGGCCTGGGTTCTGGCCGCGTCAATTTCGTCCGCGACGCGTTGCACCCGGGGATCGAAGTTTGCCAGGGTCTCCTCCGCCAGCGACTGGTTGAGCGCCTGGGTTGCGGCCTCCAGCTGTCCCCGCTTCACCATCAGCCGGATGGATTCGAGTTCCTGCTCCTGCTTTCTTTTCTTCTCCCGGGCGACCAGTTCGACCTGTGCGGAATTCAACAATTGATTGATGTCCGTGTCCGGGCCCAGCGTCATCAATGTTTCTTTCGCCATTTTGATCGCGTCGCTGAATTTCTCCCGGTTGATTTTTACCCGGATATCCTTGACCTTCTGCTCGATCGCTTTTCGGGTCTGCTGTTTCTTCTCCTGCACCTCCGCCTGTTCTTGCAGATGCAACAGTTCCTCGTTGCCCGGAAAAGTCCTCAGGGCGGCTTCGGCATCTCGAATCGCATCCTGGAAGCGGTTGCCCGCAATGGCGGCCTGGATGGTTTCCAGGTTTTTGCGCAGCAGGGTTTCCCGCTCCAGCTGAGTTTGCTGGGCGCGGGCAAATTCCGCGAACCTCACCAGGTCGCTATCGCCGGGAAATTCTTGCAGCAGCTTCTCCGCCCGGGCGATCACCTCCGGATATTTTTTCGTGCTGACCAGCTTCTTCAGCTCTTCCCATTCCTGCTGCAACCGGTCCAGCTTGCTTTGCTTTTCCTGGTCGCGCTGGACCAGCTTCAGGAGCTTTTGCACCGCGACGTCATTGGGACGAACCCGGAGCAGGCCTTCCAGCACGGTCAGAGCCTCGCTGAACTGTCCCGCAGCCAGGTGGGCGCGGGCCTCGGCGAGTTTCTCGTGCATTTCCTTTTCGGCACGGTCCTTGCGCGCTCGCGCCAGCAGCTTGGCAATTTCGTCCTCGTCGGCAAATTCCTGTTGCAGTTCGGTCAGGAGGGCGATGGATTCGTCATAGCGCTCATCCCCGAGCAGATTCTTGGCCTTCTCCAAATCGCGCAGCATCCTCTGCTCGGCCTGGTCGGCGCGGAGAGTTTCGATGAGATGGAGGATCTCGGAATCGCCGGGGTATTCTTTCCGTAACTCGGTCAGCAGGGCGAGCGACTCATCGTAGCGGCGGGAGGCCAGCAGGCTGCGAGCTTCGGTCAGCCTTGCCGACTTGCGCTGTTCGGCTTCGTCTTCATGCAGCGAGCGCAGCAAGCGGACGATCTCATCGTCTTTCGGGTACTTCTGCTGCAAATCGGCCAGCAATGCGCTGCATTCCTCGTAACGCCGGGCGGCCAGAAGTTTTCCGGCTTTCGCGATGCCCTCTTGCCGGTATTGCTTGGCCTGGTCTTCGCGAGTGACCTCGGCCAGTTTCGTGAGTTCGGGATCGCCCGGAAATTCCTGCTGCACAGTCTCCAGCAGGGCAAGGCACTCGTCGTACTGCCGTCCGGCAAACAGCCGTCGAGCCTCGGCCAGGGACTTCAAGCGCCGCCGGTTGGCCTGATCCAGCCGGACCGCGGCCAACAGCTCGCCAATCTCGCGGTCGCCGGGGAATGACTTTTGCAGGTCCAGCAGCAGAGCGGTGCATTCGTCGTGGCGGCCTGCCGCCAGAATGTTTTTCGCTTTCTCGATCGTCCGCCGCTTGTTTTGCTCGGCATAATCTTCGCGGGCGGTTTCGAGCAGCCGGAGAACTTCCTCCTCTTGAGGAAATTCTTCTTTGAGCCGGGTCAGAATCTCGATGCACTTCTCGTAGTTCTGCACGGTCCACAGGCTGCGGGCCTGTTGCAGGGCCTCAAGCAGACGCAGACGACGCTCGCGCTGCAGCTTGTCTTTCTCGTACCTGCTGCCGCAGCACTATGGCGGATTTGTTGGAAGGCTCAAGCGCCAATATCTCGGCCAGAAGCCCTTCCGCCATCTCCGGCAGGCCCTCGGCCAGGCGCAACTTGGCGGTTTCCAGATATCCGGCGATGAGCTGATAGCGATCCAGCTCCTTTTGCACCCGTTCCCTGAGCTGTTGCGCAGGCTGAAAGCTGGTGTCCAGCTTGAGCGCGTTCTCCGCTTCCACTCTCGCTTCCTGAATCTTTCCCTGGGCGAGAAGTTCAAGTCCTTTCTCGACGAATTGCTGGGCCTTGGGCCGGACCATGCGCCCGCTTCAGCTCGACATTGACCTTCTCCAATAAGCTGCGGGCCTGGGTGTTGGTGGACTCGATTTGCAGAGCCTGACGGAGAACATCCCGCGCCTGGGTATAGTTCCCCTGCCGGACGAGATCGCCTCCCTGCTCCACCAGTTTCAGAACCGTCGCCGATTGAAAACTTTTGCAGATCGGATCCAGCTCGACCATCAGGTCTTCCATGGTCTGGTACCGGTCCGCCGGCGACTTCTGGAAAATTCTTTGCAGCACCGCCTCTAACTCGGGTGGGCACTCCGGGGCGACTTCATGAAGCGGCGTCGGATCCTGCTGGCAAATCTTGTTCATCAAGGCTGCCGGAGCATCTCCGCTGAACGGCCTCTGATAGGTCAGGAGCTCGAAGAGAAGAACTCCGAAGGACCAGATGTCGGAACGCTCGTCCGCATGTTCGCCGTGATATTGCTCCGGCGACATGTAGGCAAAGGTCCCCATCAGCATGCCGGTCTGGGTCTTGGAAGATTCCAGCACCCGCGCAATGCCGAAATCCACGACTTTGACCGTGCCATCCTTGCTCAGCATCACGTTGGCGGGCTTGATGTCGCGATGCACGATTCCCCGTTTGTGGGCGTAGTCAAAAGCGCGGCAGGCTTGAATCGCGTAGTTAAGCTTCAGCGAAAGGGGAAGGTCGGGGCGGGCGGCGATGATCTGCTCCAGGCTCTCGCCCTCGATCAGCTCCATCGCGATGTAGGGGGTCCCGGCTTCTTCCCCCATGTCGTAGATGGTCACGATATTGGGGTGCTGCAAACCACCCGCGGACTGGGCTTCCCGGTAGAAGCGCTGCAGCAAATTGGGATTGTCCGCCAGTCCGGCAGTAATGGTCTTGAGAGCTACCAGGCGATTGATAAGAGGGTCACGGGCGCGATAGACGATCCCCATGCCGCCGCGGCCCAGTTCGCCGATGAGTTCGTATTTGCCGAGTTTCGCCAATTTGTGAGTGACCGGACAGAAAACGAGCGACGGACAAAATTCAGCATTCAGCGAATCTAAGGCACATGGAAGCGTGTCCCAGCCCGACGGGGGATTCCGAGCCCGGCCAGGAACACATGTTCCCAAAACTGTCACGGTATGTCAATGAAATCAGGGAGTTTAACCTGGTTACTTACCCCGCCTGGCCAGGCTGGCCGCGGCAGGCGCGCGGCGAACCCCGGTAACCCGTTCCCACAGAGCGGGTTACGATTAAGTCCGAGGGCTTGGCCTGAGGCTTTACCCCATGCCCGCCGCACCGCAGCCATGAGGGAAAAGAGATGATGCCTTCTCCTTGTTAAGATAGCCGCTCGCGGCCCCAGGACTTAAGGAGGATTTTTGAAGGTAGAGCTGGACGCGCACTTCCCCAGGTTCACACTCGAGGACACCGAGCACGTCTGCCTGATCGCCACTTACGTGGCTGCAGGGCGGAGCGCGGAGATCAATTTACTGCCGGACCAGCAGCAATCCTGGTTTCTAAGCTTCGCGCAGAGCTTGAGCGGCGACAGCGACGAAGCGGTGAACGCCATTTTTTCCATGTTGCAGCATGTGCTGATGGCGCAGCGCCGGGATGACTTCGCCACCATCCAGCTCGAACCAGCCTTCAGCAGCTTCGCCCGCACTAACGCGCTCGCTCTGGCCAAGGCGGCAGAGCTTGGAAGCTCCGCGCTGGCGGCGGAGTGGCAGCGGATTTTTGCTCCCGGCTGGGAAGAGCGCATCCCGGAACAGGTCCTCACGACCTACACTGGCGGCCCCGGCGACTCTCCCGCCACCGCGATCACGATCCTGGCGCCCGAGCTTACCACCGCCATTCATGGCGAGTACTGGTATTTGTTTTACGCGCATGGGCGCAACTGGCAATTGGGCGAGGAGTATCGGACTGCGCCGGATGCCAATGGCAGAGTTTTCGACCGGCTTGAACTCATCTTTCCGGATCAGAGGCGCAAGTGGATATATTTTGATGTGACCCGGTTGATCACACCCTCGTTTCGGGAAGACTGAAGTTGTCTCGCCGGCGCGCGAGTCCGCATTTTTCGAACTTCGGCCTCCCCACAGCCCATTCAAAAAATTGCTGGCGCTCTCGGTGCAATCGCCGCAAACTACCCACTAGACAGAGCCGTTTACGTGCGATAACCTTTGGGCGCTCGGGGTAAAAAAGAGGGCGCGCTTGCTTCTTCTTTGACTTGCCGATTGGGGAGCATGGTTCCAGAACTTCGTTCCATCCAGGAAAAATTCGGCTACTTGCCCGCGGAACAGCTGGAATCGCTGGCCACGGAACTGGGCGTGCCCCTGAGTCAAATCCACGCTGTAGCCAGTTTCTATCCCCACTTTCATCTGACCCCTCCGGCGAGAATCGATGTCCGCGTCTGCAGCGACATGTCATGTCACTTGCGCGGGGGCGACGACTTGCGCCGCCAACTGGAGCGCGCCTTTCGCGGCACCAGTCCTCAAACCCTGGCCATCAGGGACGTTTCCTGTCTGGGGCGGTGCGACCAGGCGCCGGCTTTGTGCGTGAACGAAGCCATCTACGGCAACATGGAAGGAGCGCGCGCAGTTTCGATGCTGCAGGAAATCCTGACCGGCGGCCCGCTGCCGGCGGAATCGTCGGAGATTGAGCCGGTCCAGCTGGCCATGGATCCCTACAAGGGCTCCCGGGCATACGGCGTGGTCAAGCACCTGGTGGAAACGCGCAATGTGAATGGCGTCATTGCCGCCCTGAAGGCGGCCGGGCTGCGCGGCCTGGGCGGGGCCGGATTTCCCACCGGCACCAAGTGGGAGATTGTGCGCAACGCGCCCGGGGACGAAAAGTACATCGTGTGCAATGCCGATGAAAGCGAGCCCGGCACCATCAAAGACCGCTTCATCATGGAGAACATTCCTTACCTGGTGATCGAGGGCATGATCACCGCCGGCCTGGTAACCGGCGCGAAAAAAGGGATCCTCTACATCCGGCATGAGTATGAGAGGCCGCGAGAAATCCTGCAGGAAGAAATCAACGCCTGCTACGCCGATAAATTGCTGGGGTCAAACATCCTGGGGAGCGATCTGACTTTCGACCTGGAGATCTTTATCAGTCCGGGCGGGTACATCTGCGGCGAGGAAAGCGCGTTGCTCGAGGCCATTGAGGGAAAGCGGGCGGAACCGCGCAACAAGCCGCCTTTCCCTGGCACCCACGGTCTATGGCAGAAACCGACGGCCATCAATAATGTCGAGACCTTTGCCTTCGCGACCGCCATCCTGATGCAGGGCGTGGACTGGTACAAGGCGCAGGGGCGGAATGGTTCGCTGGGGCTCAAGTTCGTCGGGATCAGCGGCGATGTGGTGCGGCCGGGCGTTTTCGAAGTGCCGATGGGCATCAAGTATTCCGAACTTATCTACCAATATGCCGGCGGCATTCCGGGGAACAAGAAGCTGTTGGGGTTCGCGCCTTCGGGGCCGTCCTCGGGATATTTGCCGGCTTCCATGGTCGATCTGCCTCTCGATTGGGACGCGGTAGCGGCCAAGGGATCCATGGTGGGGTCGGGAGCGATCGTGGTGTGCGCCGAAGACCGCTGCATGGTGGACATGGCTTTGAATGCAGTCCGGTTTTTCCGCAACGAATCTTGTGGCAAGTGTGTTCCCTGCCGCATGGGCTCGCAGAAACTGGTGGACATGCTCACCGCCTGGACCCATGGCAAGGCTGAAAACGACGATCTGCAATTGCTGGCGGAACTTTCGCATGCGCTGAAAGTGACTTCCATCTGCGGTCTGGGACAGGTCGTTCCGGCCCCGATCGTATCGGTGCTCACGCATTTTCGCGATTCGGTCGACCAGCATGTGATTCACAAGCAATGCCCGGCAAAGGTTTGCTTTCGTGGCCGCGACGCCGCGTAGCTTTTCTATAGCAGAGGCTGTAACGGAAAAGAATCTCCGAGGGGTAATGTGAAACCGAGACTCCTAGGCGCGTCGGGACCGTTGAAAGAGAAGACAATCCCTCTCGACCAGGAATCGCTCTCGATCGGCCGCGATCCGGGCAACCAGTTGCATCTCGATGACCCGGCCCTTTCGCGGCGGCACTGCATGGTCATTCGCGACGGGAGAAACGTTTAAGGTCCGCGATCTCGACAGCCTGAACGGCACCTACGTAAATCAGGCGCGAATCAAAGAACAGGTCCTCAATCACGGAGACCAGATTTCCCTCGGCGACTCCGTCTTTATTTTCCAGTTTGAAAAGCCTGAAGTGATGGCCACGGTGGTGATGAGCCGGCCGCCGGCCGCAGTGACCGCGCCCGGACCCGGGCCGGGCGCCGCTCCGCCCCCGCCGAGCGCCCCTCCACCGGCGCCCGCCATGGCACCGCTTTCCCCGGTGGCCCCTCTTCCGCCGGGGATTCACATCACCATCGACGGCAAGCAGATTTCCGTCCCGCCGGGCACGACGATTTTCGACGCGGCGCGCATGTACGGGATTCCCATCCCCACGCTTTGCCACCAGCAGAACGAAGCGCCGGTGGGGGTGTGCCGGGTGTGCACCGTGGATGTGGGCGCCCGGGTGTACACCGCCTCGTGTATCCGGCAGGTCGAGGCCGGCATGACGGTGAAGACGAATACGGAAGGCGTGCTGGCGGCGCGGCGCACCCTGGTGGAGCTGTTGATGTCGGACCATCCGTCGCCGTGCATGCGCCAGCGCAATTCCGGCGACTGCGAACTGGAAACACTGGCGTCGCAAGCGGGGATCACCGAGCCGCGCTTCGCCAAACGCGCCGGCCCGCGCGGGCGGGACGATTCTTCCATGGTCATTGCGGTCGACCACGATGCCTGCATTTTGTGCGACCGCTGCGTTCGCGCCTGCAACGATATTCGGCACAACATGGTGCTGGCCCGCCGCGGCAAGGGCTACCAGGCGGGGATTGCGTTCGACAACAATCTGCCCATGGGATCGTCTTCCTGCGTCTCCTGCGGAGAGTGCATGGTCTCCTGCCCGACCGGCGCCCTGACCAACCGGATCGTAGTCAGGACCGAACTGGGGGCCGGCGAACCCTTCCGCCCGGAAGAACTCCAGCATCTTCCCGTCTTCAAAAACGTCTCCGGAACGTTCTTGCAGCTCAACCAGAAAGCCCTGGTGAAGCGGCGCTTCAAGGCCGGGGAAATCATCTGCCGCGAAGGCGACTTCGGCTCCACGGCGTTTTACATTCTGGAAGGCAAAGTCGAAATCTTCCTTTCCAGCCCCATGGCGCACGTGACCACCAAGGGCAGCAGCAAGGGAATGCTCAGCAAGGTCTCGAGCAATCTGACCAAGCGCGGACAGGACCGCCGCAGCGAGGAAGGCCACCGGCAATCCATTCCTATCGATGCCCCGGTCGACCTGCCCTACGACAGCCCGGTCGCCGAACTCGGGCCGGGCGAACTGTTCGGCGAAATGACCTGCATGAATTTTTACCCGCGGTCGGCGACGGTGCGGGCGGTGACCGACTGCGTAATGGTGGAAATGCTGCGCAACGTGCTGGACATCATGTTGCGCAACAAGACCTTCCGGGCCCAGATGGAACGGGCCTACCGCATGCGGGCCCTGGATTCCCACCTGCGGTCGGTGCCCGTCTTCTCCACCCTCACCACTGAATTCATCGATCAACTGCGGAACCGGGTGGAACTGGTGCGCTACGCGCCGGGACAGGTGATCGTCAAGCAGGGAGACCCGGCCGACAGCTTCTATCTGGTCCGGATCGGATTCGTGAAGGTTTCAGAGGAGCGGCCGGGCGGAATCTGGTGCTCGCCTACCTGGCCCGAGGCGGGTACTTCGGCGAAATCGCCTTCCTGAGCGGGACCAGCCGAACCGCAACCTGTTCTGCCCTGGACCACGTTGAAGTGGTGAAAATTCGAGGGGAAGACTTTAAGGTGATGCTGGACCGCTTCCCGGAAGTCCGGCGGGGACTGCAGGAAGTGGCCAAGGAACGGGTGGAGAGCAATCGCATCCGCGCCGAGCGCATGGGCAGCGTGCCCATCGACCAGTTCCTGGCGCAAGGCTTGATGGAAGCGCAAAGCCTGCTGCTGCTCGACCTGGAGCGTTGCACCCGGTGCGACATGTGCGTGCGGGCCTGCGCGGACGCGCATCAGGGCGTGAGCCGCCTGGTCAGAGAAGGCCTGCGCTTCGACAAATACCTGGTGGCCACTTCATGCCGGCAGTGTCGCGATCCCCTCTGCATGGTGGGCTGCCCGGTCGGATCCATCCGCCGTCGCAATTCTCTGGAAGTCATCATCGAAGACTGGTGTATCGGTTGCGGATTGTGCGCCAGCAATTGTCCCTACGGGAACATCAATATGCATCCGTTCCCCGTGCAACTGGATGACGCCGCGCACCCGGGACGCAAGGTGGCCACCATGAAAGTGAAAGCGACTTCCTGCGATCTTTGCCACGATCATGCCGAGCCCAGTTGCGTCTATGCGTGTCCGCACGATGCCGCGCACCGGGTGAATCCGACGGAATTCTTTGCCAAGTTGATGCAGTCTCGCAGTTCGGCCAAGCGGTAGCATTCGCGGAAAAACTGGTTTGCGAAAAAACCGATGCTGATCGACCGTACACATAAGAAATGGTTTGCCGCCAGCCTGGTGATATTGGGGCTGGCCACCGTCGTATTCATCACCTACGCCCTGGGCACTCCGCAGGGCGTGAGCGGGCGCAGAGGATTTGGGCTGGTCTGCGGGATCATCGGTTTCGCCTTCATGCTGATTGCCGGCTTCCTGGGCGTCAGGAAGAGAGTACCGGTCTGGCGCATCGGCCGGATGCAAACCTGGATGCGGGCGCACCTGTGGCTGGGCTTTCTCAGCTTTCCCTTGATTCTTTTCCACGCGAACTTTCATACCGGCGGGAAGCTGACCACCGTGCTGGTGTGGCTTTTCGCCGGGGTCTTCGTCAGCGGGATTTTCGGGGCTGCGCTGCAGCATATTCTGCCCCACTTCTATACCACCCAGGTCCCGATGGAAACAATCTTTGAGCAGATCGGGCACGTGCGCGAACAACTGGTGGCGGAGGCGGAGCAGGTAATCGAGGAGGCAGCCACATCGCTCGAAGGCGACTATGCCAAAGCCTCCGAACAGCAGCGGGCCGCGGCCGCCAGCGCCGGCACCATGGGCGACTTCAGCGTGGGCACCGGCCTCGAGGCCGATGAACAGGCCGCATTTGAACTGAGGAAGTTTTTCGCCGAGGAACTCAAGCCCTTCCTGGAATCCCGCAGTTCGCGGGGAGCCACGCTGCGGGAGGGAGCGCAGGCCCAGGCGGCGTTCCGGCAGCTCCGCATCCTGGTGCCCTCCAGCCTGGAATCGACGCTCGAAGACCTGGAAAATATCTATGAAGAAACCCGGCAACTGGACATGCAGAGCCGTCTGCACAAAGCGCTTCATCTGTGGCTGTTCGTGCATGTCCCGCTGTCTTACACGCTATTGTTGCTCGCGGCCATCCATGCGGTGGTCGCCTTGCGGTACTGAAGAACGAGCTGACTGATGCTGCGACGCGTACGGACAACCAAGAATCTCGCCAAGCGGATTGACATGGATTACTTCGCGCGGCCGTTTCCCCTGCGGCGCTGGCGCTTTTGGCTGTCTGTCGCCATACCTGCGTTAGCGTTGATCTGGCTGGTCGCGCACTGGGTGGTCAGCCCGGAGCCGTTCGCCAGCGGTCCGGTCTCGCCCTCGCACGCGGCGTTTGGGCAAAAATGCAATACCTGCCACACCGGCGTGGGTGGCGTCTACTTCAGGCCGGTGACGGAAAAGGCTTGTCTGGGCTGCCATGATGCGCCGCCGCACCACGCGGACAGCGTGCTGTTCACCCCCAGCTGCGGTTCCTGCCACCAGGAACATCGCAGCCGCGCCGAACTGATCGAGGTAAGGGACCAGGCGTGCGTCGAATGCCACGCGGCTCTTAAGACCAAGAGCGGGACGACGGATTTGCTTAATGTCTCGGCCTTCGTCGGCAACAAGCATCCCGGAGTTTTATTCCAATCGCGGCGGGTACTCGGACCCGAGCAAGATCAAGTTCAACCATCAGGTCCATATTGCCCTGGGCGGCTGCGACTCGTGCCATACCGCGGCGGGACTGACGGAGGCGACGGCGAAAGACCGACGGCGGAAAGAGGACGGCGCTCGCCACTCTACGTCCGGGAACGGCGGTGAACGCCATCGGCGGCGCGTACATGCTGCCCATCAAGTTTGACGACCATTGCGCCAGCTGTCACGCCGACAAACTGGAATTTGACAAGTCCATTCTGGAGAGCGTTCCGCACACCACGCCCGCAGCCATCCACGCGGAGATCATGAAGCATGCGGCAGGCAAAGAGGCACAGGTTGCGGCCCTGGAGCTGGCGTTATGGGAGAAGTGCAGTTTCTGCCACGTTCTTAAGGTGACGGATAACGCATTGCCGGAAGTAGCGAAGCCGGCGCTCAAGACACGCTGGTTTGAACGCGCCAACTTCAGCCATGAAGTGCACAGCTCGTTCACCTGCCAGGGCTGCCATACCGCGGCGGCAAATAGCACCAAGGCTTCCGATATCCTGCTGCCCGGAGTGGCCAAGTGTGAGAGCTGTCATCGGCCGAAAGGCGCCCGGGCGGGCTGTTTCGAGTGCCACTCCTACCACGATTGGAGCAATCGAAAACCGGTGCCGACGCCGGTGGATATCACCGAAGGGTCGCACGGAGATAGCACGGCCTGGCAGGGACGACGAGGAGAGCGAAACGGCGATGGCGGCGGCCGCGCAGTAGAGGGCGGCCGCGCCAATCGCGGCAGGTCGAGTGGGAACTACTTCTTCAGGGTGCGGATGTAGGCCACGATGTCCGGCCCATCTTTCTCGACCGACATACTGGTCACGGCCTTCATTTTGCCAATGCCCGCAATGCTTTCCTTGGCCAGCTCATCATCGCTTTTGGCCTGGACTTCAGGGTCACTCAAAGGCCGAATGGCGACGCCCAGGGCTTTGGCCAGGCCGGGGTTGCCGACGCCGTTGGCGCCATGGCATTTGGCGCAACCCTTCTGGTACAGGGTCTTGCCGTTGGCGGCATCTCCGGCCTTGGGCGCGTCCGCGGCTTGACTGCTACCGATCAGGACGAGGGGTAGGACCGACAACGCAGCTACCGCAGCAAACATTTTCATAGTTTTTGCCTCTCAGAAAAATTGATTCGGTTGAAAGTTCGGTGCCAACGTCCGGATCGAGGGAACAGATTCTTCGGCCACCCGCTTACAGTGAAAAATATTGTACAGGTTGGCTTTTGAATGTCAACGCGATCCCCCACCGCCAGGTTTCTCAGCCTGCTGCCGCGGAATCCTTCGCGCTTCCCTGCTCGTTGTGCTCGGCGGAGGGAACTTTTAACAGGCTGCCGTCGGTGCGCGAACAGGACGCTGCGAATCTCGTCCGCATTAAACGGACGCGAGCCCATGCGACTGGTGACGGAGATCTGGTCTCCCGACTCGTCCACGTAGCGGTCGCGGCCCTGGCCGCGCGCCAGCGCCACCGCCTTGCCTCCCATGGGGTAGGTCGCAATGAGTTCCGGTTGCGGATCCGGGGCAAATCCCAGGTACCCGGGCGTGTCCGTATCGATGAGCTTCACGATCCGCAGGCCATTGTGGCCATCGGCCACGTAAGCGAAATAACTGACGTTGGTGGTTCCGACTGCGACGTCATAGACGTCATTGAGAACGCCATTGGCGGTGAAGAATACGGGCGGTTTCGGCCTCTCCGGATTTTGTACGTCGATGATGGCCAGCCCTGTGAACCGGCGGCCACATAGGCAAAGGTCCGTGAAACCGTCAGGTCGCGCGCATCCGCCAAAGCCACCGTCGCTTCCGGCACCAGCCTGGGCTGCTCCGGATGGGTGATGTCGAACACCTTCATTCCGGTGCGATCCACAACAAAGGCGTAGCGCAACTGCAGTTCGATGGCGCGGGCGCCGTTCAAATCCGAAGGGCGCGCTTTGTCCGACCAGTTTCGGCTGGGTCGGAGTGTCCACGTCGACGACGCTGAGGCCGGTTTGTTCGGAGACCACGAAGGCGTAGTGCCCCCAGGTCTTGACCATCATCGCTCCCGACAGCCTGCCCTCGGGATTGAACACAACATCGCGGTGCATCCGGTTGTTTTCCGGATTGTTGTCCTCGAGCGTGTTGATGTCGATCAGGACCAATCCGTCCTTGCGGTCGGTGGCGAAGGCATAACGGTAGAGAGGATGGATCTTCTGCTCGCGATTCTCCGGCCGCTGCGGGCGCCCCAGATGGATGGGCACCGAGGTGGGAGTGTAGAGATAGGTGGCATCCGGGCTATGGATGACCGTGCCTTCACCCAGAGATGAGTTGTCCCGCTGGGTGATCCGCTGGGCAAATGCCTTGTTATTGATATTGGCAATATCGTAGACCTTGAAGCCCGAACTGCCTTCAGCGGTCAGCATGTACTCACCGCGCACCGTTACCGAGCGCACATTCGGCGCCCGGCGGCTATAGGCGGTTTTGAGCTTGCGTCCATGCGCCACGAATGCCTGGTAGGCGGCGGGATCGAGCTGCTTCTGGAAGCTGCTGCCGATGACGGGTTGGGGCTCGTAACCGTCGGTGACTTTGACCGCGGTGACGGCTTTGCCCTGATCGGCGACATATTCGTATTCGCCGATGAAGTTGAGGGCGTTCATGCCGAATCCCAGAGCGGACGCGATGCGGGCGTTGTTGTCATTCTTCTCGCTCAGGTGGCAATCCGAGCAGGTCTTGGTCTCGGTGGTGCGCACCGTGTGCGGCGGATGCGGCGTCATGCCCTCGTTGGTGAACCCAGGGGTTGATACCAGGGGCTGCTGATGGACGATGTTATTGCGGCCGCGGTCCCAGGCGGATACCACGACGCTGGTGGCGGAGCGGAAGGGCGAGACCTTACCGCCGTGGTTATAGGTTCCGATACCGAAGAAATACATATCGGTGCGGATTACCTGCTCGTAGTAGGGGGCATAAGCCCGCGACTTGACGCCTTCGTAGTGCAGTTCGGCCGACTTGACGTTGAGATCCAGCGGCAAATGGCAGCCGGAGCATGTCGTCTGCCACGACGAATGGCAGGTGAAGCATTCGATCTTCTGCGAAGGATGGGCCAGGCTCTGGGCGGAGGACGTGCCACTACCGGTGCTGCCGTCTTTAAGCACCAGCTTGGCCCGCGCCGCCGCCGCGTTGTATTGCGGGCTGGCGGGATTCAGTGAATCCACCACCTGCTTGACCACCCACTGCAGCTTGGGATCGACCTTGGAGTGCTGGATGATGTTGCCATCCTTCTCCTCGAACCAGGAGTCGCCGGACGGGGTGGTGACATCTTTCAGGCTATGACCGCCGGTGAGGCCGCTGGTGATCAGCGTGGCGCGTTTGTCGATCGTGCCATGACAATCCTCACAGCGAATTTCGATGGCGTCGGTCATCTGCGCGTAGGTATTGCCGTCGCCGTGCATGTCCTGGGCGGTATGGCAATCCACGCACTGCATGCCTTTTTCGAAGTGAATATCCTTCAGGTGCACGGCTTTTTTGAATTTGTCGGGATCGCTATCCGGGACGATGTTGTTCTTGGCATCCAGCAGCTCGCCCTTGTCGTCGCGCTTGTACACGTTCTGGAAATTCCAGCCGTGGGCGTGGTAGTCGGTGAACTGGACGTGCTTCATCTCCGAATTGTGGTCGTACAACTGCGGCTGGCCGGGACCGTACTCCGGTTCGGCCTTGAGCTCTCGAACCTTGTCGGCATCGCTTTCGCGGTCCCACCAGATGGTCCCGATGTAGGTGTCGAGAGCTCCATTGCCCTGATGGTAGTGGCAGCTCAGGCACTGGTAGGCGGGAATGGCGCGAGTGAACTGGTGCTTGATGGGCCAGCCGGACTGGTCCTTGGGAATATTCTTGTCGTCGCTGAAGCTGTGGCCGTCGTGGCCGTATTTGGCGGTATCGCCGGCGGATTCATCGCGGGTGTTGGCGTAGAGGACGTGGCAGGCGGAGCATCCGCTGCTGCGGTAGTCTCCGGGCCAGTGGTTCACGCCCAGCTGCCACAGCGTCGGGTCGTTCAGGCGGGTCTTAAGCACATTGAGGTAAACCGCCGCGATGCGCCCGTCCGTGCCCGGGCCGCGAACCCCGAGCGCCGGGTTATTCACTTCCGCCACCCGCAGGGGATCGCGAATCTTGGTGATCTCAAACTGGGGATGGGGATGCAATTGCAACAGCGCGCCGCGTGCCTGGGCCTCCGCGGTGGGCGGCGGATTGGGGATCAGGGCGGAGGGATGACCGTGCGAGTCGAAGGCCTCGCCGTAAATGGCGATCTTGGAGTCAATCGCTCCGTTGTTGTAGAAAACCGCATTGTGCACCATGGCGTTGGTGGCCATGATCGACTTGCGGGTATTCCTCACTTCATCGGCGTGGCAGGAACCGCAAGTCTGGTCGGCGATACGGAGGTCGCCGGGGTTCAGGAAACGAACAAACTCGGGAGATTCGAAGTTCAGTCCGCTCCAGGCCAGGAACGGCCGGCCGCCAAACAGCTTCTTATTGTTGGGCTGAACGTGGGCTTGCTCCTTGCTGGTCGCCTTATCATTGCCGCCATGACAATCGACGCAGGCCATGGGCAAATCGGCGTGCATGGATTCGATGCCGACGTGGCAGGTTTCGCAGGCGCTGGCCTGGTCCGCGGCCCAGGCGCGACGGGATAACCCCATGACACCGAGCATCAAAACCAACGCGAAGGCTGCCCAGCGCCAGGAATTTGCGGCCGCTCTTACCGAGAAGTAGTTTGCTGTCATGGTCGATTCCAAGTCTGAAATCAAACGCCTAATAGACGAGCCGTAGCGCCACAAAGGTCGAATACACCACGCTTTTGTTGGTCTGGAACATGTCCTGCAGACCTTGCAGGGGATGCAACGCGGAGACGCCCAGGTCCAGGACCACATTCTGGTTGATCTGGTGGAGAAATGGCTTGATGCGAAAGAACGCGTTGCCCTCGATGCCGCCGTCCTTATGAAGAATGTTCGTACTGTTGACGAACGCGCCGGTATCGTTGAAGCGAGTGTAGTTGGCGTTCAAGGCCATCTGGACCCGGGGGCTGACGGTGACGTCCATGCCGGTATTGACGAGCTGCAAACCGGGGTTGACGTAATTGGCCTGGCCGTTGGCGCCGCGGAGCGACGGATAAAAGCTGTTGGCCCGGACGAAATCGCCGGCGCCGAACTTGATGTTCTCGCCCACGAAGTAGCTGATGGGGCCGCCGAACAGTTGCACGGCGTCACTGATCGAGTCGAAACCAGTGTCTTTATTGTCGTTCGGATTGCCGTCACCCGATACATAGCTGTATCCCAAACGAAACTTCACGAAGTCGAGCGGATATTCCAGGTCGACCAGGCCCAGTCCAGGCCGCCACATCGTGTCTGACGGGCGCTCCGGCCACCACGTGGTCAGCCTTGCCCGCGACTCCATAGACCGCGGGATTAAAGATCCAGCGCCCGATGTGGCCATTCATGGTGTTACCGAAATAGACCGTGTTAAGCCCCGCGATATGGCCGGTGGCGATGATGGTTCTGGGGATCGTAGTTGAAATGGACGCTCCACTCGCTGTTCCATCCCTTGACCAGGAAATCCTCGAAAGTGAAGCGGAAAATTCCCACGTCGTGGCGGCTGGGCTGGGAGAAATCGATAAATCCGGAGACTGCGTTCTTCTGGAAAAGCTTCAAACCCACGATGTCATAGCGGATGCGGTTTTTCTTGAATTCGCCAAAAATGCGGCCGCCCAGGCCCTCGTCGTTGAAGATCAGTCCGTGGAAATCCGACTGGAAGGCCTGAATGCCGCCGCGCAGAAAGGTGAGATCGAAGTTGTCATGCCCGGAGTCAAACAGGCGCACGTCCACGAAGGCGTCGAAGACATGGGAGTTGTTGGCGTCGCCGGCGTTCACCGCATTGATGTCCCGCTTGTAGTCGAATACGCCGTCGATGTGAAGCTTGAAGTTCGAGGGCACGAAGACGTCGGCGTGGTGGCGGAGCTCGAAACCGTAGAAAACGTTCTCGTTGAAAAAGTTATTGTGCGAGTTGAAAGTCTGGCCGGGGAAAACGTTACGAAAATCCAGGTTGCTGCGCGACTTGTAGACATCGGTGTTCAGCGCGTTAACCTGGATAAAGAAGTCACCCGCCATCGGATAATCGGCTTTGAGCGTGTTCTGGTGATAAGGATCGAACGGATTGAAGGTGTATTCAGGGTGGCCCGCCAGGTTATAGGTGCCCCAGCGATCCTTTACGTTCCTGATCGGAACAATCTCATCCGGAGGCTTGGCGTCGGCGGCCGGAGCCGCCGGAGCAGCCGCCGGAGCAGCTTGCGCGGGAGCCGCCGCGGGCGCAGGCGCAGGAGCTGCGGCCGGGGTGGCGGCAGGCGGCGGGGTGGACTGGGCTGGATCCGGGGTGGCGGCCTGGGCGACGGTGGTTGAATCCTTCCCGTCCGGCGCCGGCGCATCACTCGATGCCGCCGCCTTGGCGCCCGAAGTGGTCGCGGCGGCGTGCGTGTCGCTGGTGGCCGCTGAGGTCTGCGCCTGGGCAAATACGCCCGCAGGCAAACAGCACACAGCGAACACTAATAAGGAATACCCAATGCGTCTCGCTTCGAAGCCGCTTGCGTCTGTCATCGGGGGCTCACCCGCTTTGCTGTGCTTTCGATTACCGAAGGGCCGATTTGAGAAACCGAATTATACCCGAACCCGCCATTTGTCAAAATATAAAACGCGGTGCGAGATCGAAATCCAGCCGGGCAATCCGAATGATCGTTTTAAATGATCGTTTTATTGTTACGCAGCGTACACAAAGACACATCATGAGGAGCGCCTGGCCTTGGGGAAACGCCGACTTTGCCCGGTATTGGCTCAGTTTGGGTGGATCTTCTGCGCCGCCAGGAACCACGCGGGAACAGCCGGGGCGGCTGTCCCCCGTGGTTCGTGCCTGCCTCCGGGCGGCGAACCTGGACCGGCGAAACACAATGAGCGAACCATGAATGGCAACTGCCGCAGTATTCTTCTCGAGCGGCATGTTCCTCCCATCGACCAGGAGCTAAAGATAGTCCCGGCCATTGGAAGCTCGAATGTGGTAGAAATACTGACTCTGCAGGCGTCTGCCTCAGCTTGAGGCGCCTCACTTCGGGCCATTGCCCGGGCAACGGTCAGGACTGAAGCAACCGGCTCGAACCATTTTTTGACCGGCTCCTATTTTTCGCAGGCTCTTAGTAAACTTCTCGGTCGAGGAAAAGTGAAAACATGTCCCAGCCAGCCATAGCAGCAGAAGGCGAGCGTATCGGGCGTTGTGGGGATCCTTGCGCCATGGTTATTTTCGGCGCTGCCGGCGATCTGACCCGCCGCAAGCTGATCCCCGCGCTCTATAACCTGGCGAAACACAATCTCCTGTCGCGAGAGTTTGCCATGATCGGCGTGGCGCGCAACCCGATGTCCACCGACGAATTTCGCGGCAAGCTGGCGCAGGACCTGAAAGAGTTCTCCGGCGAAGCCATTGATGCCGACCTGGAGGAGTGGTTCGAGCGTCACGTCTACTACCTGACCGGCGAGTTCGGCGACGACAGCACCTACCAGCAGCTGAAAGAACTTCTGCAGAAGGTCGACAAAGACCACGCCAGCCACGGCAACTATTTTTATTATCTGGCCACCGCGCCTGACTTCTTCGGTTCCATCGTGGAGCACCTGGCCGCCGTCGGATTGATGACGGAAGAGAACCATCAGTGGCGCCGGGTGATCATCGAAAAACCGTTTGGCCGGGACCTGGATTCGGCGAAGACGCTGAATCAGCAGCTTCTGAAAGTCGCCAGCGAAAAGCAGATTTACCGCATCGACCACTACCTGGGCAAAGAGACGGTGCAGAATATTCTGGCCTTCCGCTTTGCCAACGGAATTTTCGAGCCCATCTGGAACCGCCGCTATATCGATCATGTGCAGATTTCCGTGGGAGAAACCGTGGGGGTGGAACTGCGAGGCGGCTACTACGATACGGCTGGCGCGTCTGCGCGATATGGTGCCCAACCACATCATGCAACTCATCAGCCTGACGGCGATGGAGCCGCCGATTTCCTTTCAGGCGGACGCGGTGCGCGACGAGCAAGCCAAGATATTGCATGCCATCCAGCCGCTGAGTTCTGAAGATGTGCTGACCCGGACGGTGCGTGGCCAATATGGCGAGGGCGAAATGGCGGGCCAGCATGTTCCGGCCTATCGTTACGAGCCGGGCGTGCCGCCCGATTCGCGCACCGAAACTTTCGTCGCGGTAAAGCTGCAAGTGGACAATTGGCGGTGGGCGGGCGTCCCCTTTTACCTGCGCACCGGGAAACGCATGGCCTCGCGCGCCACTTACATTGTCATCCAGTTTCGGCGCGCGCCCTTTGTGCTCTTCCGCGATACCGGGGTGGAAAAGCTCATGCCGAATCAACTGGTCCTGCACATTCAGCCCGAGGAAGGCATTGCGTTGCGTTTCGCCGCCAAGACGCCCGGCCCGGTCATGCGACTGGGAACGGTCGACATGGACTTTGAATATTCCGACTACTTCGGCAAACAGCCCAGCACGGGTTACGAACGCCTGCTGCACGACTGCATGGTGGGCGATGCGACGCTGTTTCAGCGGGCCGATATGGTCGAGGCCGGATGGAGCGTGGTCAGTCCGATGCTCGATCTTTGGAAGGCCCTGCCGCCGCGCAATTTCCCCAATTACGCGTCCGGCACCTGGGGGCCGAAAGACGCCGACGACCTGCTGGAGCGTGATGGACGCCACTGGCGGAACTTTGACCAGTAGATTGCCCTCGGGAGGGCACGACTTCAGTCGTGCCGAAAGAGAGCCCGCCAATGTCATCCTGAGCGCAGCCAACCATTCCCTTGGGAATGGGCCGGCGGAGTCGAAGGACCCCTAGCATCTTGACGCTGTGTTGGAGGAGAAGGCATTGGTTCCCGGCCAAAGGAAGATGACAAGTTGCGGGTTTTGTGAGCGGCCTCTGCACGAAACTATGGGGCGGCCTGTTTCGTCGCCAGATCGATGAGCAGGATGTCCGAATTTTCCCGCCACCGGTCGAATACAATCCGGCTGCCATCGGAAGTGATATCAAAGGTCCGCATGGTGGCGGGATTGCTCAGCTGGGTCAAACGCCGGGAGCGCATGGTGCTAAGGTCGAGCAGCCAGAAATCCTGTCCGGCGGTCGTAGTTCCGAGCATGTAAACCAGGCCCGTGCCATCCGGCAGGAACCGCACCCGCTCACCATCCCGCTGCACATTGATTTCCGGCAACTTCGCGGGCGTGCCATCCGGATGCACCGCCAGGAGCGGCATGACCGTGAAAACCTGCGTGCCGCCATACACGATCAGGTCCCCGCGCGGAGACCATACCGGATCCTGAAACGATCCGGTTGCGATCCGAACGGGCGGGCCGCCGTCGGCGGGTAATTTGAACAGGCCCGCTCCATCGCGGTCGCTGCCCGCCGCGACAATCCATTTGCCGTCGGGAGACCAGGAAGCCGTGCCCCGAACATCGACCTCGCTCGAAAGGGGGTGAAGTCGCGTTCCATCCGCGGCGATTACGTGCATCTGCAAGCTTCCCGTCCCGGCTTAGCGCAAACGCAACCCTGCTTCCGTCCGCTGAGACTGCTGGAGCCGACTGGAGCGCGCCTTCCGAGCCCTTCCAGATCTCCAGCGCTTGCCCATCGCGATAGCTCCACAGTCCGTCGGCCCCGTCCCGCGAGGACAAGTAGAACAACGATCCGCCTCCGAAGCGCGGCGCCTGGGCGCGCGCGGTGGGTAATGGCAAGGCGGTAACGTCCTTTTCTTCGACAATGCGACTGCTGATCGGAACACTCCACAAGTTGACCTGAGAGTTCACGACACTCGCGGCCAGACGCCGACCGTCTGCCGTTGCGGCGAGAGCGGTGTATTGTTCCAAACCCGAACTCACGCGCTGCGACGTTCGGGTCTCCATATCGAACGCCCACAACCACGGGCCGGCCCCGTTTCCGTCGTGGGCAACGAACAGAACCGTCCGCTCGTCAATCGGAGCCGGGTAGGTGAGATCGGAATTGAGATGAGTGAGTTGTTCCGGTTCTCCCCGGTCCGGCGAAATGCGCCACAGGTCCATCTCACGGGTGGCGGGCCGGCCGCGCACAAAATAGATCCAGCGCCCATCTTTCGACCAGATCAGAAAGTGGTTGTGCAATCCAGGCTGGCTTTTCAGGATCTGACGTTCATTATCGCCGTTGTGATCCGCCACAAACGTCGGATCGCCCGGTTCCCAGGTGTGATACACCAGCCGGGTGCCGTCGGGTGACCAGGCAACCTCGGCCGCATGTTCACCCAAAAAATTGTGTGGGGGCTCCGCCCATCAGCGGCGAGCAGCCTGAGCCTCCTGCCTTCTATGCCGGAGCTCCACACTTCCGATCCATCTCCTGAGAATCCGATCGCACGAAGGGGCCCGCGCACATCTCCCATCCGGCCCTGGGTAAGGTTCGCGAGGCTGCCGCCGTTGGCCTGAATCAGCCAGATGTCGAACGGGCCGCTGCGGTCGGAAATGAAGGCCACGAATTTTCCGTCCGGAGAGATGGCAGGGTTGGTTTCGTTTCCTTCGAAGTCGGTGAGTCGTGCGAACTGCGCGTGGTCAAGCGGATTCTGCACTATGGGCCGGGGCCGGTGGGCGAGGATCCACGCACCGAATCCCGCCAGCAGTATCGCTGCCAGCGCCCAGGGCAACCATGCGTAACGCTTGGGCGCAACTTCCGCGGGAAGCGGCTGATCCGCTGACGTTTGCCGAACCATCCTTCGGAGATCCACCGCCATTTCCCGCATTGACTGGTAGCGGTCTGCCGGGTCGCTTTCGAGCGCCTTCTCCACGATGTTCCGCAGTCCCGCAGGAACGGTCTGGGGCAACGGCGGCGGTGTCGAGTGGATGACCTTTTGCAGCACCTCGAGATCCGTGGCGCCAGTAAAGGGCCGCTCACCGCCCAGGGTTTCATACAGCACGACTCCGAACGAGAAGATGTCGCTGCGCGCATCGACGGTTCCCCCCGAAGCTTGTTCCGGAGACATGTACGGGATCGTTCCCATCAGCAGCCCGGGACGGGTTTGTCCCTCGGTGAGAGTGCGAGTTCCGGCTGGGTCGGCGGGTTCTTCAAGCTTCGCCAGACCAAAATCCGCCAGTTTCGCGTAGCCGTTCTTGGCCACCAGAATATTGGCCGGCTTGATATCGCGGTGCAGGATTCCGGCGGCGTGCGCGGATGCCAGTCCGTCGGCTACGCCGGCCAGCATCTCCGCCGTCTGGCGCCACGGGCGCTTCTCCTGTTTGGCCCACGTGTGGAGAGTCCCACCGTCCACGAACTCGGTCACCAGGTACTGCCGGCCCTCGAAATCGCCGGCGTCGTGGACAGTCAGGATGTGCGGGATGGTTGAGCGAGGAGGCCATCTGCGCCTCGCGCTGGAAGCGGCGGCGCGCCGCGGTGTCGGCCAGCTCCGAGGACAGGAACTTGATCGCCACCGGCCGGTTGAATTTGGTATCGACGGCACGAAACACTTCCCCCATGCCGCCGGCGCCCAGAAGTCCTTCGATCTTGTAAGTTCCTACCTGGACGCCGGAAGCTGATCACGGTCGCGGCAGAATCCGAGCCGGTTCCCGCATGCGATGAATTCTGGGCCAACAGGGACTCGACTTCGGCGCGCAGAGCCGGGTCGGCCGCGGCAAGAACCTGGGCGCGCTTGGCGGGATCGCGCGCCGCCTGGTACAGTTCCTCGATCTGGCGCCGGTGTGCGGGGGTCATGGCGCTACCCTTGAAGGATGCTGCATCCTATCACGGCATCTGATGCCCGGCTTTGCATTCAAAGCGAATAGCCTTCAATGCGGAAGCTATTCAGCCGGTTACTTTGTAACCTCACCACTACACCAACAATCTGACACTTCGCCGCGCGTAAAGCCCATTCGCAGCCGGGCGCAAAACCCAGGCCTGAAGGCCTGCTCTACCCTCCGGGGGAACTTCGGCTACTTGCTCTTCATTACGTAGACGCCATCCCAGTCGGGTTCGGGCGCGGCTTCCATGAATTCCAGGGCGCGCTGCAGGAAGATTTGGGTGGGTCCGTCTTCCGGGAAGGATGCGAGCAGTTCTCCGAACCTGCCGGCTGCGTCGCGCCAGTTCTGCGCGTGATAAGCCTGCATGGCGCTTTCGAAGCGGGTGATGAGCGCCCGGTATTTCGGTCGCGCCGCTTCAACATCCATTAATTCGTAAACCACGACCGGCTGATGTTTGCCTTTCACCCGTATTCGATCCAGTTCGCGGCAGACAAAATCCTTGGCAACCTGCCTGTAGGTGCCCTCGCTGATGACGATGCGGGAACGATATTGCTTGGTCATCCCTTCCAGGCGCGAAGCCAGATTGACGTTGTCTCCCATCACCGTCCAAGCCAGGCGCTTGGCCGATCCCATGTTTCCAACGTTCACCGGGCCGGTGTTCAGACCGATGCCGATGGAGATTTCCTTCCGGCCTTCCTTCTGCCATTTCTCGTTGAGCTTTTCCAGGGCGTGGATCATTTCGATGGCACAAATGCATGCCCGCGGGGCATGGTCGCTCTGCGGATACGGCGATCCCCAGAACGCCATGATGGCGTCGCCGATGTACTTATCGAGCGTGCCCAGGTTCTTGAAGATGACGTCGGTCATTTCTTCCAGGTACTCGTTGAGCAGGCGCACCAGTTCGTCGGCGGTCATGCCCTCGGAGAGGCTGGTGAAGCCGCGAATGTCGCTGAACATGACCGTCAATTCCTTGGTCTCGCCGCCGGGGCGGATGTATTTCTGCGGATCTTTTTCGATCAGCGCGATCACGCCGGGCGAGAGATACTGCGAGAAGGTCTTGCGGATCTTGCGTTTTTCCCGCTCCTCGAAAATCATGCGAAAACTTGTGACCGCGGCGTAGTTCGCCACCAGCGTGCCGGCGGGGATTACAAAGCTGAGCCATCTTCCCATCGCGGCAAAGCTGAAATAGACAAACCATCCGAATACCGCCAGCGTGACTACCAGAGACAGGGTCGAATACAGGGGCTTGATGCGCGCAAACCAGGTGCCGAACGCCAGGCCGAACAGCACGATGAAGCCAGCGTCGATCAGGTCTTCCCGGATTCCGCGGCTGAGAAAGGTGCGTCCCTGCTGGTCGCTGTGCAGCAGATTGTCGATGATATTGGCGTGGACCTCGACACCCATGTAGCTGCCACTCGCGCTTTGAAAGGGCGTATTGCGCAGATCGCCGATGGCCATGGCGGTGGCGCCGACCAGCACGATTTTGTCTTTGAGCGCTCCCGGCGGAACCGTCCCGTCAATCACGTCCACCATGGAGTATTGCGGGTAGGTCCGGTAGGGGCCGGTGTAGTTGATCAGAGCGGTGCCGTCGCGCGACGGGCGCAACGAGTGCTTGCCAAACTGGATGCGCTCCAGTCCGGTTTCGGAGATGTAGGCGGCGATTTCCTGGTCGGGAATCTTTTCGTATTCCCGGACGGATTGGAGAGCGAGCGAAGGGAAGAAATCCTGGTCCTGGTAACGCATAATAAGGAGGGCGTGGCGCAGGGTGCCGTCGGGATCAGGATTGATGTCGATGAATCCGTAAGACGATGCGGCTTCCGCCAGCTTTGCGATATTGGCCTCGGCCCCGGCAGCGACCGTGCCGCCATTCTCGATCCATGCCTTGCCCATGTCGAAGTCGCGGCCATCTTTAGACTTAACCTTGAGGACTTGAGGAAATGCTTTAGCCCATGCGACGTTGAAATATTCCTCCGCCCTCTTGGGATCGGATAACCTGGCGCGCTGCTCATCCAGAAACAGATGGCCCAGCACGACGTTGCCGGATTGCTTCAAGGCAGTAGCGAAGATAGCGTCCTGATCGCTGGCCGCCTCGAGGTCCCGAATTTCTTTCAGGAAAGACGGTGGAGTGCCCGGCCCGATTTCTGCCTGGAGCTTTCGCAGGGCTTCGAGGCCCGAGTTGCTCTCGGGAGTGGGGAAGGTGGCGTCGAAGGCAACGACCCGGGCGCCTGCGGCTGTGAGACTCTCGACCAGCCGGGCATACGATTTTCGTGGCAGCGGGAATGATCCGAGCTTCTGAAGAGTTCTCTCGTCAATGCCGACAATCACGATGCGATCATCGTGCGGCCGCGTGCCGCGCAGAGCAAAACGCAAGTCGAGGGTACGCAGTTCGACATTCTGGAGAAACAGAAACCCGGCGCGACGATTGCCGCCGATTCCGGAAAAGGCAAACAGGAGCAGGCCGGCAAAGGTGACTAACACGGCCAGCACAAGATCTACCTGGCGGGCCGAGACTCGGCCCAGTCGAGCCGACCATCTCCGTTTAGATTGCGATCTCATCGCGGCCCGGTCGGGTGAAGGTTCACCACGCTCAACATCTTAAAAATTACACTGTCCTGGCGGCGTGCCCGGAGGGCAGCCCTTGGTCGGCGCCGGTCGTCCCGTGGTCGTTCCACGGTCCACGGCGAAGGTCAGGCCCACGGCTGCCCCGGCGAAAGCCCCCATCAGCAGAACCCAGTGCCAGGGACTACTCACTCCGGCCACTGCGGGCGGAGGCAAGTCAGGAACGTCGGTTGAACTCATGCTCGCGCGCTGCACGTCACTTGGCGTCGCCTGCGACTGGTAGCCGCCCGGTGGAATCTCGCTGGTGATTTCAACCATCTGACCAGCCGTCAGAGTCACCGCATTGCTGGCGTTCGAGGAATTATTGGTAGCGTGCGCGCCCCCGAGAGGCGTGACGCTTACAACCCCGGTGTAGCAAATCACCGTGGTCTTGTTGCCGCTGTACTCGACGTAGAAATCCGTGCCGATCACGCCGATCACCGCGTTGGGTGTATGCACTTCAAACTTGCCGTTGGGCTGCGTGATCTTTACCACCTTGCTGCGCAGGCGGCCGGCATCCATCTCCAACGAGGTCTGCTGGGAGGCAGCATCATGCTGTAACACCCGCAATTCGCTGTTAGAGCCGACGCTCAGGATCGATCCGTCATCCAGGCCAGCCCGCAACCGGCCGCTCGCCGCTGTCTTTAGCAGGTCGTTCCAGTCGAGTTCATCTTTCGCCTTGGCGGGTTGGTCATTCCGGGTGGCGGCAGGAATCAAGGCATTGATCTGGCCCGCGCGTTGTCCTCCAGCCGGCGGCGCACAAACCGCAGGCAGGGGAGAGAGCAGAAGGCAGAGTACTCCGGCAATCAGACGTTTGAGCGTGTCCACGGGCTTCCCTTTCCCAATCGAGACGTATTTTTTGGGCTTACGCGAATTGTGCCAGAGCGCCGGGGAAAGTCAACGCTCCGGAACCTTGGGAGTGACCCGCGTGCTTGCACGAAAGTGCACGGCCTGTAGTTCAGGCAGGGCTGGAGATGACGCGCATGCCTCTGGCGACAGGTTCCATCGACCTGCTCAGCTTTCGCTTCCCCACTGCCAGTCCTGGTAAAGTCGGCGGAGTTCCATCTTCAGCAATTTTCCTGTCGAGGTATGCGGAAGTTCGTCCAGGAAAACAAAAGCGTCCGGCAGTTGCCACTTGGCAAACTTGTCGGCGAGGAATTCACGCAGCTGCTGACCAGTGATCCTGGCGCCGCTTCGGACAACGACCGCCGCCAGCGGGCGTTCCTGCCACCTGGGATGAGGCACCGCGATGACGGCAGCTTCGCGCACATCAGGATGGGACATCAACGCATTCTCCAGGTCTACCGAACTGATCCACTCGCCGCCGGATTTGATCATGTCTTTGGTACGATCGGCGATCTTCAGATATCCGTGATTGTCGACGGTCCCCACGTCGCCGGTGCGAAACCAACCGTCTTTCGTCCACTTGTCTTTCTCGTCCGGCAAGTCGTGGTAGCTGGCCGCAACCCAGGGACCCCGCAGTTGCACTTCGCCCATGGCCTGCCCGTCTCGGGGAACTTCGCCGTCGTCATTCACCACTCTTACATCAACGAAGGGCACGGCAATGCCGGCCTTGGCTTTTACCTGGCATCGTGCTTCATGCGACCAGTCCCGCATGTGGGACTTCAACTGATTGGTGGTAGCTTCAGGACTGCTTTCGGTAAGACCCCAACCCTGGGTTACATCTATGCCGAACTTCGCCAGCCTTTGGATCAGCGCCAAAGGCGGCGCGGCGCCACCGATCAGCAGTCGCAGAGAATCCGGTTTCCAGCGGGCGGCGTTCTTTTCCAGGGAATCTACGACTCCGAACCATATGGTGGGTACGCCGGCGGCGACCGTGACCTTTTCTTTCTCGCAGAGCTCCAGGAGGCTGGCGGCGTCCAGGTAAGGGCCGGGCAGAATCAATTTGCAGCCGGTCGTGGCCGCGGCAAAAGGCAGTCCCCAGCCATTGACGTGAAACATCGCGACTGCGGGGAGAAGTACGTCATGATTCGAGATCGCGAAGTTATCAACCATGGTCAGCAACAGGGTGTGCAGCACCACTGAACGGTGGGTGTAAACCACGCCCTTGGGACATCCCGTGGTGCCCGAGGTGTAGCACATGGAAGCGGCCTCGTTTTCGTCGAGCTGCGGATAGCAAAACTCTCCCGGAGCAGACAGCAGAAAATCTTCGTAATTCTCGTATCCGGCGGGGAGGGGTTTTCCGCAGAGCGGAACCACGATGACGCGCTCGAACCGGGTTGAGGCTTTGATCTTTTCGTAAAGTGGAAGAAGAATGTCGTCGACGATGAGAAAGCGGTCGCGCGCGTGGTTTGCGATGTAGGCGATGTCTTGCGGCGCGAGTCGCAGGTTCAGAGTATGGGTAACTCCGGCAGCGGCGGGAATCCCAAAGTATGCTTCGACGTGGGCGTAGTGGTTCCACATCAGGGTGGCCACCCGGTCTCCCCGCTGCAGGCCGGCGTGCTGAAGCGCACCAGCCAGGGCCCGCGCCCGGCGGTACAAGGCCGCGTAGGTGTAGCGATGCAGAGAGTGATCGGGAAGCCGCGAGACAATTTCAGATTCGGGGAAGACCTTTCCGGCGCGCTCCAGCAGATGGACCAGAGTGAGCGGGTAACTCATCATGGTGCCTTGCATCTTCGCTCCTTTGGCCCGGCGCCCAGCCTGCGCCGCGAGTCGGTCGAAGTTTTAAGTTGCAAATTATAACCTGCGTTGGATAAGGTTCTACCTCACCTCTCCGACTGTTGCGATTCCCATGATTACGGACTGCCACATCCATATTCAGCCGCTCGAGATGTTCAAGCCGGAGGCGCTGGCGCTGATAAAAAACAAGCGGCCCGATTTTGACCAGATCGTGGAGTTCTGTCAGTCCCCCAAGGCTTTCCTGAAGCATCTGGACGCGGCTGGGATCGGGCGCGCCGTACTCATCAATTACGTGGCGCCGGAAGTAATTGGATTCAGTCCCGAAGTTAACCAGTGGGTGGCCGACTACACCAAGAATGACTCCGACCGTCTCATTGCTTGCGGCGGCCTCCATCCCCGGCATTCCCCCAACATCATGGCTGACGTCGAGCAGATTCTGCGCTTGAAGATCCGCATGATCAAGATTCATCCACCCCATCAGTTGCTGTTTCCTAACGACTATCTTCACGGGGTGAAGGAGTTGGAGATCATTTATCGGGCAGCCGAGGCCAATGGAGTTCCCGTGATGTTCCATACCGGCACATCAATCTTTCACGGCGCCCGCAATAAGTACGGCGACCCCATTTATATCGACGACGTCGCCGTCGATTTCCCCAGGCTGAAGATACTGATGGCGCACGGCGGCCGGCCACTCTGGATGGACACTGCATTCTTTCTGTTGCGACGGCATCCCAATGTTTATCTGGACATCAGCGGCATCCCGCCTAAGACACTGCTCGCATACTTTCCGCGGCTGGAGGAAATCGCCAGCAAGACTCTGTTCGGCACCGATTGGCCTGGCCCGGGCGTACCGGACATCAAGAAAAACCTGGACGATTTCATGGCGCTTGCCCCTGCGCGAAGAAACCCGGCAGCAGATTCTGTCACGCACCGCTTCGGAGATCTGGCCCGAATAAGGTTCCAGTTCTGTGTACCCTGGGATCATGGAGGACGGGCGTCCCCGCCCGTCATGACGGGCCTTTGCTTGACGGGCGAGGACGCCCGTCCTCCGCTTTTTCTTTCCTGCTCTCAGTCTCGGGTCAAAGATTCGATCAGCTTTCGATGCTGCGGATAAAGCCTGACCAGCTCCGCCCGCTTCCCCATCTCAAAGTCCGCGAAATCGAACCCCGGAGCGACCGTGCAACCCGCCAGGGCGAAGGTTTTGGGATCGCGCACGCGGGAGGCAAACCAGCGGCCCGCCTTGACTGCCGCCTGTAATACATCACCGGCGTCGGGATCGTTGCCTAACTGAATCTCCGAATAGGCGCCGTCAGGGTCAATCACGTGCACGGTGATCGGACTGCCGGCATAAAAGTGCCATAGCTCATCCGACCGCAGACGATGGAAGGCCGAAAAATTCTCGCCCTCCAACAGGAAATAGATTGCGGTCGAAACCAGCCGCGGACCTGTGAATTGTGGCGGCAAAGCTTCCCTCACGATTGAAAGTTCCGAACGGTAGGTCTCGCGATAGTATCCGCCCTCGGGATGTGGGATCAGGTTTAGTTTGTCGATCCAGTATTGAGCGGATTTCGGCATGTGGTTTCATTTTAAGCGAATGTCTAACCCCTTCGCGGGCGAGTCGCCCGCGGCCACACATTCTGGGCGAACTGTGGCCGGTTCATTTGGGTTTGACGCTGAAGTGGCTGGCGATGCATTGCCACCTGCCATTCAGGTTCATCCAGGTATCGGTGAAGCGGCCGCGGCGCACCCACGGTTTGCCTTTGTCGACTCCCTTTTCGTAATACGCGCCCGTCACCACGGCCGTGTTTCCGAAGTAGTGGACCGCCATGTCGGTGGATTGCAGCGCCTCGGGGCGGTAGGACTTATCGGCCACCGAGGCGACAATCTGCGCCTTGTTGTAGAGCGTGCCCTCGGCCACGGTCATGACGAAATCGTCCGCCAGCAGAAGTTGTACGGCCGGGCGCATCATTGTTCAGCTCGGCCCGGTTCCACAGGTTCTCCATTGCAATGATCTTCGACGCATCCTGCGCCACCGCCCGGAACGGCGACGACCAGCCACAGCCCGGCCCACAACCCAGCAACGATAAGGGTTGGTTTCATGAGAGCTCCTCAATGGCTTTCGAGGTGAAAGTATATAGCGAGGCAGCAGGGCCAGCCGAACCGGCCGCTGGAATAGCGGCGTGACCGAGAACCGGCCGGACGCGGGTCGGTCTTCCTATTTTTTCTTGGGAGCGGAATCGCCTTTTGGCCGCCAGGGTGCGAACATGGGCCAGGACAGCGTGGATTTCGTCGTCCGTGATATTGCCCTTGAAGCCCGGCATATTGCCTTTCCCGTCGGAGATGGCCTGGGTAAGTTCAGCGTCCGATTTGCTCTGGACCTCGGGCGAGCGCAGATCGGCCACCTGCAGGCTCTTCCCCACGGCGGTGCCGCTGCCGTCCGGCCCGTGGCAGGTGACGCACTTCGATTTAAACACGCTGGCGCCGGTTGCAGTATCCTCACTGGCCGCCGGGCTCGCAGCCAGCATGACGGCGACAATCATAAGAAGACTGGCAGCGAGCGCCAGAATATCAAGTGGCAGTTTCCTGGCCTGTGGGTTCATCCCCTCAATCCTTCCCTGACCGGTCGCGACCGTTGGCCGGCCGGCGCTTTGAAGCCCCGTCATTCTAGCGGCTCGAATCGGCCAAATCAACGGTCACAGAAGCTCTCCTTTCTTGAATTGCCGCCTCCTGTCGAATTTGGCCCGTCCGAATCCGTGTACGCCAGCGGGCAGACAACCTGGGATTTCTCTTTTTACGATACGGAACTGCAGCCCGTCAGACACCTATTCAGGAGATCGCCGATGGCTTCCCATGACTTCTCTTCTTCGGCCCCAGAGACCAGTTTTCCCCAATGGCGAGTGGAGTATGAAGCGGCCTTGCGGGAAACTGACCGCGAGACGCTCTTCAAGCGAATTGAGGTTGCCGAGGCTGCAGTCATGGCTCGCCGGGACGTCCTGGAACAGAGCCCTGACGGTTTCGCGGAACGGCGGGAAATTACCCTGGCCCTCGCCAGGCTCGAAAGTCTAAAGAAGGAAGTCTTGAAGTTCCTGTGACCTAAAGAACTGCGCGATCCCCGCCCAAGCGGCCTTTTCACCATCCTGTCGCCGGGCAAACCCGGCGTCGAATTCCAGACGGCCTCAGAATCGCTAACACGTTCTGGCCCCACCGATTTTCCGGGCATCAGGCCTGGCCGTTCCTTTTCGACTGGACAACCGAAAGCAAACGATATAAAAAGAAAGCGCAATCATAAGCTCCGCTTTCGGGACAAACGTGCTCAACGAAGAACGCCGACGGGCGATTATCGAGATTCTGGAGAGGGACGGCCGTGTGCTGGTCGCGGACATGGCCCGGAAATTCGACACTTCCCAGGTCACCATACGCAAGGACCTGGAAATCCTGCATGCCCATGGACTGGTGCATCGCACCCATGGCGGCGCGCTGCCAGCTCGCGAGGGCGCGCTCGAAGACCCTTCGCTGAGGGAAAAAGAAAAGCTGCGCCGCAAGGAGAAGTTGCGGATCGCGGCCTCCGCGGCGGCCCAGGTCAAGGAAGGCCAGGTGGTGATTCTCGATTCCGGCACCACCACCACCGCCATCGCGCGGGCGTTGCGGAACTTTCATAACATTACGATTATCACCAATGCGTTGAATATCGCGGCAGAACTCACCGGGGCGCCGGTCGAAGTGATCCTCACCGGCGGCACGCTACGCAAGAATTCGTTTTCGCTGGTGGGCCCGATTGCGGAGGAGACCCTGCGCCGCTTGAATGCCGACATTCTGTTTCTGGGAGTGGACGGTTTCGATGTCCACTACGGGCTGAGCACGCCCAATCTTCTTGAAGCCAAAGTGAACCGGGTCATGGTCGAGGTCGCGAAGCGCACGGTAGCGGTGTGCGATTCGAGCAAGTTTGGCCGCAGGAGCTTGTCTCTGATCATTCCGCCCGCGGCTTTGCACGAAGTCATCAGCGACCACGGCGTTCCCAAGTCCGATCTGAAAGCGTTGAGGAAGATCGGAGTTGAGGTGACACTTGTCTGAGCCGCGAAGGCTAGAGGCCGCCACGCCTGCCCGGGTTCCAGGCGCCCATTCCCAGGCTGAAATCCTGTCCCAGCCGCAGTTCTGGGGCCGCTGTCTGGAAGCGTTGCAGCGCGCGGGATCGCTGGCAGACATCCGGCAGCCTTTCCGATCCGCGAGCGAATGGTTGTTCGTCGGCTGCGGATCGAGCTACTACATTGCGCTCTCGGCGGCAGCGGCCTGGAGCAGCATCACCGGGATGCGAGCCCGAGCGATTCCGGCTTCCGAGTTGTTGCTGTTTCCCGAAATTGTGCTGGCGGGCTCGGAAGATCTTGCGGCCGTGGTCATTTCCCGCTCCGGCCGCACCTCTGAGGCGGTGCGGGCGGCGCAATTGCTTGAACGCGAAAAGAACATTCGCGTTCTGGCCGTGACTGGCACGCCGGATCAACCGCTCGAGCAGGTCGCCACTGCCACCCTGCCGCTGCTGCCCTGCGATGAGCAAAGCACGGTCATGACCCGCTCGTTCACGTCCATGCTCATCGGTCTGCAATATCTGGCGGCCTGTCAGGCTGACAATTCCTCGCTCGTGAACTCTCTCAGCCACTTGCCCGGACTGGCGCAGAAGGCCATGGACAGCCTGCATCCGCGAGTCCGCGAATTTGCCGGAACGCGGCAGTTTGCCGACTATGTGTGCCTGGGCCAGGGCCCTCTCTACGGTTTGGCCTGCGAGACCGCACTCAAGGTCAATGAGATGTCGGTGTCGTACGCGCAAAACTTTCACACTTTGGAATTTCGTCACGGACCCAAGGCGATCGTTGGACCGGAGACGCTGGTAATATTCCTGCTCTCCGAAAAGGGCTACGAGGCCGAGTGTGAAGTCCTGCAGGAGATCAAGGGGTTGGGAGGAACGACGCTGACGGTTGCCAACCGGGCCGACCCGCAGGCTCGGGCCGCGTCCGATCTTCTGATTGAGTTTGACTTCGAACTGCCCGAACTCGTGCGACTCGCACCATATGTCTTTGCCGGCCAGCTCACCGGCCTCTATACCGGATTGAAAAAGGGTCTGGATCCCGACCATCCGCGTCATTTGAGCCGGGTGGTGGTTCTCGATGACGAGGCAACGACGGAACAGCCTCAGCCTGCTCCCTCGTAAGAGCGCAGGGGTTGCCTTTCGCCGGGGGCTTTCGATTGCTTTCTCTTTTTGCCCAGGCTTGCGTGCCCCCATCCGCCTCGGCGTTCCATCGCCGCTGCGGAAGAGAGTTCGCGCCGGTGGCAATCCGATTTCACTGCTTGCAGCAAAGCTTTGAATTCTTCGCATTCGTGTTTTGCGGGGGCGGAAACCGGAGTTTTCGCTTGACAATGAACACAGATCGAAAGTAAAAGTAAGCGTTCGTAACAATTCACTACAGGTCATCCGATAGCCCGGCGAACCGCTTTGCCCTGGTGCGGAACGCGAGCGATCGAGTTCCAAGGAGGATTGCCATGCCGAACCTGGCCAGTTTCCGACTTCCGGTTTTTCTTCTTGCCGTGGTCTGCATCGCTTCTTCGGCGCCCGTGTGGGCGCAAAAAGACACGGGCAACATTGTGGGAACGGTCAAGGACCAGACCGGCGCGATCGTGGCCAACGCCAAGGTCGTCGTGACCGATGTCGAGCGCGACATTCACCTGGAGACCACCACCAACGACTCCGGGGAGTACGTCGCAGGCCCGCTTCGCGTGGGTCGCTATACGGTCACGGTGGAGCATCCCGGATTCAAGAAGGCGGTCACCCCGCCCGTGGACCTGGATGTGCAGCAGCGTATCGCCTTGAATATCACGCTGCAGGTCGGCCAGATATCGGAATCGGTCGAAGTGACTGCCGCCACTCCTCTGCTGGAAACCGAAACATCCGAACTGGGCCAGGTGGTGGACAACAAGCGCATGGCCAACCTGCCGCTCAACGGCCGCAACTTTGCCCAGCTCGCCCTGCTGACCGCGGGCACGGCCCCCAGCGAGCCCGGCGCCCGCGACGAAGGTGGATTCGGATTTTCCGCCAATGGGGCCCGGTCGCTGCAAAATAATTTCCTGCTGGATGGCGTGGACAACAACTCCAATCTGCCCGACCTGTTGAACGAGACGAATTACGTGATTCAACCCTCGGTGGAGGCGATCGAGGAATTCAAGGTCCAGACCAACGCTTACAGCGCCGAATTCGGCCGGGGAAATGGCGCTATTATCAACGCCACGATCAAGTCCGGCACCAACCAGTTTCATGGCAGCGCATACGAATTCCTGCGCAACGAAAAGCTGGACGCCAAGAATTTCTTTGACGATCCCAACAGCCCGATTGCTCCCTACAAGCAAAACCAGTTTGGGTTCACGATTGGCGGACCGATCGTGCGCAATCGCACGTTCTTCTTCGCCGACTATGAAGGGTTGCGGATTCGGCAGGCGCAAACCCTGACTTCTTTTGTCCCCACGGCGGCGCAGCAGCTCGGGAATTTTTCCGACCAGCTGGATTTGACTAGTCCGCAACAGGCTTTGGCAGCCGACCAGGTGACCATGATTCCCGCGCTGGACTGCGCCGGACATCCAACTTACGCGGGCGAGATCTTCAACGCGCGCCAGACCCAAGCCAGCGGCCTTTATGCCAGCGGGCTGTGCGGGGTCCCGTTTGGAGGGTATGACGGCGCCGGCAACCCTACGAATATCATCCCGCAGGGACAGCTCGATCCTCTCTCGCTGGCGATTGCCAAGCTTTATCCGTCGCCCAACGTGAATGGTAACGGGTTTAACTTTCTCTCCAACCCGGTGCGCAGCGAAACCCGCAACAATTTCGACGTACGCATTGACCAGAAATATACCGAAAAAGACTATGCCTTCTTTCGCTTCAGCTATGAAGACCAGCCCAGCCTGATTCCCGGGCCCTTCGACAGCACGGGAGGCGATGGCGGCGGCTTCTTCAGCGGCGTGGAAGACAATGCCTATCGCAGTTTCGCCACCAGCTGGACCCACCTGTTCCGCAGCAACCTGACCAACGAGTTCCGGCTGGGCTACAACCGGGTCAACTCGCAGCGCCAGCAGATCAACGCCGACAAAACCAGCGAAGAGTTGCTGAATTTTCCCGGCGGTTTTCCCGGGATTCCCAACGTGCCCGGCAACGGCGGCTTGCCGCAACTGACGTTTAACGACATCAACCAGATTGGCAGCCCCACGTTTCTACCTTCGCACGAAGTGCAGAACACTTACGGTGTTTCGGAAAACCTGACCTGGGTGCGGGGCAGTCACTCGTTCAAATTCGGGACCGACATCCGATCTGAAGAGTTCACGATTTTTCAGCCGGCGGCGCCTCGCGGCACACTCGACTTCGGCCCCGGATTCACCGACAACCCGGCGGTGCCATTCAGCGGCGGCTCCGGATTCGCCTCCTTTTTGGTGGGCCTGAGCGATAGCGGCAGCATCAACAATCTGCACAACATCGATTATCACCATCAGGTTTACGCCTTCTACGCGCAGGATGACTGGAAGGTCACCCCCAACCTCACTCTGAATCTGGGAGTGCGCTACGAACTGTTCACCACCATCAAGGAACGGAACAACGAGCTCGGCACGTTCGATCTTTCAAGCGGGGCCTTGATCGTGCCCAAGGGCGTGACCGCGCAGCTGACGCCTCAACTGGCCGCGATCGTCCCCATACAGGCCACCGCCACTCCGGGACTGATCTCGCCTGACATCAACAATTTTGCTCCTCGCATCGGCCTGGCCTACAAATTAAGTGAGAAGGCGGTCGTGCGCGCGGGTTACGGCATCTTCTATGGCGGCGATGAGGCAGGGCCGTATTCTAATCCGAGCATGGGATTCAATCCGCCATTTTTCGTCAGCAAGAATTTCAACCAGCCCTGCGGCGCGGCTTCGGCCAATCCGGCGACGGTGGACTGTTCCCTGCCCGGCATACCGACGCTTTCGAGCGGCTTCCCGGCTAATTCGCTGACCGATCCCGAGCCGCCACCCCTTTTCTTTTCGCTCGACCCTAAGCTGGTCACGCCCTACATGCAACAGTGGCACCTGTCGACGCAGTACGAATTGCCGTCGAACACCGTGTTTGAAGTGACCTATGCGGGATCGCGCGGCTTGAAGCAGTACATTTATTTGAACGGCAATCAGGCTGCGCCGAATCCCGATCCCAATCTGCCTTTTGCGCCCCGGCGTCCTCTGCCCCAGCTTGACGGTTTCATCGGGTGGTTCCGCTCGGCGGGTTTTTCGAATTACAACTCGCTGCAAACCCGGGTCGAGAAGCGTTTCTCTCACGGACTCACCTTCCTGGCGTCTTACACCTGGGCGCACGCTCTGGACATTGCTTCGAACGCCGACCTGGGGGCGCAAAACGGCGGTGACTTCCGCTATTTCAAAGATCCTTCGCAGGAGTATGGCAACTCGGATTTCGACGTGCGCCACCGCTTTGTCTTCAGCTACCTTTACGAGTTGCCGATCGGTCAGGGGAAACGAATGCTGGGCGATGCTAGCGGAGTGCTTAACCAGATCGTCGGCGGATGGCAAATCGGCGGCATCACTTCCGTCTCGACGCGGAAACTGGTTCACCATCCTGGACGATAACGGAGTTGCGAACTCAGACGGCCAGCAGCGGCCGGACCTGATCGGCGATCCGCGCGGCACACCCTGTGTGCCCAATACCTTCTTTAACACCTGCGCGTTCGCCGATCCCCCATCCGGATCGTTCGGTAACGTCAGCCGCAACAGCGTACAGGGACCGGGTTACCAGATCTGGGATTTCTCGCTGTTCAAGAACTTCGCGATCACCGAGCGCACTAAGCTGGAATTTCGCGCTGAATTCTTCAACGTATTCAATCATCCCAACCTTCAGTTTGCCAAGTCCGGACCGCAAAACTCGATCAATACGACAACATTTGGCACGCCGCAGTTCGGATTCCTGACCGGGGCCCGCGATCCGCGCCAGGTCCAGTTGGCGCTGAAAGTGTCGTTCTAGAAGACGGCGTTTTATAGAATGGTGGTCTGCTCATGAGATACCATCTGTCGCGCCTCACCGTGGCCGTGTGTCTGCTGTCTCGCTGTTGCTTTTCCTGCGGCATCCGCCGCCCAACAATCCCCCAACCTCACCGAACTGCGGCAGCGGATGGAGAATGACCTCCGCGAAGAACGTCAGCGTCGACGATTCGTTGGTCTCGCAGGACGCCTTCGACGCTTCTCATTGGTACGCAGCGCGGCACATGCCCGCCACCGTTTTGCAAATATTGCAGGAGAACGGAGTTTACAAAGACCTGTATTTCGGAATGAACCTGGCGACTCCGGGAGATCTCTGGAAGCAGGATTGGTGGTATCGAACCACGTTCACCGCCCCACCCGGCCGCGAGGTCTACTCTCTCATCTTCAAGGGGATCAATTACCGGGCCGATATCTGGCTGAACGGACACAAGGTGGCGAATCGCGCGACCGTGGTCGGCATGTACGACGAGTTCGAGTTCAACGTCACCGCCTTCATCGTGCCCGGCGGCCCCAATGTCCTGGCGGTGAAAGTTACGCCGGAGCAAAGCCTTGAAGGGGAGAACGGCATCGAGCTCGGCGATAGCTGGCTGGACTGGATCAACTGGAAATATATGGGCTACCACGATCCACAGAAACATCTGGATATTCCCTTCGTGCCCGACAGGAACGCGGGAGTATGGAAGCGGGTGTTTCTCAGCAGCACGGGCGCGGTGACCATCCGAAATCCCTACGTGGCCACCGACCTCCCTCTTCCAGCGACCAGCCCGGCCGCGCTGACCGTCTATTGCGACCTGAGCAACAACACAGCCAAACCCGTGTCGGGCACTATTAGTCGGAGAGATTTCACGTCCCGGCAAGCAAACGATCAAGTTCCAGCAGAATGTCCGGCTGTTGCGAAACCAGACCAAAGAGGTCGCGTTCACGCCGGCCGAATATGCTCAACTCACGGTGCAGGATCCCGATCTGTGGTGGCCTTATCAGTGGGGAGAAGCGAAACTCTACCATCTCAAACTCGAATTCAAAGCTGACGACAAGTCCGAGATGTCGGACTCCCAGGCGATCGACTTCGGCATTCGCAAGATTACGCAGGCCCGCGATTCGGACAACAGTTTTCCTGACATCGGGACCGGCGGCAATTTCTACCTGAAAATCAATGGCCGCGATTACCTGATTCGCGGCGGCGTGTACTCGCCCGACCTGCTCTTCCGCAACGACCCGAAGCGGGACGCGAACATCATGCGCTACGCCAAAGATCTCGGCCTGAACCTGCTGCGCTGGGAATTGAAGATCGCCGACGACACCATGATCGAACGGGCGGACCACGAAGGCATGCCGGTCATGCTCGGGATTCATGTGCTGCGCGCAGTGGGAGCATTGGGACCTGTGGAATGCCGAGGACCAATGGGTGGCCCGGGCCAGCCTGCGGGCGCGCATTCGCGAGTTGCGATCGCATCCTTCGGTGGTGATCTGGGCCAACGGCAGCGACGGGTTGCCGCCCGATCCGGTATTGAACGACTATCACCAGATTCTGAACGAGGAACATTGGCAGAATGCCGTGGTCGATACCGTCTCGCACGTAAACCGCGACGTGGAGCGGCATCCACATGGCGGGTCCGTACGTATGGCGGCCACCTTATTACTGGTTCAGCGACCAGTACGGTCCGGCGCGAGGCTCGTCGGCGGAAGAGGGAGACAACGAGACCATTCCGCCGCTCGAAAGCCTGAAGAAATTTATTCCGGCGGACAAATTGTGGCCGATCAACGAATACTGGTACTTTCACTCCGGGGCCAACGAGGGCAACAACACGCTGGAAAATGTGCAGCGCGTGATCGACAAACGATATGGGCCCTCCACCAGCGCGGAGGAATTTTCCCGCAAGGCGCAGCTCGCCCACTACGAGGACGTGCGCGCGCAGTATGAGACCTATGCCAGCCACTGGGCCGATCGCAAGATGATGATCCACTGGATGATGAATAATCCCTGGCCATCGTTTTTCGGACATTTGTTCGATGACTACTTCAAACCGGGTGGAGGATATTTCGGCGCCAAGAAAGGTCTGCGCCCGGTCAACGTGGTTTGGGATTACTACGCCACCGGAGACCGCAGCAAAGCCAGGGTGTACGTGGTCAACCAGACTTCCGAGGCACGCAGCCATCTGAAAGTGGCGGTGGAGTTCTTCAACCTGGAGGGCAAACGGCAGTACTTCACCGAGATCAGCGGCTTCAGCATCGCGCCGAATACCTCGCGGGAAGCCATGACCGTGCCCCGGGTTCCGAACCTGGCGCCCACTCATCTGGTGCGCGTCGTGCTGATGACGGCAGTCCGATAAAGTGTTGGCGGAGAACGTGTATTGGGAATCCACCACCGACGACGATCTGGGCAGCGCCAAAAACGACGAGCAGTTCAAGACCAACCTGTCCCAGTGGGCGGACATGTCAGCTCTGAATACCATGCCCCGCAGCGAGCTGGACGTATCGGCCCAAATCTCCGAGTCGAACGGTCAAAAACAGGTGACCATAACGCTGGCGAATCCCGCCAACCGGGTGGCATTTTTTGTGCGCGCGGAAGTCACTCAGGGAGCCGACGGGAACGAGATTCTGCCGATTACCTACGACGACAATTACATCACGGTATTTCCCGCACGAGACCCGGACGATCGTCGCGAGATTTGACGAGGCGACTGGCGGCCAGGTTGAGGGCCCCGCCCAGCCTTGCGCCGGCCTTGCGAATCGAGGGCTACAACGTTACAGGAGAGAGTTATTTCGTTGAAGTAACCACCGAATTGGTTACCAAAGCGACAAAGCGGGAAACAAAGTGCGCGAGTAGCCCATTCGGGCTATTCCCGCGCCTCCCATCTGCCAGTAGGATGTTCTTGAACAATCTTTCGGGGGAGGGCTTGTTCGACGAGCGTCCCACGACTCAAACGAGTCTGGGACGTTTTGTTTTGTATCCTGCCAAAGCCCGTCCTATGATTCCCAGACTTCCTATGACCATGAAGATGTTGCGACACGTTCTTCCGGTTGTATTGTTTCTCGGCGCGGCCACGCTGGCGCAGAACCCTGCTCCAACTGGCAATCATGAGGGAGCCGCTGCCCCCACATTCCAGGAAACCTTTTCCGGCGGATCGTTGGATAAAACCAAATGGTTCATCGACACCGGAAAGGCTCCCGGGAATATTGCCGGAGTGAACACTGGCACGCTTAGCGCAGATCACGTCGACCTATCACAGGCATGCTGCGGCTCAAGCTGACGCAGAGCCTTGCGGGCGGCCTGGCCACGTCGACCGGAGCGGAGATCCGCTCGCAACAACTATTCGGGTATGGGACTTACGTCTGGATGGCGCGGGCAGCGTCAACCTCGGCCACGCCCCGCGGCGCCGGTTCGGCGGTCTCAGGCACGGTCACCGATGTATTCACTTTTATCAACGACAGCGAGACGGAAATTGATTTCGAGTATCAGGGACAGTCTCCCTCGACGCTCGAAATGACCAATTATTCGACGACTTCTCACAGTCAGAGCAGCTCCACCGCGGTTCCCGGCGCCGAGGACGGCTTTCACGAGTACAAGTTTGCATGGCATCCGGGGAAGATCGAGTTCTATGTTGACGGGACGCTGGTTTCGACGCACACCGAGCACATTCCCTCCTCGCCGGCGGCGGTGCTGATCAATCTCTGGGGCACAAACGCCACTTCGTTTGGCGGAGTCGCTACCTCCGGCAGGGCCACTTACCTCTTTGTGTCGTCATTCTCGTTCACTCCTTCCCGCTAGACCGGGGCGTCAGAACGATCTCGCCGTTGGCCGGCTTTCTTGGAGTCGCCAGTTGCACAACCGTCATCTTTCCGTCAGTAACGATTTCGTCGCCGGTGGCGTTGGCCAGCTTTCGGGGAACGGCCGGGCGGTCGACGCCCGCATAAGCTATGCCGGTTCCAACGAAGAGCAGATCGGTTTCAACCCACTCGCGCTCGCGATCCACGTGCGGGTCGATGCGATGCGACCATTTCGAACCGGCCCTGCTGTTGGTGGTGGCGATGTCGTGGGTGGCTGCGCCGATCCACACCTCCTGCCCATTGTAAGTTTGATTCAGCTTCCATATGCGCAGGTGGTGGCGCTTGGCAAAAGTGTCGAGCGATTTCTGGAAGACCAGGGTCGGGGGCTGGCCTGCGATCTGTAGCTCGGAAACCGGCGCGCTCGAGTATCCGCTTTGCCGCAAGGTCGCCTGCGCCACTTTCAAGGCGGACTTTACGGAGAGATCGTCGGGGGCAAACCATCCCGCTTCGCCAAACGCAGCAATCAACTGCTGTCGCGTGCCCAGGAACATCAGATTGGTGGGGTCCGAGAGCTTCTTATCGGGCGTATGGGTGCGGGCGGGCGCGTCCACGACCAGCTGCTGAAGGCGCGCATCCACCGGCGGGCGCGGCCACCCGGGCCAGGTTTCCTTCTGCTTCAACATGGACGGACGCACGATTTGAATCTGTATATCGGTTCCCGCCGGAAAAAGGATTTCGCGACGAATCGACAAGCCGTAAACCGTCTGCACACTCTTGACCGTGTAGCCGGCAATTGGATTGGCTGCGCCCACCGCAGCCATCGCGATACCCAGTTTGCTCGAAGGATGGGGCTGGATAATTCCCAGAATTTCGTTGTTGCGGACGGTCTCCCGCGCATTGTCCACATCGAGCACGCGCGCATAAAGAGAAGACTTTCCGCTGTCCTTGTGCAGAATGTTGGAGAAATCGAGCACCAGCCGCGGCCTGGCGTATTTGTCCGGCGCTTTTTGCGCGAACAGTATGGTTCCGTTGACTGCGGTCCCCGGCGGGATCAACAGTTCGCCCGGGTTACATGAGATTTGCTCTCCATTCTTACAGAGCGGGTAGGTTACGGTAGCAGTTATCGGGTCGCCGGTGCGTAAGCGGTCGCTATAGACGGAAGTGTTGAGCCGCACGCTTAACGTCTGCCCGGGAGTGAGATCGGCTTGGCGCGACAGTGGAACCGCAGCCGCCACGGTCTTCGGAATCGGCCGCGACTGTTCGATGAAAAAGTGGAACGATGCGGCTAAGAACCCGCTGGTGGCGCCGTGCTCGATCAGCAGCGTCTGTATCTCAAAACTCGGCGAGTACAAAAGATAATCCAGGGCAGTGTCCTGATAGATGTCCTCTCGATTGATGTCAACTCCCCGCCCGATCAAGGCGTCGGCGATCGCTTCGTAGGCGACCAGGATGCTGGGCCTGGTGTTGTAGCTTGAGCCGAAGATCGCCCAATGCAGTGCGGTTCGCCCCTACGCATCGATCGCCTTTACGTCAGCGCCGCCGTCCAGCAACTTCTTCGCCAGCGCCAGGTACCCGAGAATGTCCTTCTCTTTGGTCTCGCGCGTCGCCTGGTAGAGCGCTCGGATCAGGGGCGAAGCATTGGAAACATCCAGCTGCACCGCGGCGGGAGCTGATTCGTCTTCTGCGGATTCCTCGGAATCAGCGCTCGAATTTGGCGCCGGTTGATCCGCATCCTGCTGTTCGAAAGTGGATTTCCAGCCGCCATGGCTTCAGCTTCGATTGGACTGGCTCGGCCCGTAGTCAGCGCTCCCATCACGACGATAGAAAGGAAGAAGCACAACATTTTCACATTCGTTGCGGTTGGCATATCCCTCGGAGGAGCAGCGCTTTCTGTTTTGCGGTCTCTAACAGTCGTTATTGCGGCGTACTCTATTTGACAGGTGAAAAATCCACGATATTCAAGTCCAGCGGAAACTGATTATGACGCGGGTCGGGTCTAGGGAGAAGCCCCTTGCGCCAGTTTCCTTCGACGCCAGTTGCCGCCGCGAAGTCTGCAGCGGAAACTTGCCCGGCCACGGCGAAGGCGTCGAGCAGGTAAGGAATGCCGTTCGAGCCAAGAGGGGATGGACTCTCCATGAGTTGAAAGTGCAGGTGCGGAGCCGAAGTGTTGCCCGTATTCCCCAGCCTGCCCAGAACCTGACCGCGCTTCAGCCGCTGGCCCGACGCCACCCTGACCGAGCCTTTTTGCATGTGGGCGTAAAAGGCGAACACGCCATTCCCCAAATCCAGCACCACGTGATTGCCGTCGACGTTCTGCAACGTGATCGTTTTCGGGTCAGGTAAGGTTCCGGGCTTCTGGTCATCGAGGTCGTTCAGGGTCGCGACCACGGTCCCGTCGGCCACCGCGATTATGTCAGCGCCATAACTGTCGTAATTGTGCACGTCCGAAGGATCGCCGTGGACGAACCGTCCCGCCTCATCCATACGCATCCAGTCAATGGCGAAGCGCTGGGCAAAATAGATTTTACCGTTGACCGAAAGGCTGCTCGAGCGGTGGATGGAATCTGCGCCGCAACATCCATTGACCGCCACCCAGCCCCTGCCCGAAAGCGGCGGGCCAATGACGGGCAAGTTTCGCGAAAGCTCCAAAGGCGCGACGGTATAGCTGAGAAGAACCGGGGTTGTCGGCGCGGGCCCAGGCCCTGGAGCGCCGAGCGCTTCAATGTGGTGCAACAGGCGTACCGGCAGCGCTCTCGCTGGGTCCAGCGCGAGATCGATCAGGAAGAGCCGCGTGCTGTTGAACTCGATCGTCGGATTGTCTACGGTCAGCCGGCCCGTCGTCCGCAGAAGTGACGGCATGCTCGTAAATGCGATGAACGCCGTACCGTAAACAAATTCTTCCCAAAAAAGAAGCTCTGGCCGCCGGCGCTTTGGTACTGGGTCTACTTCGATTCCTTAATGATCGCGTCCGCAGCGTTGCCGGCCACGACCCAGCTTGCCGACCCGGCCACGACGGCTTCATCCTCAAACCACAGGAATCCGAAGTCGTCGATGCACTCCGGAAAATCCGGCTTGATAATGATGTATCCCGGAATCACGGCGCCCGGGATGTAGGCATTGTCGGCACGATTGTTGCTGTACGTCATCGATTTCGAGACCGTACCGACTCCAGCTACATACGAAGTGCTGGATACCGGGTGCGTGCCGAGAATGTAATTGACGGCGCGAAGTGTGTATTCGGGCCTCACGAGATCCGGAAACGCCTTGTGCAGGAAATACATTCGGATGGCCATGTCAACGACGGCGCCCGATCCGCCCCAGGTGCCCAAGCTCGGAGGCACGCCAAACGGGGTGGCGTCCAACTGCTTGTCCACACCCGCCATGTATGTCTTCACCGCTTCCCGCATCTGATCTTTCGCGCTCGCGTCCAGATAGGGCAATGCTCGGACTGCCGTCCAACCACGGAACTCCATCTGCTGCGGGGCGATCATCTGAGGGAACAATTCCTTCAGACGGGACTTGTATGGCTCGGCACCATTCGTAGCGATGGTCAATTCCAGTGCCGCAGCCCAGTCCAGTCCGACGCCAAATCCGCCACGGCCGAAGCCGGCCGGCGGAGCTGTTGGTGCGCCAGAACTTGTCGGAGAGGAGCCAGACACCGCACCCTGAGACGCAGCCAGTACTCCACCTCCGGGAGCACCTGCCGGAGCTGCTCCGCCAAGGCCGCCGCCCGCCGGATTCTGCGTTGGGTGAGCCTTCTCGTCGTTCCATGCCTTAATCGCCGTCTCGATGCAGTCTTTCGCTAGTGCGTCGTCCCAGCCTTTCAGCACATCGGACGCTGCAGCCAGCGCTGCGATTGCGTTCCATTGGAAAAACGGGTTCGTCGTGGAGAAAATCCAGCGGTCGTCCGGCTTGCCGGAGTAGCCCCCCTTCACTTCGTTCGGACCCAGCTTCGGGTCATAGATGCGGCCGTCCGTTTTCGAGGCTCCATCGCCCAATTGCGTATACTGGCGCAAATCTGGCTCGTGAGTGCCGCGGATCGCGTGGCCTATATTGTGAAACTGCGCCAGGATGAGCAGTGCGCCGTGCTTGACTTGCTGCACCGTATCCGGCACCCCATCGGGACGGTGCATCTCAACTTCACGCGCGACTTCATCCACCGATAGCTCGTCGTACTTGAGATCAAATTCGCGATACGCCAGAGCCAGACTCTGAATCACGCTCAGTTGCGCCGGCTCCTCAAGATCGAAGTCGCCGGCATCATACCAGCCGCCCACGTTCATCCCAGGAATGTGATCGCCGCCTTTGTACTTCCCGTCCGTTGCCGTAGCCTGATTCCAGCCGTCGAACTGCTCGCCGACCACCGGGGCCAGACGGCCATCATCCAGGTGCGAAGCGCCGTGCCACACGCGGTAGGCTTCGCGAACGGAAACGTGATCCATCTGCGCCGCAAGGTGATGGTCCAGGCTATCCTGCCAGATGTGAGCGTAAGCGTCGTTGGAGATGGCGAATGGCGCCGTACGCTGGTCCGCGTACTCGATTACGTAAAGGCCCGGGTCCTTGACCGAAGTGAAGTCGAATTTCGAATAAACGTAGCGCAGCCAGGGCGTTGAAGGCGTGATCGGCCCCTCGAACGCCTGCTTGTAAGATCCGTCCTCCATCAGGCGCAGCACTTTCGCCGTCTTCGGGCCGTTGTACTTCGGATCGAGTTCGAGTACAGCCTCCTTGGAGAAACCCGGCGCATAACCGACCTGGCTGTGTGCGATCATCGGCGGCCGCGTCCAGTTCGGAATCACGTCCGGCCTGATGTGCCATACGATGGCGCCGGTGGTCTTGCCCGAAGGGATCAGCGAACGCAACACGAACCAGCCGTTCTGCGCGCGGTCGCGACCATCAAACAGCATGAGGTTGGCCGTATCCGAAACTACATTCACCCGGGCCAGCGCGTCGTCGATCCCGAGGGTGATGCTCTGGCCCTCGGCGAACGGCAGCGGCTGAGTGTATCCCTTGGCCTTATCCCAGTCCTCCAGGTAGTACGCCTTTTTCGGTTCATCAGGCAGGGGCAAAACCTTCGTCATCCGATCGTTAGGCGTACGCGGGAAGATGCCGGCTTTGGTTCCGTTCACCAGGTAAGCCTTGCCCATGTAGATCGAGGGCAGGAACTCCAGATTGAAGCCAGCCCGCCCCGCCAGTTTCTGCGGTAGCGGCTTGTCAAGATTGATGCTGACCTCCACGCCGCCTGACTCGGCGGTTACTTCCAGTGTGTAGCTGAAGTCGAAAGTCGGGAAAGCGAGGTCGGCGGTGAGCCGGCTGTTCGCCTTGTCGGCATGGCGACCTTTGAGGGTTGCCACCAGGTCCCACTGCTCCGGCGTTGGCATCAGGCGCACGTCGCCGTTGGTGGCAATGCGCTGGCCGTGGAGAATCATCTCCATGGCCGTGTTCTTTTGGTCCACAAAAACGGGATGGTACGTGCTGTCGTAGAGAAAAACGCTGAAACCTTGAGTATCGAGGTAATTCTTGTCGGTCACCTTCATGGAAAAATCGGCGCCGGACAGGTCTGGGGCCGAGATCATGGCCAAGAGGAGACAAACTCCGATTCGCGTGGACATAGATTAAGATTGATCACTGCTCCTTTGCCTGAACATGATATGACATGCACACCGTCTCTGCGCCGTTTGTTCCCCAGGCGCGAGGATTTCTGAGCGGGGTAGCTGAACGATGAGCGGCCCAGCAATCGAAGCTGGTGGGATTGGAGTCGGCGACACCGTAGCTCCATCGTTCTCGTCGGGCGCGGCTCCCTGACGAAAGCTAACGGTAGCCGACTTGTCCTAACCGATTCATGCGCCGGGTAGCCCAAATCTAGTAGCGGCATGGATGCCAGGAACAGGCCAATCAGGGCGGGTGGGTAAGAACGCGAAAGCGGCCGCAGGTAGGCGAGGAGTGCAACACCGCTACTCAAACATACGATTCAAAATTATTCTGTGCAATTCGTCGAATTCCGCTCTCGCCCGCGGGGAAACTACGTTGCTCGATCGTAAACGCGATCGTCAATTTGTTCGTCACGCCTTTTGCAGTGATGAAGGAATTTGCCCCCAAAGAGTTCGACGCAGATGTGATCTACTATAAATAGACATGGCCAAGGCAGCCGCGCGCGGGCGTGGCGGAATGGCATACGCAGCGGACTTAAGGAAAACTTGAGTGCTCGCCTGGGAAACCGGCGATGCAGAACTGCTCAAATTCGGGGAAACCTTAAATGGCAATCCCGAGCCAAGCCCGGAGAGACATTCGCCGGGAAGGTGTAGAGACTAGACGGGCAGCACCTAAGCTCCGGAGCTTGCGGGGGAGGGTGAAGGGATAGTCCAGACCGCAAACCTGGCGTGAGACCTCAAAAAAGTCTCCACGTCTGGGCGGCGAAAGCCGTAGACGGTATGAAAATCCGCAGGGCTTAAACGGCCCATGAGGGTTCAAGTCCCTCCGCCCGCACCACCCTGCTGTCCGCGCTGACCTAAACGAGCCAGGATTGACTTGCCAACCTCCCCAGGTTTGCGGAATGCGTACAGGTCAGTAAGGTCGATGCGGGCATCCCCATGGGGAAAGCCATAGTCCGGACCGGAGTAATGGTGAGACATGAATGATCCTTTCTCGCTCCAGATGCTTTGCGGGGGAGCCGCAAAGGCGTATCACTGAACTCGTTCATGAAATTCCGTCTACTTCACTGGCATCCGCGGTTCCGCTCAAGAAAGTCTTCCCGCCGCTCTTTCATGTTTTCGTCTCGTCTATTCCGACTCGATCTTTGCCTTTAACATCCCCACTCTAAATTTCGCAAAGGACGCGAAATTTAGAATGGGCCACCCGCCCGCCACATCAGTTGGGTGTCACCTCTGGGGCGCGCGTTGATGAAGTCGGCAGCAGGTGACAGCGTAGTCCTTCAACTGCCGGGCGGTACAGAACACCTGACCGTGCTGGAAGTGTGTTACGAGCGCATTTCTGTGGAACCGTTCCGTGAACCACCTGGTTCCGAGGCCTCGGCAAAGGGACTCACTCGCCGACGCTAATCCACCTGACGAAGAAACAGCGAGAGCAGCTTATCTGCAACGGGGTGAAAACCCTTCAAAACCGACACATTTATTTACACATATACACACTTGGTGCGCTATAAGTGCTTTATTATCACGGCGAAACTGGCAGACGCACGAGACTTAAAATCCCGAGACTCGATTCCGTTCCCGGGCACCATGCAACTCTCGCAATTCCAGTAAGTTCACGGACGGCTTCGCTCTAAGATCCTGCCTTGCTGCAGCGGCGGCCGAGGCGCTGCCGCACGAGCGGGGCGCTCGCGCCCACATCAAATTGCAGTTCTCAAACCGACTTCAGAGCGTGGCCGATTCTCTGCAAGCCTTCGCGGAACATTTCGTGATCCACTCCCATGCCGATGCGGAAATGGTTGGGCAGGCCGAAGAAGCTTCCGGGGACAGCTGAGGTTTCGTAGTCCGTGCGCAGCCGGGCCAGGAAATTGTCGATGTTGCCACATTCTCCAGCCGCAGAATGGCGGTCGTACCAAAATCGGTGCGGGGAGAGGAGATCGCTTCCTGACTGTCCAGAAACTCGTGCAGCAGCGCGCGATCGGCTTCGACGATTTTTCTGGCGCGCTCGCGGATGTAGTCAAGGTTTTCGAGGGCCACGACGCTCAGCAGTTCTGCAGGGTGCGCCGGGATGGACTCAAACAAGTCGTTCAGGCGCCACATGGCGCGCGCCAGGTCGGGCTCGGCAAGGATCCATCCGCAGCGCAGACCGCTCAGGCCGTAGATTTTGGTCAAACTGCTGGTGACGACGAACTCCGCGCCCAGATGGTAGGAGGGCTTCGGGGTATTGATGTAAACGGCGTCGAGGTAGACTTCGTCAACCAGCACGCGCGCGCCTACGCTGCGCGCCATCCCGCCGATTTCCCGCAACGCCGTTTCTGACGCCAGGACACTGCTCGGATTATGCAGGTTGAGAGAACGATCAATTTTGTCTTGCGCGTGATGACGCGCCGGACCTGGGCTGGATCGAGCGCATATCCGCTCTCTTCCGTGCGGGCAAAATGCCTTACGATTGGCGCCTAAATATAGAGAGGGTCGAAGTGAAGCAACTCATAGCTTGGTTGTTCGACGAGAACTTCGTCGCCGGGATCGAGCAGCATCGCCATCGCCAGGTGGTTAGCCATCGAGGTGCCGGCGGCCGCGACCACGCAATCGGGATCGACTCCGCATTTCTTCGCGATGGCATTTTGCAGGGGAGCGTAGCCATAGGTGCTGTCGCCGTTGATTTCCAACTGATCGATGGTGACGGGAAGTTCATGCAGAGGAAACGATCCTACGCCGCTGGTCGCGAGATTGAACCGGGCGCGGCCCTGGGTCTTCGCCCACAGCATGTAGTCGGAGTGACGGTGTCTCATAGATTCGAGTTCGGGTTCGGCGGCAACGCATTTCTCCGCTTGGCGCGGCTCCAATACAAATATACCGGGATGCCAGCCAGCAGAATAATCAGGCCGATGGCGGAGTTCGACGGGAAAGTCGCGGTCGTGGTGATCACGATGGCGGCGCAAGCCAGCACAAAGAGAGCTGTAGTGTAGGGATGGCCCGGGGTCAGATACAGGGTTTGAGGCGAGTCCGCGGTCCTCCGCCGGAATACAAATAGCGATGCGGCGGTCAGGCCGAACGAAATGAAATCGACGGAGATCACGTAGTTCAATATCTGCTCGTAGCGTCCGGAGAGGGCAATCACGGTGGCGGTGACGCCTTGCAGCACGATCGCGACGACCGGAACCCCGGTGCGGGGAGAAAGCCAGCCGACACTCTTGAAGAAGAGACCGTCGCGCGCCATGGCGTAGTAGACGCGAGGAGCGGTGAGAATCCCCTGGCTCAGAAACCCCAGCGTCGAAATTGCGATGCCGAACGCAATCCACCGCGCGCCTCGCTCACCCAGGGCGGCGCGCATCACGGACGACGCGGGAATGCGGGTGGCGGCCAGTCCGTCGGGACCGAGCACACGCAGGCAGACAAAATTGACGGCGAGATAAAGCGCCACGACCCCGATCACGCCGATGACCAGTCCACGGGAAAGATCGCGCCGGGGATCGCGCATCTCGCCAGCCACGAAACTGGCGGTCTGCCATCCACCGTAGGCGAAGGCAACCGGAATCATGGCAGCGCCAATTGCGCTTCCAAGTCCTAGCGATACCGGCTGGTCGAGCAAGGGGAATGGGTGTACCGAGCCGCCGCCCCAAATGATTCCTACCACGACCATGGCGGCGATGGCCGCGGCCTTGAGCAGCATGAGAGCGCTTTGCACGTTGCTGCCGGCACGCACTCCGAAGCAATTGATCGCGGTCAAACCTAAAAGTGTCACGGCAGCAATCAGACCGTCGCTGGCGGAGAGGCCGGTAATTTCTCGATAGTACCGGCTGAAGGTGACCGCCACTGCCGCCATCCCGCCGGTTTGCGTGACCAGGAGCAGGACCCATCCGTAGATGAACGCGACCGAGGGGTGGTAGGCCTCGCGCAGATAAAGATATTGTCCGCCCGCGCCCGGCAAGCGCGATGCCAGTTCGGCCCAGATGAATGCGCCGAGCAGGGCCAGCCCTCCCCCGAGGAACCACACTCCCAGAATAAGGAACGGAGTATGCACGCGCAGGGCAACCACGTAAGGGTTGATGAAAATGCCGGAGCCGACAATGCCGCCCATGACGATCATGGTGGCGTCGAATACTCCAAGCAGTTGCCGAGGTTTGACGGGATCCAAAGAATCAGCCTAAGGAAATCTCTGTCGAGTTCGACGAAACCACCCGCGCCGGACGGCAGATCTCGACCACCTTACCATAGGGTTAGAAGTGTCAGAGGGTGGAATGTCGAAGTTGAAACTCGCCTTCCGGCGAGCATGCTCTGCGGTCGAGAACGGAGCTTTGGCCACTGGGCTACCTCAGCCCCGAGCCACCGCCTTCCGCGGGAAGTGGGATTGTCGAGTTACGCCTGCCTGGATTTCCCAGCAGTGCGCGACTACTGCCTCGGACATTCAGGGGGTTGGGCGCGTCGCGGACTTTAGACGGCGGCTACTTCGCCATCCCCTCGCTTGGTTTGGTCAGCAATCCTCTTTCGCGCAGCCAGTTCGCCAACAAGACCGGCCACTCCGCCAGTGTCGGATCCCCTAGATCAAGACCGACCCCGTGCGGACCCTTTTCGAACACATGCAATTCCGCCGGGACGCCCGCTTTGTGCAGCGCCAGGTAAAAGTTCACGCTGTTCTCCGCCGGCACCACCGTATCTTCGCTGGTGGTGAACAAAAATGTGGGTGGAGTCTGCGGCGTGACGTGAAGTTCGTTGGAGAGTTCCTGAACCAGCTTCGGATCGGGATTGTCGCCCAGCAGATTCCTGGCCGACCCGCCATGGGCATAGGGCGCTTCGAGAGTTATGACCGGATACCCGAGGATGACAAAATCCGGCCGGCTGCTGGCGTGATCGATCGGATCCGCCGCCCCGGGATTCCCGCCGTCGAAGTGGGTCGCAGCGGTCGAAGCCAGGTGCCCGCCGGCCGAGAAACCCATCATGCCGATTCGATCGGGTGAGATTTCAAATTCTTTGGCCCGGCTGCGCACCAGCCGAATCGCCCTTTGCGCATCTCCCAGTTCGATGGGGTGGTGATAGCGGGGCCCCAGGCGGTACTTCAGGACGAAGGCGGTCACTCCCATGGCGTTGAACCAGTTCGCCACTTGCCGGCCTTCGTGGTTGGCGGCAAGAAACCCATAGCCGCCACCCGGCGCGACGATCACTGACGTACCAGAGCGGTTCGGTCCCCAGGGACGATACACGGTGATGGAAGGTTTGTCGTCGTCGCTTTGTCCCAGCGCTCCGGGAGCGCCGTTCTCCCACAACAGAATCGTCTGCGGCTCTGGCGGCGGGTCGCGGCGCGCCTGGCCAAAAGCGATCACACTGGAAACCAGGCAGAAGATAACGATGGTTCTGGTTCGTCTTGTCATGTGGCATTCTTCTTTGGTAACGCTAAGACTTGCTGCGCGCCGCCCACTCCGCATCGAAACGCGCACGATCGTAGAATGATTTTTGCGTCCCTATGCCCGTGGTTGAGAGTCCGGCATACAGGTTGGCGCGGCGCACGGCCTCCCGTTCGGGAAGCCCCTCTCCGAGGAACACGGCGAAGCTGCCAATAAAAGCGTCGCCCGCCCCGGTGCTGTCGACACTCTTCACCGGGAACGCCGGCAGGTGCTCCATGCCTTCTTTTCCCGCCAGCAGCGAGCCGTTGGCGCCGAGCGTAATGATGACGCGCTTGATGCCGTAGGCCAGCAGTTTTTCGGCGCATCTTTTTGCGTCGTCGGCATTCCTTACCGGAATCCCGGTAATAGTTTCGGCTTCGCTCTCGTTGGGAACTAAGTAGTCCAGGCCCTCCACGAACTTGAAATCAATTGCTTGAGCAGGCGCAGGGTTGAGAATGCAGCGAATCCCATGCTTCCGCGCGAAGGCGATGGTGTAGTAGACCGTCTCAACCGGAATCTCAAACTGGAGAACGATGCAATCGACCGCCTTCAGCAAATCGGCGGCGGCATCCACGGCGTCCGGTTTTAATTCGTCATTCGCGCCCTTCACCACCAGGATTCGGTTTTGTCCGCTGGGCTCGACAAAAATGGGCGCCACGCCGCTGGACACGCCTTCCACCTGCTTTACGTGCGTCGCGTCAATTCCCAGCTTCTTGAAATTTTCAATCGTGGCCGGACCGAAAAGATCGCTGCCCACCCGCGCCACCATGAATACGGCGGCCCCGCATAGCCGGGATGCGGTCGCCTGGTTAGCGCCCTTACCCCCGAATCCGAGGTCGAACTTTTGGCCGAAGATGGTTTCACCGGGTTTGGGAAAGCGGTCCGCGAAAGTGACCAGGTCAATATTCGCGCTGCCCACTACTGCAATTCGAGGAATTTTTGCCATGATTTCAGGAGACCTTGCAGACCGATTTGACCCAGCTATGAAATCGAAAGATGAAGAAGGCTGAGTGTATTGAGCGGCTCGGGTCGTGTCAACGCTCAGGTGCGCGGCAGCTCACTCGCCGTACGGCACCCAAATATTCTTCACCTGGGTCGCATGCTGCAGGAACCAGCGGCCTTCGCCCTGCTTCACATCAAACCAGTCAATGGCGCGGCCTTCGTTGGTAAACACCTGCTTGAGATTCCCAATCGAGTAAGTTTTGGCGGCAACGGCGCTGGCTTCATCCGCGAAACACCAGACGGCATTCACGTCGTCGTGTTCGGCGAGAGTCTTCAACAGTTGGGACGTGTAGCCGGTGACAATGTTGACCGCTCCACCCGGCAAATCGCTGGCATCGAAAAGCTGGTACAAATCGGCAGTAATTAAAGGATAGGTCTCGGAGGGAACCACGACGGCCACATTCCCCGCCGCAAGCACCGGCATGACCAGCGACAGAAATCCCAGCAGCGGCGCCTGATTCGGACAAACGATACCCACCGTACCCAGCGGTTCATTCATGGCCAGCGCGACATTGCGGAACGGAGGATTGTGCACCGCCCCGTCAAACTTGTCTGCCCAGGCCGCGTAAGAGAAGATACGCTCGATGCCGAGGCTAACTTCGGCGGTGGCGTGAGTTTCCCCCACGACGGCCGCAAGGCGGCGAACCATCTCGTCGCCGCGCTGCGAAAGATTCTCCGCGATATAGTAAAGAACCTGGGCCCGGTTGTGCGCGGTTGTCTTCGCCCAGGCCGTGGCCTTGTGTGCCGCTTCAACCGCATTGCGAATGTCTTTGCGATTGCCCAGCGGGGCCTCGCCCAGAAGACGGCCATCGGCGGCGCGCACCTCCATGCTGTAACCTGAGTCGGGCCTCGCCTGCTTTCCACCGATGTAGAGCTTTACCGTTCGGTCAATCGCGGGCGTTTCCAAACTGGAATCTTCGGTTGACTTCTGATCTGCCGGTGGCTTCGCGGCTGGAAGCGCCGGAGCATCCTTGAACCAGGCCGGCTCGAGATACTCCAGCAAGCCTTCCCTGCCGCCCTCGCGTCCGTAGCCGCTTTCGCGGTAGCCGCCAAACCCGCAAGAGGCGTCAAACAGATTCGTGCAATTGACCCAGACCACGCCAGCTTTGAGTTGAGAAGCCACATGCAGCGCGACGTTGATGCTCTCACTCCACACGCAAGCCGCCAGTCCATAGACAGTGTTATTCGCCAGCTCGACGGCCTCGCTGGGCGTGCGGAATGTCATCGTTGCCAGCACAGGACCGAAAATTTCCTGCTGGGCCACGATTGACGTGGGATGGACGTTGCTAAGAAGTGTAGGCGGATAGTAGAACCCGCGCGCCGGCAACTCGATTTGCGGCTGCCAGCAGGTTGCGCCTTCGGCCACTCCCTGGTCGACCAACCGCTTGATCCGGTCTAACTGCACCCGCGCCACGATGGCGCCAATGTCGATGGACTTGTCGAGCGGAGCCCCGGCACGCAGCGTGCTCATGCGATCGCGAATCTTCGCGATGAGCGGTTCCGCGATACTTTCCTGCATCAGCAGGCGCGAACCGGCGCAGCAGACTTGTCCCTGATTGAACCAGATGCCGTCAACCAGGCCTTCGACCGCGCTATCGAGGTCGGCGTCTTCGAAGATGATGAAAGGCGACTTGCCTCCCAGCTCAAGCGACAGCCGTTTGTGGCTCGACGCGGTGGCGCTGCGGATGGCGCGTCCGACTTCGGTCGAACCGGTGAAGGCGATCTTGGCAACGCCGGGATGCTTCACCAGCGCTTCACCGGTCGAACCGTCGCCGGTAACAATGTTGACGACTCCCGGGGGCAGTCCAATTTCCGAGCAGATTTCGGCGAAGGCCAGCGCGGTCAGCGGCGTGAACTCGGCCGGCTTGAGCACCACGGTGTTGCCCGTGGCCAGTGCCGGCGCAATCTTCCAGGCCAGCATGAGCAAGGGAAAATTCCAGGGAATGATCTGCCCTACGACGCCGCATGCGGCGTATCCGTGAAATTCCTGATGCAGCAATTGCGCCCAGCCGGCATGGTGATAGAAGTGGCGTGCAACCAGAGGAATGTCGATGTCCCGGCTCTCGCGGATGGGCTTGCCATTGTCCATGGTCTCAAGCACGGCGAGGTGGCGGGAGTGCTTCTGCACGGTTCGCGCCAGAGCGTACAGGTAGCGAGCTCGCGCGTGGGGAGAGAGCGCCTGCCATTTTGGTAACGCCGCGCCCGCAGCTCGGACTGCCCCATCAATGTCTGCTGCCGATCCCTGTGCGACGGTGGCGAGTTTCTCGCCGGTGGATGGATCGGCAGTTTCGAAGTAACCGCCTTCGACCGGCTGCCGCCAGGCGCCGTCAATATAATGTCCGAAGCGGCGTCCGTGAAGATCCAGCCACGCGAGGGCTTCCTTGGGGTCCTCGGGCGCGGGACCGTATTCCATGGCGGCGAACTTTTCGGCGATGCTCATATGGCTGCGCTAGGCGGAACACAAATCAAAAGTCAAAAGTGGCGGACAAGAGTGTCCGCCCCACACCGGTTCTGCCATTTTGCTACGCCAGGGGATGGCGATAGTCCGCCGAATAGCGTCCGGTGGCGTGATGTTCCAGTTGCCGTTCAATGTCGTTAAGCAGCCCGCTGGCTCCGAAGCGGAATAGCTCCGCCCTCATCCAGGACGGCCCGAGTTCTTCTTTCATCAGCGCCAGCCATTCGATGGATTGCTTCGCCGTGCGGATTCCGCCGGCCGGTTTGAAACCGACCGCCATTCCGGTTTCCTGGGCATATTCGCGGATACATCGCGTCATCACGAAGCCCACCGGCAGCGTCGCGTTCGTCGGCTCTTTTCCCGTAGAAGTCTTGATGAAATCCGCGCCCGCCATCATGGCGACAAAGCTGGCCCGGGCTACGTTTCGCAGGGTAAGCAGATCGCCGGCGCCGAGAATCACTTTCATGTGTGCCGCGCCGCTGGCCTGTTTGAACGCCGCAATCTCGTCGTACAGCGCCTGCCACTTGCCGCCGAACACATGGCCGCGAGTGATGACCACATCAATGTCATTCGCTCCCGCTTCCACCGAGCGGCGAATTTCTGCCATGCGCTCGGTCAGGGGAGAGAGGCCGGCGGGAAACCCGGTGGATACAGCGGCCACGCGCACGCCGCTGCCTTCGAGCGCGCGCACCGCCGTTTCCACAAATGTGTGATACACGCAGACCGCGGCAACCTTGATATTCAGTTCTTCAATTCCCAACCGCTTGACCAGATCGTCCTGAATCGGATGCCGCGCCTTGGCGCACAGGCGGCGCACCCGCTCATCAGTATCATCGCCTGATAAGGTGGTGAGGTCCATGCAGGAAACCGCCCGCAGCAGCCAGGCCGCCTGCCAGTCTTTTTTTACCGTGCGTCGGGCAACATGGCTCTGCGCCCGCCGTTCGACCGCGCTGGTGTTGACGCGGACCTGCTGCAACCAGTCGAGATTGAGGGGGATGCCACGATTCGACAGCAGCGGACGCCCGGCGAGCGTGGCGACGGGTCCGCGCGAGTCAGTGGCTACGGTATCGACGTAGCGGGTTTTGTTCCCGGCTGACATGCTCTGGATTGTCATTGTACGGTACCGCCCAATGTAGGCGCGAGCGCCCTCGCTCGTGCGGGATCGCCACCAGCCACGTGGGGATTCCAAAAGTGCACCGGCATCCCGCACGCAACCACATTTGGCCTTGACATCATTTCGGTCTGAAAGCTAGGCTACGACGCTGCTTCGTGTGTGGAGAAATCAAATTCTGAAACGTTTGAAAGTTTCAATTCTTCGACTCGCATTGATTGTAGGTCTGCTCCTGATTTGGCTGGTCAGGGTGACTCCCGCCTCAGCCGCTGCCAAGAAGATAATTTTCGACACAGATCCGGGAACCGACGATGCCCTGGCCCTGATGCTGGCGCTCAATTCTCCTGAGCTGGACGTTCGCGCCATCACCGTAGTTCCGGGAAACGTGACTGCCAGTCAGGGCCTGGAGAATGCATTGCGCATGGTTTCGCTGGCTAACCGCTGCGATATTCCCGTCGCGGGCGGAGCGCAGCATCCTCTGTTTCAAAAACTCATCACGGCTGAGTTCTGGCATGGCAAAAATGGGCTGGCGAATATCGAGCTGCCTCCCAGCAAATGCAAAGTGGATTCGCATTTTGGACCGGACCTCATAATCCAGATGGTGCACGCCGCGCCGCATGAAATCACTCTGGTTCCGGTGGGGCCGCTGACCAACATCGCACTGGCCGTCCTGAAGGATCCCTCCATTGTTCCCCTGGTCAAAGAAGTGATCATCATGGGAGGGTCGATCACCGGCGGCAACGTAAACGCCTCTGCGGAAGCCAATATTTACAACGATCCCGAAGCTGCACAAATCGTTTTCCAGGCGGGCTGGCCTTTGACTATGGTTGGGCTGGATGTAGGCGATAAGACACTTTTTTCAAAAAAGTATCTCGACCAACTGGGCCAGACCCATGGTCCGGTCAACGACTTTATCTATTCGGTTGGAAAATTTCTGATCGCCCTTTCGGCCCAGTTCGGATCGCCAGGCGCTCCGATGTATGATCCTCTCGCGGTCGGGGTCGCGATTGATGCTACGCTGGTCAAGTCCCCGGAAATGCATGTGGACGTCGAGACCCGCGGCGATTTCACCCGCGGTGAAACCGTCGCCAATCGTCATGACACGGTGGAGCGAAACGTGCTCCACGGCGATCACTATGTGATTGAGGCGGTGGATACAGTTACGCCCAACGCCAAGGTTTGTGTCGACGTCGAGGCCGACCGATTCCTGCAGCTCTTTGTTTCCAGAATCAAAGGCAAGTAGCCGGGCCGGCGCGAAGGAGAACCCATGTACACCCCACACAGTCTGGAAATTGCGCTATTGATGATGATCACGAGCGCCATCTGCTGGGGCTCCTGGGCCAACACCTTTAAGGGCGTAAAGAATTACCGCTTTGAGCTCTTCTATTGGGACTATGCGCTGGGAATTTTTCTGGTCTCGCTCATCCTGGCTTTCACCATGGGCAGCACGTCGGCCAGCGATCCGGCAAGCTTTCTGAATAATGTTCACTCCGCCGACGGCTCCAACATTATTTACATGTTAATCGCCGGCGCCATCTTCAACCTGGCCAACCTGCTGCTGGTGGCGGGCATTGACATGGCCGGACTCGCGGTGGCCTTCCCGGTTTCGATCGGCATCGCTCTCGTGGTCGGAGTGGTCTCCAGCTACGCTTTGCAACCCAAGGGCAACCTGGGTCTGCTGGCAGCGGGCGTCACGTGCGCGGTCGTCGCGGTCATCCTGGACGGCAAAGCTTACGGCAGTCTGGCCAGCGCGGGCCGTTCGGTATCGAAGAAAAGCATCGTTACCTGCGTTGTCTCCGGCGTTCTCATGGGACTCTGGGCGCCGTTTGTGACCCACGCCATGACTCACGGAAACCCTCTGGGGCCTTACAGCGTCGCCGTCTTCCTCACGCTGGGCGCGTTGCTCTCCTGCCTGATCTGGAACGTTTACTTCATGAAGAAACCGCTGGTCGGCGAGCCCGTCAGTTTCAGCGGCTACCTCAGCGGACCACCATCCGGACACGTTCTCGGTCTGCTCGGCGGATTTATCTGGGGTCTGGGCATGGTTTTCAATCTAGTGGCCGCGAGCTTTACCGGAGTGGCGATTTCGTACGCGATCGGCCAATCAGCCCCCATGGTCGCGGCGCTATGGGGCGTTTTGGCCTGGAAGGAATTCAAGGGTTCGGGCAGCCGCGCTAAAATATATCTCGTCTTCATGTTCGTTTTCTATGCCCTGGCCATTCTGCTGGTGGCCCATGCGAATGGATAAGTCTCAACTCTGACTCAACTCTTTAGAATGAGGGTGCCTTTTGGGAAGCCCGGATCGACGCCAATTTCTGGAAGCAATTGCCACGGTCGGAGCGATGACCACTTTATCGGGAAGCCTCGGTGCAACCTCCAGATCATCCGCCATGCGCTGGCCCAAGCTCGCCGGCAGCCCGGTGCTCGACAGTCTTCATCCGGTGATGGAGCACTCCCGTGACGTCCGCACCCACGTCGACAAGATCGTCGAAGTCGCCCAATGGATGGCCTACGAAGAACTGGCCATGCCGGACTACCAGATGCCGTTCGGCGGGGAGAAAGACAGCGCCGATGACGTGATCGACTTCATACTCACCGCCGACTGCGTGGACACAGCTTTCACCGATTTTTCCACTCACGTGAAGTTTCAGGTGGACTATGCCGGCCGGCACTGGTCGGATTCCGATGCGCTGTTCGCCTGCATGAAACGGGCGATGGACAATGGATTTCCGATGCTCGACGGCAAGTTTCTCTCCCAGGTGACCCGGCCGGAACTGGACCGCATTTTCGCGGGCAACATCGAAATGCCGATGCTGGACGAAAAGATACAGGTCTGGCATCAGGTGGGCGCGGTGCTGGCCGACAAATACGACGGCCGCTTCCACAATTTTGTGAAGTCGTGTCCGCCTCGCCTGTATGACAACGGCGCCGGAATCGTCGATCGCATGGTGAAGGAGTTTCCCCGCTTCAATGACGTCAGCCCCTACGACGGCGCCACCATCAAGTTTTATAAGCTGCCGCAGCTGGGAATCTGGTTGGCTTACTCGGCCTTAAGAAAGAACAATCAGTTCCCGCTCGAAGATACCGGCAAGATGACGGCCTTCGCCGACTACATCGTTCCCGTCGCATTGCGGCTTCTGGGAATCGTCAGTTACTCGCCCGAGCTTGAGCACGCGATCAACACCTACCAGATGATTCCGCGCGACAGCAAACAGGAAGTTGAAATCCGGGCCCACTGCATTTACGCCACCGCCCTGCTCTGCGAAGAGGTCAATCATATTCGTCCGAAAGACCAGCAGATCATCATTCCGCAGATCGACGCCCGCCTGTGGACCCACTATCACACCACCTGGTGGCCGCATCATTTGACCAAAACCATCATGTACTGATCGCAACCCCGGGAGCCGCATGAACTATTCCTTGTTCTCTCGCCTCTTACGATCGGCCGCAGTCGTGTGCCTGGTTTTTGCCACGTGCTTTCTCTTTTCCGACGAGTGGAAGGCACGCCATCCTCTGATTTCGCCGACCGGAGTCATGAACCTGTCCGAGCTTCCGCTGGCCGACGAAATCTTTTTCGCTGGACCGCAAGACCCTGCCGATGCCGAAGCCTGGCGCGCCGGCCTCAAAGCGTGGCGGGCCGACCGGCTCATTCGTCTGCGTTACGACGGCTCGCAATATGACCGGCCCGAACTGGCCTGGACCCAGCAGGTCGTCTCCCAGGTCCAGCTGCTGATCTGGGACCGGACGTTTTACGATCCGGAAACTGGCGAGTACACCGTGGACCGGTTCCTCGCTGACATCGAGAACCGCATCGGGCCCATTGATGCCGTTCTGATCTGGCCCGTCTATCCCAACCTGGGAGTGGACGACCGCAACCAGTTTGACCTTTTGCGCGATCTGCCCGGCGGTATTCCTGCGCTCCGCCAGATGGTCGACAAGTTTCACAGTCGCGGGGTAAAAGTGTTCTTCCCCATCCTTGCCTGGGACACCGGCACCCACGACGAAGGCACGTTCCCCTGGGTCGCAATTTCTCGGCTGCTCGCGGATATTGGCGCCGACGGCATCAATTTTGACACTCTCGAAAGCATTCCCGCGCCTTTCAGGCTGGCCTCCGACGCCACCGGCCATCCCCTCGCGCTGGAGCCGCAATTCGATATTCGCGATGAAAGCGTGGCCTGGTCGAACATTGGCTGGAACGACTGGGTGACCTGGGAAGGCAAGGAATATCCCTTCGTACCGATGGTGAGCAAGACCAAGTGGTTCGAGCCACGGCACATGGTGAGCGTCACCGATCGCTTCACGCGCGATAAAACTGACAGCCTGCAACACGCATTCTTTAACGGACAGGGCTACGCCACGCTGGAAAACCTCTGGGGTTTCTGGTATGGCACGATCCCGCATGATGCGGAAGCCATCCTGCGCTTCACCAGAATCGAGCGCGCTCTGGCCGAGAACCTGCGCAGTCCCGACTGGGAGCCGCATTCCCAAACGGTGCAAGCCGGCGTTTTCGCCAGCAAGTTCCCCACCGCGACGAACACGCTGTGGACCATCGTCAATCGCAATGAGTACGACAGCACCGGCGAGCAGCTCCGCATTAGCCACCGCAGCGGGATGCACTACTACGACCTGTGGCATGGCACAGAGCTCACGCCGGTGGTTCGAGGCAATGAAGCCACTCTCAGCTTCGCCATCGACGGCTTGGGCTTCGGCGCAGTCCTGGCCACCGATCAAGTTCCAGCCGCGGGTCCCGTCAAAGATCTTTTGAGTTATATGGCGGAGCGCTCCAGGCGCCCGCTTTCAACCTACTCGCACGAATGGAAGCCTGTCCCGCAAACCATGGTGGAGATACCGGCCACGACGCGGGCGCAGAGTGCGCCTGCGGGAATGGTTCGGATTCCCGAGAGCGACTACGACTTCCAGGTGCACGGCATCGAGATTGAAGGCGGGAACGATCCGGGGGTCGATGTGCAATATCCGTGGGAAAATATTCCGCGGCGGTACCATCGTCACCGTGTTCATGTTTCGAGTTTCTATATTGACCGCACTCCGGTGACCAATGCGGAGTTCAAGAAATTTCTGGACGCGACCAGTTATCACCCGAAAGATGATCATAATTTTCTGCGCGATTGGAAAAATGGCACCTACACCGCAGGCTGGGAGAAAAAACCTGTAACCTGGGTCTCGATTGAGGATGCGCGCGCCTACGCCAAATGGGCGGGCAAGCGTCTGCCCCACGAATGGGAATGGCAGTTGGCCGCGCAGTCAACCGATGGCCGGATTTATCCCTGGGGGAATGAGTGGAACTCGCAACTGCTTCCTGCCCCGGACCGTGGCCGCGCCATGCGTCCTCCGGCGAACGTTGATGCGTTTCCTAAAGGGGCGAGTTCATTCGGCGTGCTCGACCTTGAGGGCAACGTCTCGCAATGGACTGACGAGTATCGCGATCCTCATACCCGCGCGGCGATCGTCCGGGGTGGCGCATCCTATCAGCCCACGGGCTCGATCTGGTATTTCCCCCAGACTTATCGCCTCGACGAGCACGAGAAATATTTGCTGATGGCTCCGGGCCGCGACCGCGCCGGAACCATCGGCTTCCGTTGTGTCGTCGATGCGCAATAGTTTCAGCATCTTTAATAGACACGGTTGACGAGGAACTTATGACCTTGATGATTCAGAGTTTGCGCCGGCTCCGCCCTCTTCTCTCTGGTTTGTTTCTGTTTGCGTTGGTTGCATTTTTGCTGCGGCCGGTCTCCGCAGCTGCAGCAGGCAAAGGCAAATATCTCGTCTACATCGGCACCTACACGGACCACGGCAGCAAAGGCATCTATGCCTATCGCTTCGATGCCAGGACCGGTCAGTCAACGGCGCTGGGCCTGGCCGCCGAGTCCGCGCAGCCGTCATTCCTTACCGCGGATGCGAGGGGACATTTCCTGTACGCGGTCAACGAGACTGAGACTTACGCAGGCCAGCCTACCGGCGCGGTGAGTGCTTTCGCCATCGATTCGGCCAGCGGCAAACTGTCCTTATTGAACCAGGTGTCATCCCGCGATGGTGGGCCGGCCCACATCACGCTCGACCAGACCGGCAAATACGCCTTAGTAGCGAACTACACCCGGGGTAGCGTGGCCGTTTTCCCGGTTTTAAGCGACGGCCGCCTGGGCGAGGTCTCGACCTTCGTGCAGCACCACGGAGCGGGCGCGGACAAGGAACGGCAAGAGCATCCTCACGCCCACGCGTTTGCTTTATCGCCCGACGACCGCTTTGCTCTGGTTGCGGACCTCGGACTCGACCAGGTGTTCGCTTATCCCTTTGACTCAGCCAAAGGAACCCTGGGACCAGACCCGGGGATCACCAAAGCCGCTCCCGGTTCCGGCCCGCGCCACCTGGTGTTCAGTTCGAGTGGTAAGTTCCTCTACCTGATCAATGAATTGCGGTCTACCGTGACTACCTATGCCTACGACCCGGCGAATGGTGGATTGCGCGAGATAAACACGGTTTCTACTCTCCCCGATAACTTTTCGGGCCCGAGCGCTGCGGCAGAAATCGCGTTACATCCCTCCGGCAAGTTTCTTTACGCTTCGAATCGCGGACCGGACAGCATTGCCGTTTTTTCGATCGCTCCCGCAAAAGGAACGCTGACCCGGATTGAGCTCGTCCCGGTCAACGGAAAAACACCGCGTAACTTTGCCATCGATCCGACAGGCTCGTGGTTGTGGGCGGCAGACCAGGAGTCGGACAAGGTGGTAATTTTTCGCATCAATCGCAAGACCGGACGACTTACTCCCACCGGGCAAGAGTTCCAGGTTGCTTCTCCCGCCTGCGTGAAGTTCGTGCCCCTGCCGTGATCGGGGAGTTCTTTGTAGCGCCGCCGTCCCCGCGGCTGTCGTGGGGGGCGCTACAAGTTTTTCGCGAGCTCGGGCGTACCGGAAAGCCTTCCTCTCCGCTGTACAATTGCGTGGGGAGCCAACTTGTATTCCAGGCCCAAGACGCTCGACGCCGCGCTGCATGTGCTGGCCCATGAGGGCGGACAAATTCTGTCGGGCGGCACCGACTTCTTCCCTGCGCTGGGTGATCGGCCCGCTCCGGACCGGGTGGTGGACGTCTCCGGCCTCACCGAAATCAGGGGCATCGCGCTCGAAGCCGACTACATCCGCATTGGCGGGCTTACGACCTGGAGTCAATTGGTCGGCACTCCGCTGCCCCGATGCTTCGACGCTCTCAAGAGCGCAGCGCGCGAAATCGGCGGAATTCAGATACAGAATCGCGGCACGGTGGCCGGCAATCTCTGTAACGCGTCTCCTGCCGCTGACAGCGTGCCTCCTTTGCTGGCGCTTGATGCAGAAGTCGAGCTGTGCTCAGCTGCGGGAACGCGCCGCGTCCTTTTGGCTGATTTCATCGCAGGAAATCGCAAAACAGTTCGCCGCCCCGACGAAATCCTGGCAAATGTAATCGTTCCCCGTGGGCTCGACGACGCCCCGTCCACCTTTCTAAAGCTCGGCGCGCGGCGCTACCTGGTGATCTCGATCGCCATGGTGGCTGCGATCGTGAAGCAAGACCACAACGGCCGCGTCGCCGAGGCCCGGGTCGCGGTCGGGTCGTGCTCGGCGGTCGCGCGCAGGCTCACTGCGCTTGAGCACGCTTTGGTCGGCATTCCGGCACGCACTGGCTTGGGCAAAATGGCTCTGGCCGAGCATCTGGCTGAGCTCTCGCCCATCGACGACGTGCGCGCAAGCGCTGCGTACCGGAACGACGCCGCACTGACGCTGGTCGGTCGCGCACTCGACACTTGCGTGGGGAGTAACTGATGGTCGCCACGACTTCTCCCCTGTCCGGCACTCACACATCCATTGCATTTTCGGTGAATGGAAAGAACGTGGCCACCGCAGTCTCGCCGGTGGAACGACTCTCCAAAGTGCTGCGTGAGCATCTGGGGCTCATGGGAACCAAGGTCGGCTGTGACGCCGGTGACTGTGGCGCTTGCACCGTCCTGCTGGATGGCGAGCCTGTCTGTTCCTGTCTGATCGCAGCCGGTCAGGTCGAGGGACATGAAGTCACGACGGTGGAAGGACTCGCCGCCCGCGCGCCGATCTACGACCAGTTGCAGAAATCGTTTCTTCGTCACGGCGCCGCGCAATGCGGGGCATGCACGCCGGGCATGCTGGTGTCGGCCACCGCGCTTCTCGAGCGCAACTCGACCCCTGACGAAAACGCGGTCATGGACGCGATCGGCGGCGTGCTCTGCCGCTGCACGGGCTACCGCAAGATCATTACCGCCATACAGGATGCCTGCTCCGGTAAGCTTGTCGAACCGTCGCCCCTGGCCGGCAATGCGGTGGGCGCGAGGCTGGTCCGCCTCGACGGCCAGAGCAAGGTGGATGGCACGGAGGTTTTCGGAGCTGACGAAATTCCAGCTGGGGCCCTGGTCGTCCGCGCGATTCGCAGTCCCTGCCCGCGGGCACGCTTCCGTTTTGGCGATCTTGAAGCGTTCGTGGCCGCGCATCCAGGAATCCACCGCGTTCTGACGGCAAAAAATATTCCGGGAGAGAATCGTTACGGTGTGATTCCTCGCTTCGCCGACCAGCCGGTGTTTGCCGAAGTGGAGGCCCGTTTCCGAGGTGAAGCCGTAGCCGCGGTGGTGGGTGACGCCGACGCCATCGAGACTCTCGACTGCACAAGTTTTCCGATTACGTGGGAAGAGCTTCCCGCGCTCACCACGATTGCCTCGGCACTCGCTCCCGGCGCCGAACGCATCCATTCCAGCCGCGAAAATAATGTGCTGGTCCGGGGCCGGGTAGTCCGCGGCGATGTCGAGAGAGCTCTGGCGGAATCTGACATCGTGGTCGAAGGCGAATACGAGACCGGGTTCATCGAGCACGCTTACATAGAGCCCGAAGCAGGTTTTGCGCGGCGCGTACACGACCGGATTGAGATTCAGGCATGCACCCAGGCCCCTTACATGGATCGCGCCGACATCGCACAGATTCTTGGGATCGCTCCCGAGGCGGTGCGCATTATTCCGACCGCGGTGGGCGGCGGTTTCGGCGCCAAGCTCGATCTTTCGGTTCAGCCCTTCGTGGCGCTGGCGGCCTGGCACCTGCGCCAACCGGTGCGCATGGTTTATTCGCGAACGGAATCGATCCTCACGACCACCAAGCGTCATCCCTCACACATTCGCCTGCGCGCGGGCGCAACTCGCGATGGCAAGCTGACCGCGATGGACTTCTCCGCCGACTTCAATACGGGGGCCTACTCCTCCTGGGGGCCGACGGTCGCGGCGCGGGTTCCCGTCCACGCCTCGGGGCCTTACTACGTGCCGCACTACCGCGCCCTCACCCGTGCGGTGCATACGAATCTCGTTCCCGCAGGGGCTTTCCGCGGTTTTGGCGTGCCGCAAACCGCTATCGCGCAGGAGCAGCTGTACGACGATCTCGCCGACCGTCTGGCCATCGACCGCCTGGAATTCCGAATTCTGAATGCGTTAGACAATGAAACTCCCACCGTCACTGGCCAGGTTCTGGGCGAGGGAGTGGGGATTCGCGCCTGCTTCGAGGCGCTGCGTCCACGCTGGACCGCCGCGCGCACCGAAGCTGCAGCCTTCAACGCCCATGCCAGCGGCCCGGTTCGGCGGGGAGTGGGCGTTGCCGGCATGTGGTACGGATGCGGCAACACTTCCCTGCCCAATCCATCCACGATTCGCGTTGGCGTGAAAGCCGACGGCCGCATCGCACTTCACCAGGGCGCGGTGGATATCGGCCAGGGCTCGAACACCATCGTCACTCAAATCTGCGCGGACGCACTCGGCGCTCCCATCGAGCGCTTCGATCTGGTGTCTGGCGACACCTCGATCACGCCCGACTGCGGCAAGACTTCTGCCTCCCGCCAGACTTTTGTTACCGGCAAGGCCGCATATTTGGCGGGCATCGAATTGCGCAAGGCAATCTTGCGCCTCGCCGAAGCTTGCGATTGCGCCGTCATCGAGTTCGAGGCGGGTGCGGTCAAGGTCAAAGAAGAAGACAAGCAGCGCATCGTAAACCTGCGCGACCTGCCCCTGGACAAGCACGGCTACGTGCTCACGGGAGAGGCCACTTTCGATCCGCCCACCAGCCCCCTCGACGAAAACGGCCAGGGCAAGCCTTATGCGGTTTACGGGTTCGGCGCGCACCTGGTAGAGATTGCGCTCGACACGGAACTTGGGACAGTGCGCGTCCTGAAGATCACCGCCGCGCACGACGTCGGCCGGGCCATTAATCCCACGCTGATTGAAGGGCAGATCGAAGGCGGCTCCGCGCAGGGATTAGGGATGGCGCTGATGGAGGAGTTTTTCCCCGGTAGAGGCGAGAACCTTCATGATTATCTGATTCCGTCCGCCGGCGACATGCCGCCGGTCGAGTCGATTCTCATCGAAGATCCGTCGTCCGTCGGCCCGTATGGAGCCAAGGGGATCGGAGAGCAGGCTGTGATTCCGACCGCGCCCGCGATCCTCAATGCGATTCACGATGCCATCGGCGTGCGGATCCCCCGCCTGCCCGCAACGCCCGACCGCATCCGCGCGGCGATGGTAGCGCCGGTGTCCGGCCGGACGGAGGGGCGGGTAGGGTGCGCGCCAGACAGCCCGCGCCACGCCGGCGCTACACTTGCAACTGCACAGACAGAAAAGAAAGATGCCTGAAGACGACGCCATTCGATGCGATGCCTGCCCCGTGCTCTGCTACATCAAGCCGGGAAGAACGGGCGCTTGCGATCGTTACGCGAACGATAACGGACAACTGGTCCGCATCGATCCTCACGTCGTACTCGATCGCGCCGTATCGCGCGGCGATTCCGTGGTTCCCTTTCTCGATCGCGACCGCGAATGGGATGGCAGCATCGTGACCGGCCCGGAGAACTTCGTGACGGCCATCGGCGCCGGCACGACGTATCCCGATTACAAGCCGGCTCCGTTCATCATCTCTTCCACCGTGCAAGGCGTGGACATGGTCACGGTGGTCACCGAGGGGATCTTCAGCTACTGCGGGGTCAAGGTGAAGATCGATACCGACCGCCATCTCGGTCCGGAAACGAATCTCGTCCGCGCCCAGGGCGAGCCCGTAGGACACGTGACCACCAGCGAATACGGTTCGCAGATGCTTTCGCTGGGAGGCGTCCGCCACCTGACCGGCGGCAGCCGCAAGGAAGGCACGGTGACTTGCGAGACCCTGCTGAACTTGTGCGACCGCAAACCGGTGGAACTCACTATCGATGATGGCGCCACGGTGATGGTGCAGGCCGGTAAGCCGCCTGTGGTTGACGGCGTGCAGGAAGAACGCATGCGGGTGGGCTGCGGCTCGGCCACCATCGGCATGTTTGCCAAGCAGTGGTTTGGCAAAGTTGACGAGGTCGTCGTGGTGGATGACCACATCACCGGCGTTCTCTCCGAACATCAGGCGGGGAAGTTGCTGGGGGTGCGCGAAACCGGCATCAAGATGAAGGGCCACCGTTCAACTCCGGGCCGCTATTTCCGGGTGGCGGAGCCCGGAACGGCGTGGGGCGGCACCAACATCGCAGATCCTCTTTCGATTCTGCAGAATTTCAATCCCAAGTTTGCCTGGCCGAAGCTTCGCTTGCTCATGGTAAGCACGACCGGCGAGCACCACGCCTATTTCGAACTGAATGAAGCTCTGCGGCCAGTGGAAAAAGATTTGCCCGCCGCGCTGAGCGAGTCCGTCGCCCGCATCCGGGAAAATTGCGAACCTGCGCTGTGCACGATCCTGTTTATGGGCGGCGCAGGAGGATCGCTGAGGGCGGGTGTCACGGAAAATCCCGTGAGGCTCACCCACTCGGTGCGCGACGCCTTGACCCGGGTCACGTGTGGCGGCGCGCCGGTTTACGTCTGGCCCGGCGGCGGCATCACGTTCATGGTTGACGTCACCCGGATGCCGGAACACGCCTTTGGTTATGTGCCTACCCCTGCGCTGGTTGCACCGATAGAGTTCACCTTGAAGGTTAAGGACTACGCCGCCCTGGGCGGCTACATGGACCACGTGCGTTCGCTCGATTCCATCATGGACGGCAAAGGCCGCCGCCGGCTCTCCGCCAACCCGGACAATCCCTGGCCGCTGGCCCCGGGAAAATCGTCTCGGCCGGATCCGGGGTCGGATCAATGAGAGCCCGGGCTCAAATTCGATGGTTGGAAGATAGACAGAGACTTCATCTTCACGACGGCCCTATTGACTTGATCGTCGAAGCCTTCGGATCAACGCGTGAGGTCGACGCTGCTTATCGGGCTGCCACCGAGCGCTTCGTCCATGTGCTCGATGAACTTTGCGGCGAGCTCACGTTTTTGCGCCAGGCCGCGGAAGTGGACGGTCCGACGCCGTCGGGAGTTATCGCGAAACGCATGGTGGCGGCCGTGACGCCCTATTGTGAGCGGACTTTTATCACGCCGATGGCGGCAGTGGCGGGCGCCGTTGCGGAGGAAATTCTGGGCGCCATGACGGCGGCGGCCCGCCTTTCGCGGGCTTATGTAAATAATGGCGGCGACATCGCGTTGCATCTCGCTTCCGGAGAGCAGTTTGTTGTCGGCATAGTGGAGAGGCCGGATCGTCCATCACTTTTCGGAACCGCCACTCTGGATTCGGCGCAGCCGGCACGCGGCATTGCCACCAGCGGCTGGCGCGGCCGCAGTTTCTCGCTGGGGATCGCCGACGCAGTTACTGTCCTCGCCGATGGTGCGGCGGCGGCGGACGCCACCGCGACTGTCATTGCCAACGCAGTGGACTTGCCGGAACATCCCAGTGTGACGCGCGTTCCCGCAAATAGTCTTGCACCCGACAGTGATCTGGGCGACCGGCTGGTCACTCAGGGAGTCGGCGAACTTTCTCTGATCGAGATTGAGACTGCATTGGATGCCGGTGTTCTAGTCGCGCGCAGGCTGCTGGCTGACGGATTAATCCGCTCGGCAGCATTGCATCTGCGGGGGGACACTCGCGTCGTTAACTTGCAATCCTCGTTCATTGCTTTTCCAGAAAGCAGGAGTCTCGTTCATGCCTGAGGTTCAGGTTCGCAAGAAATTCACTGCGGTAGAAGAAATCTTCCACGAAGGTGGACCGGTCTCGTCCACGCCGCTGCGTCGCGCTGCCGTGCTGGCGGTGATCCGCAATCCCTTCGCCGGCCGATACGTCAACGACATTGCCGGTTTCATGGATGACCTCAAGCCTCTGGGCCTCGAGATGGCGCGATCGCTGGTCGCCGCGCTGGGTGGAGATCCCAAAGTTATCGAGGGTTACGGCAAGGGCGCCATCATCGGTTCGGCCGGTGAACTCGAGCATGGCGCCCTATGGCACGTGCCCGGCGGCTACGCCATGCGTGAGATCCTCGGCGACGCGAAAGCCATCGTGGCATCCACCAAAAAGGTCGGCGGTCCCGGCGCACGGCTCGATGTGCCCATCACGCATATCAATGCTTCCTATGTAAGAAGTCATTTCGACGCCATGGAGGTCGGTCTGGCCGATTCCCCTCGCGCCGATGAGATTCTGCTCGCCCTGGTGATGACCACAGGCCCGCGGGTTCACGCCCGCGTCGGCGGCCTCAAAGCCTCCGAGATCAAAGGAGAGGACGGATTGCGCTACGAATGAAAGCCAGCATTCGCAAGATTGCGACTTTCGTGGAAGAGACGCGCAGCGAGATGGGACGCGCCGTCAATCCCCCCACACGGCGCGCCGCCGCCGTCGCCGTGATTGAGAACCCCTGCGCGGGAAAGTACGTCGAAGACTTGTCCGAACTGATGCTGATCGGCGAAGAACTCGGAGAACTGCTCACGCTTCGCGCGGTGGCCGCTCTGGGTATTCCAGCGGCCAGCGTCGAGAGCTACGGCAAGGCGGCCGCAGTCGGCGAAAACGGCGAACTCGAGCACGCCGCCGCAATTCTCCACCCCAAACTGGGTGCGCCGGTGCGGAAAGTACTGGGCAAAGGCGCCGCACTGATACCGTCGTCGAAGAAGCGTGGCGGACTAGGCGTGGCTCTCGACATCCCCCTCGGCCACAAGGACGCGGCTTTCGTCCGCAGTCACTTCGATGGCATGGAAGTTCGAATCAACGACGCTCCCCGCGCCAACGAGATCATGGTCGCAGTCGCGGTGACCGATAGCGGCCGTCCGCTGCCGCGTGTCGGAGGCTTGACCAAAGCCGAGATCAAAGGCGAAGACGGCCTGCGTTAGCCACGAACCACGTGGGAACAGCCGCCCTCGGCGCGGCGGCGGGCTACATCACCTCCGCGTAGAATACTTCTGGCTTTCGCCGCCGGGGTTACGAATGACTTATCGCCGCTCTATTATTTTTCTTCTTACATTCCAATTTCTCTTTTCCGCATTCGTCGCGTCCCAAACGCAAAAAGAAACGGCTGACCTGCTTGTTACCGGTGGCACCGTCGTCACCATGGACGCCTCCCGCACCATTCTCGACGACGGCGCCGTGGCCGTGAAGGGTGACACGATCGTCGCCGTCGGCCCGCTCACCGAACTTGAAGGCAAGTACGCCGCCGCGCAGACCATCGATGCCACAGGCACCCTTGTACTGCCCGGGTTCATCAACGGCCACACCCACGTCCCCATGACTCTGTTTCGCGGCCTGCACGATGACGTCACGCTCAACGACTGGCTCTACAAATATATTTTCCCGGCAGAAGCGAAGAATGTGAATGAGGAGTTCGTGCGCTGGGGCACGCGCCTCGCAGCGGCCGAGCAGATTCGCGGGGGTGTCACGACTTTCGCCGACATGTATTACTTCGAAGATGCCGTAGCGGAAGAAACCAAGGCCGCCGGCATGCGCGGTGTGCTGGGCGAAACTTTCATCGACTTTCCCGCACCCGACAATAAGACCGAAGCCGAAATGCTGGCCTACACCGAAAGGTTCCTGAAGAAGTGGCAGGGCGACCCGCTGATCCATGCCGCCGTGGCGCCACATTCGATTTACACCTGCTCGCAGAAAACGCTGCAGGATGCAGCCGCACTCGCCCGGAAATATCATGCGCCCATCCTGATTCACACCGCCGAAATGAAAAAAGAGTGGGAAGACAGCATGAAGAACAACGGGATGTCGCCGGTGCAATATCTGGACAAGATCGGCCTGCTGGGCCCGGACGTCGTGTCCGCGCACTGCATTTTCGTGGATGCGGCCGACCGGAAGACGCTGGCGCAGAAGCAGGTGGGCTGCGTGCACAACCCATCCAGCAACATGATGATTGCCAGCGGTGTTGCTCCGGTTACCGAGATGCGTGCCGCTGGAATTCCAGTCGGGCTGGGTACCGATGGCCCGGCTGGCAGCAACAACGATCTGGACCTGATGGAAGAAATCGATCTTGCGGCCAAACTGGCGAAGATCACCAGGATGGATCCGCTGGCGCTGAATGCGAAGGCAGTGGTCGAAATGGCCACCATTGACGGGGCGAGGGCGCTGCACCTGGAGAAAGAGATCGGTTCACTCGAGCCCGGAAAGAAGGCCGACATCATCCTCATCGGCCTGGACGAACCCAACGCCGTGCCCATGTACGACATCTACGCGCAACTGGCCTACGCGCTTAAGGGCAGCGACGTGCAGACAGTCGTGATCGGCGGGCATATCGTGATGCGCGATAAAAAACTGCTCACGGTAAATGAAGAGGAGGCCATGGCGAAGGCGCGCCAGTATAGGAAGTCCATCGCCATGTCACTGGGCATGCCGTGATGTAGCGCCCGCCACCCGCCGGTGGGACGCCGGCGCTACTGTCCCCGCGCGATCTCGGGCGCCATGGTTGCCGGAGGAGTGTTGCGGCTGCGCTGCGTGCTGACAGCCCCATCTACAATCATCATTCCAATCCCCGGCAGATCGCCGAGCCGGATGCTGTCGAGCACGTTTTTTCCTGCCGTGTGCTGGGCTTTGTCGAGCATCATAAAGGTGGCGGACCGGCCCGCGGCAACCAGTCCGCAGTCCAGTTTCCGGATCTTCGCGGTGTTGCCGGTGGCAAAGCAGACTGCGATCTCAGCCGGTATCTCTCCGAGCGATGCCAGCATCGCGATCATGCGCAGGATTCCCAGCGGTTGCACTCCCGAACCCGCGGGCGAGTCCGTACCCAGGATCACACGGTCAAGCTGCTTCAGTTCTCTCGCCGTACGCAACGTGAGCAGCGCGGCGCGCTCGTTACCGTTGTGGACAACTTCCAACGCCCGCGTAGATTTTTCGCATAGAGTCACAATCTGATCATCCGGCAACGCGGTGTGGCCGCCGTTGATGTGTCCGATCACATCGGCGTCGGCTGCGAGCACGATGTCTTTGTCGATCAGACTGGAACCAGGAATCGAGGGACCGCCAGTATGGATGGTGCTCTGTATCCCGAACTTGCGCGCCCAAGCCACCATCTGATGGGCGGTAGCTCCGTCTTTCACACTTCCCAGGCCGACCTCGCCGAGCATGGTCACGCCCGCCGCCGCCAGGTCCTTGAAATCCTCCTCGACCATTCCGTGTTCAATCACCGGGGCTCCGGCGTGGATTCTCACCCCGCCGGGTCGAAAGGCCGAGAATGCCCGCTGCGCAAAAATGGCCATGGCCTTGAGCCCCACCACATCCTTCGGACGCCCGGGGGTGTGCACTTCGCCGGCCGAGATCATGGTGGTGACTCCGCCATGCAGGTAGCTGTCAATCCAGCCAATCTGGTTCTGGCGCGGCGTCCAGTCTCCCGCCACCGGATGCACGTGGCTGTCGATCAATCCCGGAGCCAGCGCGCTGCCCTTGGCATCGATGATCAGAGTCGCGGCTTCAATATCGAGATCTTTCTCCTTACCTACCGCCGTGATCTTTCCGTCGACGGCCACGACCGTGTCGGCGTCGAGAATCGGCCGCTCCAGATCGCCGCTCAGCAGCAGACCGATATTGCGGATCAGAAGCCGGGATTGCTTCTTGACAGGCTCATCGTGGGCCATGAAGCGCACCTCTTGGGATCGGAGAGTTCAACTATGCTGGTTTGTATCGCGAACTTTTGCGGCCTTTCTTTGCGTCCTTTGCGGTAAGGCATTTGACCTCAGCGGGATCGTTCAAAATCTTAAAACACAAAGAATTGCAGCCGCCAAAACTTTGCCAAAATTCCGCGCGCCGCAAACAATGTTATAAGCTGTCTGGTCGTCCAGCCGAAGACTGACGACTGAAGACTGACGACGGTTCAGGCGGAACGCGTATGTTATCTCGCAATATCGTCTTCTGGGAAGTGGACGTCCAATCCGATTTCATGCTGCCGGGCGGCAAGCTCTACGTGCCCGGCGCCGAAAAGTTGTTGCCCAACATTCGCCGCCTCACCGATGCCGCGCGCCAGGGCCGTGTTTTTCTCGTGTCGCACGGCTGCTTTCACATCCAAAATGACCCTGAGTTCGCTACATTTCCGCCGCACTGTGTCAAAGGCACGCCGGGAGCCGCGTTGGTTCCGGAAGCGTTAGCTGAGCAGGTCATTGCTGTCCCGAACGAACCGACCGCCTCGCTGCCGGACGATCTTTCGCGCTACCAGCAGATTTTGCTGGAGAAGCAAACACTCGATATCTTCCAGACCCTTCATGCCGATGAACTGGTGAAGCGCCTGGGTCCTGATGCCGAATTTGTCGTGTTTGGCGTTGTGACGGAATATTGCGTCGGTTTCGCCGCCCGAGGTTTGCTGGAGCGCGGGCGGCGCGTGTTCGTGGTTCGCGATGCCATCGAGACGCTGAATTCCGAGGACGGGAGACGGACCGTGGCGGAACTTGAATCGCTCGGGGCAAGGTTCATCACCACCGAGGAGGCGTTGCGCCTGCTCAAGGATTCAAGATAGCCGGGCGTTTGGGCGCGTCGGATGGCGGTTCGGGGGCGGTTGCGGTTGACACTTGCAGTCAAATGGCAGTATCGTTTTGCGCACCAGACTTAAGGATCGAAGTCTTCGATCTCAGCTGATCGTTGTCCGTGACGACAACGAAACCAATCAACCGCGACGTTTTGTGAAGCAAGGCCACGAAAAGTCTTGAATGTAGACTTCGTGTCCCGGTATGGTCGCGTAATCAGGTGCGTCTGGATTACGCGGCGAAAGACCGCGTCCCGACCGCCACTCGATGAAGAACCGCACGGGGGAATTTGATGCTGAGTAAAAAAGCGCTGCTCGTAGTTTTCTGTTCACTGGTATTTCCCATCTGCCCTCTTCTATACGGCCAAGCCACGGCAAGCTTTTTCGGCACGGTCACGGACAAGACCGGCTCCGTGATTGCAGGGGCAAACGTAAAGGTAACGGCGCAAGGGACAAGTATTTCCCGCGAAACCAAGACGGACGATACCGGACATTACCTCATCCCTCTGCTCTCCGTTGGGGACTACACCATCCGGGTGGACAGCCAGGGTTTTCAGAGCGGCGAACAGAAGGATGTGCGGCTGCAGGTGGAAGAGCATCGCGAAGTGGACTTTACCCTCGCGCCCGCGTCAGTCACCTCCACCATCGAAGTCAGCGCGACGGAAGTAGCGGTGGAGACGGCCAATCCCACGCTGGGACAGGTCATCACCTCTCAGCAAGTCGCCGACCTGCCCTTGAACGGCCGCGACTTTGTGCAACTCGCCACCCTGACGCCGGGCACCACGCAGGAGACCAATCCCAACAGCTTCTTTAACGGCGGCGCCAGCAGCGAAGTCTCGGCGCGCGGAACTTTCTCGCTGTCGGTCGGCGGATCGCGGGTCCAGAGCACGGATTGGCTGCTCGACGGCAACGACAACAACGAGTTGACTGCCGGTGGCATCTCCATTCTGCCTTCGATCGATGCCATCCAGGAATTTAAGGTCCTGACCTATAACTACTCGGCGGAATACGGCACCCGTGCGGGTCCGACCGTTCTGGTGACCACAAAATCAGGAACCAACGGCTTGCACGGTTCTCTGTTTGAGTTCTTCCGCAACACGGACCTGGATGCGCGAAGTTTCTTCGCCTCAAGCCGCGAACAATTCAATCTGAATCAGTTTGGAGGATCGCTTGGCGGCCCGATTCAGAAGGACAAAACTTTCTTCTTTGCCGACTACGAAGCCAAGATGCAGCGTCACGGCATACCGTTCGTAGGCTTGGTTCCAACCGCGGACATGCTGGGCGGCGACTTCAGTGCGGATCCTTTCGGTGTGGCTCGACCCGGAACTTTCGATGGAACCACCAATGTGGATCGCTTCGGGGACCTTACCAACCCCTATAGCAGTACTCCCTTCCAGTGCGATGGCGCGGGAAATGCCCTTCCGGCCCTGGCCAACGGAAGCCAGGCCGGGGGCGTGGCCTGCAACAAGATTCCGGTCAATATGTTTGACTCTGTTGGCGCAAAGATGATCAAGCTATATCCTTTGCCCAACGCCAACAACGGCCCGCTGGGCTTCAACTACACCAACGTTCCGGTCAGAAAACTGAACGAAGGCAAGTTCGACGTCCGGCTGGACCACACCTTCTCCAGCGCGGACTCGGTGTTTGCGCGCTTCAGTTACGATCAGGCGGTTTCGTTCGTTCCCGGCGGCTCGCCAGGATTTGCCGAGCAGAATCCATTTGCCAGCACGCAGGATATCAACAACCATGGACGAAATGTGGCCTTGTCGGAAACCCATATGTTCTCTGATCGCACCATCAATCAGCTGAACCTGGGATTCAATCGAATCTTCAACCACATCAAGTCTTTCGGAGACAGCACATGCACCGCAGCGTCTCTGGGCATTCAGGGCGCCGACCTGGCGAGCAAGTGCAGCAGCATAACCGGCTACCCCACCAGCCTGAACCAGTCCACCCAGGACTGCATCAGTTGCGGCCTGAGCTCGACCCAGATGTCCGGATATTTTTCTCTGGGCGATCGTGGCTTCGCTCCCTTCCAGGGCGGCACCAACGTCTACACGGTTAACGAGACTTTAGACATGATTCGCGGCAAGCACGACATCCGTGTGGGTCTCGGATTCCGCGCCAACCAGATGAACGTGCGAACCAACGGCTTCCAGGACGGCTACTTCATTCTGAATGGGGGTTCCGGCTCATTCACCGGGGACGATACCGCGGATCTCCTGCTGGGCCAGGTCAGCGGCGCGATTCACGACCAGACGTTCGATGGCGCCACCACCGGCCGCCGCTGGAAAATGTTCCGTCCCTTCGTGCAGGACGACTGGCGGGTAACCCCCAATCTGACTCTGAACATCGGCCTGGCATGGGCTCTGGTGACGCCCGAAAGTGAAGCCGGGGGTCGTCAGGCGAATTTCAACTTCCAGACCGGCAAGTATCTGGTCGCGGGAAACAGCCCGCAGGCCGGATGCGCCATCTGCGTTCACGCCGACGCAGCAGCGGGCGTCCAATTCGACAAGCGAGCTCTGGAGCCGCGGATTGGATTGGCCTGGAAGCCCTTCGGCAGCCAGACCACCGCGGTTCGCGCCGGATATGCGATCTACCACGATTCTTCCTGGAACCAGGGGGCGCAGGGCCTTTGGCAGAATCCGCCGTACTACGCTGAAATCGATCAGTTCAATTTCTTCCCCGGCGGCCCCTGTCCCTTTGGCAACGCCACGTCAGCGGCGCCACTTAACTGCGGGCTTCAACTCGGTTTCCTTCAACCCAATCTTCTGCCCTTTACGGCGCAACCCGACCCGTCCACCTTTACCGGAACCATTCAGTCCCAGAACCTCAACTTCAAACAGGGAACCGTGCAGCAGTTCAACCTCAATGTTGAGCGCCAACTGCCCGGCAACCTTGTCCTGACGGCTGGATATGCGGGCTCACGCAGTTCCCGCATCCTGGTGGACGGATTGAACATGAACGTGGGGTCTCCGGCAGCGTGTGGCGGCGTGGTTCCCGGCTACACCTTCGGCTGCGGCCCGAATGGAGCGGCTTTCACCGCGCCCTACGGCCTGTTCACGAACGTTTCCAACATCACGGATTCAGGGGCGGCGCGATACGACTCTCTGCAAATCAAAGGAGAGACGAAGAGCGTGCGCCACGGCATTTACGCCCTGCTGGGCTACACCTGGTCCCGAACCTTCGACTCCGGCTTTCCTGACGGAGCCGGCACCACTCCGGGCGCGATCTACTGGCCGTTGCCCGGAACCCAAAAAGCGGATTGGGGCTTGTCTCAAATCAACCTCAACGATCAGTTCACCGCCAGCATTCTCTACGAACTGCCGATCGGCAAAGGCAAGGCGTTCGGCAGCGGCATGGGCGGCGTGGCCAATGCCCTTCTGGGTAACTGGCAGGTCAACGTGATCGAAAAGGTCACTTCCGGGTTCCCGCTGTTCGTGGTCGCAAGCGCAAATGGCAACTTCAGCGGCTCGGGAGTGAACTTCCAGTGGAACGGATCGAGCCTGAACCGTCCCAACGAAGTGGGTGACCCCAACAAGGCTGGACCAGTAGCCGCGAATCCAGGCTGTGCCGCTCCCGCCAAGGTGCACACGCTGGCGAACTGGTTCAATCCCTGCGCTTTCGTGGATGCACCCGCCGGAGAACTGGGAACTGCCAGCCGGGCGCCGCTCTACGGCCCGCGTTTTGTGAATACGGATTTCTCGGCCATCAAGGACTTCCCACTATCATTCCGTGAAGGAATGTTTGTGCAATTCCGGGCCGAGTTCTTCAATCTCTTTAACCATCCCCAGTTTTATCTTTTGGGCGGCACCGGACAGATGCAGGACGTGGACTCTGCCTCCAGCTTCGGAATCGTAAACGGGACGGTGAATAACCCACGCGTGATTCAGTTTGCCCTCAAGCTCAACTTCTAGGGCAGGCTGATTCGGCGATCTCAATTCGGGCAGGCTGAACGAACTGGAAACACCAGCGCGAACAGCCTGCCCTCACTTTTCTGTCGGGCCCAAGGCTTAATGACCAAACCTAGCACGTTCCGCCTGGCGCTTATGTGCCTGCTGCTGGCGAGTTCTGTCGCCTGGGCCCAGCAGCGGCGAAAAGTAATCATCAACCAGGACGGTTCCGGGCCCGGCGGCAGCAACATGCAGACCCTCGCGCTGCTGATTCAGTCGCCGCAGGTTGAAGTCCTGGGAATCACGGTGGTCAGCGGAAACCAGTGGCGTGACGAAGAGGTGGCGCACACTCTGCGCCTGCTCGAAATCATGGGGCGCACCGATATTCCGGTGGTGCCCGGCGCTGTATTCCCCCTGGTGCGCCGCCGTGAAGAGAGCCAACTCTGGCAGCAGCGTTTCGGCAGAGTAGCTTTTGCGGGCGCGTGGGATGAGCGATGGTGGCACGAGCCCTTCGTCATTCCTCCGCTGCCGGAGGGCCAGCCCAAGATCAAGCCCACGGACGAGGACGCGGTCCACTTCCTGATTCGCAAGGTCCACCAGTTCCCTCATGAAGTGACGATTTACGAGGGCGGCCCCATGACCAATCTGGCGCTTGCCATCTCGATCGATCCGCAATTTCCCGAACTGGCGCAACAACTGGTCTTCATGGGAGGGAGCCTCGCCCCGCAGACTGACGATCCTGAGTTTGTCAGCAATCCCCGCCACGAGTTCAATTTCTGGTTTGATCCCGAGGCAGCGCAGATCGTACTGCGAGCGCCCTGGAAGAAAATCGTGTGCACCCCCACCGATATCTCGGTCAAGACACGACTGACGCCGGCCATGATCAAACAGATCGGTTCCAGCGGGACGCCATTGGCGCACTACATCGCGCGTTTCTATCAGACCGGCCAGGGCGGTGAATACATGTGGGACGAACTGGCAGCCGCCGCCTGGATCGACCCGACCCTGATCACCCGGCGGGAGACTCGCTACATGGCGGTTGACCTTGACCGGGGCGCCGGATACGGCAACACCCTGACCTGGGCGGAGAAGGACAAGCCGAAAATCACCGTGCAGCCGGTCGAAATCCAGTTCGATCTGGACCAAGACAGGTTCTATCGGATGTTTATAGACTTGATGAGCGCGCCCACGGGGACGCGCTGAACCGAAGAGATCTTAACCGCAGAAGGCCTAACGAGACTCTGCCTCCGGCCTTGGACTCCGCAGAGTGTAAACAAACTGCCGGCTCTCGCGCCGCTCGCGCTCGACTTCCTCGTCTTTGCTCTTCGAAATCTGGTTGTACAGCTGCAGCTCTTCTTCAGCTTTCGCTTTTTCTCCCGTTCGTTTATACGCCTGAGCCAGCCGGTAGTGCGCCTCTTCCAATTCCGGACTTACCCGGACCGCGTCCTGATAGCTGGCGATGGCACGGGAAAAATCTCTTCGCTCCGAGTACAGAACCCCCAGCTGCAGATAACCGACCCCAAGCGTCGGATCGAGTTCGACAGCGCGCTTCAGCAGGGATTCCGCCTGGGTTGCACTCGCAGCGTCATCCGGTCCCTTCCGCCGTTTCCAGAGATTGACTCCGTAGTAGTAATTGGCCAGAGCATTCGCAGGCTGCAGCTTCACAAATCTTTTCAGCCTCTCGCCCGAGCATTCTGACTGATTGGTTTCAACACTCTGTATTTTGCCCAAAAACAGGTACGGCTCGAGGTCGCCGGGATTCAGGTCGGAAGCCTCGCACAACCGCTGTGCAGCCCGATCGTAGGAACCGTTGCTGTACCAGGCCACTCCGAGCGCGACCAGCATGCGCGCGGATTGCGGGAACAGGCGATTGCCCTGGCTGAAAACTTCGATGGCCGGTTCCGCCGCGCGATGCAGCAGAAGCTCCGATCCCCAATCGAAGAAATTGGATTCGGTCGGGCCCAGTTCCGCTGCCCTCTGATATTCGCGCACCCCTTCGAGAGGATCGCCCAATTTTTCTTCGATGTCGCCGAGCAAGTGATGCAGCAAAGCCTGGTTCGGTTGTGCCAGGCCTTGCCGGGCATTCTCCTGCAGCGTCAGCAAGGCTCGGGCATGTGTGCGCGCCTGCTGGTATTGACCCGCGTCCGCATAAGCGAGCGCCAGCAAATAGGCATTGTCGTAATCGTCGGGCTTCAGGTGCGAAGCCCGCTCCAGATACACCAGCGATTCCTGAGGTTTTCCCCGGTCAACCAGCAATTGTCCCAGACGGTGATTGGCATCGAAGTCTCCCGGCTCGCGCTCCGCGGTCGCGCGGAGCGAGGCTTCAGCCGGATCAACCGATGCACTCGACCCTGGCGGAGAGCTGCCGGTCGATGTCTTGGTCTCCGAAGCGCTCAGCGACGCGATGTCTTTGGCGAGTGATTCCTTGGTCCGGACAATCGTGTTCGAGCCATGCCCACCCAGATTGGTGCCGTCGGTGACGCCCGCCACAGTGAATTGCGGCTCGTCGAAAAACTCCGGAGCGCGTTGGCCCGGTGCGGTCGCCTGCGCTGGCGAAGCTTTAGAGGATTCGAGTGTCAGGTCAAGTCTCTTGGCTTCTTTCGGTCCAACTACGCAGGGGCCGATGGTGGCCTGGGGGAATCCCGCCATCTCCACGCGCAACATATAAATGCCTTCCGCAAGCCCCGAAAAACGATAGCTTCCAGCTGCATCAGAATGGGCGGACAGAGTCTGCACGCCGTCCTTAACTTGCAAATACACGGCCGCGCCGGAAAGCAGGCGGCCGCTCGAGTCCCGCACCAATCCTTCCAGGGTGGCAGAATGGAACGCAGCCGAATTGGCAGGATTCCGAGGCGGGCCCTGAGCAGCCTGGGCCTGAATCGTAAGCAGCGCGACCGCCACGAGCAGGCGGGTCACGACCGAGACTCCGGACACACGGATTGCAGTACGGCCACCTGGAAACAGCCCATAGGACAACGCAGAAAACGCAACGGTCAAACAAAAGCAAGCGCTAATTATTCTAGTCGCCAGATTCAGCGTCCGCAATCAGCGCGGCGGTTCGACAGCCTGAAATGCTTGCGTTCCGTATTGATCGGCGGAAACACGTATGCGCTACCCATGCCGTGGAGTGGCAGTGTCCTCAGGCGGGCGTTACAATGCAGGTTCTTTTTGGCGGGCACGTATATTTTCACCACCGTCGCGAACCTGAGTCCAGTCATAGTCCCGGCTGGCGGGTTACGATCAAGCAGCAACAGTTTCCAACTCCGAGGTGAATCATGAAGTTCGGCCGAATCTGGGTTGTGGCAGTGCTACTGATCACATGCTTCACGTGCTGGGCACAGGAAAGGCGCAAGATCATCATCGATCAGGATGCCGCCGGACCCGGCGGAACCGACCAGCAGTCGATGCTGCTGCTGATCCAGTCTCCGCAGACTGATGTCCTTGGCATCACCGTCGTAACCGGCGACGCCTGGCTCAAGTCCGAGGTGGCGCACACCCTGCGCATGCTCGAACTTATCGGCCGAACCGATATTCCGGTGGTGGCGGGAGCCGAATATCCGCTGGTCCGCCGAAAGGACGAGACCGAACTCTGGCAGCAGCGCTATGGCTACTACAGCTGGCTAGGCGCCTGGACTCCGCGCCTTTATCATCCACCCGACCAGCTGGGCGATATGCCGGAAGGCCAGCCCGCCGCCAAACCACTGGATGAAGACGCGGCGCATTTTCTGGTGCGCATGGTCCGCAAATATCCCCATGAGGTCACGATTTACGCCGGCGGCCCCATGACCAACCTGGCGCTGGCCGTCTCCATTGACCCCGAATTCCCCAAGTTGGCGAAGGAACTGGTCTTCATGGGCGCAAGCTTGAGTCCTCAAACCACCGACCCTGAGTTCATCAATACTCCCCGGCGCGAGTTCAACATCTGGTTCGATCCGGAAGCGGCCCACATTGTGCTGCGCGCGCCGTGGAAAAAGATGATCTGCACCACGGTGGACATTTCAGTGAAGACCAGAATGACAGCCGAGCTGATCAACCGCATCAAAGCCGTCAACTCGCCGGCGGCGCAGTATGTCGTCAAGTATTCCCGCTTGTCGGGCGAATACAACTATCTTTGGGATGAACTGGCGTCGGCCGCCTGGCTTGATCCCAGCCTGATCACGAAAACGGAAACCCGCTTCCTGGATGTTGACCTGGACCGCGGCGCCGGCTACGGCACCATCCTCAGCTGGAGCGACCAGGACAAGCCAAAAATCGATGTCCAGCCGGTCGAGATACAGGTCGATCTTGATACTGAAAGATTCTACAAAATGTTCGTCGGCCTGCTGACCGCGCCAACTCCGCACTAATGGAGGCCGGCCCCGTGGAGGCCGGCACCTACTGCGTCAATTGCTGCAGAGCCTGTTGCGCCTGCGCGTGCCCGGGATGCTGTTTGAGCAGATCGAGCAGCACGCTCTTCGCCTTGTCTGGCGCGCCTTCGAGCGCATACACCCGGGCCAGGTTCAGATAAGACTGATCGAAAGCAGGCGCCACCCGGATGCATTCTTCGAAGCTTGCCACTGCTTGGTCCCGCCGTCCCGTCCTCAGGTAGAGCACGCCGAGATTGTTCAGCGCCTCCGGGTAGCCGGGACGAAACTTCAACGCTCGCTGCAAGTATTCATAAGCCCGGTCGTTGTCGTTGAGCTGCGCGAAGACCATTCCCAGGCTGTAGTTCGCCTCCGGGTCCCCGGGACCAACCGCGACCGCCCGTTCAAGCAGAATGCGCGCGTCGTCCCACTTTTTCTGCTGACGGTACGCATTGCCTAAATTTTCCAGCGCGATCAAATGATCGGGATTGAGTCTGAGCGCCTCTTGAAAGTATGGAATCGCCTCGGCCGTGCGCCCTTCGCGCGTAGCCAGAAGACCAAGGTTATTCCACGAGTTGGCCAGGGTGTCGGGATAGCTGGCTGGCAGCCTGGTCGCACGCTCAAAGTTTTCTCGCGCCTCGTGGTTCTTCTCTTGTTTCAAATAAACACTGCCCAGCCCGTACAGTGCCTCGGCGCTCGATGAGCCATCGCGCAGAGCCTGCCGAAATGATGCCTCGGCCTGGTCGAGATATTCTCGCTGAAAATAAATCGAACCGTAGTTGAGATAGTTGCGCTGGAATTCCAGAGTGTCGATCACGCCAGGGAATGGCAGGGCTTTAGCCAGTCTTGCGGCGGGAGTTTCAGGTATGTGCATGAAGTCGTGTTCGACGTGCTCCGGGTTTACCGGACCCTGATAGAGTTTGACGATTTCCCCACTGACGTTAATGAGAAATGAGGTTGGAAGAGCGAGGTCGCGATGCCGATCAAACAGATAGCGATAGAGGATGTTGTAAATGCCGGCCACATCGTCCGATCCCTGCAGGATGGGAAATGAAAGACGATGGTCGCGAGCGAATGCCCTGACTTTTTCGGTGTTCGCCGGGCCGTCTACATTTAACGTCAAAAGCCGGAGACCCAGACCGGCCCAACGCGAATGCATCCGGTTGAAGAGTTTCAGGTCTTCAAGGCAGCTCGCCGATCCATCGGCCCAGAAATTGAGCAGTACTGGTTTGCCGCGAACCGCGTCCAGAATTCGAGTCTTGCCGTTGAAATCGGGGAGAACGAAACCCGGCGCAGTCACAGGCGCGAGCAGCCAGGTTTCCACGATGCCAGGGAACTGTTCGGATTCATCCGCCGTGGACTTGGGGAAGGGCGCGTCAGCGGTGCCGACCCGGGTGGAGGAAGACACGGGGCTCGCTCTGAAAGCCTCCATGCGTGATGGCTCGGTGCCTTCGTCCACCCAGATTCTGTGGTTGACTGGTAGCTCGCGGAGTTCCTGCACCAGTCCGCTGGGCCAGCGGATGGACGCCCGCACCGGGCCCTTCGCCCCTCCCAGTCCGAAGAACACTTCCTTGCTGTGCTGAGAAAGAAATCCCGACCCAGCTTGAATCATGTGGGTTTGCCGCCCAGCTCCAGTTTCCACCGTGATCGCGGCGCCGATGGCGTCCCGATTACTCTTGCTGCCACGCAATCGGAAGGCGATCGACGGAGCCAGGTCCCGCATCACGTTCCGCAAAAGCCGCAACTGCGGCCCGTTGCGATTTTTCAGGAACACTTCCAGCCGCCCGTCATGATCGAAGTCGGCAAGGGCGAACGCCCTGCCGTCCTCGATAAAATCCAGGCCCACCGCGCCCGAAACGTCGGAGAACGTTCCATCCCGATTGTTCGCGTAGAAGACGTTGCGTTCGTATCCGCTCCATGTCTCGTCGGAGCGGATGAGTTCGTTGATCGCGTTCCAACCTTGTTCGTAGTCTTGCGCTGGCTTGGCCTCGACCGGAGAATTCGCGACCACCTGCCGCCAGAAAAAACTGTTAAGGTCGTCGCGGGAAGGGCCAGACACCATTCCGTTGGCCACGTAAAGGTCGGGAAAACCATCGTGGTCAAAATCCCAGGCGTCGCTTGACCACGCCCAGCGCCCCATTTCGACTCCCGCGGGCGCGCTCTTGTCCTGAAAAGCGTCGCCGCCGCCCCGAAACAGGGAGTTCCCCATGGCATGCTTGCGGTAGAGCGCGCGCACTTTTTCAGGAGCATTCTTCTGAAAGGACTCCTGCGTCGAGATGCGCGTCCCCGCCGCAGTCCACATATCGGCGACGTAGAGATCTTCAACTCCGTCATTGTCGTAGTCGAGCCAGCACACGCCCATGCCCGCGCCGATATCTTCCACTCCCGACTGCGGCGCCACATCGGTAAAAGTTCCATCGCCCTGGTTGCGATAAAGGTTCTTCCGGCCAAAATCGTTCACCACGTAAAGATCAGGCCAGCCGTCGCGGTTGTAGTCACTCCAGCCGCAGCAGAAACTGTAGCGGGTGTTGTTCGTGTCGAGGCCGGCCTCGGCGGTGACGTCGCGAAACGTTCCGTCGCGCTGGTTGCGCATCATGAAATTGGGCGGACCGTTTTCGGCGTCGTAATAAGGAGAGGGATATTTGTACTGGTCCGTGCCCTGATAATAGAGATAGAGGCAAAAATAAATATCTAGCCAGCCATCGCGGTCATAGTCCGCGACAGCCGCGCCCGTGAATGTCCCCTGCGGAGGCCGGGCGAACCGGAAAGCGTCAGGTCTAGGCTGAAACTTGCCGCCCCCCCGATTCACAAACAACAGAGGCCCGCTAGTGCGCACCACGACCAGGTCCTGCCGTCCGCGATTGCTGAAGTCGGCAAAGAGCGCGCACGCAGTGTTCTCCAGGAGGCCGACGCCGGAAGATTCCGTGATGTCCTCGAAGGTCCCATCGCCCCGGTTTCGATAGAGCCTGTTGGGAAGGCCGGCGGGCTGGCAAACGTACAGGTCGTCAAATCCATCATCGTCGATATCGCCGACCGAGACGCCGTTGTGTCCGTAGATGTCAATGCCGCACGCGACATCGAGAACGGTTCGCCAGTAGTCCGCGCCTCGCAGCAACTGCGACGAATAGGATGCATTGCCGGCAAAGGCCCGCGCCGTAATGTCGGCAAAGACAGGATCGGACGAACGGCTCTGGGTCTCATCGGAGAGGCGCCAGCTGCGCAGGCGAAATTCGCCTCCGGCCGACGATTCCCATTCCAGTTCCCAATGCCCCACGCGTTGTTCGCGGTAGAATTCCTTGCCCGAGCCCACCAGTTCATATCGCACGCCCGTGCGCACCCAGCCGGGAAAATCGTTTGCGGAACCAGAGGCCGCCCCGGCCTCAATTCTTGTCACCTGGAATTCAGCGGTGATGACCGTCGAAAAAGACCCCATTGCGGACCGCAACTCCCGAAGAAAGGCGTCCTTCGCGAGAGCAGGCTCGCGGGCAAATTTGTTTTGGTGGATTTCAACCGCAGGACCGGGGCGCGCCAGCCGCGATTCAACCGGGCGAAACGATGCCCCCGAGAAATCTGGAGCAAGAGCTTTTTCCACCGCCCGCACATCCTGGGGAGACGCCAATAAGCCAGCGCCCCACTCCGCCAGAATGGCGGCAATCTGGTCGTGGTATTTCTCGGTGACGAAGTCATCCAGGCCCGCCTGCGTCTTGAGCAGCGTCGCCTCCAGGGGCAACTGAGCACGATACTTCGGATGCAGATGGAAATCGCCCGCGGGTGAGGGCAACGCAGTTGAATCGGAAGCGTAGGCGAAAGGAAAAGCCAGGCCGCGAAAACCCGCTGGGACTAAGGCCGCGGAGGCTCCCTGGCAGCACCGGATCAGAAAATCGCGGCGCCTGGAGTCCGCCGGATCACGAACCGGAGAAGACGGCTCTTCCCTGCCCGACTCAGACTGACGCCCCTTGGACATTCAGGTGTGAACCCGAAACTAACACCCTCGCCAAAGCCGGTCAAGGTGGGCGCTCCGCTGTTATCTCTGGCGCAATCTCCCCAAGCCACGTGGGGACAGCCGCCCCCGGCTGTCCGGCGGAGCGACGCTCCGCTGTTGTTTGGCTTGCAGCAAAAACCGGGTCGAGCCGCGCTCGACTGGACAGCTGAGGACAGCTGTCCCTACGTGGTTCGTGGTGAAAATATCGGGCTTTCGTCTACGCTGGCTGCGTTGGGACATCCTTCAGGCTTTCCCGTATCAGCCAGAACACGGTTCCCAGCATTCCGAGCCAGCCCAGGAAACTTACGACTGCGGCGATTTTCGTATCGTACTGCAGTATGCCCAGGCTGGAGAAAATGGTGTGCCAGTCGTGCTCCACGTAATCGGAGTCGCCGGCGGTGACCAGCGGCAAAAGCATGGCGCGCGCGTCCGCCATGTAGGTTGCGGTGTAGAGCCAGTTTTCGAAAAAGAAGAATGAGCAGAAAGCGAAAGCCGTCGTCTGTCTTTGGCTGAAGAAGTACGTCGCCAGAAGGAGCGGCACGAGCCATTGCAAAATGGTGCCTCCCCAAAGTCCGAGCGTGGGACCAAACCAGCCGAATAAGAGATGTCCGCCTTCGTGGACCACCAGATTGGCCAGGTCAATAAAGAGGAACGCGCCGTGCCGGCTGAAAGCGTAGATCAGGAATCCCACATAGAAGACGACCCAGGCCGCAACGCTGTAGCGCGAAGTGGGCCGCCAGTCTTGCGCGAATATGCTTTGCAAGTACTCGCCCATTCGCCGGATTGTAGCGGGATCGCGCTCCGCGAAACAGGTTACCGCAGTGCTCCTGCGTCGGGGCATGACGATGCCCTTCTGAGTGGATTCACCGCCGACGTTCGAGACGTATAATCACGCAACGCTTGGTTCCGACACCATATGTGGATGAAAGCTCATCAATGGATCGTCACGCTGGGGCTCCTGGCCCTGGTGCTGGCGGCTGCTGTGGGCCTGATTTTCACTCGTCAAGCGGCGGAGTCGACCTCCAGCACTTCGCCCGGGCGCAGGCCTCCGATCGTGAATGAGCAGCCGTTGAAAACAGCCCGTGCCATGGCTGCTCTGGCCGCGGACTGGGATGAGCAGCGATTTTCCCGTCAGGCACTTAAACTGGCCGACCATGCCGTGGACATCGCTTTCAGCTACGAGATGCGCCAGGCCGTCGAGCATCCGACCCCGCCCACGCCCGAGAGCAAGAAACTCTATGCTCAGGCCAATCAAGGCGAAGCGGCCGTAAAAGCCGATCAGGACAGAATCGACCAGCTCCAAAAGCAACTCGCAAGTGCGAAGGACGATCACGGGCGAGGCACCTTGCAGCAGCAGATCGACCTGACCAAGGCCCAACTGGAACTCGACCAGGATGAACTGGACAACGTCAAAGGCGAGCTGATCCGTTCCGGGGCTGACCGTCTCAGCCGAATTCAACGCCAGTTCAACCGTCACGAGGCTACTCAGAAGGAGTACGAGACCAGCAATCCTCAGGGGGGCGCCGGCAATACGAACGCCAACCCTCAAACTGGTTCATCGGCGGCCATCGCCCAGCTTTCCGCCTGGAACGCTTTGCGGGGGAAGACAACGCAATTGCAGCGTGCCTTGGACGAAGCCCGCCGGGCCGGGGATAGCCTCAAGCAAAACCGCCAGGGGCTCCAGACCCAGGTAGCCATGGAAGTCTCCAACAAGGAGGCGATTGCGCAAAAGGCCAAAGACCAGATCGAGGCCACGTCCGGCGACGGCGCCAATCGCACGAACACTACGGCCTCGGCCATCACTTCACTGCACCAGATTTCCGTCGACCAGAAAGACCTCAGCGATCTCGACAAGCGCATTCAGGACCAGGACGATCTGGCCACCGCGTATAGCAGCTGGATCGAAGTGGTCAAGGTCCGCGAGCGCATGGTCGAGCACCAGCTGCTGCAATCCGCAATGTTAATTTTGCTGGTGGTTTTTGGCGTGTATCTGGGCGATCGTCTGGTGGATCATTTCTTCGTCGGACTGGCGGTGGAACGCACCCGCCTGCATACCTTGCGCGGGGTAATTCGCTTCTCCGTACAGGCGTTGGGCCTGGCTTTGATTCTGTTCATCCTGTTTGGCCTGCCTAATCAGCTGTCCACGATCCTCGGCCTCGCCGGCGCCGGGCTGACGGTGGCCTGCAAAGACTTCATCATGGGATTTATCGGCTGGTTCCTGCTGATGGGCCGCAACGGGCTGCGGGTGGGCGACTGGGTAGAAATTGATGGAGTCGTCGGCGAGGTGGTCGAAATCGGCCTGCTGCGCACGGTACTGCTCGAAACCGGGAACTGGACGGACAGCGGACATCCCACCGGCCGCAAAGTCGCATTCGTAAACAGTTTCGCGATCGAGGGCCACTTCTTTAACTTCTCGACCACCGGGCAGTGGCTCTGGGACGAAGTCGAAATTCTCGTGCCGGCAAGCCAGAATCCTTACCCCATCATCGATGCCATCCAGAAAATGATCACCGAGCAGGCTCAAGCCAACGTGGTCGCCGCGGAACAGGAATGGCAGCGCGCCGCCAGCCGCTACCGGGCGCAACCCGTTTCGGCGGCCCCGGCCGTCAGCCTGCGTCCCACCAGTTCGGGAATCGAAGTCCACGTGCGATACATCACGCGGGCCGGCGAGCGGCATGCCATGAAAACCAAGTTGTACCAGGCGCTGGTGGAGTTACTGCACGGACGGCAACAGGATTCCGCGACCGCCGCCAGCGCGCAGACGGCGCGCTAGAAAGCGCGCTCCGTGGAGCCACCGCTTCTCTGCGCTGCATCCTTCAAGAGACCCTTTTTTGCCGCGGCGGGCAAGTGCGAGCCCTGCAGGATCTCGCGCACCAGGACAGGCGGCAGCGATCGCGCGAATTCCAGCGCCCGGCTCAGCGAAGTCTTGCCGTTGCGCAACAGGGCAATGCGGATTTCCCGCCGCGGCGACCATTTCGAATGATGGCAAACCGCTCTGACGAACGCTTCCGGGGCGCTACGGCGCATCAGCGCCTTGATCAACGCGGATTCAGTCAGGCGGGAATTTTCCAGCGCGGCATGAATCACGCGCGGCTCCGCGTCGAGCAGGAGGACCGCGGCCACTCGTCCCGACGCCCGATGCGCCAGGGCGAGCCGCTCTCCTTGCGAGAGTCTTTCCAGCCGGTTGATGAGAGACTCTTCGGCCGCCATTTTGATGTCGGCGGGAACGACGGGCGTAAGCGCCACTTGCATGAGGTCGAAGGTGAACAAGTGCCGCACCATGGGGACAGAGATGTGTCGCGGCGTGCGGGGATGCTCGACCAGGGCCAGCTTCACCTTGCGACTCTTCATCGCGCCGCGGTTCCGGCTCAGGCGGTCGAGCACCTGGGTGGGCAAATCGCTCTGTTTCAAAATCACCAGAGCAAGGTCTTCGGTGAGCGCGGAGTCAGATGCCGCTTCAGCCAGAATGTCTGGAGACGCGCTGCGGACAGCCTCCAGAAGAGAAAACTGAGAGTCTTCAGCACTGGCACGAGCCGTGGTTGAATGTTCGAGAGACATGAGTGTTAACCGCCAGCCCAGTGGCTGTCGCAACCCGAACCGTCAGTTAGCAAACAACCCCCGCATCCCCTGAGCCGCAAAGCGGCGAAAGATTACGGCCCAATGCGCAAGACCCTGGGTAGGACGGCGAACCGACCGAGCTCCGAAGGAGCGGCCGAGGGGCGGCGCCATCGGTCCCTCTATTTTGTAACCGCCGTCCGAACCGCCCGGTGGCCGAGGCTGTCCCCTAAACAGCTGAAGCCGGCGCTTTCCCTGGTGCCAAATGAAACGCTAAAGCGCTGCTCCACCCAAACTATTTCGCCGCGCCCTTGCGCGCCAGGTCCAGCGCGCCCCGAACCGGCTCGATCACGCTGGGATTGAGGGCCACATCGGGACGCTCGGAACGAAGATCATTGTAAAAAACCTGGCGCACCAGCGCGGAACTACCAAAGACACCGCCGGACATGGCCGCCGGAACCGCGCCAGAATCCGGAAAGAGGCGTCTGACAACGATCCCCGCCAGTTCCGCGAGCTGAGAACCGGCTTGAGCCAGGACATCACGCGCACTGCGATCGCCGGAATCCGCCAAGGCCAGCACGGCGGGAAACAGCGCAGCAAAATCCGGCGCGGGCATGGCGTTTGCCGCCAGCACCAGACTCTCGCGAGTTCTGAGGCCCCACGACTTCATCACGGCCAACAGCAAAGGCGCATTCTCATCCTGATTCTCGTCCCAGACACGCAGGGCGGCAGCCACGGCGGCGTGACCGATCCAGTGCCCGGATCCCTCGTCCGAGATGGCGAAGCCCCAACCACCGGCGCGCGCAGTCTGACCGTCGCGGCTGCGACCGTAGGCGATCGACCCCGTGCCCGCAATCACGATCACACCCGGCCCAGTTCGGAAGGCAGCTTCGAGAGCGATCACGTTGTCTCCGACAACTTTGATTTCCGAGGTCTTGATTTCGCCTGTCCGGGCTTCGCCTGAAATGATCTCCGATATGATTCCTCTTACCACTTCGCTGATCTCGGGCCGGGCCGCGCCCGCCAGGCCGACGCAGACTCTGCCGATCTCAGCCGGCTTGAGATTGGCCACCAGGCAGGCTTTACGGATGGCGGCTGCCAGCGATTCGCGCGCTTGCGATTCGCCGACCCGAACCAGGTTGCTGGGCCCCGCAGTCCCCGTGCCGAGGACCGAAGTTTCGTCGCCGATCAGGCAGGAAGTCTTGCTGCCGCCGCCGTCGATGCCGAGGAAGATGGCCACGAGCGTAGTTCTACCATAAGAGTTTGTTTTCGCACCCGGCACCGAAGTACCAGCAATTCGTGGCGATTTTCCAGGAGATGAGCTTGACGAGCTAGGTACCCGGCGGGCAGATCGGCAGACCGTAGCCCGCAAAGCCCGCTACTCTGGGAGGGCACCACGCGGCGAGGGCGGGACGCCCTCGCGACAGTCGGCAGGTTGCCGGCGCTACAGTATGGTTCTGGACAAGCTTGACCTCGCCATTATCGCGCTCTATCTGTGCGGGATCACGCTGTTCGGATTGCGCTTCCGCAAGAAGCAGCGCACTTTGCGCGACTACTTTCTGGCCGACCGGAATATTCCCTGGTGGGCGATTGCGCTTTCCATCGTCGCGGCGGAAACCAGTACTCTTACCATCATCAGCATCCCGGGCCTGGCGTACGACACCAATCTGACATTTCTGCAGGTGGTGATGGGATACGTGGTGGGGCGTTTCATCATCAGTTTTGTCCTGCTGCCTCATTATTTCCGTGGCGATCTCTACACCGCGTACGAATTGATTGAACGCCGCTTCGGCAAGAAACTGCGCTCGCTGACTGCCGGCCTTTTTCTGGTGACGCGCGCTGCCGCTGAGGGAGTGCGGGTCTATGCCGTTTCGATCGTGGTGGCTATCGCGCTGGGAACAGGCGAGGTCGCTTCCATCGCGATCATCACCGCGCTGACGCTGATCTATACCTTCGAGGGTGGACTGGCGGCGGTGATCTGGACGGACGTGGTGCAGACGGTAATCTACGTGGGCGGAACGCTGGTAGGGCTATTCACGATTCTGCATCTGGTGCCCGGAGGCTGGCCCGCGATTCATCATCTGGCAGCGAGCGCAGGCAAACTGCAGGTTTTCGATTTCACCCCCGACTTCTGGAAGCCCTATACATTTTGGGCGGGACTGATCGGCGGAGCGTTTCTGACCACGGCCAGTCACGGGACCGATCAGCTCATTGTGCAGCGCCTCCTGGCGGCACGGAGCGAGCGCCAGTCGGTGACTGCGCTGCTGTCGAGCGGTGCGGCGATCCTGTTCCAGTTTGCGCTGTTCCTCATTGTTGGCGTCATGCTGTTCGCGTTTTACCGCGTGCCGTCGGCAACTTTCGGGCGAGCGGACAGGATCTTCCCCACTTTCATCGTGAGCCAGATGCCCCATGGAATTTCGGGATTGCTGATCGCGGCCATTCTGGCCGCGGCGATGTCCAACCTGAGCGCCGCGCTTAACTCGCTGTCTTCGACTTCGATCATTGATTTCTACCTGCAACGGTATCCCCAGACTGACGAACGCCGCAAGATTCGGCTCTCACGCATCGCAACGTTGTTCTGGGCGCTGCTGCTGTTCGCGCTGGCAGTGCTGTCATTGCATAAGGTCGGCCGGGTTATCGAGGTCGGGATTGCAGATTGCGTCTGTGGCCTATGGCGCCCTGCTCGGGGTCTTTCTGCTCGGAGTGCTGACAAAGCGGGCGAACCAGAACGGAGCAATGGTAGGAATGCTGTTCGGGTTCGTGACTGAGCTGTACCTCTGGCTGGACACGAAAGTGCCTTGGACCTGGTATGTGGCAATTGGGACTGTGGTTACGTTCGGGGCGGGGTATGCAGTCAGCTTGATGACGGAAAAAGCCTCAGCCGCAAAGATCGCAAAGTGAATCCGCAAAGGACGCAAAGAAAACCGAAAAGATACCCAAAACGGGAGTCGGGCGTGATTTTCTTTGCGTCCTTTGCGGATTCCTTTGCGTCCTTTGCGGTAAGCTTTTGCCTTGCCCAGTCATGACCTAACCCGCGAAATCATTGGCTCTGCGATCAAGGTCCATCGCGCGTTGGGACCCGGCCTGCTGGAGTCCGCGTACGAAGCCTGCCTCGCATACGAGCTGCAAAAGGCAGGCATGAAGGTCGAGCGTCAGAAGGCCGTTCCGCTCATCTACGAAAGCGTAAAACTCGATTGCGGCTTTCGAGCTGACTTGGTCGTGGAAGGCAGAGTCGTGGTTGAGACTAAATGCAAAGACGCTCTGCATCCGGTGGATGACGCTCAGCTGCTTTCGCACCTCCCTTTACTGAATATCTCCGTGGGACTGCTGATCAACTTCAATTTCATGTCCCTCAGAAGCGGCATCAGGCGCATGGTAAATGATTATCGTGAGCCGATCGGTCTCGTGATTTAACCGCAAAGTAAACCAACATCCATCTGTATTCTTCTCCCCGTATATACTTTCCCATCCTGTTATGGCCCGACCCACCGAACTCGCTCGCGATCTCCGCCTGAGTCATGCCAGCGCGATTGTGGTGGGCACCATCATCGGCAGCGGGATCTTTCTGGTTCCGGCCGAGATGATGCAGGCGGCCGGGTCGGCCAAACTGGTTTACCTGGCGTGGCTGGTCGGTGGACTGCTGTCTTTCTTTGGCGCGCTGACGTACGCCGAACTTGGCGCCATGAAGCCGCAGGCGGGCGGCGAGTACGTTTACATTCGCGACGGCTACGGACCGCTGGCTGGATTCCTTTACGCCTGGACGTGGTTCCTCATCGCCAAGCCGGCATCGATTGCCACGCTGGCCACCGGTTTCGTGCGCGTGCTGGGAAACTTCCCTGCCCTGAGCTTCTTCGCGCGCAACTTCGTTTCTGGCCCTCTTCCAATTACTTACGGACAGCTGGTGGCGGTTGCCGCAGCCACGTTGATTTCTATCCTTAACTACATCGGGATCAAGAAGGCGGGCGACTTCCAACTGGTATTCACTTTTTTGAAAGTTGCCATCATTCTCAGCATCGTGGTGATAGGTTTCAGCTACAGCGGCGGCAGCTGGCAGAACTTCGCGAGCAGCTTTACCGGCGCCAAAGGTGGAATGGCCGGGTTCATGGCGGCGCTGGTGGCCGCGCTCTGGGCTTACGACGGATGGAACGACCTGAACATGGTCTCGGGAGAAATCAGCCATCCGGAACGCAACATTCCGCGAGCCCTGATCTTCGGAGTGGCGCTGGTAGGCGTCTTGTACATGCTGGTGAATGCGGCGGTGCAGTATGTGCTGCCTGCAGGGGCCATCGCGGTTTCGCCGCGGCCTGCTTCCGACGCCATGGCAGTGGTGCTGGGAACCCTGGGAGCGGGCATGGTGTCAGCCGGCATGGCGCTCTCCATGCTGGTAGCCATGAATGGCACGGTCATGAGTGGCGCGCGCGTACCTTACGCCGTGGCCCGGGACCGGTATTTCTTTTCCGCGCTGGCAGAAGTGCATCCCCGCTTCCGCACCCCCTCGGTGGCGATTGTTGTACAGGCCGTCCTAGCCATCATTCTTCTGCTGCTGGGTGGCAGTTTTCGCCAGTTCTTTTCGCTCGCCATCTTCTCCGAGTGGCTCTTTTACATGATCGCTGGCACCACCGTGTTCGTGTTTCGCAAGCGTGACCCCCAGGCCGTCCGGCCCTATCGGGTTTGGGGATACCCCGTGGTCCCTGCCCTTTTCGTTCTGGCTTCGGCAATCCTCCTGTACTTTACCTTCCGAGACAATTACCCCAATTCCGCCATCGGTTGCCTGGTGATTCTGGCTGGCATACCTGTCTTTTACGGTTTTGTCCATAAGCGCTAGGCGGATGCGTGAAATTCGGCGCCGCACGCCGGTTTTCAGGCGATTTTCATTTCGACATTACGAGGGTTACTGAAGGACACCCACGCCGGGCACGTTTACCCTTCGTGCTTTCTCCCGTAGCTTAAAACCTCCACCCGGTGCATTCCCCCCAGGCTCGGGTCCCAAATTTTGGAGTTCATTGCATGGCTACGCCTGTAGGCTTTCAATTAGGCATTCTGCCCGAGCGCAAGATGGATCGGCGCGCGTTGGCTGCTAGTTACGGCTTCTTGGTTTTTCTGATCATTGTGATGATCAATATTGGCTGGATCTGGCCGGACAGTCTGAATATCAGGCGGCAGTATCACGTCACCGAATTGATCCCGATGCCGAGCCTCCAGCCCAAGCCCCTGAAGATGAAGACTCCGCCGCGCACCTTGCGGGCCAAACTGCTGCCCAAGGCGCCGGTTTTTGAGGCTCCCAAGCTAACCGTACCGCGGGAGATTCGCACGCCACGTCCGGAGCAGCCGGAAGTGGCACCGCCCAAAATTGAGGTCAATCATTTCACGCCTGCAGTAGTTAAGCAGGTTACCGGCGGAGCCCGGCCGACGCTGATCGTCCATACCGGCGAGTTTGGCAGTTCGGCGACTCCCACCGTCAACGCTCCGATACAGAAAGTACAGACCGGCGGTTTCGGCGATCCTGAAGGGCTTAAAGGAGAGGGCAAGCCCAACGCACATCTGGTGGCCGCCAGCACGGGTTCGTTCGATCTGCCTCCCGGAGCGGGAAACGGCAACGGAGCGGGCGGCGCCAAAGGCATCAAGGGAACCATCGCCAGCGCCGGCTTCGGCAACGGAATTGCACAAGCCGGACAAGGCGACGGACGCGGCAACGGACGCGGAGCAACGGTGCAGACCGCGGGCTTTTCGACTCAGCAATTTAGCCAGGGTGCAGGCCGGCCGCAGCAGGCAGAAAGCGGACCTGCGACGACACCTGTGGAGATCATCTCCAAGCCCAATCCGGTTTACACTGAGGAAGCACGACAGCTCCGCCTGCAGGGTGAAGTACTATTGGAAGTATTATTCGGAGCTAACGGGCAGTTGCATGTGAATCGCGTGGTGCGGGGTATGGGTCACGGCCTGGATGAGGCTGCCATCTCGGCCGCCAATAAGATGCGATTCAAGCCTGCCCAGCATTACAATCAGCCGATAGACTCGACGGCGATTGTGCATGTCGTCTTCCAGCTGGCGTACTAAGGACGAGAGAGAGGATTTGAGTTATGCGTACTTGGAAATGGATGATCACCGCTTCCCTGCTGATCGCGTTCAGCGCGATGGCCCAGCAGACGACTGCGCCGGCTTCGTCATCCGAAGCACCGATGCCGTCGGCGCAGCCATCATCGAACCCGGCTCCGGCCGAGGCGCCAGCCGCCCCGCTGCAGAGCGCTCCGCAGCCCGCGGCGGTCACGCCCGCGCCCAGTCCTGTTGGCGCTCCCACCACCATGGACCAGGTGGTCGACCGGGCCATTTTGCGCGAGCACGCGCTCATTACTTTCCTGCAGACGCGCACTCCTCTGGTTGAGACTTACCTGCAAAACCTGAAGCTCGATCAGCAAATGGGGCCGTCGCCGCGGGAGGACCACTATTTCTTTGGCCGCCTGGACCTGAGCGATTCGGTGGACCGGCAAGACTATCTCTCGAAGGATTCGAGTTTCCAGGGCCGCATGCTGGGCGGAGTGACCAAGCTGTTCAAATTCGAATACAAGCCCATTGGCTTTTCCTGGATGATCTTCGCCGACCGCGACGATTTTGACCGCGCCCACTACGATTTCAGATACGTGCACCGCGAATTTCAGGGCGACGTGCGCTGCATCGTTTTCGACGTGACTCCCAAGAAAGACGCCGGCAAGGGTCGCTTCCTGGGTCGCATCTGGGTGGAAGATCAGGATTACAACATCGTCAGGCTCAACGGCACGTATGCGCCCCGGCCCCGAAATGCCCAGTTCTTCCACATGGACAGCTGGCGCCTGAATCTGATTCCGGGCTATTGGGTTCCGACTTACATCTACAGCGAAGAAGGAGATTTCAGCTCCGGCTCGAAGGACAAAATGGCCTTCAAGGCCCAGACCCGCATCTGGGGTTATGACCTGAAAAAGAACACCAAGGAAGACGAGCTTACCCAGGTGCTAGTGGACTCGAGCGTAAAGGACGAAAGCCCGACCGCGCAGGACGCTTCCCCACTGCAGGCCCAGCGCGAATGGCAGCAACAGGCGGAAGACAACGTTATCGAGCGCCTGCAAAATGCCGGTTTGCTGGCCCCCCAGGGCGAAGTCGACAAGATCCTCATGACTGTGGTTACGAATCTGGAAGTAACCAACAATATTGAGCTGCCACGTCCGGTCCGCACCCGGGTGATGCTGACCTCGCCGCTGGAGACTTTCAGCGTGGGCAACACCATCATCATCAGCCGCGGTCTGATCGACGTCCTGCCCGACGAAGCCAGCCTGGCCATGATGCTTTCGCACGAACTGGCGCACATCGTCCTGGGACACAACCTAGGCAGCCGTTACGCCTTCAATGACCGCATGCTCTTCTCCGACGAGTCGACTTACCAGAATCTCGGATTCAGGCACGTCCCGGAAGAAGAAGCCGCGGCCGACAAGAAGGCCATCGACCTGCTGAGAAACTCGCCGTATGCCCAGAAGCTGGACTCGGCTGGCCTGTTCCTGAGAGAGCTGGGCGAACGAGGCCCGGCGCTTTCCGCGCTGCTCACACCTCATCTGGGTAACAGCCTCACCAACCCCCAGGGCGGTGTCGAACGCATGGCAGCGCTGATGACCACGGCGCCCGCTCTCGATCCCAACAAGCTGGACCAGATTCCTGCGTTGCCCCTGGGCGGACGGGTCAAGCTGAATGCATGGGATGACCACGTGGAACTGATCAAGACTTCGCCCGTGGCCATCACTTCGGCCCGCGACAAAATGCCGTTTGAAGTGACTCCATTCTTCCCGCGCCTAGCCCGCTACGGAAGCGGCACGAATCCGGGATCGCCCACCACAGCCAATGCCACACCCAGCAATTGAACCATGGAGGACGGGCGTCCGGCCCGCCTGCTTGTAGCCGTTAAACGACGCTGAAGAATACGCGGGCCGGAATCGGAAGCATTTCCGAGTTTCGGCTTTCGTGTTTTGGCCTTCAGCAGTCCTTTGGCCTACGCGTCTGCACAGGATGGCCCTATTCCGTCAGCGAAGACGCCAGCGCTAGGGCGTGCAGTAGAAGATTCGCGCTGGCAGTATGTTCAGGAATTGGAAGTTCTGCCGCACGCTGCCAAAGCTCGACTTCAAATACGGCAGCACGGTTTTGGTAAATTGATAGACCAGCAGGGCGCCCTCGGGATGAAGCACCTGGCGCGACTCCTGCATCACTTCCGAGCGGACGGCATGCGACATGGTGCTGTAAGGAATGCCGGAGATAATGTAGTCGGCGCAGGGCAATCCAAGTTGCGCCAGAACCTTGCGGACGTCCGACGCCGAAGCATGCACCGCATGGAAGCGGGGATCGACAATTTCTTCCTGCAGGAAGCTAACGAACTCCTCGTTCAATTCCAGCGCCAGCAGAACCGCGTCCGGACGCATCCGCTTGAGAATCTCCTGCGTAATGGTTCCGACGCCCGGCCCGTACTCTACGATCACGCGAGCTTTGTCCCAGTCCACCTGGTTCAGCACGTCATTCACCAGAAATCGGGAACTGGGAATGAGCGAGCCCAGCATGGCGGGCGACTTGAAGAAATTGAGTGCGAACAGAAACCGGCGAGATGAAGCGGGAGCGCGGAGCATGGCGGTTTGCGATTTCGACATCCCTGATCACCCTTTATTTTCCGTTGCTACGGCAACTCCAACCATACACCGGACGGCTTGCGGAATCGTACCTTTTTAACCGTACTTCAGTTGCCGGAAAAGGGTACTTTCGTCACTTCGAAATTCCGCCCTGGGACTCTCGGCACCTTGCTGCGAGTTCGCCCATCAGACACAATGAGACTTAACTGGAAAATAGCCGTTAGGAACGAGGACTTCGCCGTGCGAAGCTGGGCCGCCACATTCCTGAAACTGATTTGGGGAATTTTCCTGGTCCTTACCTCGATCTATTGCCTGCTGGCGTTCCTGCCTTACACCTATTTTGCGCTGATCAAGGCCCCGGCGTACTCCTGGATGCCCTGGTTTGCGCGCCATCACAGGCCTCTTTATTGGCTGGCCCTGCTGGCGGCCGCGACTGCGAGTCAGTTGGGAAAAAAGACACGCGCCGATGCTCTGCTGTTTGGAACGCTGGCGCTGGCGGGAATCTACCTCGCCATTCGGCCCTTCATGCCGACCCTGCAAAATAATTGGGCCGCTTACTGGTGGAGTTTGATTGCGCTGCTGCCGCTGACGCTGACCGCGGCCTGGGACCTGCGCCAGCATTGGCCGGCCGCAGAGAACGAGCACAAAGATATTTCCCTGCTGGAATATTCGAGTGGAACGGTGGTGGCGATTGCGGTGGCTCTGATCTATGTCGCCGGCGCCGCTGTGCACAGCCACGCCGAGAAAGTGCCGCTCCATTTCGGACTGGACAGGCTTGAAATCACAGCCTGGAGCTTGCTCTCGCATGTTCTGGTGGCCATTATCGTGATCTCGGTTTTGAACCTGGTCCGTCTCGCCACCCGGCACGCCGGCCGTCCCACCAGTTTGCGGCTCGCTCTGAACGGAATCGCGATTGCCCTGGTGATCGGCACCGTGCTCGACCATTTCCTGGCGAGTGCTCTCAGCTTCGAAGGCTGGGCGGCCCACCTTTACGCCAGTTTTTTTGCCGTGACGCTTACGCTTTTCTTCGGCTATCTGGTCTCGCCGTTCCTGGCCGCCGGGGATGCGCCGGCCCGAAGCTCGAAATCCATCCGTTCGATGCTTCTGCCGTTCGCCGTGGTTCTTTCCGGGCTGGCGATTGTCATGCCAACCATCATCGGTGGAGGGGACTGGAACGGAGTGCAGCAAAGTACCTTCACCATATTTTTCTGGATCGTCCTGAGTCTCTGCGTTTACACCCTGTGGCCGCGTCGGAAGAGGTATTCCGCTGCCACCATCCTCGCGGTGCTGCTGCTGGCCGGTTTCACTTACAAGTCCTTGCAGGCCACCGAGATCTTCTGGGCCCGGGCCCTGGGTTCGACGGACGATGACGTAGCGCGCGCCATGGACACTTACGCCGGGCAGGACACTTCTTTCCAGCTGGCCCACCACATTCTGGGCAATGCGCGCGAAATGCCCTGCGGAGACTTGTGCCGCATTCTGCGGCAATACACCAATATCCGGGACGCCGAGGCCAAGACAGACGTGAACCTGGTGGACGACCTGGTTCCGACGACAGCCCAGCGGCCGAATATTTTCATCCTGGTCATCGACTCCATGCGCCCGGATTACCTGGGCGCGTACAACCCCAAGGTGGACTTCACTCCCAACCTGGACGCTTTCGCGCGCGAAAGCATCCCACTGCACAACGTGTTCACCCAATACGCCGGCACCACGCTTTCCGAGCCCGCGATCTGGTCAGGCGTCATGCTGTTGCACGCCCACTACATGCAGCCATTCTCCCGGGTGAACGGATTGGAGAAGCTGGCGAACACGGATGGCTATCAAATGGTGGTCAGCTACGATACCGTGCTGAGCCAGATCCTTTCAGCGTCTGACAGTCTGACCAAGCTCGATACCGACAAGCCCCTGTGGAATCGTTTCGAAGCCTGCTCTACGCTCGGGCAGCTGGAGAAGACCCTCGACGCTCGCACCGATCCAGGCCGCCCTGTGCTGTTTTACGCGCAGCCTATGAACGTCCACCAGTTTGCCCGCAACGACCTGCCGATGGGCAACGATCCCGACTGGCATGTGCGTCCGGGATTCAACGATCGCATCGCCCACGAGGTCCACCAGGTGGACGCCTGCCTGGGCCGTTTTTTTGCCTATCTCAAGGCGCATGGTCTGTACGACGAGAGCATTATTGTGGTGACGTCCGATCACGGAGACGCTACCGGCGAGTTTGGCCGGCGTGGGCACTCCATTTGGATATTTCCCGAAATCATGCACGTGCCCCTGATTGTGCACTTGCCCGCGAGCATGCGAGGGAAGCTGTTGCACGATGACAATCGGCTCTCCACGCTGACGGACATTACGCCATCGCTCTACTATCTGCTGGGGCACCGGCCGATTCGATCCAACCCCCTGTTCGGACGTCCGCTGTTTGCGGAAACCCGGGAAGAACTGGATGAGTACCGCAGGACTGAACTTTTTCTGGCTTCCGACGAGCGGGCCGTCTACGGCTTGCTGGCCGACAACGGAAGGTTCCTGTACACGACGTATGACTTTCCGGCGGAGAGCTTCCTGTTCGACCTGAGCCAGGACCCGAACGCGGAGCACAACCTGTTGACCAAGCCGCTGCAGGAAGAATACGCCCAGCAGGTGATCGAGCATCTCCACGGCGTGGCGGATTTTTACGGATACAAACCCGGGGTGGGATCGCTGCTGGCAGCCGCGCACTAGATTTTGGAGGACGGGCGTCCCGCCCGTCTTGCGCTCGAAGTCAAAAGCCTACCGCAAAGGTCGCGAAGAAAATCTGGCCTCCGCAGTCAGTTCTGCATCTTCTGCTTTCCTTTGCGGGCATTCTTTGCATCCTTTGCGGTCAAGGCCCTTTTCCCTTCCCCTTCCCCGGCAACGCCGCCGGGTTCTCGTGGACGCGTTCGCGGAATCCGCCTCGGAGACCGCTGGCCAGCGACACGCTGGACTCGCCGAACTTGTCACGCAGCCGGTCGGCAGCCGATAACGCTTGTTGCCAGCGCTGGCGCCGTCCGTCTTCCAGCAAGTCTCCCTGCCCGGCCTGGGCCTCGAACGACGAGGCCTGCACCCCGAGCAGCCGCACCTGTACGCCTTTACGCCAGTTCCTGCGAAACAGCAGCTGGATTTGCTCGAAGATTTCGGTGTCGAGTTGGGTCGGAGACGGCAACGTATGAGCGCGGGTAATGGTGCTGAAATCCTTGTAGCGCAGCTTGAGCTGGAGGGTACGGGCATGCAGCCCGCCTTCGCGCAAGCGGCGGCCGACCATTTCCGACAGGCGCATCAACGTCGCTTCCAACTGCTCCGTGCTGGCCGTGTCTTCGTTGTACGTGTGTTCGTGGCTAATCGACTTGGGGTCGGTGTCGGCTCCGACTTCGCTGTCAAACCAGCCGCCAGCATCTTCACCCCGGGCTTTTCCCGCCAGCGCCAGTCCCCATTTTCCAAAGCGTTCTTCGAGGAAAGCCTCATCGAAACGAGTCAGGTCCCCGACCTTGTGAATGCCCAAGCCGTGCAGGCTTTGTTCGGTGACTTTGCCGACGCCGGGAATTTCGCGCACGTCGAGCGGCGCCAGAAAATTCGCTTCCTGCCCGGGCACAATCCAGAGGACGCCATTGGGCTTGGCCTGGGCCGAGGAAACTTTGGCAATGAGACGCGAAATACCGATCCCGATCGAGCAGTTGAGCTGGGTCTCGGTTTTCATCCTCTGGTGAAGCAGGTGAGCGGCGCGCAACGGTGGGCCGTGCAGCCGTTCGGTGCCGGTCATATCGAGATAGGCTTCATCAATCGACGCCATTTCGACCTGGGGCGAGAACGAGTTCAGCACCCGGTGCACCTTTTCCGAGCATTCCCGATAGCGCTCGGGATGGCCGTTCACGAAGATGGCCTGCGGACACAGCTTGGCCGCGGTGCGCAGCGGCATGGCGGAATGCACGCCAAACTTGCGGGCCTCGTACGAGGCCGCGGAAACCACGCCTCGCTCATCGCGCTGCCCGCCCACGACTACCGCTTTCCCCTTCAACTCGGGATTGAACAGTTCTTCCACCGACACGAAAAAGGCGTCCATATCGACGTGAAAGATCGTCCTGGGAAAAGTGCTCATCGGAAGGCGACTCATTTTATCAAGACGGAAGCGGGAGCGATCGTGGGAAGTTTCGCAAACCCATCAACCACCAAGGACACGAAGGTACACAAAGGAACATCCTTGAAATCCTTCGTGTCCTTTGTGGTTGCTGAATTTACCCGCCGGGCACGCCCCGCCAGATATCGTTTATATTCTTTACCGTCAGGACGAGAACCCCGATGACTCTGCTGCGCTGCTGTTGGTTTGCGTGCTACATCTCCCTCGCCGCCGGCGCGTTCTCTCGCGCTCAACTTCCAGCCGGGGAAGTGCAGAGAGGCGGTTCGATCTCCGGGCTCAGGCAGCCCTCATTGGAAGGACGGAAGGCCCGCCTCGCCCTACTGTCGCCAATCAGCTCAAAGTCTCCCAGCGGTTCGTCGTTCATGGCGAAGCTGGAGGACCCGGTTGAGGTGGATGGCAGGCCGGTACTGCCCCAGGGGACGCTGGTAGAGGGCCACCTGGAGACCATTCCGGCGCGCCGCATGATGCGCCGGGGCGCCTTACGCATGGTGTTCGACCGCATCAAGCTGCCTGATGGCACGGTGCAACCCGCCCGCTTTGAACTCGCCTCCACCGAGAGCAACTCGGCGAAGACCGACAGTGAGGGGACCGTCCACCCCACCGTGAGCAAGAAGCGATTGGCAATTCAACTGGGTGGCACGGCACTGGTGGCAAAGCTGGCCGACGATCTCTCGGAGGAAGCCCTGGCCACCACAGCCAGTAGCGCGCGCTGGTATGGCCTGGCTGCCAGCACCACGTTCCTGCTCTTGCAAAAAGGCCGCGAAGTGAAACTCAAACCTGGAGACGTGATCGAAGTGGATTTGCTGCGAGATAACCCAGAGCTGCCGGCGAGCAACCGGCGATAGCACACTCTCTTGGCGGAGCTAAACCACAGCCAGGCTGGCATTGCCGCTGGTGGAGCGCGCTTCCGTCCCGGATCCCCGGCCTTGCCGGACCCGTTCGTACACCCGAATGTAGTCCCTTGCCGAAGCGTTCCAGGAAAAATCCTTGCTCATGCCATTGCGCATGAGCTGCTGCCAGGAATGTTGGTCGCGGAAAGCGCGCAGCGCTTCTTTAATGGTCAGCAGCAAAGCTTCGCCGTTGTAGTCGGTGAACTTGAAGCCGGTTCCCTTGCCGGTGCGCGCGTCCCAATGCTCAATGGTGTCGTCGAGGCCGCCGGTGGCGCGGACAATCGGGACCGTGCCGTACTTCAAGCTGTAGATCTGGTTAAGGCCGCAAGGCTCGTATTTGGATGGCATCAGAAACATGTCGCTGCCGGCCTCAATCTTGTGCGCGAGAGTGTTGTCATAGGCCACTTTGACCGCAATTTTCTGGGGAAACTGCTTGCTCAGGCGAAGGAACATCTCTTCGTAGGTCTTGTCGCCGCTACCCAGGGCAACAATAATCATTTCCTCGCGGGCCAGGCGTTCCATGATCTGGGCGATAAGGTCGAAGCCTTTCTGGGCGGCGAACCGGGAAACGATGCCGATCACGGGCAGGCGCGAATCTGCCTGGGTTATGCCAAAACTTGCCAGCAATTCCTGTTTGCACTCGGCTTTACCGGACAGATCCTGCGGCGAGTAGCGCGCGTCGACGAGCTTGTCAGTCTCGGGGCTCCACTCGTCATAGTCCACACCGTTCAGGATGCCGGTCACGGTCGAGGAGCGGGCACGCAGCACGCCTTCCAGGCCAAAACCGAACTCCGTGGTCTGGATCTCCTGGCTGTATTTCCTGCTCACGGTGGTTATGAAGTCAGAAAATACCAGGGCACCCTTGAGGAAGTTGACGTTGCCAAAGAATTCCATTTTCGAAATGGTGAAAAGGTCCCACGGCAGGGTGAGCAGCGGCAGAGTGTCGGGAGGAAAAAGGCCCTGATATCCCATGTTGTGGATGGTGAAAACAGTCGCCACGTCGCGAAAGGCCGGGTCTTCCGCATATTGCGTACGCAGCAACACCGGGACCACCGCGGACTGCCAGTCGTGGCAGTGAAAGATCTGGGGCACGCCCAAAATCTTCGAAGCCTCCAGCACGGCGCGGGAGAACAACGCGAAGCGCTCGGCATTGTCGGGATAGTCGCCGGCGGAGGTGCCGTACAGCGCTTCGCGGTCAAAAAACGGAGGGTACTCGACAAAGTAGAAACTCACTCCGGATCGTTCCCCGCCACTGACGATCGAACAGAAGCGGTACCGGTCGTCGAACGGGACGGTGATGCTCTTGACCACAGTACGGGCGTCCTTGATCAGGGTCTCGCGGTAGCGGGGAAGATAAACACTCACCTGGTGTCCGGCGGCCACCAGGGCGCGCGGCAGCGCACCCACCACGTCGGCCAGTCCGCCAGTCTTGGAAAACGGCACACACTCCGAGGCCGCAAAAGCTATGTGCATCAGGCCGCTCCTTATAAAGTGCCAGCCCGGGCAGCGCCGGCACACGCTATCATAGGGTGCTGCTTACAGCATACTCTGCTGGCTGCACCAACCGGCAGAACGAACTCGCCAGTTTAAACGCCGGCACGCCGGCAGGAAAGCGGGGCAAGGTGACAAAAATCGCGGCCGCGGAGAAGCCCCACCGTCGACCCAAGCTGGGCCAGCACTTCCTGGTGGATTCCGGCGCCACCGCCCGCATTGTGGACGCTCTGGGAGATATCTCGGAGAGCACGGTCCTCGAAATCGGCCCCGGGCGCGGCGCTCTCACGGCGATGCTCGCGCGACGGGCGCGCCGGCTGATCGCGATCGAAATCGATCGGGTGCTGGCGGCCCAGTTGCGCATGAATTTCTCCCAGGAGCCGAACGTGGAGATCATCGAGGGCGACGTGCTGGCCATCGACTTCCACACCCTATTTGGACCCAAACCGGGAAGTACTCGTCCCGGGATCACGCAGCAGCCCGAGCCCGCGCGCGTGGTGGGCAATCTTCCTTACTTCATTACTTCTGACATCCTGTTGCGGCTGTTTGAATTCCGGCAATATTTCGAAACCATCGTCCTGATGGTGCAACGCGAGGTCGCCGAACGGTTAGCGGCTACGCCGGGACGGAGCGATTATGGCCTGCTCTCCGCTACCGCCCAGCTTTACGCGCGCGTGGAAGAATTGTTCACGCTCCCGCCATCCGCATTTTCGCCACCTCCTAAAGTGGAATCTACCGTGGTGCGGCTGAGGATGGCATCGAAGCTCGACAGTTTGCGCGTGCCTGAGGCTGACTTTATCAACTTTCTTAAATTATCTTTCGGACAGAAACGGAAAACACTTTCGAACAATCTTAAGGCGCAATACGAGCCGAAACTTTTGCGGGCAGCCTTCGCGAAAGCCGGAGTGAAGCCGACGGTGCGTGCGGAAGGGTTGAGCCTGGAGAAGAGTGCTGCCCTGTTTCGCGCCCTGTCGGACGTGTCATCCTGAGCGGAGTGGCTGCTTCGGATCGCGAAGCAGCCATGGAGTCGAAGGACCCTTATGGCTGGCGATGGCTTTATTCTGGCAAAGGGGATTTGTTCCAGACTACGCGCCGGCTTTGACGCGGCGAAGCCGGCCCTCTGCTCAGTATGAAAGAGGGTGACGTAACCGGGAGAGCAGCCAGCCATGACGTCGCCGATCCGCCATCCCGCCGTTGCCGGGCGCTTTTATCCGCGTGATCCGGATGACCTGCGAAGCGAAGTGCAATCCTATTTGTCTCCGCCCCGGGAAATGGTTTCAGCCCTGGGTTGCGTGGTGCCGCACGCCGGCTACATTTACTCCGGGCATGTGGCGGGCGCGGTCTATGCCCGGCTCGATCTCCCCCGGCGCTGCATCCTGATGTGTCCCAACCACACCGGCATGGGGCATCCCCTCGCCATCATGAGCGTGGGCGCGTGGGAAACGCCTCTGGGCCAGGTTCCCATCGATGCCCCGCTGGCAGCCGCCCTGATGCAACGCTTCCCGCTCCTGGGAGAGGACACCGAGGCGCATCGCGCCGAACATGGCGCCGAAGTCCAATTGCCGTTCCTGCAGGTCAGAAGGCCGGACTGTACATTTGTCCCCATCGCTCTCGGCACTGCCCGCTACGAGGTCCTCCAGGCCCTGGGCATAGTGATCGCGGAAGCTGTACAGGCGGCGGGCGAAAGGGTGCTGCTGATCGCTTCAAGCGACATGAATCATTACGAGAGCGACACCGTTACGCGAGCCAAAGATCAGAAAGCCATCGAACGAATTCTGGTCACGGACGCGCGCGGTTTGTATGACGTGGTGATGAACGAAGAGATCAGCATGTGCGGATTCGGACCGACCGTCGCCATGCTTACCGCCGTCGGGAGACTAGGCGCAACCGGCACGGAACTGGTCAGCTATGCCACTTCGGGAGATATTTCAGGAGACCGCGAGCGGGTCGTAGGGTATGCGGGCATTCTCGTACGCTAGTTCCACGGCGAAGAAATAGATTTGGACCGCGGAGCTTGCGCCGGGGCTGAATGGTTGCGCCGCTCCCAGCGTCCCGTCCTACTCGAGCTCGATTTCCGTCTCCTGCTTGCCCTTTGCCGGGGGTGCGGCTTTTGCCGGTGGGGCGGCGGGAAGCTCTCCGAGAAGATCGGAAAGCAGCAGCCGCAAATTGCCAGGGTTGGTGGCGTAGGCCATGGCGGTGTCGTAGTCGATCAGGTCGGCGCGAATCAATTTCTCGATTTCTCCGTCAAAGTGTTGCATGCCTTCGGTGTCTCCGTCGCGCATGGCGTCCAGCAGGCTTTTTCCTTCCACCTCGCCCTTGTCCAGATATTCGCGGGTGCGCAGAGTGGATTTGAGGATTTCGATGGCAGCCACACGCCCGGTTCCCCCTTTGCGGGGAAGCAGCCGCTGCGAAACAATATAGCGGAAGCTTTTTGCGAAACGGTTGCGAATGGTGTGCTGCTCGGTCAGCGGAAACACTCCGATGATGCGCTCGACGGTTTTTGAGGCGTCGGTTGTATGTAACGTAGAAAGCACCAAGTGGCCCGTCTCCGCCGCTTCCAGCGCGATTTCAATGGTCTCCTTGTCACGCATTTCCCCCACCAGGATGACCTTGGGCGCCTGCCGCAGGGCCGCTCGCAATGCCAGCGCAAAGCTGGGAGTGTCGCTGTGCAACTCCCTCTGATGGACAATCGAACGCTTGTGGCGGTGCATGAATTCCACGGGATCCTCAATGGTGAGGATGTGGTAGGCCTTGGTCTCGTTGATCCGGTCGAGAATGGCCGCCAGGGTGGACGACTTTCCCGAACCCGTGGGACCGGTGACCAGCACGATGCCGTTCTTGATGTCGGCGATGTGGGCGAGTTCCTGGGGCAGCTTGAGCTCCTCGAAGCTGGGAATACTCTTGGGAATCACCCGCATCACAATCGCGTGGCTGCCGCGCTGTACGAAAATATTTACCCGAAAGCGTGCCGTGCCCGGCAGGCTGTAAGAAATGTCGCACGAGCCCTGGTTCTGCAGGGTTGCAATCGCCTGTTTGTTGTCGCCGATCAGCTCCTGCGCGATGCGTTGCGTGTCGCCCGGGCCCAGAACCGGCACTCCCGGCATTTTCACCGCGACCAACTGTCCACTTACTTCAACGTGAGGATGGCTTCCGGGAGAAAAAATAAGATCGCTGACATGGCTTGAGACCTGCAGCATGGCTAATAACAGCGCAGGCGTAGGTGGAACAGGTGCGGCGTTGGGTAGGGGCGCCCGGCCCGGTGTAGCCATGAAACCTCCAGGTGATCACAGCTCTCAGCCGTCAGTTCTCAGCTGTCAGCAAAATCGGAATCGCTGAGACCTGGGAGCCTGATAGCTGAAAGGGTGCTCTTACAGCCTACGTGCGGGTAGTCGCGTCCTCAAGTGACTGTGGTAATTGAAAGGGTTTTCTGTAGTGAGTTTGGAATTTCTTGTGATGGTGGGCGGAATTTTCCAGGTGGATTTTGCCTGGACCAGCGCGGGATGAAGGAGTTTTGGGGCGTCGCTTTGGCTGAGGCACCTCAGGGGCTCAAGCCCAGATCCCGATAGCAACTCTGTGAGGTCTCACCGGCGGGATCATTCTCATCTCGAATCCAAAGCCAACTAAGCCCCCGCCGCCGTTCGGGACACTATCGATTGATCTGGAAATCGGCCCGGCAGCCATGGTCCACCCAGATACCGCTGCGGTCATAGCCCCAGCTGCGGCCTTGCCGACATGAAGATTCGCTGCGCTGTCTCACTAACTGCACCCCGCCCCGGGTGTCGGCCGGGCAGTAGTGCCGGTGCATATCATCCGACGAGCATGAGATCACCGCGTCTTGCCCTCCCAGGTAGGCGTTCCGTCCCCACTGGGGGTCTCCATAGGGGCTTCGGTCCCCACTCCCCTGGCCCCCTTCGACGGCGAAATCCGCCCGGCAACCGTGGTCCACCCAGATCACTTTGTCATCCGAGCCCCAACTGTAGCCCTCGCGGCAGGGGGAACCGCTACGCTGCTGCTGCAATCGGACTCGGCCTCCCGAATCAACCGTGCAGTAGTGCCGTTTGCCGTCGTCCGAGGAGCAGGAGACGGTGCCGATGCTGTCTGGCGCCGGGCCGCGATACTGGTAGGAATTGATGGCAAAGTCCGCCCGGCAGCCGTGATCGACCCAAACGCCTCCGCGGTCAAACCCCCAGCTCTTGCCCTGGTTGCAAGCGGAGCCGCTGCGTTGCTTCAACAACTGCACTCCGCCGCGCGTATCCGCCGGGCAATAATGGCGATGGCCATCGTCCGAAGAGCAGGAAATGCTTTGGGCCGAGGTTCGCGGGCTGAAAATGACCAATGCGGCTGCAACCATACCCAGTTGTAGCCAATTCCTCACACCTTTCATCCCCAACCCCTATCTGATGAAAAGTACCGCCCGACCTGGGAGCGGAAGATCTCGACCCGCCGCTCGTCCGCGAACTCCCACCCATGGATGAAGGCCCGCTCCGCGATGAAGGTCTGGACCCTCCCGATGGCAAGCGCACCGCTGACCCGGCCGGCGGAGCGTGTACCGTTCCAATTCCGGCCGCCGGCCGCTCCACCTGCTGCGAGATCCTGCCCAGGTTGCGAACGCTGCCCCGGGCCACTCCGAGACCTGCAGAATTACTGCGTATTTCCGATCTTCCCTGGATCACACCCACCCCACGGGAGGGTATGCCCCGGCTGACCAGCAAGGTTTGTCCTGGCGTGGCCGGCGGGCGAGGCGCGCTAAATGTTTGCGGAGGGTTCACGATTCGCAGACCTGTGTTCCAACCCGTCCACGTACTTCCCGGTTGCCAGAACCAGCCATAAGGCTGAAGGTAAGTCCAGGAGCCGTAGCGATACGGCGTCCAGCCCCACGGATAACTGGAGATCCAGGCGTATCCAGCCCCGGGATACCACATCCAGGCGCCATTCATGAAGGGATCCCAGCCCGCCCCTACCAGGTAGGGCTGCCACATCATCCCGTAACCGGGCATGTTGTAGAAGCTGCCGTAATAGTTCAGGTCGCTGGCCCCGTAGGCGTAGGGCGAGTAGCCGTTCGCGCTGTATTGCTGATGATATCCGTCCTGCTGCTTGTCCCAATCGTCGTAGGGGTCCGGTTCCAGATTGTTGGCCAGGGTGTAGGTACTTGCTCCGGACAGGTCGAAGGTTGCGCTGTGCTTCTTCCCGACGTCCACCTGGCCCGACGAGCTACTGACTTCCACCTTGCCATTGAACACCGAAACGGTGGCGCTCGAGTCCTTCATTGCGACTCGAAGGTGCGCCGGCTTGGCTAGGGCGAGGGATTGCCGCCCAAAACCAAGACTGAAGACTCCGCCTTTGTCGCCTTTGAAATTCAGGTACGCGGTGCCTTCGATGAGTTCGATCGTCGAAGCCCGGGCGCCGGAGTCGCGCCGCGCCAGCTCAGGAAACTCCAGGGCCGAGCCGGGGGTAAGGCGCAGGGTGCTGCCATCTTCGAACTCGATTTCGGCCCGCGCGCCCGTACCAGTGCGCAGTTTGGCGCCCTGGGTGACGGGTAAATTGAGGAAGGCCTTTTCGTAGCCCTGTCCCAGGTTGCGGTCAATCTGAACATCGCCATCCACCTGGCTCAGGCGCACAATACGAGCTTGTGAGTCGGCAAAGGATGGAATTGCCAACCCGCCCGGCAAAACCGGCAGAATCAGCGCCAGAATCCATGGAGCGGCTAGTGCGCGTAGCGACATGAGCGGACCTCCCAAGACGACCCGATTACTTGATTAGAACACCTTTCCGCCCCCACGGTTGTCAACAAAATGCAATCCGCACAGAAAATCGACCTAGCCGAATCATGGCTTTGGGGGCCCGGCCCGCTCCATCAGCCTTAAGGCCCGGGCGCGGACCGGATTGATCACCGATTGGTCATTCGCGATCCGCTGCAGAATCGGCACCACTGCGGCCAACTCCTGCAGATCGTTCTGGTTGGCCAAATCCTCCATGCGCTTCAACTCTTCGTCGAGCGCCAGTTTCTGATAGCGATGGTAATACTCCAGTCTCCGTCCAAATTCCAGCGTGGTCGAGAGGCTTTGGAACAGCTGTGTGAGTTGCTGCACCGCAACCACCGGGGAGTAGTTGTAGGTAGCTCGCGCGCTGCGCCCCGAATCTTTGTAAGCCAACGTCTTGACTCCGGTGGAGGCCAGATTCTTTTTCCTGGAGTCGACGTCTTCCTGAAAGTAATGGGCGCGCTCGGCCAGATCGAAAATCCGCCGGCTGGTTTCGCTGGACACGGAAAAATCCAGGTGGAAAGGATCGCCCTCGGAATCGGGACTCAGCTTGCCATCGGAATCGTAGGTGGAGTGGCCGTTCGAAGACACCGCAATCTCGTAGTGCGAGGGCTCGGAACCGGGAAAGTCCAGAGTAAAGGTTACGACGGTCTGCGCCTGTGCGGCAAAGTGCAGACCCAGAACCAGCAAGAGCAAACCAAGGGTGCGATGGGGGCGCGAGCGCCCCGCTCGTGCTGGCTGTGGCACGAGCGGGGCGCTCGCGCCCACATTTCTAGCGGCAGTCATAGAAGAGTGATTATGCCAAAAAACGCCCGGATGTTCATCCGCTCACGGCGCGCTGGCGCGCCAGCGTGGCGGAAGTGTGAAGATGGCAGATGGCAATGGCCAGGGCATCTGCGGCATCGGGAGGCTCAGGGATTTCTGCCAGATTCAGCAGGCGCGTCACCATGTGCTGCACTTGCGGCTTCTCCGCCCGCCCATAACCCACCACCGCGGACTTAATGGACAGGGGGGAATACTCGGCCACCTCCAGGCCCGCGGAGGACGCGGCCAGCATGGCCACCCCGCGCACCTGCCCCAGCTTGAGGGCGGACTTCACATTCAACGCGTAAAACACGTCTTCGATGGCGACGTTGTCGGGCTTGTGTTGCTGAATGATTGTGGCAAGGCGATCAAAGATGGTCCCCAGCCGCCGCGGCAGCGGATCACGCGGCGAGAGCTTGATGGCCCCGCAGGTCAGGCAAACCAGCGTTTCGTCGTGGCCGAGTTCGACCACTCCGAAACCGGTGTATTCAGTGCCGCAATCGACGCCCAGCACGCGCATGGGGAAGAGTTTATCTCAATTTTCAGGCATGCCTGTTGGCATTCGACGTTCTTGTGAAGGACGGGCGTCCTCGCCCGTCTTTGCAGGGTCCCGGGTGAGACAGGCGGAACGCCCGTCCTCCTTCGTGAATTCGATTCAGCAGCACCTGGGCCGGCGCGCCTTTGCGGTTTCATATTCCTCGCGAAAGGCGGCGTAAGCTGCGCGGGAAGATACCAGCTGTCTTTGACTCAGGAAGCGGGCGTAGGCCGACTCGTCGAAAATTTCGCGGAGAGCGGCGTTAAAGATGCGATGAAAGGACTTGAGTCGCGCCGCCCAACGCTCGATTGCTCCCGCGGCTTTGATCGGCGAGATCAGGCCAGGCTTCGCGGCACTGCCCGCAACGGCGGTCGAGCTGCGCTCGACTGGACAGCCGGGGGCGGCTGTCCCCACGTGGCCGGTGCTTGCGATCTGATCGTTCATCCTTGCTCCTCGGCAAAGCGCGTGGCCACGAACGGCGACTCTTTGACCCTGGCCTGCTTGCGGCCGGAAAGCACTCGCGCCCATTCCAGCCCCGACTCAATCAGGATCAGCGTGACCATCACGATCAAGGTTCCCGTCACCACGGCGTCGAGCCGGTCGTTGAAGATCAGCCGGGCATTCGCGGCGGGAGCAGCCGCCAGTTGCGCCGCGTGCGACAGAAAACCGATGCGGGGATTGGGATCAAAAATCTTGTGCCATGAAGCAGTGAACGTCACGGCGACCAGCCACAGCAGCGGCCCCAGAGTTACCGTGGCGTAGCGCGCCTTGCCCATTTTGATGACGATGGTTGTGGCCACGCACAGCGCGACCGTGGCCAGCAATTGATTTGCGATGCCGAAAAGCGGCCACAACGAATTAATCCCGCCTAACGGATCTTTCACTCCCTGCCACAGGAAAAGTCCCCAGGCAGCCACGATCAGCGCACTGGTGGCGAGAATGGAGGGATACCAACTGGTGCGGCCCAGCGGCTTCCACACGTGTCCGAGGGCGTCCTGGATCATGAAGCGGCCAACGCGCGTGCCGGCATCGAGAACCGTAAGGATGAACAGGGCTTCGAACATGATGGCGAAGTGGTACCAGATCGCCATCAGCGCTTGTCCACCCAGGCTGTTGGAAAAAATGTGGGCCATGCCGACCGCAAACGCGGGCGCGCCGCCGGTGCGGTTGTACAGCGTCTGCTCGCCGACCGACCGGGCGAGGGCATGCATTTCGGCGGCGGTGATGGGGAATCCCCAGTTGCTGATGGTCGCAGCGGCAGCCTCCGGCGCCTGGCCCACGATTCCCGCCGGACTGTTGATCGCGAAGTAGATTCCCGGCTGGAGCACGCAGGCGGCGATCATGGCCATAATGGCCACCATGGATTCAGCCAGCATGGCGCCGTATCCCACCATGCGGGCTTCAGTCTCGCGACGGATCAGCTTCGGCGTGGTGCCACTCGAGATCAGCGCGTGAAAGCCGCTGATCGCTCCGCAGGCAATGGTGATGAACGCGAAAGGAAACACTTTTCCGGCGAACACCGGGCCCGAGCCGTCAATAAAACGGGTAAGCGGCGGCATGTGCATCGTGGGACGCAAAGCGATGATTCCCAGCGCCAGCAGCGAGATGGTTCCGAGTTTCACGAATGTACTCAGGTAATCGCGCGGGGCCAGCAGCAGCCATACCGGCAGCGCGGACGCCGCGAATCCGTAGATGATGATCAGAATCGCCAGGGCCGGGGCTGAGAATGTGAACCACTGCGCCACCGATGCAGTTTGCGAGACCCACTGTCCGCCCCAGATCGCCAGCATCACCAGGATGAAGCCGAGCGCCGATGTCTCCAGCACTTTTCCCGGCCGCAGGGTGCGCAAATATACGCCCATCAGAAGCGCGATGGGAATCGTCATAGCGATAGTGAATGTGCCCCACGGACTGGCCTTGAGCGCATTCACTACTACCAGGGCGCACACTGCGAGCAGGATCACGATGATGCTGATCACGGCGACGTAGGCCACCAGTCCGCCCAGCCGGCCAATTTCTTCGCGCGCCATCTCGGTAAGCGACTTGCCGTCGCGCCGCACCGAGAACAGCAGAATTACGAAGTCCTGCACGCAGCCGCCAAAGACCGCGCCGGCCAGTATCCACAAGGTTCCGGGGAGGTATCCGAATTGTGCCGCCAGCACCGGACCGACCAGGGGCCCGGGCCCGGCGATGGCGGCGAAATGATGTCCGAAGACCACCCACTTGTTGGTGGGAACAAAGTCGCGGCCGTTGTCCAGTCGTTCGGCGGGCGTGGCGCGCAGAGGGTCCAGGGTCAGGACCTTGGCCGCGATGAATTTGCTGTAGAAGCGGTAGCCCAGCGCGTAGCTGCAAACCGCTGCCACCACCAGCCACATGGCATTGATTTGTTCGCCACGGTGTAGAGCCACGGTGGCCAGAGCCAGTGCGCCCAGCAGCGCGACCGCAATCCAGATCAGAATTCGCAGGGTTTTCGGCATGGGTTGGTCGAGTAAGAGTGCGGAGATATTGTGGCGAATCCGCGGCTAAGGCGCAATCGGCAAGAGAGATTCGGATGTGGGCACGAGCGCCTACATTTCAGTGAGGGGCTCACGGCACAAAAATGCACCTTTTAGTGATAATCTTTAGGTTCCGTTGCAAGCGATTCCAGCAGAAGTGTATCCAGGAGAGCAGGCAATGAAAGTTGGCATACTCACCGGCGGAGGCGATTGCCCAGGTTTGAACGCCGTGATCCGCGCCGTGGTGCGCAAAGGTTGTTTCCATTACGAAGACGAATTTGTGGGCTTTCTGGAGGGCTGGCGCGGCCTGATCGAAGACAAGACCATGCCCCTGGACCTCTCCAGCGTGGGCGGAATTCTTCCCCGCGGCGGCACCATCCTCCGCACCTCGCGCACCAACCCCGCGAAGAAAGCAGATGGACTCGAGAGGTGCGTGGCCACCTTAAAGCAGCACAACGTCGAGGCGCTGATCGCCATCGGCGGCGACGACACGCTTTCTGTAGCCCAGAAACTGCACGAAAAAGGGGTTGACGTAGTCGGCGTTCCCAAGACCATCGACAACGACCTGGCAGGCACCGACTTCACTTTCGGATTCGACACCGCGGTCAATATCGCCACTGAGGCCATCGACCGGGTACACACCACGGCCGAAGCCCACAACCGCGTTATGGTGGTGGAAGTCATGGGGCGGGACGCCGGCTGGATCGCGATGTACAGCGGCATCGCCGGCGGCGCCGATGTCATCCTCATCCCCGAAATTCCTTTCGATGTTGACAAGGTCGCGGAAACCATCCGCTTGCGGCACGCACGCGGCCGCTACTTCAGCATCGTGGTGGTGGCCGAAGGAGCAAAATTCTCGACCGATGTTGACCCTAAACACGGAGCTCCCATCGTGGTTGACATGGGCAAAGACGAATTCGGCCACGCCCGGCTGGGCGGAATCGCCGCCATCCTCGCCCGGGAAATCGAACGGCGTACCAACTTCGAGACCCGCACCGTCGTGTTGGGACATGTGCAGCGCGGCGGCTCTCCCAGCGCCTTCGACCGCATGCTGGCAACACGCTATGGTTTGGGAGCCATCGACATGGTGCATCGCGGCGAGTTTGGCTGCATGGCCGCCCTGCGCGGCAACAAGATCGTTTCCGTGCCCCTGGCGGACGCCATCTCCAAGAACCGCACCGTCGACCAGGAAACCATTGACGTGGCTTCGGGCATCCTCGACAAACTGACCGCGGACAAGGTGACAGTCGGAAAGTAGAGCGGACGTCCGCAGTCCGAGGTCCAATGCCCGATGATCATGGCCCGCCTCGCTCCGTCGCTACTCCAGTTCATCGAATTAGCTCTGGTCATCGCCGCCCTGGCGACAATCGCCTTCTCTTCCCGCAACGTTGGCAGAGCGACGACAAAGCCTGCCGGCTTTGCGTATGTTGAAAGCCGCTTTCGACAGCTGGCGCGGAGAAAAGCCTTGTCCGTTGTCGTGGTTGGTCTGCTGGTGGTTACACTTCGCGTTTCCCTCATCCCTGCCCTTGGAATTCCCGCGCCGCGCTGGAATGATGAATTCAGCTATCTGCTGGCCGCCGACACCTTCGCGCAAGGACGCGTGACCAATCCCACCCACCCCATGTGGGTGCACTTCGAGAGTTTCCACATCATTCAGCGGCCCACTTACATGTCCATGTATCCTCCCGCGCAGGGCCTTGTTCTAGCTGCCGGCGAGCGACTCGGAAATCCCTGGATCGGTCAGCTGCTGGTCACGGCGCTCATGTGCTCAGCGTTCACCTGGATGCTCCAGGGCTGGATGCCACCCACGTGGGCCCTCCTGGGCGGGATGCTGGCAATGCTGCGCCTGGGAATTCTCAGCTATTGGATGAATGGCTACTGGAGCGGCTCCGTGGTTGCTCTGGGCGGTGCGCTGCTGCTGGGAGCGCTGCCTCGCGTCAAGAAATACACTCGTGTGCGGGATGCCGTCGTCATGGCCGTTGGCGTTTCCATCCTGGCCAACAGCCGCCCTTATGAGGGATTGCTATTCAGCCTGCCCATAGCGGCGGCGGTGACCCTCTGGATTTTTGGCAAAGCACATCCTTCATTTTCGGTTTCTTTCCGCCGCTTTGTGTTGCCCGCCATTCTCATTCTCGCCCTAACCGGCGCGGGCACGGCTTACTACTACTGGCGCGTGACGGGCAATCCTTTCCGCATGACGTACCAGGTGAATCGTGACACCTACGCAACCGCGCCCTATTTCCTATGGCAGTCTCCGCGCCCTGAGCCGGTCTACGACCACGCGCTGATGCGAGATTTCTATCGCTGGGAGCTGGCGCGGTTCGAGGGATACCACACGCTCGGCGGAGCCGCCTCCCGCACCTGGGACAAGCTGGTGGGAGTGTGGAAGTTTTACTGTGGACCTCTGCTTACAATTCCCTTGCTGGCCTTTCCCTGGATCCTGCGCGATAAGAAGATGCGCTTTCCCCTTTTCGCGGGCGCGTTCTTTGCGCTTGGCCTGGCCGTCGAAACATGGACCATGCCTCATTACGTGGCTCCTGCCGCGGGGCTCATCTACCTTCTACTGGTGCAGTGCATGCGCCACCTGCGGCTGTGGCGCTGGCGCGGACGGCCGGTTGGAGTTGCGCTGGTGCGAGCCATCCCGACCATCGCCTGCGCCATGGTCTTATTGCGCGTCGGAGCGGTCGTGGCCCACGCCCAGATCGAGCCGGCATGGCCCCGGGGCAATCTGGATCGATTGGCAATCACGCGCCAGTTGGAAGCCATTCCGGGACGCCATCTGGTCATCGTCAGCTACGGTCCACATCATGATGTGGATTGGGAATGGGTATATAACGCGGCGGACATCGACGGCGCCAGGATCGTGTGGGCTCGCGCCATGAGCCCAAAGGAAGACCAGGAATTGCTCCAGTATTTTCACGATCGAAAGGTATGGCACGTAAACGGCGACCAGTCTCCAACCCGGCTGGAACCATGATTGGACCGCTGGCGCGGATCAGTCGCTTGCAACTCTGACGCACTGTCATCCTGAGCGGAGTAACTCCTTCGCGAAGCGAAGCAGTTGCGCAGTCGAAGGACCCCTATGAGCGGCACGGACCGCCAGGGAGCGGAATTAAACGCTGCCGAAAACCCCGCGGGCTTACGGAGACGTGCCGATCATAGGGGTCCTTCGACTCCATCTTTCCATTCGCACGCGAATGGAAAGATTCAGGATGACCGTGCGACCGGGGGGTAGAAGGCGAGACGGGCCAGCAGATCCAACGCAACGCTATCATCGCCGCTACCGATAGTCGCAAGAAGCGCTGACATTTAAGCGCAACTGCTTCGCTTCGCGAAGCAGTTACTACGTTCAGGACGACAGGCCGAAGAGAAATGTGAGCGCTTCCGGAAAGCGTTTGGCCCACTCCCTTTCGTTGTGGGTCGCGCCCTCGTCAAACCTCACCAGCAGGCGGTCTTCTCTCAAACCGGCACGTTGCAGAACGTGTTCCAGGCTGCGAACATCTTTCACAACGTGTTGATCGCGATCTTCGCTTCCGGCTTCCCTGGTTCCAATCGCCATGTAGATCCTGGCCGGCCACTGCCGGAAGGCGCGACTGGATTTCACAAGCTGCCGGTTGGAGACAAACAAGGAAGGACTCTCCAGCAGCAGACGACCGACAATTCCCGGACGGCTCATCGCCGTGTACAGGGAAATGATCGCGCCCAGAGACGATCCTCCCAGTCCCGTATTTTCCGGACCTCGGGCGATGCGGTAGTGCTGACAGATAAAGGGCATCACCTCGTTCAACAGAAAATCGGGATAGCGCTTGCCCTGGGGCCGCATGACGGGCGGGCTAAAAGACCGGTAAGGCAGATACTCTTTGGCACGGTCCTTCTGAGCGTTATCAATCCCCACGATGATCAGCGGAGGAATTCTGTTTTCGTGAATCAGGCGATCGGCAGCTTCATCGGCCTGCCAGTCGACTCCAATGTAGGCCGTAGCTGGATCAAACAGATTTTGTCCGTCGTTCAGATAGAACACCGGATAGTGCCGGCCCTGGTTTTCGGGCGCGCTATATCCCGGCGGCAGCCATACCCGCAGCCTGCGCGTGTTCCGAAAAATCTGGCTTGGCAATTCGTGGAAGCGCAACTCTCCCGCTAATTCCGGAGCGTCCTCACTTTGTGAGCTTGGGGATGACGAAGTTTCTTCCATGAGGAATCAGTCAGTCCGACAGGCGCGCATCCATAACACCCATGAAAGCACCGCGATGCTCGCAATCAACGCCAGCGACGACAGGCACAAAACACACCACGTCGCCAGAACAAAGCCTTCGACATAGGTAAGGTAGAGCTCGAAGCCCAGCCCCGCCAGCGATCCGATCGCCAGCACTGCCGGCGTCCCGGCCTGGTTGCGATACAGAGTCGCCAACGTCAGCACGGCGAGATATCCGATGATCCCAATCAGGGCCACCGGAATGCCGGCAATCTGTGAGTACGTGCTGCGATTCACAATGTCGCAGTTGAAATTCTCTCCAATATCGCAGTAGGAAGTGGCCGAGTTGCCGTAGTGATGGTAGAGCGACACGGATGAAACCAGCGCGCCACCCAATGCCAACACCGCAATCAACCGGAGAATGCGCCGGGCAAAGCGCGGCGTAGCCGGTAACATCATGGCAGGTTGCATCCGGTCTTCAGGCCGAGCGACGGCAAGGACTGAGTGCCTTCCCGGCGTTCTCCATCGTCGAATTGCCAGGTCGGGAAATGTTTTATGCCGGCATCTTTGCAGAGCGGGGCCTCGTCGCGCGAGCCCGGCACGCCACACTCGACATACGGAATGTACTTGAAGGAGGCTTCAAACATTGCCTCCTGGTCCGCGCAATGCGGGCACCAGTACGCGCCGTACATCTTCACCTGCTTCCCCGCCAGGCATTTCGCGAAGCTATCGAGGCGGCTGCCGCGTTTGCGCATTCCCATATAGATCACCCCGGCAAAGACGGCGACAATCAGCACCGCAGTAATCATCTTGCGCGCCGACGATGATCTCGGCTGTGACTCCTCTCCGCGATTCCTGGCGTCTTTCGACATGGAATCTTCTTATACCACGACGTTCAGAGCGGAGGGCAACACGTCGAGGCTTTGGCAGTGCAAGGTGAGCACCTCGCCATCCACCATGACGTCGACCGGCGCGTCGAGTTCGAAATCAATGCGCCTGGCGGGCCGCCGTTCCGCCAGCGGATGGTGGATATGCGTGCCGTCATAGAGCGTCGGCAGATTTCGGATCAAGCCCAGGCGCCCGATCGGTCCCCAGCGCACGAACTCGATGAGCCCGTCATTGATCTCAGCTTTGGGAGCAATCATCATGGTGCCGCCAGTGAATTTGCTGTTGCTGAAGGTCAGGAACAGACACGGCCGCCGGTCGATTTCGGTCTCTCCATCCACCCGCAGCGGAAAGGGGCGCCGCCGAAAACGCGCCAGGCTGATGAAAATGGATGACTGATAACCCACCTCTCCCCAGCCGCTGAAACGGCGGGCGCGCAACGTGGCCACATCAGCGGAAAATCCCATGCTCAGCAGATTGATGTAGTGCAACACTCCAGTCTGGTGGGTCAGCCGCAGAACATCGCAGGCCATGGAGCGCCGGCCAAGTAACGCTTCGATTGCAAACTCCACTCCGCGGTCGCTGAAGTCACGCAAGAACGAGTTGCCCGTTCCCAGGGGAAGAAATGCCAGCGTCGCGGTCTCACCGGCCGACGGAAAAATCCCGTTCACGACTTCGTAGGAAGTTCCGTCTCCGCCGACGGCGATAAACTTCCGATGACCCTGGGCATAAGCGTCGCGGACCAGCGCCGTCGCCTGGCCCGGAGCGCCGGTTTCGACCACAGTCAGATCAATTCCTCCCGCCCGCAATCGATCCAGCGCAGGCCCAACCAGCTTGCGGCAGCGCCCACCCCCCGCCGCCGGGTTGACCACCGCGAGAAACGCTCCGGTATCGATCACGGTTGGCCGCTCATAAAGTTTTTATAGTTCGACTACGGCGGCGCGGCTAAGGGTCTTGCGGATTTCCTCGGCCAGAGCCACCCGCTTGATTTTCATGGCAGCGGTGCGCGGAAAATCCTTCTCCCAGACCAGACACCCGCCCACTCGTTTGAAATCGGGCAAGCGGCGGTTGCGGGCAATGATTTCCTGCTTCAGCCCTTCGGTGAGCTCGGAAACCTGGCCTTCCTGCCCTGGTTCCAGGCGGAGGACGAGAATCAGCAGCTCGTGGCCCAGGCTCTTTGCCGGCCAGATGTAGTTGGCCGCGAAGATGCAGTACTCCTTGACGGGCAGCCCGTCGAAAGTAGTTTCAATGTCTTCCGGATAAATATTCTTCCCGCCCTCGGTGACAATCATGTTCTTCTTGCGGCCGAACAGCTGCAGATGTCCGCTGCTGTCAAAGCGGCCGAGATCGCCGGTGAGCAGCCAGCCATCCACGATAGTCTCGGCGGTCAACTCCGGGTCATCGAGGTAATGCGACATCACGGTCTTGCCCGTCGCGGCCACTTCGCCGATTCCTTCCGAGTCTGGATTCAGCACCCGCAGTTCCACGCCGGGCAGCGGTTTGCCCACAGTATCGGCGCGGAACGGTTTCAGATCATTGAGCGTGAGCACGGTGCCGGCTTCGGTCAGGCCATATCCGTTGGCCACGGGAACGCCCAGATCGTAGAAAAACTGCAAGGTCGAGGGCTCCATGAAAGCGCCCCCGGTGAACATGGCGCGCAATTCACCACCGAAAGCTTTGTGCACCTGGCGCAGTAGTACCCGGCTCAGTCGCACATCGGGACGCCAGCCGGTGAAGAATTTATTCACCGCGATCGATCGCTCCAGCAGGAAACGCTTGGGCTTGGACACCGCTTCCAGTTTGGCCTTGAGCCCGCGCTCCAGGTTCTTGAGCACCAGCGGAACCAGGCTCACATAAGTGATCTTGTAGCGGACGAACGCGTCGCGCACGAACTCGGGTCGCAGGGTGCGCAAATGCACGACACACGCGCCACAAACAAAGGGTCCGATGAAACCGACCATAAAATCGATGGCGTGATTGGTGGGCAGAATACTCAGGTAGCGCACACCCGGCCAGAAGGGATACAACGTGATCAGCGCCTTGCATTGCTCCAGATAATTTTCATGGGTGAGCACGCATCCCTTGGGACGTCCGCCGGTGCCGGAAGAGTAGACGATGCAAGCCACATCCTGACGCTGCCGCGGAACAAATACCGGTTCACCCTTGCGCCGAAAATCTTCCCAGCGGAACGCACCCGCGAGATCCGCTCCGGGCGGCGCTTCGGTGACCAGGACCGTCTGCACGGTGCGGGCTTTGAATTCCGGCGCTTGCATGATCGCCCGCCACAGGTAATATTCGATCACCAGAACCTTAGCTTTGCTGTGCGCCAGCAATTGCAGATGCTCGGCCGCGGTCAGCTTGTAATCGAGTGGCACCAGCACTCCGCCACCATGAAAAATGGCATAGGCAGAGATGAGCCACTTCGACTGATTGGTCATGATGATCGCCGCCCGATCGCCCGCGCCGAATTCCGAGTCTTCCAGCGAGCGCGCCAGGGGCATCGCCATTTCCTTGAAGTCCGAATAAGTGAGGCGGGTCTTTTCCTTGTCGCGATCGGATTCGATCAGGCAAGTCTCATTCGGCCAACGATCGAGCGCCTCGCGCAGTGCTGCGCCCAGACAGTTATATTGGTCGAGGTTAAGCATGAATGCTTTATTTCACCACAGAGACTCGAAGAAAACGGCTAGTTATCAACTTACCATCCTGCAACTGAGAACCGAGAACTGCAAACTGACAATCGATTTTGTTCTTTGTCAGTCCTTCCCCAGGGTGGATGCTGGATCCTGCGGCAGAGGCAACCAGCGTGCCTTACAATCTCGCCTGGATCCGGCTCGCGAGGGTCCTGAAGTCAGACACTCCCTGCAATTCGTAGTCGGGAAGCTCGACGTTGAAATGATGCTCGAGCCGGGTAAGCAAGTCGAGGGCCTGCAGGCTGTCAATCCCCAGCGTCTTGAAGAAATCGTCGTCGGGAGTCAGCTTCTCGCGCGGCACTTTGAACTGCGCCGCTGCCAGGTTGAGGATCTCTTCCAGCGTCTTTTTACTATCTGTCATCGCTCATCTCATTCTAGCCGAAAGGGTCATGGCAAATATGGTTGGGCGTCTTTGCTTTCGACGAACTTCTTCAGTCCGGCTTCGACCGCGGGCTGAGTAAAGAGGTCGCAGAAGATGTCAATCTCCCGTTTCAGCTCCTCGTACGGAATGGGCTTGATGAACTTCTTGGCCGCGATTGCAGTACGGCGATCGAACTTGCCCAGTTGAGCCGCCGTGCCGCGGGCTGCTTTTAGCGACTCCCCTTCGCCCACCACCTGGCTCACGAGTCCGATCTGCTGCGCTTTGGTGGCGTTGAAGCTGCGACCGGTGAGCAACAGGTCGCGGACCACGGCATTTCCCAGATCGCGCTTCAGTCGCGGGATACCGCCGAATCCAGGAATCAGACCCAAACGCAGTTCGGGAAAGCAGAAGCGCGCCATTTTATCCGCGATCATCAGGTCGCAGACCAGGGCAAGCTCGAATCCGCCGCCGAAGGTTATGCCGTTCAACGCAGCGATGGTAGCGAGCGGGGCACTATCGATTGCATTCATCACCTTGTGAATGCGTTCCAGAAATTCCCTGACGCCGCGGACTGCCGCTTGTCTGTCCATCCCCTGTGCGCCGTGATAGAGCTCACGCAAGTCAGCGCCGGCGCAGAACCCGGATTTCAAGGTGCTGTGGATGATCAGCGCGTGAGCATCGCTTTGCATGCGTTCCAGGGCAGAGGCAAACTTCTCCAGTTCCTCGAGCGTGAGCGATCCGATCTCATTGCATGGATTGCGATGCAGAGCCAGCTCGATTACGCCGTCTTTAAGCTCCCAGGAGAGCGCTTGGCCTTTGAATTGGTTCATCTTCTATCTTTATCTATCAGACTCGTTGACAGAAAACATTGTCGAATTTACGAATTTAAGGATTTTCGAATTGAAATTCATCAACCCGCAAATCAGGCAATGCTTCAATTCATGAAGCCTGCTTGACCGCGTACATTTCTTCGATTTCGTTCTGCAGGCGCGCGGCAATCAGATCACGCTTGAGCTTTCCGTTCGCGGTCAGCAATCCGTTTTCGATCGAGAACGGCTCGGGGTGGACGTAGAAAGCTCGAACCTGCTTATAGTGCGGCAAGTGCGGATTTGTCGCTTCCACCGCAGCCTGCACCTGTTCCCGCGTGACATTGCCGGTCACGATCGCCGAAAGATATCCGCGCCCGTTGCCCACCAGCACCGCCTGTTGAGCGCCGGGCAAATTTCGCAGCAACTCGTCTTCGATGGGCTCGGGCGCAATGTTGTGGCCCGAACCCAAGATAATCAGGTTCTTGATGCGCCCGATGATACGCCAATTCCCGGCCGCATCCACTTCTCCCTGATCTCCGGAATGAAACCAGCCGTCGCGCAGCGATCTAGCAGTTTCCTGCGGCCGGTTCCAGTAGCCGGGAAAAATGTTGGGGCCGCGCACTACAATCTCTTCGCTCTCGCCGAGCTTCATCTCGATGCCGCTGATGGCCGGTCCCACGCGTCCCGGTTCGACGCGGCGGGGATCGTCCATAGTGCAGATTGCGGTGGTCTCGGTCAGTCCATAGACTTGCAGCACGGGAATGCCGAGCATATTGAAATAGAGCTGCGTATCCAAATTCAGGGGTGCCGAGCCGCAGATCAGCGCTTTCAGGTTTTCACCAATCATTTTCTGGCGGATGGTGGGAAATATCGCTGCATTGGCCATCGCCAGCCAGGCCGAGTCGGAGAAGCGCGCATGCCCGTCGCGCTTGCGCATCCATGCTGCCTTGGCGCGACGGTAGATGGCGAGTGCGACGCCGCCGGTTCTCCAGAGCTGTTCGTCCACGGCCTTGCGCATGCGCTCGAGCAATGCTGGGACGTTGAGAAAATAATCTGGCGCAGCCGTGCGCATGTCGCCCGCCAGCTTTCCCAGGTCCGTGTTCAGGGTGAGAAGACTGCGGCGCAGAAGGCAAGTCAGCAGCATGATCCAGGAACCGGCAAAGCAGAATGGAAGATAGTGGAACACGCGGTCCTGCCCAGGCTTATTTTCCATCAGCAGATCGAGACGTCCGGAAGTGCAGCCCAGCATGTGGCCAACGTTCCCCGCAGTCAGGACCACGCCCTTGGCCTCGCCTGAGGTCCCCGAAGTGTAGATGATGGTGACAGGATCAGATTCCGCGAGTCTTGGATTTCCGTTAATGCTGGCACCTGGATGGGAAAATATTTCGTCGAACAAGTATTGCGGAGGCGCGTCCGGCCAGGCTTGCAGAATGCCGTCTCGCAAGGCCGCATCGCCGCAGCAGATGATTGACGGAGAGCAGTCCTGCATCATGGCTGAGAGTTCTGCTGCTGCCTGCCGCGCGTAAAGCGGAACTACGATCAATCTCTCCGCCATGATCGCGAGATCGAGCGCCGCCCAGTCGATACTATTGTGCGCCAGCAGGGCACAGCGGTCGCCTGGCTTCAGACCGTGCGCCGCGAGAAAGGCCCGGGCCTGCCCGACCAGAGTCGAAAGATCCCTCCCGGTGACGGGTGCGACCTGACCCTCGCGAAGCTCCTGAAGTATAGGAGCGCTGTCGGCCGCATCGAGCTGCGCGAAAATATTTTCCAGAAAGTTCATCTGCTTTCGTAGGAGCACGTGTCCCCGGCTGCCCAGCCGAGCAAGCTCGGCAGTTCCTGCGAGCTCGCTCTAGCGGAGCTCTGCTCCGCCGGGCAGGTGGGACACCTGCCCCTACGTGGTTCTGGCTAGCCGAACGCTTCTACCAATTGCTGCAACCCTTTGCTGATCGGCGGCAAATAATCTTCCCAGCTCCATTCGCCTCTGCGAGTAGGAAACTCGGGATAGCGCCGCTGTACCTCCTCCTCGAAGTACACACCCATGCGGGCCATTACTTTTAGATTCTTGACTACCGTCTGTCCGATTCCCACCGAGATCGCTTCGCCTTGGGTGGCCAGTTTCTCGAGCGCCGACGTCAGTTTCGGTTCGAGATCAGGATCGTCCACGTTCATGAGGAGATCCTGATGGCCGCGTTCACGCATCAGGTTGCGGATGCGTTCGTCCATGGTGATTCCCGCCGACGGCACCAGTCCGGGCATCGAAGTCACGATGCCGTGATAGCGGGACGAAACCATCATGTGGCAAGCTCGCAGAATGCTCACCAGTTCATGCATCTTGTAGTCTTCGGAACTGAGCACGGGCACGCCCCCGAGCTTTTCCGAGATGCGGCCGGCGGGTCGCGCGTCCAGGCGCTCGGTGGCCGCGAGCACCACAAAGACTTTCCGCTGCTTGCGGAATGCATCGACGGCGTTGGCGATGGCAGTGAGGTAGTGCTCCAGGGCGCGATCCGCCGCCGGACCGGAGTTATGGAAATAAACCGACCGGTAGTGGCTGTCCTTGTAGGCCCCGGTCAGGGTGTGCGCCGCGAACTTCGCTACCGACGCCTTGACCGGCCATTCGAAAGGATTGATCGGACACACCACCAGCACCGGCGTGCTGCCGTCCCAGCCAATTTGCCGTAAGACTCCCTGTCCGTATTCAGACGGAGCAGGTTCGAATGTCCACGCCGTGTCCGTGCCTAATTCGGTCGGGACGCCAAGCTCGCGCAGCAGGGTCCGCGATTCTTCGTTGCGCGTTATGACCAGAGAATTCTGGCAATAGCGCGCGCACATCTTGGCGATCAGCGGATCCATGTGCCCCGCTTCCGCGCCGTAGCCGACGGAGAGCTTGTTCTGGGCGGCGGCAATGCCCAGCGATCCGATCATCATGGTGGTCAGAGCATTGGCGAATTTGCTCTTGAACATCGAGCCTTCGCACGCCACCACGCCGTGATGCCGCGGCACTTCGTCGGAAAGAAACGGAGGGAAAATATCCGGCAGGTGCACCTGGCGCGAGCCCTCGAAGTAGCCGTCGGTAAATTTGAAGTTTTGCGTCATCACGCTGAACGCGGTGTTTTCCGCTCCCAGAATGTGACGCGTCTGGCGCAACATTTCCGACACTCGCACGTCAGAACCCATGTTGCGCGTGCCGTTATAACCGGCAAACAGCAGCTTCAGTTTTTCGCCGGGCTGCCAGGATTTGCCTTTGCCCATCATCCAGCCCAGCTTGGCGGCTTCGATGCTGCTGCTGACCCAGGCTTCCAGCACCAGATCCATCATGCGGCAGACCCTCCGGCTTTCGTGCTGGGCCAGTCCCGGTAAGGATAGGTGAAGTTGGTCTCGCGGCTGAATTTGAGCAGGGGATAACTGTACTGCGAGAACGGCACCGGTTTGCGTCCAAGTTCCTGCGTGACTCGGTTGTTGTCGAACACCGTGTTCCACACCAGATACGGCATGAACACTTTCATCAGCGAGGCGCCGTGACCTAGAGATCCGCGGCGGCCGGATAGAAAGTTAACCGTCGAATCGAAGGGCCGCTCCAGAAACGGCATGAAAACTGGGCCGCGCTTGTTTTGGGCCGCCGCCAGGGCGCTGGTCAACTGGCGGAAGGTCTGCGAATCCACGCCGGATGAAAGGTGGTACGTATCGTGCAGTGGATTCTCTTTCTGATGCAGGCTCGCAATGGCGTCGGCGACAAAATCCACGTTTACAATGTCGATCTTGTCTTTCGCGCGAAAGGGCAGCACCGCCAGGCCGGCCAGAAACACGAACGCTTTCACCATGTCGAACTGCGTCGTCTCCGGATGGCGACTGTCGCCCAGCACGATGCTGGGCCGAAAAATAGTGATCGGCACCTCGGGAAGAAGCTGACGCATCATGTGCTCGGTGAACTTCTTGGTTCGCGCGTAGGGATCGTAGTCGGAGCGGTCCCAATCGATGGAGGCGTCTTCGGTCACCACCTCGTCCTGGCGCTTCCCGGCCACCGCCACCGTGCTGACCTGGCTGAAGCGGCGCAGCCCGTGATAGTAGTTCGACTTCTGCGCCAGCAGCAGCACCTCCAGCGTGCCCCGCAGATTCACGTTGAGGCAGCTTTTTTCCGATTTGCGGTTAAGCGAGGCGGCGCAATGGATCACCGAGTCAGTGGTATGGATAAGGCGATCGTAATCGTCAACCGAAAGTCCAAAGTGGGGCGCGGTGAGGTCGCCGCAAAAGACCCGCATACGAGTCTGAAAATAATCGTAGAAGCGCGGGAAATCCAGATGCAGTTGCAGGCCCTGCCATAGGCGGCCTGCCGCCTCCTGCGGATCGCGGGCGCGCACCAGCAGGTTCAGCGAAGCGCCGTGTTGCTCCAGCAGGTTGGCCGCGACGTGCGCGCCGATGTATCCGGTGGAACCAGTCAGGAATATCGCCACGTTGCTCCGTTGGTGCCGGTTTTGACAACTTCCCCGTTTTCCGGAACGGCCGCGGGCTGCAGGCTGCGCGAGGGACGCGCTTCCAGCGGACGTCCTTCAATCAGAGGATACGTCCACTTGCGCAAGGCTGGTATGTGGATATTGATCCAGTAGTCCCACCAGTCAATCGAGCGCGTGTCGTATCCGAATGCAGCTTTCTCGTTCTCGGTCAGGGCATGGGAAAGCCTTTCTACGTTGTCGGCCGAGAAATCCTGCTCGTTGTGCAGGATGAACGGTTCAAACAGTTTGATCAGTTTCTCCACCTTTTCCAGGTTGCGTTCGGCGCGCGCCAGGGGAGTTTTCTTCAACGGCAGGGGTGACATTACCCGCTGAATCGATTTCACAATCGCCTTCTGCGCCGGCGCTGACATGCGGTTGTAGCGTTCCTTGGAGACGGGGATGGCATCGAGCCGCAGCCGCAGCCAGTATTCCAGGCCTTCCTGCGCGCGGTAGTGTTTGCGGTGGGCCAGCGAAGTCAGTTCGATGGAACGCCGCATGTCACAGGGATTGGTCACGGACGTAGCCAGCTGATAAAGCGGCTCGTGACGCCTCTCCACAATGGCCGCCGCGATGAGCGTCATGCCGCGGCAGACCGAATCCACCGGGATAATGTCCAGCCGCTTCTTCTCGTTGGTCGGAAGCTGGCGGAAGGAAGTCCCCAGCAAATACGAGAGTGACGCGGAGGTGTTGATGCCCTCATTCCAGCCGACAAACGGCTCGCTGACCGACGTTTCTACGATTGCAGGACGCACCACGGCGATAGGCAGACCGGAGCCGTATTTCGCAATCAGCGACTCGGCCAGGCTCTTGGTCAAGGTATAGGTGTTGGGCCAGCCCAGTTCCGCCGCCCGTTTCATTCCGTATTCGGTCAAATACTCGCGCAGCCAGCGGAAGCGATTTTTCCGGATCTGGTTTTCCAGGGCGGCCCCGCTTAAATCTTTGGCAGCGTGCTCCTTGCTTCGGGCCTGCCGGCGAAGCTCTTCGGTCACCTCGGCGCTCTCCGCCAGTTGTTCGGTCTGCTTCACGAAAGCGTGCAGCGCGCGCCATTCGCCTTCCGCGTCGAAGCCGGAGACTCCCGCCGGAGTGTAATCCTGGCGCATGGTCTCGCCCACCCGCCCATCCCGCGCCCCCGCCACGTAGCAGGTGGAGAGGTGCAGAAGCCCGGCGTGGTCCGACTGGCGCACAAACTCTGTGACGTTCACCGCCGCATCCACGTTCGTAGCCAAGGCATCCCGCAAATCGGGATTGAAGTCAGTCAACCCTGAACTGTTGATGATGAGATCAAGATTCTTCTGCAAAGCCTGGCTGACTTCGGGCTCTAGCCCCAGGCCGGGCTGGCAAACGTCGCCTTCGACCACTTCGACTCTTTCCCGCAAGAATCCCGCAAGCTCCACGCCGTAACGCTCGTACAACGGATCGAAGACGGGAGACTCCTCCACCAGTTTTTCGAAACGTCGCATCGCCGGATTCGATTTCTGTCGCCGGATGAGCAGATAGATACGCCCGATCTCCGGCAGCTCCATCAACGTATTGACCAGCCAGACTTTGCCGATGAAGCCGGTCACGCCAATCAGCATCACGTGCTTGCCGGAAAGCGCCCGGCGAACCGAAAGCGGGGCGGCGTGGCGAACGCCGTCGAAATAAACGATCGGCCGCTCCAGGACCGGGGTTAGACGTGAGGCCGGAACCACGGCGGTTTCCAAAGCTCGCGCGTTCACCAGGCCCAGATCGCGGACGAGTCTCTCCTTGGCACGCCTCCCATCGGGTCCGGCGCCGTTGATGCCGGCAAAAATTCCGCGCGGCCTCACCACCGGCTCCAACAGTCTTCCCGTTGCCATGCCATCGCGAAATTCCAGGCGATTGGCGATCATCCATTTCACGCCCAGGTGCTGCGCCAGCGGCCGCATCACGTGTTCCAGTCCCTGGCTCACCAGGACGATCTCATCGCCGGCTTCGATACGAGATTTAAGTAGCTCCATGCCATCGACTTTTAGGTAGGGCTGCAACTTATACTTGAAGTATTCCTCGCCCAGCAGATCGAGCCGGTCACGGCTGACGCCGCGCAGCACGGTGTGGACAACCCGGGTGGCAAAGACGCGGTGCGCGGCATAAAGAAACGGCCGCAATATCGCCATGACCAGGACCAGCCCGCGGCGCACCCATCGTTCCAAAAAAGTCTGCGCATTCCAGGTGAAGAAGGCAACGGGCCGAACCGTGGTCAGGTCCGCGAGGCTGCCTTCCACACGCCAATACACCCGGGCGGCGGAGCTGGGATTTTGGTTGGGTTGTTCCAAATCGTTTTCGTCCCGATACTTAGGGGCCTTCCTGGCTGCGGAGGCCGAGACCTATTGTAAACAATTGCGTCAAAAGGACGAAGAAGGTAAGGCCCCAGCATATCCCGTATGGTTACGGTTTGGAGGCAGACGCCACGTGCGGAGTCTTGCCGTAGGCCAGTAGGGCCAGCACACCACTCACCGCCAACAGCCCCCCGACCGCCAGCAGGCCGCCGCGGAAGCTTCCCGTCCAGGTGCGGATCAGCCCGATCGTGTAAGGTCCGAGAAATCCGCCCAGATTGCCCAGAGAATTGATCACTGCGATGCCGGCCGCCGCCGAGGTTTCCGTCAGCATTTCGGTAGTCGTGGCCCAAAACGGCCCATTCATCGAAAATGCCCCCATCAACGTCACGCTAAGGAAGACGACGTCCGCGGTGGTTGAACTGGAATAGGCGGCGCAACCCAATGCGATGGCGCAGGCAAACGCAGATCCCGCCAGATGCCATTTTCTATCCCGGGTGCGGTCCGAGCTGATGCCCACCAGCACCATGGCCACAACCGTTGCCAGGTATGGAATGGCCGAAAGCAATCCGACAACTAGGTTGCTGGTGCCGGATACATTGCGTAACAGGCTAGGCAACCAAAGGCCTATGCCATAGGCAGCGGTGGTCACGCCCAGGTAGACCACCACCAGCATCCACACTCTCACCTGTCGGAGCGCGGAAAAGACACCGCCCGAGGCCCGGGGTTTGGGCTTCTCCTCGTGCGCCAGTTGTCCGGTCAGCCAGCCCCGTTCTTCGCTGGTGAGCCAGGTTGCGATTTCTGGCCGGTCGGTAAGATAGGCGAGGGCAACTGCTCCCAGGATCACTGCCGGAAAACCCTCGATCAGAAATAACCACTGCCATCCCATCAAATGGCCTCGATGCACCCCCAGCAGCAGGCCGGAGATCGGACCGCCGATCACTCCCGCCAGAGGCGCAGCCGTCATGAACAGCGCGATTGCCCTGGCCCGCGCAGCGGACGGAAACCACTGCCGCAAGTACAGGATCATCCCCGGAAAAAATCCGGCTTCGGCGGCGCCCAGCAGAAAGCGCAGCAGGTAAAAGCCCCGCGGGCTGCCGACAAAAATCATCGAAGCAGAAATGATGCCCCAGACCACCATGATGACGGCAATCCACTTGCGCGCCCCAAAGCGGGCCAACGCGAGATTGCTCGGCACCTGGAAAAAGAAATATCCAGCAAAAAAAATTCCCGCCCCCAGGCCATAGACTTCATCGCTGAAGCCCAGCTGCCCCTTCATCTGGAGAGCGGCGAATCCGACGTTGATTCGATCCAGGTAGGCGACGATATAGAGCAGAAAAAGAAAGGGCAGCAAACGCCGGGTAAGCTTGGCGACGACCCTGGTTCCAAGGTCAACGGTCCCCAGGTCAAGTCCAGTCAGCGATTGCATAGGGTGCACGCTCGTCGGGTCACAGGATCATCACCCATCACATCATGGCGCTTTACTGCCGCGGCCCGCGCCTAGCTGCCGCATGATCTCGGCGACAATCGCGTCCTCGGTGTGATCAATATCCACGGTGATGGCTTCATCCGGTTCTTCCAGTGCGGCGAATTGACTGGCCAAGATCGCTTCGGACGCGAAATGACCATGCCGCTGCCGCAGCCGCCGGTAGATGAGGTCGTAGCTTCCTTTCAGGTAGACAAACTTCGTCTGCCCGGCGACGCCAAGCTCATCGCGATAAATTCTCTTCAGCGCCGAACAGGCCAGCACCACGTTCTTGTGCTCCGCGGCCCAACCTTCGATGGCGCCGTGCAGCGACTTGAGCCACGGGCCGCGGTCGGCATCGTCTAGCGCAATTCCCTGCTTCATTTTTTCAACATTTGCCGGTGAATGGAAACTGTCGGCATCGACAAAGTCCCAGCCGAGCCGGTGGGCCAGCAGGACCCCGATGATCGTCTTTCCCGCGCCGGTCACGCCCATCAGCACCACGATCACAAGAGTGCGCCGGGAGAGCCCGCGGTCGGGTACATGCTTACATCTTTTACCACTGATGGGGAGATTTGGGGTAGGTACACAGCAGGAACCGGGTATTCGCGCCGCCGTACGTCACAACGCTCAAAAAGACGGTTGTGCGTGTAATGGCGCTTATCGTCAATTGACTTCAAATATTGGTAGGCCAACCAATTCATTCGTTGGATCATCCAGGCAGAATCATCGATTGGTAAACGCATCCAGCTTCACTGCGTAAATCTGGCAATCGAACGAGAAATCCACCTTCCTGCACAGAGGAAAGAATATATTCTTACCATCCTTGGTCCATTGCGGGGCCGTCGCTCGGCCCTCGTTGTTTGCCACTTTTCTCACCCCGCTCCCATCAGGATTCATGATGTAAATCTCGTAACTGCCTCTTCGATTCGATGCGAACGCGATCTTCGTCCCATCGGGCGACCATGTCGGCCATCCGTCGAACGCCGGATCGTTGGTCAGATTACGGGCCTCGCTGCCGTCGGCGTTGGCGAGAAAGACCTCAGAGTTGCTCTCGCCCAACATCCGGCGAAAGGCAATCCTTTTCCCGTCCGGAGACCACGCGGGGTAGGTGTTCACGCCGCCGTCGATCAATTTGGTGATCTTTCGACTGACGACTTCGATGGAATAGATTTCCGCTGGATTCTTCTTCGGCGGCTTCAAATCATCATCCGTGCAGTACGCAATGCTTTTGCTGTCTGGATTCCAGTTGGGATGGATCGTCTTTACTTCCGCTGGGGTGAGCGGTTCCACCCCGGTGCCATCGGTATTCATCAGGTAAATTTGCTCCAGGCCGTTGCGAATCAGCACGAACGCGATGTGCTTCCCGTCCGGCGACCACGCCGGGTCTTCATGATCAGCATCATCGTGTGTCAACTCCCTTACCTGCGAGCTGTCCAAGCGCATACGGAACAGCTGTTCCTTGCCTGCCACGACTGATATGAAGACCATTTCCTCACCGTCTGGCGAGAACGATGGAGAGTCGTTCACGGAGTGGCTGAACTGGTACGCGATACCGATTGCGCCTTTCGGCATCTGGGCCCAAGTCCACATCGTGCAAAATAGAACGAACCAAACGCCCGTTACGGTGGAGCTGGAGAAGATTGCTTTCATACTCTTCTTCGACGTCAGGAAGAATGTTTGGTGAGCCATGCGCATGACAGAGCAGCAGGTCGCCACAGGCAAACGCGCGGCGAATCTGCGCTCGTCAGGACGACTGGGCAATAGCCGCGTTTACACCAACTACCCCCACCGGCCTGGCTCACACCGGGTTCTGACCGTCATGGCGATGTTACGCCAACCGTTTTCTTCGGCACTGGTCTAGTCATTTTTCAAGGATTTGCGTGATCGCCCTCACTCAAAGTCGTGTTCACGATCACAGACGCAGGAATGTTTCTTAAGCAAGAATGCAGGCGTCGCCTCTCCGAAGAGCAGTTCCCACCATCGGGATGCACCACCCCCTGAGACGAAAGAGAAGGTTGTTGTATCAGGAGTCGCCGGATTCCGTTTGAGCACCGGGCCTTCGGGCGCAACGTTCTCGATGAACGGTGTGGAGGTGTATCGTGAATTCCACGAGATTTCTCTTAGCGGGAACGCTGCTACTCGGAACAAGTGGGGCGATTCTGGTAGGTCAGGGCGGAGCAATAGCGCAAGACGACCAGGTAAAGGGAATCAGGAGGGTGCCCATTATGTACAGCGACCCCTCGTCAGGTAAGCAGATGTTCAGAGACTACTGCGCGGCTTGTCATGGGATGGAAGGAAAGGGCGACGGACCAGTAGCTAGATTTCTGAGAACGCCGCCGGCGGATTTGGGGGCTTTGGCCCAGCACAATGGTGGGAAGTACCCGGCTGACAAAGTTGCCGCGACGTTGCGTTTGGGCACGGACAGCGGAGCACACGGGACGTCCGACATGCCGACGTGGGGTCCGTTGTTCCGGAGCCAGGACAAGAAAGCAGGTTTGGGTTTTGCAGAGGTGCGAATTCACAATTTGACTGAATATGTTAAGTCGCTGCAGCAAAAGTGAGCCGATTCGAAAAGCACTCGTAAGCCAGAAACGCAGCAGACAGTATCGGCAGAGAGTTGGTGGCCACGCAGGGCTCCCTCGACTTGCCCTCACCGCGCCAGCGCCGCTCGATCCCGCGCCCGAGGCTATGCGACCTTACGCAGCTTCGTCACTCTGCCCGCTTCCACCCACTCCACCACAAAGATGTTGCCTTCATGATCGAAGCAGGCGCCGTGGGGACAGACAAACCGCCCGGGGACGAACGTCCCTGGGGCCTGATTTCGAACCGTGCTCCAATCCGTCTTCGAGTATTCGCCTTCCCCCAGGCTGGCGACAACGTTATTTTGCCGATCGAGAATGGTCACTTTGCTGATCAGGTCCGCGATCACGACGTCGCCGTTGCGCTCGTCGAGGAAGCACGGCATCTTCGACGTGCCCAGAATGAAATCGATATGCCTGCCCTCCAGGGTGAAGCGTTGCAGGCGGCTATTGCCGCGGTCGGTCACGACCAGCGCCGGCGTCTCCGAGCGCGTGTCCACCCAGAGGCCGTGCGGGCAATCGACCTGGTCGTCCCCCTTGCCCAACCCGGCAAAGGTGCGAATGAATTCGGCCTTCTGGTTGTATTGATTGATGAAGCTTGATCCGTAACCATCCCCAACGTAGATGTCGCCGTTCGGAGCGATAGCCACGTTCGTCGGCCGGTAGGCAAGGGCCGATCCATCGCTTTTGGGTTTGTAAGCCGGCGATTCCGCCGGATATCCCAGGGTGAATACTTCTTCGCCCTTCAACGTCCGTTTGGTCACGATGCCGTGCTGGTAGTCGCAGAGATAGAGGAACTCCTCATTCCCTTCTTTCCGGATGGACAGCCCGTGCGCGCCGCCCTTGAACTGCCGTCCCCAGGAGCGGACGAACTTCCCCTTCTGGTCGAACACCACCATCGTGTCCAGGCTCTCGCTGCTGGCGTTGACCGTGTGATGGACATAGATGTGCCCCTGCGAATCCTCGCAGACTCCGTGAGTGTTGCCATAGCGGATGGTGCGGGGCAATTCGCCCCAGTCATGCAGCGCCTCGTACTTGTGCTCGCCTTCTCCAAGGATGGGAGGCCTGGTGCCCGCCTTGTCGGTCGCGCCCAGAAACACGGGGGCCGCGCCGCGGCCGCTCCCGCGGTGACCAGAAAACTTCGCCGTGTGATTTTCATGGGGAACGCTCCCGATTTCTCCCTCTACACCGGCGTCATTCTGAGGGACTTCAGTCCCGAAGGATCTTGCGCGCGGTGTCACGGTTGCAGAAGAACAGTACCGCCCCGCCCCACGCCAGATCCTTCGCACGCTCAGGATGACGTCCTACATCTCGACCATCACTTCTGCGCCACTGCCGGTTTCGCATCCACAAGCTTCGGATCGGCAAATTGCAGCCAGAAGCCCATCATCTCTTCATTGCTGGGCTCGCCCCAGCGAACCGCTTTCGAGGGGTCCGGATTCTGCGGATTCTTCGACGAATTATCGAAGTAGGCCGTGGTCACCAGCTCCGTCCCTTTCGGTAACAGGAACTGGTGCTTCAGGAAGTAGGTTTCCTGCCAGCGGAAGTCATACTTCGGCACGTCGAGTATCACCTCGTGGTGGCCGTCGGGATAGAAGGCTTCCGTCTTCATGCTCTTCCCCCGGAAGTGCATGTGGGCGGTGTAGGCCACCGCCGTGACATCTTTCGGCAGCGTGAAACATGAGGTCACGCGGTGGTTGTCGTCGTTCGGCGGAATGAGGAAGAGGTTGTTCCAGATTTCGTACTGCGCGATTTCGTGCTTCACCGGTTCTTTGGCAAACACCAGGCCGATGCTGGTGCGGTCCTTTACGTCCTCACCGCTGTGGTTGCTGTAGTGCACCTGAAACTGCAGATAAGAACCAGCAGGAATTCTCAACGCGAAACCAGGGGGGCGTGTCTCTGCCAGGTGTCCAGGCAGGTAGATACCCGGCACGATATTCAAGTATCCGGCCCCCTCGCCCGGAAACCCACCGCCGTCGGGAGACGCGCAGCCATCGTCGAGCACGGGGGCATCCTTCCTGATATGCAGGACTTTCCCGGTGCGGTAGTGGTACTTGTCTTCTCCCGCGGTGGACTTGGCGTGCTCTTCTTCTTTCTTCGCCACTTTGTCGGCTGCGATCACGGAGACGGTGGCGTGATGCACCACCCGCCGGTCCCCGGGAAGCACTTCCGCCGCCTGGATCCATTTGTCTTCGGTGAAATTAGTCGGAACATAGATGTATTCGTAATCGTCCATGGTGGAAGAGCTGACCAGAAACTCGGGGATGGTCAACACCACATCCGGCTTGATGTGCCAGCCCACCGCAAACACCGGGGCGGCCGGCAAATCCTTGGGGTCGCCTTCTTTGGCCCCGGTTTTCACCCAGGCGTCAATGGTGGCGATATCCGCGTCGGACAACCGTGGGTCGTTGAGAAAATCGCCCACCTTGGGATCGGCATGCCAGGGCGGCATCTTGCGGCTCGTCACCGCCTCGCGAATCGGCCGCGCCCACATTTGCGCGTCCTTATAAGTCATCAGCGACATCGGGGCCATGTCGTTAGGACGGTGGCAGACCACGCAGTTCTTGAAGAAAATCGGGGCCACGTCCCGGTTGAAGGTGACTTCTCTGGCAGGACTGGGGCTATCATCACTCGCTCCCAGCAGCAAACCGCCAAAAACCATCACCCCGAGGATAAACATGATTCTTCGCGGACCCATGTGCCCTCCAGCCTGACTGGAACCCGTGGTTCCTGAAATCTCTTCGCTGGGTATTGTAAGCCAGAGCCATGTGGGGCGGACACTCCCTTCGACTTCGCTCAGGGCAGGCTCGGTCCGCCGCTTTTGACTTTGAGGTGGATTTTAGGTTTTGAAGTCTCGAACCCTACGGAACAAGGTCGAAGGCGGACAGAGCCTGCCCTGAGCGAAGTCGAAGGGAGTGTCCGCCCCACACCAACCAGGTTAGCTCTGGGTATCCCTTGACGGATCGTTCAGCGCGATCAGTTTCCCCGGTGGATAGTCCTTTTCGGTAAGGGGATTTTCCGGATCCGCGTTTTTAATCGTCAGGACATCTCCGCTGCGGATCCCCCGGAGAACCAGGTTCTGATCGTCAATGGCGATAACTCTGTATCTTTCCCCGAATATCGCATTGTTGTCCATAGGCCAATTAGATGCGAAAAGCTTCGAATGCGGTACAAGAATCCAAGCTGTATGTTAACTATCGGACTGACCGGCCAAGTTCATTCTTAATATTCACTTAGCGACGGTCTACCCCGGGCAGCTTGGCATCCCGTATGTCGATTGCTCATGCAGGACCGTCCCGCCCGTCTGCGCAAGGACAGGCGCCCGTGCTCCATCAAACAAGAAAACGGCCGCCCGAAATGGCGGCCGCTATCCCGTTGACTCTTTACTTATTACTGGGCTGGCTTTTCTTCCGCCTTCTTGGCCGGCGCGGCAGCGTGGGCCTTGGGCTTCCAGAAGTCCGGATCCGCCTTGATCCATTCATCCGGAGGATAGCTCATGGAGGGAGTGAAGGCGAACAGGTTGTGTTGGCTGAACTCGATCGTCGAGGCCGACAGCTCGCTTAACTTCTTCATGCCGTCCTCGCCCATCGCGGCCGCGAACTGCTTGCCGTTGGCGAACGATTGATCAATTTCAGCGCCCGACTTCATCGGCGAGAACACAACGTAGGTATCGCCTTCCTGACCGTACACCGCCTGATACATGGCCCAATGCACGTTGGGGACCTTCCCGTAAGCCGCTTGGACCATTTTGACGATGGCTTCCCAGTCCCCTTCATGCCCGGAACGCACGCGGTACAGGGAGATCTCGAAATAGCGCATGTGCGCGATATCCACCGGCGCGTTCAGGCTGAATTCCTCGCGATACATCAGCGCGCTGGTATCGTAATCGCTCAACAGGTCGCCATCCGCCACGGCGGCCCGTTCGAGCGCAGCGGACAGCGTAGCGTTTTTCTGCGTCGCTTGTACGTCTTTCTCCCAGGCTTCGAATGAATCGTAGCCCGTCAAAAATAACACTCGTGGCTTGCCGGTAATCGAACTTACCGCGAAATAGTGCGTCGGCCATTTCGCGCGCGCCATGGCTTGCACGAACGCGCTCTCGGCTTTCTCATGCAGCGCCCCACCTTTGCCCGGTTTGACGAATTCCCGCGCGACTGAGAACACCTTGGGTGGCCCCGACATCTCCTGCGCCGCCGCGACGCCCAGTCCCCCGACTAACAGAAACGAAGCAAGCAACAACCCTGTGATCTTTTTCATCGATGCTGACCTCCTCGGTCGCCAAAAGACTTGATTCAGATTTTTGGAAGGGCCTGCCACCAAGCAACGAAAAGGGATAACCCGGAGGTGGCCGGAGATTATCCGAGAGCCCACTGGGAAGTCAAGCTGACGAGGGCTGGTGGAGAACAGGCGTCCCGCCCGTCCCGCAGCAAACACGGGCGAGGACGCTCGTGCTCCCATCGAAGAAAAGAAAAAGGCCGCCTGCGCGGCGGCCTTTGAAACTAGAAACCGGAAACCAGAAACTGTTACTAATCTCCCAGCACCGGCTCCGCTTCCGACTTCGTCGGGGCTGGAGCGATGCCGCCATTCGCCGGGTTCGACAATGCGCCTAGCGGGATAAAGCCATTCTCTGCCACCACCGGCTTTTCCTTCAAGACGACTTCGCGGTAGAGCGCAGCCATGCGGGCGTTGTATGCCGGATCTTCCTTCTGCTTGGCGTCGCGGGCGCGCATCTTTTCTTCACGCGAGTTCTTGGCGATGCCCAGCTTGTCCAGATCGTGCTGCTCTTCGTTGGTGACCAGTTCTTCCTTCAGGACCAGTCCGTGCTCCACCGATTCCATCTTCACGTTCTTGCCGCCGGCGAAGATTTCGTGGCGTCCATGCTCGTCATACCACTTGGTGAGCGTGGCCGTCATGTGCATCTTCTCGATAATGTTGCGCCAGCCCACGCCCGTGTTGTAGGCGCAGAAGGAAATTTCGCCTTCCTGCGTAGCGTAAGGAATGATGCACTGCTCGGTGCGGCGGAAGTCGTAGTTGAACAGGTCCTGGAACCACATTCCCGCGATGAACAGGAAGTTCCAGCGGTCCTGGCGGCGCTTCATGACGTCATCAATGGTGCGGTCCGGACCGACCTTGCCGTAATTCTTTCCGGTCGCGTTGAAGTTCTTATCGAACTTCTTCAGCAGGTCCATCATCTTGAAGTGCGTCGGCGACTGGAACGGATCGTAGTTCTTCATCAGGCAGAGCGCCATGCCGACAACAGTCAGGAACTTGCCGCGAGCGGCGTCGTTGACCTTAGCAATGTCTTTCGCCAGCTGATCGCCCTTCAGAAAGGCTGTGACTGGAACTGCTTCCTTGGTTTCCTTGTCGATCATGAGCGCCATGCCGGTACCGCAATTAGGATGGCAACCACAGCTCAATTGGCCCCAATCGTTGTTGGAGTCATTGACGTGCATCAGGTCGGCCCAGTCAGAGAACGTTCCCATGAACGAAATCGGGAACCAGTCGCGGGCGGGTTCACCCAGGCCAGTCTGGTTCTTCACATCGTGCGCCAGATGAGAGAGCGTGTAGCGCTGCGCTTCGCGGCGATCGTCGGTGACCGCTTCATCACGTCCGGTAAAAGACACCGGCTGAAACGAGAGGAACCCGATGGTCTTGGGATTGTCGAGCGCGAACTTGATGATGCGTCCTACCTGCTCGTTGTTGATACCGTTGACGATGGTCACGACCGGAACAATCTCGATACCGGCCTTGTGCATGTTCTCGATCGCCTTCAGCTTCACGTCGAACAGGTTGCCGACCTTGCGATGAGCGTTGGCGGCGTTGCCGATTCCGTCAAACTGGAGGTAGGCATAACGCATGCCGGCCTCGGCTGCCTGCTGGGCGAATTCAAAGCTCTTGGCGAATTCGATTCCGTTGGTCGCGGCCTGCACTGAGTTGTATCCGACCTTGCGGGCGTAGCGGACAGCATCCAGGAAGTAAGGCGAAAGCGTGGGCTCGCCACCGGAGAACTGCACCGACATCTGGCGGCGCGGCTTGATGGTGATGGCGTTGTCGAGCATGGTCTTAATGTCTTGCCAGCTCAATTCGTGGACGAAGCCAACCTGGTTGGCATCCATGAAACAGGGATCGCACATCATGTTGCAGCGGTTGGTCAGGTCGATGGTGAGCACCGAGCCACGTCCATATTTCACTGTGGACGACCCGTGGTGATGCAGCTTCTCGTCATTGTGGGCGCGAATGTCGCGGCCCGGGAACACATCTTCCAGGTGCTTCGAGAATTCGGTGTCAATCGACATCACGTCTTCGAAGTGGCCGTGGATGGCGCAGTCCTTCACCATCAGAATCTTGCCATCGCGCTCGACGATTTCGGCCTTGATCTCGCCGACTTTTTCGTTCATCAGCACTTCGTAAGGCAGCTTGCCGTCGAGAATCTGCTGGCGGATTTCAGGCACGCACTTGGGGCACAGAGAGTCAGTCGAGCGCGGCCAGCCCAGAGGCGGCTTGGTCTTTTCGTAGGACTTCAGCAGCGGTTTCTCCGACCATTTCGGCGTCGGCGATGGGTTCTGCTTGATCTTATTCAGGCTGTTGAACACCACCCACGCGCCTTTGGCGGCGACTGTGACTGCTTTCTCCACGTACTTGACTGGCTTGTGCATGCGATCTCGCTTTCCTGTGCTGGTATGCCGCGGCAGTTCGTGTTTCACCGGAAATTCCCGAAATGGACCTGGAATTTCCTGCCGTGGTGCAAGCTTCACCCGGGGAGCGCCGGTTAGCGTCTGCCGCCTGATGGATTAATCTGACCTTATGTTATTGAAGACACGGGAGAACCCCGAGCAGATGTCAACGAAAGGGGAAAAATGGGGGTTTAGTGGCGCGATGCAGCATTAGATGGTTTGTAAACTATTGAAAAGGAAAGGGTACTATCTTGCTGATGGACCGCCGTGGAGTTTCAGCGGCAGCGCCTTACTGTAGCGGACAAAATCGCGATCAGTTGTGAACACTTCCCAATTGCGCAGGTGGGCAATGGCGCAAATCAGGAAATCTATGGCTGACCCGGCAATGCCTCGGGCACGACACATATTGCTGATGCGCGCCGCTTCTTCATAGTCCTGGACCCGGAGCTGGGGTTCGTCGAAGGCCCGCAAAGCGTCCCGCACCCTGCGAAAGCTCTCTTCGGCCCGTATTCCCGAGAGCAACTCCTGGCGCACAGGACCGACAATTTGGGCACGGCCGTCCTGCACCAACTCCTGCAACCCGGTTTTCAGACCTTGTTCTGTGGGGCTCAGATCCCCCTGTTTTCGCCGCAGGGCCAGCGACCAGACGGAAGTGTCAACCAACACCATCATGAGCGTTTCCTGCGGCGTTCGGTTTTGTAGTCGTATTTCGGGTCGAAATCCACGGTGCCGAAAGCATCCAGGATACGAAGTTGCTTGCGCCGTTTGACGTACTCGGCAAGCGCTGCGGACACGGCTTCTCTCTTGGTCTTATGCCGGCCGATACGCCGGGCCTCTTCGATCAAGTGGTCGTCCAGTGCCAGGTTCGTTGCCATGTGTATATTCTCACACAAATGGATGTGTAGAACAAGCCCGTCCGGGTGGGGCGGACATTCTTGTCCGCCGCCTTTGAAGTCGCTCTTCAGGCTTCAAGATCTCGTTTGCCGCAGGGGGTCAATTGAAAAAGTCCAGGTCAAACGCGGCGGACAGGAGTGTCCGCCCACGCACTCAATCTTCTTCTGTCATCTTGTATTTCTCGAGAACGTCTTCGCGCGAGATCACGCCTTCCAGGCGCCGGAAATCGGCGCGATGAACCACCGGCACCAGCGGCACGTGATAGACATGGCGCAGCGCCGCTTCCAGGGTGATGTCGGGATGGAGATAGGGAAGGTTGCGGGTCAGCAGGGTGGATCCCAGAGTCATTTGCCCTTTGCCTTCGCCTCCCAGTCGCCTCAGCTCGTCGGCGGTAACGCTGCCCCACCCGCTGGGGCTCATGCGGACAAGAAAGGTTCCCGAGAGGTCCTGTGCCCGGCGCACTGCCTGCTCGACGGAATCTTGCGCGTCCAACACCAGGGTCGGAGGCGGCCTCATCGCGTCTTCCACGCGCAGCACGGTCTGCTCCCGTTGCTCCTCGAGCGAGGGCAGATTGAGGCCGTCCTGGCGCGTGAGCAGGTCGAAGATGGGCGTGGGCTGTAGACCGCGGGAGATCACGTAAGCCAGCGTATTGGCCACGATCACCGGCACGATGATGGAATAATTGCCGCTGACTTCCAGCACCATGAACACCGAAGTCATGGGCACGCGCAGAAAGGCCGCAAACAGCACGCCCATGCCGACCAGCGCATAGGTCGCCGTAGAACCTGTGAGCCCGGGATATAAAGCGCGTTCCAGGCCTCCGACCGCTCCCCCCAGCATGGCGCCGACAAAGAGGGTGGGAGCAAACATTCCGCCGGGCGCGCCGCTGACGAACGACAGGGTCGTGGCCACGATTTTCAGCAGCGCCAGCGTGGCCAGCATTTTCCAGGTGAACTGGTCATGCATGGCCTGGTCCATATAATCGTAGCCCGCGCCCATAACCTGGGGAGCGCCGAGGTAGCCGATCAGTCCGATGATGAGTCCGGCGGCGGCAGGCTGGAAATATTGCGTCCATCGCGGCCAGGCTCGCAGGCGCGGGCGGAAATAGCCAATCGCCTTGGCAAAGATAACGGCGGCCAGGCCTCCCACAATTCCCAGAAACGCGTAAGCCAGCAACTCCGTGGGCCGCATCAGGCCGACCGCCGGGATGCGAAACAGGGGTTCCGACCCCAGAAACCAGCGCACCACCACCACGCTCGAAACCGCCGAGAGCACCACGGAGCCAAGAATGCCCGCGCTCCAGCGGCCGATCACTTCTTCGATCACGAACAGCACAGCGGAAATCGGCGCGTTGAATGCAGCCGCCAATCCCGCCGCAGCTCCCACCGGGGCCAGCAGTCGCAACCGTTCGCGGGAAAGTTCGAGGCGCCGCCCCAGCGCCGACGCCAGACTGGCGCCGATCTGCAGCGAGGGGTCTTCAGGCCCCAGAGACTGCCCCGATCCGATGGCCATGGCGGCAGTGATAAATTTTCCCACCGCGGTGCGAAACGGAATGTAGCCGTTATAGATATAGAGCGCGGCCTTGGTCTGGTTGACTCCGCTGCCGCGCACCAGCGGGAACACATGGATGACCAGAACAGCCACGATCAAGCCGACCACCGTGGGGGTGGCAATCAGCCGCCAGGTGTGTGGCTCCAGCACCGGGCCGAGCAGCCAGATCCTGGTCCAGTCAATCGCCAGCCGGAAACACACTACCGCGAGCCCGGAGAACAACCCGATGAACACGGCCAGGAGTAGAAAGAAACGCTCCTCGCGGGTGCTGCTGAGCGTGAACCATGATCGACTCGATGAGGATCGACTCGATGAGGATCGAGTGAAAGATGACCGGCGTTCAGCCGGAAGAGGCAAGCCGTTCTCCGACGTGGCATCCTGCAGAGCTTCGTCCGGATTCACTGGAGCGCCAGGGTCTTTCATCGCTCCACTCCGGCCCGGTCTTGTGAAATCAGGAGGAGGGCTTGATCCCGGCCATCGGGTGGTCCGCAAACCGCGCGAGTCTGCTGCTCAATTTCGAAGACCAGGTCCATCACCGGGTCCAGCGACGCGCTATCGCGCGGCGGGCGCAATCTCTTCATCTTGGGGGCAAACCCCAGCCACTGCGCTTTCAAGGCAGGCAGTCCGACGGCGGGCGACGCGGGACTCAAGTCAATCCCTTTCGTCATCGCGCAATCGTCCAGCCGTTCGCCCGCCGTCTGGAATGCCGAGCGCAGGCGCTGGTTGCGTTCCGCATCGGAAATGCGTGGTGCGAATGGGTCGATCTGCAAGACCAGGGTAACGGTTTTCAGCAGCTGTGAGGGCGCCGCATTTTGAGGGTCGGCGCGCACCGCGCTCTGCAGATAGCCCTGCGCCGTGCGATAGCGGCCCAACTGGAACGATGCCTGCGCCGCCCCATAGAGCGCCGCCTGATTGTCATGCTCGCCTTGCAGTACATCCTGGAATTGATCTAGCGCGTGCTGGTAGTCGCGGACCTGGGCGAACAGGTTGGCCACCCGTAGCCGTAATTCCGGGTCGTGCGGTATGGCCGAAGCCATGGTAATGAGCTCGGCTTGCGCCTGGGGATAAGCTTTGTGCTGCACCAGATATCCGATCAGTTCGAATTGCGCGTCCCGCCGCCTGGTATCCGGATCCGTGGACCAAAAACCATAGATCGCATTGTGGTAATACTGAATGGTCCGGTCGAATATCTGCTCGCGCGCAAACAGCCGTCCCAGAGCCAGATTCACCGCCCCTTCCTGGGGCGTGCGCTCCCACAAGCTGATGAGGTAGGTTTCCGATTCCGCGGTCCGTCCGGTGTCCCTTAGGGCGCGAGCCAGGCTGAGCTGATAATCAAAGTTGCCCCGGGCGTAGCTGAGCGCGGCGCGAAAATCGCCGACGGCGCGTTCCGGCTGTCCCGCGCTCTGCGCCTGGACGCCGCGTTCGTAGAGATGGCGAGCCAGGGCCTTCTCTTGTTCATGAAAGCGCGTAACCAACCGATTGACGCCCAGAAACGCCAACACCGCTACCACCACCAGACCAGCGACGATCACGGGAGGATGGCGTGTGAAGGCTTTCAAACTCGCGACGTTCATGATTGGGCAGGCTCGATCATCGGAGAAGACTTTTATTTTAGATCAATCGAGGCGCGGAAAGTAAGGGAGTGCCGCGGCTGACACCACGAATCACGTCGTGGCTCCGCTCAATTCACGCCGTGAGCAGCTCCGCGGTCGCAAGGTCTTCCAACCCGCAGCCCACGCTCTTGAACAGCGTGATGTCTTCGGCGTTCGTTCTGCCTCGCTTCTTGCCGCTGGCGAGTTCATGAAGATCGCCGGCCACATGAGCCTGACCAATCGCGCCTTCCTGCATCGCAATGATCAAGTCGCCCGCCTCCGCCAGCGCGGCTTCGTGGCTTTCGACGAACACACGGGAACGCCGCACGGTGGCTGAATCCACTTCACGCGCGTGCGGTTGAAACGCGCCTATCAGATTCAGGTGGACGCCGGCGCGCAGCAGGCGGCCATCGAACAAAGGCGTCTGCGAGGAAGTACAGGTGCAGAGCACATCGGATTCGGCGGCACAGGTTCTGGCATCCACTGGAACTACGGGCAGGCCAGTCTCCGAAGCCATTTTCAACGCAAACTCGCGGCTCGCGCCCGCGTCTCTGCCGCAAACCAGAACCTGCTCAAAGCGACGGACCCGCGGAATGACCTTGATATGCGCCCCAGCCTGCCGGCCAGTCCCGAATATTCCCAAAACTTTCACCGGCTCGCGGGCCAGGAATTTTGTCGCTACCGCGGAAGTTGCAGCGGTGCGCAGGTCGGTGAGATAGTTCGCCGGCACGATTAACGACGGACGTCCGGTCCGCGGGTCAAGCAGCATGTAAGTGGCCTGGATCCGATCTTCGGGGCGCTGGGGATTTTCCTGCACGACCACCAGTTTCATGCCCAAGGTGTGCCCCGCGCCGTCATAACAGGGCATAACCAGAAATGTGCCTTCCGACATTTGCAGGCTGGGCCGCGCAGGAATGACGCTTGAGAGATAGCGGTCGCGAAAGGCGGACTCGATGGCGGCGATCACGCGATCGGGATCGAGCCGCTTACGCACATCGTCTTCGGTCCATACCCGCATGGGGAGAAAGCATAACGTAATATCCAGGCGCGCATAGCCCGGGGCAGGGCGATCAGGTAAGATACTTCGCGCCGCCCCCATTGGACGGTCTCGTCCATCATGAACCGCGAATATCACAAGGGTTACAGCTCCGAACTGCAGCGCGACATGGAGTTGCTGGTCTTTGGACACACGGGCACACCCCTGCTGGTGTTTCCCACTTCCATGGGCAGGTTTTTCGAATACGAAGACCGGGGCATGACTGCAGTGCTGGCGCCGAAGATCGAGGCCGGCGAACTGCAAATCTTCTGCCCCGACGCGGTGGACAGCGAGAGCTGGTACAACAAGGGCGTGCATCCCCGGGTGCGGGTGCTGCGCCACCTGCAGTACGAACGCTACATCCTGCACGAAATGCTTCCCTTCCTGCGCTGGAAAAACAATGCCTCGCGGCTGGCGGTGACGGGCTGCAGTTTCGGCGGCTATCATGCGATGAATTTTTCGCTCAAGCATCCCGACGTGGTGACTTATTGTGTCAGCATGAGCGGCGCATTCGACATCCATCAATTTCTGGATGGATATTACGACGACGACTGCTACTTCAACTGTCCCCCCGATTTTCTGCCGCACATGAGCGACGATTGGTTTCTGAGCCGCTACCGGAAGATGAACATCGTCCTGGGATCGGCCGACTGGGACATTTGTCTCGACCAGAACATCAAGTTTTCCGCGATTTTGAATGCCAAGGCGATTCCGCATTGGCTGGATGTGTGGGGAGACAACTCCAAGCACGACTGGCCGCTGTGGCAAAGGATGGCGGTAAAATATTTTTCGTGAAACTGTAAGCACAGCAGCAACTATGGGTGTCATCCTGAGTGGAGTGTGAAGCCCGCGTAGCGGGCTTCACACGGAGTCGAAGGACCCCCTAGCAGTTTAACGGGGCGTGGGGAGCTCGAGATTTGTAGCGGAATGCTGCAAGATGCACATAATGTGATGGCCATAGAGGTCCTTCGACTGCGGAGCTGTTTCGCTTCGCCAAGCAGCCACTACGCTCAGGATGACAGCGGGAGGTGATCGTGAAGAAAATCGGCGTCATGTTCGGCATGGAGAATACTTTTCCTCCTGCGCTGGTGGAAAAGATCAAGAGCATGAAGATCGAAGGCGTGACGGCCGAGTTCGTCAAACTGGGCGGAGTCAAGATGGCCGATCCCAGCGGGTATCGCGTCATCATCGATCGCATTTCGCAGGACATTCCTTTTTATCGTGCTTATCTGAAGAATGCCGCGCTCACGGGAACGATCGTCATCAACAACCCGTTCTGGTGGACGGCCGACGACAAGTTCTTCAACTACGCGCTGGCGTCGAAGTTGGGCGTGGCCATTCCGCCTACGGTGATTCTGCCTCATCATAAGCATCCCGAGGGCACGACCGACCAGTCCATGCGCAACCTGATTTATCCCCTCAACTGGGAAGAGATTTTCGGCTACGTAGGATTCCCGGCGTTCCTCAAGCCATATTCCGGCGGAGGATGGAAGCATGTGTACAAGGTGCATTCGCCGGAGGAGTTTTTCCATCACTACAACCAAACCGGCGACTTGTGCATGACCCTGCAGCATGGCGTCGAGTTCAGGGAATATTTTCGCTGCTATGTGGTCGGGCAGGAGAAAGTGCACATCATGCACTACGATCCCAAGGCGCCGCATCACGAGCGTTATGTGAAAAATCCTGCACCTGCCGACCCCAAACTGCTGGATCGCGTGGTAAAAGACTCGCGGACCCTATGCCGCGCGCTGGGTTACGACCTGAACACGGTTGAGTTTGCGGTTGAAGACGGCGTGCCTTACGCCATCGACTTCCTGAATCCCGCGCCGGATGCCGATATCCACTCCGTGGGTCAAGCGAATTTTGACTGGATCGTGAACGCCGTCGCGGAAATGGCTGTAGCCAAAGCCCTTAGCGACGAGAACCCGGCCAGAGAATTGCGTTGGTCGTCGTTTCTGGCGGGAGGAAATGCAGCGGCAGCTCCAACCGCAAAGACTTCGGCAAAGAAGAAAACCAAAGCGTAACTCGCGGCTCCCCGGTTTTCTTTGCGAACTTTGCGGCCTTTGCGGTTAAGGCTCTTGCCGCAAAGAGCGCAAACCACCTTTTCGGCGGAGGATTGCTATACTAGTCCCCGCTTCAGGAAGGCTGCCCATGCTTCCGACATTCACCATCGGGATCGAAGAGGAATACCAGACCGTTGATCCGGTCACGCGCGATCTGCGCTCCCACATTCACGCTGAAATTATCGAGAAGGGCAAACTGCTTTTGCAGGAGCGGGTCAAGGCTGAGATGCACCAGTCGGTGGTCGAGGTAGGGACCTCAGTCTGCAGCAATATTAAGGACGCGAAGGAAGAGGTCAAGAAACTTCGCCGCGACATGATTGCCCTGGCCCGCGAAAATGGCCTGCGCCTGGCTTCTGCCGCCACCCATCCTTTTGCGGACTGGCGGGTGCAGGAGATCACCGAAGACATCCGTTACAAGAACATTGTCGAAGACCTGCAGCTGGTGGCCCGGGCCAACCTGATTTTTGGGCTGCACGTGCACATTGGCGTGGAAGACCGCGAGACCGCTATTCAGCTGATGAACCACGCCCGCTATTTTCTGCCCCACATCCTGGCGCTTTCGACCAATTCCCCATTCTGGCTGGGCATGAACACCGGGTTGAAATCGTATCGCTGCAAGGTCTTCGACAAGTTCCCACGGACCAATATTCCGGACTACTTTCCCAGCTACGGCGAGTACGAAAATTTCATCAAGCTGCTGATCAAGACCAATTGCATCGACAACGCCAAGAAGATCTGGTGGGACATTCGCCCCCATCCATTCTTCAACACGCTGGAGTTCCGGGTGTGCGACATTCCCATGCGAGTGGACGAGACGATCGCGCTGGCGGCGCTGATTCAGGCCACCGTGGCCAAGCTGTACAAGCTCTACACCGCGAACCAGGGATTCCGCCTGTATCGCCGCGCCTTGATCATGGAAAACAAGTGGCGGGCTTCGCGCTACGGGCTCGAAGGCAAGCTCATAGATTTCGGCAAGCAGGCGGAAGTTCCCGCCCGCGAGTTGGTGCTGGAATATCTCGAGTTCATCGACGACGTGGTGGACGAACTCGATTCCCGCGAAGAGCTGAACTATATCCATCAGATCCTGGATAACGGCTCCGGCGCCGACCGGCAGTTGCGCGTATTTCGTGAAACCGGCGACCTGAAAAAGGTGGTCGACTATATCATCGAAGAAACGGAACTGGGCCTGGCCGAGACGGAAGCCCAGGCTCCCGTTAGAAAAGTAGGGTAATGACCTTTCCTGCCAGTCAAGCCAAGCGCGAGCTCAGCACGCTTTCTTTTGATCCAGAACTTACTCCCGGCGCACGCAATGCGGTCAACGTGTGCCTGCGCATCCAGGGCGGCGAAAAAGTGACCGTCATTACCGACGACGCGACCAGGGAAATCGCGGCCAGCATCGTCCGCGAACTAGAGACCCTGGGCTCGCCCTACCACGCATGGATTCTGGAAGAGCTCGCACCCCGGCCGCTGACCGATCTGCCGCGCGAGATTGTGGACGATCTCGAAACCAGCCAGGTCAGCATCTTCGCGGTGCAGGCGCAGGCCAACGAACTGCGTTCGCGGATGCAGATGACCGACGTGGTGAACCGCCGCAAAATCCGGCACGCCCACATGGTCAACATCAATCATCAGATCATGCTGGAAGGCATGCGGGCCGATTTCCTCAAAGTAGATCGCATCAGCACCAAGGTCGTAGAAACGGTACGGCGGGCGAAGCAGGTGCGGGCCCGGACTTCGGCGGGAACCGATCTTACCGCTCAACTGAATCCGGATTACCGCTGGCTCAAGACCAGCGGCATCATCAGCCCCGATAAGTGGGGCAACTTACCCGGCGGAGAAGTGTTTACCACTCCAGGCGAAGTCAACGGAACCTTTGTGATTGATGGCGTCGTCGGCGACTGGCTTTGCGCGAAGTTTGGCAGCCTGCGGGAGAACCCGCTGACCATCCATATAAAGGGCAACCGCCTGACCGAAGCCCATTCCGCCAACCGCGAACTGGAGGACGATTTCTGGCGATACACCCATACCGACGAGAACAGCGATCGCGTGGGCGAATTTGCCATCGGAACCAACATTGAGTTGAAAGATGTGATCGGGCAGATCCTGCAGGATGAGAAATATCCCGGCGTACATATTGCATTTGGCAATCCTTACGGCGCGCACACCGGGGCGCAGTGGGACTCCTCCACCCACATTGATGTGGTGGGCAGGAATTTCGACATCTGGGTGGATGGCGCGCAGATCATGCGCAACGGGCAGTTTTTGCTGGAAGCGTAGTGGCTGTCGGCAGCCACGTGGGGACAGCCGCCCTCGGCTGTCCGGTCGAGCGAAGCTCGACAGATTTTTCCGGCCAGAAGTAAGCGGAGCGTTGCTCCGCCGGACAGCCGAGGGCGGCTGTCCCCACGTGGTTCGTTGCAGATGCCAGCCTCATCATGATTCCCGCCCTTCGACAACCGTTCAACGCGAACTACACTCCGGAAAAATATCAGCGTCTGCTCAAACTCCTGGAAGAACGCTGCGGGACGCCTGTCAAGTTTCGCGTCTGCGAGACCCCGTGCTTCTTGCCCAAAGCGTTACTTGACCAGATGTGCCAGTACGGCAAGGAACTGATCCAGCAGCTCAATGGCATCGAGTACCGCAAAGCTTCCTCGGCGGCCATTCCAGATCCGTTCAGGGTCCCGCGCGAGCCGGCTCGTCCGCTTTTCGTGCAGGTGGATTTTGGACTGGTGCGCGACCCGTCAGGCAAGTTGCAGCCCAAGCTGGTTGAATTGCAGGGCTTCCCTTCTCTCTACGCCTACCAGCCGATGCTCTCGCAATCGTATGGAGAGATTTTTGGTCTCGACCCCAACCTGAAATATCTGCTGGGCGGATTGGATTGGGAAGGCTACAAGAGACTATTGTGGCGGGCCATTGTCGCCGACCACGATCCCAGTCACGTCATTCTGATGGAAATCGACCCGCTGCGCCAGAAAACCCTGCCCGACTTTCTACTCACCGAAAAGCTGCTGGGAATAAAAACCGTCGCCATTACCGACGTCCGCAAGGTGGGCAAGTTTCTGTTCTACGAGAACGCGGGCAAGCGCACCCCGATCATGCGCATTTACAACCGAGCCATCGTGGACGAGATGGTGCGCAAGGATCTCAAACTTTCGTTCCAGCTCACCGATGATCTGGAAGTGGAATGGGCGGGCCATCCCAACTGGTTCTTCCGCCTGAGCAAGTTTTCGCTGCCCTATCTGAAACACGAGTGCGTGCCCAAGACCTGGTTCCTCGATCGCGTGGAACAGATACCGAAAGACCTGGAAAACTACGTGGTCAAACCGTTGTTCTCCTTCGCCGGCCTGGGCGTGATCATAAATCTCAAACCCGGGGACATCGCAGCGATTCCTAGAGACCAGCGTTCCCAGTACATACTGCAACAGCGCATGAATTTTGAGCCGGTGGTGGAAACTCCCTTCGGCGGCAATAAGGCGGAAGTGCGCATCATGTATATCTGGTTGGATGAACTGCTGCCGGTGATGACCATCATCCGCATGGGCCGTGGACTGATGATGGGCGTGGACCACAATCGCAATATGGAGTGGGTGGGCTCTTCGGCGGGCTTCTACGCTTAACTAATCTCGAGGGTGTCCCGTCCAAGCTCCGCTTGGGCGGAGATTTTTGTTTGGACTTCCACTGAAGTGACAGGAAGATCAAAACCCCACCCCAGTAGCGTTTTGGACTGGGCACCCCCTGGGTTCGGGTTGGACTACTTCAGCCCTTTCACCACGTACGCCTGTGATAGCGCCTGACCGTAGACATAGGCATACGCGCTTCCGTCACTCGAGAAGATGGGCCCGCCCACTTGCGTGACCCCCACCGGCATGCTCTCGCCGAAGGTCTTCCACAATTCCATTTTGCCGGTAGAGATATTCACCCGATAGACCTTCGCCGTCCTGGCCCGGAGATGGTTGGGGATCAAGTATAGCGATGCCCCATCCGGCGTCCAGCCCGTAACTGTGTATTTCGAATCAAGTTGCGGGATCGCGCGCAGGCCGCCTCCGTCCAGCGGCCAAATACCCCACGTACGATCCGGCCCCTGGACCGCAACGCGGCGGCCGTCCGGGGACAGTGCGGTGCCCGCGACCCCTTCCGGGGTGATTGGCTTGGCATTACCGTTACTCAGATCAATCAGGTAGTCCCGCTCACCGTGCCCGGTCTCGATCCCGCTGGCCAGCAATTGTTTGCCGTCCGGCAGATACCGAACGGAGTCGTAGCTTATGCTGTCGTGCGTCAATTGCCGGGCCTCGCCCGCGCCGGTCGGGACCACGAACAGCGCACCCTCTTTTGCCGGTCTGGTGATCACCCATTTGTCATCCGGCGAAATGGCCGAGCCCGTGCCGTTACCGATGCGAACCGGAGGCGACCCGTCCGTGTCGCGCACAAACACCGTGTATTTCGGCCCACCCCCGTCACCGTCCTCCTCGAACAGAACCTTTGTGCCGTCACGGCTTACGTCTCTCAGGATCGACCATCCCAGCCACCCCAGTTCCCGTTCCTCTTTTCCGCCCGGCGGCGCGCCTCGGATTCCGATGCGAATCTGGTGGGTAACCATCAACGTCAGTCCATTGCGCGAGTCTTGCAGCCACATGCCTCCAGGCACGTTTGTGATCTCCCGTTCCTTGCCGGCGAGCGTCACTCCGCGAAGATTCTCCGCGCTGCCGATGCGAGTGCCGGTAAACCATAGCTCATCGCCCGCGCTCGACCACATGATCCCTTCGATCGAAACAAACCCCGACGCAAGTTTCTTCTCGTGACCATCCGGCTCGATCACCGCCACCGAACCTTCGTCGTCGCCTCCGGTGTTTTCGTGGTCGGCAAATGCCACCCGCTTGCCGTCGGGCGAAATCCGGGGCTGGCTAATCCAGTTGATGCTGTCCAACAATACCTTGCCCACGGGATACTCCAATCTCCAGTGGCTGTTCTCCGGAACAAAGCGGACGATCGCCATGTTCTCGCCATCCGCCGCCCACTCCGCGTCCTGCACATTCTCCAGCACTTCGCGCGGTGTTCCGCCGCTCAAGGGGACCCGGGCCAGCGTGCCTGCGCGGGCATACCCGCCCATATACGCCGTGTTGAGCCGGATCGCCAGTTCTCCGCGCTTCGAAATCGAAAGCAGGTCTGCATCCTTCAGACCCAGTTCGCGCGAGCCATTGTCATCGGTGCGAGCCAGATACAACTGGTAATCGCCTCCGTCCCAGGAAGCGCTGTAGACAATGCTCCCATCGGGGGTGAACCGGGCATCGCCGATTGAACCGGTGCGGAAAGTAATTTGCTGATACTCAGCAGGAGGTGCACCTTCCCTGCCTCGTCCCAGCCACCAACCCAGACCGATCAGGACCGCGGCCAGCGCGATTGCGCCCACCCCGCTAATCAGCCTGCGGCGCGACTCCGCGCCTTTCACTTGGGCCACCGCCGCCTGCGCGCCCGATTTGCTGCTGGTAGCGGAAATTTCGGTCAGCGATTCCAGGTCAAACGCCAGGTCGCCCGCCGAATGAAAGCGCTGGGAAGGGTTTTTCTCCAAGCAGTGCCGCACGATTCGTTCCAAGCCAGCCGGAACGTTGCGCGCGGTTTCGGAAAGCTCAGGCACCTCTTCTTTCAGGATGGCGCTCATGGTGTCAGCTGAGGTCTCACCGTGGAAGGCCCGCTTGCCCGAAATCATCTCGTAGAGAATCGCGCCGAAGGAAAAAATGTCCGACCGTGGGTCGGCCGCTTGTCCTCGCACCTGTTCCGGCGACATATAGCCGGCCGTGCCCATGATCAGGCCGGGTTCGGTCACGGCGTGAACTGTCGGCGCATCGGCTCCGCTCACGGCTTCCGGACGGGTGAGCTTGGCCAGGCCGAAGTCCAGGATCTTCACTCGACCGTCGCTGGTGATGAACAGGTTTTCCGGCTTCAGGTCGCGATGCACGATGCCTTTCTCATGCGCCGCCGCAAGTCCCCGCGCCACTTGCAAGCCGTAGTCAATCGCCTTGCGGCTGGAAATCGCGCCGCTGCGCAGCCGCTCGCGCAAGGTTTCCCCTTCCAGCAACTCCGAGACGACGTAGGGAGAGCCCTTCTCGTCCCCGATGTCGAAGATCGAAAGAATATTGGGATGATTGAGCGCCGCCGCGGCTCGCGCTTCTTGCGCGAAGCGCTGCATGCGGTCAGGATCCGCGGAGAAAGACGCGGGGAGAATCTTGATAGCGACGGTGCGATCCAGCCGGGCATCTTTGGCGCGATACACTTCGCCCATCCCGCCCGCGCCCACCAGAGACTGAATCTCGTAAGGGCCCAGCTTCGTTCCTGAGGAAAGTGCCATGAGTGGGCAGAATTATAGCGTTAATTCAGCTCCAATATCCTCAAGGGGATATCAGAATCCGGGGTGCTCCACCCTCCTCGCGCGTTTTGCGAGAGGATAGGGTCTTTTCGGTATCCGCCCCCCAACAGGACTGCTAAAGAAGCCTCCACCACACGAGTCCGTGGAATCCAACCCTTGCGAAGAACGCAAGGATGGGGCCACCCATCGTCCGGGGTGTATTTCCACCGTCCTTCCCTCAAATAGTTGACCAGAAACGACCCACGGCCTAACATTGACCGCCTAAAGGGGCGGAGCTTAGCCATGGACCGCGAAGCGTCTGGCCAAAGTTCGAGCAGTGCGACCATGATCGGCCAGACGGTCTCCCATTACCGTATTCTGGGCAAGCTGGGCGGCGGCGGGATGGGCGTGGTCTACGAAGCGGAAGACACCCGCCTCGGCCGTCACGTCGCCATAAAATTCCTTCCCGACAATCTCACCGGCGACAGCAAGGCCATGGAGCGTTTCGAGCGTGAGGCCCGGGCGGCGTCCCTGCTCAACCACCCGTCCATCTGCACCATCCACGAAGTCGAGGACCATAACGGCCATCCCTTCATCGTGATGGAAAAGCTGGAGGGCGAGAGCCTGAAGCAGCGTATCCGGGGCAAGGCCATGGAAATTGACGATCTGCTGGATGTCTCCATCCAGGTTGCCGATGCGCTTTCCGCGTCCCACGCTAAGGGCATCATTCATCGCGATATCAAGCCCGCTAACATCTTTATTACCTCGAGCGGGCAGACCAAGGTCCTCGATTTTGGTCTGGCGAAACTTCTGCGAAATGAACGGATGGCAACCAGCGAAGAGACGCCGATCGAAGATTCCCTGACCGCGGTGGGCGTGATTCCCGGAACCGCGGTTTACATGTCTCCGGAACAGGCGCGCAGCGAGGAGCTCGATCCACGGACCGACCTGTTTTCCTTCGGAGTAGTGCTCTACGAAATGGCCACCGGGAAGAAGCCGTTCAGCGGCAACAACGTGGTCATGACCCTGGATGCCGTATTGCACACCAAGCCGCCCTCGCCTCTTACGCTGAACCCTGCCCTGCCCAAGGAACTTGAGACCATTATCGGGAAGGCGATGGAGAAAGACCGCGGCAAACGTTATGCCAGCGCCGCGGAGATGAAAGCCGACCTGCAGCACCTCAAAAAGGAAACCGAGTCGGGATTGACCCGGACCGGCGGGCGGGAAATATCTCCCTTGCGCGGGGTCAGCAAAACTTTCCAGAGTTCCAGCAAGCCCCAGAGTTACCTCCTGATCGCAGTGACCGCTTTACTGCTCACCGTGCTGGTCGCAGCGGGAACCTGGTATCTGAAGCATCGCGCCGCCAACATTGGAGCCAACAAGAATTCCATCGCGGTGCTGCCGCTGCAGAACCTGAACGGCGATTTCAGCGTGGACTATCTGCGCTACGCGCTGGCCGACGAAATCGCCAATACGCTGACCTACTCCCGCACTCTGGACGTCCGCCCGTCCACCGTCACCCGAAAATACGTGGGCGCCGATCTCGATCCCCAGGTGGTGGGAAAGGAGCTTCGCGTGGCCACCGTCCTGACCGGGCACTTCCAGAAGCAGGGGACTCGCCTGCTGGTTACGCTGGAAGCGATCGATACGGCTACGGAACGGCTGATGTGGCAGACCAATGTTACGGGTTCCACTCAGGACTTGATCGGCCTTCAAGAGCTGCTGGCCAAACAGGTTCGTTCCGGGTTGCTGCCGATGATGGGCGCGGCGGGCGGCTTCCTCGAGACCAGCACACGGCCCAATAACCAGGAAGCCTACGATCTTTATTTGCGCAGTGTGGCTGTGCCCCACGACGCCACTCCCAATAAAGAAGCCATCAGGATGCTGGAACGCACGGTGGGATTGGATCCCACGTACGCGCCCGCCTGGGAGGCGCTCGGCCTGCGTTACTACTACGACGCAACCTATTCAGACGGAGGAGAGGAATTGTTCCAGCGCTCGAATGCGGCCTATGAGCGCGCGCTCACCCTCGATCCCAACCGCATGGTCGCAGCCGGCCAGTTCATCACCAACCGCGTGGAACGCGGGGAACTCGCCAAGGCCTATCAGGCCGCCCAGGAATTCGTCAAACGCCGTCCCGAGAGCGCTCAGGCCCATTTCACACTGGCGGTGGTCTACCGTTATGGCGGAATGCTCGAAGAATCCGAGCGCGAGTGCGACAACGCTCTGGCGCTCGATCCCGGGAACTATCAATTCCGTTCGTGCGCCTGGGCTTTCATGGAACTGAGCAAATTCGAAAGAGCCCGGGAATACATCCAGCTCGACGCCGGAACGGAATGGGCCGCCTACGTCACTCCTTCTCTTCTTTTGCGGGAAGGAAAAACCGCGGAAGCGCGGGAGGCCGTAAAGCGCATGTCGCAGACTCCCCACTACCATCGCGATCTTCTGGAAGCCTGTCTCGGGCTCCGGCCTTCCTCCGAACTGGATCGGATGGCGCATGATGCGGAGACCGGCCAGCCTTCCGATCCCGACCCGGAGCTGGCCTACTACCAGGGAACTATCTTCGCCTCTTGCGGAAAAAATGCCGCCGCTCTCCACATGCTCAAGACCGCGGTCGAGTTGAATTATTGCGCCTACTCCAACCTGCTGTCGGATCCCCTGTTACGGAGCCTGCACCGGGAGCGGGAGTTCGACGACATTCTGACCGCCGCCCATGACTGCCAGCAGGCCATGCTGACACCCAGCGCGCCGCCGAGCCACTGACTCAGGTAGGATTAAGCGCACGGTCGGCGGCTAACTCTTCGTTTTGCCCGCGGTCCATAAGACATACAAGAAGAGGAACACCAGGAAAAATCTTGCCTCTCATCCCCGATAACTGCAATCCCATACCTATGAGAAATGCTGGTCATCGACTCCTGCCCTTGCGCATGGAGGACGGGCGTCCCGCCCGTCCAGCCGTCGCCGGTGCAATGACGGGCGAGGACGCCCGCTCTCCATTGCATCGCGTTAAATTAAAAAACTTTCTGATGCGGGCGCTGGGTCTCGCCCTGCTGGCGGTTTCAGGCGCGCTGGCGGTTCCCACGCTAGCCCAGGCTCCCGTGAACCGGCCCAGTGCGGTCGATCCCCTGCCTCCGGACACCGGCGCCGCCGGCTTGCAGGAAATGCTGCTTCGCCTCCAGACCACGGCCCGCCTGATGCAGACCACGGCGCATCCCGACGACGAAGACGGAGGCATGCTGACCCTCGAGTCTCGCGGCAAAGGAGTAACGACGCTGCTGATGACGCTGACTCGCGGCGAAGGCGGCCAGAATAAAGTGGGAAGCAATCTGTTCGACGTGCTGGGCGTGCTGCGCACGCTGGAGCTGACCGCTTCCGATCGTTATTACGGAGTGGAACAGCGCTTCAGCCGGGTAGCGGATTTCGGGTACTCGAAGAATCCTGATGAGACCTTCCAGAAGTGGGGAGGCCACGACATCCCGCTCAGCGACATGGTGCGCGTCATCCGCACTTTTCGCCCCGATGTGCTGATTGCCCGCTTCTCCGGGACCGACCGCGATGGACACGGGCATCATCAGGCATCGGCCATTCTTACCAGGGAGGCCTTCCGCGCCGCCGCCGATCCGAAACGCTTCCCGGAGCAGATCAAGGAGGGCCTGCAACCGTGGCAGGCCAGGAAGCTCTACATCGGAAACGTGTGCGGCTTTGGAGCGAGCAGTTGCCCGGCGGAAAACTATACCGTCAGACTGAACACGGGAGTGAAGAATCCTTTGCTCGGCATGTCGTACATACAGTTCGCAATGTCGGGATTGCGGCACCAACTTTCGCAGGGCGCGGGCGGCTGGTCGGTCGAGCCCGGCGATCGCTACACCTACTACAAGCTGGTGGACTCGGTCCTGCCGCCGACTACGGACAAAGACGGTCACGAAAAAGATTTCTTCGATGGGATCGATACCAGTCTGCAGAGCCTGAGTTCCGGATTCGATGCGGCCGGAGCAAAAGAGCTGGCCAGGATCCAGAGCAGCATCGCTCAGGCGGCAACCAACGCGGAGAAAGATCCGGGCAGTGCAGCTACGCCGTTGCTGTCGGTGATCGACGCACTTGGCCGCCTTGAAAGCCAGGCCCGCAGTGGCGACCAGAGGCAGGGTTTGCTGATGCGTCTGCGGGAAAAGGAGTGGCAGGCCCGGGCCGCTCTCAATCTGGCGCTCAATCTTTCGCTCGAGGCCACGCTGGTTTCGCCACCGGGCTCAACCGCGCCACCGGCTCCGGGGGACGATCCCCTGGCTGCGATTTCGCCGGGCCAGAAATTCACCGTCAGGGTGAAGCTGCACAACGGCTCCAACTACGCGGTGCAACTGCGTTCCCTCTTTCTTGCAGGCCAGGTAAACGACAGCGCCGCGAAGGAGCACATTCCGCCGTTGCGGCCGGGGCAGGACTACCAGACCGATTTCCATGTGGAGCTGCCTCCAAACACGCCTCCTACTCGACCGGCCCTGCACCGCAACGACCCGGAGCGCGACGGCGTCTATACCGTGGACGAGCCGCAATATCAGACGTTGCCGTTCCCGCCCCTACCGTTTCGAGTCAGCGCCCGCTATGAGATCCCCGAATCTCGCCTCGCGCGCTCACGGTCCCAAGTCTGAGCCTGCAAGTAAGACCGCGGAAGCCCTGCCTGAAATTTCGGCGCCGGTACTGGTGGCGTTTGCGGACGACAAGGGCGCGGAGCAAAGGCGTGTGCTGGCCGTGGTGCCCGCGTTCTCCGTCGAACTCGAACCGGGCGAGCAGATCGTCCCCATCGCCAATAGTTCCGAACGTACCGTGAAGGTCGGCGTGAGCTCCAATCTGACCGGGGCTTCCCGCGGCAGTCTCCGGCTTGAGGCACCCGCCGGCTGGGGCATCGAGCCCAACGATGTTCCCGTGGAGTTCGGCCAGCGCGGAGAAAAGAAGCATTTTGAATTCAAAGTGACTCCTGGCAGCTTGAAAGAAGAGCACACCCAGATTCGCGCCGTGCTCGCGGCAGGCGGAAAGAATTACAGCGAAGGCTACAATCTGGTGACCCGCGAAGACCTGGCCAGCGCCTACTACTACCAACCCGCGTTGCAGCGGGTCAGCATCGTGGATGTGAAGGTCCCGAAGGATCTGAAGGTTGGTTACGTTCCCGGCGCGGGCGACGAAATTCCGACCGTGCTGCAGCAGATCGGAATTGACGTGACCGTGATCCCAGCGGAAAAGATGGCCGGCGAAAACCTGGCACAATACGGGACCATTGTCCTGGGCATCCGCGCCTACGACACGCAGAAGGAAGTCGCGACCAACAATAAGAAGCTGCTGGATTACGTCTCGGCGGGCGGTACCCTGATCGTGCAATACAACGCCGGCACCGGCGACTTCAATAGCGGCCACTTCACCCCGTTCCCCGCGCAGCTAGGCCGCGGTCGGGTTTCGGTCGAGGAGGCACCCGTCGAGATTCTCGCTCCCGAGGACAGCGTCTTCCACTACCCCAACCAAATCACGGCCCGCGATTTCGACGGATGGGTGCAGGAGCGAGGTTTGTATTTCATGGACTCGTGGGACAGTAACTTCCGGCCCCTGCTGTCATCTCATGATCCCGGCGAGCCGCCCCTCAAAGGTGGGCTGCTGCGGGCACAGTACGGCAAGGGCACATATATCTACACCGGATACGCTTTCTTCCGCCAACTACCGGCCGGAGTGCCGGGAGCAATTCGACTATATGTGAATCTGCTGGGAGCGGGACACGAGAGCAGTCACTAGGGAGTCGTCTGAAATCGTCGTTGGCTGTTGGCCCTTGGTCGTTGGCCCCAGGTCGCTGCGTACGTATTGGAAGCCATTGGCAAGTGAAGGTTTCCGCATAAGACAAACTCGCGCAATAGAAATGCACGCTATGGCTAAGGCCAACCACCAACGACCAAGGACCAACAACGGTTTCGACGGTCCCCAGGCCGACGACCGAGGACTGACGACCGACGACTCCTCCCAACCCCTGATCCGCGGAATTGGCGTAAGCAGCGCCACCGCCCTGAACATGATCGACATGATCGGGGTGGGGCCGTTCATTACCATCCCGCTGATCGTGGGCGCCATGGGCGGACCTCAGGCCATGCTGGGCTGGATCCTGGGCGCAATCTTCGCCATGTGTGACGGCCTGGTGTGGGCGGAACTCGGCGCCGCCATGCCGAAGTCGGGTGGATCGTACAACTACCTGCGCGAGATTTACGGCTCGCGCCGCCTGGGACGGCTCATTTCTTTTCTCTTTATCTGGCAGCTGTCTTTCAGCGCTCCGCTTTCGGTGGCGTCGGGAGCGATTGGGTTGGCGGGTTACGCGTCCTACTTTTGGCCCGGGCTCGAACATCAATACGCTGATTATCTATGGGAATTGCATGTCCCGTTGCTGGGACCGTTGCAAGTGCGCTGGCTGATGTCGGGCGCCACCTTTGTCGCTATCGGTGTTGTCGTGCTGGCCGTTATATTGCTCTACCGCAAAATCACCAGCATCGGCTGGATGTCGAAGTTGCTTCTGGCCGGGGTGCTGATCACCATCGGCTGGATCATCGTCGCGGGATTCACCCACTTCGACGCAGCACGCGCCTTCAGTTTTCCCCCTGGCGCTTTCACCTTGTCTCGCAATTTCTTCCTCGGGCTGGGATCGGCCATGCTCATCGCCACTTACGACTATTGGGGCTACTACAATGTTTGTTTTCTTGGCGACGAAGTAAAGGACCCCGGCAAGACCATCCCGCGGGCGCTGCTGCTATCCATTCTTTTGGTGGGATGTCTATACGTTTTAATGAACATCAGCATCCTGGGGGTGGTGCCCTGGCGGGAGATCACTTATACCGGTCACTCCAATCGCGGTTTGTATGTGGTTTCGATTTTCATGCAGAAGATTTACGGGACTTGGGCGGCAAATCTGGTCACCGCCCTGGTGATGTGGACGGCCTTCGCTTCGGTCTTCTCGCTGCTGCTCGGCTACTCCCGCGTGCCTTACGCGGCAGCGCTTGACGGCAATTATTTCCAGGCCTTCGCCCGGGTGCATCCGCAACACCGCTTCCCTTACGTTTCGTTATTGGCTTTGGGCGGAGTGGCGGTGCTGTTTTGTTTCTTTTCACTGGCCGACGTGATCGCGGCGCTGGTGGTGATTCGGATTACTCTACAGTTTCTGGTGCAAGCCGTCGGCGTCATCGTATTGCGCATCCGTCGGCCCGATTTGCCCCGTCCTTTTCGGATGTGGTTGTATCCGCTGCCCGCCTTGCTGGCATCCATCGGATTCATCTTCGTGCTGGTCTCCCGCACCAACTCGTTGAAGCAGGTGCGCTATGCGCTGGTCATCCTGATTACCGGCATCGCCATCTATCTGGTGCGGGCATGGCGCAATCGGGAATGGCCTTTTGAAGCCGGCCCGATTGCCGCACAGGGGACGGCGGGCCACTGACCATGTCGGAAGCGATCAAGATACCGGCACCGACGAACCTGCCTCCCCACCCGGCACATTCAGCCTGGGCTCCGCTGGGCGAGCCTCTCTTCCGCTCGCTCTGGATCGCGGCCGTAATTTCCTACACCGGAACCTGGATGCAGAACGTCGGCGCGGGCTGGCTGATGACCCAGCTCACCATGTCGCCGTTGATGGTCAGCCTGGTCACTGCCGCCACTACGCTTCCCGTATTTCTAGTGATCCTGCCCGCGGGCGCTCTGGCGGATATGGTCGACCGGCGACGCTTTCTGCTCATCACCCAGAGCTGGATGGTCGTAGCCGCCGGAGCCCTTGGCGTGCTCACGCTCTACCACCACGTCACGCCGTGGACCCTTTTGCTTTTTACCTTCATCCTTGGACTGGGCGCGGTCATGAACGACCCGGCCTGGCAGGCAATCACGCCGGAGGTTGTCTGCCCGGAGAATCATGCCCCGGCAGTGGCCCTGAATTCTGTGGGCTTTAACCTGGCGCGCGCTTTCGGCCCGGCGCTGGGCGGACTGGTGATCGCAGCGGCGGGCTCCGGAGTGGCCTTCCTGCTCAATGCGGCGTCTTTTTTCGGCGTGATCTTCTTTCTGTACCGCTGGAAGCGCCCTGACATCGAGCACGTTGCGACCGGCCGGGTGCGCGACGCTCTGGTCACCGGCCTGCGCTATGTTCAGGGCGCGCCCCAGGTGCGGTCCATTCTGATTCGGACCGGGGCGTTCAGCGTGGCCGCCAGTTCCCTGCCCGCCCTGCTGCCAATTCTGGCGCGTCCGCACGGCGCGACCGGCTATGGCCTGCTGCTGGGATTCTTTGGCCTTGGAGCTTTGGCCGGCGCGGCCGTGCTGCCTCGGGTGCGCACCCGTCTCTCGGTGGATGGAGTAGTGGCCTTCGACATCTTCCTGTTCGCCGCCATGACCTTCGCCGCCGGACGCGTCCAAACATTCGCGCTGCTTTGTCTGGTATTGTTTACCGCCGGCACGGCATGGATCGGAATCCTGGCCTGCCTGAACGTGGCCGCGCAAACCATGTGTCCGTCGTTCCTGCGGGCCCGCGCGCTGTCCATGTACCTGCTGGTTTTGCAGGGAGGTATGGCCCTGGGCAGCACGGTTTGGGGAGCGCTGGCGACTCGATTTGGAGTTCCGGCGTCTCTCTTATGTTCGGCGGTTGCGCTGGTGCTGGGATTGCTGGCCGTCCGCCGGCATCGCCTTACGTCCCAGCAATTGGAGTTAACGCCGTCCGTGGTTCGAGATTAAATGCAGGCGCGAGCGCCCGCGCTCGTGCGGGAGCAACCAGCGACCAGGTGGGGACCCGCGCCTCGGCTGTCCGGCGGAGTAAAGCTCCGCTATTGTGGTAGAGGCGCCGCTGTCGAGCTATGCTCGACCGGACAGCCGAGGGCGGCTCTCCCCACGCGGGTCCGTGCCACTGCCGCACGAGCGGGGCGCTCGCGCCTACACCGAATTTTTTTGGGAAATCGCAGCACCAAGGAGAAGCTCAATGAAGAAGTTTCATACTGCATGTGCCGGTTTGCTCTTACTCACCGGCATCGTTGTCGCTCAAGCCGCAAAACCAGAACCTCAGACCGTAAGCCAGGTCCTGGCCCATTCCGTCACTAACGTGGAACATGAATTCGTCCCGGCCGCAGAGGCCATGCCCGAGGACAAGTATGCTTTCGCCCCGACGACTGGCGAGTTCAAGGGGGTCCGCACCTTCGGACAACAGGTCAAGCACGTAGCCGCAGTCAACTACATGTTGGGCGCAGGCATCTTGGGCGAGAAGTCCCCGGTGGATACCGGCGGAGAAAACGGCCCGGACTCGATCAAGAGCAAAGCAGATATCATCAAATACTTGAAGGATTCGTTCGCATACCTTCATAAAGCGGCAGAAAGTGTCAACGAAAGCAACCTGGTTGCTCCCACCAAGAACCCCTTCGGCGAAGGCACGGCGACCCGCCTCGCGCTCGCCACAGGGGCAGTGGGGCACTGTTTCGATCACTACGGGCAGATGGTCGAATACCTGCGTTTGAACGGCATTATTCCGCCCGCCAGCCGGTAGTAAACCGAGTGTCGGTTGGGGAGACAGCACGATTCTGTCCCCCAACCGACCCCAAATTCCCTATATGGCACGAGAGTGCCATTTACACTTCCGGGCGCCGACCTTAGTTTACTGGCTTCCCCTGATTCTGTAGAGAAGCGTGCCTGACAAGTATTGGTACTTCCACAGGATGCTACCGTGAGCGCCCGTGTCATTGGGCGGAGCGGACGGGAAAAGAGTCCCAGGAGTGGTGGAAATGAAAACCAGCAAACATCGCCGGATCACGCCGTCTTCATCGAGCGCTGCCTTCGGGCGCGATGCCCGGCGCGAGATCGAGCACTTCAAGAGAGCTCTCAACTCGTATGCGGACCGCTTTGCCAGCGAACCCCATCTGAGTTTTGAACAGTATTTCTTCCGCCTCGCGGCCACCAGCCGGCAGGCGGAGGGAGAAGAGCGCCGCCGCGGTTAGGAGCGTCGCCGGACCCAGGCTTTGCCATGGCCGGCTCCTTGTTTGGTAATTGCAGTGGCGAGTAGTTCCGCTTTGAGTCCTTCGGCTTGAAGCTGCTTCCGCACTCGTGCCTCGGCGCGTTCTGCGCCGGCCTTTTCATCCAGAAAAATCAGCACCGAAGGCCCGGCTCCGCTCAGGACCGCGCCCAGGATTCCGGACGTGCCTGCCGCCAGCTTCTGTAGGGCCGGCAACAGGGGACACAACTCCGCGCGATAGGGCTGATGCATGCGGTCATCGAGCGCCGCCGCCAGTAGATCGCGGCGGCCCTGCACGAAAGCCGCCAGCAACAACATGGAATTCTGGACGTTGGCGACGGCATCTGCCCGCGAATACTCCGCTGGCAGCACGCGACGGGCTTCCTCGGTGGCCAGGGTCTGGTCGGGAACCGCCAGCAGCAGCGGCCACTTCCCTTTCGGAATTACGGAGGCAACGTGAGCCTCGTTTTCAGCCGACATTTTCGCCACTGCGAGCCCACCCATCCAGCAAGCGGCGGCGTTATCGGGATGATGTTCCCGCCGCGACGCTTCGCCGACGATCCGGCTGTCCGTCCAGCGCAACCTGCCGAAATGTACCGCCAGCGCAATGCCGGCCAGGCGCGCGGCGGCGGACGAACCACATCCCTTGCCAATCGGAATCTGGTTGTCGATGTCGAGCGCGAGCGCTTGCACCGGTTTGCCGGCCTCTTGCAGCACTTCACGATAGGTCGTCAGGATGAGATGGTTTTCGACCCGGCTGCAGATCTCGGCGTCGCGACCTCGTGCGGTGATGGAAAATCTGTCCGCGGTCGTAGCGCGGATTTTCAGGAACAATCCAAAAGCAAGCGCGGCCGCGTCAAATGCCGGACCTAGATTTGCAGACGTGGCGGGCAGCACAAGCTCGAGTGAGGAGCTAGCGCCGGCTCGATTCTTCTTTGTGGTTCTCATTGGTCGAGATTTCAAGGGATATCGTCTCTCGTCTGAGGCGTCATGCTGAGCTTGCGAAGCATCTTGCGTGAAGCGCGTATGCCGACGGTCAGAGCGGTGCAGATGCGCGCTAGATCCTTCGGGACTAAAAACCCTCAGGATGACGCCAGGTGGAACCTGGCCCACCCAGGAATCGCTCCGTCCAAATCCTACTTTCTCGGGCCTGTCTGCTCCGCGTACTCCAGCACTTTCACGACAGCATTCGCGCTGGCGTCGAGCACCATGGGTGCACGCTGCCGGGGAGCCAGCACCTCGGCCGCTTCCTCTTCGTGCTCGGTACCTGCAAACAAGTCTCCGCGATGGAACTTGAGCGTGAAATCGGGGTCCTTGAGCAGGTTGCCGGTCAGGATCAGCACCACGGATTCGTTCTTCTTCACGAATCCCTGTTTGACCAGCTTTTTCAACCCGGCGAGTGTGACCGCCGAGGCTGGTTCGCAGCCGATGCCGTCCGCTCCAATTTCCGCCTTGGCCAGTGCCATCTCGACCTCGCTCACCTGCTCCACTGCACCGCCGGTGGCTTCGAGCACGCGCACCGCCTTTTTCCACGACGCCGGACTCCCAATCTTGATGGCGGTTGCCAAAGTCTCCGCATGGACCGAGATGAGCTTCTTGCCCCCGGTCTCGCGCATGGTTCGCACCAGCGCATTGGCGCCTTCGGCCTGGATCACCGAAAGCTTGGGCAGCCGCGTGATCAGGCCGAGTTCCTTCATCTCCAGCAGCGCCTTGCCGATGGCCGAAGAATTCCCCAGGTTCCCACCCGGGACGATGATGTGGTCAGGCGGCTGCCAGTCAAACCGCTCCAGCAACTCGACCGCGGCGGTTTTCTGGCCTTCGAGACGGTACGGGTTCACCGAGTTCAACAGATAAACCGGCATGCGCTCGACCACTTCGTCCAGCACGCGCATGCAGCCATCGAAGTCAGTCTTCAACTGGCAGGTCACGGCGCCATAATCCAGCGCCTGCGAGAGTTTTCCCCAGGTGATCTGGCCTTGTGGAATCAGGACGAGGCTGCGCATTCCGGCCCGCGCGGCATAAGCGGCCATGGAAGCGGAGGTGTTGCCGGTAGAGGCGCAAGCCACCCAGCGAAAGCCTCCCTGCCGGGCGAAGGACGCGGCGGCGGTCATGCCCGTGTCCTTGAACGACCCGGTAGGGTTCATGCCCTGATGTTTGGCGAAGAGTTGCTCCACCCCCGCGGCGCGCCCGCACGATGGCAGCGCATACACCGGCGTGTTCCCTTCCCGCAAGGTGATGACCTGGTTCCAATCGCACAACGCGGGAAGGATTTCGCGAAAACGCCAGACGCCGCTCTCATCAAGGGGGTTCGAGGAAGTCCGGCGCTCGAGCCAGAGTTTCCTGAGCCCGGCGGCGTCCAGCCCCCCGGCACGCATCCCGGCGCTGGTCTTCCAGCCGGGAAAATCCACTTCCAGCAGATCCCCGCACTGCGCGCAGCGCACGCTTTTCGCCCCATCTTTGCCCACGGCTCCGCAGGCAATGCAGCGCAATTGCGATACGCCCGGTTCCAATTGGGATGCCAATGCGGCCTGGTCAGTCATTCAGTTATCAGCATACGGGATGGATGAATTACTTGTCTCCGCGCAGGTATTGATCGGTCTTGTTAATCCAGTCGGCGCGCGGCGGATTGAATATGTCGAGATCCACCGTGTCCGCCATGGCTTCCGCCTTGTGCGGCATGTGCGGAGGGATGGTCAAGACCTCGCCCGCGTTCACCACGATCTCCTTGCCGTCAACCCAGAACTTTAACGCGCCTTCCAGAATATAGGTGAATTGCTCGTTGTGATGACTGTGCAGGGGGATGATGCAGCCCTTCTTCATCAGCACGCGCGCCACCATGATCCCCTCGCCAACCACAAATTGGCGCTGCAGCAGCGCATTCAAGTCTTCCAGTTCGACGGTGTCCCAGGGGACGTGTTTCAGCTCCATCTTGCGGGCGCGGCTTTTCGTCGCGGTCTTACGACTGGCGTTTTTGGACCGGGCGGTCTTGCGCCCGTCCGGCTTCGCCTGTTGGCGCATCCTGGCGGTAGGCTTCGCTTTCGATTTTGCCATGTCAGCTCCCCTTTCCCCGGAAATGATAAGAATCCGCGGCCACAATCGTAACAGTTGCGCTGCGGGGTGTGGGGCGGACACTCTTGTCCGCCCCACAGGAAGCCCTTGCCCACTTAATGCGCGGACGTTACCCTTGGAACGCCGGGCAGCATTGAAGGAGCCGTTATGAAAGAGCACAACCACCATCCCGAAACCGAGGCAGTCCGAGCCGGTACCGATTTGCATAAGAAGAACGGACCGCTCGCCACTCCGATCTATCAGACTTCTACGTTCGAAGTCACGGACAGCGACCAGCAGTTGCGCGCCACATCCACCGACATGTTTTATACCCGCTACGGCAACCCCACCCACACCGTCGCCGAAAAAGCCATTGCCGAACTGGAAGGCGTAGATGCCGCGCTGCTCTTCGCTTCCGGCATGGGCGCCATCACGACCTCGATCCTGGCTTTGCTGAAAAGCGGCGACCACGTGGTTGCGCAGCGGGACATCTACGGCGGAGCCACGAAATTCTTCAGCCAGTGGCTGCCCCGGCTGGGCATCGAAACCACGTTCGTCGATACCAACGAATACCATCAGCACGCAAGCGCCATCCGGGCGAACACGAAATTGCTCTATCTGGAATCGCCAACCAACCCGCTCCTGCGCGTGGTTGACCTGCACCAAGTGACTGCGCTGGCCCGGCAGCACAATCTCATCACTTTCATCGACAGCACTTTTGCCACGCCCATCAACCAGCGTCCGGCGGACTTCGGCATTGACCTGGTGATGCACTCCGGCACCAAATATTTCGCGGGACACTCCGACCTGATCTGCGGCATCGTTGCCGGGCGCCAGGACCTGATCCAGAAGATCCACGAAACTCGCACCACTCTGGGCGGGGTCATGGACCCTCACGCTGCCTGGCTGCTGCTGCGGGGCATCAAGACGCTGGCGGTGCGGGTGCAGCGGCAGAATGAAAACGCTTTGCGGGTCGCGCAATTTCTGGCGCGACACGCCAGGGTGCGGCGCGTGCATTATCCGTTCGTCGAAGGCCATCCCCAGCGTGCTTTGGCGATGGACCAGATGCACGGCGGCGGTGGTGTCCTGAGTTTCGAAGTGGAGGGCACGGGAGAAGATGCCAGGCACGTGTCGGAAGCGTTGCGGCTGTTCACGCTTGCGCCCAGCCTGGGCGGCGTGGATTCCCTGGTCAGCCTGCCGGTCCTGACGTCGCACGCCATGATCTCCGCCGAGCACCGCCAGAAGATGGGCGTAACTGAGCAACTGATCCGGCTTTCGGTGGGAATCGAAAATGCCGGCGACCTGATCGCCGACCTGGAACAAGCCCTGACCGTCGTAGTCGGAACCCCGCAACACGCCCAGATAGGATAGCCCTGTCATCCTGAGCGAAGCAGGATCATTCGCTGGCAAATGATCCTGCGAAGTCGAAGAACATCTATGAGCGTCACGGGTATAGGGGACGTAGCGTTGGCGAGGTTGGGAGTCTTCGACAAAAATTCCCCGAGGGGCAGGGCCACTTTCAACCGTAGGGGTCCTTCGACTGCGTGTGTGCTTCGCTACGCGAAGCATACACTCCGCTCAGGATGACAAAGCTTCCAGATAACAAAGCTCTAGAAGATGAACTTCGCTCCCAGTTGCAGGATGCGTCCGTTATGCGCCGCTGCGGGCCTCAGATAGGCATTCGCTCCCGTGCAAGCCGGATCACCAGCCGAGTTGTTAGCCCCAGCGTAACAAGTCAGAGTGCTGTTCGAGCTTCCAAACGGGCTGTTCGAAGCGGCGGAGCCACCATCACCGCCCAGCCAGGCGTATTCGATGTGGTTGAACACGTTGAAAGCCTCGGCGCGGAACTCGAAGCCCATGGTCTCCGTGATGGCGAAGCGCTTGAACAGGGCCATATCGAAGTTCGTGCGTCGCGGATTGGTGAGGAAATTCCTTGGCATGTTACCGAACGTCAAACCTTGCGGCGCGGCAAAGGCCGAGGGGTTATAGAGCAGCGGACCAAAGCCGGGGAAAATGAAGCTGGGCACGCCCGATCTCGGATCGCCAACCACGTCGGGATAAGACTGGGCTGAGTTCGAACTGATCCCGTTCGCCACCCCGGCATTGTCTCCGAAGACTCCGTTACCAGGGCTGAATGGCGTGCCGCTCTGAACGGTGACAATCCCTGACCACTGCCAGCCACCCAGGATTTTTTGCGACAGGCCGGGATTCTTGAAGAAAGGCAGATCGTAAACGTATCCCAGATTGAACAGATGGCGCTGGTCGAAGTTGGAGCTGGCGCGCGCCCTGGCCAAATCGTAGCTATTGAGAATGATCGCGTCCCTCGCCGAAGAGGAATCATCGATCGAGTGGCTATAGGTGTAGGCCAGGCTGAGCTGCAAACCGCCGATGCTGTGCCGGACCGAAGTCTCCAGGGCGTGATAGGTGGAGGAGGCCTGCTCTCGCAGTCCCTGCACCGACCCTACTCCAGGGAAGTTAGTGCGGAAGGGATCAGGATTCGCCCCGCAGGCGATTTGTAGATTGACCAGCGCCTGCCCGGTGACGGGCACGCCACTGGGGGTAGTCGAGGTCCCGCAATCATCGTGGATGGGATTTCCTGTGGAAGGATCGATGCCGCCGCCGATCGGCTCCCCGATCTTGTAAGGATTCTGACTCGAAAGCGTCGGCCTCACCTGGTTGAGCTCGAGATACCGGGTCAGGTGCGTGCCCTTGCTGCCGACGTAGGAAACCGTGGCCACCGTGTTCTTCATGAATTCATGCTGCAAATCCAGATGCCATTGCTGCACGTAGGGCCACACTGCCTTGTTTGGAATCGAGATCATGGACAAAGGGCTGGAGGTGCCGGCCGGCGTGGGCACGATCTGGTTGTACGAAGTCAGATTGAAAACGCTGGTGGTCTGCACGGTGGGACTGGCCGCGCTCTCGAGCGATTCGGCGTTCGCTTCGTTGCCATTGGTGTGTTCAAAGAACACTCCGTAGCCCCCGCGCAGCGCCGTCTTTCCGTCTCCCCTGGGGTCCCACGCGAACCCGATTCGGGGGGCGGGATTGAACAAGTGGCCCTTCATGCAGCTGTCGGGAATACCCTGGGTCACGCCGCATTGCACCACGCCGTTGAACGGATTACCGATGACCAGTCCGGTTACCGGATCCACACTGCTGTCTCCAACCACGTAGCGTGAGGTGTCAAAGTTGTATTCAGCGTGATAACGGTCTCGGTATGTCCCGAATAAGCTCACTCGCACACCGAGATTCAGCGTCAGATGGCTGGTGACGTGCCAGTCATCCTGAAAATACGGTTCGAAAATCTTATAGCGATTGTAGAACTTGGGCTGAGCGCTGCTCTGACTGAAGGAGGCCACGTTGCCAATCAGCAAGTCCGCGAAGGCGTTGCCGGTGCTGATGGTGTTGCTGGTGTCAAAGGTGAGGGTTCCGTTCGTGGCCACGCCGGGCGCTCCCAGTTCGTTCTTCTGCGCCGCCACAAAGTAGCCGCCAAACACCAGGTTGTGTTTGCCAATAATCTTGGTGACGTTGTCCCGGTAAGTGTAGGTAGGGTTGGAGTTGTAGGGGCCGTTGGGAAGGTACCCCACGTCTTCGCCGAAATTGAAGATGCCGCCGGTCAGGCTGATCCCTGGAACCTTGCCCTGGTCCACGCCCGGAAACAAGCCGAAGGTCATGCTGGCGGGCCGCTGCCACGCGCCCACCGGAATGAGCGTGATGTGATCGGTGGTATAGCTGGCGACAAACTCGTTCAACAGAGTGGGGGAGAGCGTCGCGGTCAGCCGAGCCACCATGCTCACGCCAGGGCCGCCGAAATTAGTCTGAATGGTCGGGAAACTGGTTCCGTTGGTCCACAGCGGAGTGGGATAGAGCTGGTTCCAGGAGTCGTGAATGTAACGGAACGTGCCGCTGACCTTGTCCGTAAAGTTATGGTCCACGCGAAACAATTCTTCCCGCCAGGTGGTGGGCAGAGTGGGAGAAGCATTCCAGGTGTTGATCCCTTGCGTAGGCTCGGGAATTTCCGCCACCAGCGCCGGAGAGTTCACGGCATCGACGGGCACGATGTTTCCTGGAAACGGCAAATGGGTGGTGGGGTCCGTAGGGCAATCGCTGAATGAACCCTGCGCGTTGGGACATTGGTCGCTGAAATTGCCGCCGCGTTCCGCCAGAGACGGCACGGTCACGCTGCCCAGATTGGCGGGGACGCGTTCCTTGCGCCATTCTTGCGACCAGAAGAAGAAGGTCTTGCTGCGGTCCTTGTTGTAAACCCCGGGAATAAAAACCGGCCCGCCGATGGTGTATCCGAAATCGTTCTTCTTGTACGGGGGCACGCTGCTCTGCGGAAACGTGGTGGCGTTGAAAATATCGTTGCGGACAAATTCGTAGGCATCGCCATGAAAAGCGCGCGTGCCCGACTTGGTTTCCACCTCCACCGTGCCCGAGCCATTGCGGCCGTATTGCGCGCCGTAGTTCGAAGTCAGGACTTTGAATTCGGCGATCGCATCCAGGCTGGGATAGACGTTCAGCGTGGTGTTGCTGCCGTTGTCCATGTTGTCGCCGCTGTCCAGTTCCCAGTTGTTGTACTCGGTGCGGCCGCCATTCATGCTGAAGGAAACGTTGCCCCCCACACCCACGCCGGCGTCATCCTGTCCCGACTGGTTGCTGACTCCGGGCACCAGGGTGGCCAACTGGGTGAAGTTGCGTCCATTCAGTTCCAGCTGGGTAATTTCCTTGCCGTTGACGGTACCGGAAAGATCGGACGATTGGGTTTCGACCTGGGCCACGCTCGAACCCTCGACCGTAACCTCGGTGCTGGTCGCGCCGACCTGCAACGCAACGTCCGCGCGGGCCTTTTGCCCCACCGCCAGCTTAACGTTCTTGGCCTGGTACTTTTTGAATCCGGGGGCCACGATGATCAGGTCATACGAACCGCCGGGCACGGAGCCGAACAGGTAGTCGCCGCTTTCGTTGGTTGGGCTCGAGCGGTTCACCCCGCGCTCCGGACTGCTCAGCGTGACCTGCGCGTTGGCGACGGCTGCGCCGCTCGGGTCAGTGACCGTACCGGTGATAGAAGCGGAATCCTGCCCCCAAGCGGCAAGCGAAAGAGACAGACAAACACCGAGCCAAAGCGCGCGGGTCTTCATAGATCCCCCCAAATAGTTTTTCAATCGGCTAAAAATTGCTGAAAACTGTCCCCTCAGAATCCTAGTACGGTTCTACCCTCCACGCGGAACCATCTGCCCCCTGCACCTGTCCGGTAACCTGCTGCGCCGCCCCCGGAAAACCCCAGCGGCAGAAACGTTCTCATCGAAAAGGCCCGGGAGGTCGGCTGGGGAACTTTGAATGAAACCGTTTATTAAAACGAATCAATGGCCTGAATATTGCGGTAATGGAAAGGCAAGTGTCAAGAAAAAAAGGCAGGAAATGATGCCTATCAGGTTTTTAAATGACCGGCAAACATGGAGGCTTTACCCGGGCTTTTTTGCCTAGAGCAGGCTGCGGGTGGACTCTCGCACCGCCAATTCGGGGGCCATCTTGCGGTGCACTGCGGATATTTCCCGTTTTTCGAGGACGGCCTTAATGCGTTCAATCGCCAGGTTTGCCGCCATCGCTCCCATCGCCTCCATGGGCTGGCGAATGGTGGTGAGGGGCGGGGTGTACAAACTGCAGGCCGCCACATCGTCAAAGCCGATGACCGAGCAATGCTCGGGCACGCGCAGACCGGCTTTCGCCAATGCGCGGATGGCGCCGAACGCCGTCATGTCGTCAAAGGCCATCAAGGCAGTGAATGGCCGTTTCCGTTTGATCAGCTCCTCCGTCAATTTGTAGCCCGCCTCAAAACTTGAAATCGGGTCCTGCGATTCCGGCAGGTCCACGATGAGCCGCGGATCGAGTTCCAGGCCGGCGCTCCTGGCAAACGAGCGAACCCCCTGCCAGCGGGGCGCGCTGTCTCCCAGAGTTTTAGGCCCGCGGATGAATGCAATCTTGCGGTGTCCCAGCGAGTGCAGGTGCTCGACCGCGGAATAGCCTCCCATTTCGTTGTCCACGATCACCGAGCTGACGGTATCGGTTTGCAGCTCGCGCGCGATCATCACGCTGGGAAGGCTGCTCTTTTCGAGATCGGCCAAAACATCGATATCCACGAACAACCAATTGGCCAGGACGATCAACGCCTCCACGCGCCGGTCCAGCAACATCTCCAGATAACGCTCGAAGCGGCTGCGTTCGTTGTGCACATCGGTGAGAATGGGGAGGAAGGAAGATTGATAGAGAGAATTTTCAATGCCGCGCAGAATCAGCGTGCAATACGGGTCGGTCATGTCGAAGACCATGACGCCCACGGTGTGACTGCGTTTGCTGCGCAGCGAACGGGCAAACAGGTTGGGACGGTAGCCGAGTTTCTTGGCCGCCTTCTCAATTCTCTTCTTGGTGGCGGGAGGAATGTAGCGCGCTAGGGGAGCGTCGTTGAGCACGATGGAGACGGTGGTCGAGGAAAAGCCGCTCTCCTTGGCCACGTCGCGAATGGTAATCACTGAAGTCTTAACCATAAGAAAACCGCACTTCGCAATTGGGTCTCAGCAATGGGCAATTAGCTAACTGCCAACGGCTAATTGCCAAGTGCTCCCTGCCCCCGCTTGAATTTCAGGCCGTCGCTGGCGGACACTACAGCAGAGTGAAATCACTGTCAAGGCTCCTTGCGCTTGTGGTGTTCGCGTTCCCGTGGGGCGTGAAGGCCCAGACCGCGCCGCCGCAGACCTCCGCCGCGGGTCCTCAGCAACTATTTCAGCAAGGCGAAAGCGCGCTCCAGAAAAACAATCTCGACCTGGCGGAGCGGTCTTTTCGTGGCGTGCTGGCGCAGGATCCGCGGGCCGCCGGCGCCTATGCCAATCTGGGCGTTATCTACATGCGGCGCAAACAATGGCCGCAGGCGCTGGAGATGTTGCAGAAGGCCGAACATCTGGCGCCGCAAATCCCAGGAATTCGTCTTAACGTCGGCCTGGCGTACTACCGGCAAAATAATTTCCGCGCCGCCATCGCTCCCTTCGAGTCCGTGGTGCGCGATGCGCCGGATTCCTACCAGGCGCGCTACCTCTTGGGACTCTGCTACTTCTTTACCGAACGCTATGCCGATGCGACCACCATGCTTGAACCGCTCTGGCCGCAGGCTTCAGGCCAGCTGAACTATCTGTACGTTTTGGGAATTGCGGCGGGCAAGTCCGCACGCCCTGACCTGGAACAGCGCGCCTTGGGCCGCCTTGTCGAAACCGGCCAGGACTCTGCCGAGTTGCATCTGCTGCTGGGCAAGGCCCAGATCAACCGCGAAGAGTATGACGACGCCATCAAGGAACTCGATCTCGCCGCCAGGGCCAATCCCAAGCTCCCATTCGTTCACTTCAACCTGGGGATCGCGTACTACAAGAAACAAGAGCTGGCGCGGGCCAAAGAAGAGTTCCTCAAAGACGCAGCCATTGAGCCCGACGTGGCTTACAACTACGACCAACTGGGCCTGGTAAATGCCCTGCAAGGGAACAATTCGGAAGCTGAACGCAATCTGCGTAAAGCGTTGCGGCTGGACCCTTCGCTGGCCAGTTCACGCTTCCAGTTGGCCCAGGTTTACCAGCGTGAAGGAAAATACGCTCAGGCCCTGGTTGAAATTGATGCCGCGCTCAAACTCGATCCCGGAAGCTCCAGTGTCCACTACTTGCGCGGGCAATTGCTGCAACGCCTGGGCCGGACCCAGGAAGCCCGCGCCGAAATGGACGCCACCACCCAGATGATGAACCAGCAGCGGGACAAACGGCAGAAGGAACTTTATGGCGGCCCAGCGCCTAATCCTGAGCTTACGCAGGAACCCCAGTAGTCCTACTTTTTGATAGACTGGCTGCCACTCGCGGCCTACTCCACCGTGGTTGCCCGCTCTCAAGAATTCAAGGTTCGTGAAGGAGTTCCTGTATGAAAGCACTGAAAATTGTCGGGATCGTGGTAGGGATCCTCCTGCTCATCGTCATCGCTCTTCCCTTTCTGATCAATGTAAACAGCTTCCGCCCTAAGCTCGAGTCGGCGCTCACCGAAGCTCTCGGCCGGCAGGTTAAAGTCGGCAATCTGAGTCTTTCCATTCTTTCCGGAAGCGTGTCGGCGGAGGACCTTTCGATCGCCGATGATCCGGCTTTCAGCAAGGACCCTTTCATGCGCGCCAAGTCGCTGAAGGTAGGAGTGGAGGTGATGCCGCTGATCTTCTCCAAGGCCTTGCACGTCACCCATATCACGCTGGACAAGCCGGAGATCGCCTTGCTGCGCGACGCTGCCGGAAAATGGAATTTTTCCAGCCTGGGAAACAAGTCCGAGCCAGCCGCGAAACCGGCCGCGACCGGGCCGTCGTCCACGCCGGATCTTTCCGTCAGCAAGCTTGACGTGAAGGACGGCCGCCTGTCGGTCAACCGCGCAAACTCTTCCATCAAACCGCACGTGTACGACGATGTGGACATCAGCGTGCGTGATTTTTCGCCGACCTCGCAGTTCCCTTTCACCATCACTGCCAACCTGCCTGCCGGCGGCACCGCGAAATTGGATGGCAAGGCCGGACCGATCAACTCCGCCGACGTGGCGGCGAGCCCCATCGAGGCGCAAATCACGGTCAAGGGTCTGGATCTGACTGCCTCGGGATTCGTTGACCCCTCCACCGGAATCGCCGGCGTTGCCGACTTTGATGGAACCCTCAACTCCGACGGAAAGTTGTTAAAAACCAGCGGCACGCTCAAGGCCGACAAACTCAAGCTGGCGGTGAAGGGCACACCCGCGACCCAGGCGGTGACGGTGAAGTATGCCACCGACTTCGACCTGCAAAAGCAGGGCGGAACCCTCACCCAGGGCGACGTTTCACTGGGCAAGGCTCTCGCCAAACTTACCGGGACTTACCAGAGCCAGGGCGAATCCACGATCTTGAACATGAAGCTCAATGCCGACGGCATGCCGGTCGACGACCTCCAAACCATGCTGCCCGCGCTCGGCATCGTTTTGCCTTCGGGATCGAAGCTGGAGGGCGGGACGCTTTCGGTCAACGTGGGAATCACCGGGCCGGTCGACAAATTGGTGATCGTCGGGCCGATTCGCCTGTCGCAAACCAAGCTGGCGGGCTTCAACCTTGCCTCTAAGATGTCTTCCATCTCGGCCTTGACCGGAATGCAGGGTGGATCCGATACATCCATCCAGAACTTGAGTACGGATGCGCGGGTCGCTCCCGAGGGCGTGCGCACGCAAAATATTAACCTGACGGTTCCTGCTCTCGGCACGGTCACAGGGGATGGAACCATCAGTCCAGCGGGCGCGCTCGACTACAAAATGAAAGCCAGTGTTTCCGGCGGCGCGGTGGGTGGGCTTACGCAACTGGCGGGCATGGGCGGCAAGGGCGGCGGCATTCCCTTCTTCATCCAGGGCACGACTTCAGATCCGCATTTCGTGCCGGACGTGAAGGGCATGGTAGGAAGTCAGCTGAAAGGCGGCCTGGGCGGCGCGCTGGGCGGATTGACCGGGGGGAAAAATTCTCCCGCAGGCTCTGCCGCGGATGCCCTGGGCGGCCTGTTCGGAAAAAAGAAAAAGCAGTAGAAGAGAGACCGACGTGCTTTAATGTAGGCGCGAGCGCCCGCGCTCGTGCGGAGCCGTCCGGGACGCTGCCGCACGAGCGGGGCGCTCGCGCCTACATGTGTTTCCTAAGGAGCGATCTCATGGCCGAGAAGATGCCTCAGAGTTTCGCCAATCACACCCGCCTTGATCCGCCGTTCCACTTCTTCGTTCTGCCGGTATTTGCCATTACCGTGATTATCGCCATCGTGCATCTGGTTATGCATCCCAGCCTGCACGCGGCCTGGCTGGTCGTGCTCTCGATCGCGGCCGCGACCGCGGTATTAAAGATTCGCATCTACGCTCTCAAGGTGCAGGACCGGATCATCCGGCTGGAGGAGCGGCTGCGCATGGCCATCCTTCTGGATAAACCATTGCGCGCCCGCATTGTCGAGCTCACGGAATCGCAGTTGGTGGGACTGCGCTTCGCATCCGACGCGGAACTTCCTGCCCTGACGGCGAGGGCCTTATCGGAAAACTTGTCCCGGGCCGACATCAAGAAGGCCATCACGCAATGGAGGCCGGACTATTGGCGAGTGTGAGAATAATGTAGGCGCGAGCGCCTACATTTCTACTTCTCGGTTTCGTGCAGCTGCTGGGCCAGGTAATTCTGCAGTCCCATTTCGGCGATCGCGTGCAGTTGCCCTTCCAGCCAGTCGATATGCGCTTCTTCGTCGGTGAGAATCGTGTTTAGAAGGACCCGTGAACCGTTGTCCCCGGCCTTCACACAAGTTTCGATACCGGTGTTCAGACGCTTTACGGCTTCGTACTCGACCTGAAGATCAAACTCCAGTTGCTGCTTTACGTTCTGTCCGATATTGATCTTGAAATAGTCGCTCATGTTGGGAGTGCCATCGAGATACAAAATGTGTTCGATCAGCTTCTCCGCGTGCTGCATCTCTTCGATCGATTCGGCCCGCGTATGCTTGGCCAGCTTCTCATAACCCCAGTTTTCGCACATCTCCGCATGCAGGAAATATTGATTGATGGCGGTCAATTCCGCTTTGAGTACTTCGCTGAGAACGGCAATAACTTTAGCATCACCTTTCACATTAGCCTCACAGGACTGGAGGATGAAGACCCACTGCGAGAGAAACTATAACACCGTGTGTGTAGGGCGGGCGGCCTCGCCCGCCGCCTGTGACTTAGATTTTGATTTTGGTGCAAAGGGACGGGCTTATGGTCAGAAGCAAATCAAAAGCAACAGCGGCGGGCGAGGGCGCCCGCCCTACATTGGTTTGGTTCAGTCGGCAGCGATGTCCTGCGGAGGAAGCGGGTCGATGCGGCGGCGGGACGAGCGGTTGGGAGGCAGGCCGGCATCGCGAATTTTATACAGCAGCGCCCGGTAGCTGATGCTCAGGGCGCGTGCTGCCTGCTTGCGATTCCAGTGGTGGGCCTGCAGAACTTTCAGGATAACCTTACGCTCCAGTTCACGGGTCGCCTGGCGGGTAATGGTTTTTAGCGCGATCGGACCATCGAAATTCAGATCGAGCGTGGGAAATTCCTGCTGATGCGCCACCAGATCGCTGCTGATCACTTCCTCGTTGCCCAGGATCACGTAGCGCTTGATCAGGTTTTCCAGTTCGCGAATGTTGCCCGGCCAGTGATGTTTCTGCAACGCCGACATCAAATCCCCGGAAAGCGTGCGGGCTCGGCAGTTGTATTTGCGGTTGTAGTACTCCAGAAAATAAACGACCAGGTCCGGAATATCGCCTTTGCGCTCGCGCAAGGGCGGCATCTGCAGATTCACTACATTGATGCGATAGAACAGGTCCTGGCGGAAAGTGCCACTTTCGATTTCCGCTTCCAGCACCCGGTTGGTCGCGCAGACGACGCGCACTTCGACTTTCTTGTCTTCCTGGGCGCCGATCCGGCAGAACTGGCCGTCTTGCAGCAACTGCAACAGCTTGGACTGCAGGCCGAGATCGAGTTCGGAGATTTCATCGAGAAAGAGCGTGCCGCGGTGGGCCAGTTCGACGCGCCCCGGTTTGGATCCGTAAGCGCCGGTGAATGCCCCTTTTTCGTATCCGAAGAGTTCGCTCTCCAGCAGCGTGCCCGGGATCGCCGGGCAATTGACTTTGACAAACGGACCGCTCCGCCACGGAGACAGGCCGTGGATCATACGGGCGATGATGTCCTTGCCAGTGCCGCTCTCGCCTTGAATCAGCACGGGAACGTTGGCGCTCGCAACTTTGTCCATGCGGTCGCGCAGCGACTGCATGACCTCAGAGTGACCGAAAATTACCCCCTCGGGGGGAAACTCCCCGAGTGAAGTAGCCAGCGAAGTGACCGAAGGAATAGTTGTCATGAGTAATCTAGTGGCCCCATGGCCCGTTGGTACGTGCCTTGGATGTGCACCCCGAGAGCCAAACTCAGCAAGCCGGGGCGGGCAAGGCCAAAATCCTAACTAACTTCCTTACATTTAATGATTTGCAAGGAATTCGAACTGCCAAACCATCATCCGGCAAAGCCGACCCGTCAGCCTTAAAAGGTATCGGACCTATGGGAAAATGTTTTCACAGCGCGGAAGCGGCTTTCCTTGGGTGGGAGGCACGGGAGGCGGGTGGGTTTACCAGAGGACGGGAGAACTTGAGGCCCACCAAATGGTAGCCATCGGCATGGGTCACACGCATGGTCCGTGCCCGCAAGTTGCGGGCTGCCTTCGGCAAAGAATTGGTGACGGCCAGGGGAGCGCTCGGTATCTCCAGCAAAACCTGCGTGGAGAGCGGTAAAGACCGGCGCACGGCAACCAGGGCGCCGCCGGCGGACACATTGAGCGCGGTGGCAAACTCGAGAATCTCCTTACCCTTTTCGTCGCGACTGCGCACGAATACCGGTATGGCGATCGGGAGACGGGGCCACTTACGACGTTCTGCTTCGGGTTTAAGACGCTTCAAACCGACCCCTTTGAACACGAGATAACCTTCTCCTCGCACCTTGGGGGCCAAACCAGCCAGGCCAGGCTTGTCAATGCAGGCAAGAAACCCGGAGGATTCGGGGTGATTTCTCTATAAGTCCGCCATTAAGCCCCTATCAGACCCTGGTTATATTCTCTTTATATTCGCCCCGTAATAGGCCTTTATCCGCTGGCAATGAAGCGTTTAGGAGTGCAAGGTTTTGCTCATCCACTACCAATGAGTTGCATTTTTCGTTGACAGCGCAAAGGCTCTATCATACGATTCTTTAGCACTCAAAATAATAAGCTTGGCTATTTTTGTCCCCTCCCCTTTGCAAGCCAAATCAGTAGGTTTTCCACATATGGGAGTGGCGCCAGAAAACGCGTTTGTGTCTCGGGGGACGGAGCCCGCGGCCACCGGCACAGCGACTGTCCCGGCCCAGCGACCTGCCGGAGATCCCCTCACTTACGACGATCTGCTCAGCGAGTACAACCAGCTGCGGGAGCGTTCCGGACGCACCACCAATGCGCTGGCGTCAGCCGCCCACGACCTTAAGACGCCGCTCTCAATTCTGAACGGCTACATCGAACTACTGCAGAATGAGAAGTTAGGCCCGCTCAACCAGCGGCAGCGGGAGATCCTTGGCGATATGCACGCCAGCGGGCAGCGCCTGCAAAGCTTTATCCAGGATTTCCTTAGCTATAGCGCTCTCGAAACCGGCGAGATGAAGATGCGCTACGAGACCGGCAACGTAAATCCTTGCCTGTCCGAGGTCTGCCGCCTGTGGTCGCACCGCTTTCAGGAGAGGGGCCTGGCGCTCTACTTTCTGGCCAACGAGAAATTGCCTGACCTGGCTTTTGATTCAGCCAAACTGCAGCGGGTGATCTCGAATCTGCTGGAGAACGCCTCCAAGTTCACGCCCGCCGGGGGTACAGTTTGGCTGCATGCCGAGCCCTACATGTGGGAGCGCCGCAATCCCAATAACTCGGCGATTCCGCGCGAACGGAGGCAGCAGAACAATCCTCTGCCCAATTCGGTCAAGGTCAGCGTGTCCGACACCGGACCGGGAATTCCCGCGGAGTATCACATCGAAGTATTCGACGATTTCTTCCGGTTGCCGCAGAATGAAGAGCACACTGAAGGCATGGGTCTGGGTCTGGCCATCGCGCGCCGGCTGGTGAGCGCCATGGGCGGCAAGATCTGGGTGGAGAGCGAACTGGGGGCGGGCGCGAAATTCTCTTTCATCGTCCCGCTTAAGCCGGTCGCCACCGCGCCCAGCAAAGGAAAGAACAAATGACCGACGCGGTCAACATTTTATTGGTCGATGACGAACCCGGAATGCTGCGCTACATCCGCACCCTGCTGGAGGTGGATGACTACAGCGTGCAGACCGCATCCACCGGCGAAGAGGCCCTGCAGCAGGTGGAGAAGGGCTTGCGCCCTGACCTGGTTTTGCTCGACCTCCTGATGCCGGGCATTGACGGCTTGCAGACGCTGGAGCAGTTGCGCGGGTTGGTGCCGGGACTGAAAGTGGTGATGCTTTCCTGCGTCAGCGATACCCGCAAGGTGGTGCAGGCGATCCGCCTGGGCGCGCAAGATTATTTGACCAAGCCTTTTCAGAAGGCCGAGCTGACTACGATCATAGATCAGTGCCTGGGCAAGAACCAGGCAGAACTTGCCGGGCGAGGTGGAGGAACTCTACGACGACGTGTTTTTCGTGGCTGCCAGTCCGGCCATGCGCAAGATCCGCTCGCAGGCCGCGCTCGTCGCCAACGTGGACATTCCCGTCCTGATGCTGGGAGAAAGCGGCACCGGCAAGGAAGTCGTGGCGCGGCTGATTCACAAGCTGTCGCCGCGCGCCCATCGCACTTTTCTCAAGGTGAATTGCGCCGCCGTTCCCGGCGACTTGCTGGAAAGCGAGTTGTTCGGTCACGAAGCCGGCGCGTTCACCGGCGCCACCCATGCCAAGCCGGGCAAGTTCGAGCTCTGCAACAAGGGCACGATCCTGCTCGACGAAATTGGCGAGATGCCCGCCTTGTTGCAAGCCAAGCTGCTGCACGTCCTGCAGGACCAGACGTTCTCGCGGCTGGGCAGCCGGTCAGTGGTCAAGGTGGATGTCCGCATTCTGGCCGCGACCAATATCAATATCCCGGAAGCGTTGGCCAGCAAGCGTCTGCGCGAAGATCTTTATTACCGCCTGAATGCTTTCACCATGCAGTTGCCCCCGCTGCGGGAGCGCAAGGAAGAAATCCCCATTCTGCTGAAGCATTTCATGTCGCGCATGGCGGAACAGTATGCGCGTCCCCCGCTGCCGCTCTCACCCAGCATGCTGCAGGCGTGTCAGGATTATTCCTGGCCGGGTAATTTGCGCGAGCTGAATAACTTCATCAAGCGCTACCTGGTGCTGGGCGACGAGAAGCTGGCGATCCAGGAACTGCAGCCGCGCGACGACGGCCGCGGTGTGAAACCTGAAGCGGCGCACACTGCCGCCGAGCCCGGCGGCGGATTAAAGTCGGTGGCGCGCAGCGCCAAGGACGAAGCCGAGGCGGAAGCCATCCGCCAGGCCCTCGACCAGACCAACTGGAATCGCAAGCAGGCCGCCGCGCTGCTTCAGATCAGCTACAAAGCCCTGCTCTACAAGATCCGCCAGTACGGCATCGCCCAGTCGAAAAGCCACAAGCTCACCGCGGGCGCATAGTTCGGCACGGATCGCGCTTCATCAGGTCGAGCGGGCAAATCTGCGATTCGATTCCCACAAGTCACGCTATTTAAGCCACGACCACGTCCGCGGCTTCGTTGACTTGTCCCGCCTCCGCTCGTAAGATTCGCGCCAGTGACTGGTCAGACCATCTCGCGCTAGCCCTTGGCCCGGCCTCCCCTGCAAAACAAAACCCCCAATTTCGAAATAGCAAAAGGATTCGACGAAATGTTCTCGACTCGAATGCAGTTGCTGGTTGCATTTTTATCCGTCGCTCTCGTGGGTAGTACCTCTCTCGGACAGGCGGTTCCCCCGGAGAAAGCTGATGAGGCTCGCATCGAAGGGTTGCTCGGTCAGCTCACCCTAGAGGAAGAGATGGATCTCATCCGCGGCGGGATCGAGGACCCTGCCGTCTATCAGGGACAAGCGGGATATCTGCCGGGTGTCCCGAGGCTGCATATTCCTTCGCTCCGTTTTGCCGACGGACCTCCGGGACTGTTGACGCGAGTTCCCGCCCAGGCGGAAACCGCTACCATGGGCGTGGCGGCGACCTTCAGCGTCAAAGATGCCGAAGCCAACGGCGTGGTGATCGGCCGCGAGGCGCGTTCACTCGGGATTGATGTTGTGCTGCAGCCCTTCATCAACATTGATCGCGACATCACCTTTCAACGCGGCTACAACACCTTCGGTGAAGATCCCATGCTCACGGGAGCGATGGGAGCGGCAGAAATTCGCGGAGCGCAGTCGCAGGGCGTAATGGCGCAGGCGAAACATTACGTTGCCTATGACATGGATTCTTTTAACGTCTTCGTCGACCAGCAGACCCTGCATGAGGTCTATGTCGCGCCCTTTGCCGAGGCCGTGAAGGCAGGCGTTTCCTCGATCATGTGTTCCTACAACCGCATCAACGGACCTTTCGCCTGCGGCAATGCTGACACTCTCAAAACCATCCTCAAGGGACAGCTCGGATTTAAGGGCTTCGTAACCTCGGACTGGGGCGCGGTGCACAGCGTTTCCTTTATCAACCAGGGGCTCGACATGGAGATGCCTGGGATTGTGCCTCCCGACAGCCCTTTCGCCGCCATGATGCATACCTTCTTTCAGACCGCCCCTGCCAGCGCGGCTATGCCGACCAAGCTTAACGAGGCTCAGCTGGCGGGGTTGCTGGGGGGCAGCATTCCGGAAGAGCCTGCGAAGGCCGCATTCGATCTTTCCGCCTTTCCTCGCAATACCGACTCCAAGACGATGCGGGACGCGCTGCAAGAAGGCACTGTCACCGAGGCCACGATAACCGCTGCCGCCAGGCGCGTGCTCTATGAGCTGGATCGTTTCGGATATCTGGATGGCAAGCAGAAGCACACGGTGACAGCCCAGGACGTCGAGCAGAATGCCGAAGTGATCCGCAAGACTGCCGAAGACGCCGCAGTTCTACTCAAGAACGATCACGCCCTTCCGCTGAAGGCGAGCGACCTGCAAGCGCTGGCGCTGATCGGACCGGGCGCCGGGCAAGTGGCTGCGATTGGCACCTTCGGAGAACGCTCCGGCGGACTTACCGAGCGGCAGATCGGTCCTTACGAAGCGTTGCAGAAAAATGCCCCGCAGTCGCATATCGTCTTGGCCGTGGATGATGACATGACGGGAAGTCCGATTCCGGCGGCGCTGCTTTCGCACGACGGACAGCCCGGCCTGCTGCGTACGGATGGCAGCGGCAGGACCGCAGTCGATGCCCAGCTGGATTTCACCCACAGCAATCAGAAGTCGCTTCCCGCCAACGAAACCTTCACCTGGAGAGGAACACTCACCGTGCCGGACGCGGGCGACTACTGGATCTATCTGCAGGCGATGGGAGCGCGCGGTGAGCTCAAGATCGACGGCAAATTCATTGGCCGTACCGGCGCCACCAAAGGAACCGTGCATGGCGATATCCAGCAGGCGACGCAGGACAACGGATTTCCTACGGTTGACGGACTGGATAATGTGCGCCGCTCCGTGCAACTCACGGCGGGTCCCCACGAAATCACGGTGGAGGCAAGCGGCGATACGTCGAACAACCCCGAACAGATCCGGCTGAACTGGATGACGCCCGAACAGCGTGTCCGCGATCATCAGGCGGCGCTTGATGCCGCAAAGAACGCTCACACCGCTGTGGTCTTTCTCTGGACGCGGGGCAAGCCGGCCTTCGGCCTCCCCGGCGAACAGAACAAACTGGTTGACGAAATTGCCGCGGTCAATCCCAACACCATTGTCGTGCTCAATGTAAGCCAGCCGATCCCGATGCCATGGCTTGACAAGGTAAAGGCCGTTCTCCTGATGTGGTGGCCGGGCGATGAAGGCGGATGGGCCACGGCCAACGTCCTGCTGGGCAAAGTGAATCCTGCCGGCAGACTGCCCTTCACCTGGGCCAAGCGCCTCGAAGACTATCCGGCAACCGACCCCGCCCATCCGGAGCGATCTGCTAAAGGGCTGGAAGGCAAAACAACTTTCTCTGAGGGTGTGAACATAGGGTATCGCTGGTTCGACAAGCAGAAGATTGAGCCGCTGTTTCCCTTTGGCTACGGGCTTTCCTACAGCAGCTTCAGCTACTCCGATCTTCACGTGACGCGAGGATCAGAAAACGGTCTCGACATTTCCGTCCGCATCAAGAACACCAGCGACGTGAGTGGAGACGAAGTGCCACAGGTCTACCTGGACGCGCCGCAGGAGCGCCCGCAAGGCGTGCAGTTTGCCGTCCGCACGCTGGCGGCGTTTGATCGCGTCACCCTCGGCCCGGGAGAAACCAGGGAAGTTACGATGCACGTGGCGCCACGAAGTTTGGAGTACTGGTCGGTTGCGGAGAATCGTTGGATGGCGTCCAGTTCAAGGCGGGTCAACGTCGGGTCGTCGTCGCGCGATCTGAAGTTGAGCTCGCAATGACCTCTCAGGCGAAACCTGAGCAAGCAAAGTTGAAGCGGGTTCTCTGAGATCCACGTCCGACGCGGATCTCATGAAATAGTTCGGTATTTTAAACCAGGAACGGCAAACCAGAGACCGCTAGAGTCCTACTGCACCACCAGCACAATCTGCAGCGTGCGCGTCGCCGAACCCGAGGTTGCGGTGACGGTGAGATTGTAGGTGCCTGCCGGAGTCCCGGTCGTGGTCGAGGTCGTGCTGCTGGAGCCGCAGCCCATCTGGAACACGACGAGCGCGAAGAAGCAGCTCAGCAGCGCCGCCATCAGCACGCGCCGCCGTCGCGACTTTCTGCCGCCGATGCCGACGCCCAGCAGCGCCAATCCTGAAACCGGGAATAGCGCGGCATAAAAAGGCCCGCCGATGGGAAAGAGACTGGCCGGAGTGGTCACGCGAGCGGTGGTGTTGACTACCAACTGGCGGCTTTGAGGTCCGCTATTCAAGTTGGTGAAGGACGTGCCGTTGGGAAATGTGGTTTGGGCCCCGTGGGCGCGCCTGAAGCGGACAACGTCACCGTATCCGGAAAGTTCCCGGTGGGCGTGACCGTGACGGTAAAGCTGGCGGGTATGCCGGCGGCCACCGTTGTCGTCCTTGGAGAAACGGCAATACCGAAGTTATTCACGACCGCGACGGCGGGTGGCGGAGCAGGGGTCACCACCGTAGGCGTACCGAAAATAGTGACTTTCCCGCCATCACTCACGGAACCAGGCTGGGCCGGGGTGGCCGGCAGAGTGGGAGCCAGCACCACGGTCACGGTCGCAACCCCTCCGCCGTTTAAAGTTCCGACCGTGCAGGTCACGGTTGCTACTCGTAACCGGAGCCGGACAACTCGACTGGCCGGGAACGCTATTGGCGGAGACAAAAGTGGCGGTGGACGGTATGACGTCGGTAAAGATGATGCCGGTGGTCAGGTCGCCATTGTTGGTGATCTTGTAGGTGAAGCTAACGTTATTGCCCACCCCGACCGGATTGGGTACCACGGTCTCGGTGAGAGCCAGGTTCAGGGTGGGGCCAAGTCTAGTCAGGAATACGTCGCTGCCACCGCTGGGATTACTTTGAATGGGATTGGCGGTGGGAAAATTTCCCGAGGCCGTCTCGCCCACGATATAGCTGCTGCCCTGCGTGTCGGTAGCGATGCCGGTCGCGAAATCGCTGCCGCCTCCGCCCAGGTAGGTGCCGTAGTGGCCCAGAGCGAGGGTCGAAGTCGCCGTGGTATCAATGCGCGAGACAAAGGCGTCCACCGGCCCACTCAAGCCAGCCTGTATGGGATTGTTGGAAGTCGGAAAGTTCCCGGAATTGGTCCAGCCGGCGATGCGCGCGCCCTGAAGGCTATCCACGGCGATAGCCAGGCCCACGTCGGTGCCGGAACCACCCAGATAGGAGAAGTACGTAAAAGGTAAAGTCGTGGTGGTGCAGGTGGACCCCGTGCACGGGGTTCCGAATTTGGCTACGAAAGCGTCGCTGGCCGTGACTCCTGTCGGACAGGGTGACGGGTTCGCGGGATTGTCCAGACATCTTTGAAAAGGCGTAGTGCTGCTCGGGATGGTGAAATCAGTCGAGGAGGTCGATCCGGTGATGTAAACACTGAGGCCGGAATCCAGAGCGATGCCGTATCCCACGTCATCTCCGGTGCCGCCCAGGTAGCTGGAGTAAATCAACTGCGCACCCGAGGCCGCGGCCGGATCGATCTTGGCCACAAAGGCGTCCGGAGCGGTGACGCTGGTGGAGCAACTGGGAGCGGTGGCGGGAGGCGTTGCCGGCGGCGGCGTATCCAGGCAGCCCTGGTAAGCGTTAAGGATGGGAAAATCCGTGGTCGCGCTTCCCGTGTGCTGGAAGTTGGTGCCGCCCGTGATGTACACATTCGCGTTTGCATCCACGGCGATGCCGCCACCCAGAGTGACGCCGTTGAGCGGGTCGCCCCCGCCAAAGTATGTGGAATACACCAGGCTGGGAAATCCAATCAGGGTTGGGTCAATCTTGCTGACAAAAAACTGGCTGGTGCCGAGCGATGCGGTCTGAATCGCGCCCAGCGTCGCGGGAAAAGAATGAGTCGCGTCGGGCTGGTTGGTGGAGGTCGTCGCGCCAATGACGTAAATCTGGTTCCTGGGGTCGAGCGCCAGCCCGCGCGCCGACTCCGTACCGTTACCCGAAAGATAAGTGGAGTACAAAAGTGTTTCTCCGACCGGATCCAGTTGGCTTACGAACGCATGCGCGCCCGCACCGGCTGGAGTGGCCTGGAACGCCGACGCCGAGCTGGTAGGAAAATTAGTGGAAGTCGTGGTACCGGCGACCACCACGTTGAAAGCGGAGTCCGCTGCCACCCCGGCGCTGGTGTCAACCCCGTCTCCACCCAGGTAGGTAGAGAACACAACTGCCGATCCGGCCGCGTTCAGCTTGGTGACGAAAACGTCGGGGGCCACGGCCAGCGCGGTCTGAAAGGCATGCGGCGTAGCCGAGGCCGCTGGAACAACCGGGAAATCTGCCGAAGTGGTGGTGCCCGCGAAGTAGATGTTGGAGGAGGCGTCGATGGCGATCGCCGGACATCCTGAGGGCGGTGAAAGGACTCCCGCGATCACGATCCCCGCAATGCCGGAACAAGCCTCACTGCCGCTGCCGCCGAAGTAAGTCGAGTAGGTCAAGACCGGATCAATCACCAGCGCGCGGCGACGATCATAGGCTGCCAGCTCGAAGCCAACCTTGCCGTCCTGCCGAAAGGCAAAGTGTCCAGCGACCGGCCGCTGCTCGGCTCCAAATTGCTGGTAGATTCGCGGCGCATTCAACCGCACCTCGCCGTTGCCCGTGGCCAGGACCAGATTGCCGCCGCCATCAAGACTTGCTTTCTCTTCGCCCTGGAAGCGCCACGCGATAGAGCTGGGGTCGGCACCGGGAGCGACTTCGAAGTCGTACTCCAGCTGTCCCTGGTTGCCGTAGTACACCAGATCGACGCCGGGATAAACATCCAGATAGCGCACACGAGCAAATTGCGGAATGTTGTGGTGCCACTTCGCCGCGTCGTTGCCGATGAAGTAGCTGCTCTTGCCCGGGAGTGGACTGGCTCCAGCCGCGGCCGCGGCACGATTTGCGCCAGCCAGTTGCATGCGCACGACTGCTGGACTCCTGGACGGCGAGTGTAGAGTCAGAACCGCCTGGTCCGGCGTCAGGAACAGTCCGTAGCCTGCTCCGCGCGCCAGAAAGTTGACCCGCGGGTCGGTTTGACCCTGATTCGGCTCAAAGCGTAAGGGAAGCTGTCCCAGATCCACGCGGACGCTGGGGCGGTTCGAAGCAAGATCAGGAGCGGCGAAGGCCGCGGGTACGGATGAGTTCCGGCCGGAGGCGGACAATTGCGACGCCGGAACGGCTGAGTGCAGCGCCAAAATCCCTAACAGCAGCAACGCGAACCACAGCAGGACAGGGCAATATCTTGTTCCCAACCCCCGGAAATTCAATGTCACTAGCTCCTCCGAATATCCCAATTCATGGAGAGGAAAGAAAGACGGCACACAGGCAGCAGCCCGACTCGCGCCCGCCAAGCGGCTTGCGTACTTATCACCAGAATAAGGGCAAAAATTAAGTAACTACTTAAACATCTGACGGATAGCCTGTCAAGCCGCGCACCAATGCCACACCCTGGGATGGTCAGATGCGGCCAGCAACTACTTGAGATGCCGGTTGAAAACGCAAAACTTGACTCCAGCGGAAGAAAATTGTTGACACCATGGCATCAGCTGGGCCAGCTGGTCTGCAATTCTTTTCACTCGTATCTTTATGAGAAGGCCGGAGCGATTTCGTAAGTCGTTAATGTCCATGATCCAAACCGCTTCGTTCAGGTTCGGGCTTGATGGCAGTGAGCGTGCATTAACCCAGACTTCGGATTAGTCTGCATTTTAAGGATCCTCCCCCAGGCCCTCCCCTCTGCTGTCGCATTAACCGAGTCTGTTCCCCGTTTTTTTTTGCGCTTGCAAACTGTTGCTGAATAAGTAAATCTGGCGCCACGGGTTGTTTTGTCATCGGAAGGCGCCCGCCGCCCGGGGTGAAATTTGAGTGAAGCAGGGTCCATGCACTTGCGCAGAGAGAATTCGATGCAACATGCCGCTCAGGAACGCCGTACCATGCGACGCTTCGATATGCGTCTGCCGGCATCGGTCCGGGTGGTGGGCAACGCTTTCCTCGACCTGCTGACAGAGACCCAGAATGTAAGCGCACGCGGGGTCTTTTTTTATCTGGATCGTCCTCTGGCCGAGGGCTCCCGCATTGAAGTGACCATGACATTTCCGCCCCACGTCACTCTGACCGAACCAGTACGGGTGCGCTTTACGGCGCGGGTGGTGCGGGTGGAGAGCTCGCCATCGGTTTCCAGCATAGGCGTGGCCGCCATGATCGAAGAGTACGAGTTCCTGCGCTCCAATGCGGCCGCGGAGTTCAGCAGCGGCATGCGGTAAGGGCAGCAATTAGCATTTAGCCAAATCCTGATTCGGCCGTTTGCCATGTGTTAATTGCCAAGTGCCAATTGCTGATTTTTGCTATCTCCCCTTCTTCAATTCCTCAATCTCTTTGCTCAGGCGGCGATAGCGTCGCACCAGAATGCCCAGATACGTGATGTGGATGATCCAGGTAGCGGTGTAGGCGGCGTAGAGAAAATTCATCGTCGGCTCCGGGGTTCGAGCAGGGCTTCCAGCGCCTGGGTTTCTTCCACTTCCCTGTGCAGAATTTCCAGACGATAGCGGGACCAGCAAACCAGCGCGGCGAAGCAGAGGAAGGCCAGCCAGTTGATGAGCAACACATGCAACATACGGGGATCGATGGAGCCGCCGCCGCCAATCACGGGCTGAGGATGCTGGGTGCGGAAAATCCAGATGGAGAAGTACACCAGCGGAACATCGAGCGCGCCAAACACGGCCAGGGCCGCGGCCAGAATCGGGGTCTGCCCGCTGGTGGAAAAGCGGCGCAGCATCAAATAGCTGATGTAAATGAGCCAGAGGACGAGGGTGGAGGTCAGGCGAACATCCCAGGTCCACCAGATTCCCCACACCGGACGCGCCCACAGCGGTCCCGTAACCAAAACGACGGTGCAGAACACGACGCCGACCTCGGCGCTGACCACGGCCAGAGCGTCCACCCTCTCGCGCGAGAAGTATTTTTTGATCAGGAAATACAGGCTCACGATGGCGAGCCCGGTGGTAGCAACCGACGACGGCTCGATCTGCTGCGGCAGGGGACGAATCACGAACGCCGCGACGCAGGCCGCAATCCCGATGGCGATGACCGTCCAGTTCGTCACCTTGTCAGCGACCGGGTTGGGACGCACCAGATACTGGATGGAACAGATAAAGTTGATGAAGAAGAGCAGGAACGCCGTCCACGCCGAGGGCACATGATAGTAGAAGATGCGCTGCACGTTGCCCATGGTCTGCTCGGTGGGAGCGGCCACCAGCGCCTCATAGAGTGCAAAGCTCAGCAGGGCGGCGGTCAGCAATCCGAAAATGGGGAAAAACCGTTTCATCTTCATTCAGCTCTATTTCGCAGCGGGCTTCATTCCGCGTTCAAAACCAGTTCGAACAACATTAGACAAGCGATAGTAAACACCACGTCGTAAGTGGTAAGCAACACAATCCAGAATTTCGTGGAGAGCTCGCCCGTCAATATCGCCGTGGTTGCGTTCACCATGGCCAGTAACGCGGGAATGGAGACTGGAAACAAGAGCAGCGGCAGCATGATCTCGCGGCTGCGGGTGCGCAGCGACATGGCGGCAAAAAATGTGCCGTTCACCACCAGGGCCCACGTACCTAGAACGGCCACCGGAATCAACTGCCAGGCCGGGCCCAGCGCGCGCAGTTTGTAGAACATGATGAACAGCGGCGTCATCAGGATTTCCAGTACCGCGACAAAAATGAAGTTGCCCAGCGCCTTGGCCAGGAAAAGCGAATTCGCGGGCGCGGGCGAAACCCGAAAGGCGTCCAGCACCTGATTGCGCAGTTCGCGCGCCCAGGTCTGGTTAAGCGCTACCACCGCGGCAAAAAGAAATGCCACCCAGAGCAGTCCGCCGGCAATCTGACGCGACTCTTCGGCGTTGGGATCAAAGGAAAAGCTGAAAACGACGACCACCAGCAGCGAGAAAAACAGCATGGAGTTGATAGCGTCTTTCGATCGCCACTCCAAGCGCAGGTCTTTGGCCAGCGTGGCTCCTGTCACGTTCGATGGGACGCCGGATGATGGCCTCATCGTGTCTCCACCGGCTGCAGCTCGCGGCTGCGATGAGTGATCTGCCCGGCGTCCATCCAGACAAATTCGTCGGCGGCTCCCTCCAGCAAGGCGGCCTGGTGGGTAACCACAAAAAGTGTCTTGCCCGCGCCGCGCATCTGCGTCAGCAGCGTGACCATGGCACGCGCCGAGCGCACGTCAACATTGGAAAAGGGCTCATCCAGCAACAGGATTTTAGGATCGTTTAGCAGAGCCCGCGCCAGCGATAACCTCTGGCGCATGCCCTGGGAATATTGCGCGACCGGGCGCGTCAGCTTGGGATCGAGACCCACCGCAGTCATGTTGGCGGCGCCCCGCAACGTATCAGTGATGCCGTAGAGCCGCCCGAAATAGCGCAGGTTCTCCATCCCGCTCATTTCGTCGTAGAGCAGCGAAGGATGCGCCATGTAACCCAGCTCATGACATATCGACCGCACGTCTGTGGTCCCGAGAATCGAGATGCTGCCGCGGGTCGGCTGCGCCAGGCCGGCCAGGGCGCGCAAGAGCGTGGTCTTCCCTGCTCCGTTGTCGCCAAGGATGGCGTAGAGCCGTCCCGGAGCAAATTCCGCGCTGACGCCACGGAGCGCGGCGAAGCGGCCAAACTGTTTGACCAAGGCGGTCAGCGTGATTATGGGAGAAACATCCACGTAAGTGGAAGATAGCCGAAGGCTAAGGCGAAGTCGAGCGCAAGAAGGACCACGTAGGGGCGGGTGCCCTCATCCGCCCGGCGGAGCGAAGCTCCGCTCTTTTCGCGGCCGCGCGCTTGGCTGTCCTTGAAGGTTCTGCGAACCCGGTTGGGAAAACCCCGGCGAGCTGCGCTCGCCCGCCCGGACGAGGGCGTCCGGGCCTACGTGTTTCTACATGGTGGCTTGGCTGCGCCCGGCTGCTGGGGCGCATATTTCGAGGCGCATTTGGCTTGCAGCTGTTTGGCGTGGAAGACTCCGTCGCGTCCAAAGCTGCCATCGGCCAGAGCCTGGGAGTTGTCCTTGAAGGTGTCGGGCGGCGCTTCGGTTCCGCTATAAACCACCGGCAGCAGCTGATCGTTTTCCACCAACGAAAATTCAACTCGAGTGCCCGTGCGCTTGATCGAACCGGGCTGAACATTCCCGGCGACACGCAAATGCTTGGTGTAAGCGCCGTCGCCCATGCCGCGCAGTTCCTTGATGGTGACGTAATAGCTCTTACTCTCCTGCACGCCGGTGTAGGCCAGATAACCCATGGAGAGCAGGATCAGCGCTACTGCCCCGCCGAATTTGAGATATTTCCTGGTTTCGCCCGCCATAGAAACGCCACCAAGATACGACTCTATTCCTGCCTCTGGCGCGGGTCAAGATGTCCGAATGGCCGATCTATAATGCCAGCAGTCTATGTACCCAGCGAGGCCTCATGATCCATCCCTGGCATGACGTGACCCCCGGCGACAAGCTGCCGCAGGAGTTCTACAGCATCGTCGAGATCCCCTTCGGATCGAGCGTGAAATACGAGCTCGACAAGGCCAGCGGGCTGATCAAGCTGGATCGTGTGCTCTATTCCGCCGTGTACTATCCCGCCAACTACGGCTTTATTCCGCAGACCCTCGCCGAGGACGACGATCCCCTCGACGTGCTGGTTTTATGCCAGGAGGCGGTGGTTCCGTTGACCCTGATCCACGCCCGCACCATCGGTTTGATGACCATGATTGATACCGGAAAAAAGGACCACAAGATCATCGCGGTCGCCACGCAGGACCCGGAATTCAACACTTACCGCGAGGCTCAGGAGATGCCGCCTCACCGCTCGCTCATGCTGCGGCGTTTCTTCCAGGACTACAAACAACTGGAAGGTAAAGCGGTCGAAGTGGACGAGATCCAGCCGGCGGCAGAGGCCTATCCCATCATCAACGATGCCCTGCATCGTTACAGCGAGCAGCGGCGCAAGGGCTTCAAGGGATTCGGCGGGGCACCAATAAGAGTCTCAGTTCTTTTGCGCCGCCAGCGCCGCCTGCTCGCGCCGGGCTTCCTGCGCGGGGATAAAATCGGCGTCGGCATTCTTCCAGATCTGCAGCAGTTGTTCGTAAGTCCGCGCGGCCGCGGCAGGGTCAATCTGGGTCTGGGCGCGCGCCGTTCCCAGCAGACAGAGGCCGTAGTCGGAGACTTGCGATGTCCCGTTCGCCCCTTCGCCCAGCGACAGAGCGCGATAACGGATTCCCGGCTCAAAATCGGTAATGGCTTGCTGCGGACTCTTCATGTCTAACGATGCTCTGCCCAGCAACTGAGGAACTTTCGACACCAACAGGTAGGGGGCGGCCGGGGAAAGAAGCGCCGCGACCTGCTCGGGATGATGTTGCAGCAGGGCAGCGGCGGCCTTCACCTCGGGCAGGTAGATTTCGTTGATCAGGGTATTGTTGGGCACTTCCGCGGCCAGGCGTTGCATCTCCACAATTGCCGGACCGGTCTCGCCGCACAGGGCCAGAGCCAGCGCTGCATCGGGTACAGTCGCCGCGGAACGGTCGAGCGTCAGCCCATGGTGGGCGGAATCGCGAGCTGCGGAACAGTTCGAGACCAACGCATCGTGTACTGCTTTGACAGAATAGATTCCGCCTGCGGCGTCGGGCAGGTGTTGCTGCTCCGCTCTCTGAGCTGCGTGCTCCCATAGCCGGTCGGCGTCATGCATCCTGCCCATGGAAAAGTAAATCGTCGCCGCGCCCGCTTCCACGGTAAAACCGTCGGGACGGACGGCAGCCCACTGCACGTGCTTGTCCCAGTCCGGCCGGTTGGACAGGAAATCGTCCGTCATTGCATTGTTGTGGTAGTTGGTGTCGTCGCTGCCGCCCTGGTCCACCGCTTCTTTCAGGTAGCGCTCGCCTTCCTGCAGACGGTCCATGCCAATGAGCGTTCCCGCTGCATTGTTGGCGGCGACGTTGTTCCACTTGGCAATTTCCCAGGTCTTCTTGAAGCCGGCAAGGGCTTGTTCAAGGTCACCCACGAGCCCGTAGGCGTTAGCCAGGTTGTTCCACGCGGCTGCGTCCCGCGGATAGGTCGCCACAAAGAGCTTGTAGGATTGCAGGGCCTTGGGCAAATCGAATTGCTGCAGCGCGTATTGCGACTCGATGTACATCCGCTCCCGCTCGGTCACGCGCTCGCGCAGATCATAGGCCTTCTTCAGATACTCCATCGCTTTAGTGAACGCACCCTGGTTCCCATACGCCACTCCCAGCCGGGCATAATGCCATGGCAAAACCGGGATCGAGCCGCAGCGCTTCCTGGTAGAAAGATGATGCCTGGGGAAAATCCCGGCCCATGCGATGCTCTTCTTCCCCCAACGAAAACGCATGGAAAGCCTGCAGCGAGGTCGTGGTCACATTGGTATAAGGCGTGGACAACTTCTGGATGGAGGCCATCGACTCGCCCAGCCGCGCCCGCATTGCGGTGGCGGCTTTCGAAACCGCTTGCAGCACCGTCGTCTTGTCAGGAGCGGTCTCCTGCTCCCGCGCGAACACTTCTCCTGTGGCGCAATTTACCGCGTTGATCGAAATCACATAGGACGTTCCCAGATTGGCGATGGTCCCCGCAAGATAGGCCTTCACGCCGAGCCGCTGACCGAGCTGTTGCGCCAGCTCCGGCGTAATTCTTTGCGCGCCCGACTGTCCCAGATATTGCAGGTTGCTGTGCATTTCCGCATCGCTCACCAGTTGCAGCAATGGGGACTGCTCGAGCTGGATGGCCAGCGCTTCCTTTAGCGTCGAATCGAAGACCGCGTCGCCGGTTTGATTGGTAAAGTCGGCAAGAATGAGCTGGTCTTTGTCGGTGAGTTGCACTGCCTGATGCTTGCGCCAGTAGAATCCACCGGCAATGAGTGCCAGCAGGAGAACTACAGCAGCAGGAAAGATGAACTTTCGCCGTGACGGCTGGGGTTGCGGGGCGGATCGGAATTGTGGCCACGCCGCCGACGAGGCCGACGCCGACCCCCGGGCCGAATCCGCTTGTCCGGTGGGCCGATGCCAGTTGCGACTTCCCCAGGCGTGGCGCTTCCGCTGTACACGGGCTCGGAAGAGGAACTGGCCGCTGAATTGTGCCCTGACTCCAGGTCCCGCTTCAGACGCCGTAACTCCGACTTGATATCGACCGCATGCTGGTAGCGCAACTCGCGGTCCTTCTCCAGCGCGCGGTTGATGATGTCTTCCAGCTTCGGCGGAAGGTTCGGGTTCAGCCGGACCGGCGCCAGCGGGTCGCGGTTCATGATCGCGTCGAAGATCACCCCGAAGTCTCCCCACGAAACGGAACGGCGCCGGTTGCCATTTCGTACAGCACGATGCCAAAAGAAAACAGGTCGGTACGCGAATCGAGGGTTTTGCCGCGCACCTGTTCGGGAGACATGTAAGCCACTGTACCCAGCGCCGAACCCGGGCTGGTGAGGTGTTGCTGCGCGTTCCCGTCCTCGGTTTTAGTCACGTCCGTGGGATTCAGGGCCCGGTTCCCATCGTGCGCCACCTTGGCCAGCCCAAAGTCGAGAATCTTGGCGGCTCCTCGCGTGGTCACAAAGATATTCGCCGGCTTAATGTCGCGGTGCACAATGCCTTTGGCGTGCGCCGCGTCGAGAGCTTCGGCTACGTCAATGCCGATCGAGAGCAGCGTCTCCATCTCCAGCGGCCGATTGCCGATGAGATGTTTCAGCGTCTCGCCTTCCAGGTACTCCATGACGATGTAGGCCTGGTCGCCCTCCTCGCCGATGTCATAAATGGTGCAGATATTGGGATGATTCAGGGCAGACGCCGCCTGGGCCTCACGCCGGAAGCGGGTGAGAGCGGTGGTGTCGCGGGTGACGTCTTCGGGAAGGAATTTCAGGGCGACGAAGCGATGGAGACGCGTGTCTTCGGCCTTGTAAACCACCCCCATCCCGCCACCACCGAGCTTCTCGATCACCCGGTAGTACGAGATGTTTTGGCCGATCATTTCGCCCATGAAGAGATTGCTCGCAACGCCCGGCGGCGGAATTCTGGTGAGCCATCTTAGGGGGAGGTTGTAAACAAAGTCAACGCGAGGCGGCCAGCCGACCACGAATCGCGTGGGGACACCCGCGATAAACGCTAACTTAATTTGGGTCGGTGAACCCCGCTTTAGCCAGCCGTAAAAAGCTTCTTAGGTCCGACGACACATGGACACTCCATCCCCCATCTCAGCGACCACAATCACTTCCGATTGGCCGAATATCCAGCCAGAACTGCGATGCGATAAAACGAAAGCTGCTGCCTTGGTAAATTGTTAGCCGCGATTACCATCCCATTTGACTCATCCGCTCGAGGATTATCGCACTGTAGCTATTCATACGCTCGGGTCGTCGCCTCAGGGGCGCCGGCAGGATTGCAGCGAGGCGTGCCGCCTGTTGCCGGTCGATATTCCTGGCTGCGGTTTCGTCGTAATAACGACACGCCGATTCCGCACCATAGATACCCGGGCCCCATTCGACCACGTTCAGGTAGATCTCCAGAATGCGGCGCTTGCCGAGGACGAATTCGGCCACCGGTACCAGAGTGATTTCTGCGCCTTTGCGCAGGATAAGCGGCCCGTTCCGAAGAACAAGTTTTTTACCAGTTGCTGCGTAATGGTGGAAGCACCGCGGGTGCGATCGCCTTCGAGATCGTCTCTGGCAGCGATTTGGATCTCGTGCCAATCGAATCCGTGGTGCTGGTAGAAATGCGCGTCCTCTGCGGCAACTACAGCGTGCTGGAGATGGGGCGAGATTTGGCTGAGCGGAATGAACTTGTAGCGTTCGCGGTACGGCGCGTCGTGAACCCAGGCCTGTAAACGGCGCTGAATGTGCACCGCGGTCGTCGGTGGGTCGATCCATCGTGCCGCCAGAATGATCAGGGCAGCAGATGACCATAGAAGCACCAGTCCGATGACGAACCATCGAATAAAGAATCGAAGGAGGCCCGTCCGAAGCAGGGTCTTGGCCTCTATGTTCGGCTTTTCAGTCACATTTCAGAATAATGCTTGCGGGGTGCCGCTGGTGGGTGATCTTGCACCGCGCGATCGCAGAGTGCTCTGGTCTACTTAGCCGCAGGACAAGGCTCCTTGTCCATGAATCACGTTGAACCTCGTTGCAAGGACAAACTAGATCCAAGATCTCGGCACTTAGAGAAGGGACGTGCCGGGGCTCACCCATCGATCCCGATCGGCGCTCAAATTGCAGGCCAACCGGAACTAATTCTGCCTTGAGGCAGCAGCGATGGACAGCCCTCCGACTCCATACGCCGGAGGTACGTTCCCCTTCATTTGATTCTCCCGAAGTGGCTGTCGAGCTGCGCTCGACTGGGCGGACGAGGGCGTCCGCCCCCACGTGGGTCGTGTCACCACACTCGGCAGGCGTTCTCCCGCACCATGGGTTGGCCGGCCTTGCAGTTGAATGCCTTCTGGAATTCGGGCATGTTCTGCACCACGCCGTCCACGCGGTATTTTCCCGGCGAATGAGGATCGACGCTGACCAGCATGCGGGAGTATTCCGGACGACGCTTTTCGCACCAGGCACGCGGCCGAAACCGAGGAAGAAACGCTGCTGCGGAGTGTAGCCGTCGATGGTTTGCGCCGCCGGGCCGGCCTTTCCGTCGGCGATCATCTGCTCCAGGGCCATCAGCGCGACGCGGGCGCCGCCGTTGTCAGCCGTGTTTTCGCCCAGAGTCAGCTTGCCGTTGAGTTTCAGGTCATCCACGGCGACGAAATTGCTGTATTCGTCGGCGATGCAGCTGGCGCGCTTTTCAAATTCCGTGCCGTCCTGCGCCGTCCACCAGTCGCGCAGATTGCCCTGCGGATCGAACTTGCGTCCCTGATCGTCAAAACCATGGGTCAGTTCGTGGCCGATGACGATTCCGATGCCGCCGAAATTCATGGCATCGTCCGCCTGCTTGTCGAAAAAGGGTGGCTGCAGAATTCCGGCGGGAAACACGATTTCATTCCGCGGCGGACTGTAATAGGCATTCACCGTGGGCGGCGTCATTTGCCATTCGTTGCGGTCCAGCGGCTTGCCGATCTTGGCAATCTGGCGTTTGGCCTCAAATTCGTTGGCGCGCAGGAAATTCCCCATCAGATCGCCGCGCTCAATCTTGAGCGAACTGTAGTCGCGCCAGACATCGGGATAGCCGATCTTGTTGCGGATTGCGTCCAGCTTCACCTTCGCCTGCTTCTTCGTCTCCTCCGTCATCCAGGGCAGCGTGCGGATGTCCTGGTCCAGACTTTTTTCCAGCGCGTCCACCATCTTCAGCATGCGTTGCTTGCCATCGGCGCCGAAGGCTTGCTCCACGTAGCGCTGGCCCAGGGCCTCGCCCAGTGCGTTATCAGTGGCGCTCACGCAACGCTTCCAGCGCGGCTTGATTTCGGATTGCCCGGTCAGGGCCTGTTGCATCTTGAAGTTGGCTTCCACGAAGGGTTTGGAAAGCCAGGGCGCGGAGCCATCGAGGAGATGCCAGCTCACGTAGGTACGCAGGGCGTCGAGCGATTCCGATTCCAGGACGCCATTCACCTGCTTGAAGAAATCCGGATTGGAAACGTTCAACGTGGAAAACTTCGGCGTGCCCATGGCAGCGAAGTAACGATCCAGATGGAAACTGGGCGCCAGGGCGATGGCCTCATCGCGGGTCATCTTATGATCGCGGGTCTTGGGATCGCGGCGCGCGGTACGGTCCATGGCGGCTTTAGCGAGGGCCGTCTCGATGCGCAACACGGATTGCGCGGAATCCGCAGCCTGCTTGGGTGATTGTCCGCTCAGCGTAAACAGTTGGGTGGCGTATTCCACCAGGCTGGCGCGCGCGGCTGTCATCTTGGGATCATCTGTGAGGTAGTAGTCGCGATCGGGCAATGACAGACCGCCCTGGTCAATGTAGGCGATCACCTCGCTGGCATTGTGCAGGTCAGGTGAGGAATAAAAATTGAACAGCGGATTGGGCCCCAGCAACTGAACCCGGGCCACGGCCTCGATCAGGGCCGCCTTGTCCTTTGCGGCGGCGATGCGTTTGAGTTCGGGTGTCAGCGGCGCTACGCCCTTGGCGTCAACGGCCGTTTCGTCTATGCAGGAACCGTAGTAGTCGCCGATTTTTTGGCTGATGGCATCGCGACCCGCGCTGGCGGCCGAGGCTTTCTCCAGGATCTCGCGCATGACCGCGGAATTTCTTTCGCGAATCTCTACGAAGCTCACCCAGGACGTCTGGTCGGGCGGAATTACCGCCGTCTTCAGCCAGTTGCCACAGGCATACTGGTAGAAATCCACGCAGGGATCGACGGTCTTGTCGATGGTGTCGAGATTGACCACTGGTTGAGAAGCGGTCTGGCCGAAGCTGGCTACGGCCAGCAAGACGATTGCCGGCAGAAGGTAGAGCGTGCGCATGGTTGACCTCATGAAAAAGAACTGTTGATTCTAGGGCCTTCGGCTTAGACGGACAAGCGGGGAAAATGTTACGTGTAGATGCTCCAAGATAATGTCACCCCCTAACTGCAACGAGACTTTGTCACCCTCTCAGGATGGTGACGATGAGTCAGAAAGAGTTCCAACGGGTGAAAGTGATTGAGAATGCAGCAGGCGGGCGACTGAGCGTACGCGAAGCCGCCCGCCTGCTGCAACTGAGTGAGCGGCAGGTGCAGCGGCTCAAGCGGCGGTATCAGCCCGATTCCATCGCCTGGGTCCAGCATGGCAATCGCGGACGCCCCATGCCTTGGGCTTTTCCCCTTCCCCAGAAGGTTTTGATCTTGACTCTGGCCCGCACCAAGTACCCGGGCTTCAACGATTCCCATCTTTGCCAGAAACTCAACGCCGACGAGAACCTTCCCGTCAGCCGCGAGACCGTGCGCCGCATCCTGCGCCGTGCCAAGCTGGCCTCGCCCCAGAAACGCCGGCCCCGCAAGTATCGCTCGCGCCGCTTACCCCGGCCGCGTTTCGGCATGATGGCCCTCACCGACGCCAGTTCGCACGACTGGCTCGAAGGCCGCGGTCCACAGCTCACCCTGATCGGCTTTCAGGACGATGCCACCAAGCAAATCCTCTCCGCCCACTTCCAACTCGAAGCCGAGAACACCGTCGGTTATCTCCGCGCGCTGCGCTCCATGATCACCACCCACGGCGTGCCCCTCAGCCTCTACCGCGATCGTCACAGCATCTTTCAGCGCAACGATGCCTACTGGACCGTCGCCGAACAACTCGCCGGTCAGCAAACTCCAACTCATCTCGGACGCGCCCTCGAAGAGCTTGGTATTCAGCAGATCCCGGCCTATTCCCCGCAGGCCAAGGGTCGCGTCGAACGCCTCTGGCGTACTTGCCAGGACCGCCTGGTCAGCGAACTCCGCCTGGCAGGGGCCACGACTCTGGAGCAAGCCAACGCCGTGCTCGCCGCCTTTTGCCTCGACTACAACCAGCGCTTCGCCCGTCCCGCCGCCGATTCGGCGTGCGATTTCCGCACTCTGCCCCGGCGCTTCGATCTCGCCCGCTGCCTCAGTTTCCGCTACCAGCGAACCGTCAGCCCCGATCACATCGTCACTCTCGGAACTGACGCTATTGCCCTACCCCCGCGTCCCGCCCTACGCAGCTATGCCGGAGACACCGTCGAACTCTCCCATCAACTCGATGGCTCGTTGCACGTCTATCGCGGAGACCAGTTGCTCCTGACGCAATCCCTGCCGCTCCAGGAACATGCCGATCGCCGCCCCGCTCCCCGCACCACCGCGCAGAAACGAAAGCTGCCGCGCACCTACAACCTCTCCGGCCGCCCCGCTCTGGCGGCCGTTACTTAAACGACAAGGGGGTGACAGAGTCTCGTTGCAGTTAATACGACATTTTCTCGTTGCATCAACAGCGGGGAAAATGTTACGTGTAGCGCCGGCATCCTGCCGGCTGGCTCGGGGGCATCCTGCCCCCGGGGCGGGCAGGATGCCCGCCCGACAGCCGGCGAGACGCCGGCGCTACAGGGAACAAATCGTCCCCTCTATCGCGGCGTATAATCCTGAAAGAAACGCGAAGGAATAATTGTCATCATGAATTCCACGAACGGCAGCAATGGACAGAGTGTTCCCCGGCCCCGGGCAGAGTGGATCGCCAGCCGCAAATCCAGCAATACCGACGGCAATTTTTCCCAGATGCGCTATGCACGCCGGGGAATCATCACGGAAGAGATGGCCTATATTGCGCACCGCGAGAAGCTTGCGCCCGAACTGGTGCGCGACGAAGTTGCCCGCGGGCGGATGATTATTCCCGCCAATATCAACCATCCCGAGCTCGAACCCATGTGCATCGGGGTGGCTTCGCTGTGCAAGATCAATTCCAACATCGGCAATTCGGCGGTGACCTCGAACATCGAAGAAGAACTCAAGAAGCTGCACACCTCGGTGCACTTCGGGGCCGATACCGTGATGGATCTCTCGACCGGCGGCAACATCCATGAAATTCGCGAGGCCATCCTGCGGCACTCGCCCGTGCCCATCGGAACCGTGCCCATCTACGAAGCCATCTCGCGGGTCAAGCGGATTGAAGACCTCGACAAAAACGTGATGCTGGAAGTGATCGAAGAGCAGGCCGAGCAGGGCGTGGACTACATGACCATCCATGCCGGTGTGCTGATTCAATATCTGCCCATGGTTTCGAAACGCATCACTGGAATCGTCAGCCGCGGCGGCGCAATTCTGGCGCAGTGGATGGCGCATCATCACAAGCAAAATTTTTTGTATGAATGCTTTGACGACATCTGCAAGATTTTCGCCCAGCACGATGTTTCCTTCTCTCTGGGAGATGGCTTGCGGCCAGGCTGCATCGCCGATGCCAGCGACGAAGCCCAGTTCGCGGAACTCAAAACCCTGGGAGAGCTGACCAAGAAGGCCTGGGACTACGACGTGCAGGTCATGATCGAAGGTCCGGGCCACGTGCCCCTGGACAAGATCAAAGAGCAAGTGGACAAAGAAAAAGAGCTCTGCTACGAAGCGCCCTTTTACACCCTGGGCCCACTGGTGACGGACATCGCGCCCGGCTACGACCACATCACCTCGGCCATCGGAGCCGCCATGATCGGATGGCACGGCGCGGCCATGCTGTGCTATGTCACGCCCAAGGAACACCTCGGCCTGCCCAACGAGAAAGACGTAAAAGACGGAATCATTGCGTACAAGATCGCGGCCCACGCCGCCGACCTGGCGCGGCATCGCCCCGGCGCCCAGGATCGTGACGACGCGCTCAGCTACGCCCGCTACAAATTCGATTGGGAAAAGCAGTTTGCGCTGTCGCTCGACCCCGAGACCGCACGCGCAATGCATGACGAAACCCTGCCCGACGACTTCTACAAAGAAGCAGCGTTCTGCTCCATGTGCGGCCCAAAATTCTGTTCGATGAATTATTCCAGCAAAGTGGACGAGTACAACAAGAAGGAACACGGCCTGGAGAAGAAAGACTATTCGGAACTGGTAGAGAAACTGGTCAGCCTGAAATAGGTCATGTGGCTGTTGGGACGCGGGCGACTCGCCCGCGCTTTTTTTGCTTTGGGTTGATGCCGTCCCTTTAGCTCCCGATCTGTCGATCAGATCCGAAAGCCTCGCAGGCGGTTCGCCCGCGACCACACAAACCAACCCAGACCACACCGCCTACTTTCCGAATTCGGCTACCCCGTCCCAGACCAACTGCACGGCCACGGCAAATATCAGGAAGCCGAAAATTCTGGTAATGCCGCCTACCGCTCCCGGCCCCAGCTTGGCTACCAGCGGACCTCCCAGGCGCAGGAACAAATAGACACTGAGGGCCAGGGCAGTGATTCCGATTACCATTCCGAGGTAGGTCACCGTACTGCCGGCGTTGGCGGCCAGGCCCATCACGACGCCGATCGAGCCGGGCCCAGAGAGCATGGGCATCGCCATTGGAGTCAGCGAAATATCTTCCTTGGTGGTGGCTTCATCGCTCTCCGCCGGTGTAATGCGCGTTGAAGCCGTCACCATGCCCCAGGCGGTGTTGGCCACGATCAGCCCGCCTGCGATCTGCAAGACCGGCAGCGAAATACCGAAGAAGTTGAGCACAAACCGCCCGAAAAACATGAAGACGACGAGGATGGCAAAGACGTACATCGCGGTTTTCAACGCAGTCCGGTTGCGCTCGCTGTCGGAGAAATCGGCGGTCAGAGCAAAAAACAGCGGCACGCCGCCAAACGGATTCACAATAGGAAACAGGGCAAGAAATGTGGCGCCCGCGGCCGAAGGCAGGGTCTTCAGAATTTGTTCGACGGTATTTCCCGGCGCCATCAGCGATAGTCCTCCAGGACTTTCGCCGCGCGATTCAGGGCCGCGGCCAGGACCGCGATTTGCTGGCGGGTCCGTTCCAGATCGTGCTGGTCGATGGCCTCGTTGACGCCCGGAATTACCACCGCCGCGTAGCCAGTGTACTGGCCGGGAGCGTAAACGACGTGGCGGAACCAGGGGCGGTTGGGCAGCCCGTCCGGAATCAGCAGGGCGCGTTCCGCCTGGCGCAGTGCCAGATTGAGCCGCGCGGTCTCATTCCCGGGATTTTCCTGCTTGCGCCGGATTTTGGCTCCCGCCTGCTCAAACTGATGGGCGGCGTGGATCGCCTCGGCAAAGTTCGGGGGCTGGCCGCCAAAAACTGACTCCGATTTCCTCCGCGCAGCTTCGACATAGGCGGCGATTTCCTTGCCATACTGCTCGTAGTCGTAGGGCAGCACATCGGCCTCGGCCATGCGGACGGCTTCCAGGCCGAAGACACGGGCCATTTCCTGTTCATAAACAAAATCGGGATCGCCAAATTTCTTGAACCAGTTGAAGTTGTCAAAGACGGAGTGATAGACGCCGTACGATCCGCTCGAACTCACGTCCGACGAAGGCACACCCAGATGCTGCAGGAATACGGTGTAGTCCGAGCCGCTTCCCAGGTCTCCGACGGGCACATCGGAGTTGCCTGGCGCGGCTGGAACTCGTTCCGTGTTGCCAATGTCCTGCGTGGGCCGGCGCTCACCGTCGGTCCCAGGCTGGCTGCTCTTTTGCCATTCGTCATATACCGTGCCGCCCTTCGGGCTAGACACAGCCTTGGTTACGTCGCGGATAAACTGCTTGAGCGTGGGCACTGACGACGCACCGAACTTTGATCCTGATACCGCTACGTCCACGTTGAAATAGGCAACGGCGTTTACCAGTTCGGTTTCGTGCTGCTCTCCCCATTCTGTGGAGCCAATGAGTCCTTCTTCTTCGGCGTCCCAACTCCCGATCACGACGGTGCGTTTCGGCTTCCAGCCTGACTTCAGCAGTTCGCCAATTCCATGCACCGATTCCAGCATGGCGGCCGTGCCGCTGCTGGGATCGACCGCGCCGTACACCCAGGCATCGCGATGATTGCCGGCAACCACCCATTCATCCGGCAGCTCACTGCCGCGAACGCGCCCGATCACATCCCAGACGGTGCGCAACTGATAATCCTGCTTGAGGTACATCTTCACTTTGGTCGGCCCCGGACCGACGTGGTAGGTGAACGGCAACGAACCCTGCCAATCGCGGGGTGAATCCGGTCCTCCCAGATGCTCGAGGATCGGCCAGGCATCGGCGTAGGAAAGCGGCGTCACGGGAATTTTCGGCAGCTGCGCCGACTGCCCGGGAGGCGTGCGTTGCGAATCCGGCAGCGATGGCACCGACGCGATCCCGGGCGTCGTCGGGTCGCCGGGAAACTCGAACATGTAACCAATCGAGCCGCGCTGCACGCCGGTATCCGGACGCCACGGGCCTTGCGGATATTTGTCTCCGTGCCGCCATCCGTCGTCGGCAGGGTCGGAGTAGATGAGCACGCCTGCGGCTCCGCGTTCCTGCGCCACAAACGCTTTCACTCCCCGGAAGTTCTGCCCGTAGCGCACCAGCACGATCTTGCCGCGCACGTCAATCTTCATCTGCTCGAGCTTCTGAAAATCGTCGGGCGACCCATAATTCGCGTAAACCACATCGGCTTCGACGTCTCCCGACGGCGACATGCTGTTGAACGGCGTGACCACGCGCGGGTCATCTTGATAAGGATCGTCACTAACCTGTTCACGCGTGGGGCCATGCATGGCGATGCCGGCGGGGGCGGTCATGTCCACGCTGATTTCAGCCGGATAGTTCATCCAGACGCGGTACTCCACAATTTCGGTTTCGAGACCGGCATCGCGGAATTTCTGCGCGACGTAGTCGGCGGTCGCCTTGTCCTCGGGAGTGCCCGCCATGTGCGGCGCCTGGGTCAGGAGGCGCAAGTGCTCTTCGGCCAGTTTCGGGTCGGGCACGGCCAGAAAGCGGCTTTCGAGCGCGACCTCATCCGCCGAGTTCCGGAAACCGAAGAGCGGAGCGACCGTTGTGTCCTTCGCGGTGAAAGCGGATTGCGACGTCCCGTTTACGTTGCTGAGGAAAAAAATGGAAAAGAAGATGCCGGGGAAGACCACCGCAGAAATGACTCTCATCGGGCTCCTGTGACGGGCGCTCCCGCGCTCGCGACTTCAAGTTCGGGCCAGCTCACGCAGCGCATTGAGCGTTTCCTCAAGATTCGGAAGCTGGTCCACGGGATAGATCCTGCCGAACCGGATTTTACCGGCTTTGTCGACGACGAAAATAGCGCGCTCACTGGCCCCCTTGAAAGGATCGAGTTCCCGCAGCACGCTGTACTGGCGGCTGACGGCTCCGTGCGGCCAGAAATCGCTGCCCAGCAGGAAATCAAACGGACCAATCTCGCGCTCCCAGGACGTGGTGTTCATGATCGAATCCACGCTGATCCCGAGCACTTCCGCCTGTCGCGCCAGAAATTTCTCGCGCTCCACCTGGTAAGAGACCATCTGCTGCGCGCTGACCGGCTCCCGGTTTGCCGGGTAGAAGACCAGTACCAGGTTGCGCTGGCCGCGCTGTTCGGACAGGCGGAACTGTTTTCTCACGCCGCCGACCAGAACTGGAAGCTCGAAGTCGGGCGCCATGTCGCCGGCCTGCAACAACGTCGTTCACCTCATATCGCCCGTGTGGGGCGGGCGCCCTCGCCCGCCGCCTTTGATGTTGATCTAAAGGCCTGGGAAAAACAAAACATGAGTCAAAAGCGGAGGGCGAGGGCGCCCGCCCCACATGCGCATATCAAGACCGCTTTACCTTACTTGTCCGTTGCCCATCACTTCGTACTTTGCCGAGGTCAATTCCGCCAGGGCGAAAGGTCCGCGGCAGTGCAACTTCTGGGTACTGATGCCCATTTCAGCGCCGAAGCCGAATTCTCCGCCATCGGAGAATCGGGTCGAAGCATTCCAGTACACCACGGCCGAATCCACCTCGCGCAGAAACCGGCGGGCCTGGGCTTCGTCGCTGGTCACAATCGCTTCGGAGTTTTTCGTGGAATAGCGGTTGATGTGGGCGATCGCCTCTTCGATACTGGCCACGACCCGGATTGCGATGCACAGCCGCAGATATTCTTCGCTCCAGTCCTGAGCTTCGGCGCGACCGACAGGCATGCCCGCCAACAAACGGCGAGTCTCATCGTCGGCGCGCACTTCCACACCGCTGTCCAGCAGCTTCTTCACGATGCGGGGAAGGTATTGCGGCGCGATGCGCTGGTGCACCAGCAGCTTTTCCGCGGAATTGCACACCGACGGACGCTGCGTCTTGGCATTGATCACGATGGCGTCCGCCATTTCGAAGTCAGCGGATTCGTCCACAAAGATGTGGCAGTTCCCCGCCCCGGTCTCGATCACAGGGCACGGTGGCGTTGTCCGCGACATAGGAAATCAGACCCGGACCGCCGCGTGGGATCACCACGTCCACCAGCCCGCGCGCCTTAATCAACTCGTGCACTGAATCGCGAGTGCTCGAATCCAGCAGCTCGATTGCGCCCTCGGGGACGCCGTCTACCTGGTTCAGAATCTCGACCAGTTTCCGATTGCTGTGGGCCGCTTCCTTTCCGCCTCGAAGCACAATCGCGTTGCCGGTCTTGAGCACTAAAGATGCGCAATCCACAGTTACATTTGGGCGCGATTCGTATACGACGCCTACGACGCCCAGAGGCACACGCACTTTGCGGATGCGCAAACCGTTAGGCCGCGTCCACTCCGCTATCGTCTCACCGATCGGATCCGGAAGGCCGGCGACTTCACGCACGCCCGACACCATCGCTGCGATGCGTTCCGGAGTGAGGAGAAGGCGGTCGCGCATTGCGCCCGCGAGACCAGGGTCTTCCAGGTCGGCCCGGTTCGCCTCGATGATGCTTGCAGCGTGGGCGGCAATCGCGTCTGCCATGGCCAGCAGCATGGCATTCTTTTCGCGCCGTCGTGAGCTGCGCCATCCGGGCCGCGGCGCTTTGGGCGCGCAGAAGCTTCTCGCGAGTCGAGCTGGGAGTGCGGACGCTAGTTGCCATCGGAAGACTTTCTGGGCCGAGGCGGAAAATAGGTTCCGATCTTGCGCTCAAGGGCCCAGGGAATGGCGTGCGCATGGCGTCCATTGGCGATGGCGACGTTGGCGCCGGCTTCGCTGGCCAGCCTGGCGGCGCGCAGCTTGGAGCGCATGCCTCCCGTGCCCAGCTTGCCCTGGCCGTTGCAGACCGCCTCCATGGGCGCGGTCAACTTGCGCACCGTGCGCAGCAGGCGCGGCCGCTTACCGTTGGGAAAGTAGAATCCGTCGACGTCGGTAAGGAGCAGCAGCCAGTCCGCCTGGACCGCAGTGGCCAGCAACGCGCTCAGTTCATCGTTGTCGCCGAATGCTCCCACCAGCTCGCGCACCGAGACGCTGTCATTCTCATTCACCACCGGCACCACGCCGAGCTTCAGCAACTCATGCAGCGCATTCTGCAGGTTGCGATAGCGGATGGGCGAAGTGAAGTCATCGCTCGAGAGCAACAGTTGGGCCACGACTTTCTTGCCAAAAAAAAGCTGCTCGTAAGTGTGCATCAGCAGGCTTTGCCCGACCGCGGCGCAGGCCTGCATCAGAGGCACGGTCGATGGCCTTTGGCGAAGCCCTAGATGGGTCATGCCGGAAGCGATGGCGCCGGAGCTGACGATCAGATATTCGTGGCGCGAAAGGTCGAGCTGGTCGACCAGGGCCCGCATGCGCGTAGTGTCGATGCGGCCGCCCGGGGCGATCAGACTGGTGCCGACTTTGACGACCAGGCGCATGGTGGACCTCTAATTTAACAAGTTAGATGGATTTGGGCGAATGTAGGCGCGAGCGCCCCGCTCTTGCGGCAGCGCCACGGATGACTCCGCACGAGCGTGGCGCTCGCGCCTACATCGATTGCATCCGGTTCTCGCGTTAAACTGTTTTCATGGTGGTGCACGACTCGACCCGGCGCTTTTCCTCTCGGGTGGAAAATTACGTTCGCCATCGGCCTGCCTATCCCTCGGCGGTTCTCGATCTGCTGCAGAAGGAGTGCGGCCTCACGACCGCATCCGTCATCGCCGATGTCGCTTCCGGCACCGGCATCTTCACCCGCATGTTGCTGGAGAACGGCAACCGCGTCTATGGTGTGGAGCCTAATGCGGACATGCGCCGCGCCGGAGAGGAGTTTCTGCGCGGCTACTCTCGGTTCACCAGCGTGGCGGGGACGGCCGAGGCCACGACTCTTGCCGACCACAGCGTCGATCTTGTCACCGCGGCCCAGGCGGCCCACTGGTTCGATTCCGAGAAGGCGCGCCGGGAATTCGTTCGCATCTGCCGGCCCGGGGGTTGGACGGTGCTGCTGTGGAATGACCGGCGCACGGGATCGACGCCTTTTCTCCGCGCCTACGAGCAGTTGCTGGTCGAGCACGGCACCGACTACCAGGACGTGCGCTCCGAGCGCGCCACCGAGCAGATCGAAACATTTTTCGCGCCCTCGAGATTTCGGTCGCGCTCTTTTGACTATCAGCAGGACTTCGACTATCCCGCGCTCGAAGGGCGATTGCTGTCTTCTTCCTACACGCCGCAGGCCGGCGATGCCGGCCACCCGCCCATGCTGCGCGAGTTGCGGCGGATATTCGATGCGCATCAGGTCAATGGTCGAGTGACGTTCGAGTACGACACCCGGGTGTATTACGGGCAGTTGGGTTGAGCTTCCGGCTAAGGCATCAACCGCCAAGGAAGGTACGCGAAGGCGTCGGACAGTGCCCTGAGCGAAGTCGAAGGGAGTGTCCGACCCACACAATCTCTGGTACGGAGAACGCATGGCGAGCGAGAAGACGTTTCACATGACGCCCGAGGAATTCCGGCGCCACGGGCATACCGTAGTTGACTGGATCGCTGACTACTATGCGCGGATCGAGTCGTATCCCCGTGCTTTCGCGGGCCGAGCCTGGACAGATTCGGGCGTCGTTGCCTCCCGACCCCCGATAGCAGGGCGAGCCTTTTCCCGCCATCCTCGCCGACATTGAAAGCCTGATTCTTCCCGGCATCACGCACTGGCAATCGCCGAATTTCTTCGCTTACTTTCCTTCGAACGCTTCCGGTCCGGCAATCCTCGGCGACTTGCTTTCTTCTGGCTTAGGGGTGCAGGGAATGCTGTGGGCCACCAGCCCGGCCTGCACCGAACTGGAGACGCATATGCTCGACTGGCTGGTCCACATGCTCGGTCTGCCGCAGAAATTTCTTTCGACCAGACAGCGGCGGAGGAGTGATCCAGGACACGGCTTCCAGCGCGTCGCTGTGCGCGCTTCTGGCGGCGCGGGAGCGGGCCACGAATTTCGCCAGCAATCAGTACGGCTGCGATGGCAAGCTGGTCGCTTACACTTCGTCCCAGGCGCACTCTTCGCTGGAGAAAGGCGCGCAGATCGCCGGCATCGGACGGGACAACCTGCGCCTGATCGAGGTTGACGAAACTTTCGCCATGCGCCCCCAGGCGCTGGCGCGACAGATCGAAGAGGACCGGCGTGCGGGCCTGGTCCCGTTCTTTGTGTGCGCCACGGTGGGGACGACGTCCTCGAACGCGATTGATCCCGTCCCTGCGATTGCCCGCATCTGCGGTAAGCACAAACTCTGGTTGCACGTGGACGCTGCCATGTCCGGCACGGCCGCGCTTGGTCCTGAATTCCGCCACATCCATGCCGGCCTCGAGTTTGCCGACAGCTACTGTTTCAATCCGCACAAGTGGATGTTCACCAATTTCGACTGCGACTGCTTTTATGTCGCGGACCGCAAGGCGCTCATCCAGACCCTGAGCGTCCTGCCGGAATACTTGCGCAACCAAGCCACCGAAACCGGGGCCGTGATCGACTATCGCGACTGGCAGATTCCGCTCGGCCGGCGCTTTCGGGCGCTCAAGCTATGGTTTGTGATCCGGCATTATGGCGTAGAAGGGTTGCGGCACCACATCCGGCAGCATGTAGCATGGGCGCAGAAGTTTGCTGACTGGGTGAGGAAGGACGATCGCTTCGAGCTGGCCGCGCCCGTGCCGTTGAACCTGGTGTGTTTCCGTCACCGGGGAGGAGACGAGATCAACCAGTCCTTGATGGATCGCCTCAACCGCAGCGGAGATCTTTATCTTACGCATACGCGGCTGAATGAGCGCCTTACCCTGCGACTATGCGTGGGCCAGACCAACACCACCGCACGGCATGTTGAGAAGGCATGGAAGCGGATTCAGGAAGAGGCGGCGAAGTAAGGTTGACTTAGTGTGGGTCGGACACTCTTGTCCGACGCCCTTGACTTAGATCTGATTACATAAAAATCAGTGATCGACATCAACTCGGACTCAACCTTCAAGGCCTAATCCCATCCTCGTCACCGTGACACCAGCACGAGCGGGACGCTCGCGCCCCCATTGACGCTAGACGGGCGTAGCCGCCCGTCCCATCCGGGATGCATCCGTGCGTGCCTTGCGGACAAGATACTTTCCCCGGCCCGTAAGGAAGCGTGCTAGAGAATCGGCCACGCCTTCCAGCAGTACCCGGTCTTGCACTCCAAGAGCATTTTCGCGCTCGCTCTCTACACTTAGCCCTCCCAGTTCCCGCGAAGCCAACTTTATCGAGATGAGAATCTTGGAGCGGGTTTCCGGAAGCTCAACTTCAGCGGCGGCGTCTCTGCCGGCCCCCAACGACTGCTGGGGCGCGCCTTCTCCGACCGCTAGGAAGATACCGACCCAGGCATAGTGCCGTCCGTGGCTGAGCAGTTCGATCACATCCTCCAGCGCAGAATGATGCACCGAAGGCCGGCGGGCCGCGAGCAAACGTTCGACGTCAGCCAGCAGCTGGCGAGTGGGACGATAAACTTTCAAGGGCGGTTCCTGAGGGTAAGAAAAATCGAGGTCAGTGTAATGGCAGCTGCGGCGAGGGTCAACGGTTTTGGAGAAAGCCAGCAGGGGCATAGAAATCAAGGTCCAATTAGAACCGGCATTGGCTTAGCTAGAAAGGGCTAATTGCTAAGTGCCAATTGCTGATTACAACAACTACCAGGAATCAGTAAGCCGGCCGTTCTCACCACGCCCCATCTCGACTGCTTCCGCGGGGGAATCGGGTCGGTGGGAGGCAACACAAGAGTTATGGCAGATCCAGATCGAGGAGATAGATCTCTTGGCTACCTATGCCCCGCACTACCAAAGGTGAATCGTCTACGGTCAGGCCACTTAAGAGGCCACCCAAGGTGGGACCGAGGCGGATGCCACGCAGGCTCGTCACTTGCTCCAATTTCTTGTCGGCAACCCGAAGGCGGTACAAATTTGGAGGGTTCTCCGATGAGTCAAAGTAAATGTACTTTGAGTCCCTCGACCAGATGGGAAAATCGACGGCAATCTTAGTCGACTCTGTCCACTCTTTGCGATCAAGATCATAGATGAGCAAGATTTCCGGACCCACTCGAAGTGCGGCAATATAATTCCCGTCGGGCGACCAGCGCGGGGAGTAGAGTCCTTCTGAACCTGGGAGTCTGGAAACCTTACGGGTCTTCAAATCCAAAAGACGAATTGACCTTGGAGAGGTCGACGAAAAGTCTGTCATGCCCGAGTGGAAAATTAGCGAAGTTCCGTCAGGCGACCAGCCAACATCACCAATCCCCTCCCCAATTCCCTCCGGCTGTCCCCCATCGGCCGCAACCAGATACATTTTCCAGGGTTGGCCGGGCACAAGACCCTGAAATGCGATATGACGTCCATCCGGGGACCAGCGTGGCTCGTATGCTTGAGTAGGAGGAAAGGTGAGTTGCAGCCGGTCGCTTCCGTCGACCTTACTTTTCCAGAGGTTGCCCTCGGGGACGCTCGTGTATGCTGCCCATTGGCCATCCTTCGAGAAATCCAAACCTTCGGCTGATATTCCTGACAGGTACGGAACGAACTGTTTGGATTTCGCATCAAAGCGAACGAGTTCTCCGCGTCGCTGCCAACCCAAGAGAAAGACGCTCTTGTTGTCCTTGCCGGGGAGCGGTCCTAGAAAGTCCATTGGACCCGACGTCAACTGCATGGGTTGCTGTGCAGACCTCCCGAATATTGTTCTTTTTTCGGGTATTGCCCAGATATCCGACCGACCGCTATGGTTGGACTGAAAGATGAAATATCTTCCGTCCGGGGTCCAACTGCCACAGCATTCGGAAGGAGAATCGCTCCAGCCAGGAAGCAGTGGGTGAAGGTCGGACCCATCCGCCATCGCCTCCCAAAGCGATTGCGCACCAATCTTGTCCGTCACGGTAAGCCGCAATTTCTTTCCATCGGGTGCCCATCGAATCCAGGAAGGTGCTCCGGCCGTTGTCAAAATGGGGTGAGCACCGGTTCCCGTCTGGTGCCCAACCGGCATCACTGGAGACTATGTTGCCCAGTCTGTGTCGTGGTCCCGTTAAGGTTGGAACTATCCAAAGAGGTCCTTGACCGGTTGATCCTTCCCAGCTCTGTGCCAACAATTCCGATCCATTGGGGGAGATTCCAGCCAGGTAGCCGTATGAGCCCAGCGATGATTCCGAGAAAGGTGCTGCCTCCCCTCCGGCTATCGAGATCTGGTACGGAACCAATCCAGCTTGCCCGTATGCCGCGTAATACAACCGCGAGCCATCCGTAAAAAGGGCTGGCACCTTTACGGTGCCATCGGTCGTAACTTGAGTTGTCCGAAGGACTCTAGCCCTTGGCAGCGGCCACTTCAGCCAAGCCACCAGCATCCCCGCTATGATCACCGCAGTCGCATAGATAACCGCCCACCTGGACCAAAACCGCTGAACTGGTCGCGCTTGCTTCTCAGGCGCCGCCGTTGCTGTCGCGAGACTCGGTGCAGGCGCTTTTCCCGATTCAGTATCCCGCTTCAGGCGGAGCAAGTCCGCCCGCATCTCCGCCGCGCCCTGATAGCGAAGATTGCGGTCTTTTTCGAGTGCCTTGTTGATGATGTCTTCCAGCTTCGGCGGAAGGTCAGGATTCATCCGCACCGGAGGCACCGGGTCGCGTTCCAGAATGGCATTAAAAATCACGCCGGAACTTTCCCCACGAAAGGGCATGGCGCCGGTTGCCATCTCGTAGAGCACTGCCCCGAATGAAAACAGATCGGTGCGAGCGTCCAGTTCCTTCGCTCTCACCTGTTCCGGTGACATATAAGCAACCGTCCCCAGGGCTGCTCCCGGACTCGTCAGGTTTTCCTCGCTCGCCGCGGCGGTGGCGGCGCTCATGGGTCCGGCCGCGCCCCCGGAGCTGCTGCCCGCAGCGGTCACCTTGGCCAGTCCGAAATCCAGAATCTTGGCGTGTCCCCGCTGAGTTACGAAAATGTTCCCAGGCTTAATGTCGCGGTGGACAATACCCTTGGCATGGGCCGCTTCGAGCGCATCCGCAATGTCGATGCCGAGCGACAGAAGAGTCGTCGGTCTCCAATGGCCTTCCTGCGATGCGGGTGTTTAGCGTCAATCCTTCCAGGTACTCCATCACGATGAATGACTGGCCGTCTTGCTGCCCGACCTCATAGATCGTGCAGATATTCGGATGGTTGAGGGCAGAAGCAGCTTCAGCTTCTCGCTGGAAACGAGCCAGTGCTTGGGAGTCTCTGGCGACGTCATCGGGAAGAAACTTCAGGGCGACAAACCGGTGCAGGGTTACATCCTCGGCCTTGTACACTACGCCCATCCCACCACCGCCCAACTTCTCGATGATGCGGTAGTGCGAAATGGTTTGACCAATCATGCGCAAGGATGCTATGGCGGAAACATGCGCAAGTCAATGAAGGCCGGTGAGTTGGCGATATCTCAAAAGGATTGTTGGCGAAAAATCGCGATTACACTCATCCTATGAGAGATGATGTCAAGCGAAAACACTTCTCCACTCTCTCTCCGTGAGACCTCGATCGTTGCTTGCATCCAGGCCCCTTCTTCTTCGTGGAAGAGGATTTTGGGTTCTAACGCCTGGAGCGCCACACGAGTACGACAGGTATACGGATCGCAGTTGCTGATCTCCCTTGAGTGGTTTCATGCAGCGGTCCCGACACCATTCGTTGCGAAGCTGCGCAAGCCAACCGTTGGCTTAAGTGCCAACCATCATCCTATGTGAGGCTCGAGGCCTATGGCTTTTTTGGGTTATCCGAGGGGGCATAGGATTGACCCGGAGACTAGGTGCTGATGGCAGCACCCGTGCGCCTAATGAGTGCATGGATACTCTCCCTCGAACCCGAGCATCGCCAAAACCGATGGGTCACCACCGAGGCGTGAAAACCTGGGAGATCACCTGAGTTCTGTGCAACGCTCAAGCTGCTTGCGGCTTCAGTTGTTCGGCGTCGAAACGTTCCTCCTTCTTCCAAAGTGTCAAAGCAATGGCCGCGATCTTTCGTGCTAACGTCAGACGCGCCATCTCCGGCTTCATCCCTTTGCCCAGCAACGCCACATAGAACTCACGCAACGGACCCACACCACAGCTGGCTCGGGTGGCGGCTCCTTTGAAGATCTCTTTCATTTCGTGGTTGTGATTCCGATTGAGACCGCGAATCTGTTGCGGTTTTTTCGTACGTTGCAGTTGTCCGTCCACGCAGCGGTATTGCGCACTGTCGCGCGTCTCAATCCCCAAGCCACTATAGGTCCACAGTTGTCGCTTGCTGCGGAATCGGTGCGGCGTCTGCATCAACGCGATTAAGCGGGCGGCTCGAATCGGACCGATGCAGGGAATCTGGCGCAACAGTTTCGCGGCTTTATGTTTCCGGCTCTCTGCCAATAACTCAGGACGCAGGGTTCGTCGCAACGCCTGCAATCCATCCAACTGTTGATAGAGTAGCTCGGCCCGCCGGCGCACCCCCGCGTGCTCGATCTTGCCTAACCATTCCTCGCGATAACGCGGAGCATACACCTGGGTGCCTGCACAAGGGATGCTCCAGCCGCGATACAGAGCTTTGATCCGATTCATCACTCGATTCAGATCCTGGCTGATGGTCTGATAACTGCGCCCCAGCTCGCGCAGCGTCCGCAGTCCGTGTTCTCCGTGATAGACCGGCCGCAACATCCCCGTGCGTAACAAGTCGGCCAGCTTGCGCGCATCTATCTTGTCGCTCTTGTTGCCTTCCTTTAATAAGGCATTGCGCCGCGGATCGCAGACCAGCACTCGCGTCCACCTGGGGTTGCAGCAGATCGTACAGCCAAGCTGCCCAGGTCCCTTCTTCCCAGGTCACATGCAACTCGCCCCGCAGACCGTGGATGAACTGCAGAATGCTGCTGGCTTTGGTTTCCACAATCGACTCCATCACCAGCTTGCCACTGCCGTTCAGCACGGCGATCACGGTCGCTTCCTTGTGCACGTCCATGCCGATATACTTGATGTCGCGACTCATTCAGTTGCCTCCTTGAGGGGAAAGATCATCGCGCTCAACGGAGTCTTTCCCTCAAGGTACAGTGCCATTCTTCAGTAGCTTTTCCTAGCTTCCTTCTGCCGCCTAGCAGTCCTCGACTAGATATTTACGAGGCCGCTCTCTCATAATGCATTGACCCAGATTCTGAGTGTCAACCCACCTTAAACTTACCTCTTCTCCAATTCCTTGGGCTTGTCGGGAAGAGGATTGGCCGCGGAAGGGTCGGGCCGCCAGGCGGTAGTATTGGCGCCGGCGGCCGGGTTTACTCCGAAATCCCATACGTAGAGGTTCATTCCATCTTTTCCCAATAACTCGATCACCGCGTACTCACCGGGCGCGAGGTCGGTCGACGGAGTCACCTTCACCCATCCGCCCGTGAGTTTGGTCGCCGTGGTAGGCACCAGCTTCTGTTCCTGGCTGACTTTGCCGTAAATCGCGATCTTGATGTCTCCGACAATGCGCTTGTCCTTGTTGCTTTGAAGCCGCACGATTTTGAAACGGTCCCAGGCCATTTGCTCTTCCTTTGATTTCTCGGCAATCTGGGTGGCCTTGTCGAGTTGGTCCTGCTGCTCGAGATTGACGTAAATCGCGGGTACGGCGACGTGCGCCTGAATCTTGGCGTGCAGGCCGGACAGCTCGATGATCTGCTTAGCGCTGGCAATGGGATTGATCGTGGCGCGCAGGATGTTGCCCTTCATATTCTTGTTGAGCTCGCCGCTGCTCTGTTGCAGTTCGACCAACTGGGGCTGGGTCTGGAAAGTATCGAGCAGGATCACGCCGCCATCGTCGGGCAAACGTAGACCGGGCGCAACATGCGGCGACCTGGCTTCATCGGCCTGGCGTTCGGCCTCTAACTCCTTATCGAGCTCCACGGCTTCCGGGGCGGGCTTGCCGGCGGCACGATCTTTCTCGTACTTGTCGGTGGCAGCCCAATCCACCATCGAATTGGGGACTTCTTCCCACTCATTGCGCTCCGCGCTCAGGTAGCGTACGCGCTCGCCCTTGACTTCCCACCTGGTGGCCAGCTGGTAGGAGCCATCTGTAAGAATTAGGCGCTTGGCCAACTCTTGCGCGAGGGCGGGCGTGGCCGCCACCAGGAACAAAGTCGTTCCCGCCACCAGGCCGATCACGAGGCGATAGAGCTGACGCATAGAGTCAACTACTTAGATGCAGCCTTTGCTGCCCAGTGTACTCCGCAATCGGGTGTGGCGGCGGGCCTTCGCTGCTCCGGCGTCGCGTACCCGGGAGATAGTCGCCCTTGATTCAGCACTCTTTGCAGCCTTTGCGGTACCAGGAAAGTAGAACGCCGCAGAGCGAAACTAATTCTAGTCACCTGAAAACATTTCTGGCATAATTGCTTGTGCACCCATCCTGCACAAAATTTCAAAGACAATTTAAGGTGAGGAATCGATGTCGGCAAAGTACATCTTTGTGACCGGGGGCGTGGTGTCTTCATTGGGCAAGGGACTGGCGGCGGCCTCGATTGGCTGCCTGCTGGAGAGCCGCGGGCTGAAGGTCAACCTGATGAAGTTCGATCCTTACCTCAACGTCGATCCGGGCACCATGTCGCCGTTCCAGCATGGCGAGGTCTTCGTCACCGACGACGGGGCAGAGACCGATCTCGACCTGGGCCACTACGAACGCTTCACCCACGCCAAACTTTCTCGCGATAACAACTGGACCACCGGGCGAATCTACGAACAGATCATCGCCAAGGAGCGGCGCGGCGATTATCTGGGTAAAACCGTGCAGGTGATTCCGCACGTCACCAATGAAATCAAGGCTGCGATGAAGAAGGTGGCGCAGGATGTGGATGTCGCCATCGTCGAAGTTGGCGGCACGGTGGGCGACATCGAGTCGCTGCCCTTCATGGAAGCCATCCGGCAGATGCGGCAGGAACTGGGCCGCGACCACACGTCTGTTCATGCACGTCACTCTGGTGCCGTTTATCGCCGCCGCGCAGGAACTCAAGACCAAGCCGACGCAGCACTCGGTGAAAGAACTGCTCAGCATCGGGATCCAGCCCGACATTCTGCTTTGCCGCACCGACCGGTTTCTCTCCAAAGAGATCAAGTCGAAAATCGCGCTGTTCTGCAACGTGGAAGAAGAGGCGGTCATCACCGCCAAGGATGTTGCCTCCATCTATGAAGTGCCGCTGGTGTTCTCGCGTGAAGGCGTGGATTCCCTGGTGCTGCGCTACCTGCGCCTGGAGGCGAAAGATCGCGACCTCAAGGATTGGGAGGAAATCGTCCACCGCGTCTACAACCCGAAGGCCGAAGTCACGATCGGAATTGTGGGCAAGTACGTGGAGTACGAAGATTCCTACAAGTCATTGAAAGAGGCGCTGGTGCACGGCGCGCTGGCGCACAACCTGAAACTGAACTTGAACTGGATCGAGGCCGAGGGGCTGGAAGCCGGAGACCGCACCTACGAAGAACAGCTGGCCGACTATGACGGGCTGCTGGTGCCCGGCGGCTTTGGCAAGCGCGGCATCGAGGGCATGCTGCTGGCGATCCGTTATGCCCGCGAGAAGAAGGTGCCGTATTTTGGCATTTGCCTGGGCATGCAGACGGCTTGCATCGAGTTTGCGCGCAACGTGTGCGGACTGGCTGACGCCAACTCCAGCGAATTCGATCCGGCAACGCCGCACCGCGTGATTTACAAACTGCGCGAGCTGCGCGGCGTGGAAGAACTGGGCGGCACCATGCGGCTGGGGGCCTGGCCCTGCAAGATCGAGCCCGGCACTCTGGCGCACAGGATCTACGGCAAGCTCGAAATCAGCGAGCGTCATCGCCACCGCTACGAATTCAATCGCGAATATGAAGAGACACTGACGGCGGGCGGCCTGCGGATTTCCGGATCGACGCCGGACGGCACTTACGTGGAGATGGTGGAGTTGCCCGATCATCCGCACTTCATCGGTTGCCAGTTCCATCCCGAGTTCAAGTCGAAGCCGCTGGAGCCGCATCCGCTGTTCAAGACGTTCATCGGCGCCGCGTACGAGCATGGGCTGAAGCGGCGGGCGGAGAAGGCAGCTTCCGAAGTGGAGATGTTCCACCGGCCGGAGAAGGTTGGAAAAAGATAGTTAACCACGGAGGACGCAGAGGACACCGAGGAACCCTAGGAAAAATTGATTTTCTCTGTGTCCTCTGTGTCCTCCGTGGTTTGAACATGACCACTTCTTTCCAAATCGACAATGTCCGCATCGGCTCAGGAAATCTTTTTCTCATCGCCGGCCCATGCGTCATTGAGAGCGAGAAGCATGCTCTGTTCATGGCGGAAGTGATCAAGGGCGTTACCCGTTCGCTGAATTTCCCTTTCATCTTCAAGGCTTCCTACGACAAGGCCAACCGCACTTCCATTCGCAGCTATCGCGGCCCGGGACTGGTAGAAGGCCTGCGCATCCTGAAAAAAGTGAAAGACGAAGTGCACGTGCCGATCCTTACCGACGTGCACGAAACCGCCGACGTAGCCAAGGTTGCGGAAGTTGCGGACATCCTGCAGATTCCCGCATTTCTCTGCCGCCAGACCGATCTGGTCGTGGCCGCGGCCATGACCGAGCGCGTGGTAAATATCAAGAAAGGCCAGTTCGTCTCGCCCGCCGATATGCGGCATAGCGTGGAGAAATGCCGCACCGCGGGCAACGACAAAGTGTTCGTCACCGAGCGCGGATCGAGTTTCGGCTACAACAATCTGGTGGTGGACATGCGTTCCCTGGCCATCATGCGCAAAGTTCGTTCCGGTGGTTTTCGACGCCACCCATTCGGTGCAACTGCCTTCGTCTGCGGCGGACGGAGATCACGCCGTCAGCGGAGGACAGCCCGAGTTCATCCCGGTATTGGCGCGCGCGGCCGTGGCGGCGGGCGTGGATGGAATATTCATGGAAGTCCACGACAATCCCAAGGAAGCCAAGTCCGACGGCGCCAATGCTCTGGAGTCAACCAAACTGCGCGCAGTCTTGAAAGAGCTGCAGGCGGTACAGAACGCGCTAACCGCCGCGCACGCCAAGCCCTGAACGGTCTCGTCAGCGAATCTGCTACCATTGCCGCCGTGCATTAGCCTTACATCTCCGATTCATTGGAGGTCGCAATGAAATATCTTTCACTGGCGCTCCTCAGCGCCGGTCTGCTCACAGCTTTCACGGCTTCCGGCGCCCAAACCACGCGCCCCGCTTCGGGTCGCTATCGCCGGCATGGTCCATGGCCACGTCGAAGGCTTTCTCCAGCATTCGCTGCACCGGCCCGACATCCAGATTGTCGGAATTGCCGAACCTGACACAGCAGGTTGCAGCGCGTTACGCGGCGCAGTTCAGTCTCGACCGCAATCTGATCTTTGCCGATCTGGAAGACATGCTGCAGAAGACCCACCCGCAAGCTGTCTTGGCGTACACCAACACTTACGATCACCGAAAAGTGGTGGAGATTTGTGGCCGCCACGGCGTTCCCGTCATGATGGAAAAGCCGCTGGCGGTCAGCGCCGAAGATGCGCATGCCATCGCCGAGGCCGCGCGCAAGGGCAAGATCCAGGTGCTGGTGAATTACGAGACCTCATGGTATCGCAGCAACCACGCGGCCTATGACATGGTCCACGACAAGTCAATCGGCGACATTCGCAAAGTCGTGGTCCACGACGGCCATCAGGGCCCGAAGGAAATCGGGGTCAGCCCCGAGTTTCTGGCATGGCTGAACGATCCCAAGCTTGAACGGTGCCGGGGCGCTCTATGATTTCGGCTGCTACGGCGCCGATTTGATGACCTGGCTCATGGACGGGCAGCGGCCGATTTCGGTGACCGCTGTCACGCAACAGATCAAGCCGGAAATCTATCCGCGAGTGGACGACGAGGCGACCATCATCCTGACCTATCCCAAGGCGAGGCGATCCTGCAGCCGTCGTGGAACTGGCCGTTCGACCGGAAGGATATGGAAGTCTATGGCCAGACCGGCTACGTGATCACGGTCCGCCATGACGACGTGCGCGTGCGGCTCAAGGGCGGAGAGGAGCAACAGATGGCGGCCAAGCCGGTGCCTGCTCCTTATGATGACTCGTTGTCATTATTGCGGGCGGTCGTTCTGGATGGAGCCGCGCCCGGCGCGCCTTCGTCTCTCGAAACCAATGTGATCGTCGCCGAAATTCTCGACGCCGCCCGGCGCTCGGCGGCTTCAGGAAAGCGGTTCGATTCACCGGGGACGGACCGAAGTGAGTTCTCACTGAATCTGCTACCATTTTCTGCGCGTAATGTAGTCGCGAGCGCCCCGCTCGTGCGGCGAGCGATGAAGGCGCCGCCCCACGAAGTGTCTTTCGAACGCCAAGTCATTTACGCTTCCGCACGAGCGGGGCGCTCGCGCCTACATTAACGTCTCATCGCCTGATGCACATCTTCTGCACCATTGCCGGAATTCTCTCCATCCTCGGCATCCTGCTGGATGCGTTCGAGACCATCGTGCTGCCGCGGCGGGTGCAGCGCAGCTTCCGCCTGACCAGCTGGTTCTACCGGCGTACCTGGATTCCGTATCGGAGAATCGCGGGCCGCATTCCGTCACGCGCGCGGCGGGAGAATTTTCTTAGCTATTTCGGACCGCTGTCGCTGATTTTCCTGCTGATCTTGTGGGCGTCCGGACTGATCTTTGGTTTCGCCCTGCTGCAATATGGAGTGGGTGAGCACTTCCGTCTCAGCGGAGAGCCCCTCACTTTTGGCATCCTGGTGTACCACAGCGGTGAGACTTTCTTCACCCTCGGTTATGGGGACATCATTCCCAGCTCCGGTTTGGCCCGCGCCCTGGCGGTGATCGAAGCCGGCCTGGGCTTCGGCTTTCTGGGCGTGGTGATTGGTTATCTGCCGACCATCTATTCGTCGTTCTCTCGCCGCGAAATCGAAATTTCCCTGCTCGATGCGCGGGCGGGCTCGCCGCCATCGGCCGCGGAACTATTGTCCCGCTTCGGAAACTGCCCGCAACAGGCTGTGCTCGACCAGATTTTCAAAGACTGGGAGCGCTGGGCAGCCGAGGTGCTGGAGAGCCATCTTTCTTATCCTGCGCTCAGCTTCTTTCGTTCGCAGCATAACAATCAATCCTGGCTGGGGGCGCTGATCACGATTCTGGATGCCAGCGCGCTGGTGATCGCGGGCGTCGATGGCCTGCACTCCGAGCAGGCCAAGATCACCTTCGCCATGGCGCGGCACGCCGTGGTTGACCTGGCCCAGGTGGTGAATGCGAGCTACGACCCGAACGCCCCTGACCGGCTGCCCGAGCAGGAACTGAATCGGCTGCGCCAGCAGCTGGCGGAGCGTGGAGTAAAACTGCGCGAGGGCGCGGCCTTTGAGGAGAAGCTAGCCCATCTCCGTTCGCTGTATGAACCCTATGCCGTGGCTATCGCGCTCAATCTTTCGATCACTTTGCCGCCGTGGATTCATCCCGGCCGGCAAAAAGATAATTGGCAGGCCGGCCCCTGGGACCGCGCCATACAAGCCAGAAGCCTGGCGGGGCGGGTGCAGAGTATGGATGATCATTTTTGAAGACAGCTCTCAGCTTTCAGTCGCCACCAAACTGGGGCCGGGAAGTCTTGCGCAAGCTGGAGTGCTGAAAGCTGACAGCTGAGAGCTTAGAGCTCGATTCCGCGTGCTAACATCTTTTCTTCTTCCATGAAACAGGTTGGCGAAAACGTCGTCCGGATCGAGGCTGAGGCTTTGCGCGCGCTGGCCGACCGCATCGCGGGCCCCATGGCCGCGGCTTTCGATCACGCGGTTGAGTTGATCTATGCCTGCGCCGGCCGGGTTGTGGTCACCGGCATGGGCAAGAGCGGCATCATCGCGCGCAAGATCGCGGCCACTCTGAGTTCCACCGGAACGCCGGCGCTGTTCATGCATCCCGTGGATGCGGTTCATGGGGACCTCGGAATGGTGGTGCGCGGCGATGTGGTGCTGGCGCTCTCCGCCAGCGGCGAAACGGAAGAGATTTTGCGGCTGCTGGCGACACTCAAGCGGCTGCAAGTGCCTTTGATCAGCATGACGGGGGACGCGGTTTTTGGAGGCTCCGGGAAAGAGCCGCGGGCGGGTCGCCCGCGACCACGCAGACCCAGACGACACAAACTTCGCAGAAGATTTCTACGTTGGCGGCGGCGGCGGAGGTTGCGCTGGACTGCTCTGTCGCCAAAGAGGCCTGCGGCTTAGGATTGGCGCCAACTGCTTCGACCACTGCCATGCTCGCTCTGGGCGACGGGTTGGCCATGGCCCTCGCCGAGAAGCGCGGATTCAAGGAAGAAGACTTTGCCAACCTGCATCCCGGCGGGAAGCTGGGCAAACGTCTGGCTAAGGTCGAGTCCCTGATGCACAGCGGAGAAGCCGTGCCGCGGGTCACACCGCAAACCAAAATGCCGGAAGTGATTTATGAAATGTCGCGCAAGAAGCTGGGCGTAACGGCGGTGGTCGACGGCCAGAAACTGGTGGGAGTCATCAGCGATGGCGATCTGCGGCGGTTGCTGGAAAAGCGCGGCAAGGATGTGCTGGACCTGACCGCGGGCGAGTGCATGACCGCCAAGCCGAGGACGATTGCGGCCAACGAATTCGCCGCCACCGCGCTGGCCTTGATGGAAGAAAAAAAGATCACATCGCTGGTGGTGGTTGACGCCGGACAGACGCTTCTGGGGATTGTCCACCTGCACGATTTGTGGGGAACGGAGATGATGTAGGAATTCAGTCATTTGGAGATTGAGTCATTGAAGCATTGAGACCACTCTATGAATTCGCTCGAACAAGCGGAGGTCCTTAAAGACCGGACCAAGCAGGTCGCCATTCGTATTGTGGCCGTTGTCCGATCCTTACCGCCATCGCGAGAAGGTAATGTCATGGGCAACCAGTTGCTGCGTTCGGGCACTGCTGTGGCCGCGAACTATCGGGCCGTCTGCCGGGCGCGCTCACGAGCAGAGTTCATCTCGAAAATGAGCATCGTTGTGGAAGAGGCCGACGAGACCGCCTTCTGGCTGGAACTTCTAGCCGACACCAAAGTCATCCCGAAGGACAAACTGGCGCCCCTGCTGAAAGAAGCAAATGAATTGTTAGCAATCTGTGCCGCCTCGCTCCGCACGGCAAAGTACAATAAGCACGGAGCTTGATTTCAATGATTCAATGATTCAATCTCTCACTGGTTCAATCCTATGTATCACTACGATCCAAATACGGCGCTCGAAGAACTCACCGAGGACGCTACCCTGCCGAACCCGGTGCACGTGCGCGACATGATTTTGCGCAAGCAGCTCGGGCCGGATAAATCGCTGGAGCTGAATCGCCTGTTCGTCGAATATCAGAAGTTTTTCGGCGGGGCACAGAAGCTGGGGAAAGACATATTGAAGCAGTTGGCGGCGTGAAACCTCGGCTAGATGGGAGCTTCCTCCAGTGAGACTATGAACTGGATGCCGTCGACCCGCTTTTTCTGTAGTCGGCGGTCGTTGGTGACGAAAAGATCCACGACCGCTCCAGCGGCGCACGCTAGCTGTACTGCATCAGGTGCGCGCAGGGAACGATCACAGCGGATCGAGGCGTAGAGGCGTGCAGCCTTCAAATCGAAAGGAAGCACCAACGACGCTCTTGTAATCGCCTCTTCATACTTCCGGCAAAGCTCGTCGTTCCCTTCTTCCGCGGGCTTCACCAGAATTTCTCCCAGCGTAAGCGATGAGGTAAGGAGCTGATCCCCCCGCACCAGCATGTTTCTTCTAAGCTCCACCACCGCGTTCGACAGCCTGCCGTAGTCCTCCAACAAGTAGATGAAAAGGTTGGTGTCCCAAAAAATGCGACTCATTCCCAACCCTCACGGATGCGTCGAACATACTCGTCGGCGTGCTCGTCAGCCCAGAGCTGCTTGCCAGATCCGCGGAGAGCGAGCAAGGGATCTTCTCCTTGGGCTTTGGTTCCCGTGAGGGAACACCAGTCGCGGTACCAACTGAGCAATCCTTTGTAGCGTTCCGGCAGGTTCTCCCGGTTCGGAGTCGTCTTGGCACCTTCCCTCTCGGGGTGGTAATAGTCGCCGGGGCGAAACAAACGACGACGGCCAGGTGCTGTTTCAACAAGCATACGGGGACGGCCCGGGTTGGGGGCACGATTCGCTACGCAGTGCTGCACTACATGGACATAAAATCCCGGCCGAAGCGAACCGGTCGATTCCCGCCACATAAGCCGGGCACTCTCCATGATCTCCCCAATGGCGAAGTCGAAGCGCTCCGGGTGCTTCTGGTGAAGCAGCGCCGTCGCGATCCATACTTCGTCGGCCACTTTTACGTGGGTCGATGCCAGAATCGTCATTTATCACCTCCCGCGACAACGAAGTATAATTTACGTTTAGTATGTATGTAAAATAATATACATACATTACATCATAACAGGGGTCGGTTGGGCCTCTCAAGTGTGCTCGCGTTCTCGGGGTTCGCTCTGGACAACTCCTGCCATCATTTACAATCATCAATTCCCCGCCACACAGGACTCCTAACTATGCATCGCTGGTCTCAACTCTTTATCCCTACACTGCGCGAGGCGCCTGCGGACGCTGAAGTCGCCAGCCACAAATTCCTGGTTCGCGCCGGTTACATCCGCCAGCTGGCCGCCGGCATTTACTCCTATCTCTTCATGGGACAGCGCTCGTTCAACAAGATCATCGGCATTGTTCGCCAGGAGATGGACAAGATTGGGCAGGAGTTCTATCTGCCGGCGATTCATCCGCGGGAGCTGTGGGAGGCCAGCGGGCGCTGGGCCGTGATGGGCGACACCATGTTCCGGCTTAAGGACCGAAAGGGGGCCGACTTGTGCCTGAGCATGACGCACGAGGAGGTCATGACCGAGATTGCGCGCAAGGAATTGCGGAGCTACAAGCAGCTTCCCCAGATCTGGTATCAGATTCAAAGCAAATTCCGCGATGAAGCGCGGCCCAAGTCCGGCCTGTTGCGGGTGCGGCAGTTCCTCATGAAAGACGCGTACTCTTTCGACATCGATGCCGCCGGCCTGGACGTTTCCTATCAAAAACATTACGACGCCTACTGCCGCATTTTTGATCGCTGCGGATTGAAGTACATGGTGGTCGAAGCCGATTCCGGCGCCATGGGCGGATCGCAGTCGCACGAGTTCATGGTGCGAACGCCCGCCGGCGAGGACCGGATCGTCAGCTGTGAAACATGCAAATACGCCGCCAACCTCGACAAGGCAACGTCGAAGCTGGCCGCGGTCGAGGACCTCAAGGGGGAGGGCGACGGCAAGCCGCTCGCAGTGCACACGCCGGGAATGAAGACGATTGAAGATGTCGCCCGGTTCCTGGGCGTATCGCCAAAGAACAAGATGAAGACGCTGGCGCTGATGATGGAAAGCCTGGATCCCAAGACGGGCAAGGCGTCCGCCCGCGCGGTGGTCTTACTGATGCGCGGCGATCATCAGATGAACGAGGTCAAGCTGTCGTCGGCGCTGGGGGGCAAGGAAACGCGCCCCATGCAGGAAGAGGAAATCCGGCAGCTGTTCAATTCTCCAGCCGGGTTCCTGGGACCCGTCGGCATCGCATGGGCCAAAGACATGAAGGATGTTGAACGTCCCGCGCTGCTGGTGGACAAGGGGCTCGAAGGCCGCGCCAACCTGATTGGCGGAGCGAATAAAGAGGACTATCACTTTAAGAACATTACGCCGGGCCGCGACTTCCAGCCCACCGCTTATGTTGACCTGCGTAGCGTGACCGCGGGGGAAGATTGTCCCAATTGCGGCGGAACCCTGCGCATTGACACGGCGGTCGAGATTGGCCACATCTTCAAACTGGGTTATAAATATTCCGAGTCCATGGGCGCGCGCGTGCTGGACAGAAATGGTAAAGAAGTCACGCCCATTATGGGCAGCTATGGGATCGGGATCGAGCGCATCCTGACTGCCGCCGTGGAACAGGACAACGACGAAAACGGTTTCTGGCTGCCGCCGCAAATTGCGCCATTCGAGATCGTGGTTACGCCCACCAACGTAGGCGACGAGAAACTCCTGAGCACTGCCGTGGACATCGCCGGGCGCCTCGAGGCTGCCGGATTCGAGGTCTTGCTCGACGATAGGGATGAAAGGCCCGGGGTCAAGTTCAAGGACGCGGACCTGGTCGGTATCCCCTTTCGTATCACCGTGGGGAAGAAGGTTACCGAAGGTACTGTGGAAGTGGTTCGGCGCTCGACTCGACAAATGGAGGATGTTAGCATTTCCGCAATAACCGAATATTTCGAAAAAAATCTGCGGTCTGCGCGTTGACCCGTCGGGCGCGAGACCGGATGCGGAGTGCGCCATGAAAATGGTTTTCGGCATTATCGTGATCGTGGCCGCGGTCTACCTGATCGCCGTATTGGCGCCACCCTTCTTTTCCAACTACCAGTTTGAGGACGCCATCCGAGACCGAAGCCCAGATGGACACCTACAACACCAAGACGGAGGACCAGATTCGGGACGCCATCTTCAAGAAAGCACAGGAATTGGATGTTCCGGTCAATCGTGAGCAAATCAAGGTGCAGCGCAGCGGCGTAACCGGCACGGGTTCGGTCAGCATCGAGGCGCCGTACGTTGTGCATGTCAGCCTGCCGGGCTATCCCGTGGACCTGAACTTCGACCCCGCGAGCCGAAACAAGGGCGTACTGTAAGGCCCCGGGGGCAGGAGTTTTGCCCAGCTAGCGGATGAACCTGGAACGCAACCCCCCACTTACTTCCGTACTCTTGTTTCCCAATCCGGTAACTACCTACCATTCAGGAATACCTGCATAGTGGCGTCCCAATTGGACGTGACTGGCGCTGACGTTTTCGTCGGTTCGGCGGCCCAGGTGCATAACAAAGGGTTGGCGGTCTGCGACGTCCGGGGTGCTACGGAGGATGTATGAAGTTAGGAAAGAGGATCTTATTTCTGCTGCTGGCAACGGTTGCCATGTTGGGCTGGGCGGGTTGTGGAGCTGCCTGTCCAACCACTTCGTTTACCACCAGCGCGGATACTGGCGGATCCACCGGCGGGACTTCTACCAACGGTACAGTGTGTGGGCCGGGAACAAACCCGGGTGGAGGAGGAAGTACCGCAGCGTTTCTCTACTACCTGGGCAGCAGCAATATTCTGGGCGCGAGCCTCAGCACCACCGGGACCTTCACCAACCTGACCTCGTTCACGCCTCCGACGCTTCCGAGCAGCGCCGGTAATGACATGGTCATCGTGAACAAGAAATTCCTCTACCTGCCGCAAAACGATTCCCTGACCATACAGGCGTTCACCATCGATCACACTAGCGGAACCCTGACTGCGATCAACGGAAGTCCATTCCCCACGGCGGGCGCGGACTCCATCGCGAGCGACCCATTGGGCCGCTTTCTTTTCGTGGGCAACGATACTACCGGTCAAATCTCGGTATTTCAGATCAATTCCACCACTGGAGGTCTGGTCGCAGCGCCGAATTCACCCTTCACCGCTTTCAATCTCGATTTCGTTCACGTTCTAGCGGTGGACGGCACCGGAAAATTCCTTTATGCGGGCCAAGGATTGCCAGCCCTGCCGATTTATGTCTTCTCCATCGATCAGAATACCGGCGCGCTTTCGCCAGCGGTCGGAAGTCCCTTTGGTTTGGGTGTGGCGGGTGTGCGAACCGATTTCACCGGCAAGTTCGCGATTGGGCTGACCGGCAATACTGGCGATAACCATCTTTACGTTTTCGCCATTGATCCCACCACCGGCGCGTTGTCGCCAGTGAATAATTCTCCATTTGCCACCGCCATGTCCACGCCTCAAGACCTGCGGATTCATCCCAGCAGCCAATTCGTCTACAGCTTCGGGCTCGACAACAACAGTAATTCCGCCGCCATCGAAGGTTTTTCTATCGATCCCAGCAGCGGGGCACTAACCGCCTTGAGCAACTCACCGTTCACCACTCTGCCCATCGTGGCTGATTGCAAGTGGGACCAGGGAGGCGGAGAAGCTTTCTGCGCCAATACGGCGAGCAGCGCGTTCTCGGTACTGGACACCAACGCTTCCACCGGCGCCCTCACGCACACCGTGACCGATTTGACGGTCACGAATGCGCTGGTTCCGTTCGCGCCCACGGATTAAGGCCTGGAGCGCCGGACGGTAGCTGGCTGCCAACCCCCTCCAGGTTCAAAATGCGTGCCGGCAGGTTAAAATGCCTTATCTCTATTTGAAGTCAATCGGGGATGCGGAGCGCTCGGTCTGGCCAGGCTCGGTCTAGCCGGACTCGGTTTGGCCGGAGAAGAGAATTTCTTCATCTCGGATAACGGCAGTTACGCACTCCGTCGTCTAAGCCCGTAGAGGCGCGTACTCTCATCGAATTGTGGCCATAAAGCTCAAGATCCCGACAGGCCGGCAATCTGGCAGGAACGGATGGTCGTTCCGCGATCCGCTACTGCAGGCGGCGCTGGTGGTATTTCTCGTCCTGGGAACCATAGGCGGGGCCTTCTTCACTTACTACTACGTCAAGTTTGGCCGGATGATTGACCAGCGGTTCAAGGGTCCGGTATTTGGCAACTCCGCCAGAATTTACGCGATTTCACGCCCCGTCCAGCTCGGCGAAAAAATCGAACCCAAAGACATAGCCGTCCAGCTGCGGCGCGCCGGCTATTCCGACAGCGATGGCAAAACGCCGATGGGCAGTTATCGCCTGTTCGAAGGCGGGATTGAGATCAAGCCTGGCCCTGACTCCTATCACAGTCCGGAGTCGGCCATCATCCGGGTGCAGGGCGGCAAGGTTCAAAGCATCACCAGCAAGTCGGGCGATCTTTCCGCCTACGAGCTCGAACCGCAGATGATCACATCCCTGTTCGACGCGGGGCAGCGCTCCAAGCGCGAGCTGGTCACCTACGACGAAATTCCAAAATTGATGGTGGACGCCGTGCTGGCCATCGAAGACCGGCGCTTTTTTCAGCATGGCGGCGTCAACTTCATGCGCCTGGCGGAAGCCACCTGGGTGGACGTCATCCACGGACGGCATGAGCAGGGCGGTTCGACCATCACCATGCAGCTTTCCCGGGCGTTTTTCCTTACTCCGGAAAAGACGGTAAAGCGCAAATTGTCGGAAATGCTGATTGCGCTCGAAATGGAGCAGAAGCTCAGCAAGCAGCAGATTTTTGAGTTTTACGCCAATCGCGTGGATCTGGGCCAGCGCGGCTCGTTCACCATCAGCGGCTTTGCCCAGGCGGCGCGGGCGTACTTCAATAAGGATTTGAAAGACCTCACCCCGGCAGAGGCCGCGCTGATCGCCGGAATCATTCAGGCGCCCAGCTATCTCTCGCCGTACCGCCATCCCGAGCGCGCCCTCGAACGCCGCAACCTGGTGCTGGACACCATGGTTGAAACTCATAGCCTCACCCAGGCCGACGCCGAGAAAGCCAAGGCCACGCCGCTCAAGCTGGCGCCGCCCAACGTCGAAGCCAGTGACGCGCCCTACTTCGTCGATCTGCTACGGGAAACGCTGATCAGCAAACTGGACGAACGCCAGATGAACGAACAGGGCTACAGAATCTACTCGACGATCGATCCCGACCTGCAGAAAGCCGCGGCAGGAGCGGTCCAGATCGGAATGAAACTGGTGGACGATCAGGTCACGAAGCTGCGCACCCGACGGACGAAGATAGGAAAGAACAAGTTCGAGACCAAGGTCCTGCCCGGGCCCCAGGCGCAGGTCGCGATGGTCGTGATGGATCCGCACACCGGCGAGGTTCTGGCGCTGGTGGGCGGGCGGAACTATGGCATCAGCCAGTTGAATCACGCCGTGGCCAAGCGCCCCACCGGATCTATTTTCAAACCTTTCGTCTACGCCGCCGCCATGAATACGGCCCTCGATGGCTCGAATCCAGTATTCACACCGGCTTCCATTGTGCAGGATGCGCCTGGCTCGTTTGCCTACGGCGACCAGATCTACGAGCCCCGTAATTACAAAGAGGAGTACCACGGTGACGTGACCGCGCGCTATGCGCTGGCGCTTTCTTTGAACAACGCGACCGTCAAACTGGCGGAAGAAGTAGGCTACGACAAAGTGGCCGACCTAGCCAAAGCGGCTGGAATCGCATCGGTGAAAGCCACGCCGGCCATGGCATTGGGCGCTTACGATGCCACTCCCATGGACATGGCAGCCGCCTACACCGTCTTCGCCAATGCCGGGGTGCGCATTTCGCCAACCCTGGTCAACTCGGTGCGGAACGCCAACGGCGATATCGTCCTCGATTTCAAGCCGGAAACCCGCTCCGTGCTGGACCCTCGCGTGGCCTATCTCATGACCACCATGATGGAAGGGGTGATGAATTTCGGCACCGCCTATCCGGTGCGCTTGCGTGGTTTCACGGCGCCGGCAGCGGGCAAGACAGGAAGTTCGCATGATGGCTGGTTCGCCGGTTACACCAGCAATCTGTTGTGCATCGTGTGGGTGGGATACGACGATTACAGCGACATTCGCTTGAGCGGGGCCCAGACTGCCGCCCCCATCTGGGCGGAGTTCATGAAGAAGGCGATCACCCTGCCCCAATACGCCGACGCCCAGCCGTTCTCGCAGCCGGCAGGAGTGGTGGACGTACAGCTCGATAAGACCACCAACCTGCTGGCCACGCCCGCCTGTCCGGAAGACTACAACGCGGCGTTTATCGCGGGTACGGAGCCCAGCGAGACCTGCGACCAGAGCACCGGAATGCGGGGGTTCTTCAGCCGGGTCTTTGGGTTAGGGGGCGACAAGGCGCTTCCGCCCCCACCCCCCGGAGCCCAACCTGCGGCGCCCGGGACCCCGGCCAGCGCGACCGCCGAAGATCCCAATAAAAAGAAAAAAGGTTTTTTGGGCAAGATTGCGGGTATCTTTAAGGATGATAAACCGTCTAATGATCCGCCGCCCAAACCGGCGGACACAGGCGGTAACGGTAAGAGTCCTCAGTAGACGGGCCCGCACCGAGTTGGCTCTGTCTTCAGGAGCGGACTTATGGGTCGTCGATATCTGCTTTACGTCCTGCTGGCAGTGATTTTCCCCATCCCTACCCTGCTGGCCCAGATTCATCACTTTGATCAGACTCGTTCCTCCGAGCAGGTGGAGGTCAGCTCGCCTGCCGTTCGGCGAGCCGAGGCTCCTCCGCCGGATGCCGCAGCCAAAGACCTGGAACAGCGCGGCGACACCTTGCGATCCGAAAAAGCCTACCTGGACGCGCTGGATTACTACCGGGCGGCCCTGGCAAAAAATCCCGTCAGCGCCCCGCTCTACAACAAGATCGGCATCAACGAGCTGCAGATGGCGCGCTTCCGCGAGGCCCGCAAGGACTTCGAGAGGTCGATCAAAATTGACCGGCAGTTTGCCGACGCGCACAACAACCTGGGCGTGATCTTCTATTTGCAAAAGAAGTATGGCCCCGCCATCAAACGCTATGAAGACGCCATCAAGCTGCGCCAGGATTCGGCATCCTTTTACAGCAATCTGGGGGCCGCCTACTTTTCCAAGAAGGAGTACGTGAAAGCCAGCCTGGCCTACAACCAGGCACTGCAACTCGATCCGGATATTTTTGAGCGCACCTCCCACACCGGCGTACTGGCACAGATGTCGTCCCCGGGCGACCGGGCCCATTTCTACTATGTGCTGGCCAAACTCTATGCCAAGAGCGGGATCGCCGACCGCTCCCTGCAATACCTGCGCCGAGCCATGGAGGAAGGCTATAAGGGGATCGATGAAGTGTACAAAGACTCTGAATTTGCCGGGCTGCGCAAAGACCCCCGGTTTGCCGAGCTGATGGCTGCCCGGCCGGTGGCCATTCCAGAGTAAGGCTTTGGCTTACAAATATTTACAAAAACCTACGAAACTTTTGGCCCGGCTGGTGTTTAATAGTTTCAATTACTCCTGAAAACAACAGGGTGAGTAAGGAGAAACGGTAGCCCATCGGTCGTCGACCCGAGCACGCCCCAAGCAGACGACCGGTGGGTTTTTGTTTTGCTGGTAAGACCGGTGGCGCTGCAGCGGGTGTGGCCGTCGAGAGAGAGCAATTAGCCGACCCCTCAGGCCTCCAGCTTCGATACCTCTTTAAATTTCAAGCACCGGTGGATTGGCTAAGTGCCAAGTGCTAATTGCTGGCTTCCTGTCGGATGTATGCTTCCACCGCCTGTTTCCACTTGCCTTGCGCCTTGAGGATGAACTCGATTACGTCTCGCAGCGCGCCATCACCACCGGCATGAGGTGTCACATAGTGTGACTCCTCCTTGACCTCGCGGCGGGCATTCGCGACGGCAACCGAAAATCCGCAGTTGCGCATTACAGGCAGATCGATCACATCGTCCCCCACGAAGGCAACTTCGGCGGCGTTCAGTCCCTCTTCGGCCAGGATTTGGCGGAAGACTTTTAACTTATCCTGGCTGCCCTGGTGGACATGTTCCAGTTTGAGATCGCGCGCGCGCAGTGCCACCGTCTCGGAGTTGCGCCGGGTAATGAGGCCAGTCTTGATGCCGGCAATGCGGGCGATCGAGATGCCGGCGCCGTCTTGAGCGTGGAAGCCTTTGGCTTCGACCACAATCGGTCTGTCGGATTGGCCGGCGACCGGAACGGGAAACAGAAAGAGCTTGCCGTCAGTGAGGACGCCGTCAACGTCGAAGAGAAGGAGTTTGATTTTTCGCGCGCGGGCTTTGGCGGAAGATGTCTTCGGCATTGCCCGAATTTTAGCATTCAGCTCCACAGCCCAAGTAGGGGCAGGTGTCCTCACCTGCCCAGCGGGGCCAAGCTCCGCTGGTTCGGGTCTGACGATGGCACAGACCTCTGGCGATCTCCGCTCGCCCCGCCCGGACGAGGACGTCTGGGCCTACGTGGTTCGTGGCGTAGGCGAATGTTTTGCGAAAGTCTCGTGGTAGAATATCCAACCATGTTTCCCCCTCCCTCCTCGCTCGCCTGGGCCCACCCGCTGGTCGCGGAGTGGTTTGTCCAGAAATTTGGCACACCGACCGAACCCCAGGAACAGGGCTGGCCTCATATTCTGGCGGGGCGAACCACCCTCATTTCCGCACCCACCGGCTCCGGCAAAACTCTGGCCGCGTTTCTCGCCTGCATCGACCGGCTGGTGCGCAAGGCGCTGGCTGGGGATCTCGACGACCGCACCGAAGTTCTGTATGTGTCGCCGCTGAAGGCACTGGGCAACGACATCCAGAAGAATCTCGAAGTGCCGCTCAGCGAGATTCTTCAGATGGCGGGCGATCGTGGATTGCTGATGCCAGAGATTCGCACCGCGGTCCGCACCGGCGACACGCTGATGCACGAACGTCGAGCCATGCTGAAGCGCCCGCCGCACATTCTGGTCACTACGCCCGAGTCGCTCTACATCCTGCTGACCGCGGAAAAGAGTCGCGCCATTCTGCGCGATGTCGAAACCGTCATCGTTGACGAAATCCACGCCGTGGCCGACGACAAGCGCGGCGCCCATCTGGCGCTCTCGCTGGAGCGGCTGGAGGCGCTGACGTATCGCCCACCCGTGCGCATCGGGCTTTCCGCGACCCAGAAGCCGATCGAAGAAGTCGCGCACTTCCTGACCGGCAACGGCCGGCCGGCGCCGGTGATCGTGGATGTCGGTCACAAGCGCAAGCTTGATCTCGCGGTGGAAGTTCCCGGCTCCGCCCTCGGACCGATCACCACCAACGAAATGTGGGACGAGGTTTACAACCGGCTGGTGGAACTGATTGAGCAGCATCGTTCCACCTTGGTCTTCGTCAATACCCGGCGGCTGGCGGAGACGAATTGCCCACCACCTGGGCGAACGCTTGGGCGAAGAGAACGTGGCCGCGCATCATGGCAGTCTTTCCCGCAAGCTACGCCTCTCCGCGGAACAGAAACTAAAAGAAGGCAAAGTCAAAGTTCTGGTGGCGACGGCATCGCTTGAACTGGGAATTGATATTGGCACCGTGGACCTGGTGGTGCAGATCAGTTCGCCGCGGGCCATCGCGGTCGCGCTGCAACGCGTTGGCCGTTCCGGTCACTGGCGCGGGGCCGTGCCCAAGGGACGCTTCTTCGCCGGCACCCGCGACGATCTGCTGGAATGCGCCGCGCTGGTGCGGGCCATCCGGCAGGGAGATCTGGACCGCCTGATCATTCCCGATGCTCCGCTGGACATTCTGGCGCAGCAGATTGTGGCCGCCTGCGCCGCGGAAAGCGGCAGTGCCCGTGTGGCGCGGGCGCCCGGCCCGCGAACGCCGGGGGCCGTGTCAGAGGTGGAGGATTCGAAGGCGGAACTTTGGGTGAACGATACGGCGCCGGTCGGTGCAAACCGCATGACCTCTGCCGCTCTCGAGACGCGGGCCGGGCGCCCGCGCCACACCAGCCAACCCTCCGACGATGATGGCGGATGGGATGAAGACGAACTCTTCGCCCTGGTCACACGGGCTTATCCCTATCGCAATCTTTCGCCCGAGACTTACCAATCGATCCTCGAAATGCTTTCTGAAGGGATCGCCTCGCGGCGCGGGCGCTACGGCGCCTACATCCATCACGACAAGGTGAACCGGAAACTGCGGCCGCGGAGGGGAAGCCGGCTGGCGGCGATCACCAGCGGCGGCGCCATTCCCGAGACCGCGCTCTTCACCGTGGTCGCCGAACCGGACGGCATTGTTGTCGGCACCCTCGACGAAGACTTTGCCGTGGAAAGCAACGCGGGCGACATCATGCTGCTGGGCAACACCTCGTGGCGCATCCGCCGCGTGGAAGGCAAGTCGGGACGCGTGCTGGTCGAAGACGCTCATGGCGCGCCACCCAGCGTTCCCTTCTGGCGCGGCGAGGCCCCGGCGCGAACTCAGGAACTTTCCGCGCACGTGGCCGGTCTGCGCAAGGAAATCAGCGACCGCCTGCACGGCGTTTCTCCGATCGGAGTTTCGCAAAGTCAGCCCGCTGTAGCAGAAACTGTAGCCTGGTTGAAAGAAGAATGCGGGCTGGACGATCCCGGCGCCGAACAGACCATCGAGTACATCCTGCAAGGACGCGCCGTGCTGGGGGACGTTCCCACGCAGAGACACGATTATCGCCGAGCGCTTCTTCGACGAAGGCGGCGGGATGCAACTGATCATCCACGCGCCCTATGGCGGCCGCATCAACAAAGCCTGGGGACTGGCGTTGCGCAAGCGTTTCTGCCGCAGCTTTAATTTTGAGTTGCAGGCGGCGGCCACCGATAACGGCCTCAACATTGCGCTGGCCGAACAGCACAGCTTTCCGCTGGCTGACGTTTTTCATTTCCTCAATCCTGACACCGTGCAACCGATCCTGGAACAGGCGGCGCTGGCATCGCCGATTTTTGGCACGCGCTGGCGCTGGGACGCCAATCGCGCTCTGGCCTTGCTGCGCTTTCAGGGCGGCAAGAAAGTCCCGCCGCAGATCCAGCGCATGCGCTCCGACGATCTGCTGGCGTCGGTGTTCCCCGACGTGGCCGCGTGCCAGGAAAACATCGTCGGCGACATTCAGATTCCCGATCATCCCCTGGTGAATGAAGTAATGAAAGACGTGCTCACCGAGGCGATGGACATCGATGGGCTCAAGGCGCTGCTGAGCGGCATCCAGCAGGGACGAATCCGTTGCCTGGCGGTGGATACGCCGGTGCCGTCGCAATTTTCGCATGAAATTCTGAATGCGAATCCCTACGCCTATCTCGACGACGCCCCACTCGAAGAACGGCGGGCGCGCGCGGTGGAGATGCGGCGCATCCTGCCGGACTCCGTCCTGGAAGAGGTTGGCAAGCTCGATCCCGCGGCGATCGCGCAGGTGCGGGAAGAAGCCTGGCCCGATGTGCGCGACGCGGATGAATTGCACGATGTGCTGCACACGCTGATTGCCTTTCCCCAGACCACGTGCGGACAGCCGTCCCCGGCTGTCCAGCTCAGTGCTGAGCAGGTTTTCTCCCTGAGTCTGGCATCGGCAACCTGATGGTTCGCCAGATAGTCGAGCTACGCTCGACCGGACAGCCGAGGGCGGCTGTCCCCACGTGAGTCGTAGCGCCGGCAAGTGGCAGGAGTATTTCGAGAGACTTGTTGAACGTGGGCGGGCTGCTCGGACGACGCACGCTGGGGTGAACTACTGGGTGGCGACAGAGCGGGCGAAGACATTTTCGCAACTGTTCCCCGACGCTGAGTTTGATCGTCCTGTCGCTGAGATTCAGGCGACTCTGCCCTCGTCTGACGATGCTTTGCTGGCGCTCGTGACCGGTTGGATGTCGTGCATAGGTCCCGCCACGGCTTCGCAGCTTGGAAGCCTGCTTGGGCTCCCGGCTTCCGAGATTGAAAAAGCGTTGCTTCGTATCGAGGCCTCCGGCGCCGTGCTGAGAGGACAGTTCACCGGCGCCGCCTCGCGGGCGAGTCG